>DDTQ01000012.1:548747-758229 GCA_002344125.1 Ignavibacteria bacterium UBA2360 | reverse complement strand
TCCTTTTGTGTCGTGTACTAAGATTTCGCTGTACCGCGCAAGCGGTACAATGAATGCATAACTATCAACGATATTTGTACCATAAATCACAGTATTGAATAAGCAAAGATTTTAGGTTAAACTTACACTAATTAAAAAGAATATTCATTAAAAAAGATTATTTGATAAAATTATTTAAAATAACTATAATTCTTACCGTCGGCTTTATGTTCTCATTGAGCGCTTTTTCGCAAAGCTACCCGGTCTATACGCCGGAACTCAAACTGAAAGAGAAGTTCAGGCTGTTCGATTCAACCACAAGCAGCACAGAACAAAAACAAAACAGCGGCAGTCAGTTCAGCAAACCAACTTACAAGGTTAACTACTTAAAGCTGGCTACAATTACCGGTGTAACTGCGGGCGCTTTCTGGTGGCTGCACAATTACCAAAAGAACGCATGGTGGAGCGGTCAGCGTGGCAAGTTCCATTTCCAAAATGACTGGGATTACGCAATGAGCGCCGATAAAACCGGTCACTTTTTTGATGGCGCGCTTCTGCAGGCAATTTACCGCGGAGCGCTTGAGTGGGCGGGATTTTCACCCACAGCCTCAACATGGCTTGGCGCGGCTTTCAGTATTGCTTATATGACCGATATTGAAATTGAAGACGGGTTCGCGACTGACTGGGGATTTTCAATGGGCGACCAGATATGCAATGTAGCCGGCGCGCTTTACCCCGTTGCTCAATTCTACTGGAAACCGCTAAGGAGCTTTAATTTTAAGTGGAGTTACCTGCCTTCAGAAGATATTACAAGCGGTAAAAAAAACGGCGCTTTCCTTGATGACTATAACGGGCAGACCATGTGGCTTTCTGTGAACGTGCATGACTTCCTGGGAAAGAAGGCAAAAAAATTCTGGCCTGACTATCTGAATATAGTGACAGGTTACGGCGTGAACCACTACCAGGAATATGATAAAAGATATGCTGACTATTATGTAGGGCTGGATATTAACTGGGAACGTATCATACCCGGAAATTCTAAATTTATGCTGTGGTTCAAAAATGTGATCAATCATTTCAGATTCCTTCCTCTGCCGGCTTTAAGATTCAATAAAGACGGCGTAACTTATATTGTGAACTTCTGATGAAAAAGATAATTTTAGCTTTTATATTCGTTCCTTTCTTTTTGATTTCGGCGAATTTGATCTCCGGAGAAAATTCATTAAGGAACACCGTGATCAAACTGAAACTGAAAGAAAGATCCAAAGTACAGTATTTTAACATTGAAAGCCGGGATATAAAAGCAGAAAAATTGACGGGCAGCAAATTTTTGTTTCAGGATGTTTCCCGGCATAATTTCAGTACACCACGGAAGATCAAGCAGTATAAAGCTGATCCGTTAAAGCTCACTATACTTGGTGCAGTGGGGGCTGGTGTTTTTACGGGTTTCCATATTTATTATTCAAACACATGGTGGAAAGATCAGCGTGATTATTTTAAATATGCCGCAGATGGTTACTATGCCAGAAATATGGATAAAGCGTCTCATATCTACACGGCAAATTTTTTTACGGTTGCAACATCGGTTGCTTATGAATGGGCAGGGATTTCTCCCTCGAAATCGATGCTGTACGGAGCAATAACATCCCTGGCATATGAAACATATATAGAGATCAACGATGGCTTCGCGCCGAATTGGGGATTTGACTGGGGCGATATGGGCGCAAACGTTTTCGGCGCTGTTTATCCCTTCATACAGGAAGAAGTAAAACCATTCAGGCATGTGAATTTCAAATGGAGCTTTAAGCCCGGATGGATAAAATCCAAAACCTCCGGCGGACAGGATGACCTGCTTGATGATTACACCAACATGACATTCTGGCTCAGCGTAAATCCGATGATCGCGCTGCCCCGTGAAGTTACAAAAGCGAAGTTGTACCCAAATTTTCTGGCCCTGGCGGTTGGAATGAGCATTAAGAACGCCAGCCACGTAACCGGCAGCGGAACTGCCAAAGTTGAGTGGATTCTTTCGCTGGATTGGGATATTAATCAGCTGCCTGGAAAATCGGATTTCATGAAAAAATTGAAAAAAATACTGAATTTTTACCACTTCCCTGCCCCTGCGGTCAAGATTTCACCCGAGGGAGTGTGGTATGGACTTTATTTTTAAGTATTTTTCTTTTATTTTTGTAGCTTTAATACAATTTCAGATATCATAAAACGATGGCTAAACAACAAACATTTGCGGATAAAGCAGGAAAATTAGGCAAAAAAGCTGAAGTAGTAATTGATCCTGATACAGGCAAAGAAACAAAACTGCTTAACGTAAAATTCATTGAATCAGTTAAAACCGAAAAGGGCACCTGGAAATTTCTTGAGAGAATGCAGAAGGTGTATGAAACATCATTAAAACCATATAAACCGTAATCTGCAGCAGAGCACAGTTTATTTTTGTAAGAATTTTAATCAGGAAAAGAAGATAGTACAATGTCAAAAGTTTGCGAATTAACCGGAAAAAAACCGCTTTCAGGAAATCATGTTTCCCACGCGCATAACAAAACAAAAAGAAAACAGCTTCCTAACTTAAGATCAAAACGTATCTGGGTTGAGGAAGAAAGTAAATACGTTACTTTAAAGATATCCACCAGCGCTCTCAGGACCCTGAAGAAAAAGGGATACGCTAAGATGGTTGCTGATCTTAAAAAAGCGGGCTAAACTGTTTTTACTTGTTTCAACAGAAATTTTGGGAGTGTAATTCAGTTTACACTCCTATTATTTTGTATAAAAGCGTTATACAGCGCTTCATTGTTTTTAAAACATTGTAAAAGTTATCTGCACTTTGCAAAACTCACCGGAAATAAGCGTAATTATACCCACACTTAACGAAGAGAAACTCATCGTTAAAACGCTTGCACAATTTACACCACAGGTAAAACAAAAGTACAATATAGAGATCATTATTTCAGACGGCGGAAGCAGTGACGGGACACTTTCATTGCTAAACGATACCGTTGATAAAATTGTACATGCTATACCCGGAGAAAAGCAGAACATTCCCCAGGGAAGGAATGCGGGTGCAAAGGCCGCAAGCGGCCGTTTCCTTTATTTTCTCAACGCGGATACGATGTTTGAAGATATAAACAGTTTCTTTGAAAACACCTGTTCAGCCTTTTCGGAAAGCAGTATTTATGCAATAACCTGCCGGTTTCACGTATTTCCTGAAGATGTCCGGATTTCCGATAAGATGTTCCACGGGTTCTATAATAATTATGTACGCATGCTTAATATGGCGGGGATGGGTATGGGCAGGGGTGAGTGCCAGATGGTGCGAAGCGATATATTCAGGAAAGTTAACGGCTACAACGAGCTTCTTGCCGCAGGCGAGGACTACGATCTTTACCGCAGAATAAAAAAGCTGGGAACAGGCAGAATTAAGTTTTTGAGTAAAGTACTGGTGTATGAATCACCCCGCAGGTACAGGAAGTTCGGCTATCTTAAGGTACTTGGTGACTGGACAAAAAATTCATTTTCAGTTTTTTTTAAGAATAAATCGATCAGCGAAGTTTGGGAACAAGTCAGGTAAGCATAATGCCAAATGCCAAAGCTCAAATGCCAATTTCATTTCCGGAAATAATATTGTTAATTCATTGGTGATTTTAGAACATAAAGCGGACACAAAGACACCAAAGCGCAAAGGTTCACAAAGTTCTTTGGCCTTTCTTGGATTGCATCAACTGTGTTGATGCATGCATTGACTTAGTCAATGCACTCCAAGAGAAACTTTCATTTGACAATGGAGAAATACATTCACAAAGTAAGAAATTTTCCCGTCACAAGATATTCCTCAGCATAACTTGCACAAACTATGATTAATTGCCTTTCTTGGATTGCATCAACTGTGTTGATGCATGCATTGACTTAGTCAATGCACTCCAAGAGAAGCATTCATTTGACAATGGAGAAATACATTCATAAAGTAAGAAATTTTCCCGTCACAAGATATTCCTCAGCATAACTTGCACAAACTGTGATTAATTGCCTTTCTTGGATTGNNCAACTGTGTTGATGCATGCATTGAACTGCAGAAACAGTCAGGCATAGTCAATGCACTCCAAGAGAAGCATTCATTTGACATTGGAGACATATCATTTAACATTGGAGGAATACAATCATAGTCCCAGAAATCTTCCTGTCATCAGATATCCTTCAACATAGTCCTTTATTGAGTCCTCTAATTTCAAAACATCATTTTTATATCCGGCGGAGCGGAGCTTTGTGATATTGGCTTTGCTGTAATATTGATATTGATCTTTGATGTTATCGGGGATATCGATCCACTCAATCTGCATTTCTTTGCCCAAAGCTTTAAAAACAGCCCCGGCCGCATCAAGCCATGTTGAGGCAGTACCTGAGCCGATATTAAAGATCCCGGTGCTGCTCTTCCCTGCTCCGGTATCTGGATCAAAGAACACTGTCATATCCACTGCATCTTTCACATATATAAAATCGCGAAGCTGTTCACCATCTTTATATTCCGGTTTGAGTGAGCGGAATAGTTTAAGCTTCCCGGTTTGTTTTATCTGGTCATACGCCTTGTTCACCATAGAACGCATATCACCTTTGTGTGATTCATTCGGCCCGAACACATTGAAATATTTCAGTCCTGTGAATTTATCAAGCAGTTTATTTTCTATCACCCACATGTCGAACATCTGCTTGGATAAGCCGTATTTATTAAGGGGTTTCAGGCTTGGGATAGTATCAATATCATCATCAAAACCATTTTCTCCGTTGCCGTAAGTGGCCGCGCTTGAAGCGTAGATATATTTTGCGTTATTGCTAAGGCACCATTTGCCAAGTGACTTGGAATACTCCACATTATTTTCGATGAGGTATTCCATATTATTTTCTGTGGTTGAGCTGCATGCGCCCATGTGATAAATGGAATCTACCTTATAATTAATTGCTCCCTTTTGTACCATCTTAAGAAAAGCATCTTTATCGATGTAGTCAGTAAATTTCAATTCCGCAATATTCTGTTGTTTTGAACCGCCTGTGTTTTCATCAACAAGGATAATATCCGTTATCCCCTGTTTATTCAGGTTCCAGCAAATTGCGCTGCCTATAAATCCCGCCCCGCCTGTAATTATTTTCATTGTAGTGATTTAGTTTAGTTTACAAATTTAACGTTTGCTTATGTTTAATTCAATTTAATACAGAATTTTACTCATATTTCTATTTTTCTATGGATTTTCAGTTAAGAAATGGTTAACTTTCAGTATCTCAATTAACTATTTATTATTTTTCATCGGAGGAACTATGAAAAAATACATTACAATATTATTATTTATTCTGACACTCAGCCCTTTTATTTACTCACAAAGGGTGTTAATGAACGAAACATTCGAAACCTCAGGTTTTACAGGTCCTGATAGTTTACCATCTAACTGGGTTGCTGTTGATGCTGATGCAACTAATCCGTCATATCCAAATGCTACATGGAGAGTAAGAGATACAAGCGCGACTTTTCCGGGCGTAAATGCATCCATTAAATCAAGAGCGAATTTCTTCACTCCAAGAGGCCTGTCAATTCCATGGCGTGCAGGAGATCCTGTTGCAGACGATTGGGTGTTTACTGATAGTTTGAATATACAGGCGGGCGATAGTTTAAAATTCTGGATGCTGCTGGGAACACCAGCCGATTCCATATTAGGTTTAAACCTGACTCATTATATCGATACAATGCAGGTTTGGATCTGTTTTGATCAGGATCCAGCGGCAACATTGGCTCAGTTGGGACCCACTATTAGAAGTTCTGATTCAGATAATGTATGGAACGAATATAAATTCGATCTAAGCACTTATGCCGGTCAGAAAATATACATTGGATTCAGATATTATATGAACACAACAGCAGATGGTTTGTGGTGCAACATTGATAATGTTTGGGTTGGTAATCAGAGCGCAATCGGCATTCAGCAAATTGGAAATGAAGTGCCGCGTAAATTTGAGCTTAAACAGAACTATCCAAATCCGTTTAACCCGATCACTAATATTGAATTCAGCGTAGCAAAAACCCGTGATGTGAGTCTTGTGATATACAACTCACTCGGTCAGTTGGTATCAACTTTGGTTAACCAGGAGTTAACTCCGGGAACATACAAATACGATTTCAATGCTACAGGTTTGCCAAGCGGTTCATATTATTACAGGTTAACCGCAGGTGATTTTGTTCAGACAAACAAAATGATACTGGTAAAATAAGAAGCAACTATTTTTTAATTTTAAGGGACGCAATTATGCGTCCCTTTTTTTATTAGTTTGTTGCTTGAAATTTTGCGAGGAGCGTTAGCGACGAAGCAATCTCATCTGGAAAAAGAAGACTGCTTCGTCACTACGTTCCTCGCAGAGTACTTATTATACGAAGTTTCCCAACTAACGCGAGTTAAACGATATTAATGATTTACTCAGTTTAAATACTAGAAAATCCGTCCAATCAGTGTGATCCGTGTTCTATAGCTGTTATCAATTTGAACGCCCTCACCCCTAACCCCTCTCCTGAAAACTGCAAAGGCAGTTAAAGGAGAGAGGAAAAATACTCAAAACTTTAGGTTTCCTCTCCCCTCTCCCTCCGGGAGAGGGGCTGGGGGGTGAGGGGAATTTACAGAAACTTTCTCACTATAATTCCACATACTTTCATCCGAATCTCTTAGTTTTTGGCTGAGTATTTATCATCATTTCCTCAAAATCTGCAAATAAATAACCCTCAAAAAACTTCGTTTTTCATTGAAACTGACCATATGATTAAATATATTTGTTTTTCATAAAATTCTACCAAATACATGAATTATAAGAGGCTGAACTATATTTTTGCGGGGATAGTATTGCTCATTTCCGCCATTACCTATCTGTACACCATGCAGAAGACCCTTTCTTTTTGGGACTGCGGTGAGTTTATCGCTTGCGCTTATACGCTTTCCATACCGCACCCTCCGGGCGCGCCGCTATGGATACTGCTTGGCAAAGTTGCAACCATGATACCTATAGGTTCAAATCCCGCTATACGGATGAACGCTCTTGCGGCGATCAGCTCCGCATTCACAGCGGCATTTTTATATCTTGTTATAGTTTCAGTGATCAAAGTTTGGAAAAAAGAGATCACCAATAACTGGGATGCGATAATGATCTATTCCGCCGCCGCAATAGGCGCGCTATCTTTCACATTCAGCGATGCAGAATGGTTCAACGCAATGGAATCGGAAGTGTACGCATTGGGCACAATGCTTGTAGGTTTATGTATCTGGCTGCTTATGCACTGGTGGGAAAAAGCCGATGAAAAAGGGAATGAAAGAATTTTGCTTTTGGTAGCTTTCATTATAGGTATTTCACTCGGTATTCATCTGCTTGTTGTTCAGGTTATCCTGGTTGCGGGTTTTATATTCTATTTCAGGAAGCACAAATATGAAAGAAAAGGATTCTTAATTGCCGTTGCGGTCTCGGCTGTGGCATTCATTGCAGTTTACCCTATCACAGTAATCTGGTTCCCAACATGGCTTGGCGGTGATATAAAAGCTTTCAAAGTTGAAGATAGCGGCGCGGTCACATTGTTCGCGGCACTTATAGCACCGGCACTTATCTACGGAATTTACTGGGCTGTTAAAAATAAAAAACAAACGCACGCAGTTGCGTTTTCAGCTATATTCCTTATAATACTTGGTTACACAATCTATGCGGGCGTAATTTTAAGGGCAAGAGTTGATAATATTCCAATTGATGAAAACGACCCGAAAAATCTACCTTCACTTGTATCATACTTAAGCCGTGAGCAATACGGCGATGCTCCCTTCTGGCCAAGGAGATATTCCCAGGAACCTATGCATAAAAGGACCTGGGCAAATTACACAAGCGATATGGATTTCCTATGGAGATGGCAGATAAATCACATGTTTAACCGCTATCTTGGCTGGCAGTTCATTGGCAGAGAAAGTTACGACCAGGATGTTGGTATTGGCTGGGATGCTTCAAGCGGAACAAAAATGCTAATAATTATCGGATTAAGCGCTTTGCTGCTTGCCTCGATGTATTTTTATTCACAGCAGAAGTATTTATACAGCTTGTTAAGTGTAATTTTATTGCTTGTAGTGGGGGCAGCGGGCTTCTGGTCAACGGCGTTCAAAGCGATACCGTTCCTTATCGGGCTCTTCGGACTGTTCTACCATTTCCGAAAGGACTGGAAACTGGGTCTCACGTTCCTTTGGATGTTCCTGCTTATGGGTGTGTTCACAGCGCTATTCCAGAGGCAGCAGGACCCGCAGCCAAGAGAAAGAGATTACTTCTACACCGGCGCGTTTTTTGTATATTCACTGTGGATTGGTATTGGAATCATGGGAATACTCGAGTTGATAAAAGAAAGCCTCCCGAGCATTCAGATGAAAAAGATAATTTCAGGTACAGTGCTTGCAGCGTGTTTGGTTATGGTTCCGGGCATGATGTTTAAAACTAATTTCCATTACAACAACAGGAATGATAACACAGTTCCGTTTGAATACGCCTATAACCTGCTTCAGGGAATTGATAAGGACGCTATCTTATTTACAAACGGTGATAATGATACTTTCCCGTTGTGGTATTTACAGGCAGTGGAAGGCTACAGAACAGATGTAAGGGTTGTTAACCTGAGCCTGCTCAACACAGACTGGTATATCAATGAAATGAAGAACTCCATGCCTTACGGCAGTTTAAAGGTACCAATAAGCTACAGCGATGATGAGATCAAGCGCCTTTCACCCATTCAATGGGGCGATTTTAAAGTTGTAAGTGTTACAGTTCCGCCGGCAGCTTATCCTGATTCATTAAAAGCTAAAAACCAGACCCCTGACAAGCTTTCATGGAAAATGCCTTACACATTCGCTTCAGGAAACGTAAAGGCAGTGAAGGTTCAGGATCAAATGATATTTGATATTGTTAAAACCAACAACTGGCAGCGCCCGATGTATTTTTCGGCTACAGTGACCGAAGATAATTTCATAGGCCTCGAAGAATACGTAGTTCAGGAAGGTATGGCAAAACGCATTGTACCGTTTAAAGCCGATGGCCTTACTCAGTTCAGGATAAACACAGAAAGAATGTGGAAGAATTTCATGGAAACACCTGCCGGATATTCCCAAACCCCGCAGGACGGATATTTCTTCAATAATTTCCGGAACCCGGACCTGTTCTTTAACCAGGTTGAAACAAACGCTGTGCAGAGTTACCGCACACAATACTTGCAGTTCGCGTATGAATTCATAAACCAGGGAGATAAAGTTAAAACCAACCAGGTACTTGACAGAATGGAAGAGTTATTCCCCAAGAATATTGTTCCATACGATTACAGAATATTGTATGATGTAGCAATGCAGTATTTGAAGGCTGATAACATTGCGAAATTCAATGAACTTTCTCCCATAGTGGAAAAAGAAGCCATAGACGCAATGAACAAAAATCCGAACGATATCCAGTCCTACTGGAATCCATACAAGCTGCTGCTTGATATATACGAATCAAGGGGAGATTACGCCAAAGCTCTGGATATATTGTACAGGCTTGACAGACTTTCACCCAATAACCCTGAAGTAAAGAATAAGATTGAGAACATGAAACAAAGACAACAGGGTAAATAGTTTTAATTTTATGTACGGCAGCACGCAAAGCGGTTCATTTCCCGCTGAGCTAAGCTGCCGTATCAGTTACATACATACATGAACTTAAATTTCATAATTGAGCCAGAAAAAACAGGTTAAGAAATCCGGGGTAAAAACACAAAAGCAGCCTATGGCCGCTGATGTTAGAATGTACGGATTTGCCGGTCTGGGCGTACTTGCTGTAATACTATATTATTACGCCCGCATGTTTGATTTCATTCAGGATGATTCATTTATAACTTACAGGTATGTTAAAAATTTCACTGAAGGTCACGGACTTGTATTCAACATAGGTGAACGCGTAGAAGGTTACACCTGTTTCCTTTGGGTTATTCTGCTTGCCGGGGTTAAATCCTTAGGTTTCAATTTTATAAGCGCGTCACAGGTTCTGGGCATAATTTCATCGCTGGTTACACTGCTTTTCACTTACCTCATATCAACAAAGATCTTCCCAAAAAATAAAGGGGCGGCTTATAACCTTGTGTTCACACTTTCTGCTTCGGCAATGCTTGCCGCAAACGGTTCGTTTGCGTATTGGGCGGTAAGCGGAATGGAAACGGGTCTGTTTGCCTGCTTTATAACTTTGGGCATCTATTTATATCTAAGCGAAATTAAAGAAAACTCAGACGGCTTCCCTATTTCATCGCTGGTGTTCTTATTTGCGGCTTTAACCAGACCTGAAGGCAACCTGATTTTTGCGGTAACTGTGCTGCATAAGATAATTATCACACTCAGGCAGCCCCGCGAAAAAAATGTAAGTGTTATGCAGGTGCTGCTGAGTAAAAATAATCTGATTTGGATAGGGTTATACCTTGGACCCGCGCTCGTTTATATGATATGGCGATACAGCTATTACGGTTTCCTGCTTCCTAATACTTTCTACGCTAAAACAGGATCTTCATTGGAGTATTTCGCTACTGGATTTGATTACACATGGACCTTCCTGAAATCATACGGTTTTTACGGGTTATTTGTACTGATAGCATTTTATACGCTCACTTCAAAGGAAAAGTTTTACAGTTACCTGTACCTGGTAATGATATTTATTGTCTTCACAATATATGTAATTTTTGTAGGCGGAGATGTACTGAGACCCAACCGCTTTTTCGTACCGATAATGCCCGTGTTCTTTATCCTTGTGCAGGAAGGACTTGCAATGCTGGTTGCTTTATTTGATAAGAAGCGTGAAATGGCAATGGGCGCAATTGTGGGTCTGCTTGTAATTGGAGGCTCGACATACTACACATACAGCGAAGAAAAAGAAACCATAAAAGGATACTCTGAACTTGAAAACGGGCTTGTTGAAAAAATGAAGCTTACAGCCGGCTGGCTGAAAAATAAGCAGTCACAAAACGGTAAACCGCTGACAGTAGCAGCAACTACAATTGGCGCGATATCGTATTATTCAGATGTAAACCTGATAGATATGTTAGGGCTGACAGATAAAGAAGTAGCACACAATCCAATGCCTATACCTGAGATATCAAGCAAGGATGTTGGCTGGAGGGAAAGAAATTACAATGTTGAGTATATTATGAGCCGCAAGCCCGATTACATTTATTTTTCAACGGGCATAAAGCCCAGCGCGTATGCTGAGCGCGGATTATTTACCAGCAATGAGTTCATGAAATATTATTACCCGTATTATTTCACATTAAAGGAAGCCGGTTTTACAGATATAATGTACAAACGCAAAACAGATGAAGAAGTATCAGCTATCACAGAGCTGCCGCCCAACCCAAATTACCAAAAATCATTTGTGAACCTGTACAACCAGGCAATGAACACTACCAAAGATAAAACAAAGTTACAGGAAGCAATAAATCTTTATATGCAGGCAATGGCTGCGGGTCCGGCAGGCTGGGGTACCCCCTACCAGATGATCGGCGATATTTACATGCAGCAGAAAAATATTGATGAAGCTTTTAAGAATTACCAAAAAGCGGTTTCGCTTGACGATTACAATGTGATGGCGCATTATTATTTATACCAGATCTACGCAGAAAAGAACGATACAGCCAACGCAATGGCCAATTTAAACAAAATAAGAAAGTACGCGCCTGAAATGCTGGGCAGATAACCGGTGACGGGCACATAATTTATGGGACTATATAACGACGTAAAGATATACTTCAAAATGATGTTCAACTATAAGCCAAAAACCTTCTGGAATGAGCTGTTAACAAACTCATTTGACCTGAAAGGTGTTGGACACTACAGGCTTAGCAATGAAGAAAACCTAAAGATGTACGAAGAAAAAAAAACCGTACTGATGGGCGAGATGAAAAGGGCCGGAATAGAGATCACACCGGAAATGAATATTGTTGAAATTGGTATTGGCGTAGGCTACTGGACTGATTTTTTCAATTCACTTGGAGCGAAGAATTATACAGGCAATGATATTGCCGAAATATCGATAATCAATCTGCAGAAAAAGTACCCGCAATATAACTTCATCCATGGTGATATCAGCGAAGTAAGGCTGCCGGAAAGCACGTTTGATCTTGGGGTAATGATAGACGTGACCCAGCATATCACCGATGATGAACGGTTTAATAAGGCGATGGATAATCTATGGCGTTCGCTTAAGAGCGACGCGAAGCTTATTATTACCATGTGGGACCCGGGCAAAAATGTATATCTAGCCAATAAGCTGCGCCTGAACCGAATTGAAAAACCGCGCGGTATTGAATGGTATCAGAAAGTTTACGGCAAATCAGAAGTATTAACAACAGTTGATTTCAACGATAAGTATTTTGTGATATTTAAAAAGCCGTAAGGCTGAAGTGCAAACCAATCATTAATTCACCATAAAGGTATGAGAATATTAATAAACGCATTATCAGGTATTGGTGATGCATTAATGTTCACACCTGCGCTTGCCCTTTTAAAAAAGCATTCACCTGAAAGTATAATTGATGTTGTTGTGATGTTCAAACCGGTCGAAGACCTGTTTAAAAATAATCCGCATGTAAACAAAGTTTACTTTATTGATTTCCTTAAGCAATCAAAACTCAGTTCATTAAAACAAACCCTCGCATTAAGAAAACATAAATATGACGTTTCCATCAATGTATATCCTTCAAACCGCAGGGAATACAATCTGGTTCAATATCTCGAATCCGCGAAAGTTAAAATAGCCCACAGGTACAATAATTACTCAAAGTCTAACCTGGATTTCCTGAATAACATTCTGGTCAACGAGGTAAAAGACAGGCACAACGTAATTGAGAATTTTGAGCTTGTAAAAGCGGTATTTCCTAATATGCAAGCTGATGAACTGGGTCAATTGGAAATTTACCTAACACCCGCTGACGCTGAATTTGCAGCGAAGTATTTCGGTGAAAATGATCTTGAGGGTAAGCCTGTTATCGGATTCCATGCGGGTTCAGCCACATTTAAGGGTCACATAAACAAACGCTGGTCTGCCATTAAATACGCTTCGCTTGCGAAGCAGCTAACCGAAAGGTACAATGCGAAGGTTTTGCTCTTTGGTACCGAAAAGGATGTAAATGAAATGATCAAAACCCTTGGCGGTGAGAATGTTATAATACCCGAAACCAAAAACCTGCCGCAATCACTTGCTTTGATGGAAAAGTGCCACCTGTTTGTAAGCAATGATTCAGCGTTGATGCATATGGCTGCGGGCCTTGCCATACCGCAGGTGGCGGTATTCGCATATACGAACTACAAAGAACTTTACCCCTGGCAAAACAGGCATATTATTGTGCGTACTGAACTTGACTGCTCACCCTGTTTTTTTAATTCACCTAAACCCGTAAAATGTATTTATAGCGGCAAAGATGAATTCAAATGCATTAAGCTTGTTGAAGTGAGTGATGTAATGGCTGCCTGCGAAGCGTTAATCGAAGAAATTCCAGGTAATGTTGAATCTTGACATTGAGTTTAAGAATCCTCCCCTATCCATAAACGGGTAAACTCCCGTATTATAAATTATCCTATCCAGAATATTTTCAAATGTTAATCCAAAAGTAGCTTTCCCTATTCTGCCCATTATGTAAAAATCTAATGTGGCGTTGGCGGGGATGCGAACGCTGTTTTGCATCGAATTTAACTGAAATATGAATGGTGAAAACGTGTTTGAATATCCCGAATAAAACAATGACCTGTATTCAGACCAATAGCGGGTTGCAAGACCGATCTTGTATTCGAGTTTATTCCTGAATGCATTATCTTCCCATGCCAGATTTATTCTGCCGTAATTTTCCGGGCTATCCATATTATGATCATTTCTGAACGAATATGAATGATTTAATCCCAGCTTAAATTTAAACACTTTAATTTCAGAAAATAGATTTACTCCTCTGAATACGGTTGAAGGTGGAAAATTCATCAGGGTGAAATAGTAATCGTAAGTTCTCGTTTTGTAATAATAAAACTCTGTACCCGCGTTCATGAAATTGTTCCTGTAAACAGCTGAAGTGCTTACATGGTCATCCTTATAGCTGTATTGAAGCTTTAACAGAATGTTTTCGCCTTCCGATAATTTCAGCTTATACTCCGCTTTAGCGCCGGGAGTAATGCTAATGCTGTTAAAACCGGCGGAGTAATATTCATAATCAAATGCCTCAGAAAATCCCCTTACGAACCCGGAGACCAACAGATCATTATATTTTAAGGTCAGCTCCTGAATAAGATCAATATTTTTAGTATTCCTGTAAAAAGGCTCAGTTCCGTAACTGAAGTTATAATTTTTAACGGTATAATTAAACTCACCTTCAGAATTAGAATACAAAGTAAGCGTGCGGGATAAGCTAAAGCTCAATTGTTCTTTTAATTTTACTCCATAATTTATCCACTGGTAATTATTTTTTTCATAAATTCCGTTGGAATTGCTGCGGTTCTCTTCATCCCTGTACTTGCGGAATGAATTGCTGATAAAAACCTGAATGAGTGATATTGAATTCTTACCGGTTTTGAAAACTGCTCCCAGGTCAACATCAAATCTTTCTTTTATTCCATATGCATCACTGTTAAACACAAATGCCTCAGTTGCGTCAAAAACTTCGCCTTTATCTCCAAGGTTAACTGTATCAGGATCAATTCCGCCATTGAGGCCTTTCTGGATCCTGGCATAATTTACATATGCGAAAAAGTTGAGCTTGTTGTTTGGAGCGAATGTCAGGTTGAACCTGCCAAGCCATTTATCAAAATCGCTATTAGTATAATGGCCATCGTAGGAATGCTTAGTTATACCAAAGTTAAAATTCAGTTTACGGAACAAATTCTGATGAAAATTTCCGTCAAAGTACAGGTTTTCATATCTATCCTGGAAGTAACTGATCTCGGTATATGGTCTGAATTGAAATAGCTGCCGCTGAATAATGTTTATTGTATTACTGTATCCGTAAATATTATTACTGTAATCCCCGGAGAATTCGATTTCAGCAATTTCGTTTCTGGAAAACAAATTAAAATCTATGGATCCATCCAGCGGATCATTAATCGGTCTTCCATGTCTCAGCAAGCCTGTTCTGGTATAAGACTGCTGGTTGTAGTTTACAGGATTAAGCTGGCCAACATCCATGAATTTTGTATAATATCCCGGCACATAATTAAAAATATCCTCAAACGATTTTGTTGGATACCACAAAAATCTGCGGCGAGTCAGTGTATCGGGTGATGTTTTATTGATGTATTGGTAATTATGGTCAGCAAGAATAAAATTCTGCACATACGATGTGTCTTCTTTGGTTACGGGTGTAGTCTTTGGTTTGGTTGTATCCTGTGAAAAGGTAATGATATTAATTGATATCATGAATAGAATAAACGTGATCTTATATGTGATAATTTTATTCAATTAATATTTAATTCTGAAATTTTGTGGCTTCCCTTAAACAAGATTCCTGCCTTCGCAGGAATGACAAATGAATGAAAATTGATAGAATGTTTGAAGAATGATAACATGTCAAATGATTAACAAGAACCACTAAGTGATTATAGATCCCCGCTTTCGCGGGGATGTGTACATTAAACCTGAATAACGCCATCCACCATTTTTAGTGTACGGTCGGTCATTTCTGCGAATTTTTCGTTGTGTGTTACTATTACAAAGGTTTGGTTATACTTTTTGCGCAGATCAAATATCAGGTGCATTACTTCATCGCTGTTTTTGGTATCAAGATTGCCTGTAGGCTCATCGGCAAGAATAACCTTGGGTGAATTTATCAGCGCGCGCGCTATAGCTACGCGCTGCGCTTCGCCGCCGGAAAGCTCCGATGGTTTGTGATGCAGCCTTTCACCAAGCCCAACTTCGGTCAGTATATCCTTAGCCTTCTGCTCCACGGATTTCATCGATTTACCTGATATCATAGCCGCCAGGCATACATTTTCTATGGCGCTGAATTCCGGCAGCAGGTGGTGGAACTGGAACACGAAGCCAATACGAGTATTCCGGAATCTTGCCAACTCATTGCTGCTTAAGCGAAAGACGTCTTCGCCGTCAAAAATAACCTCGCCCTTAGTTGGTTTATCAAGCGTACCCATAATGTGCAGCAAAGTGCTCTTTCCCGCGCCGGAGGGTCCCACAATGGTTATCACTTCCCCTTCGAAGATTTCGGTATCAATACCCTTCAATACCTTCAGTGTTTCAGCTTTTGAAACCTGGTATTCCTTGGTTAAACCCGTGGTTTTAATTATTACTTTTCTTGCTGTATCCAAAATTATTTGTTTTAAATCAACTTTTAGTGAAAGATGAAAATTCGTTCATGTTGGTATTGTTGCTTGCCTGGCATTTAATCAAATCACAATAAAGATTCCTGCCTTCGCAGGAATGACAAAAAATATTCACTCCCAACGAATTGCCTTTATCGGCTCCTGCCTTGCGGCTTTAAATGCCGGGTAAAGTGATGCCAGCAGTGAAATTAACAGCGCGCATAATCCAACATAAATGAAATCAGTGTAACGTATATCGACAGGCAATGCATCAATTGAATATACCATTCCATCAAGCGGGTAAAACTTGAAATATATCTGACCCAAACAAATTGCCAAACCAAGCACTGAGCCTAAAATTGTGCCATAAACCCCGATCAATATTCCTTCAAACATAAAGATCTTAAGTATGCCTGAATTTTTTGTACCCATTGCCTTAAGTATTCCTATATCACGCTTTTTCTCTATGACCGTCATTGTCAATGAACCAACAATACTGAATGACGCCACTGCAATAATCAGGGAAAGCACAATAAATGCAGTCCATCTTTCAACCTGCATAACTGAATAAAGATCTTCGTGCATATCATACCAGGTATTTACCCTGTAACCTTTACCAAGCGCGGCGGTCAGTTTTTCCTTCTCGTCTTCGGAGTCGTCAATATCACCTATCCTAAGCTCTACACCGTTAACCGAATTGCCAAGGTCATACAGGCTCTGTGATTTGGGCAATGAAATAAATGAATATAGCTTATCATAATCACGGTTGTTAGCGTCAAATATTCCCCGCACAATGAATTTTTGTGTCTTCGGTGTAACAATCTGCGTCAAAGCTTTTTCCATTCCCACTGGACTCATAACCGTAATAGTATCAAGCACTCTCGCTTCAAGTTTTGCAGCAAGGCTGTTGCCGAGCACAATACCGCCAAACTCATCGTTATCTCTGAATTCAAAATTACCAAGAGTGACTTTTTCTTTTACATCAGAGAGTCCGGATATTTTTTTTTCATCAACACCTTTTACAAAAGCAACAATATTATTCTTCTTTGTGGATATGACGCCTTTATTGATAGTGTATGGAGCGATCTCTGTTGGTTTTGTTTCCGCTGATATTCTGCCCATTAGCGAGGCGTAATCTGTGACTGTTGACCCGGTATCGGCTTCAACCCTGATATGCGGGTCGAACCCCGTAAGTGTATCCACCTGGAATTTATTGAAACCGTTGAATACAGAGAGCATTACTATAAGCGCTGTGACTCCCACAGATAGCCCTATAACGGAAATTAAAGTAATTACAGTTATAAACTGCACTTTACGTTTTGAAAGCAGGTACCTTCTTGCTATAAATCTTTCGAACATTAAATTATATCTTCACTCTGTAATTATTCGTCAAACACCAGTATTGGCTCTCTGTACAGCCTCACTTTTTTAGAATCTATCTTGTGCTGTATATGTTTTTGCAGCTCTTCGTTTCGTTTATCGATATTCTCATCGGTCTGTAACGCGTCAATCAATATCTTGATGTGCAGCACCCTGTTTGGTATTAAATGCCGTGAAATACCCGCAGGCAGCTTCTGCTGCAGCCCCGCAATTTTAACAATATCATCTTTGCTCAGCTCAGGGAATACAAACAACAGACCTTCATCAGGCGAAAGCTCTTTGATCCTGGAAATATCGGTATCACTATCAATCCTTGTATAGCTGTACTTCTCATCATAAAACCTGTTTAAGGCTGATAGCTCACCCAGCATAGTTTCAAGATCGCCGCTTAACATCACAGAAAGCACTTTACCGGAAGTTGAGTGAACGATCAGTTCATTTTTGCTTTCAGGTTTACGGATATCTGTTAAAGATGCAGTAATCAACTTATTGCCTGCTGCAAATTCAATCAGCTCCTCAATGGTCATAAAGCTCACAAAGTGATACCATGATTTAAGCACAACATCACTTGATGCGTAATCGACAAGCTGCGCCAGAATCGCTTTGCAGCCGATCTGTTTGAGCGCCTCAAACCTGTTAGCGCCATCAATTAAAATGTAACTGCCGCTGTGATTTGCGACAATTAGCGGATTGTAGAGTACGTGTTCATCGTTAAAACGCTCAACCAGCCTGCTATAACGGTTATCTTCGCACTCTTCGTGCAATGCAACAGCCATAGAAGGCAGAAGTTTGAGTTCAAACTTTTCCCCGGCGAGGATGGACATAATTTAGTTTTGATCAAAATTTAAAAGGCAATATAACAAACATAAAGCTTGTTTTCTGTATAAAGATTAATACCTGTATTTGAGAAAAATCTCAGGAAATAATCATTTCCAGTCATAAAATACAAAAAATACAGCAAGCAGAATGCAGGCAAAGCCTGCAATGTAGTTCCATTTCAGCTTTTCATGGAAGAAAAAAACCGCAATTGCAATAAACACCACTATAGTAATAATTTCCTGTATGATCTTAAGCTGGAACAGGCTGAATACTTCTATTCCTATTCTGTTAGCCGGGACAGTTAGCGTATATTCGAAGAAAGCTATCCCCCAGCTTATCAATATTGCCCAGTATAGCGGCATAGCGCGGTTTTTTAAATGTCCGTACCATGCAAAGTTCATGAATATATTGGAAACCAGTAAAAGCGCGATCGTGTAATATGGCTGCATATAACAGTATTGTATTTCAGGATAGATGAGTTATTTAGAATATAAAATGGATTTTGCGGAACAAAGTTCTGCTGTGAAGAATTAAAACGTGAAGCCCAACCCTGCAGAAACTCCCCACGTCCCGGCTTCTTCAAGTCCGTAGGAACCACCCAGAGATAATCCTGTTTTTTTGGAGAGCATTAATCCGGCTCCCCCGTAGAGACTTTGTGAATTGTAATTGAGCCTCGTATTTCGTGAAAAAGAGAACCCGATGTAGGTTGAAACATTTTTTGAGATATTAAATGAGGGGCCACCGGAAATTACAATTTCAGGTTCAATTGAATAGTCATAAGAACTCTTTGCGCTGTCTATTTGATTCTGGATCACGGCGGGGTATTTTTTTGTATTTGGGAAATCTCTTCGCTGGAGAATGTTGAATTCAAAGCTGAGGTCATACCCGAAATTGCCGTTAACATAACCCTGCGCCACTCCGAGGTAAACATCAGCTTTACCTGTTCCAAGCTCGCTGTTCCGGCTTGCTGTAGGCAGTTTAACTACCGCCTGGATTCCGTGGATGAAATAATCTGTTTCGAGAAAGGAATATTTCACTCCTAAATAGGAGTCACCAAAGCCGTTTATTTTATTACCCTGGAAGTTGTAACTTTCCGTGTAAGGTGAAAGTCCCGCGGAAAGTTCAAGATCATCCGTTAATCCATAGTTCACAGATACAGGTATATCAATTACTTCATCGCTATATGATAACCCGATTGAAAGATTTGTTTTTCCCCGTTCCATTGTGAATGCATCTACGCCATAGCCCGGGCGGTTCGCATTAAGCAGGTATGAATAAGCAGTTTGCCCCAGTACTTCAAGGAGCCTGTTCCCGCGTATCCTTTGAGAAAAAATATTGCTGCTTAGAACAAGAGTAAGCAGTATAGCAATAAGCAGCCTGTGCGCGAAATTCATTTTATCAGAATTAGTAATAAAAAACGGGCATAGAAATTATGCCCGTATTGAGACGAATAAACTCAAATCTTATTTGCTTGTAATTTCAACTTCATTGCTTGCAATTACTGTTCCATCTTTTTTGAGACAGCTGACTTTGTATTTGCCGGGTTCTTTGAATTCAACATCATCAAAGTGGATATAATCCCAGCTTGACTGAACCGTGAACGGAAATGTTTCAACAGGTTTGCCTGTTGCGACATCTGTTACATTTACATCCACTGATGTAACTCCTATTGGCTTGGAAAGTTTAAGCATAACTGTAATTGTACCGGTTGTAAACTTGGTTCCTTCGCCAATTTCTTTGGTTGTATATTTTTCGCAGAAGTACAGCCTGTCACCGCCTGTAAGATTCTGCAGTTTGGAACATGATACCACTATTAAAAATAAGACAGCTAAAGAAGCGAAAAGTTTAACCCGGTTTAGATTCATCTTTGTATTCATTTTGTCTCCTTAAATTTTTTCCCCTTTATGGAATTTATACTGTAAAATAACGATTTATCTCAAAAAATAAAACATTCAATTGCCAATTGATTCCATGTATTTCAGCCCATTCACATCACCCCACAGGCCTTTTTTGTTCTTCCTGGCATCTTCTTCTGCCCTTATGAACTCACTCTGTTTTGTTACATTGAACCTTCTGTAAGCGTTAGCGTAACCCTCTTCAACAATTTTCAGATTGACAAAAGTACCGTCTTCGAGGTAAACATACCTCAGCAGCCTGCCGTATTTATCTTTGTCATCGCCTTTGGAATCAGGTATCAGCACCACACGCTTACCGCCGATAAGCCTGGTGGTAAAATCAGAAGACAGCGAACCAAGTTTCCGTATGGTTTCTTTATCTTTGCCTGTACGCTCGGAATCACGGTCAAACTTATCTGAATTCCATTTTTCCGGGGTGTCTATCCCCAGCATTCTGATCTTTTCATTCTTTCCGTTGATCTCAGCTTCAAACGTATCGCCATCAAAAACCTTTTTTACTAAATAAGACTTCTTATCTTTTGATTCCTTATCATCAAGTTTCGGGATGATGTACTTCCATCCAAAATAGATTATCAGCGCAAGTACAGCAACTGTTGTTACTGTCTTAAGAGTAAGTTTAATTAATGACTTCAATAATTCTTCCTTTTACATTAGGTCTATCTTTCGAAATGGTAATACCTTTTAAGAGAATTTGTTTTGTTGATGACACCTGTTTTTCGGTTTCACCTGATATTTCGCAAATTAGATCACCCGCTTTAACTGCGTCATATACTTTCTTCTTAAGAATGATCGCAGATGAATAATCGATCTTATCCTCAACAGCTTTTCTGCCGCAGCCAAGATTTACTGCTGCCAGTCCGAAAGTTAACGCATCAAGTTCAGTTATAAAGCCGCTTTCAGCGGCTGTAATTGAATCAGTGAATTGCGGCTTAGGATATTTTTCGGGTGAATTTATGACCGATACATCACCACCCTGCATTTCAACCAGCGCCTTGAATTTTTCAAAGCACTCGCCGCTGTTTAACTTTTCTTCCGCAAGTTTCACACCCTGATCAATATCCGCACACTTCCCCGCAAGCTGAAGCATTGCTCCCGCAAGGTAAAGAGTAACTTCCACAAGATCTTGGGAAAGCGGTGTTACTTCTCTATCGGGGTCCATTATTTCAATGCATTCCAGAATTTCAGACCAGTTCCCGATAGCGTACCCTAAAGGAGAGCTCATATCGGTAAGTATAGCGATTGCCTGTTGTCCAAAATCCTTTGAAGTCTTCAGCAGTTTTGAAGCAAGCTCTTTGGATTTTTCATAAGTTGGCAGTGTTGAACCATTACCTACTTTTACATCATATACAATCCCTTCGGAGCCTTCGGCAATTTTTTTGCTTGTGATGCTTGCAGTTATTAGACCAACATTTTCAACTGTAGCAGTAACATCCCGCAGAGCATATATTTTCTTATCCGCGGGAGTTAAGGTATCGGTCTGTCCGATCATAGATACATTCAGCTTCTCCAGATTCTTTACAAATTCAGGTATCGAAAGATGAACATTGAATCCGGGAATTGATTCAAGCTTATCAAGCGTACCGCCGGTGTGTCCCAAACCCCTGCCTGACATCATAGGCACCACTACATCAAAACAGGCTATCAGCGGAGCCAATATGATCGAAGTTTTATCGCCAACTCCTCCGGTTGAGTGTTTATCGATCTTTGGTTTATTTATATGTGATAGATCTACTTTTTCACCTGAGTTTATAAATGCTTTTACGAAGCCAAGGGTTTCTTCACCGTTTAAACCTCTGAAATATATAGCCATTAACAGTGCGGATTTTTGATAATCCGGGATTCTGCCCTTAACATAGTGAGAAATGAAGTAGTTAATATCTTCTTCAGATAAAATTTCACCATTTCGCTTCTTTTTTATGATTTCTACGGGATTCATATCTGCAAATATATGATTTAAAGCTGAAAATTATTTGCCATAAAATGAGTATTATTTTGATATATTTATATGTACATGAAGTTAAATTGATATATTGAAATACATTGGATAAAATGTTATCTTACAATCAAATCTATATGAAGATTGTAATAAGGGAGGATTATTACAACACTTCCGGATAATTCCATTTTCATCAATAATTTTTCAAATAATTTAAACAAAATTGATATGAAAATTTTCTTTTCCGCATTACTTCTTTTTTCGTTTTTAACTTCATCCGTTTTTTCAAGCAGCTCAATGTGGCAGGATGTCCAGCCCGGTTCTTTTAATGTAAAAGGCACAGTTTATCTTGCGCCAATAACATACAGAACAGTAAAACTGAACAAAGTTGAATTATATAACGTACTTCGTTCAGCTCCGCTGGAATCGGTAGTTAAGGTTAGAAATTCAAACGTTGTTATATCTTTGCCAATGCCTAATGGCTCTTTTGCGAGATTTAACTTTGTAGAATCACCAATAATGGAGCCCGGTCTCCAGGCGCAGCTTCCTGCGACAAGAACCTATCTTGGCCAGGGAATTGACGACCCGCACGCAATTGTAAGATTTGATAATACTCCATTGGGTTTCCACGCGATGATCCTTTCACCTAACGGGGCAGTTTTCATCGATCCTTACAGCATGAATGAAACTGACTATTACATTTCATATTACAGAGAAGATTACAGACCGGCAGTTCAGCAGAATTTTGTTTGTTTAACCGAAAATTCACATGAAAAACCGGTTTATAACAACATAGTTAACAGAACAGGCGAGCAGTTACGTTCTTACAGACTTGCAGTTGCCTGTACGGGTGAGTTTACAACTCTTCTTGGCGGCCAGGCTAATGCCATGAATAATGTTGTAACAACAGTTAACAGAATTACAGGCGTATATGAAACAGATATGTCTGTAAGACTGATAATTATTGCTAACAACATGAGCATTATTTACACAGATGGCAATACTGATCCATACACAAATAACAATGGAAGCACATTGCTGAGCCAAAACCAATCTAATCTTGATGCTGTAATTGGAACCGCCAACTATGATATAGGACATGTATTCAGCACAGGCAGCTTTGGCGGTATTGCGGGTCTTAGTGTAGTTTGTGTTAATGGCCAGAAGGCACGCGGTGCAACAGGCTCAACTTCACCAATTGGTGATCCATGGTCAATTGATTATGTAGCCCATGAAATGGGACACCAGTTTTCAGGTAACCATACACAGAATAATACAAGCTGTAACGCTAATCCGCCCACAGCATGGGAACCGGGAAGCGGAATTACCATTATGGGTTACGCAGGTGTATGCTCACCGAGTCTTGCAAACAACAGTATCCCCTATTTACATGGCGGAAACCTGTTTGTAGAGATGATACCATTCACACAATTCGGTAACGGCAATAACTGCCCCACAACCACAAATACAGGTAACAATCCGCCGGTTCTTACAATGCCAACAGTTGCGGGTTTTGTAATACCTATATCAACACCGTTCAGTTTGACAGGTTCAGCTACCGATCCTGATAACGACCCATTGACATATTCATGGGAACAGACAAATATCGGACCTCAGGGTAATCCAAACAGTCCAACAGGAAACGCGCCAATTTTCAGGCCGTTTTCTCCGGTAACAAACGGTACAAGAGTGTTTCCTAAACTTTCAGATATAATCAACAATACACAAACATTAGGCGAACGTTTACCAACTTATGACAGGCTTCTTAAATTCAGAATGACCGTCAGAGATAACCGCGCAGGCGGCGGCGGTATTTCATCTGATGAAGTTGTATTCCAGGCTACGGCAACCGCCGGTCCCTTCCTCGTAACTTATCCAAACACCAACGTTACAATTGGCGGAATACAGACAGTTACATGGGATGTCGCGAACACAACAGCTGCTCCTGTGAGCTGCGCGAACGTAAAGATATCGCTTTCAACAGATGGCGGTAATACTTTCCCGACGGTACTTGTTGCAAGTACAGCAAATGACGGCAGTGAATCAGTTACACTGCCCGCTATTGAAAATTCACAGGCCAGAATAAAGATCGAAGCGCTTGGAAATATCTTCTTTGATATGTCCAATGCCAACTTCACGATCACAGCAAATATCGGTATCAATAATAACCAGAACGGAACACCTGTAAAATTTGAGCTTGCTCAGAATTTCCCGAATCCGTTTAACCCGGTAACAATATTAACTTATGCTCTTCCCAAGAAATCAGCGGTTACATTAAAGATATATGACGCGCTGGGCAGAGAAACCGCTACACTTATTAATAATGAAATTAAGACCGAAGGCTACTATAACGTTGAATTTGACGGAACAAGCCTGCCGAGCGGAATTTATTATTACAGAATTGAAGCGGGTGAGTTTGTTGATACAAAGAAGATGATAATGATAAAGTAAAAATCACTGATTTTTAAAGTTGGATTATAACCCCGGTTAATAGCCGGGGTTTTTTTATGTGCGAACCCTGAAAGGGTTCGATTACGAAAATATGCAATAGTCAAATGTAGTCGAGCCACTGCCAAAGACAGTCCTGCGGCTTTAAGGGCTCGTTCAAGATAAAACCTATACCTACGTGCGAACCCGGATAGTTTCTACTACAACGAAATTCAAACTGCTTTTCCTGGATTGCACTGACTGTGTCAGTGCATGCATCAACATAGTTTCTGCAAAAGCAGACAGGGATACACTCCAACGAAAATCTTAAAGGGCTCCTTGTTGATTTAACTCAATTCTAAGTACAAATACAGAAAGCTTGTAGACCGACTTTGACAGATATTCGCAAACGAGTTACTTTAACCAGTAGAATATAGCCAATACCTTTAAGGGCTCATTTGAAATTGCTATATTGCCACATATTTGCATTGAAATTTTACAAAATATTGGACATATTTGGTCTTATATTAAATATTTATTAAGAGATTGATAACCGATAACTTCATTGAAAATACAAAATCAGTTGCTGACCTGAAAATTGGTGATACTGCAAAGATCATTTCGGTTGGTGATGATTGTATTGATATACATTGCCACTGTTTAAGGCTAATGGAACTGGGCTTTACGCCCGGTCAGGAAGTGACAGTTGTCGCAAAATCCCCTTTCAAAGATCCGGTCGCGGTTTCTGTAAGGGGAACGATCATAGCTTTGAGAAAGAACGAAGCTGAATGCATTAAGATAAACTGAAAAGATGGTTTTAAACGCAGAAAAAAAAGATACCGGAACTAACACCCTTAATAACATATCAAAAGAAAATAATCTGCCCGTAATAGCGCTTATTGGCATGCCAAATTCCGGCAAAACTACATTATTCAATTCGCTTACAGGTTCTAATTTCAAAACATCCAATTACCCGGGTGCTACTGTAGAGTACTCCGTTGGTAAACTGATAAGCAGGTATGGTTTTGACGCTTATATAATGGATTCACCCGGTATAATCAGTCTGAACCCCGGTTCGCCTGATGAAGATGTAACAATTGACGGATTATTCCACCATCCTAAATTCGGTTTACCGGATGTAGTAATAGTAACCTGTGATGTTACCCAGCTTTCACGGCAGCTTTACCTGGTTAAGCAGGTTATTGAAACAGGCTTCAAGACGATTATTGCATTAACAATGAATGATCTGCTGGCAAAAAAAGATCTTGAAGTATCAACCGAAAAACTCTCAGACCTTCTGAAAACCCCTGTCTTTAAAATAAACAGCAAGTCACGGGAGGGTTTAAGTGAAGCTATCAGCCGCACAGAATCAATGTTACAGGATGATTCCATCGCGGACTATAAATCCAGGATTCATAAACTGCCGCTTCCTTCAGAAGATGAAGTTGCCAAGATGTATGAATATACGGAATCCGCCGAAAAACATGTATTAGAACATAAGACTAACAAACTCGATCTTGATGAAATAAACAGGAAGAGTTTCCATTCACTTTCAAGAACGCCCGATAAGAGTTCTCTAAAGCTTGATAAGATCTTTCTGCATCCAATTTGGGGAATATTCATATTCTTCATTTCAATGGGGATCATATTTACATCAATTTTCTGGATAGCCCAGCCGCTAATGGACCTGATAGATGCGGGCTTCAGCAATTTATCATCGCTGGTATCTGACTCGCTGCCGCCTGATACATGGTACAGCAGTCTTATTACCAACGGTATGATAAACGGCTTCGGTTCAGTTATGATATTCGTTCCG
The DNA here is from genome assembly GCA_002344125.1 of Ignavibacteria bacterium UBA2360. Lineage (GTDB taxonomy): Bacteria > Bacteroidota > Ignavibacteria > Tepidaquicellales > OLB5 > OLB5. The sequence goes on along the minus strand of DDTQ01000012.1, from coordinate 731,598 downwards.
CAGATTGTAATATTATTTATACTGCTTGGCTTGCTTGAAGATACGGGATACCTTGCAAGAGCGGCGATGCTTATAGATAAACCGTTAAGTAAGTTCGGACTCAACGGCAGATCTTTCATTCCAATGCTCTCAGGCTACGCCTGCGCAATTCCCGCAATGATGGCAGCCAGAACTATATCAAACAGGCGCGAGCGCTTCCTGACTATTATGATAATTCCGCTTATGAGCTGCAGCGCAAGGCTCCCCGTGTACGCCATGCTTCTTGCGTTTGTGGTGCCGCCGGATAAACCATGGGTCGCCGGTCTTGGACTTGGCGCGTTATACCTCTTCAGCATAATTGCCGGCGCGGTTACTGCGGGCATAATAAGTAAATTCAAAAAGACTGAGGAAAAATCCACTTTTATGCTGGAACTGCCTCCGTACCGCGCGCCTGTTTTCAGGCATGTTTTTAAGAATACATACTATAAAGCGCTGGTTTACGTTAAGCAGGCGGGTCCGATTATTATTGTGTTTTCGCTTGTGCTGTGGGCGCTGACTTATTTTCCAAATGTTGATCCTGTTCTGCCTGAATCAAGGACTTCAGGTCTTGATGAAGACCAGGTCAGTATGCTGATCGAATCCGAACGACTCAATACATCTTTTGCGGCGACTGTTGGCAAATATGTATTTGAACCTGTACTCGCTCCGCTTGGTTGGGATTGGCGAATAGGAGTATCACTTATTTCAGCATTTGCTGCCCGCGAAATTTTTGTGAGCGCAATGGCCATTACTTTCAATATAACTGAAAGTGAAGATGATGAAGATAATTTCAGGCACTCTATTTTAACTTCAATGCGCGAAGCGCGTTCACCCGACGGTACAAAACCGCTGTTCACAACAGCATCAACAATTGCGCTGATAATTTATTTCATGTTCGCGATGCAATGCCTTTCTACCGTAGCGGTAGCGCGTAAGGAAACAGGTTCGTGGAAAATTCCCTTATTGCAGATAGGACTGTACACCGTAATGGCATACGTACTCGCATTTGTTACTTACCGTGGGTTGAATCTGCTGGGAATACAGTGATTTATTGAATTGCAGGCTTAAAGTGATTTTATATTGAGTAAATGTTGCTTAAATTCGTGTAATGAAAGGATTCAAATTATGAAAAACACACTTAAATTATTTTCAGCAATTGCAGTCATATCCGTTTTATATATCGGTTTTTCAGCCGCTAACGCTGATGCAGGCAAAGCAAATTGCGACGCGTATATTTACGTTTCAAACAACTCATTGTTTGAGATAAATTTAACCATTGATGGTTTCCCTTCAGGCAATTTGCTTGTGGGTAAAAGCAAAACTTATACAATAAATCTTGCAAATGACCAGGGCAAACGCATTAAGGTGAAAGCTGAATACCAGGACCCTGACTACATTGACCCCAAGGCAATAACTTATGTAACAAAACAGAAGGTCGAGTGCGGTGGAAGTGATTCAGTTTTTGTAGCGTTTTCAAAATAAAAGTTTAGCTTAGCAAAAATAAAAAGCCCGACTAAGCGGGCTTTTTTATAATCATTGAGTCATCTTATTTTAACAACACCATTTTTTTAGTTTCCATATAATTAACGGTAAATATTTTATAAAAATATACTCCGCTTGTTATATTACTGCCGTCAAAATCAACCTCATAAGTGCCGGGATTTAACTGCTGGTTTACCGGGGTTGATACTTCCCTGCCCAAAAAATCATAAACAACAAGTTTAATAATGTCTGATCTAGGCACATCAAATATTATTTTTGTGACAGGATTGAACGGGTTTGGATAATTTTGAGAAAGTGAAAAAGTGTTAGGAATTTCCGAACTGATTTGTTGAATACCAATAGGGTCTCCCCCATTTGTAGTTCTGCATATTCTGCCTGAATCCGCAACAAGTCCTCCATAGTTCGCATCAAAAAAATGTATGCTGAAAATGGCATTACTCCCGTTAGGATTTTGAATTGGGGGTATTTGCATATCCCATGAAGTACCCCCGTTATTAGTACGAAAAACATATCCATCATTTGTTGCTTCATTTTTAACACCTATCCATCCGGTATTTGGATTGAGAAAGAAAACAGCTCTGCTTTTTCCTGCAATAGGATAACCGAATATAGGTACATTTGTCCAGGTCATTCCGCCATTTGAAGTTTTCTTAACCAGCATATTTTCACCTACAACCCAACCATTATTAAAGTCCGAGAAGTGAATTGAACGATAATTAACCTGTGCATTAGTACCGAAAGGTGCAAACCAGTTAACACCGCCGTTGGTTGTTTTTCGAATAGTGTCAGAAGTATTGCCAAGACTTCCTCCATTTGTAGGCATTAACCAGCCCGTATTAGCATTTATGAAAAATGGAAAACCGCCTACAGGAGGTGTTATACTATTCCAATTTAAACCTCCATTTGTAGTTTTGAAAATTCCTCCTCCAGTATAACCTGAGTTAAATATTAGAATCCAGCCGTTATTAGCATCAACAAACTGGATATAAATTCCAGCATCGTATGAAGGTATTGTTAATTTTGACCAGCTAACTCCGCTATTAGTAGTTTTATAAACTCTTGCACCGTTATAGTTACCTCCGGACATTTTGGTTCTAATTATCCAGCCTGTTGAGAGATTTATAAAACTGATGCTTAAGGCAGGATCGCTCCAAGAAAACAATGTATCAATAGGCTCAGGTGATACTATAAGCCAGTTAGCCCCGCCGTTAGTAGTGTGCAAAAGTTTACCGTCTCCTGCAGAAACCCAGCCTTCATTGGCGGAGACGTATTGAATTTTTCCTAGAATTGACCCGCCAAGATGATAAGGGTTATCTTGAAGCATCCATTGGGTAAAACAACTTTCATTTATTATAGTACATTGTATAATAAAAATGACAGCAATTGTATAACTAATATTTTTCATGTTTTTCAAATTGAATTTATTAATTAAACTGCTTTAATAATTATTCTTAACTTATCAACCTTATAAACAAAGCTATAAAATAACTGCGTTATTTTAATAGTCCATCTAAGCCAGATTTACTACCTTCGCTATCGCTCTATTAGTAAGGCTTAATTGACTTCGTCATTTAATCAACATCATTTTTTTTGTTTCTTTAACCAAGCCATCAACATACATTGTATAGAAGTAAATGCCCGAAGGATATTTCTTCCCTTCGAAAACGGCATTATAAATGCCTGCACTGTACTGCAAGTCAACAAGTTCTGCTACTTCCCTTCCAAGAAGATCAGATACAGTAATTTTGACCCTGCTTAATTTACCTACAGAAAAATCAATATTTGTAACAGGGTTAAACGGGTTAGAATAATTTTGACTTAATTTGAACTCAGCAGGCTCATTGTTAGAAGCAATACCCGTAAGCACTGTATATTGTAGGTATGTTGCCGGAGCTATTGAACCCGGGGGATTCAACCCTTTTCCTCCAACAGGCAATGTGCCAACAAAGTTAGCCATTGAATCCTGCGCGGCAAAGTAATAATCTACAACACTCCCAACGCTCTGCCCCGGAATAGTGAACCTGAATGTATCGAGATTATTGTAAACATAATTCAATGCTGTAAATGAGCCTCCGTTTACCCTGTAATAGAGCCTGGGTCCGTTTGTTACTTTTTTGATCGCATACGGTGAATTAATTGTAACTACCGCTGTTCTCGGCCCGGTATCGCTTGTACCTGCTATTGGTGTGTGAACGAAGTTTATTGTGTAATTCCAGCCGTATGTCATTAGCGCTGCAAGTGATGCCTGAGTAAATTTCAGGAAATACGGCATTTTTATGTTCGCGAAGTTATCGTTTATTGTATGATAATACGGATGAAAATCACTCATAAGCTCAATGCCGCAATACGCATTATATCCGCGCTGCCAGAAGTAATAGTGATCACTTGATGACATATTGCCTACTGAAACTACAGGATCAAGTATTGGCTGATAAATATTGTAAGCCAATTTTGTAATATTTGTAAAACTTGAGGATGCTGAATTGGTAAAAAGATTAAGTTTGTAGTCATTGTTGCTATCCCAGGCGATCATATCAAAATTCAATACACCCTTAATTGAATCTCCCCTGTTATAAGATGAATCCGCATAAGCATGGCTGCCGATGAGACCCTGTTCTTCTTCATCAAATGCGACAAATATGAGCGTATAATCAAAAGTGAACGGAGCAAGCAGCCTTGCTGCTTCCATAACCGCGCAGGTTCCCGATGCGTTATCATCAGCTCCCGGCGCCAAAGAACCTGATGGCATATTATCATAGTGTCCGCATATTATATAATATTGGTTGGGATATTTACTGCCGATCTTTGTGGCTAATACGTTCTGCCCGTTCGTTCTGTAGTTCATATACCTTGCTGTGAGTCCATAACTTAAAAACCGCTCATAAATGAACTGGGCTGCTTTAGGATTATGCACTGAGTTTGAGTGTCGTGAGACAATTGTGTATGGTGCACCGCCAATGATAGTGGATGTATCACCGCAAAGTTCACGGTTCAGTTTAGAAAGTGTTTGTAGTGTTACGAGATTGGAAATTGAATCAATACGCGGGCTGTAACCTACCTGTGTATAAATGTTCGTAGAAAAAACGAAAAGAACAATAATAGCTGTAGTTATTGCTTTCATTGGATTATTGGAATAGATTGTTAAATGCCGGGGATGGATGAATGCGGAATTTTAACCTGAATTGAGGTTGGAGGTATTACAAATATATCTTTTCAATTAAGGAAAAGTTATGATATTTATCATTAATTATAATGAGAAATAACTTCAAAAATTGATATTCGGTTTATTTTTCTATTTTACCAATACCATTTTCTTTGATTCAACAAAACCTCGCCCTGTTTGCCCCTTTGGGGAGCCGGTCGAAGGATCACCCGCTTCAAGCCTATAAAAATACACGCCGCTTGGATAATTTGACGCATCCCAATCAACATTATAACTGCCCGGCTGCATTTGCTCGTTTACAAGTGTTGTTATTTCTCTGCCAAGCAGATCGAAGATAGTCAGCTTAACAAACACAGCCCGCCCTTCGGTAACCCCTCTCAAGAAGGGAATCGAAAAACTAATATTCGTAACCGGATTGAACGGGTTTGGATAGTTTTGGGAGAGTGAAAACTTTTCAGGTGCTATTTCAGGATTGTGGGTAACAAAAGTTAATCCCCCGTTTGTAGTTTTTAACACTTTGCCTGAATCACCACATATATAGCCATTTGCCGGATCAACAAAGGAATATCCCTTGACATCAAAGCTCATCAGTGACATCATCACCTGGAATGATGCACCGCCGTTATTGGTGACATACAGTCTGCCGGTATAGGGTGAATTGCGGTTAGTTCCCATGAACCAGCCGGTATTTTCATCAGTGAAACTGATATTCTGAACTCGCAGGTTATTTGGCACTGTTATTTGAGACCAGTTCAAACCAAAATTTGTGGTTCTTAGCAGCAGGGATGAATCACACCCAATAAATCCGAGTCCTGAAGACCTTAGATAAACTGATTCAATATATTTAGTTGAGCCGGTTGAATAAGTAGTCCAGTTCGATCCGCCGTTTGAAGTATATAACACACCCTTTAAGCCTGATTGGCTTAAAGCAACAAATCCGGTGTTTGCATCTGCAAAGTGAATCTTGCCCGGTGCTGAACCGTTATAAACTGTGCTCCATCCTGCCCCTGAATTCTTCTTCACTTCCAAACTTAAAGAAATGTAAGTTACTCCACCAGCTTCAAAGACATCACTTACACCATAACCCATTGAACCAAAATTTCTGGTGCCAGACCATGTTGCGCCCTGGTCTGTTGACTGCTGAACAGAAAACGATGGGAAACCGCCAACGCCCGGATTATATAACTCTTTGTACCAGCTTTCATGTGAAAACACCCAAAGTTTATTAAGCCAGCTTGTACCTTCAAACCAGCTATTGCTTCCGCTAAAAGATATATTCCATTTATCACCCCCGGTAGTTGTAATAAACAACAACGAACCTTCACCCATCATCGCGCCGGTTGAAGCGCCGGTAAATGAGATCCTGCTTAAGTTAGTTCTAGAGCCGCCCAGGTTATAGGCATTCTGATTCACCTGATCCGTTCCGTAACACTTAATGATCCAACCTTTTTCACCGCAAACAAATGAAGTTGCTGAATCCACAATACTGATATCCCTGAATTTGTTCCCATGGAAAAGCTGGTAAGAACACCATGGCTGCCAGGATGATCCGCCATTCGTAGTTCTGGATATGGGTCCGTTTTTACCATACACATAACCTGTACTTGCGTTAACAAATTTAACAGAGTTCTCTTCACCTGCATAGCCAACCTGGAAACTGTTCCACGTATTTCCACCATCTGTGGTTTTCCTTGAACCAAGCCGGGCAGTTAAAAATCCGGTCGTTGAGTTTATAAAGCACGCACTATAAAGATTCTCTGTACCAACTATCTGAACATTCCAGTTTACTCCGCAATTTGTAGTAATGAGAAACTTGCCGCTATCACCGCATACAAATCCTTTTAATGAATCATAAAAATATACGCTCCTCAAATTTGCTGATGTGACACTTGCGTATTGCCATCCTGTAATACCTGAAGTGGTTTTATAAAGTTCGCCGCTATCGCCGACAGCAAAGCCGGTATTTTGGTTGATAAAAGTAATTGATCTTAACGCATAACCGCTGGTGGTTGCAATAGAAGTCCAGGAGGCTCCGCCGGTAGAAGTATATAATATTAAACCGCCATCACCTGCAACGTAACCGGTATTCGCATTAAAAAAATGCATTGCGTAAAGATCCCGGGTAGTATTGGTTGGAATACTGATCCAGTCTGTTGAACCGGATACATTCTTCAAAAAAGCTCCGCCGGAACCAATAACATAACCCGTGTTCTGATCAAAAAATTTTATACCGTAGAAATCAATTTGCGGATCGGGGTTGATATAAGCCCAGTCTGAATTCTGAGAATATACAACGAGTGGAAGTAGGAAAACTAAAGTAATTATGGCTTTCATAGGCCGCCTCCTGTTTTAGGTTATTCAAATATAATCAATAATTTCCGGAATTATTATTTAAATATTAACATAGCTTTAAAAATTGCAATTATGAAGCATTTACGTTATTTTTGTTGAAAAACAATGTATGTCAACCAAAGAACAAGTTCTGGATGCTGTTCAGAAAATGTCACCGGAAGCAACAATTGATGAGATATTGGATGAGCTTATCTTCATTAAAAAAGTTCAAACCGGAATCTCACAATCAGAAAAAGGTGCAACATTTACAACTGATGAAGCAAAAGAGAAATTAGCAAGATGGCTGAAGTAAATTGGACAAAATTTGCTTTGGAAAATATCAGCGACATTGCTGATTTCATTTCTAAAGATTCGGTTAGTTATGCCGAATTATTTGTAAGAAGAATATTCGAAAAGGTTGTAATACTGCAAGATCATCCAAACTCCGGCAGGATTGTACCGGAATTTGAAAATATTCACATTCGGGAATTAATTTTTTCGCAATTACCGAATTGTTTACCGGTTAATAATTCCCGGTGTTGATATTATTACAGTCCATCATAGTGCACGGTTACTTTCAAACTCTCCTCTTTTTGATAATTAATTGAATTATTATGCATATAATTGATTGGGTCATAATTGCGTTATACTTCATCATCAGTCTCGCAATAGGTTTATATTACTACAAGAAAGCAAGCGGCAACACAGAAGATTTTTTCCTTTCCGGCAGAAAACTGCCATGGTGGCTTGCGGGTCTGAGCATGGTGGCTACAACATTCGCGGCTGATACTCCCCTTGCAGTTGCCGAGCTTGTAGGGCAAAACGGCATCGCGGGCAACTGGCTGTGGTGGAACATGCTCATTGGGGGCATGCTCACAGTGTTTTTCTTCGCCAAACTTTGGCGCAGGGCCGGCATATTAACCGATGTTGAATTCATTGAGCTCAGATATTCAGGTAAATCAGCTTCATTCCTTAGAGGATTCAAAGCTTTATACCTGGGTATATTTATGAATTGCATAATTATGGGCTGGGTTAACCTTGCAATGGGTAAGATACTTCTTGGTATGTTTCCTGAATACGTGAATACCGGTAATGTGATATATTTCCTGGCAGCAGGTATGTTCATAACGGCAATTTACTCCGCACTCTCAGGGTTATGGGGCGTAGCGGTTACGGATGCGTTTCAGTTCATTCTTGCGATGGCAGGCTGTATTATACTTGCGATAATAGTGGTTAACTCACCTCAGATTGGCGGTATAACGGGCCTGCAGGAAAAACTACCTGACTGGGCGTTGAGATTTACTCCCCAAATTGGCGGTGAAACGGGAACTTCAACAGGTACAGGCGGTATTTTAATGATGACGGTATCTACATTTTTGGCATTTATCGGAATTCAATGGTGGGCCAGCTGGTATCCAGGCGCTGAACCGGGTGGCGGTGGTTATATTGCGCAGAGAATAATGTCCGCCAAAGACGAGAAAAACTCACTACTTGCAACGTTATTCTTTCAAGTTGCCCACTATTGTATAAGGCCGTGGCCATGGATACTTGTCGGGCTTTCAGCTATCGTTCTCTATCCTGAACTTTCCATGCAGGATAAAGGGCTTGGTTATGTTAAAGCCATGAACGATTTCCTTCCAATCGGATTAAAAGGATTACTTCTGGCCGCATTCTTTGCGGCGTATATGTCAACCATAGCAACCCATCTTAACTGGGGCACTTCTTATTTTGTCAACGATTTTTATAAACGATTCATCGCGCCGGGCAGACCCGAAAAGAGCTATGTATCTGTATCCCGGGTTGTAACAATTCTCTTTATGGCAATATCCGTCTTAGTCACAGTTTTCATGACAACAATTTCAGGTGTTTGGGCATTTGTTATTGAGTGCGGCGCGGGGCTTGGATTAATTCTTATCCTCCGCTGGTACTGGTGGCGCATTAACGCGATTTCAGAAATTGTCGCGACTGTAACGCCATTTGTTGTTTATGGTGTGCTATACTTCGGTGATTTTGGCATTAAGTTTCCGGATACCTTGTTTATCATAGTACCAATTACAACTCTCGCATGGCTTGTAACAGTATTTATAACCAGGCCTGTAGATGACAACAAGCTTTCAATATTTTACATGCGTGTTCACCCCGGCGGATTAGGCTGGAAGAAATATTCACTTAAGCATCCGCACATAAAAGCTGATCGCGGCTACGCAGTTTTGTTTATTGACTGGATGCTTGGGATAATTCTGGTGTACATGTACCTGTTTGGAATTGGTAAAGTGATATTAGGTGATTACATGGCAGGATTAATTTACATTACCCTTGGTACAGCGGCCGGGTGGATAATTTTAAAGCATGTAAATTACCTCGGCTGGGATGAAGTTGTGAAGAAGAAGTAAATAGTTCATTTGAACTTTTTATGTGCGACCCCTACGGGGTCGTTACATTTTTCTAGCCGAAAGGCTATAAACGTGTGATGCCTACGGCATCATAAAAGCATAAGATCATAGTATTCTCCCTGATTATTCAACTCATTACGTTAAACTATGATATTTATTGCCTCAATAGTTTATAAATTTTATAATTATTCACAATATTTTTTTTGACTCAGAAGGTGTCGCATGTTTATAGCTAACATCTTTCAGATTGATTCGACCCCGGAGGGGTCACACGTTTATGGCTTCATAGAACACAAAAAGATTCGACCCCGTAGGTGTCGCACGTAGTTATACATAATAATATTACCAAACCCATAGAATTGACTAATATTTTATCAGTGTAACCATTATAATTGCACAATACTCATTGATTATTACTAATTGATTTGAATCCATCATACTACTTTAAAGAATTTATGCGATATCTGAAAACAGCAAAGTCGGCTGTTATCAGTTCAACTATAGTGATTGCGCTGGCGGTGCTGCTGCTTGGCATTTACGTAACAATTTCCATAAATTCCGTAAAACTGCTAAAGCTTATCCGCGATAAAGTAGAAATTGACGCTTATTTGACAGATAACATCCAAACAGCGGATATCACTAAAATTACAGCTTCTATAAAATCAATTGGCGGTGTGAAGAGTGTAAACTTTGTTTCAAAAGATGAAGCTGCAAAGATATTTGCAGAAGAATTCGGGCAGGATATACTTGAAGTATTTGACCATAATCCCCTGCCTCCATCACTTAAGATCAATTTATATGATGAATACAAGACAATAGACCGGATAGAAAAGATCAAACTGGAACTTACCAAAAACAGGGAAATAACGGATGTTGTGTATGCACAGAAGAACCTGGAAATTATTGAGCGCAATTCACAATCATTGGTTTTTCTGAATTTGAGTTTATTGGTGATAATTACGTTTTCATCAATATTTCTTATCGGTAACACGATCAGATTGATGATCGTTGCCAAAAAAGATACAATTGAAATTATGAAGCTTATAGGCGCAACAAAGGAAACCATCAGAACGCCGTTTATAATGGAGGGGTTTTTTCAGGGATTTGTTGGAAGTCTGCTAGCGGTAATATTGCTTCAGGTGTTCTTGGGATATTTTTATTCCACATACACCAACAACGATTTCAATTTTTCGATCATTGATACTAAGTTCCTGATATTACTTGTCATATTTGGTTCCGTACTTGGAACGCTTGGCAGCGCATTATCAATCAGAAGATTTCTGAAAATCGCCTGAAAAACGACAGAAAATCCTTACCCATTAAAAATTTACCAAAAACAAATATTTTTTTTCAGATATTGCATTTTCTTACATTTTTAACTACTTTTGTATAGAAATGGCAGAATTCAAAAAATTTGACCAGAGAAATTGGGTAAAAACCAATTTAAGTTATAAGAAGGATACCGGCAGCTGGGCATGGATCTTGCACCGAATAACCGGAATTGCTTTGCTGGGATATCTTTTTATGCATATATATTCCCTTTCACCGCTATCACAAGGAAAAGAAGCATTTGATACATTTATCGCAGCATATACAACGCCGTTTTTTATGGCATTGGAATGGTTTTTATTCGCATTTGTTTTGTTTCACTCACTCAACGGAGTGAGAATTGTTTTGGTAGATTGGGCAGATGGCGCAAAATACCATAAAGCTTTATACAGGTATTCGATAGTTATTGGAGTGGTTATGTTCCTTGCAATGGGCTATGTTATGTTTTCACACGAAATTCACAAATTATTTAAATAAGCGGGGCTTACAGGATAGAAGTTGTATAAACACCGTAATTCACAGGGTTCAGGTTCATTCAGCTGGGTTTTTCAGCGTGTTACAGGTTTGATACTTGTTGTTGTAATGATAGGTCACTATATATTGATGCATTACACTCCTGAATCAGGGCATACCTACGATGCAGTTTTGGCAAGAATGCAAAGCAATTGGTACAGAGTACTTGATCTTACTTTCGTTGTGCTTGCTATGTATCACGGTTTGAATGGTGTTTGGGGAATTTTCAGGGATTACAAACTGAAATCCTGGCAGACAATTACGATCATGAGCTTATTGATAATTATTGGTTTGGCATTTACTTTATGGGGAATCAAAACAATACTTGATATTCCATATGTGCAAACATCAAACTGATGAAATTTTCTTGTAAATAGCAGTACCATTAAATAACTTTTTTCAATCAAAAAGGAGAAAACAAATGGAAAAAATCAACGAAATCAAAGCGATGCTGGATGATATGGGCAAGGATCTCGAGAAATTCTATACCAAGAGCCAGAATTCAGCAGGCACGAGGTTAAGAAAATCTCTGAATGAAGTAAGAAAGAAATGCCAGGAAATGAGAAATGAGATCCAGACTATAAGGCAGGATAGAAAAACTACAACTCCTGAGGCATAGTTTAAGTACAAAGCGGCAGGGATAGCAGCGCGAAGGAAACGATTTTTAATGAATTTCTTTAAGTAGCGGTTTAAACGGAGGTACATTGCTTTCGGATTAAATTGCTACTTATTTTTATTTATATTACAGCTTGTTGGATTTTTGGGAATTATAACTCCCTTTTTAACATTAATATTAACAGAATACTTTGGTAAAACCAGTTTTAAGTAAGAACAGAGCAGATGAAGTCTAAATTAAGGAATTTTTGCATAATTGCGCATATTGATCACGGTAAATCTACCCTTGCAGACCGTTTACTGGAAGAAACTCATACAATTGCTCACCGCGATATGATAAAGCAGGTGCTAGATGATATGGATCTTGAGCAGGAACGCGGCATTACAATAAAACTGCATGCAATTCAGCTGCAGTATAAGGCAAAAGATAATGAACTTTATACCCTGAACCTGATAGATACACCGGGTCATGTGGATTTTTCTTATGAAGTATCCCGTTCACTTGCCGCCTGCGAAGGCGCGCTGCTTGTAGTTGACGCATCTCAGGGAATTGAAGCGCAGACTGTAAGCAATCTGTACCTGGCAATTGACGCAAATCTGACAATAATACCTGTAATCAATAAAGTTGATCTTCCCAGCGCGAATGTAGAGGGAGTTAAAAAGCAGATAATTGAAATGCTTGGCTGCGATGAAAGCGAAATTATTCTCGCAAGCGCAAAAGCAAATATCGGCACTGAAGAAATTCTGGAGGCAATTGTCAACAGGATTCCAGCTCCGGTTATAAAAGAAGACGCTCCGTTAAGAGCGTTGGTGTTTGATTCAACATTTGACGCATACCGAGGTATTATTGTTTACTTGAGAGTTGTTGACGGTCAGCTGAAAAAAGGCGATAAGGTTAGATTCTTCGCTACAGAAATTCCGAGTGATGCCGAAGAAGTTGGCATATTAAGAATGAACAGGGTCGTAAAGGATGTGCTTCGCTCAGGGGATGTTGGATATATGGTTACGGGAATCAAAACAGCAGCGGAGCTGCTTGTAGGCGATACGATAATTAATGTGGCAAATCCGGCAACGGAGCCGCTTGGCGGCTACAAGAAGATCAAGCCAATGGTGTTTTCTGGTATATATCCCGCATCAAGCGATGACTTTGAAGACCTAAGGGAATCACTGATCAAACTAAAGACCAACGACGCTTCACTGATATTTGAGCCGGAAACATCATCAGCTTTAGGATTTGGTTTCCGCTGCGGCTTCCTCGGGCTGCTTCACATGGAGATCACGCAGGAAAGGCTTGATAGAGAATATAACCAGACGATCATAACTACTGTACCTAACGTAGAGTACCAGGTACATAAAACCGACGGCACAATGGTGCTTGTTGATAATCCTTCGCAAATGCCTCCGCTTGGCAACATAGATCATATTACGGAGCCGTACATCAAAGCACAGATAATTACTCCGACTGAGTATATGGGCAACATAATGAAGCTTGCCAATGACCGCCGAGGTATATTTGTTTCAACGAATTATTTATCCACAACGAAGGTAGATCTTATTTTTGAATTCCCATTGAGTGAAATTATATTCGATTTCCACGATAAGATGAAATCGATTTCCAAGGGGTACGCTTCGCTGGACTATGAATTTATAGATTACCGTAAATCTGACCTTGTAAAACTTGATATTCTTCTTAATGCTGAGCCGGTTGACGCGCTTTCATCAATTGTTCACCGCTCAAAATCATTTGAGTACGGCAGGAAGCTTTGTACAAAGCTTAAGCAGCTTATACCAAGGCAGATGTTTGAAATTGTAATACAGGGCGCAATTGGCGCGAAGATAATATCCCGTGAAACCGTAAAAGCGCTGCGTAAGAATGTTATTGCGAAGTGTTACGGCGGTGATATTTCACGTAAGCGCAAGCTTCTGGAAAAGCAAAAAGAAGGCAAGAAGCGAATGAAACAGGTTGGTTCGGTTCAGCTTCCGCAAGAAGCCTTCCTTGCAGTACTTTCAATTGATGAATAAACCGGAATAGATGACAGATAAAGATAAGACTGAGAAAATTCCGGATAGTAACGCCAATGAAACGAGCAAAGTAGAAATTGTAAAAAAAACAGAACCTGAAGCAGTTGTAAAGCCTGATATGGCTGTAGCACCCGCGAAAGATACAGTTATTCATGTTACTCACAACCCTAAACCTAATTCCAAACTTAAAGAATACTTCGATGCGCTGTTGTTTGCTGGACTTGTTGCGATAATACTCAAAATTATATTTGTTGAAGCATACAGGATTCCAACAGGCTCTATGGAAAATACTCTGCTGGTTGGTGATTTCCTTCTTGTGAATAAATTCATATACGGTGCAACAACGCCAAGGAATATACCATTTACACAAACCCGAATCCCCTTCTTCCGCCTGCCTGCATTGAAAGAGCCCGATAGAGGTGATGTTGTTGTGTTTGATTACCCGGGCAATACCAATGAACTTGTTTCAGCGGAAGTTACCAATTACATAAAGCGGCTAATAGGTAAACCCGGTGATACGATTCAGATCGTAAATAAAAAGCTCTTTGTGAATTCCATGGAAGTACCTGATCCGCCGGATGCGAAGTTCAATAAGAATATAACATCCAGCACTTTGCTTGATATTTTCCCAAGAGGAAAACCATGGAATGACGATAATTACGGTCCGGTAGTTGTGCCCAAAAAGGATGATGTAATAAAAATAACCCCGGATAATATTGAAGATTGGAAAACATTTATCAGGCGTGAGGGTCACACCATACGCCTTACGGCGGATAACAAAGTTTTTATAGATGAGATGGAAAATTCAAGTTATAAAGTTGAAAAGAATTATTATTTTATGATGGGCGACAACAGGAATAACAGCTCCGACAGCCGGATGTGGGGATTTATGCCCGAGGATAATATAATTGGCGAAGCTATGTTAATCTACTGGTCATGGAATCCCGATATACCATTCAATGAGTTCGGCAGGCTGTTTGATTCGATAAGATGGGATAGGATAGCGAAGATAATTCATTAAAATTGTTTAATTCATTAATCTTAAGAAAATGAATTCTGAAAGTAGAAATGCAAACAATTCCGTTCAAGATTCTGCGATAAAGTTTAAAAAACGATCTCCTGTTGCTGCTGCTCTTTTAACATTACTTGTACCGGGCTTGGGACATTATTATTGTGGTGAAGTAAAGCGTGGTTTCTTCTTATTTTTGATATACCTGGTTTACTCAACAACTTTTTTTGCCTTAATAAAATTCATACCGGGTTATGCAATAGCTCTGTATACGCTTCTGACGTGCATACCCATTGGCACATATATTCTGATTGAATCAATTATTATTGCAATCAAAAATACTAGGTATAAACTCCAGTCATTTAACAAAGCAAAATATTATGTAGCAATAATAGTGACATCAATTTATTATGTCAGTCCAATAACTGATATTTTTAGTCCGGGCATCTTCACTACCGCGACAGGAAGTATGCTAAATACAGTTTTGCCAGGGGACAGGTTCTTTGATAATGATCTTTATTATGGCATAAAGAATCCTTTTACAGGAAAATATGCAATACTATACAATAAACCACAGGCTGGTGATATTGTTAATTTCATATACCCTGGATTACCTGAAGAGGCTCCGCCAAAGAAAACAACAAATTACTTTAAAAGAATTCTGGCCGTGCCAGGGGATTCTTTTGTAATAAATAACAGGATCATTAAACTAAATGATAAGTACTGTTTTTATGAACATTTTTATTTTGATGAGAAATTTGCTTTTTTGGGGAAAGAGCCTAATCCTTCAATCTTTCCAAAAGGTTCCGGATGGAATGTTGATAATTACGGCCCCATAAAGGTACCAAAAGCCGGGGATAAAGTAAGTTTTGATACATCCAGCATCAGTTTGTGGAAAAGGATAATCAGGGATGAAGGTAACAAGTTAGAGATAATCAAAGACCGCATATTCATAAATGATATTGAAAAATACAGTTATATATTCAAAGATAATTATTATTTCATGATTGGTGATAACTGGTATAACTCTCTTGACAGCAGGTATTTTGGATTTGTAAATGAAAATGACATTGATTCAAAAATTACAATGATATATTTTTCCTGGAATAGAGATATTCCTTTAAAAGATACAGGTAGAAAATTAAGATCGATACGATGGGATCGTATCGGCAAAATGATAGAATAAATTTTATGGCAAGTACATTAGGCAAAAAAACACAAAAAAAGAAAAAACAAACGAGCTCAATTGAAGAAAAGGCCAAAAGCTTCGGTTCACTTTTATTGACGCTGATTGTAGTACTATTCGTACAATCATTTTTCATACAGGGTTACAGCACGCCAACTGGCTCAATGCTGAATACAATACTAATTGGTGATAAGATGTTCTTCAACCAGTTCCTCTATGGCGGCTCGACGCCGAGGAATATACCATTTACCGAAATTCGGCTGCCGTATATTCAGCTTCCTGCTATCCGCGAGCCGAGAAGAGAGGATATTGTGAATTTTGAATTCCCCGGTAACCGCGAAGAAGTGGATGCTTCAATGAAAGTGCAGTACTTAAAACGCTGTGTTGGCGAGCCCGGCGATGTAATAGAAATTAAAGATGCTGTATTGTTCGTGAACGGTAAAGAATTCCCGATATCACCAACTCAACAATTGACATATAAAGTTTTTCTGGATTCAACCAAGATCAAACGAAATGATTTTTTCAGAATGATACAGACTTCTGAATATTTAGATAAGTTTGACATTACCGATTCTCGCTCAATTCAGGGAATGTTCCCTGATACTGCCGGGATGTATGTTATTGTCCCCTTACCTGAAAAAAAGGTAGCTGAATTCCGCGCGCAGCCATTTATAAAAAAAGTTGTGGTTAATATTGACCATAAGTCAGTTGAAGACCCCGGCATTTTCCCTAAAGGTAAACCATGGAACCGTGATAATTACGGTCCATTGCGCGTACCAGTTAAAGGCGATGTAGTTACTATTGATGCCGCCAATTTTGGTGAGTGGGATACATTTATAAAACGTGAAGGTCATACCATTGAGCTCCGCGGAGGTAAGGTATTCATTGATAACAAAGAAACGAATCAATATACAGTAGAACATAACTATTATTTTATGATGGGCGATAACCGTCATAATTCGCTGGATAGCAGGTTCTGGGGATTCGTAAAACGCGAAGCGGTTGTTGGCAAGGCGTGGTTCACATATTTTTCGTGGAATTCAGAAATTCCGTTCAGTGATTTTGGCAAACTGCTTGGCTCTATCCGATGGGATAGGATCGGCATGCCGATAAAGTAACGCCACAACGCATTTCGTGGATTGCACTGACCGTGCTTGACTGATTCTGCAGTTCAGTGCATGCATCAACGCAGTTTCTGCAAAAGCAGACAAGGATGCACCCCAAGAAAAGCTTTAAGATATTCCCAATTCGGCTACAAATCACTAATCACAATATAATTCCCAAACTCCAGTTTGGGAAGCAATCAATATCCGGCAAAAATAAATATAATCTTGCCGTCCCAAACTGGAGTTTGGGACGGAGAAAATTTAACAATGGCAGGAATTTACCTACATATCCCCTTTTGTGATACCAAATGCATTTACTGCGATTTCTACTCCATTACAAATCATTCCAAAAAAGCTGAATTCCTTAATTCCATAAAAAAAGAAATACAGTTCTATTCTATACAATTAGCTGACAGAAAATTCAATTCAATATTCTTTGGCGGCGGAACGCCTTCGCTGTTAAGCTTTGAGGAGTTTACCGGAATATTTGATGAGCTGTATAAATGCTATAATATTTCCGCTGATTGCGAAATTACTATTGAAGCAAATCCCGGTACACTTGATAAGGATAAGCTTGATATATTCAAAAAGCTTCCTATTAACCGAATGAGTTTCGGTGTGCAGTCATTCATAGATGAAGAATTACAGTTTTTAACACGGATACATACCGCCGAACAAGCCAAGTCGTCAATCAATGCCGCTAAAGCGGCTGGATTTGACAATGTTAACCTGGATGTGATCTTTGCCCTCCCGGGTCAGACTATGGATAGCTGGAAATACAATCTTGATGAAGTTATAAAACTTGATACTAAACATATATCGGCATATTCGCTGATATTTGAAAAGGGAACCATGCTTTACAGCATGCGCGATAAGGGTCAAGTTAAGAATGCTGATATTGAGCTTGAACAAGAGATGTATGAATACACCATGCAAACACTTGCGGATGCGGGTTACAGACAGTATGAAATATCTAATTACGCTAAACCCGGCTATGAATGCCGGCACAATCTGAAGTACTGGACGCTTGAAGAGTATATATCATTTGGTCCATCGGCATCATCATACATTGGCAATCAGCGGTGGACGAACATTAAAAATATCGGTAGGTATATAGAACTTATTGATGGCGGTAAACCCGCCCATGATTTCATTGAAACGATTGACAAGGAAACATCTGTTACCGAGCATATTATGCTGGGTCTAAGGAGCGTTGGCGTAAACTTCGAAGAATTTCGCAGAAGGCATAATATTGATTTTGAAACTGCATATTCATCCCCTATTGAAACATTAATCACGAGCGGCTACGCCGTTAAGGATGCACAATCCATTTCACTCACCCGCAAAGGCTATGCTGTGTGTGATGAGATAGTGGCAACTTTATTCTGAGAGAAATCCGGCAATGCCGGATTGAAAGAAGAATCACATTCGGAAAGCCAGCATTTAACCGGGGCTTGCCAAAGGCACACCTTCGGAGAAAACCCCTAAATTCTTTGAAATTAATCCACGACCTAAAGGTCGTGGCAACTCATATTTTAAGCTGAGGAATAATGTCACCCCTTCGGGGTTCTGATAAGATGTAACCGCCAATCTTCAATAATGCCACTCCTTCGGAGTTGGAATGACTCATCTCTTCCTTTCCTGCCCCGATTTGAGAAGCATAAATACATATCACCCAAACTGGAATTAGTGCGACAGAAACTAACACTATTGTATATTGAAATTTACAAAATCCCGAAGGGATGATATTATTGTAGATTTTTCATTAATTGATATCAAAACCCCGAAGGGGTGACATATATTTGATGCATTGTTGTAAAAGCAATACAACAGGATTCATTGCACAAACAAAAAAAGTGGTGGCAGGCATAAGCCTGACACCACTTAACTTAAATCTACAACTTAATTCTTAATTTTCTTTAATTGATTCCGGCTCGATCTTTTCGGGCAGTTTACTTTGTGATATATCCACAAAAATAAGTTCCTCACCGCCATCTTTATATGATACCATAACATGCGAGCCTTCTTTGAATGAGCCCTTCAGCACTTCTTCGCTTACGGGGTCTTCAACATATTTCTGGATAGCCCTTCTGAGCGGTCTAGCCCCATATTTGGGGTCATAGCCTTTTTCAGAAAGGAATGTTTTGGCAGCATCGTCAAATTCAAATGTAATGCCAAGCGCCTGTATCCGTTTGAGCAGCTGTCTGGTTGAAATATCTATAATTCTGAATATATCAGCCTTTTCCAGCTGTTTGAATGTAATAAGGTCATCAATTCTGTTTATGAACTCAGGACTGAATACACGCCTTACTGATTCTTCGATCTGTGTCTTCATCTTATCATGTTTATCATTCTGGTTAGGATCACCAAAGCCCATACCTCCGATCGACTTGATATCGCGTGTACCGATATTGGATGTCATAATCATTATGGTATTTTTGAAATCAACCTTTCTGCCAAGGCTATCGGTTAGCATACCTTCATCCAATACCTGCAGCAGGATATTGAAAATATCCGGGTGCGCTTTTTCGATCTCATCAAGGAGAACGACTGAATAGGGTTTACGCCTAACTTTTTCGGTAAGCTGGCCGCCTTCTTCATACCCTACATATCCCGGAGGGGCGCCGACGAGGCGCGATACATTGAATTTTTCCATGTATTCGCTCATATCGATCCTTATCAGGTTCTCTTCGCTATCGAAAAGGAACCTTGAAAGGACTTTCGCCATTTCGGTTTTACCCACACCTGTGGGTCCGGTAAAGATAAACGACCCGATGGGTCTGTTGGGGTCTTTAAGCCCTGCTCTTGTTCTGCGTATAGCTTTAGAAAGCTTTACAATCGCTTCATCCTGGCCAATTATGTAACGCTTCAGTTCATCTTCCATCTTAACCAGCTTATCGCTTTCTGACTGCGCTACGCGGTTAACGGGAATACCTGTCATCATTGAGACCACATCGGCAACATTCTCTTCGGTCACTTCGTGTACAATGCTTTGTGATTTAACTTCCCAGTCAAGCTTAGCCTGTTCAAGCTCATTGAGCAGGCGTTTTTCTTCATCACGCAGCTTGGCTGCTTCTTCAAAGTTCTGGTTCTTTACAACCTGGTTCTTCTTGGTTTTGATATTCGCAATATCATTTTCAAGCGCTACAATATTTTCAGGTACAACTATATTAGCGAGATGCACCCGTGAACCGGCTTCATCCATTACGTCAATAGCTTTATCCGGCAGGTAGCGGTCTGTGATGTATCTGGAGCTTAGCTTAACTGCCGCTTCAATAGCTTTATCAGCATATTTAACGTTGTGATGCTCTTCGTATTTATGTTTAATGTTGCTTAAGATCTGCATAGTTTCATCCTCGGTTGTGGGGTCAACTATGATCTTCTGGAAGCGGCGGTCTAAAGCGCCGTCCTTTTCAATGTACTGCCTGTATTCATCAAGTGTTGTCGCGCCAATGCACTGCAGGTCTCCCCTGGCGAGCGCGGGCTTAAAGATGTTTGAAGCATCGAGGGAACCTGACGCGCCGCCGGCGCCAACAATTGTATGCAGCTCATCAATGAAGAGGATCACATCCTTTGCTTTTTCAAGCTCGTTCATGACGGCTTTCATACGTTCTTCAAACTGTCCGCGGTACTTTGTACCCGCAACCAAAGAGGCGAGATCAAGGGTAACTACTCTCTTATCGTGCAATACACGTGATACTTTTTTCTGTACTATCCTTATTGCAAGCCCCTCAGCGATAGCTGTTTTACCAACGCCGGGTTCGCCAATGAGTACAGGATTATTCTTTTTCCTGCGGCTTAAAACCTGGGCAACACGTTCAATTTCTTTTTCTCTGCCTACGATAGGATCGAGCTTCTCATCCATGGCAAGCTTGGTTAAATCACGCCCGAAGTTATCAAGCACGGGGGTTTTGGTGCGTTCAGGTTTCTTTTCTGCCGCGGCAGTTTTTGGCTGCTGCGGTGTGGTTTTGCCGCTGAGTATCGCGGAAAGCTCTTCCTTTACCACTTCGTAAGTAATGCCGAATTGCTGGAGTATCTGCGAAGCGAGGTTATCATCTTCACGTAAAATTGAAAGCAGTAAGTGCTCAGTTCCAATAACATCAGACTTGAATATCTTCGCTTCCAGGTAAGTTATCTTCAGTACTTTTTCTGCCTGTTTGGTGAGCGGGATATTGCCGACGGTAAGTGTCGCGCCGGACTGCCTGACTGTATCTTCTATGGTCTTTTTTATCTTGCCGATATCTTTGCCAAGATTGCGGAAGATCTTGATCGCGATGCCTTCTCCTTCACGGATTATTCCGAGCAGGAGATGTTCAGTGCCGATGTAATCGTGTCCCAGGCGAATGGCTTCTTCCCTGCTTAACCTGATCACATCCTGAACTCTGTTTGAAAAATTACTATCCATATCTGTTATTTCCCTTATTTACTAAATTCAACAATTTACGTTAAAATTTAGTTTCCTGGGTTAAAATTACACTTTAATTCAACTATTTGCAATGATTGCCATTTTACATTGTTTTAAATATCCCGCAAATGAGCGAGTTTTTGTTGAAAACGCGGCAAATTTAAGAAAATCAGGTTCTGCGCAGATAATTTGCCCTTTTAAATAGTATTCTGAACTCCGTGCCCTTATCCCTGTTAAGTTCAGTGCTTCCGCCAAGCTGTTCAGAAAGAATTTTTATGAGCTTGAGGCCCAGAGAATTAGTATTGGCGAAATTCACTTCTGCCGGTATGCCAATACCGTTATCATGGATCGTAAGCAGGTATTCACTTTCGCTCTTCTCTTCAAGATCAATCGTGATCTGTCCTTTGCGCAGATCAGGGAAAGCGTACTTAAGGCAGTTACTGATAACTTCGTTGATAATCAGACCGCAGGGAATGGCAGTATCAATATCAAGATAAATACTTCTGAATTCGATAACAGGCCTGACCCTTTCGGTACTCATACCATAAGATGCATACAGGCTATCAACAAGGTTCTTTATGTAATCGTAAAATTCAATTACAGAAATATCTGTTGAGCGGTAGAGTTTCTCGTGAATAAGCGCCATGGTTTTTATCCTGTTCTGGCTTTCAGCAAACAGGCTGTGAATTTCCTTATCCTTAACATGGGAAGACTGAAGCTTGATGAGGCTTGAGATTATCTGGAGGTTATTTTTAACCCTGTGATGAATTTCTTTCAGCAGCATATCTTTCTGCTTTAAGGAGCTTTCAATTGTGTTCTCATATTTTTTCCTGTCGGTTATATCGCTGTGGATACCAATGGAACCGATAATTTTTCCTGAGGCGTCCTTGAGCGGCGCGCTTGAGACCTCGACCCAAAGCTTTTCGCCCCTTTTTGTTTTCATCTGCACTTCATACCTATCGGTGAAACCGTGTCTTCTGAGCTTAATCCTATCCTTAAGGAAAGCGGCGAAGTCCTGATCCGCAAGGAATTCACATGCAACCTGCCCGATGAGCTCCCCTTTCTCGTAACCGAACATTTTAATCGCGTTATCATTAACAAATATTATCCTGTCGCTGTTATCCACATAGAGGATAACTTCGCTCATATTTTCTATGAGTGTTCTGTACTTCTGTTCACTATCGATAAGTGCCTGCTGGGTTCTTTTCAGTTCGGTGATATCGTAAGCAATCCCCAGGACAGCGGGCTTACCTTCGAACATTATAGAGCAGCCGTTGTAATCAAGCCACTTTTCATTTCCGTTTTTATCGATAATTCTGAGTTCATACCGCGAAGGAACTTCGCCGCCATCAAGGCGGGCTTTACCGCGCTCGATGGCAAGCTCTCTATACTCCGGGTGAACAAGCTCCCAGAAGTTCTTGCCGATAAGCTCTTTTACACCATAACCTGTAATTTCAGTGGAGAATTCATTGCCGTAAATGAACTTATTTTCGGAGTAAATAAAAATAGCCGCGGGAACCGATTCGGTAAGCCTGCGGTATTTATCTTCACTTTCACGGAGAAGCTTTTCAGCGTAAATGCGGTCAGTTATATCAACATGGATCTGATCGATGGCGTATGGTGTTCCATTCTCATCAAGCTCCGCATAATAGTACACATCAAGCCAGAGGGTTTTGCCCTCGCGGTTAATTATCCTGTACATATATCGGAAGGTATCTTTGAAATTGTTATCGCACCATATTTCATGCGCCTTGAGAAAACCATCGAGATCATCTTTGTGAATGTTTGCCAGGATCTCATCATCTTTGAGAGAATTGAATGCTTCGCGGGTGTATCCGGATTGTCTTGTGAATTCTTTGTTGGCAAGGGCGTAGCCCTGAGTATCCTGCAATACACGGGTAAACGCAATTGGCGCGTTTTCCACTACCTTGGGGTAGCTGAAGAGTGAAAAGTCGTAGGTTTCAAGCTGCTTTTCAAGCTCTGAAACGCGTTTTTTCAGAGCGGCAATTTCCTCTTCAGAACTTACTGAACGGTTAAGAGGTTCATTTGTCATAACTGGTATGCATATTAATACTATTTTTAGAAATATTCTATAGCTATAAAAGAGATTGATATTTATTGGAAATTATCATTATTTTTATGGAAAATAACAAATTACGGAGACATTTTATGGGACTTTACAGCGAATTCAAAGAATTTATATCACGCGGCAATGTAGTAGATCTTGCAGTAGGCGTAATTATCGGCGCGTCATTCGGTAAAATTGTTACTTCAGTTGTGAACGATATAATCATGCCGCCAATTGGTGTGCTTGTTGGCGGAATAAATTTCTCCTCTCTAAAACTGGTTTTGAAGGAAGCAACCACAGACCCAACGGGTAAGGTTGTTGAAGCGGTATCTATCAATTACGGTAATTTTATACAAACGGGTATTGATTTTATCATCATTGCCGCAGCGATATTTTTGTTTGTTAAGGGCTTTAATTCAATGAAGCGTAAAGAAGAAGCTCCCCCACCGGCACCACCAACCAAGGAAGAAGTTCTGCTTACAGAGATACGTGATCTGCTGGCGAAGAAGAGTTGATGTGATCCCGCTAAGCAAAAAAGCGGGACCGGCACAAACCCCGGCACGTGAAATGTGAAACGTCAAACGTGAAATGTGAAACGTGAAACGTCAAACGTAAATATCCATGTTTTCTCAACGTGATTCTCAAGATGAAAACGATTTTTTTTATTTGAGAGTTTTTCATGGTGAGAATGCGATTGCAGAACAAAATCGTGGTTTTCTCACGGTGAAAACATTCTCATTATGAATAATTCATGTTGAGAAAACATTCTCACGATGAATAATCATAGTGAGAATTACGAAAAACAGAACGAAATCGATATGTAAATTCTCAAGATGAATTTTGCTAAGTGAGAATCGTTTTCTAAATGAGAAAGCTTTGGGCATAATGAAATAAAGGCTGAGTTAACGGTTAATATGCTTTTTGCATACTCCTATAAATATACTATATGCTGATTGCAGTGTCAAGGGAAAAATGAAGAATAATGTCAAATGTCAAAATCCAAATGTCAAATCCTTGCCTTTTCTAATGCTGAACTTGCCTGACTTGAGAAGTTTTAAAGCATCTGCTCTTAAACGCTGAATTTAATATTGGGACCGGAGAATTATTAAAAACAAAAGCCGACTAGAAGATTGCCGCAAAGACGCAAGAGCTTAAAGAGGCACAAAGTGCAGCAACGAATGTTTATATTGATAAATGCATTATAGCTATTTTGGTGATTTAATTATAGAAAATGGAACACGGATTGGGCGGATACGGCGGATTTGCACGGAAAAGAATACAAATTTCTCGAAATTTAATAACAGCCAATAAATAACTTAAGATCTATTCTTTGCGGACCGGCACGAATGTTTTTTTCGCTATATTATCACACACCCCGTCACGCCTATGGCGTGCCACCCCTCTCCAGAGGGGAATTTATCATGCTTTGCGCCTTAGTGGATTTGCGCGGAGAAGAGTGAAAAATTGCGGCAATTTGGTAAGAGTGCACGCAAGATATGTTAATATTCACGTGCGACTCCTATGGAGTCGAATAAAATGCAGCAATCATCCAGCTATAAACGTGTGACTCCTGACGGAGTCAAATTCCGAAAGCTTCTTTCCTAAAATAAGGTATGGCATCTTTAAAGATAAATAATCCCCGCCTGTATCTAACTGGATGTGAATTGTTATAAATCTTCAGAAGTCTTACATACTTCCGTGGCTAGCAATGAGACAATACTTATGTTATTTGATAGATCTTTTTACAAAAAGGCCAGAAGAAGTAAAGTTCAATTGATAAGCTTTGCACCGTGGGTAACCAGGACAATTTCTATTGAGCTGTCTTTGACCCTGTAAACAATTCTGTAGTTGTGAAATATAACTTCCCGAATTGATTCTGTCCTGAATTCAGGTACAATTCTGCCTGATAAAGGAAAATCAAGTAATCTTTCAACAGAATTAATAATTTTCTTGATGAAAACAGGGGCATACAAGGGAGAATCCTGAGAAATGTATTCAGCAATTTCTTCCAAATTTTTAATTGATTTGGGAGACCACTCTATCTTTACTTCAGCCACTTTTCCAGTCGTTTTTTAACTTCCTCGTGAGAAATCCCTTTTCCGTCATCTAATTCAGTCAAACCCTCTTCAACCTGCTGCTTAAAATAAATTTCAGCTATTATGTCTTCATAATTTGAATCATCAGGAAGCCTGTCAATCAGTTCCTTTACAGACTCTTTTATGTTTGTGTTATCCATTTTCTATAATTTATTTATTGAATATATCCATTTAATTTTACTTTTAAAAATAAAAAATCTTCTCCATTATTAGGTGAAAGTCAATGCAGGATATGTTAATTTTTAAGTGCGACTCCTATGGAGTCGAATAAAAAGCAGCAATCATCCAGCTATAAACGTGTGACTCCTGACGGAGTCAATTGTTGTATAGATGCCGGTGAGAACTGCCAACAACGGAGGGAAGCAATGGAACACGGATTGGACGGATCGGGCGGATTTGCACGGAGAAGGAAGAAATTATTCGAAATTTTACACAGGCCCATATATGACTTAAGATCTATTCTTTGCAGACCGGCATCAATGTTTTTTTTCGATATATTATCACACACCCCGTCACGCCTATGGCGTGGCAACACTGTCAGAGCCAGATCTTCGACCTCTCAAGATGGGAATTTATCATGCTTTGCGCTTTAGCGGATTTGCGTGAATAGCTTTTGATCTTCTACATGTCACCCCTACGGGGCTCTGTTAATATGAAAATGCAAAGGCTACAAACATACCACCACTGTCAGAGCCAGTCCATAGGCCTACGGGGTTAAAAAGCTTTTGCGCACTTAGCGGCTTTGCGGTTGAAAGCTTTTTGTTTTGCTCAAATATCCCGTTATGTCCTGGATTCAGCCGGCAGCAATTCTTTTGCCGGGGCAAATAGACTGATCAGCGGACACAGTATGAATGAGAGCAGCATGCCGATCGTTCCTGCCTGCGGTGATGATGAGCCGGTGAAATAGAGAACCAGGCATGTACCGAGTCCGATAACGGATGATATGAATGCGCCTGATAAGGATGTGCGTTTCCAAAGGAGTCCCCATACAAACGGCCCCAGGAATGCCGCGCCGATAGCGCCCCATGAGATTCCCAGAATAATTACTATGCTTGCCGGCTTAAAATACGCCAGCACCACAGAAATAATTATGAATACCAGCGCACACACTCTCATTAGGTTGGTGAGCATGTTATCAGAAGCATTTTTGTTGATGAATCCGGAGTAAAAATCCTTAACCACCGATGAACTTGAAATGAGAATTATTGCCGCAAGCGTTGACATAGAAGCCGAAAGAATAAGCAGCAGCATAATCACGAAGAGGTATTCAGGTATAACTTTATTGAGCAGTTCGGGCATGAGGGAATCATAAACGGGTTTACCGTTACTGAATGCCGCAGGCGCATTTTCAGGGGTTAGAAATACCCGGGATGTTGAGCCCACAAAATAAGCAACCACCGCTATCAACAGAGAGAACGAAGTTGAGGCTACCATTCCGAGCCTGATCGCTTTTTTATCTCTGACAGCGTAGAATTTCTGAATGAGCTGCGGCATAGCAAATGGGGCGACGGAGGTTAGGAATACCAGGTAAAATAAATTCCAGAAGCCGGCGGGTCCCACTTGTGAAACAAGCTTGGGATCAATTGCCGCAAGTTTTGAGGTAAGTTCATTTAAACCACCTGCGGCACTTATTGTTGCTGAAGCCAGCACAATGCAGCCCAGGATCATAATCGCGCCAAAGATAACATCGATCATTGTCATTGAATTATACCCGCCAAGGACAAGATATAATCCTGTAAACCCTCCCATAAATAATAACGCAACGGTGTAATCTATATTGAATGTAACTTTAAATTAATAAGAGAGTCCGATAAAAACTGCCGCGGAGTACGGTATAAAAAGTAAAAAAATAGCAATTGATGAATACAACTTAAGAGCTTTGCTGTTATAGCGTTTTTCCAGGTATTCAGGTAAAGTAGAGACTTTGTATTCAACAGACATTTTTTTGATACGGTGCCCCATGAGCCACCAGACACCGAGCACTCCGACAAGTGAATTAAAGACAGCTATCCACAGCCCGGAGTATCCGAAGTTCCACCCCACCTGCCCGGCGAACCCGATAAACAGCACCGCGGAAAAATAAGCAGTGCCATAGGTGAAGGCAGTCATCCATGCGCCGATCTTACCTCCGCCCAGAAAGTAATCATTGAATGATCTTGTTTTCCGCATGCCGATTATTCCGATAACAACGATCAGCAAACAGAAAAGGGATATAATAATAATTCTGGATAACATAAGTTTTACATTTTAAATTCGGGAGAAAAAAAAAATCCCGCAATTGCGGGAATCAAAAATTGAATCAGTAATATTTTGATGTTAAAAGGTTCATTCTACAGTATGAATATCATTATGACCTTAATTAGATTTTGATAAAACTTCAGAAGTCTATAAGACTTCCTAAGTTTTTTTACTTCCTGTACCTTGCTTCGGCTTTATCAACCTCTGCACTTAATTCCTTAGGTAAGGTATCGCCGAAGATTTTGTAATACTCGCGCATTTCATTTACTTCAGCAATGCCCTGTTCATTATCAACTGAAAAGAGTTTTTCCAGGGTATCCTTTGTAATATCCAGACCCGAAATATCGAATGAATCAGGTTCAGGCAATCTGCCAATAGGCGCATCAACAGCTTTAGCTGTTCCGTTAACACGCTCAATAGCCCATTTAATAGCGCGGATATTATCGCCATATCCGGGCCACATGAACTTTCCGTTCTCATCTTTGCGGAACCAATTTACGTAAAATATTTTTGGGAGTTTTGATTCATCACTCTTAGTACCCATTTTTATCCAGTGCGCGAAGTAATCTGCCATGTTGTAGCCGCAGAACGGAAGCATAGCAAACGGATCATGGCGAAGTTTGCCAACTGTACCGGCCGCAGCCGCAGTCATTTCGCTGGAGCATGATGAACCCATGAACACACCGTGATTCCAGTCATACGCCTCGGTAATTAACGGAACGAATGACGCTCTGCGCCCGCCGAAAAGGAATGCTGAAATAGGCACGCCTTTGGGATCTTCCCATGCGGGATCGATAACGGGGCACTGCGAAGCAGGCGCTGTAAAGCGCGAGTTGGGATGTGAAGAAAGCTCTTTGCTTTCGGGTGTCCAGTCTTTTTTGTGCCAGTCAATTAAGTGCGCGGGTTTTTCATCGGTCATACCTTCCCACCAAACATCGCCGTCATCTGTCAACGCAACATTTGTGAAGATAGAGTTCTTCGTCATTGAAAGCATTGCATTGGCATTTGTTTTCATTGATGTGCCGGGCGCAACACCGAAGAATCCGTATTCAGGATTAATAGCGTACAGCCTTCCATCCTCTCCGAATTTCATCCATGCGATATCATCGCCTACTGTTTCAACTTTCCACCCGGGAAGCGATGGTGTTAACATCGCGAGATTTGTTTTTCCGCATGCGCTTGGGAAAGCCGCTGCGATGTATTTTTTCTCGCCGCCGGGAGGTGTTACTCCGAGAATCAGCATATGTTCAGCAAGCCAGCCCTGTTCGCGCGCAAGCACGGAGGCAATTCTGAGGGCGAAACATTTTTTGCCGAGCAGCGCGTTTCCGCCATAGCCGCTGCCGTAAGACCAGATAGCTTTTTCTTCGGGGAAGTGAACGATATATTTTGTATCATTGCACGGCCAGGGAATATCTTTTTTGCCATCGGTAAGCGGGTAACCAACTGTGTGAATCGCCGGGACGAATTCGCCTTCAGCACCAAGTACATCAAGCACCTTCTGACCGATGCGAGTCATAATTCTCATATTGATAACAACGTAGGGAGAATCGGTAAGCTCTACACCAATGTGTGAAATTTTTGAACCAAGCGGACCCATACTGAAAGGAATAACGTACATGGTTCTGCCTTTCATGCATCCTGCAAACAGACCGTTTAGAATGGATTTCATTTCTTTGGGATCCATCCAGTTATTTGTGGGACCTGCATCCTCTTTTTTACGGGAACAGATAAATGTTTTATCTTCTACTCTTGCCACATCACTGGGATCCGATACAACCCAGTAGCTGTTCTCTCTTTTTTTAAGGGGTGTAAACTGTCCGCTCTTTACGCACTGATCAATGAGCATCCTGTTCTCATCTTCTGAACCATCACACCAGTGAACTGAATCCGGCTGACAGAGTTCAGCCATCTGTTTGACCCAGTCTTTAAGCTTTTGATTGTTTGTCATTTTTCCTCAACATTAAATTAGAATTTTTACGGCTGCCGTGAAAGTGTAAATAATGAATTCCAGCCCACTTCCTCATCCAAGCTTTTCATTCTTTACAGAATTTTTGGTAAACCAAAAAGCTAAAATACGCATTTTTGATGTTTTTTTCAATTTAGAAAATTGGGGGGTTTGAGTATATTAACAGATAATTAGCTATTTTTGAATATTCTATGAAGAAAATCTATCTTATACTTTTACTCGCAGGGTTAATCAGAATTATTGATATTACCGCGCCAATTATCGGATGGCATTCGTGGCGCCAGTCAGATACGGCAAGTATTGCAAGGAATTTTTACGAAAATGGACATAATTTACTCTACCCGCAGATCAACTGGGGAGGTACCGGAACCGGTTACGTGGAATCAGAATTTCAGATATACCCTTTTATTGTTTCAATTCTATATTCAGCCTTCGGATTTTATGATATAATTGGCAGATTACTTTCGGTGCTCTTTTCACTGCTTACGGTTTACGGTGTTTACTTACTTGTGAAAAAGATGATCGATGAGAATACTGCACTTTGGTCAGCTTTGATCTACGCAATATTGCCGCTTAATATTTTTTATGGCAGGGCATTTATGCCTGATGCAGCTATGCTGATGTGTTCTGTGTACGGTGTTTATTTTTTTTCAGAGTGGCTTGATAGAAGTAATGTGAAGTATTTTTTAGCGAGTTGGTTGTTTATAACACTTGGAGTATTATTGAAACTGCCAACACTTTATATCGGACTCCCTTTATTTTACCTTGCCTTCCAAAAATACCGCGGGTCATTATTTAAGAATATTTATCTTTACATTCTTGCAGCAATAATTCTGATACCTGTTATACTGTGGTACTATCATGCGCATCAGTTGTTTTTGAATGGCGGATCATCGTTTGGTATATGGACTTATGGTCAGGATAAATGGGGAATGTTTTCATTGCTTATAGACCCCGCCTGGTACAACGATATTTTTTTTAAGAGTATTGCTGAAAGACATTTAACATACCCTGGGTTCATTCTATTGATAGTCGGGCTGTTTATTAAACGTACATTTGAGCGGGAAAGATTGTTTGATGTGTGGCTGATAGCCGTGCTTCTTTTTATTTTTGTTGCAGCCCAGGCGCACCGCGCGCAGGAATATTATACATTGCCGTTTACTATTCCTGCAGCGGTATTTATTGCTAAGTTTCTTGGTAAATACCTGCCAATGGAGAGTTTCAAGACTGCGTTTAGAAATTACAGATTCAAATCGTACTTGGCATTACTTTGTGTTATGCTGATTTGTGTATTGAGTTATTTGAGGGTCGCAAGGTTTTATAACGGCGAGGTTCCGGATTCACCGGTATTAAAGATTGGGCGTGAAATGCAAAATGTCTCAACTCCGCAGGATAAAATTATCACGATTGGCGATGGTAACCCGGTTTATCTGTATCAAGCCCACCGATTCGGGTGGACTGCTATGCCGCAGCAGCTTGATAGTTTATTCATTGAAGCCAGAGTGAAAGAAGGCGCAAAATTTATAGCGGGAGAGAAAGTCATTTTTGAAAGGAATAATTCAGCGGAGAAACTCA
This sequence comes from Ignavibacteria bacterium UBA2360, assembly GCA_002344125.1. Classification (GTDB taxonomy): domain Bacteria; phylum Bacteroidota; class Ignavibacteria; order Tepidaquicellales; family OLB5; genus OLB5. The sequence goes on along the minus strand of DDTQ01000012.1, from coordinate 700,062 downwards.
ATTTCCTTATGAAGAATTACAGAGTAATAAAGAATGAACAGGAATATATTATAGTTGGGCTGGAATGATCAGCTTGTCATTGCAGCTTTTTGCTTTTAATACATTCCCGGTCTTTTCGATAAATAATCCTCTGGATACCCGCCTGCGCGGGTATGACTTCGTCTTCACACCAGAGAATCATACTGGATAATTTCCCACTTCAGGCATTTGTGGTAGAATGCCAGTTCGCATAATATACCAGCCTCTTCGCAGATAACCGTAAAGTGAGATTTAAAGCCTTCCTCGTTATCAGGCAGGCGCCAGATATTGGCTATTTTGGTAACCTTGTAGGTTCGGTTATTCCACCTGAATTTTAATATATCCACTTTGGAATTATGGAAGTGCGAAATAACTTCGATGGGTTCGAAAACCTGTACTTGTGTGTAGGCCATAGCTGAATAATGTCAAATTTCAAAGCTCAAATTTTAAAGGATTGAAGCATCCAAAATCTTTTCCAAATTAGCTTGTAAATCCACTATAAAAAATTCTAATATTTATTGCTTGACTTCACTCAAAAAATACTGTATATTTATACAGTGTAAATATATACAGTATTCAAAAAAATGACATTTGACAATAAGATTGCTTCGTCCCAGCCAAAGGCGGGCACATCGCTTCGCTCCTCGCAAAGGTCATTCAAAATCAAGATTCCCGCTTTCGCGGGAATAGGGACTAAAATGAAAAAACTCACAAAGAATCAGCAGAAGGTTGCGGATTATATAAGTCGTTTTACGAAGGAACATTCATACTCCCCCACCTATAAGGAGATCGCGGAGCATTTTGGTGTGAATGTAAATGCTATTCAGCAGACTATCAGCGCGCTGGTGAAAAAGGACGCGGTTGAGCGTTCCGAAGGAATAGCGCGGGGTTTGCGGATAAAATCCGCCCCGGATGCGGAGATAATACATGGCAGTGCTGCGATGATAACCATTCCGTTGTACGGCAGCGTAGCTGCCGGCGAGCCAATATTTGCAGATGATAATATAGAGGGATATATAACAGTTGATAAGCCGAAACGCTCCACCGGCGAGCTGTTTGCCGTTACTGTACGCGGCGATAGTATGACCGATAAAAAAATTGTTGAGCGCGATAAGCTGATAGTGAGGAAACAGAATACGGCAAACGATGGTGAAATTGTTGTTGCGCTGCTTGATGATGAAGTGACCGTGAAAGTGTTCAAGGCCGGGGGCGGGAAGCCTTATTTACAACCGGCAAATAATAAGTATGATCCTATTCACAGACCATTTGTGATACTTGGTATTGTTGTTGGATTGACGAGGGATTTTACGGTTTCATGACCTCACCCCCCAAGCCCTCTCCTAAAAACTGCATTGGCAGTCAAGAGAGAGAGGAGCAAAGCAATCGAGAGCCCGTAAGGCTGATAGAGATTACATAAACAGATTTTTTCACCCAAGCACAGATAAAAAACTCTCCCGCAAAGAATTCTATCTGCCAAAACGCGCCCGCCGGGTGCGTTTTGAAACGGGTGAAGAGAGCAGACAATTGAAAAATAAGATATTCCCCTTAGTATAGTAGTTGCTTTACAGTGATTATCTCCTTTCACACATTGGTGCTCTCTTAAAATTAGTACTCTGGATTCCCGCTTGCGCGGGAATGACAAATACCCGCAAAGATTTCTGCTTCTCAAAAACGCACCCCGGTGCGTTTTTTGGGGTGAGGTTTTTAAGTGACCCCATATGGCTTGCACAAAGACACAATTATCTAATAGAAAGCAGCAATTTTAGCAAACCGAATGGGACCCTTCCTTCCCGTGCTTCGCACTATAAGGCAGGCGCATCATTCAGGATCAAATAATGCATACATCAAAAAATAACGGTAAATTAAGTTCTTCGTTCTTTATTCCAAGGGACGCATCGCGTTCATCGCACGTGTTTAAACGCGTGCGGATGATGGCATCGTATTGCTTTCCGCACCACAAAGATCTTAATCACAAAATTGATATAAACCGGAACAGATTTTTTATCCATCTGGACCTGGACGCATTCTTCGCCCAGGTAGAGCAGCGTGATAACCCGAAGCTGAAAGGCAAGCCGATCTCAGTAGGCGGCGGCGAGGGCAACCGGGGAATAATAATGACAGCGAGTTACGAAGCCAGGGCAAAGGGAGTTGAAATCGGGATGTCTGTGGTTGACGCAAAGCGGTTATGTCCGGAGCTTATATCTTTGCCTTCATACGGCACAAAATACGAAGCGATAACGCGGAACATAATTGAGCACATGCTGGAGCTTCTGCCGGAAGACTGCGTTGAGCAATACAGTATAGATGAGTGTTTTCTTGATATTACTCCGGTTGTCAAAGATTATTTCGAAGCCGCAAAATTCGCATGGATGCTGAAAACGCTGATAAGAAGAATAGAGAATCTGACAGTATCGATAGGGCTTTCGTTCAATAAATCCTACGCCAAGATGGCAACAAAAATGAATAAGCCTGATGGCTTATTCATTGTGCGGGAAGAGAATATAGATGTTATCCACAACCTGCTGGTAAAAAAGATGTGGGGCGTGGGTCACAGAAACGAGATCAGAATGCATTCACTTGGTATCCGAACAATTGGCGAGCTGGCCAATTCGGATCTGCATGTAATACACAAGGAGTTTGGAATCAACGGCGTAATTCTGCGCAAAATTGCGCGCGGTGAAGATACCAGCGGCATAAATGCCGCAAGCGGTGAGCGGGTTGAAAAATCATTCAGCCATAACCATACACTCTCAGACGCGATATATGAAGCTCACAAAGCTGAGGCTGAGATAAAGAGAATGACAGAGTATGTTTGCCGGAGAATGCGCGCGAAGGATCTGATAGCGGACCACATCGGGCTATCGCTCAGATACGATGATCTGGGTTACCGCGGTGATAAGGTAAGGCTTTGCCACGCGACCAACAGCGAAAAGGAATTGTATCATAACGCAATGGAAATTTACAGGCGGCTGCCGCAGCCGGATCCGCTGCATAAGATCCGTACGTTTGGCATTTTTGTATATGACCTGTTCAAAGTATCAGCCTACAACCTTGATCTATTCAATCGCGATCATTTAATCCCTTTTAAACAAATCGATCTGCTAAAGGATAAGTACGGCGAGAATATAATCCGTTTGGGGCTTGGTAATAGCTAGAACGAATTAGTGCTTAAAGCTTTTAATTCCAATAACCGCAGTCTTTTGATCGGGATTTGAGTTAAAATAGCGCTTGGGCTTTAGCCCTGAATTGCTTTTTTAAGCCGGGGCTAAAGCCCCGCTTTTTTTATATGCATTAAATCCACGACCTAAAGGTCGTGGCTAATCAAAACAACCAACCAATAATATTACACATGACATATTAGCAGCTGACAACTTCTGAACAGTTGAGACGAGATAATTCATTCTACAAACTTACAATCAATAACCGCAGTCTTATGACCGGGGGCGAGATCAAACAGCGTATGGGCTTGAACTCTGAGATATTTTTAAGCCGGGGCTAAAGCCTCGCTTTTTTTATATGCATTAAATCCACGACCTAAAGGTCGTGGCTAATCAAAAATGTTATTTACGAACACTCTACAAGATCATATTATTACAAAATAGAATAGGGTCTCTACAACAACCGGAATACCACAGGCAGTCCCCGAAAGCTTAAAGACAAGTCAAGCAAATTCAGGATGAAAGGGCTTGTTTCAAACACGAAATATAGGAAAAAGCCGTTCATTGATAGTTTTGCTGAATTTAGATAATTTTGCATTAATATTTAAGAACTAATCAAACAAACCCGTTAAAAACTATGCAAAAACTAAAGATCCTGTTACTTATCTTAATTCCTGCCCTGCTTTTAACAGCGTGCTCAAAGGAATCAGAAGATTCAATACTTCTTGCGGCAAAAACAAAGCTTGAAGAAGCAAAAAAGCTGGATTCGGAAAACAAACCCGAAGAAGCAAAAAAAGCTTATGGCGAAGCAATAGAACTTTACAAGAAGTTTTTAACTGAATATCCAACCTCACAGAAAGCACCGGAGGTTTACAGCAGTATCGCAAAAATTTACGTAGATAATTTAAAGGATTACCCCAACGCGATAAAACATTACGAAGAACTGACAGCAAAACATCCTGCTTCCAAGGAAGGCAAATACGGTATGTTCATGGTAGCATTCATTTATGATGAAATGCTGAAGGATAAAGAAAAAGCTAAGGTAAGTTACCAGAAATTCCTGGATAAGTATCCCAAGGATGAGGATCCGAATGAGAAGATGAGTGAATCCGCGAGAATGATGCTTCAGATGCTTGACGAGAACCGTTCTATTGAAGATATAATCAAGAATACACAGAAGGATTCAGTAAAAACCGAAACACCGAAGGAAGAGCCTAAAAAAGAAGAGCCTAAGAAGGATGATGTAAAAAAGGATGAATCAAAAAAAGAAGCTCCCAACAAAACCATTGATCCTAATGCAACAGATTCAGATACCAAGAAGAAATAAGTTCTTTTAAATAAAGAAACAAATTAAAGTTAATCGAAGTTAGTATATTAACTGTTATCATTTAACTTCGGAAAAATATTGCAAACCGACTATAAAAAATTTCTCCAGCCTTCAGTAATATCAAAGCTGGCAAATATTGAGCTTAAAGCTAAGTTTGTTGTAGAAGGATTTATAGCCGGTTTGCATAAATCACCTTACCACGGCTTCAGCGTTGAATTCGCAGAACACCGCCAATACATGCCGGGCGATGACCTTAAGTATCTTGACTGGAAAGTCCTTGGCAGAACCGACCGCTATTACATCAAACAATTCGAAGAAGAAACTAATTTAAAATCCTATATAATAGTAGATTCAAGCCGTTCAATGCAATTCCGTTCATCTGAGAGTGAGCTGAATTCAGTTTCGCCATTAAAAAAACTATTCCGTAAAAAAGAGCAGGTACAATCCGCAATTAAGAGCAGCATTTCAAAGCTTGAATACTCCACATACATCGCGGCATCGCTTGCTGTGCTTATGAATTTTCAGAAAGACGCAGCCGGGCTTGTAGTTTATGATGAATCCGTGAAGACATTCATTCCCCCAAAAGCAACAAGCCAGAACCTGAAGCTCATTTTAAACAAACTTGCATCAATAGAACCCTCGGGAAAGACGAATACCGCATCCGCGCTGAACCTGGTGGCTGAGAGAATAAAACGCAGGGGTCTTGTGATAATTTTCAGCGATCTTTTTGATGACCAAACAGCTGTCATCAACGCGTTAAAACATTTCAGGTACAAACGGAACGAGGTTATTATGTTCCAGGTACTTGATCCCGCGGAGATGAACTTCGCGATCGATTCACCCACAATATTCAAGGATATGGAAACCAGCAAAGAAATGCTTTCACAGCCAATCTCTGTAATGAATTCATATCAAGATGCCGTAAAAGAATTCATAGATAATTACAGAAATGCATGTCTATCGAACAATATAGATTATGTACTGCTTTCCACGGAAACTCCATTTGACCAGGCTTTGCTTGGTTATCTGAACAAGCGCAAGCGTCTTTTCTGATCTTTGCTCATGCTCTGAATACCCTAATTAATAATGAATTTAACCTGAAATTTTGATTATATTTGATTAAACTTTTCAGTTAAGAAATTGTCTAACATACAGAAATGCGCATAAATCCGCAAAATTAAGTAAACTGAATTGAAAAATACTATAAATCACATCAGATTTTCGATCATTTTTTTACTGATATTGATCCCTGTCGTTTCATACCCGCAGGATCAGGATAGTTTGCTAGAGAAGATCAGGAATATAGATGTAACTCTTAATGAGGCGCCCGATAGCGAGGAGAATTTGTATATGAATACAGTCTCCTTCCAGTCCTTTTACGATATACTTTCTCCAATGGGTGAATGGATCCAAATTACAAAGGAAGATATAGATGAAGACTTAAGCGATGGCGAAGGTGAAGGAAGATTTTCGGCTTCATATTATGATGATGAAAGCTATTTGTTTATCTGGAGACCCAATGTTTCAGAGGACTGGAAGCCGTATTCACGCGGTAAGTGGGAATATACAGACCACGGATGGCTGTGGACATCAAGCGACAGCTGGGGCAACTCAACTTACAACTACGGCCGCTGGTGGAATTCACCCAAATACGGCTGGGTTTGGCTGCCGGGATATACCTGGGCACCGGCCTGGGTGAGATGGAAAGTGACGGGTGATGATAACTTCATCGGCTGGGTACCGCTTACGCCAAAAGCAAAATGGAAAAGTGAGACGGGAATTACAGACAACAATTACAGGTACACAAACAAAGAAGCTGACTGGGTTTTTGTGGACGCAGTCACTTTTACGGGAGATATTACTCCCGGGGGTGTAAAGAACGCGAGTGAAAATTCAGCTCTTATAAAAAGCTCCGCAAATATCACTGATATTAAAGTTGAAGATGACAGGATAATAACAGGCGGACCCGATGTGAACCGGATCGAGGAAAAGACCGGTAAAAAATTCGGCAGAAAGAAACTGCGTTTTTCAAAAGGAAACAAAAACACACTGATTGGCGAAAATGATATTACAGTCCCGAGGGAAACATTTGACCGTTCAAAGGGTGAGAAATTTCAGAAAGGGAAACCTGACAAATTCAGAAAGAGTGAAAAGATCAGGAAGAATATCAGGAAAAAGAAGCCGCGGAACACTCCCCCGCCAAACAGGAACAGATAGACTAAAATGATCCCGCAGTGAAGGCGGGATTTTTTATTTAACAAACTCTGTTAAAGCATTTAATATCATTAAATTGCATTAAGTATTGAGATAGTTTTATATAGATTGTTACAATAAAAAAATTGCCATAATTTTGCCGAATATGAATAGAATAATTCTGTTGTTATTGATTGTTTCCGGAACGTTGGTTTCGCAGAATCTGCACCAGCGATTTGACGGAATGGATTTCATAATAAATGGCGTCAACTCTGTCAATCCGTTTAACGGCGGGATCGAGATCCCGCGGTATCAATTCATAGATATAGATGGTGATAGTGATCTGGATCTGTTTATTTACGACAGGGACACTACGCTGAACTTTTACAGGAATGAAGGGAACGCGAATGTACCCTTATTCAGGCTTAATACTACGCGCTACCAGAACCTGAATGTCAGGAACTGGTTCAAGTTCGCGGATATGGACGGGGACGGTGATATTGATCTTTTCTGCGGGGGTGATTCACAGCGCGTGCGCTATTATAAGAACATAGGAACAACAACAAATCCCGCTTTCAGTTTGCAGCTGTACGGAATTAGAACCGATATAAACGAATATATGAGCAGTGAATCAGCCAGTGTGCCGACAATTGTTGATATTGACGCTGATGGCGACCTGGATTTTTTAACAGGAAGCTCAACGGGCGAGATAACATACTTTCAAAACATAGGGAACGCGCAGAACTTTAACTTTAAATTTATAACATCTAGGTTTGCCAATATACTGATCGTCGGCGGAGCCGACGATCCAAGGCACGGGGCGAGCTCGATAATGTTCGCAGATATAGACGGCGATAACGACCGTGATCTGTTCTGGGGCGATCTCTTCGGGCTGAGTATTTACTATATCAAAAATACGGGCACTGCTCAGAACTTTCAGTTCACCACAATTGATACAAACTCTCCCCCGCCAAATTATTATTTCAGCGGCGGATTCAATATGCCGGGGATATACGATATTGATAACGATGGCAGGAATGATCTTTTTATTGGTGTGCTTATCGGTTCAAAATCAATTGACAACTTCGTTCATTTCAGGAATAACGGCCCGCTTAACAATCCCACTTTTACAAAAATAACCGATAATGTTATTCTTTCGGCAGATATTGGCGCATACAGCTATCCCGCATTTGGCGATATAGATAATGACGGGGATAAAGATCTTTTCATTGGCTGCGGCAACTCCGTTGGATTTTACAGGAATACGGGGACGGCAACTGCCCCGGCATTTACACTTGTTACTGATAGTCTGCCCCTTAGCATAAGTAATTTTAATTATTCAGTTTCAATAGGTGATCTGAACGGAGACGGCAAAAAAGATCTTGTACTCGGCTACTATTCACTTGCCCGCTTAAGGTATTTCAGAAACACCGGCACGTTAAGCGACCCGCTGTTTACATACACAGCTTCCCAGCTTGATACAATGAATTTATCACAGGCAAGCGCTCCCTGCCTTGCCGATCTTGATAATGACGGCGATCTTGATATCATCGCCGGGAATTCCGGCGGGAAGTTAACGTATTACAGAAATAACGGTTCGGCAAGTGTGTTTAATTTTCAGTTAATTTCAAATAATTACGCAGGTGTAAATGTTGGCAATGATGCCGCGCCTTCACTGGGCGACCTGGATGGTGATGGCGATCTTGATCTGTTGGTTGGTAACCGACTGGGACAGATAGCATTTTACCGCAATACAGGAAGCGTTGCATCACCTGTATTTACATTTGTTACATCCAACTACGCTGGCATTAACGCTTTTCAGAATTCCGTACCTGCAATTGTGGATATAAACGGAGATACTGACCCGGACCTGTTTGTGGGAAATATTAAGGGCGGGTTGTATTATTACGAGAATTGGGATGTGTTCGGTATTCAGCAGATAGGAAGTGAAATTCCTGAGGATTTTTCGCTGAGTCAAAACTATCCAAATCCATTCAACCCTATTACGAAAATTAAATTTAACGTGAAAGCAAAAGGCAGAAGTGAAAAGGCAAAAATCAATTTGATAATTTTCGATCTATTAGGAAAAGAAGTTGCCAGACTTGTAAATGGAGAGTTAGCGCCGGGAACTTACGAAGTTGATTTTGACGCTTCAAATCTGCCAAGCGGTGTATATTTTTATAAACTGGTGAGCGGTGAGTTTAGTGATTCAAAGAGAATGGTATTGGTGAAGTAAACTCTTTGTCATTCTGAGCAAGCTCAGCGAGTGAAGAATCCAGACGATATACGCTGTCATTCTGAGGAGCATAGCGACGAAGAATCCAGACGATAATTTATCAATTTTATTGAACTTAAATGTTGAAATAAATATCGAAATAAATGTCCAACTCATATTACGTATACATTCTTGCCAGTAAAAGAAATGGCACTATTTATACAGGAGTAACAAACAACTTACTGAACAGATTGTATTCTCATAAGAATAAACTCCTCAAAGGCTTTTCATCTCGTTACAACGTTAACAGATTGGTTTTCTTCGAAGAAACAGGTGATATATTTTCTGCTATTGAGCGAGAAAAAGAAATTAAGGGTTGGAGGAGATCAAAAAAATTAAGGCTAATTGAATCTACAAATCCAACATGGAAAGATCTAAGCGAAGGATGGTTTAATTGACTTACTCTGGATCCTTCGCTGCGCTCAGGATGACATCACTAATTGCTTTTTTGTCATCCTGAACGAGCACAGCGAGTGAAGAATCCAGACGAAATTTGCAGCAGTCCGAAAAGAACTAGTAATAAACGCAATAATTTAAATATCAAACTCATATTACGTTTATATTCTTGCCAGCAGAAGGGACGGTACTGTTTATACAGAGGTAACTAATAACTTACTTAATAGAATGTATTCGCACAAGAATAAACTCCTTAAAGGCTTTTCATCCCGTTACAACGTTAACAGATTGGTTTTCTTCGAAGAAACAGGTGATATATTTTCTGCTATTGAGCGAGAAAAAGAAATTAAGGGTTGGAGGAGATCAAAAAAATTAAGGCTAATTGAATCTACAAATCCAACATGGAAAGATCTAAGCGAAGGATGGTTTAATTGACTTACTCTGGATCCTTCGCTGCGCTCAGGATGACATTGCTAATTGCTTTCTTGTCATTCTGAACGAGCGCAGCGCTATGCCCGTCTTTGGCGTGGACGAAGAATCAAGACATTAATATATCAATTTGATTGAACTTCGATATCGGAATAAATATCATTTTTACATTCCCAAACCGGAGTTTGGGGATGAGATTGGATAAAATATTCAGATCAACTTTAGATCCTTAAGTACTTTCTTCAGTTTCTCGCGGTTTGGTTTGGACATTTTGGTCAAAGGTAAACGCAGGCTGTCATCAATTCTACCCATCATGTGCAACGCCGTTTTAACGGGGATCGGGTTAGATTCATAGAAATTAGCTTTCATTAATTCAAACAACTTATAGTGTAAAGCTTTTGCTTTATTGAAGTCCCCTTTTAACGCAGCTCTTGTCATATCACTGTAATCTTTTGGCACTTCGTTGGAAACCACACTTATTACGCCATCACCGCCTGCTGTAATAATTGGGAGTGTCAATGTATCTTCGCCTGAGAGAACTGCAAAATTTTTGGGTCTGTATTTAATTATCTGCATTATCTGCTCAAGGTTGTTTGAAGCTTCTTTGATAGCTATAACATTCTCTACTTCTTCAGCAAGCCGAAGGGTTGTTTCTGGCAGCATGTTTGAGGCGGTCCGCCCTGGTACATTATACAAAACAGCTTTAACATCACACTCTTCAACAATGCGCTTAAAATGCCGGTAAAAACCTTCCTGTGTAGGTTTATTGTAATAGGGTCCGACAAGCAGCACGGCATCAGCGCCGACTTCTTTGGCATCGTGGGTGAGGTCCAGGGAATCAAGGGTTGAATTAGTGCCTGTTCCCGCAATGACAGGTACTCTTCCTTTATTCTGGTCAACAACAATTTCAATAACTCGTCGGCGTTCATCCCGGGTCATAGTGGCTGATTCACCCGTAGAACCGCATGGCACCAGGAATTCTATTTTATTTTTGATCTGCCATTCAACCAAACCGCGCAGCGCTCTTTCATCAATTGTACCGTTTGCTTTGAACGGAGTAACTAAAGCTGTTCCTGTACCTGTTAATCTAGCCATATAAAAAAGAAAGTAAAATTTATAATTGATCTACAAATTTAGTTTTAAAATGTTACTTAAACAATTTATAAAGGGATATATGAAAATACTCACCGCAAAGACGCAATGCCGCAGAGAATAGAAATAATTAATGGCGGCAGGCAAGCCGTGCCGTTTACTTCTTTACTCGTGCCACGAGGGTATTGTTTTAAAAAATCATTTTCTTAGTTTCAGAATCCTTGCTTGATTTAACAGAATAGAATTATATACGCGAAAAGAAGGGTGAGCTCTCAAAATATGTTTCACAGCTGCATTACAGTTTTAATGGCGGCAGGCAAGCCGTGCCGTTTACTTCTTTACTCGTGCCACGAAATTAGTTGCTATATTGCCAGATTGTTTTTAGGAATGATCTTCTCAACCGGGCTGGACGTTTCCTCTATTCGTGGCACGAGGGTTAAGCGGCACGTATTTCTTTTACTCTTTACTCGTGGCACGAAACTAGTTGCAATATTGCTAAGTTGTTTTTAAGAATGGTCTCCTCAACCAGGCTGGGTGATTCCTCTATTCGTGGCACGAGGGTTAAGCGGCATGTATTGCTTACCTCTTTACTCGTGCCACGAAATTAGCTGCTGTATTGCCAGATTGTTTTTAGGAATGATCTTCTCAACCGGACTGGATGATTCCTCTATTCGTGGCACCAGGGTTAAGCGGCATGTATTTCTTACCTCTTTGCTCGTGCCACGAAATTAGTTGCTATATTGCTAGATTGTTTTTTGAAAATGGTCTTCTCTACCGGGCTGGACGATTCCTCTATTCGTGGCACGAGGGTTAAGCGGCATGTATTTCTTTTACTCTTTACTCGTGGCACGAGGGTGGGTTTATTAATATTACATTTAAATGGTTTAAACGTAATATTTAATAGTGATTTGAGAAAGAATTATTCATATTAAAAGTTGTAATTTTTGAGTATTTTTGTGAATAAATTAAATAAAGTTGACCCTTCGACTCCCACGCCAATGGCGGGCACAGCGCTCAGGGTGACAAAGATATGAGGATAATTACATGGCAGAAAAATATTTGAATTTAATAAACGGTGAATGGGTTGCCCCTTCGACCGATAAGTATATCGAAAATCGTAACCCGGCAGATAATGATGATCTGATAGGGCTCTTCCCTGCTTCATCAGAAGAAGATGTGAATAAAGCGGTAGCTGCTGCCAAGGCAGCGTTTGAAAAATGGCGTCTGGTGCCTGCGCCGAAACGCGGTGACGTATTAAAAGTAGTTGGCGATATGATGCTGGCAAAAAAGGATGAGATCTCCTTTGAAATGACACGAGAAATGGGCAAAGTTTTCGCTGAGACCAAAGGCGATACACAGGAAGGCATTGATACCGCATATTATGCCGCTTCAGAAGGAAGAAGATTATTCGGACTGAATGCGCCGAGTGAATTACCCAATAAAATGAATTTGAGTTTTCGCGTACCGATCGGTGTTGGCGGATTCATTTGTCCGTGGAATTTCCCAATGGCTATTCCCACATGGAAACTCTTCCCGGCTCTTGTTTGCGGAAATACCGCAGTGTTTAAACCTGCTGAGCTTACTCCAAAAACAGCGCATACGCTGGTTGAAATAATTGACGCTGCTATGCGCGAAGTATTGGGTAAAGATTACATTCCGGGAGTGATAAATCTTGTACACGGAAAAGGCAGTGTAGTTGGCGAAGCGATAACAAATCACGAAGATATTGACCTGATTTCTTTTACCGGTTCAACTGCAGTTGGTAAACGTATTAATGCTGTTGCAGGAGCATCATTGAAACGCGTATCACTGGAGCTTGGCGGTAAAAACGCGCAGATAGTTATGGATGACGCGAACCAGGATCTAGCCCTTGAGGCGGTTTTATGGGGAGCCTTCGGCACAACGGGTCAAAGGTGCACAGCTACATCAAGACTGATATTACATGAGAAGATATATGATGAGTTTATAAAGAAACTGGTTGCAAAAGCCGGCAAGTTAAGGCTTGGTTACGGTAACGGAAAAGCTGTTGATGTGGGTCCGTGTGTCAGCGAAAGTCAGCGTGACTCAGTAAATGAATACGTACAGATAGGGTTAAACGAAGATAAAGCCAAACTTGTTTTAGGCGGTGAATTTGCGACCGATGGCGATCTTTCAAAAGGCTGGTTCTATAAGCCGACCATTTTTGTTGATGTAACGCCTGAAATGAGAATTGCAAAAGAAGAAATTTTCGGGCCTGTGCTTGCTGTAATAAAAACTACGGGACTTGAAGATGCAGTTAACATTCTGAACAACACAAAATACGGCTTATCATCATCAATATTTACAAACAATGTTAATGATGCATTCACAGCAGTTCGCGATATTAAAGCAGGTATTACTTATGTTAACGGCGCTACTATAGGCGCAGAAGCGCATATGCCGTTTGGCGGTGTTAAGCAGACAGGTAACGGTCACAGAGAAGGCGGCTGGACGGTGTATGATTTCTATACTGAATGGAAAGCTGTTTATATTGATTACTCCGGTAAGCTGCAAAGAGCTCAAATAGATAATTATTAATCAATTTACAATTAGCAATTAACAATTAAGCCGGTTCAATTCCGGCTTTTGTTTTTATTTACTAATCATTGGAACAATATGTACTTGAATTTCCTTAAATAAGGAAGATAAAGTCCAATAATTAATAAATTTAACTTTAATTAAATTTAGCTTATCATTGTAAATTCTAATAAAAACTATGCAAAATCCACAAAAATACAAAAAGGGGGCCATCCTCTTCAGCGCAGGGGTTATTTTTAATCTGTTCATATCTGCGCTATTATTTCTCGGCGCATCAGTTCTTACAGAGCGCGGAACCGCAAACGGCAAGGTACTGGTAGAGCTTTCAAAAGAAAAGGGTGTTCAGGTGGTAGAAACACTTTGGGGCATTTATAAAGGTTCCGCCGGTGATGTGAGGGAAGATTCCGAAACTGAACTGAAAATGCTTGCGCAGTATGACGCAGTGGATTATGATCTGGCTCTTTCGTTTGATATTCCCAACAAATCCATAACAGGCATAAACTACATGCGCATCCGCGCTGAAACAGATACCCTGCGGACAATATATGTAAATATATACGATAATCTTAAAGTTGATAAAGTTGGTTTTCAGAATATGATGAGAACAGGCATCAACTACAGGGAGGCTAAAGATATACCAACATGGTATGACGCCGAGTACATTCAGACCAAGAATTATTTAATCATTACCCTAAAAGAGGGCGATGTGCCGATGAAAGGCGATAACGTTGCACTCAAGATCGAGTATTCAGGTAAACCTGTTAAAAAAGGATTTGATTCGTTTTCGTTTAAAGAGATCTACGGCAATATGTACATTTATACATTAAGTGAACCGAACTGGGGTCCGGTTTGGTGGCCTTCGAAAGATTTCCCCGATGATAAAGCTGATATCAATATGAGATTGACCGTTCCAACGGGGATGAAGGGTGTTTCCAACGGTCTTCTAAAAGATACGGTGCAAAATTCCGATGGTACGACAACATTTAACTGGGAAAGCTCCTACCCTATTGCTACTTATCTGGTGAGCATAGTTGTTGGCAATCTAGTTTACTGGGAAGATACATATACTTCACTTGACGGCAACAAACAAATGCCTGTTGTTTATTACGCGTTCCCAAAAGATTCCGCAAAAGCAAGGATTGACTGGAAACCCACGCCGGATATGATAAAATATTTCGCTGAAACTTTTGGCGAGTACCCTTTTATTGATGAAAAATACGGCAACTGTATGTTTGGGTGGACATCGGGCGCCATGGAACATCAAACAATCACCTCATACGGATACCTTTTGATCACGGGTGATAACCGGTACGATTTTGTGAATGCGCATGAACTGGCTCACCATTGGTTTGGTGATGCTGTTACGCTAAAGGACTGGAAAAATATCTGGCTAAACGAAGGTTTCGCATCTTACTGCGAAGCTTTGTGGAAAGAAAATGTAGGCGGCAAGAACGCTTACTTTGAGCACATGAGAGGTTTTGATTTCGGATACTTCAGCGGAACGGTTTACGCTCCCAAAGGTTTCATTGATAATCCCGCAATATACGCAACAATTTACCAGAAAGGCGCATGGGTGCTTCACATGCTGCGCGGAGTAATGGGCGATGAGAAGTTCTTCGCAGGGTGCAGAGCGTATTATGAGAAATATAAATATTCCAATGCCGAAACTTCTGACCTGATAGCTGTAATGGAAGAATACCACGGATCAAGCCTGACCTATTTCTTTGATCAGTGGGTGTATAAAGGTACAGGCAGACCCAAGTATGAATACTCGTGGAAGTTCGAAGATTTCCAGGGTCAGAAAGGCTCGGGGGCATACACTGTCAGACTTCAGCTTAGACAGGTACAAAAAGAAAATGAGATAGAAATGTATAAAATGCCTGTGAAGATCACGGTTGTAACAGAAGCCGGTGATAAGGAGTTTACGGTATTTAACGACCAGAAAGAACAGGCAATTTTGCTTACGGTGGATTCGAAACCCAAAGAAGTGCTGATAGATAAAGACGGCTGGATACTGAAAAAAGTGGCTAAGGGAACCTACGAAAAGTAATGAAGAGAGCCTCATAGTTATGGAGATATCTCCGTTAGAACTTAAAACGCACTATTCTAATCTGCTGGAGCTGCATTTGAAATGGCGCGGAAACAAGATAGATAAATACGAGCAGCTGCTTTCTCACGGTTCTGACCGGCTGATAGTAAGATTATATGCCGATGACGGAACAACCTCGATAGGGATCGTTAACAGGCACACGGAAGAGAACAAGGCATTTATCAGCTTTGGGGATCATTTTATTGCGTTGGGCTTAAATGTACCCAGGATACATATTGTCTCCGCTGCCGAAGACAGCTACATTCTTGATGATCTCGGAAATGATACACTCCTTAGCTGTGTATTGAACGCTGATGGATTTAACACAGAAGTAATTGCATTGTACAAAAAGGTTATTGATGAGCTCCCCAAGTTCCAGGTAACGGCGAATACGGGGCTTGACTATTCACTCTGCTACCAGTATGGAGAATTTGGCAGGGATAATATAGAGTACGACCTTGATTACTTTAAGCAGCGTTTCCTAAAGAATTTTCACAAGGGTACAATTGACGAAGTCAGGCTGGACAGTGATCTGTCATATATCAGAGAGAAGATCCTTGAATACCCAAGGGAGTATTTTTTATACCGTGATTTTCAATCAAGGAACATCATGATAAAAAACGGTGAGCCGTTTTTTATCGATTTCCAGTCCGGCAGAAAAGGGGCACTGCTCTACGATATCGCATCTTTGATGTATGACGCCAAAGCGGATATACCACAGCAAGTGCGGGAAGAACTGCTGGAATATTACCTGGAAGTTATCCTGCAGTATGTAAAAGCAGATACTGACAAAATGAGAAGTTATTTCTGGTATTTTGCTTTGATAAGAATAATGCAGGCAATGGGTGCATACGGATTTTTGGGTATTGTGAAGGGAAAGAAAAGATTTCTTGAGAGCATACCTTACGCATTAAGGAACATTAATTTTATCCTTAATGAACGCATACCCGGCGGCGAACTGCCCTATTTAAGACAGATTTTCGGTGAATTACTAAACGCAAATAACACATATAATGACAAAACATAATATCCGCGGATTAAACGTAGTAGAATCAGGGGAAGCCAATAAGCAGGCAATAATTTTCGTGCACGCCTTCCCTATGTGCAGCAGAATGTGGGATAAACAGGTTGAAGCGCTGCAGGATAAGTTCAGGGTTGTGGTTTACGATCTGCGCGGCTTTGGATACAGCGAGTACGGCGACGGACATTTTACAATTGAATCACATGTAAGCGATCTTATTTCGATCGTTGACAGCCTTAAACTTGATAAGCCTGTAGTATGCGGCCTTTCAATGGGCGGTTACATTACTTTGAGAGCGCTTGAACTTTACCAGAGTAAATTTAAAGGAGCGATTGTCGCAGATTCAAAGGCGGAGGGAGATAACAATCCAACAAAACATGCGCGCTCAGAGCAGATGAAAATGGTAAAAAATGGCCAGCGCGAACAATTCACAGAGAACTTCATAAAAGCTGCGCTTAGCGAAGCTAATTTCACGGAAAATGCGGAATTGGTTGAGTTCCTTAAAAAAATGATCAGCTGGCAGAAGAATGAAGCGATCACAGGGGCGCTGTTAACACTTGCCGCAAGGACAGATACAACTGAGGGTTTGGATAAATTTGATATAAAGATGCTGATAGTTGCCGGAAAAGAAGATAAACTGACACCGCCTGAGTTCAGCAAAATAATTTACGGTAAAACGCGGAATTCTGACTTAAAGTTAATTTCAAATGCGGGACATTTACCGAATATGGAGAATCCGGAGGAGTTCAATGCTGCGATACTGGACTTCATGAAGAGTTACGAAAAAAAGCAGGGTTAAAAATTTTCCTACCTATCAAAAATTCATCTTAGAATGAGATTGCTTCGTCACTTCGTNNCTTCGTTCCTCGCAAATGTGCATTAATCGAGCGTTGTGCTTGACTAACTAATGAGATTGCTTCGTCACTTCGTTCCTCGCAAATGTGCATTAATCGAGCGTTGCTCTTGACGAACTAATGAGATTGCTTCGTCACTTTGTTCCTCGCAAATGTGCATTGATCGAGCGTTGTTCTTGACTAACTATGGAAGTAAGCAATACCCTGGTATGTTCTAAAAACGTACTTCTTCAGCTTAATTTCTTCTTAATTTCCTTCAGCATAATATCAGTCATTTTTGCAAGATCATATTCATGTTTCCAGCCCCAGTCAGCCCGCGCTTCTGAGTCATCAATGCTTCCGGGCCATGATTCAGCGATCTGCTGACGGAAATCAGGTTTATAGGAAATTGAAAAATCAGGGATATGTTTTTTTATTTCCGCAGCGAGTGTTTCAGGATCGAAACTTATTCCGCTTAAATTATAGCTTGATCTAATCTTTACTTTTTCAGCAGGCGCTTCAACAAGATCGATAGTCGCGCGAATTGCATCGGGCATGAACATCATTGGCAGCAGAGTATCTTCGGTCAAAAAGCATTCATACTTCCCTGCTCTTATAGCCTCATAGAAAATTTCCACAGCGTAATCGGTTGTTCCGCCGCCGGCTTCAGTCTTGTAGCTTATCAGCCCCGGGTAACGCACTCCCCTGACATCAACGCCGTACTTATTGAAATAATATTCGCACCATCTTTCGCCGGCAAGTTTGCTAATGCCGTAAACTGTTGATGGTTCCATAATTGTGAGCTGCGGTGTATTTTGTTTTGGTGTTGTGGGTCCGAATACAGCAATTGAACTGG
The DNA here is from genome assembly GCA_002344125.1 of Ignavibacteria bacterium UBA2360. Taxonomy (GTDB): domain Bacteria; phylum Bacteroidota; class Ignavibacteria; order Tepidaquicellales; family OLB5; genus OLB5. The sequence continues at coordinate 681,819 of DDTQ01000012.1, read as the reverse complement.
GCCAGAATACTTTTTTGATGAGCCCTTCTTTGGCCATATCAAGAATACTCAAGAGGCTCTTCATGTTGAGATCCCATGCCTTTTTGGGATTTTTTTCAGCGCTGCCCGATAGCATTGCCGCCAGAAGGTACACTTTTGAAATATCGTGTTTTTTAAACACGGCGGCTACGCCGCTTTCATCCATTACATCAAGTGTTTCAAACGGTCCGGATGACATTACGTCATCAGCCGCATTTTTGATATCACTTGCAATTACGTTATCATTTCCGAAACGGTTTCTAAGCTCAAGGGTTAAGTCGGAACCAATCTGTCCGGATGCTCCGATTACAATAGTCTTACTCATTTTCTTTATTAGTTTTTAGGTCTTTATTTAGAACAATTCTCCGGTTTCTAATGGAATACTTAAATTCCATTTGCAGCCAAAGATACTGTAATTTCTCTTTCGGATTCATTTTGGATAAAGGTTTTTCCAGATGGCCGTCAAACAGAGGATCGATCTTTTTTGGATTAATTTTTGCTTTCATTTAATTTTTTCAATTCCACAATATCTGATCTGTCCTTATCGCGTATAGGTTCAATTTGGTTTTTGGCGTAAATTAAATCGTCAATTGATGAAATAGGTATTTCAAGATCATCAATTATAACTCTATCAGCTTTCGAAATCAATTCTTCATATGTTTTAGGATAGCTGAGAAAAATATCCATCTGCAAAGGACTGTTCCCTGAAATAAAAGTATATACAAGTGCACCTTTGTTTTCAATCCAGCTTTTTCTAACGGATTCATCCAACAAATTTTCTGGTGGCTCAGGTATTCTGGGGTATAGGTCAAATTTGCGGGCTATTTGCTGAATTTTATGCAGGTTCTCACTATCCATCTGAACTGAAATATCTACATCAAAAGTATTTCTTTCAACACCATGCATAACGCAGGCTATACCGCCGCATATAACAAATTTTACTTGATTTTCTGCAAGCGCTTTCACCAACTCTAATAGATTTTTTTCAACAATACTCATTTATTCAAACTTGTCTTTAATTTCCTTTTCAACTTATCCTGTTTACTTTTGGGGAGTTCTTTAAATTCTTCCTTCAGTTTGGCTTTATCTTCTACAGATAGATTGCTTAGCTTACTTTTTTGTTTTAGAAGTATCCGGTTGCTGCTCTATATTACTGGACTTATCTGTTTGGGTTGAACGGGTTTTATTATTCTCTATGGTATCTTTCAGTTTTACCGTGTCCTGCTTAACCGGCAGAACCGTATCTTTAAGTAATGACCGTTCTTCTTCGGATTTACCTTTGAGCAAAAATTGCCAGATAGTGAATATCGCAACAAGCATAAGCAAAAAAGCACCCGCAATTAACAGCGTATCTCTGCTTTTGTGCTTGCCTTCAGTTTGCTGCGGTGTGTTTTCTTCTGACATTTGTGTTATTTATGGCTAAATGCCTTCTACAACAACCTGCGGTGTAACTTTTGTTTTAGGGATAAGCGCAGGCCAGTAAGCAACAACATCACTTGGCTTGGGCCTGCCGCCGGCGAAGCCGGTTACGCTTGGCGGACCCGTTAAAATAAGCGGAGCAATTTCTTTGCTGAATCTTTCGATTGTCGCTTTATCTTTGGCGCGAACACCTATTCTTAATACTACTTCACTTAAATCTTCATGCCGTTTAACCAATGGACCGTGGCAGCTGTTATATCCAAGAAACTCGGTGCGAATCTCATCGAATTTAAGTCCAAGGTCATCCAACCTGGTACGCAGGATCTTATCACCCGCCTCAGCTTTTTTGAGCGCATCGGGTGCAGAGTACGTTAATGTTGAAAACGCGCTGAAGCCATCATCGTAAGACATTGAAACTTTGTAGAATTCCGTTGCGGGTTTGCCGGTAATTCCAAATACTTTAACTCTATCTTTACCGGCCTGCTCAAGATGGATTGATGTAAAATCAGCAACGCAATCAGGGGTAATATAATCAGCGGGGTCGCCAATTTCATACAATAGCTGCTCGCTGACGGTTTCGGTGGAAACAAGTCCGCCTGTGCCTTCATGTTTAGTGATGAAGAAAGTACCGTCCTTATGCGCTTCTACGATCGGGAAACCAATTCTTGCCAGATCAGGCACAGATTCCCAGTCACCCAGGAAATTACCGCCTGAGGCCTGTCCGCCGCACTCAATAATATGTCCCGCAATAGTACCCGCTGACATTTTATCAAAATCGTTCATATCCCAGCCGAATTCATATATCATTGGGGCGAGCGTTAAGCCGGTATCGGTTACCCTGCCAGTAATTACTATATCAGCGCCCTGCTGCAAAGCCTGTACAACAGGCAATGCGCCAAAGTAAACATTGGCGCTTAAAATTTTATCTTTAATGGTTTCAGCGCTCTCGCCGGTTTCCATATTCTTCAATAGTACGCCTTCGGCAAGCAATGGATCGATGTAATCAAGAATGTTATCACCCATAACAACGCCGATCTTGATGCCGCTAATACCGATCTTCTTTGCGACTTCAAAAATAGCATCTCGGCACGCAAGCGGATTAACCCCACCGCCATTTGTTATAACTTTAAATTTCTTTTCTTTTAATAATGGCAATAATCTTTCCATAAGGGGCGGAATATCACGGGCATAACCAAAGGCGGGGTTTTTCAACTTTTGTTTCTGCAAAATTGACATCGTTACCTCAGCAAGGTAATCCATCATTAAATAATCTATATCGCCTTTAGAAGCCTGGTGAACCGGCGCATCGATTAAATCGCCCCAAAACCCCTGTCCTGAAGCAATCCTTATCACGTTTTTCATGTATTAATTGGAATAATTTAAGCAATTTAGCAAAAAATGGGGAGAGATAAAACTCAATATATACTGCTTAAGGCTTCTATTATAATTCTTCAATCTTTTCTGTAAGCCATAACTTTGAAGGTACGTTTTGGGCATCTTCCAACTGTCTTTTTAGTCTCTTAATCGGCAACTTCGAAGAATTCAATTTTATTAACGCAAGACTGTTGATAAAATTCAGGAACTCACGAAAGGAAGTTTTATAGATCTCGCTGTTCTCAGACGAATAACTCAAGAGATGTTTGCATGAGTCTATAGCTTCAATAACCCCTTCATAGTTTTTCAATTCATATTGCGACATCAGTTCCAGCATTTTAATATCGCATTTAAAGATAAAATTTACGTAACTGATCTCAGTAAAATCTTTAAAATTTATCTTAGAACATGTTTTAAGGCAATCTTCATATTGCTGTTCGGCAAATCTAAGTGCGGCATCCGAATAGAATATAATTCCTTCCTGATTACGCACAGTTACCTTATGCTTATTGTTGTTTACAAAATCTTTAAGAATCTCAAATTCTTTTGTAGCAAGAGTATGTTTGATGATATTTCTGTAAACTGAAAGTTCTACCGAATTATCATTTAAAGTATTGTTACGCACCATCTCCAAATTGAGACTAAGTTCGGTTTTTGAGTAATCATTCTTTCCGCTCCTTTTTTTCAGAATGCAAAGTACAATTAAAATATTATAAATATTTTTACATTCTAGCTTGCGAAGCAATCCGGCGACTTTATTAAATTCCTCTCTTGCTTTATTGAAATATTCATCATCTTCAATGTCTAAAAATGACAGCATGAGATAATATAAGATCTTGAGTAAAGGAGAATCACTAAAATCTTCCTCATTCTTACTAAAATAGTTTAGCAGATACTTTATGAATTGAAGATCAATATTTCCTTTTTCTTCCTGAATCTCTTTATCGTCTTTACTTCTGGTCGATTCCATTATAACCCCAAAACACGTAAGCAGATACTGCAGCAAAAACGATTCCAGCATAAGTCTTTTGGTAATTCTAATAGACTGACTGAATATTTTGCTGTTAGAAATTATAACTCCAAGTTTCGGCTGAATAAACATCTTATCAGTATAATATTCCTGATCCTTAACAGATTTTTTATCAATCTTTGAATCAAAATTATAAGCTTTCTTAAGAAAAATCTCTCCGCTATTCCTGGAATAAAGTTCGGTTAAAAGTGATTTCTCGTATCCGGAAGTATTTTTCCAGTTTGTAAAGCTTAAGTAATCTTCTGCAAGTTTTTTAAGGCTGAAATTCAAATTCTTCATTATTCCATAGTTATAAACCTTACCGGGATAGATATTTGACCATAGTTTTTCCTTTTGAAGCAAATCATTTTTATAATCGGGCGCATATTTTTTGACCTCTTTGAAGAGTTTCAAGACAATTGAATTCCCGTTAAGATATGAACATGAAATATATCTCTCAAAGTCCTTTAGCTCCGCATCAGAAAATAATTTCAATATTTCTATTGTTGATGATTTTTGCATTTAAACAGGATAGTAATTCTAAATGATCTTATTATGTGAATTCAAAACACTACGGAATATTACAGACGAATTACAGCGGAATTATATTCTACTATAAGATCTGCGATAGTTTCTTTAACCGATTTTATGGATTTAATCAACCCTGAGGACTGCCCCATTTCAAGCTCGCCTTCATCAAGATCACCTTCAAAGATACCTTTCATTTCGCGTTTGCGGCCGAGCATTTCTTTAAGAAGCTCCTCACCTGCTCCGCTGCGCTCAGCGTTGATAACTTCTTCGGCGAACTTGTTTTTGAACAAGCGCACGGGATTAAGTTTTTTCATTATAAGAATTGTATCGTTATCTTTTGCTTCAACAATCTTGTTTTTAAAAGCATCATTGCCTGAAGCTTCAACAGTCGCGGCAAACCTTGTGCCAATTTGAACACCTTCGGCGCCTATTGCCATACATGCAGCAATCTGCGCGCCGGTGGCAATGCCGCCTGCGGCTATTACGGGGATCTCAAGGGCATCAGCCACTTGAGGAACGAGGCATAACGTGGTAATTTCATCAATTCCATTATGTCCGCCAGCTTCGAAGCCTTCGGCAACCACAGCGTCGCAGCCTGCATCCTGCGCTTTGAGCGCGTGTTTTACGGAAGCTACTACGTGTACCCATGTAATATTATTTTCTTTGAATACGTTCGCAAAGGCTTTTGGATTCCCGGCAGAGGAAAAGACTATTTTAACTTCTTCTTTTAGTATAGTTTTGATAAGCTCGCTGATATCTCCCCTAATAAGCGGTATGTTAACGCCGAACGGGAAATTCAATTTTTTTTCGAGGAAGTAATTTCTGAGTTTTGAAATATGTTCGCTTAAGAGATCAGGTTTCATAGAGCCCGCGCCGATGAGACCCAGGCAGCCGTTTTCAGAAGCGGCTGCGGCAAGCTTCCAGCCGGAGGTCCATACCATACCTGCCTGCACGATAGCGTGCTTTATACCGAAAAGCGAATTTATGCGGGTTTGTTTCATGTATTTTTTCTATCAAAGATATTCGTGCCACGAATATTCAATTCTGAAAAATATCAAAACCTGAAAAGATTATTGTACGATCACAACTTAACGATTACCGTATTCGTGGCACGAATAAAGTTAACCAATCACTATATTTCTTTTAATAATTTTATCATATCAAGTACGGCTTGTGCCGCTTCGCGGCCCTTGTTATGCTGATCATCGGCGGAGCGTTTTGCCGCCTGTTCCACGGTATAGCAGGTAAGCACTCCGAAAGAAACCGGCATATTGTATTCAAGGTTCAGCGACATTATTCCGTTGGATACCGCATTTGAAATATATTCAAAGTGCGCGGTTTCACCTTTTATCACAGCGCCAAGGCAAATTATGCCGCAGTACTTTCCGCTTTTGCATAAATGCGAAGCTGCTAAAGGTATTTCATACGCGCCGGGAACAAAAACAGTTGTGATGTTTTTATCATCAATACTGTTTTCACGGAGTACAGTCATTGCTCCGCTGAGCAAACCATCTGTCACTTCTTTATTGAATGTACTGACGATTACGGCAATTCCGCCTGTTTGTTTTTTAGTTGTAACTTTCTTCCGGGTTTTATTTTTTTTATCTTTTGCCATATAAGTTTAAACTTTAAAGAGCCTGTTTTTCATTGCAGTGATCTTAATTTCGGGAATATAGTACCTGCCTAAGATTGAAACATCATTTATTCTTCCGCCGTGGAAATCACTGCCGCCGCTTTCAAGGAGAAAATACTGAGAAGTAATATCCCTGAAGTATTCAATATCGTAATCGGAGTGCGAAGGGTGAACAACTTCAATTCCATCTATACCTAACTCGATCATTTCGAAGAGTGAGTTATTGTGTCTCATACTTTTGCCGGGGTGCGCTACAAATGAAAGACCGCCGCACCTGTTTATGAGCGATATGGCGTCCTTTGTTGAGATGTTCGGTTTCTTCACGTAAGCCGGTTTATCATCGCCGATAAATTTATTGAAAGCATCGTAGTAATTATTCACAAAGCCGCCTTCGATAAGCGCAACGGCAATATGCGGTCTTCCTACGGAGCCATTTCCTTTAACCTGTGAAAGCACATCCTGCATTTGGATAGCTATACCCAGTTCATTCAGCTTTTCAACAATCTTCTGCGCGCGCTTCATTCTTTCCCTGCGGAAGTTCCGCAGGTAATCTAAGAGCTCGGGATTTTTGTGATCAAAAAAGTACGCAAGGATATGAGTTTCTTTGCCGTTATGCTCCGCGCTAATTTCCGTTCCGGGAATCAGTTCAATATCATAACGCGAAGCAATTTCAATTGCTTCATCAATAGCGTCAACGTTATCGTGATCGGTAATTGCGAGATGAGTTAAGCCGGCTGTTTTAGCTTTTTGGATGAGTTCCCCGGGAGTATGGTACCCATCTGAATAATGCGTGTGAGTATGTAGATCAGCCTTAATATTAGAGTCAACGCTGCCCATGCTGTATTGACTTATGCAGAAAAAGGAATGGCGGAAATTTATTTCAGCAATTGCATATTAAATGATAGCGGGATTGCTGCTGAATAAGCAAATAATGAGCAATCATTCCTTAAAAAGCCCGAAATGTGGAAAATTGGACTAAATCCTGCGGTTTTTCTCCTTAAAACGAAGAATTTAAATTGGTTAATTGTACCGGAGGAGGGACTTGAACCCCCGACCTGCGGATTATGATTCCGACGCTCTAACCACCTGAGCTACTCCGGCATAGAGTATTTTTTTACCGGATTCGTCAGGCGGGCCTGAGCTACTCCGGCATAGAGTATTTTTTTACCGGTTTCGTCAGGCGGGCCTGAGCTACTCCGGCTAAATGCTATATTTTACAAATATGCCTAAAATTTGAAAATTATTCAAGGGAGAAGAACGATGAATTTTACGGCCTATTTGTTAACCGGGCGCAATGACGCAAAAAGGAAATATAATCAAAAGGTTGAAACAATAACAAATTTTTTTCCGTGAAATGATGCATTGAGTTCATTTATTATGATCAAGCATGGAGTTATATTGCTTCATAATTAAAAAACAAAATTATATATCATGATACTCAAAGCAGAAATTAAAACAGAATTCAATATCATTAATCTCAGGCACGTTAGTGCGATTGGTACTTTTGATGACCCGAACGGAAAATATTTTTTGATAAACTTCAGAATTGAATCCGGCAATGTTTCATGGAAGTACGATACTCTGAAACAAAGAGACGATAAAATCGCTGAAGCTATGAAATTAATGCAATAGGATCACAATGATCTACTCACCTGATTTTGTTTTCAGGACTGTATCATTTAAAGGCAGCAATGTATTCATATACGGCGCGAAGAAGAGCATACAAGGAATCAATACGAACGGCAGCATTGGCACATAACATCTTAATTCTTCGAAATAGATCCCAAAGCTTATAAGGGAAAGGAAAATGAAGATAAATGTCACAAGGTAAACATTCACAAATTCTGTTTTGAGAGCTTTCCAGCCGCGCAGAACCAGGAAGAGGAATGCGAAGATATGAATTCCGCCAAAATTAAAAATGAAATCACGCAGCAACAGATGTTTGGGCCCGGTAGTTAAAATATTATAAGTCCGCAGATAATCCCATTTGAAAAATCCATCATCTCTTTCAGCAGGCAGCTCCGGAAGGATCATTTTAGCTATACCGAAATAGGCTGCAAGTATGAGAAACATAGCCGCTGTATAGATCATAGTCTCAGCTTTAAACAACATCTTATACCGGTGAAGCAAAAATACGGGGATAATAAACACAATTGAATAATGATTTACGCATGCAAAGAAAAAAGCAATCAGCAGTAGATTGAATTTATTTGTTAAAACCAGGTAAAGGCAAACTACCATGAAGAAGACCGAAGCTATATCACTAAAGAAGTAAATATTATTAACAGCAACAAGATTCCAGAACATAGAATATATAATGAATATAGAAGCTACCGCATTAAAAGCCTTATTTGTAAAATATACTGAAAGCAGTTTGTAAAACGCCAGGATCGTCAGATAAGTGAAAGCAAATGTTAACACAAACACAATCGCTTTTGGCGGAACGCTGAATGGAAGTGAAAGCAGCTTGAACAATAATGGAATGAACAGCCTGAACTGAATAGTGCTTATAGCATCAAAATTAAGTACTCTTATTATTCCGCCGTAATCATCTGTATAGAGGTCTATTGGAGCAATGATCTTATGAAAATAAACATAAGAAAACGCGAATGCAGCAAAAAGATAAACCAAGTGCGCTAATACAGGCGGGTAGTTACGATTCGGAAAACCGGCACGTAAGATTTTTTGCATAGTGTTTCAGGCAGTTTATTTAGTAAACAAAAATGAAAATAACAGGCACTTAAGATTAAATCAATCCATAAAACAATTAGTATTTGAAGTTAAACATAAAAAGGGCAGAATATTCTGCCCTTTAGCCGGTTAATTTAATTTATTAAACTATTTCACAAGCAGCATTTTTTTTGTTTCTGTAAAACTTCCGGCAGTAAGCCTATAGGTATAGAATCCGCTGGCAATGTTAGCGGCTTTAAATACTGCCTGATAATTGCCGGCGACCTGGTAGCCGCTGTATATCGTTTCTACTTCCCTGCCCATCAGGTCATACACTTTTAGCACAACATTTGACGCAACCGGGATTGAATAGTTTATAGTGGTTGCCGGATTGAACGGGTTGGGATAATTCTGTGAGAGTGAATAAACTTCGGGCACGTGGTTATTCTGCTGGCTGACACCCGTGACCGTATGCGGTAAAGGGTTATTCCATGTTGCGCTTATTTCAGCTGTATCAAGCGCTCTTTTATAAACCCTGAACTCATCCATCAGCCAGCCCTGACCCAACCCGGCAGCAGTACCATAACCACCGACTTTAAACACCACAGCGGCGGTGAGGTTCAGCGCGGGCATTAAAGTTGAAGATTGAAACGCGCCGTTAACATAAACTTTTAATGTAGTTGAAACTGAATCATACACAAAATGAATTACATTCGCGCCGGGAAGTACACTCGTTACGTTTATGTTTGGGAACACGGTAGCATTCAATCCCCTCAAAGTGATATTACCCGCCCCTGCTGCGCCGTTTGTGAAACAGCGGAAACTTGTAGTGATATCATTGCCAAATAAATAATTTGTACCGGTTGCCGGAATATTATTTATCCATGTTGAAATAGTCCAGCTAGAAGTACCAAAGTTCATATTCCACCCTGTATTAACATAGGCAGTTGTGCTGGATGCGCCTGCACCAACAAGCGCGCTATCAAATTGACCGGTCATTCCGTTAGTGAGTCCGCCAAGCAGCGGAGCGGGATTGTTTCCCTGACCGGGCACGGCATAATTTGGGGTAGTAGTGCCGCCTGAATTAAATTTGTAATATAAGATATCAGGTACAGGGTAAGTTTGGGAATGCAAGATTGATACAGCAGCCAAAAAAATTAATGTAAAAACAAATTTTAGTTTCATGTTTGCCCCTTCACTTAGTTTTTTTAACAAATGAAAATAGGAATATTTTTCAAGAATTGATATTGATAAATACTTAAACTCCAAACATGTGGTAATATTGCCGTATTAGGAAGAGTTTTTAGCTATGAAGAGAAGTTTCTATAATTTCTTTTAGGGCAGTTCTATTTCTTTTTTTATAATACAATCTTGTTTTGCATCTGTAACCTGTAGTTTCAGGGAATAAGGTTTTGAGGGATATAAGGAATTTTTTGCTGTTGACAGCCGGTATATCTGAACAGCTAAAATGATCTTCTAGAGCATGGGATGAACCCGTTTCTTTATCTATGAATCCTTTTTTCGCAAGATACCGGGCGGTAAGATCTAACAATGTTTCGTTTCCATGCCATAGGATCAAATCACCGATATGAATTTCATCATCATGAAATTTCTTGCCGGTAAAATGTGACATGAATTCATCTCTGCTGCAGGAGATAAGTTTATACAAAGTAAGCAGCTCATAAAATTCCCAGCATTGGCGTTTGAAACAATACCAGTATATTTTTTTGTTCATAATTAAACATTCATACACTTAAGGCAATAATAATTTAGATGCGTTCATGAGATTGCTTCGCTTCGCTCGCAAAATAATAGTAATTTGTTTAATCAATTTGCCTCTTTGCGTGAAATTATTTTTTGCCTTTTGCTTATTTACTATTGCCTTCTAAAGCTTCTTGATCAGCTTTTTCATATCATCGGGCAGGTCGCTTTCAAACCTGATCGGTTTATTTGTAATTGGGTGTGTGAACCCAAGCACCTTGGCGTGTAACGCCTGGCGGGGCATTAATTCAAGCAGATTATTGATCCGGTGTTTTAAGTTTGAGCTAAGCTGAATGCCGTGCGGTTCTGTGCCGCCATAATCAATATCACCAAAAACGGGGTGTCCCATGCTGCTTAAATGCACCCTGATCTGGTGCGTGCGGCCGGTGTGGAGCCTAAGACTTACAAGTGAGGTAAAATCATATTCTTTAACAACCTCATAATCTGTGATGGCATTTTTACCGCCATCCACTACGGCAAATTTCTTTCGGTCCTTTGGATTGCGGCCTAATGGCTTTTCAATTCTGCCCTTTTTGGTTTTAAAATGACCCCAAACTATAGCGTGGTATTCGCGTTCAATATCATGTCTGCTGAACAGCCTGGAAAGTTTACGCTGGGTATCTTCATCCTTTGCTACTACCATGATACCTGAGGTATGTTTATCGAGCCGGTGTACGATGCCCGCGCGTTCATCGCCGCCTTCATCATCCTCGCCATTTAAGCGCGGCAGCTTCGCTGCGGCTTCGCCCATATAGTACATAAGCGCGTTAACCAGCGTACCGGAATAGTTCTTATACGCCGGGTGTGTAACCATACCGGTCGGTTTATTAACTATCATCAGGTAGTTATCTTCGAACAAAATATCCAAAGGGATATTTTCAGGCTTCACGTCTTCTTTATCGGGTAAATACGGCAGGGTAATTTCTATGGAATCATTTGGCTGCACTACGTAATTGGCTTTAATTTTTTTGCCATTCACTTCAACACAGCCATCGGTCATTGCGTTCTTTATCTTTGTACGGGAAGAATTTTCAATGTGGTTGGCTAAGTATTTATCAATTCTTATTTTGGATTGGCCCGCCGGGACCTGTACCAGCATTTTCCGTTGTATCTTCAATTTGGATACTCTCGCTTAAAGAATTGTCAAATTTGTTTACTGAATCATTTTTAAGATCACCTGCATTTTGGATGGAATTTTCCTCCAGCACAATTTTATCGGGTTCTATTGGATACTCGCCATCAACCGGTGGAGATACAATACCGTCATCGACCGGATTATTTTCAATGAGATTACCGTCTGCATCAACAGTCTTTTCGGGCTCAACGACTTTAAATATCCTGTTGTGGAAGATCAGTATTATCAAAAAGCCGGCGGATACTGCCGCATCGGCGATATTCCATATCGGCCATGTTGTGTAGGTTCTGCCCATGATAGTAAAATCCCAAAACTCCACCTGCATGAAATCCACTACCTTACCGTTAAAAAGCGGAGCGTAGTTATATATAACGCCGTAGAATGTACGGTCAATCAGATTCCCAATTGCGCCGGCAAGTATCAATGCCAGTGAGAGTCTTATAAGCAAGCCGTCTTTTCTGTGCTTATATATATAGAAGAAGATGAAGAGTGACGCCACTATGGTGAACAGTGTGAGGAACATTTTGGGACCAACATCGATCCCGAAAGCCATACCGGGGTTTTCTATGAATGTGAGGCGAACAATATCACCTATGAGCGGTTTTGATGAGCCATAAGGCATGCCTTTGATATCGATACCAAGTGATTCTATCTTTATCCCTTTAACCAGAAGTTTTGTTACCTGGTCAATAATTACAACAATCAGCGTTATGAATAGTACTTTCAAAAAATATTCCTTTATCTCACTTAATTATATGCAGCATCAAAAAATATCAGATCTTAATTCGATAGACTTTGTTTACAATTTATGCAATGTGAAGTGATCGGCACAGCTTCAAGCCTGGCTTTGCTGATAGGCTTGCCGCATGAAATGCAAAGACCATAGGTTTTCTTGGCGATCCTTTCAAGAGCGTTTTCGAGGTAGAACAAATGTTTTTCATCACGCTGAATGAACATATACGCTTTTTCGCGCTCCATTTCATCAGAGCCCTGCTCAGCCATGTGCATACTGAAGGTTGAGTTATCGCCAACGTAATCGCCGGTGTTCTCGTCTATTAGTGATTCACGCAGTCTCCTCGCGTTTTCGAGGATCTCGTTCTTTTGTTCAATTATCAATTCAGTAAAGAACTTGAGGTCTTTATCGTTGAGGTAAGTTTTGCCGTTAGCTTTTCCGTTTGTTCTCACAGTATTTTTTTCCGCAGGAGATTTAGAAGTAAGCTTTCCCGCTGATACTTTATTAACAGCTTTTTTAACTTTTGCAGTTCCTTTTTTAACAGCCATTGTTTTACCGCCTGCCGCAGGTTTCTTTGCTGCAGTTTTTTTAACTGTTTTAGCTGATTTCTTTACAGCGGTTTTCTTTTTGGTCTTAGCTTTGCTGACGGCCATAATTTTGTTTCCTTTTGTGTTTTTTCTGCCTCTTCCGGATTAGCACGGAATTTTATGAATTAATTATACTTAAACTTTGTTGAAATTCAATTAACATGCCGCTACTGCTGAAGCAAACATGCCGCTCCTACGGAGCTCTGAAACTAGATCGAATCTTTTAACTACAAACATTGCGCTCCTACGGAGCTAAAAGCCTATTCTTTTCAGCATTATTTTACTACTGCAAAAGCAGTCTTTCAGCCTAACGAAGCTATAAACATATAAATCAAAAATACACGTCCATTATCATTCTGCCTCGACTAACTCAGTTTGACTACTCCCCTCTCCTTTCAGGAGAGGGGCTGGGGGTGAGGTTATAAACTTATTGCAACTGCTAAAGCAGTCTTTCAGCCTACGGAGCTAAAAGATTATAAACTTTGATGCAATCTATTCATTCTATAACTCTACACACTCAACCACTTACCTACTTACCTAACTAACCTTCTCAACTGATACTTTGCAATTCCTGCCGTTAATGTTAAGCTCTTCATAGCCATTTATCTTATCCTTATCGCCGGAGGCTTCATCAAGTGAAACTGCCGTGATCTGCTCCTGAATATATTTCTTTTGCGAAGAAATTATTCCGCTCAGTTCTTTATCTGCCAGGAAGTTTATTTTCACCTTATCGTTAACGTCCATGTTTCTTTCCTTGCGGATATTCTGCACCTTGCTTACAAACTCCCGGGCTATGCCTTCGGCTAGCAGCTCTTCATCAAGCTTGGTATCAAGCGCGATGGTGAGGTTATCCTGTGACTCAATTACCCAGCCTTCAATGTTCTCGGTCTGTATCAGCAGGTCATCCATGGTGAAATCATAGCCGCCGTAGGCTGTTTTGCCAGAGGCAATAACTTCGTTCAGGTTTTCCTGGGGAAGCTCGATTGCAAGCTGGGCAACTTTCTTAACATCCTTGCCGTACCTGGGACCCGCTACCTTAAAGTTCAGCTTCGCTGAACGCCTGATAAGGCTTGAATCTTTTTCGATGAACTTAAGTTCTTTTATATTTATCTCTTCAAGGATAATATCCTTCATTGTTTCAATAGCTTCTCGTTCGGTATCGTTGGTTATTGCTATGAGTATCTGCCTGAGCGGCTGGCGTGTTTTCAAGTCATTTTTCACGCGCATGAACCTGGCCAGAGAAACAATTCGTTTGGCAAGATCCATATTATAGTTAAGCTCAGCATCAATGCTCTCAGGATTTTCCGCAATATAACTTAAATGAACCGATTCTTCGCCTGTTAAATTGCGGTAAAGTTTCTCGGTCAAAAAGGGCGCTATGGGTGAAACCAGCTGCAGTAAACCTTTTAGCACCTCATATAATGTGCCGTAGGCGGAAAATTTATCTGACTCGCCATCCGGCATGCGGAAACGTTTCCTGTTGCGGCGCACATACCAGTTGGATAGGTCATCAATTGCGAAGTCGCTTAGCACCCTAACAGCTTTGGTTATTTGGTAACCATCCATGAGATCTATGTAAAGCGATTTTGTCTTTTCGAAAGCTGAGATTATCCAGCGGTCAATTTCGGGTCTATCATTAACGGGCACTGAATTCTTTTCAAGTTCTTCCTGTGTAACGTTCAGCAGATTGCAATAGAGCACAAAAAATCTGTATGTGTTAATTACCGTATCAAAAAATTTATTGCGCACTTCAAGCATATCATCTTCGCTGAACATCTTTGGCCGCCACGGCGGCGAGGTGCTTATCAGATACCAGCGCAAAATATCAGCGCCGTATTTATCCATGATATCAAACGGGTTTACAACGTTACCAACATGCTTGCTCATTTTGCGCCCGTCTTTATCGAGGATAAGATCGTTTACAATGAGATTTTTATACGCCTTATCGCCAAATATAAATGAGCCAATTGCATGCAGACTGTAGAACCATCCCCTTGTCTGATCGACGCCTTCGGCGATAAAATCAGCGGGATAGTTGCGCTCGAAGAGTTCCTTATTTTCAAACGGGTAATGATGCTGGGCGAACGGCATGGAGCCTGAATCATACCATGCGTCAATAACTTCAGTAACGCGCGACATTTCTACGCCGTACTTTTCTGATCTAATTCTAATTCTATCAATGAACGGTTTATGCAGGTCAAGCTCAGTGCCCGCAGGATAAACTTCATCATAGTTTACGGCTTTAGCCTTCAGCTCATCGATGGAGCCAATTGCTTCGTAAACCATTTTGCCTTCTACTTCGGCGCCCCAAATTGGCAGAGGTGTGCCCCAATACCTATCGCGGCTAAGCGCCCAGTCGCGGTTCTCTTCAAGCCAGTTGCCAAAACGCCCCGTGCCGGTTTCCGGCGGGAACCAGTTAATTTCATTGTTAAGCTTGATCATCTTATCCTTGTAGCTGGGTGTGTTGATGTACCAGCTTTCGCGCGCGTAGTAGAGCAGCGGCGAGTGGCAGCGCCAGCAATGCGGATATGAGTGAACGAACTTTTCTTTTTTGTAGAGTTTCTTTTCTTCCTTAAGCTTTAATATTATATCATCGTCGGCTTCTTTTACAAAGCGGCCGGCAAAATCTGTGACCTCGCTTGTGAACTTACCGCTTTTATCAACGGGCTGCATTATTGGCAGGCCGTATTTGCGTGATACCTGGTAATCATCTTCTCCGAAGGCGGGCGCTATGTGCACTATACCTGAACCATCTTCTGTGCTGACAAAATCACCAAGCGTTACATAGAACGCTTTCTTGCCATCACTAAGATCGGGCTGCACATAAGGCATGAGCTGTTCATACTCAACCCGCTCAAGCTCGCTTCCTGCAACTTCGCCGAGAACTTCATACTCTTCTTTAATTACGGCAAGGCGCTCTTTTGCAAGAATAATTTTTTCGCCGGTATCTTTAAACTGAATTTTAACATAGGTTATTTGGGGTCCGACCGCAAGCGCTACGTTTGATATCAGTGTCCATGGTGTGGTTGTCCACACGAGGAAACTGAAACCATCGTGGCCCTGGCCATCTTTTATTTTGAAGACGACATATACACTGGGGTCTTTAACATCTTCGTAGCCCTGCGCCACTTCGTGAGTCGATAGCGGTGTTTCACACCGCGGGCAGTACGGCTGAATTTTGTAGCCGCGGTAAATAAGCTCCGCATCAAAGAATTTTTTGAGCGACCACCAGACTGATTCAATGTACTCATTTTTGTATGTTATGTACGCGTCTTCGAGGTTAACCCAGTAACCCATACGCTCGGTGAGGTTTTCCCAATCCTTGAGGTATTTGAACACTGAATCGCGGCAGGCTTTGTTGAATTTTTCAACGCCAAGTTTTTCGATATCATCCTTGGATTTTATGCCGAGCGATTTTTCAACTTCAATTTCAACGGGAAGCCCCTGGGTATCCCATCCCGCTTTGCGGTAAACCTGGTGACCCGTTAATGTTTTGTAGCGGCAGATAAGATCTTTTATAGCGCGCGCAATTACGTGGTGAATGCCGGGTTTGCCGTTTGCAGTTGGCGGACCTTCATAGAATGTGAACGAAGGTTTCCCTTCGCGGGTTGATATACTTTTATTGAAGATATCATACTCTTTCCAGTAAGATATTACTTCTTTTTCAAGCTCAGATTGATCTATTTTATCGGGTAATTCTTTGAACATATTCATAATCCAAAGCGCATGACTGCCGAAGCATTAGCGCAGGCAGCGAGCGAAGGATCTCCTTCATTTAAATTGAATAAATCTAAAAGATTTATTACGTAACCTATTGTTAAACCGTGACTTAAATTTTAAGTAAACTTAAAGATAGCTAATTTTGTAGCTTTTTACAATGATGAATAAAATGAATGTAATAGGAAGTTTTTTGAGCTCCCTTGCATAAAGTGAAATCGCTGAAGCATGACCTCTCCCCCGGCGCCTCCCTTTGAAACAAGGCCTGCGGTCCAAAGGAGAGGGGTGCAAAGCAAAAGCGAATCCCCATCGCAAATTTATGATGGAAATCAAAATCGAAAGATCGACGGTTCGAGGATAAACACAGATTCCGTCCCCCCTCGTTCTCTTGCTTTCAGCGGGACTTCGAAACTGCAATAGCAGTTTCTTGAAGGGGGGGAATATTTTGGAGACCCTTAGTCCTCGGTTTCTGTGGGAAGAGAAGAAGAAGCAAAGCAAATCCCCGATGGAGATTAATGGTAGATTTTATTTTTCGATCAATTGCAGCAATACAGGTATTGCAGCCTCACATCCCCCCTTCGGTTGAAGGGGGGACTAAGGGGGTCTGTGAGTTTGGGAAGCAGCCCGAGCAAATCAAATCACGACCTCACCCCCGGCCCCTCCCTTAGAAACAAGGCCTGCGGTCCAAAGGAGAGGGGTGAAAAGCAAAAGCGAACCCCCATCGTAAATTTATGATGGAAATTAAAATCGAAAGATCGACGGTTCGAGGATAAACACAGATTCCGTCCCCCCTTTGGAAAAGGGGGGAATGTTATTGAGACACATAGTCCGCTGTTTACGGGAAGGAATATAAGAAGCATGTGACCACCCCATAACAAACAATCTGCCGATTGTTTGTTCTCTCCCCTCCTTAGCAAAGGAGGGGAGCTTTTATTGTGGAGGTGTTTGGCTTAGTCCCCTTACCCCCTTAGGTCCCGCTTACAGCGGGAACTGTCTCCGCCAGTCCTGCGGCTTCGAAACTGCCATGGCAGTTTCTTGAAAGGGGGGAATATTTATTTGCTTATACCCCCCCTTGCCCCCCCTTAGAAAGGGGGGGAATATTTTGGAGACCCTTAGTCCTCGGTTTCTGTGGGAAGAGAAGAAGATTCAAAGCAAATCCCCGACTAAGATTAATGGAACGCAAAGCTCATCGATTGATCTTGGTGAGTTGGTTATAGCAGATCTGCTCCCCCTTTTCAAGGGGGACTTAGAAGCGGTGAAGCGAACCCCCATCGCAAATTTATGATGGAAATTAAAATCGAAAGATCGACGGTTCGAGGATTGCTGCAAATTTGGTCCCCCTTTCAAGACAAAGGGGGGAATGTTATTGAGACACATAGTCCGCTGTTTGCGGGAAGAAATATAAGAAGCATGTGACCACCCCAGAACAAACAATCTGCCGATTGTTTGTTCTCTCCCCTCCTTAGAAAAGGAGGGGAGCTTTTATTGTGGGGGTGTTTGGCTTAGTCCCCTTACCCCCCTTAGGTCCCGCTTTCAGCGGGAACTGTCTGTGCCAGTCCTGCGGCTTCGAAACTGCCATGGCAGTTTCTTGAAAGCGGGGGGAATAAAGAACAGAATAGACTTTGGCTTCTTTAGAGACGCCCCGATGGGTCGTCTCAAAATTTGGGGGATATTTGTAATTGGAGACGACTCGCCGAGTCGTCTCTACAAAAGCGAAGAAGAAGCAAAGCAAATCCCCGACGGGGATTAATGGTATGCACAGTTCATTGGTTGATTGTGGGGGTTTGGTTATTGCGGGTGATCAGTGGGATGAGAAATTTGCTTATACCCCCCCTTGCCCCCGTTGATCCCGCTTTCAGCGGGACTTCGAAACTGCAATAGCAGTTTCTTGAAGGGGGGGAATGTTATTGAGACACATAGCTCGCTGTTTGCGGGAAGAAATACAAGAAGCATGTGACCACCCCAGAACAAACAATCTGCCGATTGTTTGTTCTCTCCCCTCCTTAGCAAAGGAGGGGAGCTTTTATTGTGGAGGTGTTTGGCTTAGTTCCCTTAATCCCCCCTTAGGTCCCGCTTTCAGCGGGAACTGTCTGCGCCAGTCCTGCGGCTTCGAAACTGCCATGGCAGTTTCTTGAAAGCGGGGGAATAAGGAACAGAATAGACTTTGGCTTCTGTAGAGACGACCCGTTGGGTCGTCTCAAAATTTGGGGGTTATGTGTAATTGGAGACGACTCGCCGAGTCGTCTCTACAAAAGCGAAGAAGGAAGCAAAGCAAATCCCCGATGGAGATTTATGGTATGCACAGTTCATTGGTTGATTGTGGGGGTTTGGAAGTTTAGAAGCGAACCCCCATCGCAAATTTATGAGGGAAATTGCGATCGAAAGATCGACGGTTTGAGGATTATTGCAAATTTGGTCCCCCCTTTGGAAAAGGGGGGAATGTTATTGATACACATAGCCCGCTGTTTGCGGGAAGAAATATAAGAAGCATGTGACCACCCCATAACAAACAATCTGCCGATTGTTTGTTCTCTCCCCTCCTTAGCAAAGGAGGGGAGCTTTTATTGTGGAGGTGTTTGGCTTAGTCCCCTTACCCCCCTTAGGTCCCGCTTACAGCGGGAACTGTCTGCGCCAGTCCTGCGGCTTTGAAACTGCAATAGCAGTTTCTTGAAGGGGGGGAATGTTATTGAGACACATAGCCCGCTGTTTGCGGGAAGAAATATAAGAAGCATGTGACCACCCCATAACAATCAATCTGCCGATTGTTTGTTCTCTCCCCTCCTTAGAAAAGGAGGGGAGCTTTTATTGTGGGGGTGTTTGGCTTAGTCCCCTTACCCCCCTTAGGTCCCGCTTTCAGCGGGAACTGTCTCCGCCAGTCCTGCGGCTTCGAAACTGCCATGGCAGTTTCTTGCAGGGGGGAAAAATATAGATGGGCGGGAATTTTGGGGGCGCGGTGATGCTATTGACATAAATGTTACAATTACTTATGTTTGTTACGGCTGCGGAATTGAACGATGGGGGCATCATTTGAACCGCGCCGGCTGTGCCTGGTAAGGCACGGTCACATTCAGGGTTCACACACGCGAAAAAATTAGATAGAGGGCTTCCCCGCTTAAAACGGGGCAAGCCTTTTTTTGTAAATTAAAACAAAAGATAAAGAGACTAATTCATGTACGAACAAATCAAAAATGAAATTAAACAAGAGTATTATTTGCAAAATTTTCCAAATGACGGTCAACGATTTGTTGCGTGGTACTTACGAAACATACACTTAAGAGATTTAAACGAAACAAAAGATGATGTAACGGATGGGCCTGATGATAAACAAATTGACGCTATTTACATTGACGATGACAATAATATAATATATGTTTTGCAAGGAAAGTTTATAGGTAGTTCTTCAGTTGATGCTGAACCTTTGAGAGAAGTTCTATCCTCGTGGGTGCAAATGAGAGATCTGGTGAAGTTGCAAGAGGTGGGTAACGCAAAGCTCAAAAGAAAATTATCCGAAGTAAGTAAAGCAATGGACGATGATTATTCTGTTGAATTTGAACTAATTACTACATCTCAATTGACTAAATCGGCACATGATGATTTAGCAACATTCCAAAAAGAACTTGCTGAAATATCTGACAACGAGGACTTTAATGCTGGAATAAACCTTGTAGATTCCGAAGAATTAAAACGTAGATATGATTTAGCACTTGAAAAAGAAAATCCATCAATAAAATATGATCTTGATTTGACGAAATGTAAATTTCTAAGTGAGAATGTATCCAACACCAAAATTGTCATTGCAGCAATACCTTTAAGTGAATGTATCAATATACCCGGCATTAAAGACGGTACCTTATTTCAAAAGAATGTAAGGCAAAGCTTAGGACTGAATACTGTTAACAAAGGGATTAGGAATACGATCTATAGCGATAAGCATAGAGACTTTTTCTTTTTTCATAATGGCATCACTGCGATTTGCAGCAAAATGGATATTGAGGGAAATTTATTAAAACTAAAAGGATTAAGCGTTGTGAATGGCTGTCAATCATTGAATACAATTTTGTCTTGTAGCGAGAAAGTAAAAACATTAGAAGATACATATGTTCTATTCAGGTTTTACGAAATACCACAAAGAGAGAGGGCTGACAGGATAAGCATAAACACAAATTCGCAAAGTGCTGTTAAAGCAAGAGATCTAAGAAGCAACGACAAAAGAGTATTGAACCTTAAGAAGTTATACGAGCAAAGATACTCGAATGGTTACTTCATCACAAAAAGAGGAGAATTTGCTCCAGCTGAAAAGAATAAAGAGTTCGTTATAGACCTCTCTGATTTGGGAAAATATTTAATTGCATGGCACTCCCAAAGACCAAATATATCTTACAGTGAAAACAAAATATTTGATAAATACTTTGAACAACTTTTTAAAAGAGAATATAAACCTGAAAATGCACAAGCATTAAATTTCTGGATGCAAAGAATACTTAAAGTTTGGGATATCTCAAATCCATTGGGTCTTAATGAAACACTATTAGCTATGAAAGCATACGCGCCTTACCATCATTTGTACGCTGTATCAATGTGTTTCGCTATCTCAAATAATATTACTGACCGAGTTCCGAGTCCTAATACATCCTATGAGAGAGGAAATTCAAGTAATATGATTGATGAAATTATCAAAATTGCAGGCATGAGTATTAATATGGCTTTGGAAGCTGCAGCAAATGAAACTCAGCCACAAAACAAAATTTTTAGCCCACAAAATTGGATAAAGACTAAAACTTGCCTTACAGGTATAAACTTCGCTATTAGAAACTATTTCAATATGCTTCCGATGATTCAAGGAGGCAAAGAAGTTAGCGAAAGGCTAAAAATGGCTTTACACCTTGATGTTGTTGATTTCGAATATAGATGGGAAGCTGATTAAAATTTGAGATAGATTGCTTTTTCTGTAATTTCCTCTATTTATTCAGATAATCACTTCTATAATTTGCATATCTTAATGCATCTTTGCAAGACAAACCTGTAGATATCAATGCATACATACAAAGGAAAACGAACAAATCAAACAACCAAATACTCTGGTTCTCTTTATTTAGATAAATATAATTTGAAGTTATCAAATAGATTATTAAAGAATAAAGCAAAGAGAAAAACAATGCCCCCAGTGTCCATTTAAAAATACCAATCAATGGATCGTAAAAATTCTTTGCTTTTAGAAATTTGACAAACTCATCTTCGCTGCTTGAAATTATTACTGCCAATGCAGCAAAATAAACGGAAAAGATTATTGATAATATTGAGATACCAACTCCGTAAATGTCCTTTGCAAAAACGTTATTAACTTCTGAAGGAAACAAAAAATAAATCAAACCGCATGCAATTGCAGATAAAATCATATCCCAAGAAAACAGTATATCTCTAACTTTCATCTCTAAATCTCGAAAAAATATTATTCAGTTTATCTTTAATATAAGTAAAAACAGTTTCTTTTTCCACAGTGTCACCAGGTGCCATTTCAGTCACAGGATTGTCTTTTGTACTTACTGTTTTTTTAACTCTGTTAACAATACCAGTTACATCAGCTTTTCCATATCCATCATCCGCCATTGTGATTTTAGCTTTAACTTCATCTGAGTGAGTAATCTTAAGCCCATCACTATCAGATTTTGCTTCAAAATGCTCCTGATATTTGCCTATACCCAATTCTTTAAAATTCTTATCAATCCCATCCCAGATTCTTGAAGATCTAGGATTTGAGGGGTGAAGTGAAATATTAACTTTTTCAATATAGTCAAATTTTTCTATCTCTTCGAAAATTTTATACCGATCTTCAATGCTTTGAATAGCAACATCAATGAAAAAATTGTCATATGACTTTTCAAATAACTCGCTGAACCTTTCATTAAATGTCTCTAAATCTATGTGCAAACCTACAGGATGATAAACTATAATACCTGAAGTTATATGAAGGAAAAATCTTGATTTTGCTACAACACTATCTTTGATACCCTCAAATGTTAGTTTATGCGTTTCTGGATCAACAACTTCTTCGAGCTTTTCGGGCTTGTATTTAACCAAATATCCATGAATAAATAAACCTTCATCAACCTCTAATGGTTCTATGTCAAAAAATCCCCAAAGATGATTTGATCGTAATAGAATATTGTTTTGCCTTAAACCAACTAAGATAAAATCATATTTATCTTCATACTGAGCAAGTATGTTTACTCTTCCAAAATAATACTTTTGCATTGACATATTCTTTTGTTATTAATTATTAAATAAGGGCATCTATGTTAAATTTCTTCGCCCTAAAAATGCAAAAGGAGTTCGACTTACACCTATTCATAGATATAATATCGAACCCCCTAAGTTCTTTGCAAACATATATAATTTTGTGGTTTGAATCAAGATATTTTTATTTTCTATGAAGTAGACTCCGTCATCTAAACACTACCCCTCACTCGAACCACATCGCCAATCATTTTGTTATATAGGGTATAAACACACTTTTAATGTTTATTGCGGCGCTGTATGGACGCTATTACTCGCACTCATAATAGACTTACGCAGCTTCCTTATGGAGCTAAATAGGTTTTAATTGGTCTGAATTATGGTTATATTTAGTAATCCGGATCCAAAACATCCAATCCGTTTAACATAACTACGTAATTTAACAGTATCTTCACAGGGATCCCAATTTAATGGTCATTATCATCTTTTTTATTATTCAGTGGTACACCTCAATTTTTTCACAAACCTTCCTTCAGCACCGATACGCAGCACACCGTTCATTTAAAATGAATAAATTCTGGGAACGCTTTTTTTACGTATTCGCGTTCATATCGCAGGGGGCAACATATATGTCACCGCGCGCTTACGCGCTGATGCACAGAATGCATCATGCATACGCCGATACGCCAAAGGATCCGCACTCCCCTTCCAATCACAAAAACCTTTTTGCCATGATGGAAAACACGCGCAAAATGTACACCGCCTGCTATTGGGAAAACATTGAGATCGAACCGCGCTTCAAAAAGGATGTGCCTGACTGGCCGTGGTTTGACAGCTGGGCTGACTCACGGTGGGTTAAGGTTTTGTGGATTGCCGCATATATAGCGTTTTACGTAATTTTCGCGACCGCATGGTGGCAATTTTTGCTGCTGCCAATAAGTATATTGATGAATCCCGCGCATGCAGTTGTTGTGAACTGGTTCGGGCATAAGATAGGTTACAGGAATTATGAGCTTAAGAATACATCAACCAATCTATACCCGTTTGATTTTATTTTCCTTGGGGAATCTTACCACAATGATCACCACAGGAATCCGGCAAGCATAAAAATGGGCGCGCGCTGGTTTGAAATAGATATCACGTATTACATAATACTTGCGTTCAGTAAAATTGGCATAGTTAAGCTGCAGAATAACGCGCACAAAACACAGCATGAGCTTGATCTTGATCTGCAGGAAAGCATAATAAGAGATAAAGTTTGATCTTCACGGATCATTAGTGATCTTGTGCGGCATGACAAATGATCTGTGGCCGGTATAATAATAGTACAGGTAAAATTTTTAAATTAATCAAAGTAAATGTTCATTTTATTTTTTATAGTTCACTGGTACCTAGCACTTTTTTTCCAGACATTTTTTCATCACCGGTACGCATCGCACCGCGCGTTTAAGATGAACAAGTTCTGGGAACGCACATTTTATGTGCTTGCTTATATATGCCAGGGGTCGTCTTATATGAGTCCGAGGGCGTACGCGATAATGCACAGGATGCATCACGCGTACACTGATACTGATAAGGATCCGCACTCACCGCTATTTTTTAAGAATGTTTTCAGCATGATGCGGCATACGCGGAAGATATACCAGAGCATCTTTTTCAAGACGCTTGAGCCTGAAAAACGTTTTGTGAAGGATATCCCAGACTGGCCGTGGTTTGACAGGTGGACTGTCACCAAGACCTCGAAGGTGCTGTGGAGCCTTGCGTATATAGCGATATATGTAATTTTCGCGCCATCGTACTGGTATTATTTGCTGCTGCCGATAGAAGTTGTGATGGTGCCGTTCCACGGCGCAATTGTGAACTGGTTCGCGCATAAATACGGGTACAGGAATTTTGAGATGAAGAATACTTCCACTAACCTGCTGCCGGTTGATGTGCTGCTGATGGGCGAAGCGTATCACAACGATCACCATAAACACGCATCGGCGATCAATTTCGGCGTGAGGTGGTATGAGCTGGATTTTACTTATTACATTATACTCGGTTTAGGCAAGCTTGGCATTGTGAAGCTGCATAGTAAGAATGAAGTTGAAGAGATTGAAAAGAGCGCCGCGCTGAACGAGGCGTAGGGGTTAGGTTATGTTTGTTTCAAAAAAAACTTAAAGCAGGAATGCTTTAAGTTTTTTTTTGGGGTGAAGTTGTACAAAATTACCACCCCATCCCGCTAAAGCGGGATTGCCCCTCCTAAAAACAGGAGGGGGAGCTTTTATTGTGGGGGTTTTTGGTTTACCCCTCTTGCCCTTCCTTAGTTCCCGCTTTCAGGGGGAACTGTCTGAGCCAGTCCTGCGGCTTTGAAACTGCCATGGCAGTTATATTTGTTTATACCCCCCCTTGCCCCCCCCTTAGAAAGGGGGGGAATGTTATTGAGAGGTGTTTGGTTTACCCCCCTCGCCCCTTAGTTCCCGCTTACAGCGGGAACTGTCTGTGCCAGTCCCGTGGCTTCGAAACTGCCATGGCAGTTATATTTGTTTATACCCCCCCTTGCCCCCCCTTAGAAAGGGGGGGAATGTTATTGAGAGGTGTTTGGTTTATAACCCTCGCCGCTTAGTAAGGGGGGACTGTTATAGAGGTTCGTAGCCCGCTGTTTGGGGGAAGAGAAAAAGCAAAGCAAACCCCCATCGGTGATTATCCGCGAATGAAGATAAAAGAACTATTGCCGAGTGTTGGCTATGCACGGATTCACTCCCCCCTTTGGAAAAGGGGGGACGATTTTTCTGCTGTACGGACTGTGCAGATCTTGCGAAATTATATAGCCTGAAGGAATCTGCGGTGGGGGTTTGGAAGTTTAGAAGCAAAAGCAAACCCCCATCGGTGATTTTCTGATGGAAACTACAATCGAAAGATCGACGGTTCGAGGATTAACACAGATTTCGTCCCCCCTTTAAAGACAAGTGGGGAATGTTATTGAGGCTCGTAGCACGCTGTTTGGGGGAAGAGATACAAGAAGCAAGTGACCACCCCAGAACAAACAATCGGAAGATTGTTTGTTCTCTCCCCTTTTATGGTGGAGGTTTTTGGCTTATACCCCCCCTTGCCCCCCCTTAGTTCCCGCTTACAGCGGGACTTCGAAACTGCCATGGCAGTTTCTTGAAAGGGGGGGGGATGTTAGTATTGGGCAAAAAAAGTGCTGCCGCTAAAATTATATTCATAACATTAACGGCAGCGGGGGATATTTTGCGCAGCATGAAACTACAGCAAAACAATTATATCAGCAAAACAATTATGTCAGCAAAAACAATTATGTCAGCAAAAACAATTATGTCAGTAAAACAATTATGTAAGCAAAACAATTATGTAAGCAAATCCTCGAGCTCAAGCATTTTAAGTTTCCGCAGCATGTATTTATTTTCTATATCTACCAGATAAAAATTTTCTAGGGCAACAACATCAAAGTAAGCGTGCAGAATAAAGGAATATGTATCGGTTGAAAAGCGGTACTGTTTTTTTATATTATTCACAATAGTTTCAATGTTAAGCAAAGCCTGGTACCAGTTTCCCCGGATACGCTTTGAAATTATGAGAATATTCTTTTTTGAAATTGAAACAACCGGTGTGATATAGTATTCAATGAAAGCGCCTTTTTCATCATTGCAAAACATAGGTGAAAGATATTTGCCTATGGAACAACCTTTGCTCAGTAAAATTTCTTTCAATATTGAATCCTGTAAACTCATTTACTATAGCCGCTTTAGCGTTAATCGAATGTTAAGTTTCAAAAATACATCAAAATAAGCAACTTTCAAAAGTTTTCTTATCGATTGTAACCTAATAATATGTGGAATATATGGTATTAATTAATTACTTTGTACATTCTAAGCAATATATTGTAACCAGAATTTTACGGGCTTTTTATGAAAAAACTGCGAATATTTGAGCTTCTTTCAGCAATTGAACCCATCGAACTAAAACGATTTCACAGGTACATTAAATCAGATTCCGTTTACGCAAGCAGAGATTACTTGCCGCTGGTTGAACATCTGATGGAGTACTACCCTGAATTCAGGAATGAAAAGCTCACGCTGGAATCGATGTACGGCTCTTTGTATCCCGGGAAAAAATTCAATAACCGGGTGATAATATCCCGTATTTCGGAGCTTAACCGTATGGTTGAAAACTTTCTTCTAAGCATGAAGCTGGACAAAAACCATGCCTTAAGGAGTAAACTGGTAGCAGAAATGCTTATGGACCGCCGGGCCTTTACCAACTTTGATAACCTTTTGGGCAAGATGATAAACATTGAAAAGAATGTGAAGAAGATAAGCGAAAGGCAGCTTTACGACCTTGACCTGATGCTGATGCTAAAGGGTCAATCTTTGCTGGACCGCGAAATGTTCGTGGAAACCCATGAACTTTTAGAGGAGAATATTGAGGTATTCCTAATTTACGTAGTGACAAGAATATTAACTATGTACTGCGCAATAAAGAATATAGAAAATTTCCAGATCGCGGGAAATTCGATATTGCAGCTGGAATCATATATGAAGAACATTGATCTGGAAAATCTTGTGAAATCGCTGGGGCACAATAAACTTTCAGCTTATATGAAGGTAATGGTACAGGTTTACAGGCTGTATGATTCCAAAACCAACGACCAATTGTATTTTAAAGCGAAAAAGGAACTGCTTGAGAACATTGATGTATTTGAGCAGATCTCGAAATTCACAATATTCAGTTTTCTGTACTCCTATGCAGTGCAGCAGATAAATATGAGGAGAGTTGAGTTCAACGCTGAAATATACGACATCCTGAAACTTATAATAAAGCACCGCGCATATATGAAAGCCGAAAATGAGTATATGCCTTCAATGCTTTTCAGGGAATTTGTGATAACCGCATTAAAGCAAAAAGATACCCGTGGCGCAGAAAGGTTCATAGCAGATTACGCAGAAACCCTTGCGCCGGAGAACCGGAAGACCCTGCGTGAATATTCATCGGGCAAGATAATGATGCATCAGAAGAAGTATTCAGGAGCACTTATGCATTATGCCGGGACCCCGGGAAATATACAGATCCTTAACCTTGATATGAAGATCGACAGGCTGGTTTGCCTGTATGAACTTGGTAACTTTGATAAATTCCGTGAGGATATATCCAAAAACAAAACACTGCTTAAAAATAACAAACACATAACAGAATTCCAGAGAAGCTCATTCAAAGCATACATTGAAATAATGGAAAGGCTGATAGGGTTAAGACTTAAGCCGGACAAGAAGGCGAAGCTGAAGCTGATTAAGGATACTGAAAAGAAGAAGATACTGCATTATAAGGAGTGGATATTGCAGCAATCAGCGAACCTGAAATAAAACAGCGGGTAAATATTACACACTGAGGCGGATGATCACTCCAGAACTTTTTCAAGCTCATCGGCAGGGATCCTTTGCAGTTTTTTGCCTCCTGATTCATGCATCAGATAGAACTGCTCAAACCTGATATTTTCTATGTAAATGTGCAGGATGAAGATGTAGTCACCGTGAGCGTAGCTGAAGTTATGTTTTATATAGGTTTTCAGATCGTCGATATCCTTTACGCTATCGAACCAGTTACCTTTAACTTCCCTGGTAATGAATAAAACTTTTTTATTTTTAGGAGTAAATGCGGGAGTGAGATATACTGACTCTCTAATATCATCTTTGGTTTTGATGTACTGGATCTTGCTAAGGTATTTTTCGAAGTAACACCCTTTTTTTTGAAGCAAGTTTTTCAGAATAGATTCCATACCACCCGAATACCTATTAGAAATCTCATTTAAGATTATAACTATATAATACTGCAAAATATAGATTTATAAAGCGTTTTCCAAAACTTATTGTGTTTACGTAACCAAAAAGTAATGCTGCGCTAAGCTACAATTGCTTCATTTTTTGAATTCTTATAAAGAAAATCACAATTGATTGTAACCAAACAAATTCTTAGAGTTTGAAAGTACATATATGTACAGAACCTTTTAAGTATGCTGCTCATAGACCATTCAAAAAACTGCATAGAGTAACAATTTGCTGCAATTCATACCGTGAAAAAGCTACAAAATAACGATTATTACTAGTATGACCCTAGACTAAATACCGAGCACTCAGCTAAGCGCCATATATATAAAAAGCTTAAAATTTTATTTAAATCGATAAAAATTCTACCGTGATTGCAGTAAATACTATACCGTAACGTGAGTGGTGACCAATTTTCAACATGTAAAATCCTAATTTTGTTATAAGAAAAGCAAAATTAAAACTAATAAAACCAATTTAATTAATTACTAAACAAAACAATGAAAAAGCTACTATTAATTACTGTATTATTGCTTTGTACGATCAGTTTAACGAACACTCAGTGGGTATCCAATTACGGGGTATCTTCGGGTGATGTTAATTTTACGAATGCCAAGGGCACGGCTATAACCTGTGACGCCGCGGGAAACAGCTACGTGACGGGTTATTCATATGAAAACGAATCACAGAACGATATTATCACTATTAAATATACTCCTGCAGGTGATACAGCATGGGTAAGGAGTTTTAACGGTGACGCAAATCTAAATGATGAAGGAAACGGAATCTGCGTAGATAACGCAGGCAACGTTTACGTTGTTGGTTTCGCGGAATTCAACGGTAAATCAAAAGATGTTGTAATTATTAAGTATTCATCTAACGGAACGGAACAGTGGTCAAGAGCATACTCAGGCGCAGATACGCCCACTATAGATGAAGGTTTGGGAATTGTGGTAGATGCATCGGGTTATATCTATATAACAGGTTATACTACTTTCACTGATAACTATACTGATATACTTGTAAGGAAATATGATCCATCAGGAGACCTGGTATGGAGCGCATCAGAAGACGGCTCAAGCAATTTGAACGCGCAGGGTCTGGCAATTGCAGTTGGGCGTACAGGCAATGTGTATGTTACCGGGTTTGTGACCGTATCAGGCGCAAACACTGATATAGCGCTGTTTAAATACAGCAGCGATGGACAGTTACAGTGGGCTAAAACCATTAACGGAAACGGCAGCACTGAAGATAAAGCATGGGGAATAGTTGTTGATGAATCAGATAATATTTTTATTACAGGTTATGTAACTGAATCAGCAAACAACACGGACGCATTCACAGCAAAATACCACAGCTCAGGTACGATGATGTGGTCAAAGACATATAACGGCACAGGCAACCAGAGCGATAAGGCATGGGGCATAGTTGTTGATACAGACGGTTCAGTATATGTAAGCGGAGAATCAACAGCAGATGCAGGAAATATAAACTACTTAACAGTGAAATATACAGCCACAGGGACCCAGTCATGGGTTTCAGAATACAACGGAACAGGAAACGGTGAGGACAGGGCATCGGCAGTAAGCATACTTCTGAACAGCAGCAACACAAAGAGCGTTATTGTAACCGGAAAAAGCTGGGGACCCTCAAACACGTTTGATTACGCAACAGTAAGGTATAACACAGAAAGCGGCATTCAGAGCCAGGTTAACAGGTACACATTTACAGGAAACTCCAACGATATAGCAAAGGACCTGGTAATATCACCAAGCAAAAAAGTGATAATAACAGGATTCAGTCAGCTTATAATTGACGCAGGTGTTGGTTCATCTTATGTTTCGACTCAATCGGTTGATTTCGGTGAAACCATAGAAATGAATTCAGAGCTAACGACCCCGGGATCATTTATCCTGCACCAGAACTATCCGAATCCGTTCAACCCCGCGACCAGCATAAGGTTTGATCTAACGCAGGCATCGAATGTAAGGCTTGCCGTTTACGATATGCTGGGCAGAGAAATTAACGTACTGGTAAACCAGAATTTGACGGCCGGTACCCATAATATAACATTTAACGCATCAGATCTATCATCAGGTATATATTTCTATAAGCTCGAAGCGGGAAGCTTCAGAGATATCAAAAAAATGACATTAGTAAAATAACCTCTAATTATAAAAAACTATTTTCTACTACTTAAATAAAATGAAATCTACAGAAAATAACAAGACAATCAACAGAAATAGCTTTGAAGAGGTTGATTTACTTAACAAAAAGGCTGATGAAGCAAGGAAAGATAACAACAACCTCTCCTTATCTGTAAGCAAGGAAGCTATAAGCATGGCTCAGTTACTCGGATATACTAAGGGTTTGGCCAAAGCTTACCTGAACGCAGGTATATCATGCAGGTTGTCTTCAAATTTTGAGGCCGCAATAGAATATTACCATGAAGCTATAGCCTTATACAAAAAGCTTGAAGATAAAAAAGGCGAAACCAGAGCGTTGAATTCACTTGCAAACGTATATTACTCACTCAGCGATTTCACAAAAGCGATAGAGTATTACGACGAGTGTATTTACGTGCTGCAGTCCATAGGCGATCTTAACTTTGAAGCAACAGTATTGACAAACAGAGGACTTTCATACCAGCAAAACGGTGATCTGAAAGCCGCTTTAAATAATTACCTCGAAAGCTTAAGCATATATAAAAGCAGTGAAACTGAAATTCATTATGCTTTATATAATAATCTCGGGATAGTTTACCTGGAAACAGGCAGCTACCATGAATCAATAAAATATTTCACAGAAGCATTAAAGAAGACACAGGAAAAGAAAAACATCATTGATGAGAGCTTTACACTTGCCAACATAGGCAGAACCTACATTTACATGGAAGATTACGCAAACGCCATCACATATTTAAGCGAAGCAATGATCATAATGAAAAGGTATGGTAACCGCCAGGCAGAAACCCAGGTTTACGCAAACCTTGGCAAAGCTTACTCCAAGATGAGATGTTTCCCGGAGTCAGTGAAATATTACAACCGCGCACTAAAGTATTACAAAGAAATAGGCGATAAGAGCTCTGTTGACCATACTTTATGCGAGCTTGGAGAGTTATATTTTGAATTAAATGACTACAAGACCAGCATTCATTATTTCAGAGACGGGCTTGAAGTATCTGAAAAGATAAATGATATAATGAATATTTTACGCATCAACACAGGGCTTGCAAGGCTATACCTTAAATTCAAAGATACCGAAAAAGCAGTTGAGTACCTGCATGCGGCTGAAAAGCTTGCAAAGGCAGCCAAGTCCTACAAAGATCTCAGCAAGATATGTAAAATTTACAGCGAAAATTACAGCATTGCAGGGAATCACAAAGAATCCAAAATTTTTCTGGATAGACATTACAAGTATCTTGAGAAATTAAATAATATGACCGAAACAAACAAAGTTCAGGCTTTGATGCTGGGTCACATTAAATATAATCAGGACGATAAAGAACAGGAACAAGCTTATTATTACAATCTCAAAAAAGATCAAATACTAAGCGTAGCTTAAAACCGGCTTAAACAACCAATCCCCCTAAAAAAGGCAGCTTGAAAAAGCTGCCTTTTTGCATATACCTTATGAGTGAATTGACAGGACTGACGCGTCCGCGCCATAGGCGGGCACAGCGCTTCGCTCCTCACAGAGTATTATTTCACAAGTATCATTCTTTTAGTGTTTATATAGCTGCCTGATGTTAATTTGTAGAAGTAAACACCGCTTGTAAGTGACGAGGCGTCAAAATCAACCACGTAATTACCTGCTTTCATACTTTGTGAAATAAGTGTACTTACTTCTTTTCCCGTTACATCAAACACAACCAGTTTCACTAAGCCTGCCTCGGGTATGCTGAGTTTAATGTTAGTAACGGGGTTAAAAGGGTTGGGGTAGTTCTGCTGCAGGCTGTAGTTGAGCGGTATTTCGCCGGTAACGGGCTGAATTCCTAATGCTCCACCGTTAGTGGTATGGAGAATTACGGGGCTTGTAACAGAGCCAAAGGTACCGCCAGTTAAATACCAGTTATTCAGGTCAAGTAATTCTGCGTCAAATAATAAACAACCATTAATACCTATTGGTTGTTCTATCCAGTTAGTGCCGGAATTAACTGACTTTGCTACAAAATCAGCATTTTCAAACGAAGGGAGATATTTAGTTCCATAAATCAATGCAGTAGAAGTACCTTCAACAAAATCAACATTAAACAGATCAACATCTTCAAATGTATTTACCAGGAACCAGTTCAAACCGGCATTGGTAGTTTTAAGCAGGGCTGCTTCAGGTTCAGACAAAAATGGGCTGGCTAAACTTACTGCTAATCCGGTTGTAACGTTAGTAAAACTGATCCCTGAAATTTCTCCTGCATTACTGAATACCTGTCTGCTCCAGCTGGCTCCGGAATTAGTTGTTCTTAATATCAACCCCCTGGCTGTATCATTAACCCTATCATAACCAACAGCATACCCTGTGTTAATATCATTAAAATACACACCGGTCAGATTATTGATAATTTCCGGCATTGATAAAGCGCTCCATGTTAAGCCGGCATTTGTGGTTTTAATAACGCCATCATTGACTCCCCCTGAAGGATCATAAGCCGCAGAGGCAAATCCGGTATTTGCATTTACAAAGTGCAGGCCCTTGAGATAATATACATTAGCCGGCAATGTGCCGTAAGGCGACCAGGAAATACCTGCATTGGTGGACCTCATGAACAAGCCTTTGTAATTATTCCCGCCGATACTTTGATATTGCGGCAGCAGCTGAAGCGTGCGTTTATCATATCGGTGGGTCTCGGGGAGAAATGCTGTAGTATCTAAGTTATAGGCTCCTGAACAAAAGGCCGTTGTGCTGTTAATAAACACAATTTTGGTGATAACTCTGAGGGAATCTGGCACGGTGGAAGTTAACCAGTTTATGCCGGAGTTACTGGTATATGCTGCCCTGCCAAAGAAATCGGAGCTCAAAAAGACGCCTCCGGCTGCTCCAATATTAACCGTAGTAAAATCCATGGTAATATAATAGCTTGTATTAACCGGCGGTTGCTGATATACCCATTGTGATGATAATTGGTGTGTAAGCGCGAAAGCAGAAAAAAGGATCAAAAATAATGTCTTCATAATTAACTCCTGAAGGTTCTTTAGTTTATTAAGATTTACTGACCAATATACAAAAAGTCAAATTATATAAAAATACTTATTATCTTGAGTAGAAGGCACTGCCGTGTCCGCGCCAAAGGCGGGCACAGCTCTTCGCTCCTCACAGAGTATTATTTCACAAGTATCATTCTTTTAGTGTTTATATAACTGCCTGATGTTAATTTGTAGAAGTAAACACCGCTTGTAAGTGACGAGGCGTCAAAATCAACCACGTAATTACCGGCTTTCATACTTTGAGAAATAAGTGTACTTACTTCTTTTCCCGTTACATCAAACACAACCAGTTTTACAAAGTCTGCCTCGGGTATGCTGAATTTAATATTAGTAACGGGGTTAAACGGGTTGGGGTAGTTCTGCTGCAGACTGTAGTTAACGGGAATTTCTCCTGCTATTGGTGTTATGCCGTTGACAATTCCGGATACACCATTTAGCGTTATATTTAAAGTGCTATCGCTGTTATTGACTGTAAGTACACCGCTGTAGAGAGTATTCGCAGCAGCGGGAGTAAATTTAATTTTTGCGTAACCAAACTGGTTAGGGCTTACAGAAGAAGGAAAACTCTCAACAGTAAACACAGGATTATTTGAAGTGACTGAACTTACGCTAAGATTGGTATTGCCATAATTGCAGATAGCTACAAAATAACTGACAGTATCACCGGCGTTGGCAAGTGTATCAAAATTGACCGTGTAGGGAGCCGCGGAAATTTCCGCTTTAGGCGGTGTATTCTGCGTGGTATAAAACGCCGCAATTCTTTCAACGAATTCAGGGTGATCGGCAAAAGGGTTGCGGTTATTCTGAAATGATTTTATACGCTCATTGCGCAGCCGTTCCTTAGCGTTGACGGTATCCATAATGTGGAACTGCCTTAGCGCGTTTTCCTGGGCAAGCGCCAGATAATTTTCATGGTTCTGGTAACGGGTTATGAAATAAAAGACGGCGCGGGCAGTATTGCCCTTTTGCACATCCCTGGGTTCAAAAACGATATTGTTATTTACATCCCTGCCCAGTTTTGAGCCTCCATCCTGGTAAGTAATATTGGATACAACAAATCCGAAGGGATAGGATCCCCTGGCGTTGTTTGCCGGTGAATAAGTAGGAAAGAGGTGGTGAATATCGCTTCTCATTGGTTCATTTTCATTAAAGAAGCTTTGCGGCCAGGTATGTTCGGTATCAAAGCTCTGGTTTTGCGCCTGAGTTCTGGTTGTAGCGTAGATCTTCCTGCCTGAATAGATACATTCAATGGTATCGCCTCCGTAATCATCAACGGTTTCAAACATTTTATCACGGGCTGAGTTGTAGCCAAGCGAAATGTAACCGGTTGAAGTGAATGTCTTCAATGCAGCTTTGAGCGGTTCATCGCTTAAGCCCTGTGTAAATGAATACAAGGCATCAGGATATTTTGATGTAGCTATAAGTCCGTTCACAAGCGAATAGTGGAGTCCACCGTTGGGCACACGCGCCTCAAGTATAAGAAATGCCCGGTATGTTAAATTGTGATAAGATGAGTATATTACCCAAAGTCCCGTGCTGTCATTTGGATTTACGTTGAGTGTATTCACCCGAGTAAAGAAAAACGGTGAAGTAGTTCTGACAGAAGAAACATTTATGATCTTGTTTGTTGGATTCTTAACGTAAATCAGCGCGCTATCAAGGGTTTTGGTGATTGAAGTATCAAGATTCACAGTAAACGGTATAATTTGAGAATATGATGAGATGCTCATCAATGCCAGAAGAAGCGGAATAAATTTTTTCATAGGATGCTAAAATACCTTAAAAATACTGAATATTCAATTTGATATTTTTACTTAATTGCCGGTGGTTTAATGCATAATTTGCTAAAACTTACGCTAAAAATTATAGATTGTAAACTATGGATAATTTTGTAATTTTGCATTGATGAGATCAAACAAGGCAAAAACATACAGAATTGTAGCTCCCGCAAAGATAAACGCCGGACTCAGAATACTTTCCAAACGAAAGGACGGGTTTCATAACCTTGAAACCATATTTTACCCTGTTAAACTTCAAGATAAATTAACGGTAAGGATAAAAAAACTATCAGATGATCCCGGTATTCACAGGATTACAGTTAAAACCGATTCAAAGGAAAACATATCAGGTAAAAATAATATTTGCTACAAAGCCGCTGAGTTATTCATGGGGCATTATAAAGCTGCAGGCACATACAGAATAGATATAGCTATAAAGAAAAATATTCCAACGGGCGCGGGACTCGGCGGCGGCAGTTCAGATGCTGCCGCAGTATTGAAGATATTACTCAAACATTTCAGATTTGATGTTCACACAAAAGAGATAATTCGCTTAGCACTCATTGCAGGCAGCGATGTACCGTTTTTCATGTTGGGTAAAGCTGCTTACGCAGCAGGCAGAGGCGAGAAGCTTACTCCCCTGCCCGGCTTTAAGATCAAAGGTAAGATACTTATTGTGAATCCGGGAATACATATTTCAACTCCATGGGCATTTAAAGCCCTTGGAATAAACAATTCAAAACGTAAAGTACTTGATAAGGTGAGATCATATTCCCCCGCTGACAACGCGTTAATGATAAATGATTTCGAGCGTGTCGTCTTCAGGAAATACCCGGAAATAGAAAAGATCAAATATGATATGCTTGCACTAGGAGCGGAGTATGCATTAATGAGCGGAAGCGGTTCCACTGTTTACGGTGTGTTTAAAGGTAAGGATATCAAAAATGCGGAGAAGTATTTCCAATTGAAGAAGTATAAGGTGTTTGTTAGCTGATCATGCTTAGGGTATGCCTTTTCTTTAACTATCTACATACTTATAGTGTAATTTCTCATCCCGAGATTGAAGAGAAATTGGGATGACTTCACCCTTCGTCAGGCTCAGGGTGAGATTTTATTAAGCTGAATAAAATAAAAAAGGCTAATTCAAAAAATTGTCTATTAAATTATTTGATAAAAAAATTTAAGTATCCTGCGGGCGCAGGAATCACAATTGAATTTTGAAATAGCCTTTTTTGTTAAAATAAATTACATACTAAAAACTAACTGCCACGTTAAATGTTGGGAATTGTTTTATCTGGTATGTATATGGTGATACCCTGTTCTGCATTCTGAAACCGGTTTCAAGTTTGATCTTGTTATTATAGGTTGAAATAACCCATGCGGCATCAGCCGCGCTCAGAATGTGATTTACGATCGCTGTTATAGGTCCTACTTTCGCATAATCAAAAAAGTCATTGGCTTTTTGTCTATCAGCAGCATAATTTGTAAAAACGGGGTCGCGGTAGGTTTGGTAGTTATATGGTCCCGCCGCTTTTGTTGGCACATGTGTCAAGTTTTTCCAGCCTGCCTGAAAATTCTGGTATTTACCAATGAGTTCATAATACTGCTGCGAGCCATATTCAGGCATTGTATGCGAAAAGTTGGCGCGTTCACACACCATAATTTGCTCACGGAGTATATCTCTATTGGGTTCATCAGGATTAATACCGCTGGACTCACTGAATCCTTCATTCTTAAGCCACCTTGCGTAGGTGCGTACATCCCAGTTCTCATCAGCGTATGCCTGATATTCATCCTGCTTGGTATTGCCTTTACCTGTGAAGTAAGCAAAAGTTGCCCATGCCAGAACTTCAATCCCGAAAAATATTCCGGCTTTGAGATAATTTCCGCCGTACAACTCGCCCGCACCGGGAATAATAGCTGAGAGAAGCACGCCAAGACCGACAGATTTTTGTTTCTTTTTAACCTGCATGTTGTCTTCAGCGGCCTGGAACCGGTTTTCTATGAAATATTTCGCGGAGAGATCCTGCGTATTCAACAATGGCATTGTCTTGTTTTCTGCTGCGGTGTTTATCTTGTCTTCTATGATCAGGCCGCGGCTGTAGTTTGAGGATATTGAAAGTTTTTGAAGAGTGATATCCTGGGCGTTAACGGCAGAAGATAAGACAAGCATTGAAACGTAAAGAACGAAGATTGAAGCGGATAATTTGATTTTCATGGTTTTAGTAAGTTACTTTTGATAAAAATAAAGCGTTAGAAGGTACATACTGTATCTTTATTTCATCTCCCTTTTTAAAATTTTTCGTGAATTCCGCAAGCGAAACTTTGCCTGCTGCTGTTTTGATCATTGCCCCGGCTAAAGCCCTCACCATTGAGTGGAGAAACCGGTTTGCAGATATTCTGAACTCTATAATACCGTTCTTTTTCTTTTTTACTTCAGCCTTATATACTATTGATCTGAAACCGTGGTCATCTTCTTTATTCTTGCAAAGCGATCTGAAAGAATGGTTACCTGTGATTATCGTGCAAAACTCTTTTGCAGTGTTAATATCAAAGCTATCCTTCAGTAAAAAAACCGTATCCCGTTCAATAGCTTTTGGTCTCTGGCTGAAGCGGTAGATATATTCTCTTTTTTTCGCGGAGAACCTTGAGTGAAATCCCGGGGGCACTTTTTTTATTTCATGGATAACAATATCAGATGGAACCAGCGCATTTAAGGATACTTTCAATCGCTTTAATCCAACAGATTGAAATACGTGTTTATCGATCTTAAAATTCGCGCATTGCGCGAACGCGTGAACACCCGCATCTGTTCTGCCTGAACCGTTTAGTGTTATCTTTTCGCCGCGGAAAATAACCTGCAAAGCGTCTTCAATTGTCTGCTGAACACTTTTTTGTTTATTTTGCCGCTGCCAGCCGGAATAATTCTTCCCGTCGTACTCTATAACAAGTTTAAGGTTGACCGTGTTATCATCGTTTTTTTTTGCAGCTTTATTCAAAGCGTTAAAAATTCTTTGAGATACTGAACTTTATGCCATCAATACGGTTAAAGTTCTTAATCACACCGGCGTTCATTTTTAAACCTCCGGAGGTTTTGCTGCTGATTTCGCTGTTATAGCTGTTTGCCGCAAACACAGCGCTGATAGCGCTTACTACGTGATTTATCAAAACCGCGCCTACAACAAAAAGCCTGTCATTGAGCGTTCTGTCTCCGCCAATTTTATCACTGCGATATAAGCGGCGTTCTTCAGGAGAGTTCCACCAGAAATAATAGCCGTTTTCGGGTAAATACAGTTTATCGTACTCACCAAAGCGGAGCTTTTCATTGTTATACTCATCTACATTGCTGTAATTTGCAATATCAATAAAGAACTTATCATCCCTCGCTTTATCACCTACGGTAATGCCTGCGTGAGTTGTCGCGTAGCTGTAGGCGTCATCAAGCAGCCAGTTGCCGTATATACTGAAAGCAGCATAAGTAAGCCACAGAGTGGCTTCTGAGATCATGAAGTACTTTCCGGTGCTGAACCTATCGGCATATACATGTCCCATGCCGGGAAGAAGAAGTCCGTAAATGAATGCCAGGCCGGGTGACTTTTTAGATTTCCGAACGGTGGTTTTGGTTTGGGTTCCTGTAACGGAATCAACAAAAAGCGAACCTGCTTTTGTTTCCATCGGCACCGCGCTTGTGCCGGTTAGAAGGAATATTTTCTTATCCACGCTTAATTCGGAGTTCTTAAGCCTGAAACCGGGCTCAAAATTATTCTGAGCTAAAATTGTTAAAGGCAGAAGCATTAATACTGCAAATTTCAGAAATCTCATTATATGTTGTTTATTTTTCTTATTTTCAAAAACAATTTATGATGCTAATTCGTTACAATGCCGGGCACTTATCTTGCCAGCGCTTTATCCATGATCTTTATGAATTCTTCGGCGTTCAGGAATCCAGTTACCCTGAGATCATCCATTTCTTTTCCGTTCTTATCAATGAATGAAACAACTGGTAGGCCCTGGATCTTATACCTGCCTTCAATTTCTTTATCACCTTTGGTGAGATCGACCTTGATATTATTGAACTTTTTGGAGAGCTCAATAATTTTCGGATCAACATAAGTATATTTATCAAGCTCTTTACACTGCGCGCACCAATCAGCGTAAAAATCTATTATAGTAGGTTTATCGGTTGATTTTGAAATTGAGGCATCTATCAGCGCCTGAGTTTGCAGCATCTGCCATTCATACTTACCGGTACCGACAACTTCCTTTTCACCAAAATGCAGGTTGGTTGAACCCCAGATAATGACAGCTATTGCGATAGCGTATTTTATCCTGGTGTACATGGGCGCGTTCACAGCTTTTCTATCAATCAGTATGAGGTAAATACCGCTGAGTATTAGGAAGATCGGGAATATCATTTCGTAAAGCTCCACAGACATTAGCGGCTGCGCAGTGTAAAGCGCAAGACCAATCATCATAAGCCCGAAGATTATCTTCACGCCTTCCATCCATTCACCGGAACGCGGAAGCTTGGTGATGGAGCTTGAAAACATGGCGAGGAAAACATACGGCAGGCCAAGACCGAGTGAAAGCACAAAGAACATTATGAAACCAAGGAACGGGCTGCCAATTTGACCGACATAAACAAGTAAACTAAGTACTAATGGACCGATACACGGTGCCGCGATAAATCCGACAGTAAGACCCATTAAGAATGTACCGAAATAACCCTGGCGGTTCTTACCGCTGAAATTCGCAAGTGACTGCGGAATTTTTATTTCATAGACACCAAACATGCTCAGCGCAAGCGCGAGGAATATCAGCACAAGTAATCCAATAACCAAAGGTGATTGCAGCAAACTGCCGAATACGCCGCCTGTTAATGCGGCAACGAGTCCAAGCACCGAATACGTTACAGACATTCCCAGCACATAAAAGAGCGCCATTAATAATTTGCCGCCCTTACTGTTTGATACCTGCGCACCAAAATAGCTGATGGTAATGGGAATAAGCGGGTAAACGCATGGGGTTAAGTTGAGTCCAATGCCAAGGACGAAAATTATCAGCAGAGCAACAAACATACCATTCTCTTCAATATAAGCCGCAATCTGGTTTTTGTTTTCAGTGGAAGTGACAGTTTGCGTAGTATCTCTTTTGTTTTCAGTAAGCTGTGTTTTTAAAGTTGTATCCTGTTGGGTTGATTTATCTAATGAATCAGTTTTCTTAACAGTATCAACAGGTGTTTCAGTTTTTGAAGTATCGACCTTTGCGGTATCTTCTTTTATAATTACAGTGACAGTGAACGGCGCATCTTTGGGGGCGAAACAGGCTCTATCGTTACATGCCTGGTAATTCAGCTTACCGGAAATTTCATAGCTGCCGGGTTTGATATCCTTGGGAGCTTTGAGATTAATTCCGATGGTAATCGCGCCTTCGTAAACATCAAGCTCAGTTTCAGAAAAGCTGAATTTGAATTTATGCGAACCCGGCCAAGAGATCTTTCCGACCTTAAGGCTGCCGCCATCTACTTCTATGGTTGTGGGAATCAGATCAGGATCGCTGACCTGGTTTGCGTTGATATGATAGCCGCCCTGAATATCCGCCTTAACGTTTACGCGAATGTTTTCGCTGGGGTAGAAATCCTTTTTCAGCGGGGCTGCTGTGACTGTTACGTATTGTTGAGCGTAGCTTAGGGTTGCGAATAATAGAACGAATAGAACAGAACCTACTGTTTTTGCCAATTTTACCTGAATTTAATTATTTTTATAGCCTTAAACGGTAAAATTATTCATAGATTAGGTTAAATTCAATGGAATTTGTTAAATAAATGTAAGTTTATATTTCAGTATTTTCAAGGGGAATGTAAAGGATTATGATAACTTCTGTAGAGACGTCCCGGTGGGACGTCTCAAATACTGAGTAAAAAGATAATTGATGAATGAATAAAAAGATACTCGTGCCACGAAATAGGTAACGAACAGTTTATTGAATAATTTTGAGGAAAAGTGGGACAAAGATTAATGAAGAAT
This sequence comes from Ignavibacteria bacterium UBA2360, assembly GCA_002344125.1. Taxonomy (GTDB): domain Bacteria; phylum Bacteroidota; class Ignavibacteria; order Tepidaquicellales; family OLB5; genus OLB5. The sequence goes on along the minus strand of DDTQ01000012.1, from coordinate 640,171 downwards.
CTTATTCGTGGCACGAGCGGTATGGCTTAATTGAACAAGATACATTTTTTTCTGATATTGGGAAAGGATGTCGATTATTTGGACATCACCCCCCTGCCCCCCTGACTGCCGGTGCTGTTCTCCCGGGAGGAGAGGGGAGGAATGTCTGGTGGAGTTTACATAAATTTGTGTAGTCGTCACGGAAGCATGTCTCAAAAGTTGAGCAAAAAGATACTCGTGCCACGAAATAGGTAACGAACAGTTTATTGAATAATTTTGAGGATAAGTGGGACAAAAATTAACGAAGAAACTTATTCGTGGCACGAGGAGATTTGGCTACGAGGGCGTTAAGAAATTCTTTTTTTGAGATAGAAAGCCATTGTTCCCATAATTGCACCGCCGAAAATACACCAGAGAATATCCATCATAATGAATAATAAATCCCAGTGCGTGGTTATACCGAATATCATGAGGCTGAAAAATCCGATTACGGATAAGTTGTAGTATATCCCCCACATCAGCGGCTGGATAAGACGGGTATCGGGCTTTTCCATTCGCCAATAAAAATAAACAAATCCATACACAAGCAGCGCGTTGGCGAAATTCATTGACCATATGTTTTGGGTCACAATGGAGTTGACCCCGGGGGATGAATAATAAATATTTGGGAATAAATTATTATGCCACAAAAACCATAATGCGGTGTATGGTATGAATGTTAATGTAGATACTAGTATGAATTTGGGGTTGAAAAGTTTCATTTTATGAAAATTTTGTAATTAACTTAGCTCCGTAGGAGCGAAATGTTTGTAGGCAATGCATTAGCGCCGTGATTCAGAGCTCCGTAGGAGCGATATGTTAATCATCGTAAAATTCGAAAATGTATTTTGGATCATACTCCACATTAAATTTTTCCAGCAAGCCAATATATTCTTCTCGAAAAGTCTTCTTTTTGTGATGTTCCTCCTGATTCAAGACATATTTCACAACCCTATCAATGTGAGAATGCGAATAAGAAAAAGCGCCAAATCCATGCTGCCAATTGAATTTTCCTTTTACAAATTTCTTTTCATTTATAAAACCGGATGAAATCGATTTTACATCTCTAACAAGATCAGAGATCTTCATATCCGGCGTGAAGCCAAGAAACATGTGGGTATGATCAGGCATACAATTTATCGCAAGCATTTTTTGTTTTTTGCCTTTTACGATTCCAGTGATGTATTTGTGTAATTCTTCTTTGTGCTCTCTTTTGATCAGATTTTCTCTGCCTTTGACTGCAAAAACTATTTGGATGTAGATCTGTGAAAATGTGTTAGCCATAGTTTAACATGCCGCTCCTACGGAGCTATTTTTAAAAGCGTTACTATTTCTATCTTCTTTCGCTGCGCCCAATATGTCAGGCAAATATTCCGCTACTGCTAAAGCAGTCTTACAGCTAAAGGGGCCATTTTTATGTCTCACTAACTCCTCTAACTTAACAGATCATCACCATGCTTTTTAATAAATTTCTTCAACACAATATTTACCAAATAAAACAATAGAAGATAGAAAATATAAAAGCCTGAGCCTGTATTACCATCACCTAAAACTCCAAACGTAACAAGGATCAAGATAAAAACAATAAACAATACAGTTGTGATGACAAATGTTTGCCAGTAATAATTTTTCTCAGGTACATTTTGATTTTTGTTTTCTTCTTTATCCGCTATCAATTTGTCATTTGGATTTTGGCATTTGACATTTTGCTTTATTGTATCACCTGACTTATTAACGAAACACTAAAAATGCTTAGCAGGAACCAGCCTATGAATCCTTCAAGGATGGTTAAGTAACGTGGGATACCTTTAATTGGTATTTGCCCAAAGCCGAGTGTTGAAAATACGTTAAGGCTGAGCGCAATTGAATCCAGCACGTGTATCAGGAAGAACCAAAGAACCGTCAGCATGAACACTACGCCATATAATACTGTTGCAACAACTTTTTTAGCACTGCTCATGGACTCCCATTCATCAGGAAATATATCGATCAGCCTGTAGAATAGTTTAGTAGGTTTGTTGCGGATAAGCTCAAGGAAATAAAGCGGCTTGCCGAAGAGATTAAAGTACCATGGCACTTTGCCCTTTGATTCCGTTACAAAGCTCATATACTCATCGTAAGTTGGGGTTTTGTTCCCCTTTGCAATCACGGAGTCCTCAATTTCAAGCAGGCTTTTAGGAGAAGAGAGATACTTGCCGTAAATCTTCAGCTGGTCAAACATGCTACGCTGGTGGAAAGATAGAATTGAATACGGAAAGAAAAAATATATTCCAGCGAAGAAGAGCAGTACATAAAAGGCTATCTGAATTGCCTTTAGTGGATTTGTGCCATAGTCGCAAAATATTTTCAGGAACACATTCATGAGGTAATTAAAGAATACACTCTTATCAACTCCGGAGGAATATTGTTTGTTGAGATACTTGGTCTCGATATCTTTCCATTCCACATAACACGCATTGGCAGCAATGCGGTTACCCTGTGATTTGAACGCATTATAAAAATTGGCATAGCAGCTAATCAGACTGGCGAACCTTACTTCGCTGCCAATACTATCTGCGTGATTGCCGTTATAAATTTTACCTGCTTTGTGATCGTATATGGCAATGCGGTTACCTGCAACGGTTGACCATTGCACCCTGGTATTTATAGGGTTAATATTAAACGCATCTAGCACCAGGCTGCCGTTATAGGCGCATTCATTGGTGACAAAGGCGTTGCCTACGGTTGATTCAGAAAGATCAACAGTGCAATTGAATGTGTTGCCGGTTAAGCTCAGATTCTTAAAATCGGATTCCTTAAGTGTTAGAAAGAATTGAGAATTGCCCCGAAGGTTTTCGGGGAGATCGAATACGCAATCCGCGATATCAACATCGAAGCCATTTTGTTTGTTTTCGAATCTGAAGAGCCTTGGTTCCATATCAAGCGCGTCAGTATCACCGAACAATGCGGGGTTCAGGGATATAGTGCAATTTTTGAAAGTAAGTCTATCTTTAACATCATTTCTGTAGAATTTGAAACCGTGTTCGAGTTTTGAGCTATCGATATCAATGAAATCTATATTATTACCATATAGCCGTAATGTTTTCTTGAAGGTGCAATCTTTAAAGATTGCTTTGACGGGAGTGCAATTAGCAATTGCGAAGTAATCCATAAAGGTGATATTTCGCAGAACGAGCCAATAGTCAACATCAAAATCGCAATTTAGAAGCCGGATACTTTGCGGGATGAAGAGTTCGGGCTCTCCCCCGCTGAAGCGTTTATCCATGCCGATCTTATCATCGGGCATTTTGTAACGTATCTTAACATTTTCAAATGTTGTGTACTTTGTACAGGCAGCCATTTCATTGATGAATTGCGTAAAGGTCACGGTCTGCCCATCAATATTGCTATCGGCAAATATATTGAGAGGTAGAAGCAGAAGTAATGTTATTTTGATATATTTTTTCAAATGTAAAATTAATATTCCATTACAATCGGAGATTGGGGCTGGGGCAAATTCCATGTTGAACGCGTAAATTTATGGATATTGAGTGATTTATAAAAGGGGAAATAATTTTTTGCCTGATGGCGGGAATTACGGTGCATTAAGAATCCCCGACCGGAAAAACCGATCGGGGATCTAACAGAATGGATCAATCAGGATTATGGAACTTCTACAGTTTGCAGAATAACGGTTATTAATTAAGTTCAAAGTTGAACGGAACCGTTACCCATACTCTTACAGGATTTCCGTTTTGGAGTCCCGGAGTAAAGCGCAGCTGCCGGACTTTTTCTTCGACTTCATCATGAAACACTACAGGACCCGTCAGTTTACCAATATCAATAACCCGGCCTTCTTTATTAACGAGTACTCTTACGGTTACTCTGCCTTCTATGCCTGCCTGAACCGCAATTTCAGGATACCTGATGGAGCTTTTGATCTGGGAAAGATTGACCGCATCAGGCGCTTTTTCAACTTCAAATGAGTTGTAATTTTTGTTATCACTGGGCGGAATAACTTTCTCCTCGGTGATCTTTTCTTCTATCTTCTCTTCTTCTATGTAACCAAGTTCACCGGTGTATTCAAATCCTGAAGTATCACCATCTTTTGAGACAGGCGTATTTATCTCATTAAGTTCCTGCTGAGTTTTTACCGTTTGTTCTTCAGCTTTCTCTTTCCTTACAGGCTCAGGTACAAGTGCCTTGAGATCCTTTTTAGGAAGTGAAGTAACGTTCTCGCTCTCAGGCGCCTCAGGGGGAGGAATGAACGCTTCCTCGTTTTGTGATACCGGCGGAGGCGGGAGTTCTACGATATTAATTTCCCTCAGGTTGGTTTTCTCATCTGCTGAGGAATCTACCGGGTTAACCATTGATGAAATGAAGAATACACCAATGGCAGAGCCATGCAGGAATACTGAAATTATTATTCCAAGAAGGAAACTTCTTCTGTAGTTCTTTTTCAGATCAAGAAATCCGCCTTTTACATTAAGAAGTGAAATTCCAGAATTTCCCGCAGTGAGGTAACTCCACAACTTCAGGGGAATATATTTGACGCCTTGTATTACATTTTTCAGATATTTCATTTTTGTACCCTCCATTCGATCAAAATATAATTACAACATAACTCTACGTACCGCAAATCATATATTAGCTTACAATACAACCAACAACATTCCTCTATATTTTAAAACAGAACTTTTGCGCCATACGTTCGATAAAAATATGTAAATTATTGTTAAATTAACCTGGAAGCACAATGCGAAGCACGAAAATTAAAGGATCTGGTGCAGTCGTTTCGAAAGGAGATTTTGAGCAGGATGCGGAAGATCTTACAAAAAAAGAAAATCCCCGCCAAACTTCTTTTAGCGGGGACTCAAAGAGGATACAGGAATAGTACAGTAAAAATCAGAAGGGTTATATTGTTTCTATTTCTTGAAAACCGAAAGGGTTCATATTCTTTCCTCAATCAACCTGTACAAATATAACATGTTGTTTTATGTTTGTATGTAGCGCATTGAATTAATTGATTGTAGTAAATTGTATTACAGTGTTGAATGTTTTATGCAATGTTTTAATATAAGGATATCATGAGAGCGAGAGTGTTTGGGTAAAAGGAAATCCCCTGTGATCAAAAGATCAGAGGGGATTCAGGAGGTACTTCTTTGGAGGAAAAATCGGGGTAAATCTCAGAAGGGGTTAACTCTAACTATTGCAAACTTTATATTTTTGTTGTTCATCGTATTATATTATTTTCTTTCTATACAAATATAATATACCGTGAATAGTCTGCATATAGTTCAATGTACCAATTGCGTGTAGTTAAAAGTATTACGGTAAATAATTAAAAAAACCGCAGAAAAACGCGGTTTTTGGTGACTTTTTGAAGTAAAAATAATGAAAAGGGATGGAATTACTTTTTGCCCAAATGAGATCCTTCGCTTACTTTCTTCACTTTCGTTTCGGCAGTCAGGCGCCCAGGATTTTGCAGTCAGGCTTTGGCGAAGCGGATCCAGATATCTTTGCCCTTTTCATCAATAGGCGCGCCGGAAGTAAAGATAATTGTTGATCCTTCGGTAACTACGTTCTTATCGAGCAGAATTTTTTTTGCGACCTTTATAGCGGTCTGTTCATCGGGAAGATCTTCGAAGTAAACGGGGATAATTCCCCAGATGAGCCTTAGTACATTCATAACCTCAAAGCTATCGCTCATGGCAACAATGCGTGTATTGGGTCTGAATTTGCTCATGGCTTTAGCCATGCGCCCGCGGCGCGTAAACGATACGACAGCCTCCGCGTTTAGCTGTACTGCCATATCAGCAAGCGCTTTTCCAACGGAATCAAACACGGTTTCTTCCACGGTCAAAGGTCGATCCTTGCGTTCAAACTGCACCAGGTGCATGTTGGCTTCGGTTTTCGCAAGAATTCGCTGCATCATTTCAACGGTTTCAATGGCGTACTCACCCACTGATGTTTCACCGCTGAGCATAACAACATCGGTTCCATCCCAGACGGCGTTTGCAACATCGCTGGTTTCAGCGCGTGTTGGCACAGCGTTATGTATCATGGATTCAAGCATCTGTGTAGCGGTAATAACCATTTTGCCGCGGCGGTTGCATTTGCGGATGATGCTCTTTTGTATTACCGGCACTTCCTGCGGAGGAAGTTCTACACCAAGATCACCGCGCGCGATCATAATTCCATCTGCTGCTTCAAGGATCTCATCAAAGTTGGTTACCGCTTCGGGTTTTTCTATCTTGGCGATTATATTTTTATCGTATCCTTTATCAACAAGGTACTTCCTGAGCTCAATTATATCACTGGCTTTGCGGACAAATGAAAGCGCGATAAAATCAACCCTGTGAGAAAGCGCAAAATCAAGATCTTCAAAATCTTTTTCGGAAAGTGAGGGCAGGCTCAGCTCCATACCGGGCAGGTTCATTCCCTTCCTGGGTTTTAGGGTGCCGCCTTCGAGTACGACGCAAAAAATTGAATCGTGATCTATAGCAATCACAAGCAGTTTGATAAGACCGTCATCTATGTAGATATGGTCTCCTATTTTCGCATCCTGCGCGAGGCCTTTATATGAACAGGAAAACTTTTCTTTGGTACCAACAATATCATGCATGGTGATCTCGAGGTGATCGTTCTCTTTGAGCTCATACTCAGGCAGCAGCAATTTGCCTACCCGAATTTTTGGTCCCTGAAGGTCAACAAGAATGGCAATAGGTTCACTTGTGGCAACGCATGCGTCGTTTACATTTTTGAATACCTGGTCGTAGTATTCATGGCCGCCGTGAGAGAAATTCAGTCTTACACCGTCAATACCGGCGTTGATAAGCTCAATGATCTTTTCTTTGGTATCCGCTGCGGGACCCAGAGTCGCAAGGATCTTTGTGTTTTTGTTTAACTTTTTATTCTGCTCTAACTTAAAATTTGATAGTTCTGACAACTTTGATTATCCCGTTTATATCGAACAAATTTACAGGTTTATTATTAATAAATCCGTTCAGGCTTTTGTGGAATCCCCTTTGTGAAAAAATATTCAGGGTATCACACCCGCTTTTTTCTTTTCTTACGAGCAATTTATCAATTTCTTCCGATTCTTTAAATTCAGTAATTTTTGTATGGAAAGTAAAGTAATGTAATTTGCCATCATAGCTCAAGATCCGATCCTGATCGCGGTTTTCTTCGCTCAGCTCTCCTTTATCTTCGTATCCGAGATGAAGATATATATTCATTACTTCCTTTTCAAAGCTCAGACCGTCCATCATATTCCAGAAGCTGTAATCTTTCCTTATTTTCCAGAATTCATAATTATCACGCTCTTCGTTGTATTTACTGATATTCCGGCTTTCAGGTGTTTTAGACTTCTGTTTGAAATAGAACATTTCAGCGAGCTTAAAGAGCAAAGCCGGCACACCTACGCAGATTATTCCAAGGCTTGCGAAGATAAATACCTGTGTAATTATCTGGATGAAATTATCCGGCTGAACTTTAGTAAAATAAATCACATAAACAACCAGCCCGAAAGCGATACCAATTCCGATAGTCAAATGATGAGTTAAGATATCAGATATCTTCTTATCCTTGGTTTCAATGACTTTAAGCTGCGCTTTTGTTAAACCGAATTTCTGAAATGTTGGTACTTTCAAATTTTAAGCCGTTCTAATTTATTTAGATTTATCTTGTGTTATTATCCGGATTTTGAATACACTGGGAATTGGGAACAACATTGAAGGCACTAACATTCCAATTAGCCTGTGCAGTTTCGTAAAAATTGATATCAAGGTAAGTTGATATCTGTTCATTCACTTCCATTAACGGACTGCCTCCAACAGGTGTTACGGGGTTATCCTGAAGGCACCCTGTGCCGTTGTTGTACAGGCTTAAGATATAAGCATCATTGCCGCCCGCACCGAATGACGAAGTATTGCCTGTAAGGAGTATTCCGCCATCGGTAGTAAAGGAAATCGAAGTGCCGGCATCATTTGCGGCACCGCCGAATATTTTGGCGAAGTTGAATTCACCATCACCGTATAATTTAACAAGCGCAATATCCTGTTGGTTCTTAACAAGCTCCTGCAGGTTTCCTGCGAGCAGATAGCCGCCATCTCCTGTTGCAAGTACCTTGCTGAAATTAGAAACATCCTGCCCGTTACCGCCGAAAGTTCTTGTCCAGTAAACGAAGCCATCCTGGTTATCTATATTAAAGACCATTGCGGTTTCAGACGGCAAGCCGAATGAAGATGTAGAGCCGCACGCAATAAATCCGTTGGTAGTATTCTGCAGGTCTTTGATGTTATCAAATCCGCCGCCGCCGTAAGTTTTACTCCATAACAGCACGCCATCGCCGTAGAGCTTAAGTATATAAGCCTCGCCGCCTGTTCCGTATGAAAATGTGTAACCGCCTATAATGTATCCGCCCTGCGGAGTCATTTTAATTGAATTTCCGTAATCATTTTCCGCTCCGCCGTATGCCCTTGCCCACATGAGGCCGCCGGACTGATCTATTTTGAGGGAAAATATATCGTAGCTGCCGATGCTGAATGAGTTTGAATATCCGGTCATAATATATCCGCCGTCTCCGGTCTGAATAATACTGTTGGAATAGTCTTCATTCCACCACCGGTAGATGTTGCTCCACTCAATAACACCGTTCTGGTTGATCTTCATAGCGAACGGATCAAATGTTCCGCTGAATGATGACGTTGTTCCGCTGATGATGAAACTGCCGTCAGAGGTTTTTTCTATGGAAGCAGCCTGATCGTTTCCGGAGCCGCCGTATAGATTTGACCAGACGATATTTCCCGAGCCGTCTAGTTTCATGATGAAGATATCATTATCGCCAAACGCGCCGGAAATTGTGTAGCCGCATAGTATCACGCCGCCGTCATTTGTCTGCCGTGAACCTGTTACGAGATCAGATAACTGAGAGCCGAAAGTTTTGGAAAAGATCTTGGTAGTATCGATCACAACAGGCGGTTCAACGGGCGTGAGAATATCCTCTTCCGGTTTGCAGGATGATAACAGGAATACTGCTGAGAAGACAATAAAAATTGAATACTTAGATAGTATTTTTACGAACATATAAAATTTTGATTAATTGACTTTTAGTTTATAACAGGCGAAGTATATACTGAAGAAAAAGGGTTAAAGACCAGTATATAAACGCAATTAGTGAAACTATCAGCGAAAATATGACCAGAATAGAAGATAAAACAAATACCGTGAAAGCGGTGTAATAAAATATCCTGAAAAACCTATCCATAAATGCTATAAATTTTGGATAAAATACCCAAAATTGTATGTTATTGCAAGTCTTATAAAGCCAAATTGAAACGAATTGGAGCGGGTTTAGGTTATATTTAACATAGAAATAACAGGAACGTAACTATGTATTTATTTAAAGTTAAGTATAATAAAATGGAGCTAAATTATTGGATTACTTGATTTTTAACTTGCTTTTTAATTATATTTGTAACATTAGGCGATGAGGAGACTAGATATTTTAAGTTACCGTATCCAGAAAAAGCTAATATTAATAAACTAATAGTCCGAAAGGACGGGAGGGCATAAATGAAGCCGACAGTTAAGTCAAAGACCGATAATCCGTTAAGCGAGCTGATTGACGATGAGACATATAATAATTTGAAAAAATACAAATTATTGGATGAAAAAGCTATCCGTGACTATAAGATCCGCCAGATGTACAAAGATATGAGAAGAGAAATGAGCGCTGGCGAAGCTATAGACAAGATACAGGAGATGTTCCCCTATCTTCAGTTTGATACAATAAGAAAGATAGTTTACCAGGTTTCAAAGAAGTAAATTTTTTGCGCATATTCTGATAAAATGGCTTATAAATCGAAAGCGAATTGGAAGAACCCGTAATTAAAGCCTCACAAAAAAACTCTTCGAAAAGAATAAATCCATTTGAGATTCCCGTTAACCAGGACTTAGTTAAGGTCCTGGTTAACTTTATATACCAGGAGACAACCCGTTTCGGTATAAAAAAAGTTGTGCTTGGCTTAAGCGGCGGAATTGATTCCACGGTTGCCGCATACCTTGCAGCGCTTGCACTTGGACCCAAAAACGTGCTTGGCGTTATGATGCCGTACAAAACCTCAAGCGCAGATAGTGTTGGCGACGCCCTTTCAGTTGTAAAGGACCTGAAAATTAAAAGTATGCTTATCAATTTAACGGGCGCGGTTGATGCGCTTGCTGAAAATGACCCGGATATTCTGAAGAATAAGGTCAGGTTTGGTAATATTATGGCGAGGATGAGAATGATCTGCCTTTACGACCAATCAAACGAAAAAAAAGCACTGGTGCTCGGCACCGGGAATAAAACCGAAATACTGCTGGGATATTCGACTTTGTACGGTGATAGCGCGAGCGCGATAAATCCCCTGGGTGACCTTTACAAAACGCAGGTGTGGCAATTGGCAGAGCTGCTTAAGTGTCCGAAACAAATAATTAAAAAAAAGCCTTCGGCTGACCTGTGGAGCGGGCAGACTGATGAGGGTGAGCTTGGTTTCACCTACCGCGAAGCTGATGAACTGTTGTATTACATGATAGATCAGCGATACAGCGATGAAGAATTGACGGATATTGGATTTAAGCTTCCGTTTATAAAAACTCTGCGTGATAAGATAAGGTTTAACCAGTTCAAGCGCGTAACGCCGATAATCGCAAAGGTCTCAAACCGCACGATAAATGTAGATTTCAGGTATAACAGGGATTGGGGAAGTTAGCAATTTGCAATTGGCAATGAGTAATGAACAATGAGCAATGAAAACAGGCGCTGGAGAAGGCGTCTTTTTTTGTGATTAGAATCAAAGGCAGAATCTTTAACCGCAAAGACGCAAAGTCGCAAAGAGCGGAAAGAACAAGACATTATTGCTGAAGAAGCCAAAGAGTTGTTCTAGTTTTCATCTTAGTGCCCTTTTCTGCATTTTTATTCCACCAAGAATTTGTTTTAGACGTAATATAACCATCAAGTTCATTTTTATTATTTTTGACACAGCCTTCATTCTGATCACATCTGTATACATCAATTTTATCATTATTTTTTTCAACTATAATGGTAACACTGTGATATCCATCCATTATACTCAGCCCAAAAACAAAATTGCCATTTTCGCTTCCTATCATTTCAAGCAGTGTTTCATATACACTAGTTATAAGTTGATGTGGCTCGGTAACGCCTGTTGTTTTCTTATTATTTTTATCCAGGAATTCTAATACTTTATAACTCCTTATTTTTCCCATTTCTTCCAGAGATTTCATTGAATGATCAATTTGACTACCAAGCCTTAATTTCATGTCATTATACAAAATTCTAATACCATGGTTTAATGTAACTATGCAAACCATTTTGCCTTCTTCTTTATTGAAGTTTTCATTAAAGAATACCTTCATTTTATCTATTTTTGATTTTTCGAACATGGTTTCACCTTTTTTTTGGTTAAGAATTATTTAAATATAATCTAATTGAGATTATTATATGTATCATATCATGATATTTTTTCATAGTTAATAAATTTATTTTCATTGAAACCCTGCTTATTTAAATATATATTTATCAATGGCATTAAGCTGGAATGAGATCAAAAAACGCTCTATCGAATTTTCCAAGGAATGGGAAGAAGTAACTAGCGAAAAAGCGGAAGCAAAAACCTTCTGGGACCAGTTTTTTAATATTTTCGGGCTCAGCAGAAGGCGTATTGCCTCTTTTGAAGAACCCGTGAAAAAACTGGGCGAAAAGCAGGGATTTATCGATCTCTTCTGGAAAGGTATGCTGATTGTTGAACATAAATCCACGGGCAAAAGCCTTGATAAAGCTTACATACAGGCACTGGATTACTTCCCCGGAATAACCGAAATTGAGCTCCCCAAATATATACTTGTATCTGATTTCAACAGGTTCAGATTGTATGACCTGGAAGAAAATACTCACCATGATTTTCCTTTAAAAGAACTGCATAAACATGTTAACTTGTTTGGCTTTGTGCTTGGATACAAAAAGCAGGTCATTAAAGATGAAGACCCTGTTAACATAAAAGCAGCGGAGCTTATGGGCAAGCTGCACGATGCTCTGGAGAAAAACGGTTACACAGGACACAAGCTTGAAGTTTTTTTAGTACGCATATTGTTCTGCCTTTTTGCCGATGATACCGGAATTTTTAACCCTAACAATCACTTTTCATTTTACATAGAAAATAAAACCAAACCTGATGGCTCTGACTTAGGCATACATATTTCACAGATTTTTGAAGTACTGAATATCCCCGAAGAGGAAAGACAGAAGAACCTTGATGAAGATTTAAGCCAGTTCCCGTATGTTAACGGGCAATTGTTTTCTGAACAGCTACCCTTTCCTTCGTTTGATTCAAACATGCGGCAAGTGCTGGTGGGCTGCTGCAGTTTTGACTGGAGCAAAATTTCACCGGCTATATTCGGCTCGCTGTTTCAATCCGTGATGGATAAAGCCAAACGCCGTGACTTAGGCGCGCATTACACTTCAGAGAAAAATATAATGAAGGTACTTAAGGGATTATTCCTTGATGAGCTGCATAAAGAGTTTGATGAAATTAAAAACAGCAAAGCTAAACTTGAAGAATACCATACTAAACTTGCATCACTAAAGTTTTTAGACCCAGCCTGCGGCTGCGGAAATTTTTTAATTATCAGCTACCGTGAAATACGCCTCTTGGAAATTGAAGTACTGAAAAGATTAAGTAAACTTAAGGGACAGATACAGACTGAAACTGACGTTAAGCATTTAAGCAAAATTTACGTTGACTGCATGTACGGCATTGAGTATGAGGAGTTCCCTGCCAGAATTGCTGAAGTTGCAATGTGGCTGATTGACCACCAGATGAATTTAAAGCTCTCGGAGGAGTTTGGTGGATACTTTGCCCGCCTGCCATTAAAGAAGTCACCTCATATTGTTAATGGCAACGCCTTAAGGCTTGACTGGAATGAGATAGTACCAAAAACAGAGTTAAATTATATACTTGGCAATCCCCCGTTTGTTGGTAAACATTTGCAGAATGAAGAACAAAAGGAAGATTTAAATACAATATTTTATAATGTTAAGGGTGCAGGGATTTTGGATTATGTTACAGCTTGGTATATAAAAGCAGCCCAATATATACAAAGCACAGATATAAAAGTGGCTTTTGTTTCCACAAATTCAATTGCTCAAGGTGAACAAGTTGGATTACTATGGAACGAACTTTTAAACAGATATAAGGTCAAAATTAACTTTGCTCATAGAACTTTCAAATGGAATAATGAAGCAAAAGGAAATGCTAATGTACATGTTGTAATTATTGGATTTGCTCAAAAAGAGAATACCCTAAAATATATTTACGAATATGATACTATTAAATCGGAACCTCATGAAATCAGAGCTAAAAATATAAATCCATATTTAGTTGATTCAGACGATATTGTAATATTATCTAGAACAAATCCATTATGCAATGTACCCAAAGTAATTTATGGCAATAAAATAGTTGATGATGGGAATTACATATTTAATGACGAAGAATTAAACCTTTTCTTAGATATAGAACCTAAAGCCAAGAAATTTATAAAACCATTTTTAAGTGGTAAAGAATATTTAAATAATGAACATCGTTGGTGTTTATGGCTTAACGATATACAACCGAATGAATTAATAAAGATGCCTCAATTATTAGAAAGGGTAGAAAAAGTTAAGCAATTCCGGTTAAATAGCTCAAAACTTCCAACCAGGGAGACTGCAAAAACCCCTACTCTTTTTGCTGAGATAAGGCAACCTGACAGTAATTTTATATTAATTCCATTAACCACATCAGAAAATAGGAAGTACATACCAATTGGTTTCTTTAATAAAGATAACATAGTAAGTAACTCTTGTTCATTTATCCCAAATGGTACGCTGTACATATTCGGAATATTAATGTCAGAAATGCACATGGCATGGACTAAATATACGTGTGGTAGGTTGAAAAGTGATTTTAGGTATTCAAATGTATTAGTTTACAACAACTTCCCCTGGCCTGAGAGTGCGAGTGAGAAGCAGATAAAGCTTGTTGAAGAAAAAGCGCAGTCGGTACTTGAAGTACGCAGGGAGTTTCCGGATAGCTCGCTGGCTGACTTATACGATCCGATTGCCATGCCGCCAAAGCTTGTTAAAGCTCACCAGGAGCTAGATAAAGCCGTTGACGCTTGCTACAGCAAGCAGGTTTTTACTACAGAGCTGAGTCGGTTAGGATACTTATTCTTCCTATACAAAAAGTACACGGCTCCCATGTTTGAGGAGAAGCGGAAGAAGAAAAAGGAAAAAGGGGCATAAGCCCCTTTTTAGTTAAACAACCGTATGATTAAAACCGTACTGTCCCACCTACACTTATCTCAAAACTACCACCAAACGACTTGATCGTTTCAGCACTCGGTCTAGTGAATAAATTCAAAAATGAAGGTTGAGATTTAAAGCCAGGTGTCCCCCAGTCCATATCTATCTTTATTCCTGAAATAAACTCTCGAAAATCTTTGTTAACATTTGCGACTTTTACTTTTGAGGTAGCTTCTTGCAATGAATCAGCAATTGCTCTCATGATCAATTCGCTTGCTTTGGAAGCAAAGATTTTAAAAGCCTCTTCGGGTTCAAGACTTTCAAGTTTTTTTACATCTTCATTTGATAATTTAATCATTTTTAATCCTTTCTGTTTAAGTTAAATATTGTATGCATTGCTGTTGATTAAATCAACTTAATTACTTTTCTTTGGTGGTTGAACAAGCAGCCCTGACATTGCTCCTATTGCAGCAGAACCAATTGCTGTTAATATTGTTGGAATTTGCTGATCATTTGAAATTGTTCCTAAACTCATCATTAATATTACACCGACTACTATAGAAATTATAACGATTCCGAGAATAATTACTATTTTTCTATATATCCAAGTATCGCTTTCCAAAGGATGATTCAGTTCAATCATTTTTATTGCGTCTGTTGGATCAGATTTGAATTTTTGTTGTAGATCTGAATCGCTTGAAAGTACTTTTTTGAATTCATCAAAATTTTCAAATTTTATTGACATTCTTATATTTGTTTTGTGTTATGTGATTTATTGATTAATCTAACTATTGTTGGTCTAAAAACCTCGCCCCTCCCGCGTTAAGAGAGGGGGAGAAATTGCCGGGCTTTAAAATTGCCTCGACTTTATCACGCGTGCAAGAGAGAAATCTTTTTCAATTATCAATGAACAATGTGCAATGTGCAATATGCAATGAGCAATGAGCAATGTGCAATGTGCAATATGCAATGAGCAATGAGCAATGTGCAATGTGCAATGTGCAATGTGCAATGTGCAATGAGCAATGAGTAATGAACAATTAATAATGGTTATCAATTACCAGCTACATGCAAACTGAAACCTGCAACTGAAACCTGCAACCCGTAACCTTAAACTTAATTCTCTGATGAATAGAGAAGCTCTTTGCCGTAAACTAAATATTGCGCTGAAAAATCATTGGCTGCATCGGCGTACTCCGCCAGGCATAAGTTCACGGGTCCAATAACCAGCAGAAGGTACTTAGCTTCATCCCTGGGGATACCGGCATTCATTGCTTCGCCAAGTATTTTCTTCAGCTCACCAGGAAGCTCCTTCCATAAGCGTGATTCACGCTTTAGCTGCTTCTGACCCAGCATTTTATAAATGACTTCAAATAGTAATTCAGATCTATTTCCCATTTACTGATCCTTTTGTGTGTAACGCGAGTATAATAAATAATTTACGGGTTTGTCAAAGAGAAGAAACGGCACATGTGAATCCCGTTTTTAGGGGAAAATGCCGATTTGCGCATGTAAATTGGATTTTTTTGTAAACATGTGAATTTTGAGGATTGAAAATTATTTATACTCCCTCCAGCTCCCCCTACCAGGAGGAGTGTTTATAAGTATTCGAAACTTCTGTAGTTTTTCCAGAGAAATTATGGATCAGGAACAAAAGCGTGAATTTGGGTGTATTGGATATAGATTACATGCTTCGACTCACTGCGGGGGCAGTCAGGCGCTCAGCACGACGTGGGAGTGTGAGGCACTAAGTACGATAAACACATAGTAGAGCTCTTTCAAGGCTCGTTGAAAATTGCCGGTAAATCCAAGAGCGATCCCTGAAAGGGTTCGATTACGGTGNNGCTGTAAGAGTGGCTTTGTCAGTGTTCCGATTGTGAGTAAGCCTGTAGAAATAAATGTAGTCGAGTCCTTTCAGGGCTCGTTGAAAATTGCCGGTAAATCCAAGAGCGAACCCTGAAAGGGTTCGATTACGGTGCACGTTGGAAGTAGAAGCGAGAACCCTTAAAGCTGTAAGAGTGGCTTTGTCAGTGGTTCGACTTCGGTAGAATTATGGCTTTTAGACCATTTAATTCATTGAAAATTCGTAAATTTTAAACTATATTACAAGTTCGTATGATAAATAAAATCCTCATTGCAATAGCAGTTATTTTCACAATAACTGCCGGTTCTGTTACATTTTCGCAGGGCAAGTATGAAGCTTCAACGGTATTAAAGGAAAAATTTACTGATAAGAGCGGGAATCCGCTGACCGGCAAGGGTGTAATTATCGGCGATGTTGATTCAGGCATAGATGTATTCCACCCGATGTTCTTCTTTGCAGATGGCGGCGAGTTCAGTTTTATTGATGTAAACGGTGATGGCGCGCTTACAATTGGCGAAGACGGCGTTGACCTGAATGGCAACGGCACAATAGAAAGCGGTGAAATTCTGCGATACCAGGAGATCCGAGACAATACCTGGGGAATGATCGGCTCAATGGGTCAGCAGCCGGGTAAATACAATCCAGAATTCGATTTTTTGTATGTAGATGTGAATGGCAATAAGAAGCGTGACTTCGGACCGGGCGCGGGATTTTCAGAAAATGACCCAACATACGGCGAGCAGTATTTTATTTCAATTGACGCGAACAAAAACGGCAAGATAGAAGCCGGTGAAAAGATAGTTGGTTTAAAGACCTCAAAGATACGCTCTGTAAGGCAGCGCGATGATATTATAAGAAGACGCGGCATTGACCTGATAATGACCGAAGAGGATAAGAACGGTCACGGTACGGGCGTAGCGGGTTTGATAATAGGCGGACATTACGGAGTACAGAAAATTCACGGCATAGCGCCGGACGCGGAAATGGTTTTTTCGAGCATAAGGTATGATTACACTCCACGCTTTGTGCGCAACTTCCCTGAGCTGTTCGGTTTTCTGCGCGACGAGAAAGTTAACATTCTACTGATAGAAGATGGCGAGTGGATGTGGGAATTTATGGATGGCTCCTCACCAGAAGAAGAGTTACTCAACCAGATGGCGCGCGATGGCGTAACAATAATAGGCGGCGCGGGCAATATGTCCGGGGGGAATATGGTTCTGATAGACCAGCTTAAAACCGGCAAGAGTGTTACATATACAGCAAGCTGTTCAGGCAAGCCTGATGAAGATGTTAAGAAAAATGACGGGGTATTTTTCAGTTTTTTGTGGCGTGACCCTGAGAGCCAAATTAAGTTTGAAGTAGAGACTCCCGACGGGAAATCAACCGGTGAGCTTGCAGAAGGCAGCGGAATATTAAAGACGGGACAGTACAAAATATTTTACAGCCGCGAAGTTTCACCCAAAGGAACGGTAATGATGAAGTTCGGGGCATCCACACAGGATTCAGATATTGTGCGCGGGAAGTTCAAAATAAAAGTAACAAGTGATAAAGACCAGGAGCTGCGCGGATATGTGGTTGATGTGACACAATCATGGAGCGGCAACGCAAGGTGGATAAATTCAAACGCAATAACTGATGAATCAAACATCTGCTTCCCTTCGACTGCGGATAGCTGTATTGCGACCGGCGCGTATGTATATAACGTAGGGTGGATGGATGTAGTTGGCGATCTTGCAAGCTACTCAAGCAAGGGTTACAACATAACGGGTAAGCTTGGAGTTGATATCACGGGTCCGGGACACTCAACTTTCAGTACAGAGAAGGATAATTCATACCAGATCTTCAGCGGAACAAGCTCCGCAGCGCCGCACGTAGTAGGCGCGGCAGCACTGCTGCTGCAGTATGAGCCAAGTTTGACTCATGAGCAGATCAGGATGATACTGCTTAATTCCGCAAGGAAAGATAATTTCACGGGTGATGTACCGAACGCATCCTGGGGGTACGGTAAGCTGAATATTGAGGGAGCTATAAAGCAATTGATGAATTCAGGGAATTAAAATAATAATCAAAATATAACTAACAATAACACTTTAAATTAACAGATGAGAAAAAACAAAAGAGAAGAGCAGAGTCAATACAAGACGATGCAGATGAACCAGAAGCAGCAGCAACAGAGGAGAAAGAAAGTTGATCCTCTGAAGATCAGAGGTATCAAGTACATTGATTACAAAGATACCCGTCTGCTTGCCAGATTCGTTAACGAACAGGGCAAAATCCTTCCTTCAAGAATTACGGGCATAAGCGCAAAGATGCAGCGACAGATGACAATGGCTATTAAAAGAGCCCGTCAGCTGGCATTGATGCCTTTCGTAAGTGAAGAATTCAGACCGTAAGGAAATTTTGTCTCATGTTCTAAGATTGATCTATATAAGCAGCCCATTGGGCTGCTTTTTTTTTGTGGAGATCGTCAGTCCAGCGAATGATTGAATGCTTTTCGTTGGGGTGCATTGACTATGCTTGCCTGCCTCCGGCATGAGTGGGACCTCTGCTTTAGCGAAGCACAGACAAGAATGTCTGTGCCACCATTTCTGTGTTTATGATTGTGTAACCCCGCCATTTATGGCGGGGTATTTGAATGTAGACCACCCCCGCCTCGGGGAATTTAGTCCCCAGTAACTTCAACACTGAACTGCAAAGGCAGTCGGGCTCAGTAAGTGCACTACATGCGAAGCATGGAAGTTTCCCAAACCGGAGTTTGGGAAACAGGAGGAGAAGCTTTTCGTTGGAGTGCATCGACTAAGTCGATGCATTCACTGAACTGCAAAGGCAGTCAGGCATAGTCAGTGCACTCCAAGAGAAGAAGGAAGGTTTCCCAAACTGGAGTTTGGGAAACAGAAAGAGAATGGTCCAACACTGCGGTTTGAGAAACAAATATGAAAATCTTGTTCGAATATTCATCCCTTATAAATTATTATAAATAATGCTAATTTGCGTATATGATAAAACAATATATTCAGAAACTGCTTGTATTCCTTATCCTGTTTGCGGGGATACAATTCGCTCACGCTCAAAGTGAATTTGTAATTGGTGAATTCACCGTATCGAAGATACTTGATGGTGATACATTCCGATTCGACGGTTTGGATAAATCAACCAGGCTGATGGGCATTGATACCGAAGAAACATTTAAGGATAGCGACGCCGAGCTTAAGGTGAATGATATATCAAGCTATTGGGCGGAGTATTACGCCCATAAGAGGGATTCTTCTAATAAACCCGCTAAGATAGAATCACCTTTTGGTTATGATACCTGGCAATGGACAAAAAAGCTTTTTAAGGATGTAGTGAAGGTTAGAATAGAAGTGGATGATTACAAAAGAGTGATAGATATGTTCAACAGGTACTTAGTTTATATTATCGCGATCAAAAAAGACGGGACAGAATTCAATTATAATATAGAATGCGTAAAGCAGGGATACTCGCCATACTTCAGTAAATACGGGTATGTTGCAAGGTTTGATAAGGAATTCAAGGCCGCGCAGAAATACGCGCAGGATAACAAGCTGGGTATATGGAGCGGCAAGGAGCTCTGTTACCCTGATTACGATGAAAGGCTCATTTGGTGGGATAAACGCGGCGACCAGATACGGAAATTTGAAACTGAATACGCGGGCAAGCCCGGGTATTACAGCATGCTGGATCAGAGTGATTTTAACACACTTGCCAAACATGTTGGCGATACCATCACAATTTTCGGAACTATTTCAAGGGTTATTACTGATAATAATCCGATCATAGCGAAGCTTGAAATAAACGAATATGATACAATTGATCTTGTATTCTTTAAACAGCATGCGGAGCTTGTTAAGGAACTTAAGCTTGATGACCCTGTGGGTTATTATATTTACGCAAAAGGAAAGCTGACGGAATACAAAGGAAAAAAACAGATAATAATTGAAGATAAAAGCCAGGTTTGGGAAGAGTAGAGGCGGACCTCAGTCCCCTTTTCAAAAATTGATTGGGAAAATGAATATCGTAATACTTAGGATTTTATCAATTGCGGCTAAAGCCGATTTACAACTAATATTGTTCCCAAGAGCTAAACTGCGCCAACAGTCAAGAGCTTGTAACTAATCTATAAGAATTCACAAATATTTTTAAGAATTATATAGGTGTAAGTTACAGGCTGTCTTCAAACCAATGTTTGATAAAAATTTCGTTAAAATTATTAAAAGATTCCTGCCTTCGCAGGAATGACAAGGCACTTTTGAGACAGACTGAATGAGTGGCTATTTGAATAGCTCCGCTCTTTAGAGCGGAGCTTTGATGTGAAACCAAACATGCGGCTTTAGCCGCAATTTCCAGATATTCAATCGGTCAATTTATAGAAAACGATTATCGAACCTCAACCCGGTCCCATAACCGACGATGAGAGTGGGGCAATAATTTAAAAGTTAAACTATGTTCATAGATACACATGCTCATCTGAACTATCCTGATATTGCAAAAAATATAGATGATGTATTGGCGCGCGCGCGTGATGCGGCTGTTGAGGCAGTAATAATTCCAGCTACCACTTATAAAACATCCATTGAAATTATTGAGCTGGCGCAAAAGCATGAAATGCTTTTTGCCGCGGTTGGGATTCACCCCACTGAGCTTAAGGATTTTGAGGAATCACATTTAGGCAAGATAGAAGAACTTGCCGGGGAATCAAAAGTGGTCGCAATTGGTGAAATTGGTCTGGATTACTACTGGGAGCCGTATGACAGGGATCTTGAAATTTTGGTTATTACTGAACAGCTGCGAATAGCAAAACGCTGCGGCCTGCCGGTTATTCTGCACAACCGAAAATCAACTGATGACCTGATGCGCATTGTTAAGGAAGAGTATGAGGATGGCAAATTGAGGGGACAATTTCATTCATTTAGCGCCGGACCGGAAGAAGCAAAGGAATGTATAGAAATGGGATTTTACATTTCTTTTACGGGAAACATAACTTATAAACCCAATGAGGGAACATACATAGCATACGATATAGTGAAAAATACTGCCGCCGAACATTTATTGCTGGAGACCGACACTCCGTACCTCCCTCCAATGCCCTACCGCGGCAAACAGAATGAGCCCGCGTATGTGAAACATACGGCTGCCAAAATCGCGGAGTTGAAGGAAATGAGCGTTGAAGAACTTGGCAGAATTACAACTGAAAATGCGAAGAGGCTTTACGGGATCTGATTATAATTGGTTTCCCAAACCGGAGTTTGGGAAACAGGGTGTTTTTTAGATATTTAACTAATTCTTAATATTCTTAACCTTAAAAAAATATTATTAACATCAAATTAATATTTCCTTAACCAATAAATGTTAATTTTGGGAAACAAAACATTTCATGATCAGAGTGGAATACACTGAATTCCTGAAGCAGCCGGATGTTGAACAGAATTTCAACCAGATGTTCAACAGCCAGAAGAAATATTACAGAGAGAGATGCGTGACATCAGGCTTTGATAAGGAGCATACAGAGATGTTAAGCATCAAAATGGCGTTTATATCAACAGACCTTCACTTCACAGATATTCATAAGAATAAGAGATAATTTAGCATACAGGTATAAAAAGAAAGCCCGTCAAAAGAAAATTGACGGGCTTTTGTAATTGCTATAACTTAGGAATTAATGGCTTCCATGGTGGAAATAATTCTCTCCAGCTTTATTGATTTTTACTTCAAAAACTATACTAAAACCAAAAGTACCACCAGGGTTTGAGTCATAAGATACCTTAGGTCTAATAACTCCATAAACGTTCTTTCCATTAGTCAAACCTGCATCTCTTTTTCCTTGTAACCAAAAACAATATATTGGATATTCGGTTAAAGGATAATTCATATATCCCCAAAATTCGGTGGATTCCTGGGTGAAATCGGTGGTATCTAGCGCTGTTCCAATGTTTTGCGTTATCACTGACAAGGTATCAAAATCAGTTTGCGATGAATTGCTCATAACCTGGAACCACTTAGATACATAACCTGCATCCAGCAAGTTATCTAAGATTCCTGAGCGAAGAAAGAAATTAGAACCTGTTGAATCAAGTCCACCGCCCAGACTTGCATCTCTTAAGTAATAATCTCGAGCTGTATTTATCCCATTCAAAAGATTTATGCCATTAAAACTGCTGGCACTTTCATTTTCTTCGACTAAAATACTGTCAAAATGAACAACATTTGTATCTGTTGTATTCGGATCAATTACATTCCCTGAATCATCACATCCGTTTAGAACTGAAAAACCAAATACTGCCATAATAGCTAGTACAAAATAATATTTAGATCTTGTTAAAAACTGCATTTCTTCTCCTTTATTTAATTAAATTTTGCTTTAATTATCCACAAAAATAGTTATTTACAGTTCAAACTTCAATCCTGTATAGATGTTAATTGTTGAAGTTGTCATTTTTTTCACTAAATCGTTGTTACTTAAATTGTTAAGTCCGCCATATTGATAGTTTCCGCCAAGTAAAACACCCATATATTTATTGAACATATATGCCAACTGAAGTTCAGCTGTCAGGCCGAGATCAAAATTCTTAGCTTTGTAAAGTGTATTTTCATCCTGTGACAAAAGCAGACCGAAATAGGGTCCAAAGTTACCTTCGACTCTAACTCTTTGGCCAACGTTAAAATCAAAATTAAGCAGCAGCGGAATATTGAAGTAATTCAGATTGGTTTTCTGACCTGACTGGCTTTCAAATCCTTTGTTGCCATACGCAAAACCGGTTGTAAAACCGAACCCGAAAAAGTTGAGTGAAAGCGTCGCTCCGAAAGAGGGACCGACTTTTGAGGTAGTTGAATTGAGCTGCCCTGTAGAATCAGGCTGGTTGAGCTCGAAGCTTGTTCCGGCAATACCAACACCAAGTTTAACATCAGCATCAAGGCTGAAGAGCTTATTGCGTTTTGCAAGCAGTTTTTCGGCTTCTACAAAATGCGGTTTGGAATCTTTGCTGTTAACACGTGTGTACGGGTCTCCGGCAAAAGATGATGTGGCAGCGAAACAGATGATGATAAACGCAAAAAATGAATTTCTGTAAAAATTAATTGCCTTCATATTCTCCTTTAGAATTGATTAGTATTATTATTGAAACTTTTTTGTTTTAGGATGAAGCAGTTACTTCTTCGCGTACTCTTCGTAGGTCGCGGAGTGATCAGGGTCATACTCCATAAGTTTGCGGTAGATCGATTTATCGTAGTAATCAACCAGGGTTGCCGCTATTTCCATGAACTTCGCTTCGAAGAACTGTTTGATTATAAATGAGCGAATTTCCGTCTTTTTTATCTTACCGATAATTTCAAGCGATTCGGCGATTCTTTCGAGGGCAGCTTTTTTACCGTACTGGAGAGAATCAATCCCTGCAAAATGATAGATCCAAACAGCTTTCCTGAAGTTTTCGTATTTGGAATTGAGCAGCTCAGAAGGATACGCGCTTCTGGACTGCTTGAGGCTTGAATTGTCAACCCATCCCCTGCCATCGCTGTTCGCAATAGCGAGGTTAACAATATTCTGCGCTTTCTGGAACCGTACAGTTCCGAGCGATGGCTCCCAGGAATCATCATCATAACCAATTATCATGTAGGCATAATAATCAAGAAAGCTTGTGAGGTTGTTGAACTTCAGGTTATCGTGGTAGAAGCTTTGCCCTTTAACATAATTGAATGCCCAGGTTTCGTCTTTTATCCTGAATACAGTTGTGTAATTTTCAGTTCGGTAGATATTACGCTGAACGCTAACAACAAGCTGCGCTTCGTAGCTATCAACACCTGTAGCGGAACGGAAGAAGAAAGAGAAATTACACTTGATCTTATACGGTTTTCCTCTGACATCGTTCACGATATTTTCATCAGAGAACCTGGTCTTATTCAGATAGTTCTGAACATCATTTTTGAAGTTCGAGAGCCTGTCACGGATATCGATATTTATAGCCGAGAGATCAACATCAACTACAGCATCAAGCTCCTGAGAGCTCAAAGTATTGTGGAATGAAGGTAGTGAAATTAATGCAATAATAATGCATAATTTTAACGATATTTTTTGCATTTTCAACAAATAATTCATATTTTTACATTTCAAGTTAATCAAATGAGCTAAAATAATCAATCCACACTATTTTAGTGAGTTTTTATTGATTATATTGCATTATAAAAGCATAATATGAAGATAAGCTTAAAAATTATAATTGTTTTATTACTGGTTTCGTTCCGTACCGGCTTCGCGCAGTTTGAGCTGCTTGAAGTAGGCGCAAAGCCAATAGCATTGGGCGGCGCATTCACATCGCTGGCAAACAATTCCAATGCTGTCTATTACAATCCTGCAGGACTTTCGCAAATGCAGTTCAGGGAAGTATCGATATTTTACTCACCCGCGCCGTACGGATTAAAGGAGCTTGCAAACGGCTCGGTAAATTTCGTGGAGCCGACAAAATTCGGCGCGTTCGGGCTTTCAGCTAAAACCTACGGGTTTGAGCTCTACAAAGAAATTACGGTTACGGCATCATATTCCAATAATTACAAGAAAAAAATATACTACGGCGCGAATGTAAACTTTTACAATCTGAAAATACAGAATTACGGTTCAGCATCAACTTTCGGTATTGATATCGGAGGACTTGCGTATTTGACAGATTTTTTGCGGTGGGGATTCACTGCATTCAATTTGAACCGCCCCAAAATCGGTTCGCAGGATGATAAGCTTCCGCAGGTTTACCGTACGGGACTTTCTGTGCAGCCCAGAGAAGATATAAACTTCATGCTTGATATTGAAAAAGATACAAGGTACACTGCATCAGTGAAGGCAGGCATTGAGTATTCACTTTATGATATGATAGATCTGAGAGCGGGAATTGGAACTGAGCCTACAAGATTTTCGGGAGGTATAGGTATATATTATTCTATGTTTGGAATTGACTACGGTTTTTACAATCACCAGGATCTCGGGTTGACTCACCAGGGTACAATAACAATTAATTTTGGTGGTGATAAATCACGCAAGCTGATGAAAAGCGCTCTCAAGGATGCATTTAAGAGGAAGTGATTATTTCTAATCAGGTTATAGCATTTTAATCCTTTCTTTAACTATCAGTTTAACCAGAGCCAACGGAAGCGGCTTTCCAATTTCATACTGCAGTGTTGAACCCTTTACAATGAACTTATCCAGTTTTTTGCCAAGTGTATCAGATATAGCTTTTGTCATGGGATAGAGGCTGCAGTGATTTTTGAATCCCGCAATATACACAACGGCTTTGCCGTTTAGTTTATAACCTGGAATATTATAGCTGATAACTTCTTCCAATCCTTTTGCAGAGGATAATACTGCATTCCTGACAGCCTGAAGTGTTTTTCGCACTTCAGGCTCCAGTGATTTCATGTAATCATTGACTGTAATGAATTTTTGCCGCATAAAAAGGTATTTTATGCTTCTGAAATTTCCTTGAGTTTATTCAGCGCCTTAGGCCACATATCATTGAACATACCTGCATGGTCTTTATCTATATCCATATCAACCAGCACTTCGGTTCCGCCATCTGAATCGCGGAAGGTATAGTTTTCCATACAGCCTGCCCAGCCTTTAACCGCATCGCTTGTGGTATCTTCAACGCCATTATTGACTACACCAAGGTGCTCAATTGATACATATTCATTGGGAATGTTTTCCGCGATACGGCTTACCATACCGCCAACATTACCGTCTTTATCGGGTCCGAGAAATAGC
The DNA here is from genome assembly GCA_002344125.1 of Ignavibacteria bacterium UBA2360. Classification (GTDB taxonomy): domain Bacteria; phylum Bacteroidota; class Ignavibacteria; order Tepidaquicellales; family OLB5; genus OLB5. Next base: position 614,203 of record DDTQ01000012.1, on the reverse strand, counting down.
GCTTTGCTTCCTTTCTTCCAGTCAGTTTCCGCGTAAGAACCGGGGCAAAATGGTTCAGTCCATTTACGGTATGATTCATCTTCAAGCATCATTTTGTAAACTTTTTCACGCGGAGCGTTTATTTTGATTGAAAAATTCAGTTTTTCCATGTTTAAACCCTTTCTGTTATAGTTTATTTAATTTTATTTATTTACATGCCAGGATATTTCATCGCAGGATACCCGAGAAGTCTTCTCCACAAGCCTATTTGCCCAATCAGATAAGATTCTCTGTGTATAGAATATCCTATCATATCAAAGAACGGCATATCCATTTCAGGCATTTCAGGCATTTCAGGCATTCCAGGTACTTTATAGATACTATCGAGTTTTTCGTCAGTAATTTCCGCAAGAAGTTTTCTTGCTTCACCGGAAACCATCTGCCAATCTTTGTTATAAATTTCAAGCTCAGGATAAGTTACATCATCTTTAATCCCCTGGAAATTGCTGAAGAGGTCTTTTGCCTGCTGCTCTGCCTTACCGCCCAGGTCATTTATAATATCAACCCGCTGCTGCACCAGTGTTCCAGCAATCCATGCTACATGATTTGCTTTGGAATCCAGCCTTTTATGTGCATCCTCATGCGTTATACCCGTTATAACATTTGGAAATAACTGAGTATGCAGATCATACAGAAACAATAACGGTTCAATTCTGCTGCTCTTTGCTTTGGTATCCATATTAAAATTGTTTAAGAATTTATAAATTACTTTTGATAGTGCAGCACTGTAATACCGCAATTATATTTTTTTGATTCTACCAGTTTCAGATCTACCTTTTTTGGGGTTTCACTGAATATTCGTAGCCCTTTACCGACCAATACAGGATTAATGAAAAGATAATAATCATCAATCAGCTGCGCATCGATTAGTGAAGATACAAAAGAAGCTCCTCCGTAAACCATAATGTAATTGCCTTCAATGGCTTTCAGTTTATTCACTTCTTCGGTTAGATCACCGGAGGCAAGGGTGGTGTTCTTCCAGGTTGATTCCTTTAGTGTGTTAGAAAATACTACCTTTGGAACTTCAGTAAATTTAACACCGGCGGAATAGTTTGGGTCATCCGGTGATTTAGAAACATTTTCCCAGTGTTTAATGAATCCATCTGACATATTTTTGCCCAGGATAACAGTATCGATCGGGTCGGTGAGTTCAGTAACAAAGTTCTTAAGTTCATCATCCCAGTTCCATGTCATCCAGTCAAGCTCGCCATTGGGTCCGCCGACAAATCCATCAATAGACATCTGTACCTGCAGTTTCAGTTTTCTCATTTTTTATCTTTCTATTTAACTTTTTACATACCTTTTGGCTGCAGAATACCGATGCGATTACCTTCGGTGTCGGAAAAAGCTATATACAGTCCAACTCCCGGGATATCATCAGGCTCCCCTGCTTTATGTCCGCCGCCGATAACTTTTCCGCCCGCGCTTTCGATCTCTTTCATTGACGCATAAATATCTTCAACGGCGATTACCACGGTGGGATACTGTGCATCTTTCATTCTCGGGAAGAGCCCGCCATTGATTATTCCTTTTTGCAGAGGGTAACCCTTTTCGTCGGTTTCAGCCGTCTTTACAATTGTATAATTGCCCATTTCGGGTCCAAGTTTCTGCGCTTCCCATCCGAAGGCTTTGGAATAAAATTCCGACATTCTATCCCTGTCATCACAGGGCAATTCAAAGTGTACTACAGGATTCATTTTTTTCATTTTGAAATTAATATTTGGTTAATGGATGATTGTTTGGTTTTTAATTTGAGAAATATTCGCTTAACTGTTCATTGCATTTTCGAGTTCAGCTATATCAAGTTTTACCATTTTCATCATAGCCGCCATCATCTTATCTTTTTTCTGCTTATCGGGCGATTTAAGTAATTCAATAAATCTTTTCGGCACAATCTGCCAGCTAAGGCCGAACCTATCTTTAAGCCAGCCGCATTGGCTTTCCATTCCGCCATCGGTGAGCATTTCCCAATATCTGTCAACTTCCTTCTGGTCTTCGCAGAAGACCATTATAGAAACTGCTTCGTTGAATTGGAAATGGGGTCCGCCGTTCAGGGCCATAAATTCCTGGTCTTCTACCCTGAAATCCGCGGTAAGTGTAGCGCCTTCGGGTCCCCCTTGATTGGGGCCGTATTTTACAACATTTGTCACTTCAAAATTTTTGAATACCTTTGCGTAATATTCCAATGCTTCATCAGCGTTGTAATTGAACCAAAGGCAGGGTTTTACTTTTTTCATAGCTGCTCCTTATAATATTTATTGATCATTTAGTTTTCAGGAAATTGGCTTTCATCACCGTACATAATTTCCCATTGGTGTTTATCCAGGTCTTCAAATGCGCGGTAGAACATCCACCCGTGATCCTGGGGTTCACAATACTCAAAGCCACCGGCGGCAACGGCAGTATCAACCATTTTATTCACTTCATCCCTGCTGTTCACGCTTAAGCAGGTAATAACCTCGGTGGATTTCGAAGCATCTGAAATTGGTTTTTTGGTAAACTTGCTGAATAATTTCTCAGTTATGAGCATTGAATAGATATTCCCGCCAATAATCATGCATGTCGCATGTTCATCTGTGAACTTTGGATTGAATGAGAATCCAAGTTTAGTGAAAAATTCAATTGACCTGTTGAGATCCTTCACCGGTAAATTAACGAATATTTCTTTAGCCATTTTTAAGTTTGTAATTTATAATTGATAGTTATTACTTGGTTTTTGTTATTTGTTATTTGTACTTGCTGCTCCGAAATATGAAGTTGTGAGCGCATCAACCAGAGTACTTTTGCGTACTTTTTTCAGATCGATATGAGTCCATCCATGCTTTCCCCATTTGTTTGGTACGGGGTAGATAATACCGGGATTGACTGAAGAGAATACATTCTGATCAACGGCGCTTAGTTTTATTGTGGCAATACACTGCGGAGCATTGAGCGTAGCGAATATTTTTTTATTGACCCTGAATGAAGCCTTATCGAAGTGAGGAAGTTCGACGGCATTTGGCAATGAAAGCGCGATCTCGCGGAATGTTTCTGTTTTCATCATGGTATATTAAACTAACGATTTATTGCTTAAGTTTTACAAGACATTCCATATCACTCTCGCCATGATATATTTCAAGGCAATAGCCTTCCGGATCAAGATCCGGATGCTTAAGCAATTCCTGAAATGTAATACCTACAAGATCCGGTGTTTTACACCAGTCTTTGAGCATTATCCCGCAATAATCCCCTTTTTTAATTGTAAAGGTCTCGCAGCCGAATTTTTTCGCTTCATCAGATGCAAGTTCATCAGCCGCTGCATAATATACAATTTCATTATTTTTATTCATCCAAGAAATACCAAAAAATCTCCTTTTTTCTTCAAGCGGAAGCGCGTGCATAGCGTTATGCGCAGCCTCAACGCCTTCGGGAAAAGATATTGCTTTTATGCAAAGCGTTCTGATATCGTCATTGATCTTTTTATTTTGCATAGAATGATTTCTTGATTGGTGTCGTAAAATTACCTACAAACATACGGTCATTTTGCGACATAGCCAATATGTAAATCCGACAATCTAACGGGTTGATTGCGACAATTTATGTTATTAATTTTGTATCATGAAAAATATCACAATATTAGTTCCCGAAGGGGCGGTGCTGGCAAGCATAGCGGACCCACGGTATATGTTCACCGCCGCAAATGAAATGCTGAGAAAATCCGGCAAGAAGGAAATTTTCAGCGTAACCCTTGCATCGTTAAACAAAGATATTCTGCTAAGTGATGGCACAGCGACTATTCATGCCGATAAAAATATACATGATATAAATAAAACTGACCTTGTGATAATTCCCGCCTTAGGCAGAGATGTTGTAAAGGCTATTGAAATGAACAGGGAGCTAATTCCCTGGATAATTGAGCAGTATAAGAACGGCGCGGAGATAGCGAGTCTTTGTATAGGCGCGTTTCTTTTCGCGAGTACGGGATTGCTTAAAGGCAAACAATGCTCCACACACTGGCTTTATGCAGCGCAGTTCAGGCAGATGTTCCCGGACGTTAAACTTGCCGATGATAAAATAGTAACCGATCAGAACGGTCTATATTCCAGCGGCGGAGCGACATCTTACTGGAATCTTTTGCTATACCTGGTAGAAAAATATACTGACAGAGAAACGGCGATATTAATTTCAAAATTTTTCCTGCTTGATATTGGCAAACAGAATCAATCGTCTTTTATAATCTTCACGGGTCAAAAAGATCACGGCGATGAAGCCGTTCAGAATGCGCAGGAGTATATTGAGCTTAATTTTAAAGATAAAATTACAGTTGATGAATTATGCGATCTGTTTGGTGTAGGCAGGCGAACATTTGAGCGCAGATTCAAAAAAGCGACGAGCAATACTATTGTAGAATATATTCAGAGGGTAAAAATAGAGGCTGCAAAAAAAGAACTTGAACAGGGCAGAAAAACCGTGAACGAAGTGATGTATGAAGTTGGCTATACTGATACGAAGGCATTCCGTGACGTGTTTAAAAAGATCGCGGGGCTTTCACCGGTTGATTACAGGAATAAGTATAATAAGGAAGTTTAAGATATTCATAAAAAAAGCTCCCTTCCTTTTATTACAATTCTTGCATTGAACTGCTTAAGCATTGACACAGTCAATGCACTCCAGGAAAAAAAGAATCTAAATAACTAACCAATAATTTCAACAGCATCGCCTTCAAAATCGGTAATTATTTTGCGGAGCTCATCGGGGAGGCGTTCGGGGCGGTTTGTTTCAGCGTTCAGGTTCACCTGCACTGATTTCTGTGTGACAAGCAGTCCGCCTGTATCATGGTGAAAGATCAAGTGCTCAAAACAGAAGCTTGAATTCTTTATGTAGGATATACGGGTATAAATATCAAGCTGGTCATCAACCATTGCGGGTGATTCGTAATTTATCTCATTGCGTTTAACGTTGATCTTCACGCCATCGTCAAATATTCCGGTTGGCAATAGCTGAATGCCGAGATCGCGGACATACTCAACCCTGCCAATTTCGCAATACTCAAGGTAAATGGCATTGTGCACAATGCCCTGAGAATCAACCTGGAAATTGCGGACTCTTAATGTGAATTTATGTTTGTATTTTGATCTGTCGAGTTCCATTGTTACTATCTCATGAGTTTTGTTAAGTCTCGTTTTGAAATCAACCTAGGAGTAAAAATATTTAAGGAATAAACAAGTGTCCATTTTAAGCAATCGATGATTCAAATTTTTAAGATTCCTGCCTTCGCAGGAATGACAAATGTTTTTTTGAGGAGAATTTGGAATATCAGGAACCATAACAACGAACCTGATTCTAATAAATAAATGGCACAGTTACTTACAGTTAAGCCTTTAATGTTTTAAATATTTCTATTGCCTGGTCTGTTTGTTCGGCTGATACATCCATGTGAAACACAACACGCATTTTATCTTTACCGTCATTTGTAACCACCACACCTTTACCTTCAAGTACTTCCCTTATCCTGTTGGCATCTTTGGTAGTGTTAAAAATTACAATATTAGTCTGCACAGATTCCATATCGATAACAACGTAGGGCAGTTTTGATATTTCTTCTGCGAAATGTTTTGCGTTTTTGTGGTCTTCCATAAGGCGGGTAACATTATTTTCAACGGCATATAATGCACCGGCGGCGATAATTCCCGCCTGGCGCATGCCGCCACCCAGAATTTTGCGGTATTTATGGGCGCGCGTGATAAATTCTTCATCGCCGCATAAAATTGAGCCTATGGGCGCGCCGAGCCCTTTGGAAAAGCAAAAAGTAATGGAATCCACCTGCGAGGCGTATTCCTTAACACTCACACCTGATTCCACCGAAGCGTTAAATATTCTCGCGCCATCTAAATGAAGCTTTAGGTTATTGTTCCTGCAAACTTTGCTTACACTTTTAATTTCATTCAGCGGATAAACTGTGCCGCCGGCACGGTTGTGAGTATTTTCGATGCACACAAGCGATGTTTTGGGGTAGTGATACCAGTCCGGTCTGATGTGCGCCTCAATCTCACCCGCATCCATAACGCCATGCGTGCCTTTCAGGGGCATCACCTGCACACCGGAAATAAATGACGGTCCGGCTATTTCATATTTTACTATGTGAGAATCCCACTCCGCAATAACTTCTTCTGCGGGATTTGTGTGGCTTTTGATGGCAAGCTGATTACCCATACACCCTGAGGTAACAAAGAGTGCCGCAGGTTTGCCGGTCAGCTCTTTGCATTTATCCTGCAGCAGGTTTACTGTAGGGTCATCTCCCCACACATCATCGCCCACTTCAGCATTAGCCATCGCTTCGCGCATTTCGGGTGAGGGTTTGGTAACTGTATCGCTTCTTAAATCAATCATGATCTATTATAGACTCTAATTTACAACTATCACCTAGAAAAAACATTTTAACAGGTCTATGATAATTAATATTCTATATAATTTTTAAGGTCAACTTAATAGAGATTCCCGCCTTCGCGGGAATGACAAAGAAAAAACTACTCAACTTCAGCATCATCACCAACAACGCTGGCTACAGCTGAAATAGTATCGTTATCGTGAAGCTTAATTAGTCTGACGCCCTGTGTATTTCTGCCCATTACTCTTATCTCGCCCACATTCTGTCTGATCATGATGCCTTTGGTTGTAATTATCATCAGGTCGTCGTTATCAACAACTTCTCTTATTGATATCAGCGATCCGTTCTTTTCACTGGATTTCATTGTGATAACTCCCTTACCGCCGCGACGCGTCATGCGGTAATCCTGCAGGTCACTGCGCTTGCCATAACCTTTATCGGTTACAACCAGTATAGATGTACCGGCGCGTTTTACGGCAACAAGTCCGACAACATAATCCTTCTTATCAAGCTTTATGGCTCTAACGCCGGCAGCTGTTCTGCCCATTGAACGGATATCGCTTTCATTGAACCTTATAGCCATTCCGCCATGCGTACCGATCAGTATCTCCTGTTTGCCGTTAGTAAGCTGAACATCGATGAGTTTATCATCTTTGCCAAGACTGATAGCAATAATTCCGCCTTTGCGTGTGTTTTCAAAGTTATTCAGGTCGGTTTTTTTCATCACACCCTGTTTAGTAACCATAGTAATGTAATGCTCTTCACCGAAATCCTTAACATTGAGAATTGCGGTAATTTCCTCTTCTTTGCTTTTGCCTAAATAATTAGCAACCGAGTAACCCTTGGCTGTTCTGGAAGCTTCCTGAATTTCGTGGACTTTCAGCATATAGCATTTACCCAGATCGGTAAAGAACATTAAGTGGTTATGGGTAGATGCAACGAACATATGCTCAATGAAATCATCCTCGCGTGTTGTTGCGCCTATTATTCCTTTTCCGCCTCTTGACTGTCTGCGGTAACCGCTTACGGGAGTACGTTTAATGTACCCGCTGTGGCTGATAGTTATAACAACGTCTTCTTCTTTAATAAATTCTTTAATGAACTCCTCGTCGCTTATCTTGACTGCGTTCATTACAATTTCAGTGCGTCTTTCATCACCGTAGGTTTCTTTTAGCTGTTTAAGCTCATCGGTTAAGATCTCTCTCCTCAAAGCGTCGCTTGCGAGAATTCTTTTCAGCTTTTCGATAAGTTTAATAAGCTCACGGTATTCTTCTTCGATCTTTTTGCGCTCAAGACCTGTTAAGCGCTGCAATCTCATTTCGAGGATAGCCTTGGATTGAATTTCGGAAAGCTTGAAGCGTTTCATCAATCTTTCCTGGGCTGTAGGCACATCCTTTGATTTTTTGATAACTTCGATGACCTCATCGATGTTATCTAAGGCAATCATGTAGCCTTCTAAAATATGCGCGCGTTTTTCAGCGGCATCAAGATCGAACTTTGTTCTGCGGATGATGACATTAAGCCTGTGTTTAACAAAGCTCTCCATCATATCCTTCAGGTTGAGTACTCTAGGGATACCATCAACAAGGGCAAGGAGAATAACACCGAAAGTAACCTGCATCTGGGTATGTTTAAACAGGTTATTCAGTATCACATTAGCGGCTCCGCCGCGTTTAACTTCAATTACTACTCTTAAGCCGTCTTTATCTGATTCATCGCGAACATCGGAAATATCTTCAATCTTTTTATCACGAACAAGGTATGCGATGTTTTCAATTAAATTGGCTTTATTCACCTGGTAAGGTAATTCAGAAATGATAATTGTTTCCCTGTCATTCTTAGCGACTTCAATTCTTGCTTTGGCGCGGATAATGATTTTTCCTCTGCCTGTATGGTAAGCCGATTTAACACCATCGAATCCCCAAATAATACCGCCTGTCGGAAAATCAGGGGCTTTAACATGCTTCATTATCTTATCGATGGTTATAGCGGGTTCTTTAATAAGCGCAATCAGACCGTCCACGACTTCCGTTAAATTATGCGGGGGAATATTTGTAGCCATACCAACAGCAATACCGCTAGAACCGTTAACTAGCAGACCGGGAAGAATAGTCGGCAGAACCGAAGGTTCTTTTGCCGTATCATCATAGTTAGCCACAAAATCAACTGTATTCTTTTCAAGATCTGCGAGCATACTATTTGATATCTGCGCAAGTCTTACTTCTGTGTAACGCATAGCCGCGGGAGAGTCGCCATCTACAGATCCAAAGTTACCCTGGCCATCAACCAGCGGATAGCGCAGAGAAAAATCCTGCACCATACGAACAATAGTATCGTAAACAGCTTTATCGCCGTGGGGGTGGTATTTACCAAGTACATCACCCACTACCCTTGCGGATTTTTTATAGGGTCTGTTGGGCTGAAGCCCGAGTTCATTCATACCATAAAGCACTCTGCGGTGAACGGGTTTAAGGCCGTCTCTTACATCGGGTAAAGCGCGCGCAACAATTACACTCATAGAGTAATCGAGGTAAGAGTTCTGCATTTCCTGCTCAATATTTACAGGAATAATTTTTTCGTTAGCCATCTATATGTTTATATGTGTAAAATTACAATTTTTATATCTTGCTTCTTACTCATCCGATGACCTTAAGTCATCGGATGAGTTCAACGTAAATCTATTCTACAGGTTTTAGCCCCTGCATTGCTCTTAAAAATCCAATTTGCCCGGTGTGATAGGAATCATGGTACGATAGCTGCCTGAAGAACACTATTCTTTCATCAGAAGAGTTAAATATCTCATCGCCAAGTTTCGCGGCAGAAGAAATACAATCTTCATTTAATTTCCTAAGGTTTTCAATTTCTTCCTGCCATGTTTCTTCTGTCTGCACTTCGGGCATTGGCGCCCAGTTATCTTCTTTGGCGTTGAGTTTTTTATTTTCATTCAGGTAAGTGAGCGCCCAGTATTTCCAGTATGCGATATGCCTCACTATCTGCCAAATTCCGTGTCTATCGGGAGAAGGTTTATACAATGCCTGCTGCATTGTAAGTCCTTCGATCTGTTTGAGCAGGCTTGCCTGCCAGAAGTTCTTTCCTGTGGTGAACTGCTCTAAATCGTTTAAATAAGCTGCTCCGGGATTCATAAATAATACTCCCTTTAATGGATGATCTTCCAAATAAAATTTTTAAAATACAGCCCGGAATATTCTATAATATTCTTAAAAATAAGCAGAAATTAGCATTAATTCAATTGATTTATAAATGCGGGAAGCACTTTATTAAGATCTTTGGAGGCAGAAGCAGCCATAGAAAGGACTTCGTCATGCGAAGCGGTTAAGACAGCGTTTTCTTTCAGCAGATTTGTGATAACAGAGACCGCAACGACATTGATATTTTTGCCGGCAGCAAATATTACTTCCGGGACAGTTGACATACCAGCGGCATCGAGTTTAATTTTTTTCTGCACTCTTATTTCGGCTTTGGTTTCATAAGTTGGCCCGGTGTAACAGCCATATGTGCCTTCGTGAATCTTTACATTTACCATTTTGCAGGCCTCAAGAAACTTTTTCTGCAGATCTTTGCTGTAAAAATTCCTGTTCAAATTTGAAGAATCAAATTTCAGTTTATCTATAAAATTTATATGAGAGGTAATAAGCATAAGTTCGCCATCTTTGAAATTCTCATTCAATCCGCCGGCAGCGTTGGTTACAAGTATATTTTCAACGCCGCAGCCTGAGGCGGTTTTTATGTTAGCGGTAATTTCATCAAGGCTCCAGCCTTCATAAAAATGTTTCCTTCCTTTAAATACAAGGATAGCTTTCCCCTGCATAGTGCAGCTATATATCAGCTTGTGGTGAACCCCGGTATTATCTTCAAAGAGAATGTTTTTGCTTTCCACAAGTCTATTTTCAAGCTCAACGCCCGATCCAAGAATTAAAGCCAGCGATATATTATTATTATTTATCAATTTAAATGAATAATCCTTTTTATGTTTCAAAATAATTTTATTTTTTGCAAATTTACACGTGAAAATACGGTATATTGCACTTAAAATACCGCGAGTTTTTTACAAATTGTAACAAATGCTTAAAATTGAAACAATAAGTTATAATTAGCTGTTAAAATTATTAAGCATTATATTATAAATCAGATCTAATAATTAGTGACCGAATCCAGTATCTCAAAAGCCCAGGAATACCTGGAAAAAGCTTATAAACTGCAGATGGATGGCAACTATGAAGAGGCAATAAGGAACTACAAGCTTTCAATTGAGTTCTTTCCCACGGCCGAAGCGCACACTTTCTTAGGGTGGGCTTACAGTTTTCTGGGTGATCTTGACCGTGCCATTGAGGAATGCAAAGTTGCAATAGAAATTGACCCTGACTATGGAAATCCTTATAACGATATAGGTTCATACCTGATACAACAGGCGGCATACGATGAAGCCATTACCTGGCTTGAAATGGCGCTGAAGGCCAAAAGGTATGATTCATACCATTACGCCCATTTGAACCTGGGCAGAGCCTATGAATTGAAAGGCTTATGGTTTGAAGCATTGGAAGAATATAAGACAGCGATGGGGCTCTCACCAAAATATGAGCTTGCCAAAAAATTGTATTATACGTTACAGGGTAAATTAAATTAATTCTACTATGAACTTTCTGAAAAATGAACTGAAACATAAAGGTTTCTATCCGTTCGTATTCCTTTTTTCGCTGCTTATTGCTTCGGCAATATTCCAGAGCTGCGAGCAGTCAAACATTTTTTCAGATAAGGACGATGTTGAGCTTGGCGAGCAATTTGATAAGGAGATAAAAGCCAACCCTAAGGAATTCCCGATGCTGCAGGGTCACCAGGATATCAAAGATTACGTTACATCAATGGGTAAGGAGATCCTGAATTCACCCAAGATCAAAAAAAGGAGCATTTATCCCTATCAGTTTCAGGTAATAGATGATACTATCATAAACGCATTTTGCACTCCCGGCGGGTATGTTTACATTTATACGGGCCTGATGAAATTTCTTGATAACGAATCAGGTTTAGCGGGTGTAGTTGGGCACGAAATAGCGCATGCGGAGCGCAGGCATGTAACACAAAGGCTTACGGCGTATTATGGAGTGAGCATGCTGCTGGGCTTTATACTTGGCGGCAATCCGAGTATGCTTGCTGAAATCGCGGCGAATTTGTTTGTGGGTCTAGCGTTCTTAAAGAACTCACGTGATGATGAAACGGAAGCGGATTATTATTCGATACAATATTTAACATCAACCAAATGGTACCCCGGCGGAATTACGTTCTTCTTTGATAAAATAAAAGAAGAGCAGCGCAAAAAAGGAACTACCCCGGGAGATCTCGACAGGCTTCTTTCTACTCATCCCCTGCCAAACGACAGGATAAGTTTTGTCAACAAGGAATTGGGCAAGATGAATCCGAAGCCTGACCCGACCAAGGGACTTTATACCGATGAATACCAGGCTATGAAACAGAAGCTGCCCTCACGTTAATTGTATTTTCTTAAACTAACTTTTTGAATAAAAATGTTTAACAGATCACTACTGCTTTTATTAATATTTTTTGTTTTTGCGGGGGCGTCATTTTCACAGGGCGCCGATAAGGTTGTGAATGATTTCACTTACAAGTTCACTTTTAAAATGCCCGGCGGATGGGAAATGAAAGATATGAAAGAGACAACGGATAAGGATGCAATTTCATATTCGTTTGAGAGTCCCGATAAAAAAATGACTATAATGGTTCTTGCGTTCAAGCTGAACAGCATTAAGAATATTGATGATTTTATTTACAATCTTGAAAAAGATATTTCGCTTAACATTCCCCCAAAAAGCGGTGACTACAGTGAGCAGGATTTTGAGAAGTACGATATGAAAAACGCTTTATATAAAGATAACAAGTTTGACGAAGCTATTTATTATTACAGGACAAAACTACCCGATGCCCCGTATAATTATGTTTATATGCTGAGATTCATAACCGAAGTTAAGGATTATAATTCTGACCGCGAAGCGGAAATTAAAAAAATAGCAGGTACATTTACACCAACTGCTGAATAAATATAATTTATATGAGCGTAAAACCAATACCCGAAGGATTTAACAATGTTATCCCGTTCCTTGTTTGCAAGGATACGGACAAAGTAATTGATTTCTGTAAAAAGGTATTTGACGCAAAGGAATCACATATATCCCGGGATGATAAAGGGGTGATAATGCATGCGACTATCCATATCCGTGATTCCGCGATAATGATGAGCGAAGGAAGCGAGAGATACCCGGCAACGCCTTCTATGATGTACATATACGTGGATAATTGCGATGAGATATATAAACGCGGCATTGATGCCGGCGGCGTTTCGCTGCGTGAGCCGACCGATGAGTTCTATGGCGACAGGTCATGCGGACTTGCTGACTCTTCAGGCAACCAGTGGTGGATAGCTACTCATGTTGAAGATGTTTCTGACGAAGAGATCGCAAAGCGTCAAAAGGAAATGCACAAGCATTAGAAAAAATTATGCAGTATAACGTAAACCCGTCAGAGCGATCCGGCGGGTTTTTTTTATTCGCTGCAGAGTTATTTATTTTCGTGTAAGCGTATTCACTTTTATTATATATCATTAAATATTAATTTTGCTGTATGCAAAATATCACCAGGGAGTTTATCGAAAGCTCTGCAGGTTACATAAAGCAGAATTTCCCAAGAATTGAAAAATGTTTTTCGGAACTGAACGAAGATGATATATGGTATAAACCAAATCTTTCTTCCAACAGCATTGGCAACCTGGTTCTTCACCTTTGCGGCAATATCACACAATATATTATTTCGGCACTGGGCGGCAAAGCGGATAGCAGAGACCGCGATTTGGAATTTTCCGCGGCCGGCGGTTATAAAAAAGCTGAGCTTCTTGCGAAGATCAAAGAAGTATCCGATTCAGCAGCGGGGATAATCAGTTCTTTGGATGAAGAACAATTACTCAGAACGTACAGCGTGCAGGGATACGAAAAAAGCGGAATTGCCATTGTAGTACATGTAACTGAACATTTTTCATACCATACGGGACAAATAGTTTTCCAGACAAAAATGATGAAAGATATTGATACCGGATTTTACAGGGGAAAGGACCTGAATACAAAAAACAAATAAGAATAAAAAGTAATGAATTTAATTTACAGGAACTGGGCTAAGGCGGGTCTCTTATTTGCGATAGTTATAATAGCTTACATATATTTTTACCGGAAACAGAACATAGCGCTGCTTGATAAATACATACTTCTGAACCTGGCGTTTTTAATGATCCACCAGTTTGAAGAATACGTGTACCCGGGAACATTTAAAGATTACTTCAACAACAACCTGTACAATCCATTTGGTTTTTTCAGAAATAAACTTACCGATAAAGGCATATTATGGGTTAATGTTGTGCTCGGCTGGGGTATTAATATATTGGTTCTTGTTTTTTTCAGTGAAAACACCGTACTGGTTACGGCCGCGATCGCGGTAATATTCATAAACGGTGTAATGCATTTCGCGCCTGCATATAAAACGCGTTATTACAATCCCGGTTTAGTTACGGGCGCTGTACTGTTTGTTTCATTCGGGCTCTATTCCTTCAACAAGTTTTATACTCTTGGCCTGATAAATCTGTACACTTCCATTTTGGCTGGAGTAATAGCCATATTATGCAGTCTGTTAATACCTCTAACAATCTACCTGTGCAGGGCTAAAAGGTAATTTGAGGCGGCTTTACTTATTTGTAACATTTTGTAAATTATGAAACATACATTATACCTCATAAGTTGAATACTTAATTTTACAAATGAATGTAGAATTGAAAGGAACATAAAAATGAAACAAATAAAAATATTTACCGCTTTATTGACACTCTTTTTTACGGTGAATATTACTTCACAGGTAACAGGAGATGAATTGACCAAAATTACGGGCACATGGCAGGCTAAACTGCCCTGCGCTGACTGCGAATATATTGATTACAGGCTGGTGCTGAACGCTGATAATACTTACAATGACCAGATGGTTTATCACGATAAAGATGTTATGCCCTTTATGACCGAAGGGAAATGGACATACAGCGATGATATTGTAACGCTGAATGAAAGCTCCGGGAAGACTCAAAGGTTACGCTACAGCAACGGGAGCCTTACTCTGCTTGACGCTTCGGGGAACAATGTTACAAACGGGACACTTACAAAGCTTACACGGGAAGTAACAGAAATACCAGTTAATGACCGCTGGGCTGCAAAAAGAGATAAAGGGATTGATTTCATTGGTATGGGGAACGAACCATTCTGGAACATTGATCTGGATATTGAGGAAAAAACCATTACTTACAGCAGACTGGGTGAAGAGGGTTCAGTAATATTTACCGATATCACAGAAGCTATAGTTATGGATGCGCCGATTGTAACATATCACGGTAAAACCGCTAAGCATGAGATGACAATTGATATAGTAAAGGAAGAATGCACAGACAATATGTCAGGTGAAGTTTTCCCTTACAAGGTGACAGTTAAAATACGCGCGGGTAAAAGCAATAAGGTTGATACACTCAAAGGCTGCGGTAAATATCTCGCAGATATAAAGCTTAACGGCAAGTGGCTTATAAACAAAGTTCACGGGAAGGATATAAGTGAGTATAAGATCATGAAAGATAAAGCTCCCCAAATCAGTTTTTCCGTATCCGATGAACGTTTTGGCGGAATTGCCGGCTGCAATAATTTCTTTGGCAGCTTTGAAGCCAAAGGAAATAAAATAAGGTTCGGCAAAACGGGCGCAACAATGATGATGTGCGCCGATATGACGCTTGAAAAGGATATGTTCGCTATACTGAATGAAGGTTATTACAGTTTTTTGATCGAAGGGAATGTTCTGACACTCATTGATATGCAGGGTAATGCAGTTGTGGACTTTCTGAAGGCGAATTAATTGGTTTTTCGGAGTAAAATTTTTTAAGCCGGCTAAATCACTTTGTCTCAAAAGATCAATTTATCAAAGTTGAGTCAGGGCTAAAGTCCTATTAGAGTTTGGAATCGCAATAACCCCGGCTTAAAAAGCCGGGGTTAACAGAATTTTACAGACAAACTCTGAATGCCGGCTTTGCTTATAAATAATTTATCGTTATTATACACTTATGAAAAGAGCAAAGCGTATATCTTTAATAGTGATGATAGCATTCTATGTATTTGCGGGTTTGGCACATTTTATTTACCCGGAATTCTACCTTCCAATTATGCCGCCTTATTTACCCTATCATTTGGAGCTGCTGAACATAAGCGGAGCTTTTGAAATTTTATTTGCGATGCTTTTAATTTCAATTAAGACCCGAAAAGCGGGAGCCTGGCTAATAATTGCTTTGCTGGTCGCTGTCTTCCCTGCCAATATTCAGATGTTCATTAATTACTTAAACGCAAATGATCCGGATCTGTGGATATTGATAGTGCGCCTGCCTATTCAGTTATTGTTTATTTGGTGGGCATTTGGATTTACGAAAACGACTCTGCAAAAAAACATCACTGAAAGTAATTATAATAAAGCGTAAATTATACTTGCTGTTTAATCCGCACAGAAAAAATTGGAATACTTAAACAAAGGAAAATACTACGGAATACCCAATAAAATCATTAAATACGGTGATATCTTAATTACCGATAACGAGTATGTTCACAGCAGGGTTGACTGGCATTACCATGAAAACGCTTACTTCACTTACCTGCTCAGCGGCTCATTGGTTGAAATTAACAGGAAAGAAACATTAAACTGCATACCTGGTACATTGTTGTTTCATAACTGCCAGGAAGCGCATTATAACATCAAGCCCGAAGGCTATACACGCGGCTTCCAGGTTGAATTCAGCAGCCGCTGGCTGCGGGAGCATGGGTTAAACAGTGAGAGTATAGAAGGTACAGGTTCAATAGCCAGCGCTCAATTAAAAAATATATTTAACAGCATCTATATTGAATCCGTTTTCGAAGATGAACACTCACAGCTTTCAATTGAATCCTTGCTGCTGCAGTTCTTCGCGGAAATGATGCGGATCAAAGATGTTTCAGTTACCGGTAAACCATTGTGGCTGAAAAGGGTTGAGAGTATTCTGAATGATCATACGGGCTCCGAAATTACACTGCAATACCTGGCAAATGAAACAGGGGTTCACCCTGTACATATTTCCAGAATGTTTCCCAGATACTTCGGCGCTAATTTGGGTATGTATATCAGAAAGCTCAGGGTAAACAAGGCAGTTGAATTAATTTTAAACACAGATCTTTCGCTCACTCAAGTGAGCGCAGCATGCGGATTTTCTGATCAAAGCCACTTTATAAGGAACTTCAGATCAATTTACAGGATATCACCCCTGCAATTCAAAAAAACCATCCATCCGTAAACTACATTACCAGCAATGTTAATTTCATTCTATTTTTAAGAAGCAGAGATTGTTATCTTTGCCGGTAATAAATATTAACAATACGAATGAGATCCATCATTATAATACTGCTGCTTCTTGTATGTTTTCAATCGTTTTCAGGTATTCACCAAAAAGGTGACAGCCTGTTTATAGAAGATTACGGAATAACTTCAGAGCTTCACCGAAATAATACGGGCAAAATCACTTTTATGGAAAATCCCATACCCATTGAAGACTTCACAGAGAATGATCTTATCAGTGAAATTGATCTGCTGAATGCTGCGGATCTCAATATCCGCGTATTTATGGGAAGTTCGCTAACTAACGAACTCCATAAATTGGCTCCACAGCTTTCAGCAGATGAGCTTAATGCCGCAGGCAATTACAGCTTTAAATTTTATGTGGATGGTAAATTGATCTATTCGGAGGATCTCAATCCGGGAGCAGGATCAGCTGATAGCAAAAGGACCAACACAGTCTTCCGGGTTCCTTTTATCAGTTCAACCGGAGAAGACTCATGGGGCAGGTATCTGTGGCAAAGATTTATGTTCAGAGGCGGCGAAGACGCCTTAACAGAAGGTGTTCACACCATGCGGATTGAAATTATTCCGTATGTTAGAACTGAAAATACCATTTACGGCGATCTTATCGCCGCCGGGGAGCTAACTGTGAAAGTGAAGTACCCTGATATCTCGGCAGTCATTAGCATGTTGCAGCCAATCCACCCCGGCAGCGGATTAGAAACTGCCACCGGTGAAATAGATTCAGTGCTTATAGCTGAGCTCAATACAAAGATCCTGCAAAACCAATTTAAAGAAATTACAGGCCTTGCAGTCATTGCAGATGGCAAGCTTTTGCTTGAAGAATATTTCAATGGTTACACAAGGGATTCACTGCATGATACCCGTTCAGTCGGGAAATCGTTTGCTTCAACGCTTACAGGTATGGCAATAGAGGATGGTTATCTTAGAGGGGACTCCCAAACGCTTGCAGATTTCTATGACCTGGAAAAGTTCAATAACTACACACTTTCAAAAGGAAAAGTTACACTGAAGAGCCTGTTAACAATGAGCTCCGGATTTGCCGGCTCTGATCTTGATATGAACTCACCCGGCAATGAAGAAAATATGTATCCAACAAGTGATTGGGTTAGATTCGCGCTCGATTTGCCGATGGATAGTAATAAATTTACCGGCGAAAGCTGGGATTACTTTACGGCTGGTGTGGTTTTATTGGGGGATATTCTAAACAGGTCGGTTCCCGGAGGACTTGAAAAATATTCCTCACAAAAATTATTTGAGCCGCTTGGTATTGATAGATACCGTTGGGAATACACTCCCCAGGGTGTTGTTAACACTGCGGGCGGGCTCCGCCTGCGGCTAATTGATCTGGCAAAGTTCGGCTGGATGTATAAAGATAAAGGAATGTTTAACGGCAGGCAGATACTGCCTGAAGATTGGGTAAGGAGATCTTTGAGTAAACATTTGCAGATTCCCGGCAGTGAAAACGAATACTATGGGTACTTATTCTGGAATAAGAAGTTTAATGTAAATGGCAATTCTTACGAAGTTTACTACGCAAGCGGCAATGGCGGGAATAAGATATTCATTTTTAAGGATCTGCCGCTGGTTATTGTGATTACATCAACAGCTTACAATAGACCGTACGGCCACGCCCAGGTTGATAAGTTAATGGAGAAATATTTAATACCTGCAATTGTGAAGTGAAGTAGTTTGTCCGCCAGGTCTAATGAACAGACGGGAACGAATTACTTCACTGCACTCGCAAAATCCGGCAATTTGAGCTCTGCGAGGAGCAAAGCGAACTTCAATAAGTCAGGTGAAGCAGTCTCATACTTATAATTTTGTTCAATTTATGAGATTGCTTCCATGCCATAGGCGGGCAAGCGCTACGCTCGCAAAATTTATTTTTAAAAGTTGAGCTATAAGTTCAATAGCTTAGTGCATCAAATAAATCATCCCAATTTGGATTAAGTTTGTTTATCAAATCAATTTTCTTCTGTCTTGAGCCTCCTTTTAATTGCCTTTCTCTCTCCCTGGCATCATCCCCATTTGCGTAAAATTCATAATACACCAATTTATAAACATTATATCTGGATGAAAATGATTTAACAGTTTTGTTTTTATGGTCCAATACTCTTTGGTAGAGGTTAATGGTGAATCCGGTATATAGTACTCTATTGTATTTATTAGTCAAAATATAAACAGCAAATATTTCCTGGTTCATAATTTGTAAATTTATTACTTATTTTTTTCGTTGAAGAGATTGCTTTCATGCCTGCGGCAGACAAGCGCTTGCGCTCGCAAAATTTTGTTATCTAAACTCTGCGAGGAGCAAAGCGAACTTCAATAAGTCAGGCGAAGCAGTCTCATCCGGTGTATGCTTTTCTATTGATGAGATTGCTTCGCTGCGCTCGCAAAGTGGTTACTGTAAAAAAGGATTAGTGTTCTTCTCTTCCCCAATTGTAGTTTCTTCCATGTGTCCGGGATATATGACAAAATCATCAGCATATTTAAAGATCTTATTATGTATTGAGCTAAGCAGAACGTCAATATCGCCCATCCACAGATCCGTGCGGCCTATTGAGCCGCGGAAAACAGTATCACCGCCAAAGATCATTTTTTCCTTTTCATCTACAAAGCACACGCTGCCGGGTGAGTGACCCGGAGTGTGGATAATTTTAAATTTATTCCCTGAAACTTCAATAACATCGTTTTCATCAATAAATTTATCAGGCGCAGGCGGCTTTGGGAATTGCACACCGAACATTGCAGCCTGATCCATTGCCCTATCAATTAGCGGCAGGTCATCTTTGTGCATCAGCACAGGAACTCCAAAGGTCTCAATAGCCCATTTGTTGCCCATGATGTGATCTATGTGTCCATGCGTGAGTAATATGAGCTTAATATCAATTCCGTTTGATTTAATATAATTTAATATCTCTTCTTTTTCGAAATCCTCATAAGCACCGGGATCGATAATTACGCCCTCTTTAGTTTTCTCATCCCAATAGATGTAGCAGTTCATAGAAAACGGGTTAACTGTGAATGTTTTGGTTGTCATAAATTCCTGTTTTGCCGGATCGCTGATCCGGCAGTCGAAACAGCGTTTCGACCTACTTATAGTTTATAGTATAGTTTTTGCTTACTTTTTTGAATATTTTTGCAATTTACAATGAACAACAGCGAAAAAACAGTCAAACAGAAGCCAACAGGCGGAGCGGGCAATATGCCTGCATCAAAACCACGCAAAGAGGTGGTAATTGCGCTGAACAAGAGGGCTTATCATGACTATTTGATACTTGATAAGTATGAAACAGGTATTGTGCTTAGCGGGACTGAGGTGAAGTCACTGCGTGACCACAAG
This sequence comes from Ignavibacteria bacterium UBA2360, assembly GCA_002344125.1. GTDB lineage: Bacteria > Bacteroidota > Ignavibacteria > Tepidaquicellales > OLB5 > OLB5. Next base: position 593,975 of record DDTQ01000012.1, on the reverse strand, counting down.
GCAAGCCTTGTTGATTCCTACGCCCGCGTAAAGAAAAATGAAGTATGGCTCAATAATGCCAATATTGCGATCTACAAGCTTGGCACGTTTACAAATCACGAACCAACAAGCAGCCGCAAGCTGCTGATGAAAAAAAGCGAGATCAGAAAGCTAGAAAACAAGCTGAAGGATAGAAGTCTGACCTTAATACCGCTTAAGCTTTATTTTTCGGGTCCGTTTGTTAAAGTTGAGCTTGGCCTTGCAAAAGGAAAGAAGCAGTATGATAAGCGTGAGTCCATTAAGAAGGCTGATGTACAGCGACAATTAAAACGTGTCAAGCTCTAATTAAATTGAGGATTGAGCTTCCCGCTTACGCGGGAATAGTACAGCGATTAAGAAGGCTGACGTACAAAGGCAGTTGAAGAGAGTAAAAATATAAATCATTTGCGAAGAGCGTAGCGAACTTCAATAAATCAGGTGTTGCAATTTTATCGGGAAGTTCAGTTTCAATCAATGAGATTGCTTCCACGCCATAGGCGGGCAAGCGCTTCGCTCGCAAAATATATAGTTTAGGAATCAATTAATAAATTAATAATAGAGATTCCCGCCTACGCGGGAATAGAAAATTATGTCATTTCCACCGGTAAAAGAACAGATAGATCATATTAAACGGAATACAGTTGAAATTATTCCCGAAGATGAGCTAGTTAAGAAAATTGAGAAATCCATAAAGGAAAACAAACCATTACGGATTAAGCTTGGGTGCGACCCATCCAGGCCCGACCTGCATATTGGCCACGGGGTTGTGCTGCAGAAGCTGCGTGATTTCCAAGACCTGGGGCATAAGGCTGTGCTGATAATCGGTGATTTCACCGCAATGATTGGCGACCCTTCGGGAAAAAGCAAAACACGCCCTGCGTTGACACTTGAAGAAACCAGAATCAACGGTAAAACATATTTTGAGCAGGCTTCAAGGATACTGCTTGAAAAAGATCTTGAGATAAGGTATAATTCCGAATGGCTGGATAAGATGACTTTCAGCGATGTGATAAAGCTTTCAAGTAAATACACAGTGATGCAGATACTGGAGCGCGATGATTTTACAAAACGTATGGCAAGTAAGACTCCAATAAGCCTGCATGAGCTATTGTATCCATTAAGCCAGGCATATGATTCTGTTGCGGTTCAAAGTGATGTTGAGCTTGGCGGCACTGACCAGAAGTTCAATTTACTTGTCGGCAGAGCTATCCAGGAAGCGTATGGGCAGGAATCACAATGCATTGTAACATGTGAACTGCTTGAAGGCACCGATGGCGTTGAAAAGATGAGCAAATCGCTTAACAATGCGATATGTTTTACTGATTCACCGAAGGATATTTTCGGCAAGTCAATGTCCATACCCGATAAGCTGATATACAAATATTACACATTGGGCACAATGCTTGATGACGCTGAACTTGCTGAAGTTAAGAAAGAGCTTGATGATCCCTCAACGAATCCCAGGAACCTGAAGGTTCGTTTGGGTTATGAGCTGGTTAAGAAATATTATGATGAGGAATCCGCCAGATACGCGCAAAATGAATTTGAGACGATATTTGTGAAGAAGGAAATTCCCGATGACATTCCCGAGTTCAAGCTTGAAGCGAAAGAAGTGAAGCTTGTTACTATTATTAAAGAAAATAATATGGCGGCGACTTCGTCTGAAGCAATAAGGCTCATAAAGCAGGGCGGTGTGACTATAGAGGGTGAAAAGATCACAGATGAGAAGTATGTTGTAAAGGCAGAAAAGGATTTTGTGCTGAAGGTAGGCAAGAGGAAGTTTTTGAGGGTTAAAGTTTAGTTATGACCTCACCCCCTTCCCCTCTCCTGTAAGGAGAGGGGAGAAAGACCTATAGCTTCAGGTAATTCCCCCTCTCCCTCCGGGAGAACTGCATAGGCAGTCGGGTGGATTTAGGGGTGTGGATTCCTAACAATTATTATATAACGGATTTAGTTTTTATTTATTATATTTGCGCTGTATAACTCACCTATTTTAATTTAATTATCTAATTGGAGAAATAACAGAAATTGTTTAAACCTACTAAAATCTTTTTCACCAAGGGTGTTGGAAGGCATAGAGATTATTTACAGTCATTTGAGCTTGCCTTGCGTATGGCCGGCATTGAAAAATGCAATTTGGTATCAGTATCAAGTATTTTCCCTGCAGGCTGCAAAAGGCTTTCAAAGGAAGAAGGCGTAAAGCTTCTGGAACCGGGTCAGATCACATTTTGCGTAATGGCAAGGAATTCCACCAATGAAGCTAACCGTCTGATAGCGTCATCTATAGGTGTTGCGCTTCCGAGTGCAAGCGCTCAGCAGTACGGGTATATTTCTGAGCATCATCCATTTGGTGAATCGGAAAAGATCTCCGGCGATTATGCTGAAGATATAGCAGCGCAGATGCTTGCAACTACACTTGGCATAGAATTTGATCCGGCACAGGCATGGGATGAAAGAGAGCAGGTTTATAAAGCCAGCGGTCAGATATATAAGACATTCAATATCACTCAATCAGCCGAAGGCGATAAAGCAGGAATATGGACAACCGTAATTGCCGCTGCAGTAATGCTGCCTGATTAAGAAGCGAATTATGAAATAGCGAAATAGTGAGATCTTCCAATTTAAAAACATGTATCATTGTATCAAACGGCAAGATCTATAAAAAGGACCTTAAACACCTATTGGAAATTAACAAGCCCCGCAGGGCAATTAGTATGATTGCCTGTGACGGGGCTTCTGATTTTCTGAAATCCGCGGGTGTGAGGCCCGATGTTATTATAGGCGACCTGGATTCCGCAAAACCCGAAACTCTTAAATATTTCTCAAAGAAAGAGGTTATTGTTAACAAGGTAATTAATCAGAACAAGAACGATCTTGAAAAAGCGATCATTTATGCCCTATCTAAAAAATTCAGACAGATATATATAATTGGTATTGGCGGCAAGCGGCTTGACCATACGCTAAACAATCTGAGTATATTGAAAAAGTTTCACAGGAAAGCCAAGATCAGGATCTATGAGAACGGCTTTGTGGGAGAAATTATTGGCAAGAGTGCTGAGTTTGAATGTAAACCAGGCAATGTTGTTTCACTGATTCCCCTGCCGAAGGCGGCCGGAGTTACAACCAGTGGATTGAAGTATTCGCTAAAAAACGGAACACTTGAATCAGGCGTGCGCGAAGGCGCGTTGAATGAGGCCATGGATAAGACTTTTCGCATTAGTCTGCTCAAAGGACATTTGTTAATCTTGTTCAGAAAATAAATCATAAATTGTTAATTACAATTGCAGCTAAGTGGATAGTTGTATTATTTGGGGTCTATATTGTATTCTGCGGAGTTATTATGCTTGTTAAGCCTGCAAAGGCGCGTGAGCTGCTTCGAAAAGCAGGAAGCACTAATTTGATCAATTATGGTGAGATAACATTTCGAATGATAGTATCACTTGGTTTGATATTAGCCGCGGAACTTTCAAGATTCCCGAATATTTTCAGTGTTACAGGTTGGTTCATGCTTTTCTCTTCCTTTATTTTATATTTAATCCCCCGGAAACTTCACCAGAGTTTTTCACTAAAATTCGCAGAATTTCTTACCCCAAACCGGTTTCGCATACTTTCTCCAATAACTTTTCTATTGGGATCTTTCATTTTGTATGGAATTTTGAAATAGTACTCTTGATTGCTTTCGCTGCACCCGCAAATTTCGTTTTTTCAAACTCTGCGAGGACAATGAGATTCTTTGTGGCATTTGCAAACTGAGATCCCCGCCTGCGCGGGGATGTGAAACACGCGGGATAAGGATACTACTTCCACACTACCCTTTTGGTATAATCACCGTTTGTTTTGAAGATAATGGCGCCTGATTTACCTACATCAAGTATATTGTAACCGTTTTCATTGAGTGCAGCTGAAAAAATTTCGGAATTGACCCGTCTTCTGCCCGAAACGGTTTCACCGATAAGGATGTAAGCGGGATTAACCACTGTTATAAATTCCGCAGGAGTGGTTAAAAATGAACCTGAACCGGGCACACGGATGACCTGTGAATTCAGATCAAGGATATTCAGATAAACCGAGTTGAATATTATCTCTTCGGGTTTAACTGCATCGGTAAAGATAAAGGACTGCTCTCCATACAAAAACTGGGTCATCATGGTACTTCCGCGGCAGAGACTATCGTAATAAATGAATATCCTGAAATTCCCATTTCTGTTTACGATCTTAGACCCGCTCACAAACTCAACTTCAGTATTTTTGAAATTCCCTTTGAAAGCGTTTTCTGAGATAATTTTTTTGTAATAGACCGGTATCATCAGCTTTTTAACATCAGCATTTTGCAGAAGGTAAAGCAGATTTCGGAATTCATTTTTATCCATTGAATTGATTATCAGTAGGTCGATTCTATCATTTCCGGCTGAGCGGATGTATGGTAAAATAGTCCTTTGAGCGGAATTAAACCTTTCATTAGATGTGCCTGCGTTCACCATCACGTTCGTTCCGCCGGGCATTTTGATATAAGTGCAGTTTGCGGCGCCGGTATTAAGGAATGTAATTTCAGCTTCATCAGTTAATGCGGATACATCTTTCCACACTGCAAAATTAAGGACAAGCAGCAGCGAAGCTGCCAAACGTATTTTGTAATTCTTAAGGTTAATTGTTAGTATCAACACAAGAACTATATAGTAAAATAAAAGCATCATTCCATCAACAAAATACGTTTGCACGAAGGCAAAATCCACATTCGCGCAGTATTCAATAAGCGTTAGCTGAACAAACAGCAGCACTTGGTTCACAGCTCCGAACACAGAACCGAGCCATGAAGAAAAGATTGACAATATAACCATTACAAATCCGACAGCGAGCGAAATATTTGAAAGCGGTATGGCAAACAGGTTTGAAAGGAGCGATATCACCGAAACTTTCTTGAACATTATAGCTGTAATTGGCAACGTCCCAAGCTGCGCCGCAAACGTTCCAAGGAACAACGCAATAACTGCCTTAAAAGATCTAACCGAATATTTTTCCGGGTTGAGTTCTTTATACCACTTAATGCTGTTTACCCAATTGTTCAATACAGGATAGACAGCAATGATAGAAAGCAGCGCTGAAAATGAGAGTATAAATCCCGCGTCAAACAATTGCCTCGGATCAATAACCAATATTACGAGAGCAGCAAATGAAATAATATTGTAGCTGTTGGGTTTACGCTGCGCGATCTGCGCAAGCAGAAAAATGGATGCCATAATAACAGCGCGAACAATTGAAGGTGTGTTGCCGGTGAGATCCATATAGAACAGCAGGCACAAAATTGTGATGAATATTTTGTATGAGTGTTTTACAGGAATGAAGATGAGGATTGCCCACAAGATCAATGCAACGTAGGCTACATTCAGTCCGGATACAGCAATTATATGAGCAACTCCGGCATAGATGAAGTTTTCCTTTGTTTCACCGGATATATTACTTCTCTCGCCAAGCAGAAGGCCTTTGAGATATTCTCCTTCCTGGCCGCTCAGATTTTCATTTATGGTTTTAATTGAATACTGTTTAACCGGAATAATGACGTAAGTGTACCATGGATTTTGCTCTTCATGCCCGGTGAGAGTTATGTTTTCAAATCCGTACGCGGAAAATACGGCATCAACTCCATGCATTTTCAGGTAGAGCCCGTAATCAAACTCACCCGGATTGCGCTGCATTGGCAGCGGTTCAATTTTGCCTTTTAGTTCAACTACATCACCGTATGTGAGTGAAACGGGCACATCTTCTTTGAATTTATTGCGGTAAACTGAGGCAAGTATATATCCGGAAGCAGCAGAATCATTTACAGAATTTAACCTTAGCAGCAGCCGTATCCTGTCATCTTTCACCTCCGGCTGCTCGGCAATTATGCCCTTGAGCACAGTGCCTGCTTTTGAATTTTTAACAAGTTCAGAAATATTACCGGGGTCAGTTTTGTAATATCTGTACTGAAACGAAAATAAGCCGAATAGTATTAACAAGAGTATATATAGATGCTTAGAGTAACCATGCCCGGGTATTTTATTGTAGAGAGCAATAACAAAGCACGCAATTGTTAACAATATCAGAAGGAAAGACCACTCAGGCAATGATGAGAGATCCGGCATTAAGAAGCGGCTTATCACAATGCCCAATGCCAGTGGAATCGCGGTGAGAGCAGCCGGGTATTTCTTACTGAAGGATATTAACATACATAACAAAGTTAACAATATTTCTTATAACATATGAGAGTAATGATATTTCCAAACTTCTGTAAATATCCTTCTATGTAAACTAACCAAATAATTTAGTAATTTGCAGCAATAAGAGAATAAGTATGAAACCAATAGTAACCGAAAGATTAATCATTCGTGAATTCCGCCCGACTGACCTGGGAGAGATTTACAGGATACTTGATGTTGAACTGAAGTTCATTGATTCCAAGCTGCAGGATTCATCCATAGCGCAGCGTAAGGAGTGGCTTGAGTGGACAATCCAGGGCTACAAACAGAACAGGATGCTTCTTAATCCGCCTTACGGCGAGCATGCTATTGTGCTTAAGGATTCGCTTCAAATTATAGGCGCATGCGGATTCGTACCCGTACTTGCGCCGCTTGGACTTGTGCCTTATTACCGCTACATAGCGGATGCCGTGGAGGGTGAGAGGAATTATCCGGAGGTTGGAATATTTTTCGCAGTATCATCTCATTACCAGTGCCGCGGGTTTGCCCACGAAGCAGCAGCGGGTCTGATAAAATACGGATTTGAAACGCTTAAACTTCAAAGGATAGTGGGTATTACGCATAAGTATAATAATCCATCAATGGCAGTCCTGAAAAGGCTGGGAATGAAGATAGAAACGCTCCCCGAACATAAATGGATGCAGGTTGTTGGTATTGCAGAAAACAATGAAGAATGGAAAAACAATATTAAAAAAGCGGGTTAAGCAAAGAGATATAATTGATAACATGAGTAAGATAAATTTTAACGGTAAAGAATATAACAGCCTCAACGAAATACCGGATGAGTACAAGGTAATGTTTAAGGATGAGAACAACAACGGCATCCCGGATTTTGTTGAAGGGCTGCTGAATGCAAACGCTACCGGCAGCCAAAAACCGATTACCGCGAATTTCAGTTCATTCTTTTATAACGGGAAGCAATACAGCAGCATAGACCAGATGCCGTCCGGGGTCAAAGAGATGGTAAAAAACGGGCTGAGCAAACTTGAAAACTCCGGTTTCAATGTAATGGCGCCAAATCTATCGCAGAATTCAGCATCACAGAATGGTTCAATAAAGAATAATTCAATAAACATATCGCACACAACAATGCCGCAGGAATTAAAAGATGAGGCGCAGCAGGAACTGCGTCCGGGTTTCAAGTTCAGATTAATTATGACAGGAGTAATGCTGGTACTTGCAGTTGTTTACATTATTTGGCTGTTAAAGATCATTTAAAAAAGCAAATGAAATATATCACATCACAATACAGTAAATACCTTGAAAGCCTGAAAAAAGAAATTTCTTTATATGAGAATGAGAGCGACCTTTGGAAACTGTGGGGCGCTATTAATAACACTCCCGCAAACCTTGCTATGCACATTTGCGGCAACTTAAGGCACAATATCGGAGCGGTTATCGGCAAAGACGGGTATATTCGCGACAGGGACAATGAATTCACACAAAGAGGAACAGCCAAACAGGCGATACTGGATGAAATTGAAAACACAGGGGCAATTGTATTGCCAATAATTGAATCACTTACACCCGAACAGCTAAAAGGAGAGTTTCCTGAAACTTCACATGGTGAGGAGCAAACAGTTTATGACGCCCTTATAAGGCTTGCTTTCCACCTGGCATATCATGTTGGACAGATCAACTATCACCGCAGATTACTTACTGTTTCAGAAAAATAAATTCTACATTGATAAGGGATAATTCTTTTAAGAAGGAATTTGAGTTTGAAAAAACTCTGAGTGAATACAAGCGTGTAAAGATAATATGCTACCTGCTCGGATTTGGTATGATAATAAGCATTGCAAACAACTACATGGACTTCCTTGATCTCCAGCGATTTTTCAAATACAAATCTTCCGGTTACGCAATTATTCTATGGGTGTTTTTCTTCCTTTGCTATGAGCTTATCTTTCTGGCGCTGCTAAGAAGATACATCAGGAACCGTATATCAATAAACGAACATCTGAAGCTGGCGCATACCTTAATTGAAATAGTTTTTCCCGGAATACTGATGTTCATGCTTACTGTAATTGAAGAACGGGCAGTTTATCTTGATGCTCCCTATTTTCTGACATACTTCCTTCTAATAGCGATTTCCTCACTTCAGCTTAATTTCAGGATAAGTTTTTTCCTTGGTGTTTTTGCGGCTTTGCAATATTCAGCTTTAACATATTACATATACAACTACATAATTCCTTCGCAGGATCCAGGCTCACACATGCCAATTGCCTCTTATTATGTAAGGGCTGTAATGATGCTGTTCACGGGCGCGGCAGCAGGAATGATAGCATCAGAAATAAATAATCGTGTACAGAATTCATTCAGCCAGCTGATGGAAAAGCAGAAGATCATCAGCCTATTCGGGCAGCAGGTATCCCGTGAAATTGTAGATGAGCTGATACTGCGGAAAGACGACCTGGATATAAAAAGAGTGAGTGCCACGATAATGTTTTTAGATATACGGAATTTCAGTTCTTACGCTGAAACCAAAGACCCCGCGGAGATAATTCAGTTCCAGAACAATATATTTGACCCGCTTATAGAAATCATTTCAAAGCATAAGGGTTTGGTGAACCAGTTTTTAGGTGATGGTTTTATGGCAAGCTTTGGGATCCCGATTGCGACAAACGATCACTCGCAAAATGCGTTTAACGCGGGACTTGAGATAATTCACAAGATCAAAGTGCTGGCAGAAGTTGGAGTGATCCCAATAACAAGGGTAGGTATCGGCATTCATTCAGGCGAAGTAATAACGGGCAACATTGGCAACGAAATCAGGAAGCAGTATTCCATAGCAGGCACGACTGTAATCACAGCCGCAAGGCTAGAGCAGCTGAATAAAGAATATCGCACGCAATTTTTAGTTACAAGAGAATTTCTTGAAAGCATTAGTACAAATGGCCAGGCGGTTGAGTCGCTTGGTGAAATTTCAATAAAAGGGTTTGAAAAACCAATGGAGGTAATGTGCGTAAAAGTGTAATATTATTCATTCTGATACTTGCTTATGTTTGGGGCTGTTCAGGCAGTGAAGATAAGTATGACCTGATAAAAAGTGATGACAGAAAGGCAATAAAATCGATATGTAATTGCATAGAGCCGTTGAAGCCTTACCTTGATAAAATGATAAGCTCAAAGGATTCCCTTACAAGAGAAGTTTACGCAGATTCATTTGAGGTAAAAGTACTTGAACTTGCACCGTGCCTTGAAAAAGTTGACCAGTTGGAGAACAAATTCAGCGGCAGCGAAGAGTACACGCTGCAATTCATTGATTACATAAAAGCAAAACATCCTAACTGCGTTCCATACTTCCTGGGTGAGAGCGTAAGTGACTCAACAAACAAACAAAAAACAAAATGAATGTATTGTTCAATTCCGTAAATAAGATCAATTCATTAACAGCTGCTGCGCCGGACAGGATAAAAAATCTACAAACTGAGGATCTTGAATATAAGATCTCTCCTCAGAAATGGTCAAAGAAAGAAATTCTGGGTCATTTGTGTGATTCCGCCGTAAATAACTTAAGCAGATTTGTTCGCGCGCAATTTGAGGCGGAGCCGTTTGCTGTAGTATCTTACGCACAGGATGAATGGGTGAGCGTGAACCATTACAATGAAATGGATACAGTGGAACTTCTGAATTATTGGGTCACATTGAATAAGCAGATAGTTCGGATAATTTCCAACATGCCTGAAAGCAAACTTTCGGTTAAAATTGAACCTGCCAATGCCGCATTCCGTGAAGATACTGCGGATAAGTCACTCTTGTGGCTGATCGAAGATTATGTTGTACATATGGATTATCATCTGAAGCAGATAATTGATTAAACTTATCATACACCTGCCTGCAGCATGCAGGCGTCACTTTATATAAAATTCGCGTATTTCAAAGATCCATTTTCTGCTTAAATCAATTTCCAGATACCCGCCTTCGCGGGTATGACAAGCAACCGATAAATACAACAATCGTACCGGCAAGCATTCCACATGATAACACAAACATATACACAGCGTAATTTGAAATTCCGGAAATTTTGAACCAGATCACAATGGCCGGGTAGAACAATAATACTTCGCTCAAAACAAATGAAGCAAGAAACAGATAAATACCATATTTAAACCACTTATTGGCTGAATTGATGAGATCAAACCCCGCAAACCAGCCAAGCATACCCGCAGAGATCACTCCAATCATTACCAGATGAATGAACCCGATAGTCACTTCCCTGCTCAGAAAAGCGGCATCGCCGATACCCGGCAGGGCGGAAATAAGCTGCATCAGGTATTTTACAAAAAGCGCAAGAAAACTGAACCTGAACAATTGGTGAACAATATTTTTTTTATCATGAAAAACTTTAACTTCATTTGCGAATAGAAGTTTATAGAGGTAACGGAGTCCAACAAGCTGCGCAAACGCACTTACTATTGCCAGCCAGTAAATAAAAGCAGGAAGTTTGAATCCCAATAGCGAGAGAGTATAGGCTGCAACATTGGAATAGAACAGTATATTGAAGGCTGCCGAAGCGGATTTCTCATTGAACTTAGCACCTTTGGATTCGAAATACTTAAGCCATAAACCAATCAGGGCAAAAATAAACCACCCGTTATACTGAAAGTGCAGGTAAAAATAGATCACCTGTTTGTAGAGATCAGTGCCGGAGGAACCCTGCAGCATTACGACAACCAATCCCCACGGACCCAATGAGGAAAGGAACAGGAAAAATAAAGCACCATAGATGAACCTCAGGGAAAGGGTTTCATGTTTTGCTACTGCAATATCCTTTAGAACAAAGAAAATAAACGCATAGGAACAGAAAATGTGCATTGTAGAAAAAGTTATTGAATAAGCCGCATAGCCCTGCCAAGCAAAGGTAAAAAGCATTCCTACAATTGAAACCTGTGTTATCCAGAATAGTATGTTATACTTTTTCTGTTTAGCGGTATCTTTTACGTAGATGTAAACAATCGCTATATACAGCGCGTTATACAGCCAACCAAGTATAGCGAAGTGTGAATGCGAGTGCAGTGTATTTTCAAAGTTAAACAGTTCTACCGGGTACACAAATTTCATACGCAGGAAAGTGCCGATTGCCGCTACAATCACAAGATACAACAGGGAAAGTATTATTTTATTTTTGAATTCGATAGTATTTGGCTTAAAATCTGTATTGTGCTAGTTTCAGAGAACTGTGAAGATAATTTAATCGCGAACCACAATTCCGTCAGTTCTGCGTACCATACGGGAACGGAACGCGCATGCCTGAAGCAGGCAGGGATTGACCATTAGAATCAATTCAGCACCTTCATTTCGACTCTGCGGTTTTTGGCGGAGCCTTCATCGGTGGAGTTATCAGCTACGGGTACACTTTCACCGTAGCCTTTGGCTACGAGCCTTGCGGGATCTATCCCCGCTGCCGCCAAATATGCCACCACACTTTCAGCCCGCTTTTGCGAAAGAGCCAGATTATAATCTTCGCTGCCTTTGCTATCGGTATGCGCAGAAATTTCTATGTTAACACCCGGGTTATCGTTCAGGAATTTGACTACTCTATCAAGCTCAACAAAGGAGCCCTGCTGCAAGTCTGATCTATCAAAATCGAAATAAATATTATTCAGTACGATTGCAGCATTCTGAAGGGATTTTAAAGACTGCAATACAATATCAACAGTCAATTCACTGAATTCGTTTTGCGCGGTAAGATCGATATTGCTGCTAAGCGAATAATAACCGCTTCGCTCAGCGAAATAGCTGTAGTTGGAACCATTGGGCAGTGTGATTATATAATTCCCTGTTTCGGGATCACTGGTAAGTGAACCCGCATTTGAGTTCTCATTCAAATTGAACCATAGCAGTTTCGCATCAAGCGGTTTTGAGTTTTCATCGGTGACCTTGCCTTTGATAGTGAGCACATTCTTTTCAGGCATAGCTTCCTTAGGCAGGGTGACGCGGTAAATATCGTAACCGCCTTTGCCGCCTTGGCGGTCGCTGGAAAAATAGGCGAACTTACCATCGGTGGATATTTTATAGGCTACATCGTAGCCGGGGGTGTTAATTTCTTTGCCAAGATTTACGGGTTCGCTCCACTCCAACCACGAAGTATCACTTAACCTAACGGCTTTAAATACATCCAGGCTGCCAAGACCGTAATGACCGTCGCTGGAAAAATACAGGGTCTTACCATCGGGATGAAGGAACGGCGACCGCTCCGCAAACGGTGTATTAACAATTGACCCGAGATTTACGGGCTTGCCCAAACCTGAGTCACTTTTTACCGATACCCAAATATCAGTATTGCCTTCATATTCACCGTGGTAAAATTGGCCGCCCTTTACAAACTCCCCAACTCCTCCGGGTCTATCGCTGGTGAAAATGAACGCTTTGCCATCGGCGGTTAGGAATCCGTCACACTCCCAATACTGCGAATTTATGGGTTTAGGGAATGGCTTAATTTGTGACCACCCGGTGGAAGTTTTTTCAATGTAGAAATTATCGCCGCCGCCGATGAATCCTTTATAAGAACCAAACAGCACCATCGTGTTACCATCAGCAGAGACACTGTTTATCGCATCATTTTCATTTGTGCTGAATGGCGAACCGAGATTTTCAGGCTTAATCCATGTATCACCGATTAACTGCGAGAAGTAAATATCCTCGCCGCCCTTTTTACCTTCGGCAAAAGTGAAATACATTATTAATCCATCAATGGTAAGCACGGGAAAGTACTCACTCTTTTTGGTGTTAACTGTTTCAATGTTGGTTACGGTCAAACCCTGCTCCATAGCACCAAGCAGAGAAATTATTTTATCTGTCCGGTCGAATTTCTCTATGAAGAGGTCACGGTACTCAAGGTACACTTTCATAGCGCCGTTGTAATCCTTGGCTTCGATAAACGGCGCGGCAAGCCGCTGCACGGCAACGAACGCGTCTTCAGAAGGCGCGGTGTAGAGAACGTACTGCCTGAGTTCATCGGGGGATGTTATGGTTTCGAGATCGCGCTGGGCATAGATTGGAAGTGCAGCAAGGAGAAAGCACAGAATGATAAATTTCAGAAGTCTCATAAAATCATAAAAAAATAAATCTGTTAACTACGGGTTTTAACCCGTAGTGTGAGCGAAACATACTTGCCGGCTTTAGCCGTGACACTTTTTTGTTAAAACTGATCATTAATTTTCAGGGCTAAAGCCCTGTTATTTTAATCATAGATTACCCCGGCATAAATGCCGGGGTTAAACAAAATCTCTATTTTAAAACAAATTGAGTAAAGGAATAATTTCAACATTTTTTTCAGCAAAGAACAAATCTAAAATCAAACATTACTTTTTAAACAACCGGAGTATAGAGATTATTTCAATAGCTTTTATTTCCGGAGGCGGAATTCAACTCTGCGGTTGAGGGCTCTGCCCTCTTCGGTATCATTTGGCGCAACGGGCTGCGATTCACCAAAGCCCTGTGATATTATATTAGCCGGATTTATACCAATACTTACCAGGTAAGTAACCACAGAGGCGGCTCGTTTATCTGATAGTTCCTTGTTAAAATGATCGCTGCCAATATCATCAGTGTGGGCATTGATCTCAACCAATACTTCCGGGTTTGCATGCATGAACCTGTATAACAGATTTAGTGCTTCGTGTGATTCATCTTTCAGTTCAAATTTACCAGAATCAAAGAAAATGTTCTCTATTTTGATCGCTTTGCCTGAATTCTGAAGTTCTTCAACAGAGATTACGCTCATATTTGTATTTATCTGTTCAAAGGCCTGCGCGGCTGTTAAATCGAGGTAATTAACAATTGAATAAAATCCTTTTACATCAGCATAGTAAGCGTAATACCTTCCGGTAGGAAGGGCGATAAAATACTCGCCTGTTACGGGGTCAGTTTTTGCTATGCCAACTTCCTTTTTCAGTTCAACATCTTCCCATTTGATCGTGGCTTCCACGGGATTTCCGTTCTCATCAAGCACTTTGCCGTTAATGGTAACAACATCGCTGACGGGCTGCACTTCTTCGGGAAGTTCAACAAAATAGATATCTTCTTCACCAAAGCCCATATCGTTAACAGTAGAAAAATACGCGCGTTTTCCGTCAGTGGAAATTTTGAATCCCCAGTCTTCGTTGGGTGTGTTAATTTCTTTGCCAAGATTCACCGGTTCGCTCCAGTGAGTCCATGATGAATCGTTTAGCCTTACAGATTTAAACACATCGCTCTTGCCAAGCCCGGGATGGCCATCGCTGGAGAAGTAAAGAGTTTTGCCATCGGGATGGAGGAACGGGGTACGTTCAGTATAGGGAGTGTTGATAAAATCACCCAGGTTAATTGCGGTTTTGCTCCACGAGCCGTCAGGCTCTTTTAACACTACATAAAGATCAGTGTTACCCCAATACATACCGTGGTAATAGTCGCCTTTGGGTTTATAATCACCTACCCCTCCGGGTCTCTCGCTGCTGAATAATATAGCCTTACCGTCTGCGGTAAGGTATGCGTCAGCATCCCACCATTTGGAATTGATAGGCTCGGGATATTGCTGTACTTCGGAGTAGCCTGATTTAGTTTTAACGGAGTAGAAATTATCTCCACGCCCAAGGGCGTTGAGATAGTTGCCAAACAATACAAGCGTATTTCCATCGGCTGAAATGCTGTTTATGTATTCATTGCTTTCAGTGTTAATGCTGCCAATGAGCGGCTTTGCAATTACCCACCTGTTATTTACATACTGCGAAATGAAAATATCTTCACCGCCAATGTTATCTTCTCTATCGCGGCCGGTAAAATATATTCTTTTGCCGTCAGGCGAGATAACGGGACTGTATTCACGCCCAAGCGAGTTAATGTTACCGCCCATGTTGTAGAGTTTTATGTTTTGTGCGGTATCGTTAATGATGGAAATAATTTTATCGATACGGTCTGAAAGACCAAGGAATTTTGCTTTATGATCTTCATACACTTTTACCGCCTTCACCCAGTCATGTTTATAGAGGTGAGGCGCAGCGAGATACTGCAACGCGATGAACGCATCTTCGCTTGGCGCATAAAGCTTTACAATGTTTGAATAATATTGCGGGGATTCGCCCTCATCAACCTGAATTTTCTGGGAGTATGCTGCGCAAGGGGCTAACAATAAAAGCGTTACAGTAATAATAAAATAATACACTATGCCAAATTGTTTTGGCAGTAGTTTGAAAAAGCTAATATTTTCAATTAGTGATAGAATAGCTTTTCTTGAATGTATTAATAAACTATCACAAATTATCTAATTTTTTGGAAATTAGCAAGATTAAACTAACGGTAAAGAGCTAACTTGTTTATCGTAAAGATGTTTAATTTGTATTTAAATCCTGTAGTTAGTGAAAAACACCAACAACGGGCTAAAGGGTAAAAGGAAAAATGTTTATTTCATAAATTCATACATTGCAATTCCCGCAGATACTGCAACGTTAAGTGATTCGCTTGCTGAATATCCTTCAATTTTCAGTTTTTCGAAACCCTGTTCAATTATTTCAATTGAAATTCCGTGGGCTTCGCTGCCGAACACTAACACGGATTTTCCTGATTCCCCTGATTTACTTATTTGCGATAACGACTTTTCAGCATCGAGCGTGAACAAATAAACTGAATAGCCGCCGGATCGATATTTTTTCAGTTCACTTATTAGATCCGAATCTTCGGTTATGTTTAAATGGAAAATTCCCCCTTGGGTTGAACGTATAACTTTTGGATTGTACGGATCAGCACACTCTTTGCTTAGGATAATATTCTTTACGCCGAACCAATAAGCTGTACGGATAATTGCGCCAAGATTGCCCGGGTCACTGACCCTATCAAGCGCGATAATAATATCGCCGTGCCCGCTGCCTGCCTTTATTTTTGGGTGTGCTACTACACCAACTATTCCCTGTGAGCTTTCGGTATCAGTGAGTTTGTTAAATGATCTTTCGGGCAGCGGTTCAACTATTGTTTTGTTGGCTGCAAGCTTTTCTAAAATCGCAGTATGACCCTGCAGGTCAACCCCTTCACGCAGAATGATGTACTCAAGTTCATGCGGTGAGTTGAGGCATTCTTCAATTAAATGGAATCCTTCGATGAGGTATTTACCGTACTCTTCGCGGTATTTTTTCTGCTTAAGTGAAGCGAATTGTTTTATTTGGTTTGCGGTTAGCAAGTATTACTATTTATGTAATTGAATTTCTTTTGCTTCTCGTTGGAGTGCATCAACTGTGTTGATGCATGCACTGAACTGCGGATGCAGTCAGGCGCAGTCAGTGAACTCCACGAAAGGCTTACTTACCTATTAGTTTCAGGAATTCGGTTCTGGTTTTTTCATCAGATTTGAATTTGCCCAGCATTGCCGAGGCTGTTGCCACGGAATTCTGCTTTTCAACGCCGCGCATCATCATGCAGAGATGTTTTGCTTCGGTTACAACGGCTACGCCTTTGGGTTCAAGTACCTTGTTTATCATATCGCCAATTTCGCGGGTCATACGTTCCTGTACCTGCAGGCGGCGGCTGAACATTTCAACCATTCTGGGCAGCTTGCTCAACCCGACTATTTTGCCATTTGGAATATACGCAATATGGCATTTGCCGAAAAACGGCAGTAAGTGATGCTCGCACAGGCTGTAAAAATCGATATCCTTAACAATAACCATTTCGTCATAGTGTTCATTGAACACAGCGTTGTTCAGCAGCTTTTCAATATCTTCGCTGTAGCCTTTGGTCATGAACTTGTAAGCCTTCGCAACACGGTTCGGTGTTCTTAAAAGGCCCTCACGGTTTGGATCCTCACCAATTTCAGAAAGTATATTAACCACACTTTGCTCAATTTTTTTGAGTGAATCTTCATTGTAATCAACCCTGATGATATTATTATCTTCATCCTGAGTTATTCCGTTATTTTTCTTTTTATCTGACATTTTATTATGAGTTTTTTCCTTTATACTCCACAGAATTATTAATGGTCTCTCTGACCTTGACGGAAAACAATCTTCTGCCGGGCGCGTTGATTTTGTTTTCAAGCTGCTCCCATATAGCCACCGCGATATTTTCAGTGGAAGGCAGCACGCCCTTCATGAAATCGACATCCATATTCAGGTTCTTGTGATCAACCTTATTGATAACCTCTTTTTCGACCAGCAGTTTCAGTTCGGTAAGATCCATTACATAGCCAATTTCAGGATCCACTTCACCTGCTACGGTGATATCCATTTCATAATTATGGCCGTGCCCGTTTGGATTGGAGCACTTTCCGTATTTCTTAAGATTCTCTTCATCGCTCAATGCCGGGTTGTAAACCCTGTGCGAAGCACTGAAATGGAATTTTCTGGTTATATACAGCAATTTGTTACCGGTAATTTTGTGTTTTCAGTTTATTTATGGTGGAGCTGTAATGATAAACAACGCTTAAAATTAGCAATAAGTTCATAAATATTAAATTCACAAATATATAGTAATCATACCTGCCAGTTAAGGCGGCAATACATATCAGGAAAATATGGGTGCCAATTGAGAGCGAACTTGCTAAGGTGAGAAACGGCTTGTTTTGATACCAAGCTTGAGTGATCTGAGTGTTTTGAGTGAGTTGAGTGTGTTGAGTAAGCTTATGGATCATAATCTGATCAAGTTTATAAAAGAGCCAATCCTGCCAGCCGTAAATGAGCTGAAAGATCCTTTGCAGAAAGGTTGTCCATTTATCCTGCGAAGCAATATCTTCGGCAGTGAGGGTTTCTTTGAGCCTGTTTTGTGTTCCCTTGCCGGTTGATCTTATAAACGAAACCTGGTAAAAGATAAAGTAAGAACAATGCAGCATAGAGCATATCATGGCAGCGAATCCGATAACAAAGGCCAGATACGAACCCCATATTAAATATAGATTATATGAAACAGCAGCAAAGCTTGTGAACGTGACGATAAAATCAGAAATGGAATCATAAAACCTTCCGCGCCGTGAGTCGAGTCCTTTTGCGCGCGCAAGCGAGCCATCGACTTTATCAAGCACATTTTTGTAGAACAGCAGAACAGCTCCCCCAATAGCGTAATATTTGCCGGGTAGTACAAACAGATATGAAGCAGTAACTCCGAAAATTAATGATAGCAATATTACCTGGTGCGGAGTGACGCGGGTATAATAAAAAAACTTTGTAAGCTGTTTTGAGGTTATAAATAATAACTGCTGCAGGTTCAGAAATGAATTTTGAGGATCAGTTTTTAGAGTTTTACTGTATGAGAATTTTTCTTCCATAGGACTAAAACTTCAATTGGATGTTATACTTTATTGAGATAACTCTCAATACAAACGCGGCAGAGATGGAACTGAAGAGCGGGATGAGAGGCTCCCCAGGGAAAAAGTTTACCAGTAAAACAAATACCAGTGAGCCAATGAATGAACACGTAGCGTACAGCTGTGACTGCCTGAAAAACACCGGCACTTCATTGCAGATGACATCGCGCATTACGCCGCCGAACACTCCCGTAATTACGCCGATAAGCACAGCGTTGAACCAATACACTCCCGCGCTCAGCGCGTAGCTTGTTCCAAGGGCGCTGAAGAGGCCGAGTCCAAGGGCATCAAGCAAACCGAGTATCATGAGCACAGGCTTTGAAAAGCTGATCGATTTCCTTAAAACAAATATTGAAAGTACCGCAAGCGCGAGTATCATTATCGGGTAGTTGTAGTTTTGCATCCAGAAGAGCGGGTAATGATTGATGAGCACATCCCGGAGGGTACCACCGCCGAAGGCTGTAACCATCGCAACAGAATAAGTTCCGATAATATCCATCTGCTTTCTTCGGGCTTCAATAATACCCGTGATAGCAAACGCGAAGATACCGAGGATCTCAATGGTTTTTAGTAATGCGTCCAAACGATCAATTACGAATTATGAATTATGAATTACGAAATAATTGCCTCTACTAAATTATTAATTCGTAATTCGTAATTTCCAATTGTATTTGTACTCCCGGAAGGACTCGAACCCTCACCGGCAGGACCGGAACCTGACGTGCTATCCATTACACTACGGGAGCAATATACAAACGGATACAAATTTAGTTAAAAGTAAACAATTATATAATTCATAAATAAATAACATATTTTCAATGCGGTTCAAATTGTATAACATCCTACTCAATAATATAAGTTAGAATTTTATTGCGTTTTAATAACTAACCCTTCTCCTAAAAAAGAGAGGGGGGAACATTTCTTAAAACTTCAATCAGCTCTCCCCTCTCCCTCCGGGAAACTCTACAGGCAGTCAGGCGGGCCGGGTGGGTGAGGGTAAAAACAAAAAAATATCCCTATATCTCAAAATTTACTTCATTGTAAAATGAATAACAGAATTATAAATTAGATAAATAATCAGTCCAATGAAAACAACAGCGTTTATAACAGATATACACTTTGCGGAAGATGACGTTTCGGGCTTGGGAGTGAACCAGGAAAAGAACTGGCGCATCATACTTGATGATATCACGCAGCGCGGTGATATTGATGAGATCATCTTCGGGGGTGATATAGGCAGCGCTGCCGCGCATGATATGTTCTTTGCTTCACTGAACAATTGCGGGATCGGGTATAAAGTTATTTTAGGCAACCATGACACATTTGAGGATGTAAGAAAGCACATTCAAACTGTAAGCGAAAGCGATAACGAGCTGTTTTATTCCTATGATGATGCCGGATTCAGATACATTTTTCTTGATACATCAACATCATCATTCAGCACTGATCAATTAAACCGGCTGAAGGAAAAAATTGTTACCGAATTACCGATAACAATTTTTATTCACCACCCGGTTTTGCGTGTGGATTCAATTGTAGATAAATTATATTCCCTGAAAGGCCGCGATGAAATTAAATCACTGCTTCGTTCTGCCAAGAACGAAATTACAATATTCTGCGGGCATCTTCACAACGAAGATACGGCAGAAGAAGGAAATATCAGGCAATACTTAACACCCTCGGCATCATACCAGGCATTGAAGCACACAGAGGATATAATAACTGATATTAATGAGTTTGGCTACCGCATCATTAAGTTCGGTAAAGAAATACATACTGAGATAATAAAGTTTGAAAAAAGTTGAAAGTTATCCGGAACATACTTGCGGTAAGTTTAACAGCTATAATTCTAACAGGCTGCGCCCAAAAGCAGGAAGAGTTTACCGATACCCACAACAGCAAACGTCTTCGTGATGCTGTTGTTGGCTATATGTCTGAGCCAATGTTTCGCAGCAAGGATTTTGTACAGCAGATAACCGGAACTGAAGCAGACCTTAAGCTTTACGATATGGACGAAAAGACATTATACTTCGCGATCAATAAAACGGATTTTGACAGTAACACTACGCTGAATAAACTAACCATTGACAGAAGTACAGTTGAGTTTGGATTTGAACAGAACGGTGACGTGTTCCTTGGTTCATACACGCACAAGGGAACAGACAGGCTGCTTTTCAGAATGCCGAAACATGATTTTAAACCGGACAGCTCGCGAGGGGTAACGGTGAAATTCAGGGATGGGATAAGTTATACGCAGACGATACTTGAGCTGGCAGATTTCGCGGATGATTCCACAGTTTACGGCGGCAACACGGGAGTTGAAACAGGAAAAAATAAATATATGGCTAATCACGGAGCGTTTGTTTCCGTAAAAGGTGAAACAAGCCTGAGTAGATTTCTGGAGCAGATCATAAACGAGAATGACAAAAATGAAACAAAGGCACAGAAGATACTTGATTTTGTCACCCGTGAAATAGCGTTCAGCCAAAGAGAAGCTTACGGTGATTACGAGATATTAAAACGACCCAATGAAGTCCTGATGACAGGAGTTTCAGATTGCAGCGGGTTGACAATTCTATACGCCTCACTGCTTGAGCAGACCGGAATAGATTACCGGCTGGTGTATTTTCCGGGTCACATAGCAGTGGCTGTGGCGGGTGATTTTGCCAATCACAACAAACTGCGGATAAAATACGAAAATGAAGTTTACAGCATTGCAGAAGTTACTGTTAAGGGATTCACAATAGGCGAAACGGTACTGATGAATAAAAACGCTGCTGAAGAGATCACTTACATACAGAAGCCGGGTAAGGATTCAAAGATCATAAATTATAAAACCGGGAAGCCGATGGAGTGAATTCGTATATATTTTGCCTAATTGTTTAAATGTTTTTACACACCCCGGGCTAAAGCCCACCCCTCTCAAGAGGGGAATTGGATTTCGGTCTTTACTCTTTTGGGTAATTTTTGGAAGACAAGGTTGTAAGATGTTTTTATTAGAGCCTTGAGCTCCGCAGGCTTAAGCCTGCAATTTTTTTTGACTGCTATCCATTTAGCCTTTGCAAGGTACGGCGCGGGAACGATTCCTTCGGTTTCCACAAGCTCATCAAATATTTCCGGGTCGCATTTTATAGACATCATATTCTCAGCGGTATTATCAAGCGCAGATATCACAAAGATCTTTCCGCCAACTTTGAAGAGCAGGTGATCTTCCCACTGCACTTCTTCTGTCGCCCCGCTAAATCTCATGCAATATTCCCTAAGCCAATCGGTATTCATATTCAGAAATCCCTTTTATACGATTTTACTTTTCACGTTTGACGTTTCACGTTTCACGTTTCACGTTTCACGTTTGACCTTTCACGATCAATGTCCTTTACCTGCGGCGCTGCTTGATTTATGCGTTAAGTAAATTGAAACGGCTATCAGCAGTATTCCAATACTCAGGTATAAGAGATTAATCATTTCTGTGTAATGGAAGTTGATCGCGTATTTGAAAAATGTGACGATCAAAACCATAATAACTACCTTTGCAATTTTTTCTTTGAGCGCGTCAAGATCGTGTATGATAAGTACTTTTGACGAAGTTTCATCTTTTTCGGCGACATCAATTTTGCTGATGAAAAGCTCATACAATCCGATGCCGAAAATCAGGAATACCGTACCGATAAGGTAATAGTCAATTGCTCCGACAAGGTGCGAGACAGTATTCTTACCGAACTCTTCATACGCTTCGGTGCTTGAAAATGCATGAGAGAATTCACTAACCACACCAACAACCTCAATGGTACCCATAACGATCATAATAAGCGCAGATAAAATTGCTGAAATAACAGCGAAAATAACCATATACCTGCTTTTCCACAGCATTTTTTCTATGAACTGGATGAACATACTCTACCCTATTTCCTTATAAAAACAGTAATTTTAACAATATTAAGGCAAAGATAACAATTTTATTTAATTTATGAAATTTATTAGTCAAAATATCTAATTTTTAGTAACTAAATCAGTTAGAATGTTTATTTTTAGCCTATTGCTAAAGTAAAAATGTTTGCATATTTTTACGAAATTATAATAAAACTATTTAATATTTAACACTAAGAAAGAAAAAATGAAGAAACTACTGACAGTTTTCTTAGGGCTTATAATGTTTGCATTAAGCTCCTATTCACAAACAGGTTTTAATTCTGTTTACTCAAAAGATGGTACTATAGTTATGGCAGTTGGCGATGGCGGCGCGATATTTATTTCTTATGATGGAGGAGCAACTTTCGGTTCATACCCTAACGCAGGCGCGCTGAATTTCAATTCAGTTTACGCAATTAACAACAGAGTTTGGTTAGTAGGCGATGGCGGAGCTGTTATGAACAGCACGAACGGAGGCTTAACGTACGGCAATTACGGTATAGGCGGCGGCGATCTGAATTCAGTTTACTTTGTAGATGAGAATACTGGATACGCAGTAGGCGCAGGCGGCAGAGTTGTAAAATCAGTTAATGCCGGAAACTCATGGACACCGCAGACAAGCGGCACAGTAAACAATCTTAATGGTGTTAAATTCACAAGCGCAACAAACGGTTACGCATGCGGAGATAACGGAACGGTAATATATACTGTTAACGGCGGTTCAACATGGCAAAGCTACACAACAGGCACAACAAAAAATCTTCTTTCAATTGACGCGGTTGCGCCTACAGTAGTAGCAACAGCAGCGGACGGAATGATAGCAGTTTACAACGGTTCAGTTTGGTCAATGCAGGATTATAAGAGCGTAATAAAGCCTGATGTAAGAGGCGTATCAATGATATCAGCAACAAGCTGGTTCACATGCGGCGGCGGCGGGTTCATAAATATGACAACTGACGCAGGCACAACAAGAACATACCAGGAAAACCCGATGCAGGGAAAACTGAGTGATATATATTTCTTCAACAGCACAAAAGGCTGGGCAGTATCAAACGATAACAAAGCAATTCTTAACACAACAAATGGCGGCGCCACATGGCAGTTCCAGAGCGGTGTATCAGTCAGCAGGTCATTTGTAAGAAAAGTAAACTCGAGCGGAAATATCGGTAATCCTTTTATGCTTCATCCCCAGAATAAGAACGGTGTTTTCATTTTAAGCGGCAATACATTAAGAAGAAGCCTTGACCGCGGTGAAACATGGACAACGCTCAACGCATCAGTACCCGGCGGTACATGTCATTCATTCTTTATAAACGCAGTTGATACTAACCTGATGATAGCTTCAATGGGCACATCCGGCGGCAGAGTAATTGTGAGCACAAACTACGGCACCACATGGACAAATTCGATAGCTTCAATTAACCTGACATCATATGGAATGCCTATGGAAGTAGATCCTAACTCTCCTAACAGGGTTTACCTGGCTCCGGATAACGCTCCGCTTAGAGTTTCAACGGACTGGGGCACATCATGGACACTTATCAGTGGCGGCGAACCCGGCGGTGTATTCAGAAGTCCGTGTGACGTTATTATACAATATGAGCTTCCTAATGTAATTCTGGTTGGTGACGGCACAACAGGTTCAAACTTCGGTAAAGTATGGAAATCAACCAACACAGGCGTAAACTGGACACTTATCAATACAGTTACAGGTTCAGAAATACCGATGATGGCAAATTCATCGCTTGATCTTAACTTATTCTATCATTCTACATGGTCATCCGGCAGTTTCTGGAAGAGCCAGAACATGGGTTCTGCATTTACAAATTTAAACCAGACAGGCGCGTTATGGGCAACAGATATTGCCAAAGACGATCCAACAGCGGTAACATTCAATACATACAGCGGAAGCACAACGTATTTTTCACTCAATTCAGGTACATCATTTACAACGCTTTCAACAACAAGCTCACCGGGCGCAGGAGTTGTATTCCTGGATAAAGCAAACCTGCTTTACCAGCAGGGCAGCGGAGTTGATAAGATGGTTGTAACATACACGGTAACACCGGTTGTATCAAACGGAAACATATCTTCTGAAATCCCGGCAACATTCGGGCTTTCACAGAATTATCCAAATCCGTTCAACCCAACCACACAGATTAAATACGATATTGCGAAAGCTTCTTATGTCGCTATCAAGGTATTTGATGTACTAGGCAACGAAGTTGCGACTGTGTTTAACGGGAATTTAGCCGCCGGCAAATACTCAGCTGATTTTAACGCTTCGAACCTTTCCACGGGAATATATTTCTATTCACTCACAGCTGACGGTCAAAAGATAGATACGAAAAAAATGATACTGGTTAAATAGAATTTAACAGGCAATTAGTTTCAAAACCCCGTTTAAGCAATTTAAACGGGGTTTATTATTTTTCAATATTTAAGTAAATTTGCATAATTTTTAATAAAACACACTTCAAATTACAAACAGAATGAAATTCAATTACAGAAAATTATTTATTCCAACAGCGGCATTGTTTATTTTAAGCATGTTCGCATATTCGTTCAGCTGGTTCCCCACAGGTTATGTTGGCACCACAAAGAAGAACGGCGGAGATTTGGGCTGCGTATGCCACCACGATGCTCCATCACCAAACGTAACAGTGCAGGTGATAGGACCTGACAGCGTGCCGGCGGGTACTACGGCTCTTTACCGCGTAAAGATATCAAACGGACCGGCAATAACGGGCGGCTTTAACGTAGCTAACCACCGTGATGGCGGCTCAGATACACTCACATTAACGGGCGTACCGGGCGATACGATGATACGCAAACAGGAAGGCGAGCTTACACAT
Organism: Ignavibacteria bacterium UBA2360; assembly: GCA_002344125.1. GTDB lineage: Bacteria > Bacteroidota > Ignavibacteria > Tepidaquicellales > OLB5 > OLB5. The sequence goes on along the minus strand of DDTQ01000012.1, from coordinate 568,689 downwards.
ACTCACCCAAAACCATTCAGCAGCGATACAGTTTCATGGACCTTCAGATACACAGCTTCGGGCGTTACCGGATATGACACACTGTTTGCAACAGGCAACAGCACAAACAACAACTTAACCGCAGATACGCTTGATATGTGGAACTGGAGCGTTAATAAAACAGTAAGGGTTTACAATCCAATTGGCATTGTTAACATAAGCAGTATTGCTAAGGAATTTTCGCTTTCGCAGAACTACCCTAACCCGTTCAACCCTGTTACACAGATAAATTTTTCGGTTGCAAAAACATCGGATGTGAAGATCAGGATATTTGATATTTTAGGAAACGAAATTTCCGTTGCTGTGAATCAGAGAATGACACCGGGTGAATATAAACTGGATTTCGACGGCTCGAAGCTTTCGAGCGGTACATATTTCTATTCGTTGAGCGCAGATGGTAAGACGATCTCAACAAAAAAAATGCTGATGATTAAATAGCGGGAGCTATTTAATCCGGCACTAAGGCCTCCTTCATTAAATCCCGGTCTGCGGGTTTGAAGAACAAGCAGAGATAATAGATTTATCAGAGACACTACGCCAAGGATTGAAGGAAGAATATAGAAATGATTAACGTTTTGTAAAAAAGGGATTTACAGTCTGTTTCAAGACATCAATTTTACAGAATGGAGTCAAGCTAAAGCCCAATTTCAGTTTAGAATCGAGATAACCCCGGCTAAAAGCCGGGGTTAACTTTTTAAGACGGACGGATTTACACCTTTTTTTATTTTACAACTGTAACGTATAAAAGTTACTATTAAACCCAATGTTCACTATTGCATATATAGAGAAATGAGTTTATATTACGAAAATCAATTAACATTTTTTTCAAAACTAACCAATCACAGATGAAAAAATTTACAAAACTTTCTGTAATTATGCTTACAGTTATTACTGTAATTATAGTTCAGGCGTTTGATTTTACCTCAGATGATTCGGACCGCAATCCGAATATTGACAGAGCCCCGCATTGGGTTCACCAGATGAGCCAGGTCAAACAGAACAACAACCCGCTGCCGCTTACTCCGATAATAACACCGGATGGGTATGATAACTACTTCCTTGGGACAGATTTTGCAGAATGCAATACAGCAGTGAACCCCAGAAATCCATTATGGATCTTTACTGCTTACAATACCAACGGTACCCATTATACAACAAACGGCGGATTGAACTGGCTTGTAAACAACCCAAGTTTCGGCGGCTCAGTTGCCGGTGACCCGGTTGTAGTATTTGATAGTTTGGGTAACCTGTTCTATGATAACATGAAAGGTCCAACAATCACAGGTACCTGGATGCAAAAATCCACAAACAACGGTATAACATGGCTGCTGAGCGGTGTAACAGCAAATGTAGGTAATGATAAGAACTGGATAGCAGCCGATCAGACTGCCGGTCCATACGCAAATTTCATATACGGCTCCATGACCACATCCGGCGGCGCTTCCTTCAGCAGAAGCACTAACGGCGGAACAAGTTTTACAACGCTGGGTACGTTATCACCTCACGCTTTACCCGGAACGATGCCGGCAGTAGGCCCTAACGGTTCAGTGCAGGGCGGCAGTGTTTATGTGGTAACAAATTCAGGGTTATACTATAACCCAACATACACATTTTTCCGTTCAACAAATGGCGGAGCAACGCTTCCGACATTGCAGTCAAGTCACAGCGGCTGGGTAAATACAGTAGGTACACAGGTTGGCGGAAGAAACTCAGTTGAAAACATGAGAACCCGTCCATATCCGTATATTGCCGCTGATAACAGCTATGGCACATACAGAGGAAGATTTTACGTAATATACGCAGCAAACGATCCGCCGGGAAGCGGAAATAAACCTGATATATGGTGCAGGTATTCAACAGATTTTGGCGTGACATTCTCAAGTCCAATTAGAATTAATGACGACGCTAACACACAGACTCATCACCAGTGGCATCCTGCTATTTGGTGTGAAAAGGAAACAGGCAGGCTTTATGTTAACTGGATGGATACAAGAAACACACCAACCAGCGACAGCGCAGAAATATACGGATCATATTCAACAAATGGCGGCGTAAGCTGGGTAACAAACCAGAAGATCTCAAACGCCAAGATGAAGATCAACTGCGCAACATGCGGCGGCGGCGGAACACCAAGATACCAGGGTGATTACAACGGCATAGTCGCAACACCACAGGGTTCAATTTCAACATGGGCTGATTTCAGGAACGGAACGTTCGGCAGCTACGGTGCTTACTTCCCTGATTTCGCTATGAAAGTTACACCACTTGTTGCAATTACATCAGGTACCAATGACAGCGGTTTCGCTTATGTGAGCGTACCATCGGTAAAGCTGTTCACATTAACATCAACTTACTCAGCTACAGTTACCAATCCGCCGGGTACCGGCAGTTTACAGCTGACTTTCCTCAACAGAACAACACCGGCAACTCAGAACACATTAACTACATATCCGGATTCATTGAGAATCAGGGTAAGAACAACGGGCGGAGTTCCTTCGGGATTATATACAATCCGCGTTATAGGTCAAGGACCCAACGGAACACCTGTACATGAAAGATCATTTACAGTGAATGTAGGAGCAGTCGGTATTCAGAACAATAACACAGGAATACCTGAAAAGTTCTTCCTGTACCAGAATTATCCGAACCCGTTCAATCCGACAACGAACATCAGGTTTGATATTTCAAAAGCGGGTAATGTTAAGCTTGCGGTTTATGACCTTGCAGGCAAACAGGTTGCTGAGCTATTGAATTCAAACTACGGAGCAGGTTCATATACGTACGATTTCAATGCAGAGAACCTCGCAACAGGCGTTTACTTCTATAAGCTGGAAACACCTGAGTTCACAAGCATTAAGAAAATGATACTGGTAAAATAAAATTTCGGATTTTACTTTAATTTAAAGCCCGGTCTGTGTGACCGGGCTTTTTTGTTGCAGAAATTTTGCGAAGACTGAAAGGCTTCGATTACGGTTGATATTGCGAAGACTGAAAGGCTTCGACTACGGTTGATTTTGCGAAGCCTGAAAGGCTTCGACTACGGTTGATTTTGCGAAGCCTGAAAGGCTTCGACTACGGTTGATTTTGCGAAGCCTGAAAGGCTTAGATTACGGTTGATATTGCGAAGCCTGAAAGGCTTCGGCTTGGCACTTCAAGGGAAATTGTACGCGTTATTTTAGTAAAACCATTTTTTTAGATTCCGAGAAATTACCTGCATCGATCTTGTAGATGTAAACACCAGAGGCTAGTCCATAGTTCAGGAATTTGAAATTGTTGTAGCCCGCAGGGCGGTAACCTTCAACAAATACTTTTATCCTTTTACCGGTGATATCATACAAAGTTATGTTCACATAATCACCTTTGGCAAGATAGTATGAAATATTGGTGGAGGGATTGAACGGGTTAGGATAGTTCTGCCCGAGTGATGACCTGTTTGGAACAATTGTGCTTCCCGGTGTGATACCAATGACAGCCGTGTTGTATTTTAATATTGCGCCATAAGATCCGAACGCAAATCCAAGCGAAGGCGACAGGAATTTTGCAGCGTAAACGGCGGTGGAATCCGGCGCGGGAACACTTATCCACGGGATATCCTGGTTGCAGGAATCAAGATGCACTGCCCATGCCTGCGCAAACGAGAGGGGCATCCATACTTCTTTTTCTGTTCTGAAAGCAAGATCTCTTGCAACACCGAAGAGCCCGATATTGAGATATTTCCAGCTGGCGGTATTGTTCCACGTGGTAGTAGTAATCGCACCGAATTCAAAATCACCCCCGCTTGAAATGATCTTGTTTTCATTAATGACTTTAATATCAAACAGCGGCTCAGGTGTCAGGCAGTAAGTGCTCCAGTTGACTCCCGCGTTGGTAGTGCGCCACACAGCACCAACAATATCATACTTTCCGCCGCACAAAAACCCTGTTGTAGAGTTTATGAAACTGACACGGTGTTTAGGGAAACCGTAGAGGTACGGACATCCTGCGGTATCAATGACACACTCTATCCAGTTATTTCCGCCATTGGTTGTTCTGTAGATCCTGCCGCTGAAGCCGGTAGCGTAACCTGCAAGAGAATCAGTGTAATAAATATTGGTTACGACATAATTGGAATCCGGGAACCTTGATTCAGACCAATTGAGTCCGCCGTTAGTAGTTTGGAGAACAATTGAACCGATGAAAAGGTAATCATTCGCCAGCGCCCAGCCAAGTCTGCGATTCAGGAAAAAAATATCATCTATGTTATAGTTCTGCACGCCGGAATTCTGCAGCTGCCATGAGGCTCCGCTGTTTGTGGTGTTAATGATGGTACCGGAATCACCCGCTGCCCATCCATAAACGGAATCGACAAACGCGCACTTGGTCAGAATTCTTTCGGTGGGTGAAGGCACTCTAAGCCAGTAGTCCTGGGAAAGAACCTGAAAGGCCGATAAAACCAGGAGCAATGCGGCGAGTATTATAAACTTATATTTCATTATCTAAACATGTTATTTATTTGAGCAGGAGCATTTTGATAGTTTTATCATAACTTCCGGCAGTTATCCTGCAAAAATATACGCCGCTTGGGAACGCAGAAGCATTCCATGAAACGCTGTGGTAACCCGAGGGCTGAAAACTGTTGAGCAGTACATCAACGGTTTGCCCCAGCAAATTAAGTATTTCTATCCTGACTATTACAGAACGGTTGAGGGTGTATCCAATTCTGGTTTCTGGGTTGAACGGATTCGGGTAGTTTTGATCAATTGTGAAAGCTTCGGGAAGCGGTTCATTGTTATTGCCGGCAATGCCTATGATTGATGAGTTATATTTATAGATCCTGCCTGAATCCGCGACTGACCAGCCGAGCGTGGGAGTTACGAAGAATGTATAGTTCATTCCTTCATTTCCGGGGTATGGAACTTCGCGCCAATCTACAGCATTGAACCCGGAATCGGTAGTAACAGCAAAATAGTCTATGTAATCCAGCGGAACCCAAATCTCGTTGGGTGTTCTCATTCCCAGGGACTGTCCCCTGCCGAGCAGTTTCATAACGGGATCGTAGATCCAGTTGACTCCCCCATTGGTTGAATAAACATTCGCGAGCCCGTATTCAAAATCGCCCCCGGTCGCAAAGATAATATTTTGGTTGATAGCCTTGATCTCGTAGAGAGGCTCGGCCGCCAGGCAGTAAGTTTTCCAGTTGAGCCCGGCATCGGTTGTGCGCCAGATCATGCCCTGTATATCGACCTGTCCTCCGCAGGCGAAGCCTGTCATATCATTGATAAAGTAAATATCGTGTTTGGGAAAAAGATACAATGGAGGGCAATAAGCGGTATCAATTGTTGTGCTGAACCAGTTTAGACCGGCATTTGTAGATTTAAGAATGTAGCCGCTATAGCCTGTTAAAAATCCGGTTGTAGGATTAAGAAAATAAATTTGGTTATAGACTACTGTGGAATCTTCAAATCGCGCAGAAGTCCAGTTTAATCCCGCATTTGTGGTTTTCAGGATGATTGTTCCGTTAAAAAGGTAACCATTTGTAATAACCCACCCGGTGGTTTGATTTATGAAAAAAACATCATCAATACCATCAGTTGTGCCGGAGTTCTGCAGAACCCAGTTATTGCCGCTGTTTGATGTATGGAGAATCACCCCGGAATCGCCGGCTATCCAGCCGTTTAAGGAATCAACAAACATTCCTCTTTTTAGTTTCTGGTTAGTTGGTGAACTGACCTGAAGCCAGTATTGCTGAGCGTACAGAGTGACACCGGTTAGAACTAATAGTATTATTAAGAATCTCTTCATTTATTGCCAAAATATACTATAAAATCAAAATTAAGGTTAGGCAATAATAGTTTCCGAATAATTGATGATTTAGTAAGTCAGCTCACATGCAATTTAGGTGGCAATGTTGTTTGACTCCCCCTTGTAAAGGGGGAGGGACATTTGGTGTTTTGCACTTCGACTCCGCTCAGTGCGACATTGGCAAAGTGCGACATATACCTGTGCGATTTTGGTACAGAATGGTGACTATTCTTTGTTTTCATTGCAATAGAAAATGGTTATTAGTAATTTTGAGCTAATTCAATTTAAATAAATGCTTTCCACCTCCATCCAATAATGTTAGATATAAATTATATCAGGGAAGAATTTCCCATCACAAAGAAGTGCTTCCAGGTTTACGGAAGCACAGAGCCAAAAAACCTGATCTATCTTGATCACGGCGCATCAACACACCCCTGCAGCACTGTATTAAATAAGTATATTGATTTCATAAAGAACTACTACTCAAATGTTCACCGCGGTAAACATTATTTAAGTATGATATCTACCGAGCTTTTTGACCGCGTATATGAGACGATATTTAATTTTATAAATGCGAGCAAACCGGATAACGCGATAGTGCTTACCGCCAATACCACCAGCGCGCTTGATATGACTGCATGGCTGATGAAGGATCATGACGGAATAACATTGATCTCTTTGATGGAGCATCATTCCAACGACCTGCCGCACAGGCACAGAGGCGAGACAATGCACTTCGGGGTTAACAAAGACGGGTCACTGGACCTGGATGACCTTGAGGCAAAACTGAAGAACAATAAAGTGAAACTCGTAGCGGTAACCGGCGCTTCAAATGTTACGGGTTATATAAATGATATACACAAAATAGCTGAGCTGGCGCATAAACACGGCGCGCGGATACTTGTTGACGCGGCGCAATTGCTTGCACACAGGCAGATTGATGTTAAGCCCAATGACGATCCGCAGCATATAGATTTTCTTGCGGCAGCGGGACATAAAGCGTACGCGCCGTTCGGGTCGGCGTTTTTATTTGGACCAAGAGATGTGCTTGACAGGGTTCAGCCATACACACCCGGCGGCGGAACGGTTTTATTTGTGAGCGAACATGACTATATTTACGCAAGCTCACCTGACAGACATCAGGGCGGGACACCGAACATCGCCGGCGCGATAGCGCTTGCGGAGTCGCTAAACTTTTTAAGTAAGGCGGGACTCGATAACATACGGCAGCATGAAGTTGAATTAACAGAATACGCGCTGAACAGATTAAAGGAAGTCCCTGAGATAAATTTGCTTGGTGATATTGCCGCAGAAGACAGACTTGGAGTAATAACATTTAATATTGGGGAGCTTAGTAACGGACTGGTTGCTGATATACTTAATCACGAAGCGGCTATTGCTACAAGGAACGGGAGATTTTGCGCGCATCCCTACCTGAGCTTTTTACTGGGAAGGGATGATTCCGAACAGATTATAACAAGGCTGCGCAGCGGTGAGAAGTTTGATATAGGCGGCGCGGTGAGGATATCGTTTGGTATCTTTAACACAGAAAGTGAAGTTGATGATGTGGTTGAGAATCTGAAGATGATCGCTAACCGGAAATGGAAGGCAAAGTATGATAATGACGCGGCTTATTTTGATTGCAAGGGTGTGCAGTTGAGCGCATCGTAGGTTGTAGAGAGTAACAGGAAGATATTGTTTTTGTAGAGGCGACCGGATGAGCATGACTATGGCATTGGTTCGTTTTTTTTTATGAGGGGGATGATTGTAACTTTTATAAGCGACCCCACCCATCACGCCTTGGGCGTGATTGCCCTCTCTTAGAACCAAGACTTGCAGCCCAAAGGAGAGTGCGTGAATGACCAAAATTTGGACATATTTGATTTCCAATGAAACTTAAACCTGCAAGGTCTTTAAGACCTTGCAGGTTATGTGATTGTATTACGCCCCTCCGGGGCTTGTGCAATAGTAATGTATATTTCGATGGGCTACGCCCATCGCTGAGATATTGCGCCACTTCGTGGCTTTTAGAAGCGACACCAACCATCATGACGAAGTGGAGGATAATATTGAGACGTGCCAACTGTCAAGCCAGTCAGGGCGGCACGTTTGTACACGAAAGAGTTTGAATGTGGTAAACTTGTTTATAAAATCCCCAATGTAGAGTTAAGTTGGAAATTGATTTACCAAAGATCGTGGATTGATATAATCCGGCAGCTCTTACTCCCCCTTTTCAAGGGGGACTGGAAACGGTGATTGATGATCCCATTTATCATGATGGGCTTCGCCCATCGCTGAGATATTGCGCCACTTCGTGGCTTGTGCTTGGAGGATCTTTTTCGGACAATAAGCTTTGTAGTTGGCATAAAACAGGCTGCAATAACAGTGCTTCGACTCCCACGCCATGGGCGGGCACGCGCTCAGGGCGACAATAAATATTGTTTTTGTAGAGACGACCAGATGTACCTGTGTTTGGCATTGGTGGGTCGTCTTTTTTGTTATACCAAAGATATAACCAGGCAAGACTTTGTGATCCGGAAGGTTTTATGTTTACTCATAAATCAGTTTGCTTTTCGTGGAGTGCACTGACTATGCCTGACTGCCCCTGCAGTTCAGTGCTTGCATCAACCATGCCTGCGGCAGGCGCGCACAGTTGATGCACTCCAACGAGAAGCTGGTAATCATCAGTCGAGTCACTTTCAGAACTTATTCTGCGGCTTTTAGGGCTTGTGAGGATAAACCAAATTTCTAAGTACGAACCCTGAAAGGGTTCGACTACGGTTCATTTGTTGCGCTCAGGGCGACACGTTTGTACACGAAAGAGTTTGAATGTGGTAGACTTGTTTATAAAATCCCCAACGTAGAGTTAAGTTGGAAATTGATTTTCTAAAGATCGTGGATTGAAGTAATCCGGCAGGTCTTACTCCCTCTTTTCAAGGGGGACTTGAAGCGGTGATTGATGATAGCATTTATCACGATGGGCTTTGCATTCAATCATAAAAAATCATTGCTAAATCCTTATTTTTTAATTATATTACTTTTTTGACATGATGAATAGGGATATTGTTAGTTTAATTAATAATAATCAAGAGTTTATAATAACAAGCCACGTAAACCCCGATGGGGATTCAATAGGCAGTGAAATTGCTCTTCAGTTATATTTAAAGTCACTCGGCAAAAACGCCGGAATTTTGAACTATTCCCCTACGCCTGACAATTACACATTCCTTGATAAGGAACGGGTGATAGAGCAGTTTGATGAAGCGAAGCACAAGGAGCGTATTTTAAACGCTGATGTGATATTTATACTTGATACGAATGAATTCGAACGAGTAAGGACATTGGCTCCTTACATTCATGCGAGTAAGGCAAAAAAAATACTGATAGATCATCACCTGGGATTCAAACCGGAGTTGTTTGATGAGTATATAGTTGATACAGACTCCCCCGCCACGGGCGAGATACTGTACAGGTTCTTTAAAGATATTGAAAAAGCTGAAGGTAAAACGGGTATCATTACCAAAGAAATGGCGCAGGCTTTATATGCTGCCATCATGACGGACACCGGTTCGTTCAAGTTTAACCGTACAGATGAGGAGACTCATACAATAATAGCAGACCTTCTGACTTATGGATTAAATCCATATGATATTTATTCAGAAATATACAATAAGTCATCATTAGGCAGGCTTCACCTGCTGGGCAGGTTTCTGAACAATATAACATTGATGTATAACGGCAGGCTGGCGTATTCAGTAATTCACAGAAAAGATTTTGAAGAATCTTCAACAGATGAATACGCAATTGAAGGATTCAGTTCACACTTAATGAGCCTGGAAACTGTGGTGCTTGGAATAGTAATTACCCAGACACTTCGCGGTGTGAAGCTGAGCTTCCGCTCAAACGGCGATGTTTTTTCGAATGAGCTGGCCGGAGAGTTCGGCGGCGGCGGACATCAGAACGCTTCAGGGGCATTCATACCGGGCGGAGATATTGATAAGCTGGTGAAGGATGTGACGGCGAAGGCGGAAAAATATCTGTGAAGAAATGTGAGACGTGAAACGTGAAACGTCAGATGTGAAATGTGAAACCTTCTCGCGCATTCGCTCGATAAGGCAGGCGTGAGATGTGAAACCTTACTTTGTACGAGTTCACTGAAGCAGAAGTAAAAGTGAATTACAAAAGAATCAACAAAAGCAGCATGAACAACCCGCATGATGCGGGATTCGATCAAACTTAGTTTGATCTCAATAAAAACTAAAATCAATAAAATTAAAAAAATATAAAACTTATTTTACGCGGAGACATAAATGAAAATCAAATATGAGGTAAAGAAGATCAAGGATATTAAAGCCGATGTAGTAGCATCGGTAACCTTTGAAGACCAGGTATCAACAAAGATGCACTGGCTGAACACATTATTCAAAGGAACCCTTGATACGTTAATTGAGACCAATGACTTTAAGGCAAAATCAAACACCACTGTTCTGACATACCTTGGGCCTGATAACCGCAGCAAGAGACTTATGGTTATTGGACTAGGCAACAGCAAAGAAATTACGCTTGAGGCTATAAGAAAAACATACGCATCTGCGGCCAGAAAGCTTAACGCCATGAAACTGACATCTGTGGGATTTGAAGTACCGGACCTTGCATACATAAAAAGCGTAACCAATGCTTCGCATTATGATATTATGCAGGCAATCTGCGAAGGAGTATTTTTGACGCAGTATTCACCCAAGAAGTATCATTCCAAAAATGATTTTGTACATTTTAACGAAGTTATTTTCTTTACTGATTCACCCAAATACACCCGTGAAGGCACAGAGGCTCTTAAAGACGCGAAAGTTATCTGTGACGCGGCAATTATTGCAAGAGAGCTTGAGAATGAGCCTTCGAACTTTTTAACACCGGATAAATTCGCCGAGTTCGTAAAGAAATCCAGCACAAAAGCAGGTTACCAGGTAACGGTATATGATGAAAAGAAAATAGCGCAGCTTAACATGGGCGGCGTAATTAACGTTGGAAAAGGCAGTGTGAATCCACCCAGATTTTTGATACTTCAGTATTTCGGTGCTAACAAATCAGAGAAGCCGGTAGTACTTGTAGGTAAAGGCGTAACGTTTGATTCGGGCGGAATTTCGATAAAGCCAGCCGCAGGTATGGACGCTATGAAGATGGATATGGGCGGCGCAGCCGCTGTGGTTGGAGCGTTTGAAGCAGTTGCAAGACTGAAGTATAAAATGAATCTTATCGGACTTATTCCCACAGTGGAAAATATGCCAGATGCCAACGCGTATAAGCCGGGCGATGTGATAAAGAGCTACGGCGGCATAACCATTGAAATTGATAACACAGACGCAGAGGGCAGGCTGATACTTGCAGACGCTCTTGAATACGCGGCTAATTATAAACCGAAGGCTGTAATTGACCTGTGTACATTAACCGGCGCGGCTATAATTTGTTTCGGTCACCTGCTTGCAGGTTTGATGGGCAATGATAAAGAGCTTAACAAGAAGATATTCGCTGCCGGCGAGAAAACATACGAAAGAGTATGGGAGCTGCCGTTATATGATGAGTATGATAAACTGATGAAGAGTGAGATAGCTGATATTAAGAATTCGGGACCGGCAAGACAGGCAGGCACAATTATGGGCGGAATATTTTTGAAGAAATTCGTACAGGATAAGTATCCCTGGGCGCATCTGGATATTGCCAGCGTAGCAATGGGTCTTGGTGAATCCGCGGAAGATTACCATACACCGGGCGCAACGGGTTACGGCGTAAGATTGCTTACTGAGCTTCTTAAACAATATTCACACTAATTATAAATAAAGGTAAAGAAGAGGCACTGACGGTTTGAAAAAAATCGAGGCTCCCTCGAAGATACTGCTTGTCTTAACGCTGATCGAATTCATCAATTATTTTGACAGGCAGGTTGTATTTCCTTTATTCAGTTACCTGAAAGCTGATTTCAATCTGAGTGATTTTGAGCTTGGAATGATAGGTACTGTGTTCATGATAATACATGCATCGTTTTCAGTGCCATTGGGCATACTAGCCGATAAATGGGTGAGGAAAAACATCATAGCGGCGGGTGTCGCGATATGGTCGATAGCAACGTTTGTGACAGGTACGGTTCAGAATTTCACACAGCTTTTATTCACGCGCGCAGCGGTTGGAATAGGTGAAGCGTCTTACGCTCCTGCCGCGACATCCCTTATAGCAGATAATTTCCCACTGGAAAAACGCGCACGCGCAAGTTCAATATTTCATTTAGGAATGTTCTTTGGCGGTACGCTAGGAATGATACTTGCGGGAGTGCTGGGCTCAAAATTAGGCTGGAGAGCCTGTTTTTTTATAGTGGCAATCCCCGGTATAATTCTTGCGCTAACAGCTTTGAGGATAAAAGAAACCAAGCATGAGCATAGGAATACATCTGAGGTAAACACCAGGAATATTTTACAGCTTTTTAAAACCCCTGCTTATATAATGACACTTGTATCGGGGATAATGCTTACGTTTACATCATCAGCAATTATCAGCTGGATGACACAATTTTTTATTCGTTTTCATAATTATTCAGTTGACCAGGCATCAATTACAATAGGTCTTGCGGTGATAATTGGCGGTCCGCTGGGAATTTACAGCGGTGGTTATTTTAGTGACCTGTTGTACAATAAGTATAAAAAGCCGCGATCACTTGCTATGGCGATAGCGTTCATACTGGCTACACCGCTGATGTATATAACATTAACCACGCAAAATGAAATTTTGCTTTTGGTGACATTAGTGATGGCAACTTATTTAATGACCTTTTATTATGGTCCAATGGTAGCATTGATACAGGATATTGTGCCGGGCGCGCTTAAAGCCACGGCATTCGCATTTTACTTGTTTACCGTACATTTGATTGGCTCAACGCCTGCGCCGGCTTTGATAGGTAAGATATCGGATATCAGTAATCTGCAGACGGCGCTATTTTTGGTGGTTGCTTCAAATCTGATAGGCGGAATATTACTTTTGGTTACAACTAAGTTACTGATAAAACGGAGAGATGCCCAAACAGCTTAATTTACAGTGATTTATTATTTCTGAAATTACGCAAAATTTTGACTAAATTATTAATAATGAATAAGATAAATTTGTGAAACATTAATTAGCATTATACGATTTAAATAGTAACAGGCATTTATTGGAAGAGAAAGATATAACAAATAACAGCGAAAAAGACGAAAAAACGCATCAAAACGATAAGTTTTTAAGATGTATAAATATTGATTGTGTTTTTAACAGTTCAAATGAACAGGGTGCAATCCGTAATACCTGCTCACATCCTAATGTTGTGGTTGAAAGCCGCTTCGCGGATATTACAATCGCAATTTGTTCGGAGTTCCGCAGCAAGAAGGATTATACATTTGAGAAGCCGGCTACTATTGTAGAGCTAAAGACCGGTGAGAAGACTGAGATAAAAGGCAGACCTGATGTAGGTATTGAGACTATTGAAAAGGTTACAACCCGTGATCTTGAGAATGAAGTAACAAAATCCTCACAGGAAACCGGAATTGAAACATCCAGGGAAACTTCAATCAATGTACAGGATCATATTAAGCCATTGATAATAGAGACTGCGGCGAAAGATCCGGCAGAAATGACACCCGATGAGATCTACAATTTAAGTACAAGGCCCGGCACTGACTTCCTTATACTTAAGAAGATATACCAGCCTAACACACGCAAAGGGCTTATTGGTTCAGTTATATTTCATTTTTTCCTTTTGTTGTTGATGTACCAGTTCCTTGTGCCAAAGGAAGAGAAAATTGAAGGAGAGCATAACCAGCGTATTGTAGTTGTTGAAGATCTTGAAATGCCGAAATTCGACCCGCCGGATATTGATAAGATGAAAGAGGAAGAAGAAAAAAAGCTTCTTGAGGAACAGGAGATAAAGGATAACACCAAGGATGTAAGGCCAAAGATACAGAAGAAGACAATAACTCCTAACATAAAGCGGCCTAATGATAATACACAGAAAGATACAAATCTTTTGAGTACTAACGATACAAATAAGATCAAGAACGATTCCAATTTAACCAAGAATACAAGAGATACCAGCAGGATAGAAGTACCTGATTCACTGAAGGCAAGCTACAACGAAAATGAGATAGGCCTTAAATTATGGTTCCCAAAGGGATGGAAACTGCTTGATAACCGCGCGGTGAATCTGAATCAAAAGGAATTCAATGGTGTAATACTTGCGACTGATTCATTGAGTGAGGACCCGGGCGCGGTGAACATTTTTTTACTCGTGGATGACCCGCAGCACAGCGCATATAATAAGGCAACATATAAGAACCCTTTTCCTATGGATGATTCAATAGTGGTTGGATATGTAACTGACCCGATAAAATCCAGCGGGAAGAAATTTTCGACGAAGTATTACCTGTTCACAGATCCGACAGGTATGAAGAATATACAGGTAAGCGTAGATTACGCTTCGCAGGCAATGATGGAAAAATACCAGAAGCTTGTTGATGCGGTAGTACGTTCTGTTAAGATAGCTCCCCCGCCGAGCAAGGATCCTTAGGGAATTTGAATTGCACAAGATCTTTCGATTGCCGGGACAGTTATGATTCCGGCATTTTTTATTTTTAGCACATCCTCCTCATTTCAAATGAGAGTGTTACTGATAATTCTTGTTTCAACTTCAATATATTAATATATTGCAATATTGAAAATCATTGATCAAACATACAAACAGACCATAAAAGCCAAGGCTAAGGAGCTAGGGTTCATTGCGTGCGGATTCGCGAAGTACGAGGTGCTTGAGGGTGAATCCGGGAAGCTGCGCAAGTGGCTGGATGAAGGCAAGCAGGCTGATATGGCATGGATAGAACGCGGCTTTGAGAAGCGAAGGGATGTACGGCATATTTTGCCTGAAGCACGGAGCGTGATATCGCTTGCCTTTAATTACTACACACCGTTTGAGCATGACGAGAGCAAACCGAAAATTTCAAGGTATGCGTGGGGTAAGGATTACCATAAGATACTGAAAAAGAAGCTGAAGGAGTTGTGTGAGGTGATAATGTTGACCTCACCCCCATCCCCTCTCCTAATAGGAGAGGGGGGCAATGACTCTGAAATTAACGAAAAATTAAAAAGTTTGAATGAGACCTCACCCCCATCTCCTATGCTGATCCAGCCAGGGCGGGACTTCGAAAATGTCCAGGCACATTTTCTTGAAATAGAGGGGGGCAATGACACTGAAATTGTCGAAAAAGCAAAGAGTTTGAATGTGACCTCACCCCCATCCCCTCTCCTAATAGGAGAGGGGGGCAATGACTCTGAAATTATCGAAAAAGCAAAGAGTTTGAATGAGACCTCACCTCCATCCCCTCTCCTAATAGGAGAGGGGGGCAATGACTCTGAAATTATCGAAAAAGCAAAGAGTTTGAATGTGACCTCACCCCCTACCCATACAAAAAAGGAAAATGGTGGAATCCTACTGAAGAGTTACGTTGATGACGGGCCGGTGATGGATAAGGTCTGGGCGCAGCGCGCCGGGATTGGGTGGATGGGAAAACACAGTAATATTATTAATCCCGAATACGGCTCATGGTTTTTTTTGTGTGAGATAGTTACCAATATTGATTTCGGTATTTACGATACGCCCATTGAAGATATGTGCGGAAGCTGCACACTGTGTATTTCAGCCTGTCCAACCGGCGCGATTGAAAGCGAGTATGTTGTTGACGCGAATAAGTGTATTTCGTATCAGACTATAGAGAATCGCGGTGAGATTCCACAAGACCTGAATTTAGACGGATGGATATTTGGGTGCGATGTATGCCAGGATGTGTGTCCGTTTAATTCACCTAAGTATAACCATGTGACAAGTGAAGAAGGATTTTGGCCGAAGAGTATTTTCGAAGGAACTGACCAAAGCGCTTCGACTCCCACGCCAATGGCGGGCACAGCGCTCAGCGAGACAAGCCAAGAATTAGCTCAACTTACCGAAGAGGAATTTGCGGAGGTGTTTGCTGATTCGCCAATTAAGCGTACAAAATACGCGGGATGGAAGAGGAATTTGGGGAGAATTGATAAATAATGCTTGCGGCGCGAACACGGCGAAGAAGGAACTGGCATAAAAAGCGGCGGGGTGTTAAGACTACTCGGGGAGCTGCCAATAAGATAAAAGATGCATTATCTCTGAAGGCTATGATAAAAAGAAATAGGATGAAGTGAGAGATTGCCGCAGAGTCCCTTTCAGGAGACTCTGCGAAGACAATAAAGCGTACAAAGCATGCGGGATGGAGGCGGAATTTGGGGAGGGTGAAATAATGATTGCGGCACAGACACGAAGAAGAAGGAACTGGTGCGACTAAGGAAGAAGAATAAAAAGAAGTGAGAGATTTCGAAGAGTCCCTCATCAAGAGACTCTGAGACTACGACAAAAACTTTTCAAGATTCCTGCCTGCGCAGGAATGACAAAGTATTTTAATGTCAGCCTTTTTTATTTTTCATAAATTCTTATATTTGTATATGCCGAAATCGAAATTTTTGAAAGTATTTGCACTGCTTGAGATGTTCAGCGCGACTGTATTTTTGGCGCTTGCGCTGATATTTTACATATCCAAAGATACGCTTGGAGGCAGTATCACAATTCCAGCAATATTCGGATTCATAGGTATATGTTCAATCATAGCAGCACCGCTGCTGATGAAATTCGCCCGCAAAGCTGAAGAAGCTGAAAAATCACAGAAAAGTAAAATATAAACATTATGGCAACATCACCAAACAACGCACCGCAGTTGTTGAAATATATTGCATTTGTAATGCTGTTCGCATCGGTTGTGCTGGTAATACTTGGCGTATATTTCTACCAGAAGGAAGATGCATTTCTTGCGGAATGCAGCCTTATCAAATGCAGGGTTACATCAATTGAAGAAAAAAGATACGGCAAGGCTTATGTTACTTTAACCGAAGTGAATGGCAATTACAAACCGTGGGTGCATTATGTGGAGTATGATCCTTCTGATGAAGAGCTTGGTTTTGAGGAGGGTGAAATACGCGAAGTATATTATTATACCAAGGATCCGGCGCAATCGCAGGTAAAAGGGTTTTTTGAAAATCATTTAACTTCATTTATACTGCTGATAGTAGGTTTTGCATTCATGCTTGATTTCCCAATTCTTCTTATGGTAGTCTCCAAAACAAAAAAGCAAAGAATGGCGCAGAATCAGTTTGGGATAAAAGATGAAGTTATATCTGAATAGCGTTATGTCAAACGTGAAATGTGAAACGTGAAACGACAAGCGTCAAACCTTCTCTCCTTTAAAATGAATCATGAATGAATAATGTTAATTATTCATTGATAATTGAACATTGCGAATTGCTGCTGTCACACTCCCCTCTTACTAAATGTCTAATACATAACTAACCATAGATCCATGATAAAATACATTATTTTACTATCCTCATTTATTTGTATGAATATATTTGCGCAGGGTTCAAATGCTGATGCTTTGAAAAAAGTTGATTTGGAATTTTCAAATCTCTCAAAAGAAAAGGGTGTTAAGGAAGCCTTCCTTGTTTACACTGCTGAAAACGGCGTGCTTCTAAGACCCTTTATGATGCCAGTTGTTGGGTATGATGAAGTGAAGAAGTTTATGGAAGAAGGTGACAACAATTTTCAGTTAACGTGGGAGCCGGTGTATGCTGATGTTAGCGCATCGGGAGAAATGGGCTATACTTACGGACTATATACTGCTGCGTATAAGGATGAAAAGGGAGTTGAGCAATCAACCCGCGGGACTTATGTATCGATATGGAAGAAAGATAAGGATGGTAACTGGAAGTTTGTACTGGATACGGGGAATCCGGGGCTGGAGCCGAGGAAGTGACAGCAGTTTCCATTTGTGTACTTAGCGATATTCAAGGATTTGGCCGAATGAGAAAATGCTATTCATAACGAGCCCTGAAAGGGCTCGACTACAGAAGCTGAAACAAAAAAAGGGGCTCGACTACAAAAGCTGAAACAACAAAAGGGGCTCGCGCCTCAAGTTTTGTTTACACACCCTCCGGCTATGGCGGGATAAACTGTCAGCGCTGCCGCGCTGACACCCCTCACCAGAACTGCAAATGCAGTCAGGTGGGAATTTGTTAATCAGCGTTAATTAAAGCGAGCCCTGAAAGGGCTCGACTACAAAAGCTGAAAAAAACAATGGGATAATAGCCCCTTGTTCACGAGTTTCGATAAATCTTATTATTTAGATTCTATAAACTTCTTTAGTGAATTCAGTTTATTATCCCAGAACCCGTTATAGAATTGGAACCAATGGATTGCAGCGTTCAGCTGTTTTGGGTTAAAGCTGTAGTAACGCTCTCTGCCCTCCTTTCGCTGGTGAACAAGCCTGGAGTTTTCCAGGATCCTGAGGTGTTTAGAAATTGCAGGCCGGGAAATTTTGAATTTCCCGGCAATTTCGTTTACGTTCATGGTGCCTTTTGAGAGCATTACCAGAATTTTTCTGCGGCTCTCATCTGCGAGAGCGGAAAACACACTATTAACATTACTCATAATTGAAGTGCAGTTTATAATTTTAATCAACTATTATTTTAAATCCGCCGTAAACAAGCCGTTTGCTATCAAAGACTTTTTTTACAGATTCGCTGGAGACAGCAGCTATCCTTGGATCAGACATAACTTTTTTGTTTACCGAATCCCTGTGTTTTTTGCTGCGGTAAGTTATCCATGCAATAATAACAGTTTCGTCCTGTTTTGCCTTCGCAGGTTTCAGGAATGAAACCACCCCTGGGACTTTGAGGTCATCGCCTGCGCATTCTTTGTAATCAAGCGCGCCATGATCTTTCCAAACTTTCGCCGCTATTGAAGCGATCTTTTTATAAGCTGAGATCTTTGATCTTTTGACAGGTATGAGAAAACCATCAGCGTAGCCCGCCTTTACCTTTTTTGCTGCCATATCATACTCCTTTCAATTGATGTTTCCGTTTTTCGATTGAACTAGTTATTTTCGGAGATATTACGTTCCACAAAATTTACCAGTGATGTGCCGATAATTTCGTTCCATCCCATTTCGAAATTCTTTCTTGCAAGATCCGGGTTGCTTTCGGGGAAAGTTTCGAGTCCGGAGTGAGTTAATTTGAGCCTGGTTTTCCCGTTCTCATCAAACAACTCCCAGGTTACAAAAGAATTCCCCTCGTACCCGTCATAGCGCCAGCTATGTGTTAGTTTTTTGCCTTCTTCAACTTCTGTAATTTCGCATAGATGCAGATACTTTTTATCTTCTGTGCCGCCTTCGAATTGAAATTTGAATCCAACCCGGGGTTTAAATTCAGCGAGATCGAAATACCACTCCCTCATCTGATCTTTATCGGTGATAGCTTTCCATACTTTTGATTTGGGAGCGTTTATGATGACTTCTTTGATTATTGGCTGCTGTGACATTTTGGATTAAGTTTATTTAACAGGTAACTGTTTGGTTACAAATATAAGTAACCGAATGGTTACTTGTCAAGGGAATTTTATCACCTGTTTATGCAGTTATTTGGTTAATGCAGATTAAAAAGTTGTACTTTGTATCATGAAAAATTATAACAAGCTGTAAGACCCGCTTTGACATTTTCTCGTTTGCAGAAGCCAGTAAAAAAAAGTGACCCACAACGAACAGCAATCAATTAGAGTTATAGAATAAATTAACAAGGGGCTATGCCAGTCTGTCCCAAAGAATGGATTAATCAAAGTTGCGTCAGGGCTAAAGCCCTATTTTAGTTTGGAAGCAAAATCCCCGGCTTAAAAGCCGGGGTTAAGAGCATTTGAGACAAACCCTAAGAGTCCATTGTTTATAAAATTGAGAAATGAATTTGTGGAACTGATTGAACTTATGAATTCAACTCATCCGATGAACTGCAGTCATCGGATGAGTGTGAAAGAATTAATCTGTGATCTCGATTTTTATATTCTGGCTGGAAACGCACAAAAACGAGCCCTGAAAGGGCTCGACTACAGAAGCTAAAACATAACAAGGGGCTCGCGCCCCTTGTTTTGTTTACACACCCTCCCGCTATGGCGGGATAAACTGTAAGCGCTGCCGCGCTGACACCCCTC
>DDTQ01000012.1:0-548660 GCA_002344125.1 Ignavibacteria bacterium UBA2360 | reverse complement strand
TGAAAGGGCTCGACTACAGAAGCTAAAAAAAAAACAAGGGGCTCAAGCCCCTTGTTTATTGAATTCAGATATTTATTTGTAGTAATGAATGTACTTATAAATTTAACTCATCCGATGAACTGCAGTCATCGGATGAGTGTAAAAGAATTAGTCGGTGATTTCAATTTTTATTTCTTCGCTGGAGCCGCGGACATCGGGATAGTACATAAGCATACCCGTTGCGGGGATAACGTTGTATTTACCCGGTATCTGCGCGCGCATTATGTAGGTGAATTCATAGGTATCACCGTACAGATACGTTGCGAAGAACGTTACGCGGTTATCGCGGATATCTTTATCAGCGTACCACCATCTCCACCAGTAATAATCATAACCTGTGTAATCTTTTTCATCTTCTATTGTATAAGCCCAATCATCTTTTATGACTTCGCAACCTGCAGGGATCGGGTCTTCGAGCATGAAGTACTGCATATCCTTATCCTTGGCTTCAACGCGTACTTTGACAAGTATTTCATCACCGGATTTAACTTCGCCGCCAAAGTAACGTTTCTGATAAATGATCTTATCATCGTTATACTTAGTGTATTTTTCAAGCTTAAAATATTCTTTGTGTACCCTGAAACCGTTTTCGCGGGGCTGAATAACGCCTTCGCTGGTGTAATACCTGAGGTCACTGGATACATAAACCTTGCCTGCGCCTGATTTTTCGATCTTAATATCATTTTGCCCTACTTTGAGTTTTGAGCCATCGATAACGAATTTCAGGTCCTTTTCAAACACATCAGTTTTAGTCATTTTTTTATCGAGAAGAAGTTCACCATTGACGGATATTTTTACGTTATAGTCAGGTTCCAGTTCTTTGCTGGTCTTCAGGTAATCAACCATGGCGTAGATAATGAACGCGGTTGACTGAGTATTCCACCAGCCGCCGCCCTGGCGCTGCTGCATAAGCCAGCGGACAGCTTTATTCATTAACTCAGGGTTATCTTTCAGGCTAACGGGGTCGAGCAGCAGCGCTTTTACAGCCATTGCTGTAGTTTGCACTTTATCATCCTGCCATGTGTAATGGAAGGTTTTGCCGCCCCAGTATGAACCGGACTCGCCCATATCCTGCGCATGAGTTACAAGCATCCTGGAATATCTATCGGCTGTTTCATTATCGCCAATATTCCTTGCAGCCATAGAAAGCAGCGCAATTGAATAGTCGTTCATTTCGGCTTCAATAAGAAGCTTGAACTGCTCTTCGAAAATTTTGGTATCTTTATTATCAGCATATGATAGCGCGTATAACATGTATGCTCTTGTGGTTGCTTCAAGGTTCTTATCTTTAAGTTGCTCCTTTATAGCTTTAATACCCTTGCTCATTACATCCTTCTTAACGGGGTAGCCTGCTTTATCGCCAAGGCTCATACCATACACAACGTAGGATGTCATGAAAGGATGTGACTGGTCATTTGTCCACCAGCCCCAGCCGCCATCATAATGCTGCATAGAATAGAGGCGGTTATAACCTGCTTCAACCATTTTTGGCAGATCTTTTTGCGTAGCTTCGCTGATAGGCGCGTTAAGATCATTGAATGCGTTGGCAACAATTACTGTTGGTAAAAATCTGCTCATGGTTTGCTCAACGCAGCCATAAGGATAGCCGACGAGTTCATCAAGCGCGCCGAGCATTGTTGCGGCAAGTGATGGCGCAACATTAAGCGTAAGCTTAGTGCTTCTAAGATCTGTGTATTCAGGTATATTTACAAATTTATAATCAGTTTTTTCGGGATCTGAAATATCCATTGCCTGGTAATTAGCCAGCTGCAGACCGTGGGGCTGCAGCGGAATTTTCAATTCCACGGCATCACTTTCGGTATCGGTCAGTGCGGATGCGGTAAGCTTGGCGAAGCCAGTTGGATTAGTAACTTTTATCTTCCAATCAATACGTTTTTCTTCGTTCTTACCCATTGTAATTATCTGTTCAGAAGGATCACCCAGGACTTCAACATTTTCAGCTTTGAAAATGAGCTTGGTAGATTTATCTGACTCAAGGTAGTTGTGAACAATAGTTGAAATAGTGACTTCATCATCCTGCTGGAGGAATCGCGGTGTTTCCATTCTGACCAAAAGATCTTTGCGTGTGATAACTGAATTGACCTGCTGGCCAACTTTGGTATCATTTGTAATGACCCTGGATGTGAGAGTCCACGAGGTGAGATTATCGGGGAATTTTACCTGAACGGTCGCGTAACCGTTCTCATCGGTCATAACTGATGGGTTCCAGTATATCGCATCGCGGAAATCACTGCGTGTTTCAGCTTCAACGAAATCGGACCCGTTTTTAGATTTGGATACATCATCCTTTTCACCTTTGTAATCCGCAAGCTTTTCGGTTTCTTTTTTCATTTCCTTACGCGGAGCTTCGGTCTGGTTCATAACTTTATCTGTAACTATTCCTGATCTCAGGTTCAATTGTCCGGCATCATCAAATGACTGCTGATAATCCAGAGTAGTTCCGTCAATTATAAGACCACTTGAAGATGATTTTAAGTTAACTGTTATGGTTACGCCCTTTTTAACTTCAAGCTCTTTTTCGCTTTCACGGGTTTTGGTATTTTGCTGAACGCTGATGGTGTAGCTTCCTTCCGGGAGCTTGAACTCATAGGTACCATCTTCACCGGTCGTAGCGGCGACGAAGTCGCCATCAATTATAATTGTTGCATAAGGAATGGCGTTACCATTCTTATCGCTTAGTTTACCTTTAATTGTGCCAAGCTCACTATCGCGCAGCGATTTCACGTCAAAGCGCTCATATATAGTGATCAATCTGGAGTAGCTGTAATATGAATACGCGCTGCTGTAATGAATACTTACAGTATTCCATTTAGGCGCATAGAAGAAACTTTTTATATCCTTGGTATTATCCGGTTTTATGGCATAGATGCTTTCATCCACAACGCCGAGTGAAACTTCGGCGTTGGGCACGGGATTCCCCGCTGCATCGGTGACCTTAATCATCACGGTTCCGTCATCTTTAGGTTTGTACGATGTTTTATCGGTGGCAATATTCACGGTAAGGAATTTTTCTTCGGGCATTACCATAACTGATTTACTTGCTGAATAAAACTGTCCATTTCTTACATAAGCTACTGAAATAAAGAAATTGGGACTTGAATTAGCGCTGACCGGCACTTCAATTAGTTTTGATGTACCTTCAATTTTTTCAACTTTGTAAGAAAGTATATTATCGTTCTGCGTGGTTATAAGCACATTCGCGCCGGGGGTTGTTGTTACTATCAATGCCTTGCAGGTTTCACCGGGCTTATAGCTATCCTTATCGGGGAAGATCTGCACTGTGCCAGATTCATTGTACCACCACCACATATCACCCCTGGAAACATAGCAGTAAGTATTTTCAGTGACCTTCTTGCCGCGGCTATCGTATGAATTAATTTCGATGGAGTAGTATCCTTCGCCTGCGGCGTCAAAAGTTACGGTGCCCACGCCTTTATCGTTGGTGGAGCCGTTCACGGTGGTAACGTAATTCTTATCCTGTTTATAATCAGGATACCCGCCCCAGGTAAGCCTGTTAACAACTGCTTCAAAGCTAACCTGTTTGGGTTTATCTGAAAAATCGAGGGCCTTAACTTCAACGGTTACTTTTTCATCGGGTCTGTACATATATTTATCAGCTTTGGCTGTCATGAAGAAATCAGACCTTGTAACATACACTGTTTTGGTTGAGGATATTTCGCGGCGTGATTTATCGGTGACCTTAGCCTGTATAATATAGATGAAATCGGTTTCATAGGTCGCGTCCCTATCCCAATACCACCAGCTGTTATATTTTGATTTAAAATCTTCTTTGATACTGTAATCAAAATCGAACCTGCCTTCTTTATCAAGCTTACCTGTTCCGCTGAAGATATAATCGGCGTCGTTGTATTTCTGGTTATCATCCTGGTTGGCGTAATACTCTTCATACCACCAGCTGTATTCACTGAAATACCACCATGGTTTATAGAAAGTTTTTTTGTAAACGTTATATTCAACTTCAGCTTCCTGTACGGGTGAGCCGAAGTAATAATCGGCCTGTACAACGCCTTTGATGCTCTCGCCATTCAGGTACTGATCTTTATCAAGCGTAATGCCTACTTTATATTCAGGTTTTTTGTATTCTTCCACGAAGAAATTGCCGGTGTACTGCTGGCCTTTATCGAGCTCAGCGTAAATGAAGTACTGTCCCAGCGCGGCATTATCTTCAATTTCATAGCTGCCTGAAAAGCTGCCGTTGGAATTTGTTTTAAGTACCTGCTTGGAAACTTCCGCGCCGCGCGAATCTTTAATGCGAACGGTAAGTTCTTTTTCGGGGTAGTTCTCAAATCCGTTGGGGTTTGATCTGCGGATGATGCCTTTAAATTCCACGATTGATTTGGGTCTGTAAACCGGCTGATTTGGATAAATGTACACGCTGTACATATTCGCGCCGTAGCCAAAATACAGGTAAGGATCCGATACGGCGATATCATCGCCTTTTCTGCCTATGATAAGCGGGTAAGCAATATTATTTGCGGCAGCGTACTCTCTATCTTCAGAGGTGAGTTCTTTGTAAAACAAGCCCTGCATGGTTCTGCCCACACCTATTTTTTTTGTGCCTAAGAAAAATCCGAGTTCAACATCACTTTGCGGCTCACCTGTTTTTTTATCAACTGTATAAGCAAGCAAAGCGTTGTTGGATGCTTCGGTGATTGTGCCGATATCGGTTACGAAGAATCCGGTATAAGCCACTTTATTTTTGTATGATACACGCGCTACATAAGCGCCTTTTTGTCTGGGTTTATATGTGAAGGATTCATAGCTGTAGTAATAGTCATCGGAGCCTTCTACTTTCATTCTTTTATTGAAGCTATCGACTTCTTCACAGAGACCGAGCAGGTTAAGGCTATCTTTGCTGAGCACATCTATTGATGAATTGGAGGTCTGACGTGAAAAGAAGCCTTCAATATCTTTAATTTTATAAATTTTGATATTGAACTCCGCGCCTTTTCTCATATAGTAGGCGTATATATTTATTATAACGTCATCACCTGAGCCGTACATGTTGTTACTGTAAACGGAGTATGACATATTGATATCGTCGTTTCTGTTTTGTGTAAATAAAACGGCGGGTAATAACAGTAAGACTGCCAAAGCTGTTATCATCAGGTTTTTCGTGGTATTAAGCATGGTAATTCTCCTTAAAATTAGCTGTTTTGTAAAGTCTGAAACCTTGTTAATGAACTTTCTTTTCTAATTATATGTAAAATAATGTAATTTGTTCCCGAAAATGTGAGAAAAATTAGTTTACTGAAAGTTAAAAGATTAAAGGTTAAATTACGAGAATATGCTATCAGTCTCAGATATAACAGTACAATTCGGCTCCAAAAAGCTGTTCGAGAATCTTTCCTTTATAGTGAATCCAAAGGACAGAATAGGGCTTGTTGGTTCAAACGGCGCGGGTAAATCGACCCTGCTGAAGGTAATAAACGGACAAATTGAATCCGATAAGGGGGAAATTGCCGTATCAAAGCACACAACCGTAGGCTACCTGCCGCAGGATGGCATTACATTCGGCGGTAAAAGTATTTACGAAGAAGTGTATTCCGGCGTGGGGGATATATCCGCGCTTAAGGAAGAAATTGACCAGGTACAAAAAGAGCTTGAAACTCACCCTGACCATACTTCGGATGAATACATGGATCTTGTGGAAACATACGGCGAGCTTCAGCATAAGTTTGAACTGCTGGATGGCTTCAAGATAAAATCGAACATCGAAAAGATACTTGAAGGATTAGGGTTTCACTCCAAGGATTTTGACAGGCTGACCGATGAGTTTTCGGGCGGGTGGCAAATGCGCATAGCGCTTGCGAAGCTGCTGCTTAAGCAGCCCTCGGTGCTGCTGCTTGATGAACCGACGAACCATCTTGATATTGAATCGCTGATATGGGTAGAAGACTTCCTGAAATCATATGAAGGCGCGATAATACTTGTATCGCATGACAGGAAATTCCTTGATACAATTACAAACAAGACAATTGAAATTTACGCGGGCAAAGTTACAATATATAAGGGTAATTACACTTATTATATTAATGAGCGCGATACAAGAAAAGAGCTGCTGTTTAAGAGCTACGAAAACCAGCAGAAATATTTAAAGCAGCAGGAAAGGTTTATAACGCGGTTCCGCTCAAAGGCATCAAAGGCAACAAGCGTGCAGAGCAGAATAAAGATGCTTGATAAGATCGACAGGATCGATATTGAAGAAGAGGAAACGGCGATACATTTTAACTTTCCACCGGCAACGCACAGCGGCAGAAAAGTATTTGAGCTTAAAAATGTAAGCAAAAGCTACGGCGACAACCTTGTGTTAAAGGATCTTGATCTTGAGCTTGAACGCGGCGAGAAGATTGGGCTTGTTGGAGTTAACGGCGCTGGGAAATCAACTTTAGCACGTATAATAAGAGGTACAGAAGAAATTCAGCAGGGCACAAGGAAACTTGGTTTCCAGGTTGCGCTGGAATATTACAGCCAGCACCAGGCGGATACACTTGACCCTACGACCGATGTACTTGGTACGCTTGATTCCGTTGCCACAGGCGATATACGCAAACAGCTCCGCACGATACTAGGCAGCTTTTTGTTCCGGGGTGATGATGTATTTAAGCAGGTTGGCGTTCTTTCGGGGGGTGAAAAATCACGGTTAGCGCTTGCGCGCATGCTGCTGAAATCCAGTAATTTTTTGATACTTGATGAGCCGACAAATCATTTGGATATGAACAGTAAGCAGGTGCTGATGACGGCGCTGCATAATTATACGGGTACTATACTTATCATATCGCATGACAGGGAATTCCTTGACGGCATAGTGACCAAGATAATTGAGGTGAAGAACAAAAACGTGAAGACGTATCTTGGGAATTGCTCATATTACATAGAAAAGCTTGAGGAAGAAAGAGCGGGGTTAAACCAGGCAAACATGCCTAAGAAAAGTACCGCAGAAACCAACGGCGTGCCGAAACAGAAGAAAACCAAGGAACAAAAAAGGCTTGAAGCGGAGCAGCGGAACAAGGTTTACAAATTCGCAAAGCCGCTTAAGGAAAGCATTCATAAGCTTGAAAAGGAAATTAAGCTGCTTGAAGATAAAACAGCGGAGATAGAAAAAGAAATGGCGAAGGCTGATTTTTTTAAGGATCAGCATCATTCAGCCAAGGTAACGGGAGAATATAAATCTGCAAAGGAGAAATTGAATGATCTGTACCATAAATGGTCGGAGGAATCAAAGAAGCTGACGAAGATTGAGGAAGAGATAGGCGTATCTTAGTTTCGCGCAAAGACCGTGCCATAGGCAGGCAAGCGCAAAGGCGCAAAGAACAAAGAGCAATGTGTAATTTTACCCCTACCGTCATGCTGAACTAGTTTCAGCATCTGCTTTAAAAAACGAATACTTTACCTTTGCACTTATGCGTGAAATAAAATATTAAAATAGAAATTATAGCGCAGCGGATGAGATCCTTCGCTTCGCTCAGGATTGACAAAATGAAAATCGGGAATTACGAATTACATTCAATTCAAACAGGCTTATTCAGGCTTGATGGCGGGGCGATGTTTGGCGTGGTGCCGAAGCCGCTTTGGCAGCGGACAAATCCGCCGGATGAGAGCAACCGCATTGATATGTGCATGCGCTCTTTGCTGATAATCGGCAACGGCAAGAAAATTATTATTGATAACGGCGTTGGCTATAAGATGTCGAATAAGCTCAACGAGATATATGGGGTTGATCATTCAGTTTACACGCTTGAGGGTGAACTTGCAAAACACAATCTAAAACCGGATGATATTACAGATGTATTGATGACGCATTTACACTTTGATCACGCGGGGGGTTCAACAAAGCGAAATGAAAATAAGGAGCTCGAGCTCAGCTTTCCGAATGCGGTTCATCATTTGCAGAAAAAGCATTGGGAGTGGGGACAGAATCCCAGTGAGCGCGATAAAGCAAGCTTTATGCCGGAGAATTATGAGCTGATAAATGCAAAAGGGATGCTGAAACTGTACGAGGGCGAAAGCCGGTTTGATGATGTTATATCATTTTTGCCGGTAAGCGGTCACACCCCTATGATGCAGCTTATAAAGCTGCGTGATGACAGCAATACATTGCTGTTTACGGCTGATCTTTTCCCGATGACCTCGCACATTCCCCTGCCCTATATAATGGGCTACGACCTTTTCCCTTTAACCACGCTTGATGAAAAGAAGAAAATACTGCCGCAAATTGTTAAAGAGAACTGGACGCTGTTTTTTGAGCATGACGCGTTCACAGAAACCTGTAAGGTTGAGCAGTCTGAACATGGTTTCCGCGCGATTGACAAATTGGAATTAAATAAACGGTAAATTGTTATTATATTATACAAATTATAGAAAGTAATATTATGACAACAGCAGAGTTAAAAGAAAGCCTTTTTAAGGACATTCACAGAATTGATGATGAAAAGCAGCTGGAATTTTTGAAATTGTTTATCGAAAACAAATTCTTAAGGAATAAAGAGCCAAAACTGACTGAAGAACAAAAACAAAGATTAGAGATCAGTCTCAAAGAAGCAGAACAAGGATTATTTATCACAAATGATGAACTTAATGCTGAGATTGATAAATGGCTGCAAGAATAGTCTGGACCCCGCAGGCAAAAATTGACAGGTTTGATATACTGAATTTCTACCATGAAAGCGGAACACCAAAAAGTACTCTTACAAAACTGGATAATAAAATAAGAAATATTATAGAATACTTAAGTTACTTCCCTGAACTTGGCGTTGCTTACAAAAGTAAAAATGCAAGGATTTTATATAAAGACAACTACAGTATCATATACAGAATTGAAAACGAAGAAATTTTGATCCTGCAAATTTGGGATAACAGGCAAGATCCAAAGAATTTACCTTTATAAGTGAAAATATCGGAATTAAATAAACGGTAAATTGTTATTATATTATACAAATTATAGAAAGTAATATTATGACAACTGCAGAATTAAAGAAATCAATAGTTCGGGAAGTAGAGGCTGTTAGCGATGAAAAAATGCTTGAATTTATCCTTATTGCACTCGAAAATATAAATTCACCGATGCCTGAATTGGAAGACTGGCAATTGAAAGAAATTGAGGAAAGTGAAAGGCAAATTGAAAGAGGAGAAGTTATAACAAAAGAAGAGGCTGATAAAAAAATTCTGGAATGGCTGAAAAGGTAATTTTATCACTAAAAGCAGAGCAAAATCGATATGATATTTTAAAATACTATTTCGATGAAACCGGAGGTCATAAAATTCCTTTACAAATATTTGAACAATTAAATAATGCCTTAGAGACTATTTCTGTATTTCCTTATTCCGGTAAAATTATAAATAAAAAAGGTTATCATGTTTTCGTTACCAAACCTTATAACATAATCTACAGAATCAATGACGATACCATTGAAATTCTTCACATTTGGGATACAAGACAGAATCCAAAGAATTTGCCTTTATGAGTGAACCCAACTATAAAAAAGTATGCAAAGTAAGCGAGCTGCCTAACAGGCGCGGGCGGAAATTCACGATTGCTGAAGATACGGATATTGCCGTTTTTAAGGTTGGCGAGAAAATTTATGCGGTATCGAATGTATGCCCGCATAACCAGTCCAATGTAATGAATGAGGGTTACCTGGATGAATCGTTATTTGTGGCATGTCCCATACACGGCTGGCAGTTCAGTCTTGAAACAGGCAAGGTACCGCCGGAGTGCAAGGGTTTGAGCGCATCGCTTGAAACATATGAAGTTAAAATTGAAAATGATGAGGTATGGGTTGAAGTTAAGGAGAAGAAAAAGAAATGGTGGTTTTAATTAAGTGAAAAGGCAGTAGTAAAAGGCAATAAGAGCAATTCAGATTAGTAAATTATCTTATAATATTGCTTCAATCTACCGCAAAGTCCTCCTTCGGAGAGACTATGCGGAGACGGGAAGAGACTATGCGGGTATAGAAATCTATCCCCCTCCTGCTCCCACATGTCTTCGCCAGTCCTTTGGCCTTAAAGTGGGAGTGCTGACTATTTACTTCAATACGACCATTTTTTTTACGTCTGAGAATTTGTTATCAACTGTGAGTTTGTAGAAGTAGATGCCACTGGCAAAATTCGCGGCGTTAAAATCAACTTCATATACGCCGGAACGCTGTACCTGGTTTACAAGCTGCGCCACTTCCCTGCCGGTAATATCATAAACAATCAGCCGCACAAAATTGCCGAAGTATGAGGCTTTGGGGATAGAATACCGTATTTTGGTTGAAGGATTAAACGGGTTGGGGTAATTCTGTCCAAGAGAAAATTTATCTGCAATTTCAGAAATTGTCTGAATTCCGAAGAGATCATAATATGAAATACGGGCGTTTGTTTCAATTTCGGCAAGACCGGCTTTACTTTCGCCGTTGATCAATCCCGTAAACGATTTCACAATAACCTTCAATTCATTGATCTGAGGAGTACCGCTTATATTGATAATAGTCCCGTTTGGGCTTATGGGTCCTGTGCTTACAATCCTTGTAACTTCGCTGCCGTTAAAATAGCAAATAACTTCGCAATCGGTTACCTGAATATTTGTATTGGTTGAAACATTCGGCCTGATGTTAAAAATGGTTAAGTGACGCACATCAATTGGGATATTCCATTTAAGGTTAACAAACTCATCGCTTATCCCGTTGGCGATCCAGTTTACTTTGAGTGAATCATTGCGCGCTTTGCGGTCAACAACCATCCTGCCCGGGTATTGAACAGAATCGCTGATAAACTTAAATGAACTCTGTGTAACCGCTGCAGATGTAGAAGTATTGAAGAATGCCGCTTCAGAAATTGTGGGCGGCACAGGTATTTCTGTATGCCCGGCGTGGCATCCAACGCATTTGGTCCCGGTGCCGTGTTTACCGTAATTCATCCCAATAACGTGGGCTACCTGTCCCGTGGAACCGCGCAGAACTTTGCCGCTTGAATCGACAACCTGCTCAAACATAGAAACATTTGCGGGGACATTATCCATCGCAATTTGCCCGGTGTGAAAAACGGGAGCATCTGAAAAGAAAATGGCTGTATCACGGCCGGTTGAATCCTGCCGCTGAAAACTTAAGAAGAAATTGATCCTTGCAAACCTGGTAATTGGCGGCCCATCCTGCATAGGGTCATCAATATCGCCATTGGTGAACATATTCACGCAATCAAACCTGAAACCTCCATCCTTGAACCATGTAGAGGGATCAATTGTGGGCGGAAGCTCATCGGCAATTTCCGTAGCCGCATCCAGCAAGACCGGCGGAACAGGTTTAGGAAGCAGAACTTCCGCGTTAAGCTCCATTTTGCCGGCTATATCAAAAAAGGGTGTTAAACCGCCGCCGTTTAAGTTGACTGTGTATAAAGCGTAATCCTGGTTTTCGACCTGGGAAGCGTAGGAAATCAAGATCTTATTATCAGGAAGCTCAACCGGATCAACCGCATATGGCGGCTGCATGGTGCCATAAGATGGCGGATTATTAATGTATAGCTGCATTGCAGCGGGATTTACCCCGGCAACATATGAACCATAACTGTTCCCGGGTTCAAACAATCGAATGCCCGAGCTTCCGGACGTGAATGCCATAGCGAAATCAGGGGTGAATAAGCTAAGCATTCTGCCATCGCTCAGCAGCGAAGGGCGATAATTATTTTGTCCAACTCGCCAGTTTCCGGTGCCCGCATAGAAGACAAGTCCATCGCCATCTGGCCTTATCTTAGCAGCGGACCAAACATTACCAATATCATTTGTGACAGCGAGGGCGGAATCGCGAGTTATCCCATGGGGTGTTAAAATTGACGGATGATCTATATTAAGCCACCAGCGGCTGTAAACTATTTTGCCGCTTACAGGATCGATTGTCGGCTCATCCGCTCCGTTACGTTCAGTAGTGATCCTGTTGAGATTCTGTGAATTTGTATCAATCAGATACAGGTTAGTAACGCGCCCTGCGGAATACTGCGACAGCGCAGGATAGCGGGTGCTGGAAAAGCAAATTCTGCCATCAGGCAGGTAACACGGGTCAAGGTCATCATATTTCACGAACTTGTAAGCAATGGGCCCAAACTGCGAGAGATCAATATTGCGCGAACTGTGAGTAATTTTTTTGAAACCGGTACCATCGGCGCGAATTTCATAGATACGCCAGCTGCTATCGCGGTGCTCGATACCGGCAAAAACTATTTTGGAGGCGTTCCAGTAAACCCCGGGATCAGAAACATCGATCAGCCTGGTGGAGCCGAAGAGCATAGTGCTATCAACCAGCACGCGGAGCGTGCCGTTTGATTCGCGGACGAGGAGTCTGCCCCCAACAACCGCAGCCCTTGAAAAGGGCCCCATACCCGGCAGGAGGGTTGCCTGGGGATAGTAAACACTGCCGCCGGAAGTCATATTGCGCGAAACAAATACAACCGGATACTGTGAGTAAACAGTATTAAGAAAGGGCATAAAAATAAATATTGAGCACAGCAAAAGGGCTATGCTCAATATTTTGTATTTTGCTTTCAAAATTCTATTAAAATTGTTACTTCTATTATCTGTAAGTTACAACAACCGATGAATTGCTTTTTTCTTTATCCCATGCAAGCATAATGCTTACTTCGCGTTTATCTTTTGTCCACATAACCATACCGCCATCATCGCTCATCATTTCGCCTTCACCTTTTTTGAAGCCGGCTTTTTCAACAGCTTCGCCAAACGGCGCAAGAATTGCTTTAGGTTTATCTGTTGATTCAAACGTTACCACAGTTCCTTCGGTAGTGTTGAGAGAGCCCAGGCATTTTGAGTTAACAGGCTGCGGAACATCTGAGGGATAGTCAGAGGGCATACCTTCTTTTATTCCAAGCTCATTTGTAGTGCCGGGAGTATTTGTTTGATTTTTATTTTCACCAGCTACCTGTGTTTGATCGGTAGAGTTCTGTTTAGTTGAATCTTTTTTATCGCCTTCGGTCTTCTGATCGGTTTTACCGCATCCGGAAAAGGCTATGAGAACAGCTGTAAAAACCAGAATAAATAATTTGAATTTTGTTTTCATGCTATGGTTTTAGTTGTTAAATTATATTTTATTTATGAGATCAATTGTTACATAAAGCAGCTTCAAATCTGCCTGCCACCCAGCTCCTTGAGGCATCGTTAAAGAAGATGACAAGTTTGCCCTTTACTGTTTTATCGGTTATACTTTCAATTTCCATTGCGCAGTTCCAGGTATCAGTTGATCTGTTGCCACCCTGTTTAATACTTGCGGTATAAGTTTTCGGGTCATCGGCAAATTTTGATTTAACGAACGGACCCTGTTTAATTTCACCGCCTTTGTTAATGAGCGTGAATCCTTCAAAGTTCTCAATGAATCCGCAGTTCTGTTCAGGTTTAACAAGCGAAAAATTTATCACATGGTCATTTGAGCCGCGCCATTTTTCGAAATTTATATAAGCAAACTGAACTTCTTTGCCGCCTATCATTCCCTTAACGGGGAAATCAGGAATGCTTGATGTGTTGATGTCATCATTCCACGCAAATTCACCAGGAGTATTTTCACCGGTTTTATTGGAGGAGTTTTCATCCTTTTTGCCGCAGGCGGAAATGAACAATAATAAAGCAAAAATAATAAAGAACGTTAATTTTTTCAATTGTACCAAATATAATAAGTAATTTAATTGATTTACATATAATAAACAGGGCAGGTTAAATTACACCTGCCTGTTTTAATTTCAGTAATTGCAGAGGTTTATTTGCAATACTTATTAAATCTATCATTAATGCGAGCCCAGTTGAGATTATTGATGAAGTTATCAATATATTTCGCTCTTCCTGGTCCATCTTTGTGATAGTAAGCATGTTCAAAAACATCACATGCAACTAATGGCACGCCGCCCCAAATTGCGCCGTACTGGTGCTCATCAACAAGGACGTTTATCAATCTGCCGGAATAGAGTCTATCGAACACAAGCAAACCCCAGCCGCTTAATTTTGCAGCAACCGCGCATGCTTTAAATTCAGCTTTCCAGTTATCAACGGAGCCCCAATTGGCTTCGATGGCAGCTTTAACATCGGGACCTTTTGAAATATCCCCGTCACCGCCCATGTTATCCCAATACACATCATGCAGATACGCACCGGAATGGTTCCATGTGAAGCGGCGTTTAAGTTCACCAAGATCTGACCAGTTTCCGTTGGCTTTAGAGAGATCAGCAGATTCCAGTTCCTTTTCGATATTATTCAGAAAGGTAACATAACCTTTGTGGTGAGTATTGTAATGCCAGTCGGTAGTTTCTGCGTCGATAACATCTTTTAACAATGATTTTGCTTCTTCATCGCTGTATGGACGCGGGTTGAATTTCCATTCATAAGCCATTTTTAAATATCCTCCTTTGGATTCCAAAGCCCTGCCGCTTTGGTTATAGTATTTATTTGAAATTTCAAAATTGTTAAAAAGTCCGAGCGAAACCGCACCCAGCGCAGAAGTTCTGATGAATTCTCTCCTGCTTTTATTTTTCATAGGTAAAATTTAATTTTTTTGTGAAGCGGTGAATTAAATAATGTCACCCCTGCTTATCTATATATTTCTTGGTCAGCAGGTCAAAGACCTTCGGGGTTGTTACAAAAAGAATTAGACGCCGAAAGAACTTCCGCAGCCGCAAGTTTTTTTGGCTGAAGGATTGTTGAAAACGAACCCTTTGCCTGTTAGACCATCGGTATAATCAACTGTTGTGCCGGTTAGATATAGAATACTCTTCCAGTCAACCGCAACCCTGATATTATCGTATGTTAATATCTTATCATTGGCTTTAAGTTCGGCATCGAATCCCAGGGTATATGTAAGCCCGGAGCATCCGCCGCCTTTGACCCCTATTCTAAGAACATAATCTTCGGGGATAGAGTTTTCGCTCATGATCTTTTTTACTTCACCGATAGCTTTTTCGGTTAGCACTATACCATCAGTAACCTGAGGCGCGCTGATCTGCGGTGTTACTACGTTTGTATCTGACATAATTATATATATTTAGTTTGTTTAACGCTGCTCTGTTTATGTTTTGAATCTCTAAATGCGGGCTAAAGCCCGGAAAGAAACGGAATTCTTATTCCACGACCTAAAGGTCGTGGCAACACAAGTATTGTTTTTTGCTCTCACCCGGCTGCGGATGAAATTCTCCCCGAAGTAGAGGGGGAATGCATAAAACTTTTTCGGCTTTCTAAAAATTTTTTATTGCTTCGAAAATAGTTTATTTAAAGAAAAAATTCATACCCAAATATAAGCCCCAGTAAGCGACCCTTCGGTTTGAGGTAAGTCCGTTGACAGCGCTTTTTTCATCTCTGAACGGAATTGTCCTTCCTGTGGTGGTGATGTTATCTTCTGTTTGCTTCCCCCAGGTGTTATCGTAGCTGTAGCTGTAGCCTGTGAACAGATCGATCGTATTTTTTACTCTGAAGTAAACTTTGAATCCGGCTGTGTAACCATAACGCGGTTTCACTTCAAAAAAATCGAGTCCCGCTTTATGATACGTTTCTCCTCCCATAAAATTCATTCTCATTAAACCGAAGACAGCAGGATATACAACGGAATTGTGTCCCAAGGGATTAACCTCAGCGCCGAGGCCGACTGAAAAAGTCTGTATCCTTACCCCAATATCATAATCAGATGGTCCGGGATAATTGCCAGTGAGAGCATTGTATCCCAAATTAAAAAGAGCCTTTACATATCCCTTTTTTAATAAGCTATATTTTAAATAGGTCTGTACACCATAACCTTTATTTGTACCCAAATTATCGGAGTCAATAAGTTTTTTGCCATCGATAGTAAGAACATCTTCAGCTGAATTTATTGTGACATTATTACCGTATGCTTCAAGAAGCGGCCTTGAGTAACCGATGCTGAAACTAAGTTCAATTCGGCTGAAAGTTTCCCTGGAATTTTTGCTAATTTTGCTCTGCGCAAAAATTGAAGATGTAAGTATAACACAAAGTATTAAAAGAACGCTTTTAATTTTCAGCATACTCCCCTTTCTTCGTTTTGCTTCCATTTCCTGAAAGAGTATTAATGCTAAGCAGGTATTTTACTTTTTCGTTTACTTTATTTATAACATATTCAATTTCTTCTTCTGTGTTGAATCTGCCGATACCGAAACGAATTGTTGACCGCATCAGTTTTTTGTCCAATCCGATAGCGCTCAGCACATGTGACGGTTCCACTGATTCCGATGAACAGGCGCTGCCAGTTGATACGGCGATATCTTTCATAGACATCATCAGTGAATCCGCGTCAATTCCGGGAATACTGATGTTCAGATTACCCGGTAACCTGTTATTTATATCACCATTAACTTTAACGTCTTTTACACCTGAAATAATTCCATTTAAGAGCCTATCGCGGAGCAGAGAAATTCTCTCTGCCTCTTTATTGATCACTTTTGCTGAAATTTCGCAGGCTTTTCCGAAGCCAACAATACCCGGCACGTTGAGCGTGCCGGCGCGGAGACCTTTTTCCTGGGCGCCGCCATCGGTTTGGGGCTCAATTCTGACCCTGGGTAATTTTCCGGTTTTGTATAAGGCGCCAACGCCTTTGGGTCCGTACATTTTATGTGAAGAAAAGCTCAGCATGTCGATGTTGTGATCTGAAAGATCAACAGGAATTTTGCCAATTGCCTGAGTTGCATCAGTGTGAAAGAGAACTTTATGTTCTTTGCAAAGCTTTGCTATTTCATTTACGGGCTGTATTGTACCTATCTCGTTATTAGCATACATTACGGAAACAAGGATAGTTTTATCGTTTACAGCACGTTCAATTTCCCCGGGATCGACGATTCCGCTTTCATTAACTTTTACATAAGTAACATCAAAACCTTTGCGCTCAAGATTTTTGCATGTATCAAGAACGGCTTCATGTTCAATTTCGGTAGTAATAATGTGGTTACCTTTTGCGCGGTACATTTCCGCTGCGCCTTTTATGGCGAGGTTAACTGATTCAGTTGCGCCGCTTGTAAAAATTATATCACGCGGTTCGCAGTTTATGAGTCTAGCGGCAAGATTCCGCGCGTGCTGCACGGCAGCTTCGGCTGCCCACCCAAATTCATGTGATTTGCTTGAGGCGTTGCCGTATGATTCAGTGAAATACGGAAGCATAGCTTCCAGCACTTCAGGATCAACCCTGGTAGTTGAGTTATTATCGAGATATATAGGAAGTTTGAGCATGTATTTTTATCAAACTATTTCAGCCAGTGTAGTTGAATTAAAGTAACTGTTAATCTGCCGCTGTATTTTTTTAAGCGGACTGCTTAATATACAAGTTTCATAAATTGAACAGGCTTCGGAATCTTCATGTTTACCGCAATCAAGGATATAGCTCTCGCCTTCGATTGCGTTGAATATTTCAGCAAGCGTAAGCTCATTTGGATTTTTAAGAAGTTTGTAACCGCCATGAGTACCCTGGACAGAATCGAGGATCTCGTGCTTTTTCAATTTTTGCAGAATCTTCGAAAGCAGATCGTATGGTATTTTATATTTATCGGCAATTTCTTTTGCAGATGATGTACAATCTTCACCCGGCGTAGCCATGTGTTTGACTGCGATGAGACCGTACTCGACTTTTTTTGAGAGTTTAAACATAATTTAGACCTCCCCTAAATCCCCTCCTTGTAAAGGAGGGGACTTTGGAAAGAAAATTTTATTTTTTAATTAACCGTGCGGCAAATGAGCCATCTATGTTGTGCCTGTGAGGGAAGGTTTCGATGCAGCCTTCTGTGTTCACAAGCTCACTTTTTACATATTGCGAAGCGTTATCAATTTTGAAATCCGGATTCTTTTCGAGGAAATCCTTAACCACATCCATGTTCTCTTCCTGCTCTGTTGAGCACGTGCTGTAAACAATCACTCCCCCTGGTTTAAGATATTTTACCGCGCTGTTGAGCAGATTTTTCTGGATCTCTGTGAGTGCCAGTACATCTTCAAATTCGCGTTTCCATCTTATTTCAGGTTTTTTGGATAGCACGCCGAGTCCCGAACATGGAGCATCAAGCAGGATCTTATCGAACTTGAGATCTTTCACTCTTTCATCCTGCAGGTCGGCGGCATCATCCTGTATGAATTCAATATTTGTAATGCCAAGCCGTTCAGCGTTCTGCTTCATCATTTTGATCTTAGCATCGAACTTATCGACTGAATAGACTTTACCTTTACCGCCCAGGAGCTGGGCGATGTGAGTTGACTTCCCTCCCGGTGCTGCGCACATATCGAGTATCATATCATTTTCGGTTGGCTTAAGCAGCACAGCCGGCAAGCCGGCGGATTCATCCTGGACAGTATATTTGCCATCTTTGAAATCTTCATCAAGATATATTTTTGACATCAAGCGCAGCGTTACAAAATAATCGATGTAACGGCATGTTCGGTACACAATACTTCTTTCATCAAAGCGCTTAAAGATCTCTTCTTTGGAGGCTTTGAGCGTATTAATGCGGAGCGTAAGTATGGGCCGTTTATTGTTTGATTCCGCAAGCAGCGCGGCATCATCAAATCCGAAGCGCGCAATCCACCTTCTTACCATCCAGTTGGGGTGTGACTGCATTATGCCGAGGTATTTTACCTCATCTATTTCCCGAGTTGGATAGACAAGATCGTTCTTGGTGCGGATTATTGTACGGAGAAGACCGTTAACAACATCAGCGTGTTTTTGTGTGCTGATACGTTTTACGAATTCAACCGCTTCGTTGACTGCGGCAAAATCAGGGATCTTATTCAGGAATAATATTTGATATAAAGCTACGCGGAGAGTATTTTTAATTTCGGGTGTGCATTTTTCCCAGTTGCCGCGGTAGAATCCGTTAAGAAACCAATCAAGTCTGCGCATCCACCTGATAACGCCGTGGCAAATTTCGTTAAGCAGAGATTTATCGTAATCGTTGAGCTGTTCTGTACGGATCTCGAAATCGATAAGTTTATCAAGATACGCGTCGGTACGTTCTACACGTGTTAGAATTTTTACAGCAAGGCTTCGCGCATCGGAATAAATTGTATCGCCTTTGGGGCGCTCGCGTTTATTCTGATAGCCGCGGTTTTCTCCGGATCTGTTGGAGGGTTTATCGGAATACGCCTTATCGCTGTTTTTATTAAACGGCGTTTTGGAAACGGGCTTGTTCCCGCTTTGTGTTGAATCAGTTTGTTTCGATTCAGTTTGTTCAACTGCTGTTTGTTTTACTTCAGGTTCTTGTGGATCTGTAACTTTGATCTCTTTTGGCTCAGTTACAGTTTCATTCAATACAGGTGCGTTATTTTCTTCCGGTACTAAATTATTCACATTTTCGCCTGAATTTTCGTTGATTTCGCTCATAATTTATACACATTAATTCAGATATTATGCAAATATAGCGGTATATTATAGTAGATACAATGAATAGGACTGCGATAGTCCGAGTAGGCATATATTAAAGTTATCGATAATGGGAACCCCCAACTAAGATTTTGGCATGGTTAAAGTATTCGGTTGATTTGCAATTAATGAATACGGCAGCTTGTACTCCCCCTTTGAAAAAGGGGGGGGGGTGTTTTGGGGGCAGTCTGAATTACAATAGAGGCTTAAGAAATATGTTTAATATAGAGTTTTGATTATTTATTTTGCGGTTATCAATTAACCGCTGAAGCGTTTTAAAATACGATTTACTTTTTCAATTAATGAGATTGCCGAGGAGCTAAAGCTCCCCGCAAAAAATAAATTTTAAATAATGTATGATATCAATTAAAGACTTAAACCCGCATTTGCTTAGCGCTGAGTATGCCGTAAGGGGACCCATTGTAATCCGCGCGCAGGAGCTTGAAAAAGAAGGCAGAAAAATTATTTACTGTAACATAGGTAATCCGCAGGCATTGAAGCAGAAACCGCTCACATACATAAGGCAGATACTTTGCTTAATGGAATACCCTGCATTGCTTGAACATGAACAGGTGAACGAACTTTTTCCGCAGGATATTATTAAGCATGCTAAACATTTGCATCACTTAATGCCGCACGGAACGGGCGCATATACACAAAGCGCGGGGACTCCCTTTATTAAACAGGCGGTAGCAGAGTTCATCGAAAAGCGAGACGGGATTCCCACAAACGAAAATCAGATCATACTGACTGACGGCGCATCGAAGGGTGTTTCTGCAGTGCTGACTGCTCTGCTGAAAAAGCCGAGTGACGGTTTCATGATTCCCATTCCACAGTACCCGCTTTATAGTGCAACAATTGAGCTTTATGGCGGGAGTCAAATAGGATATTATTTAGATGAAGCTAATTCATGGCAACTTAATGAGGAAATATTAACTAAGAGTCTGAATGATGCGAAAGCTAAGGGAATAGATCCGGTTGCAATTGTTGTAATCAATCCGGGGAATCCGACAGGAGCGGTGTTATCATTCGAAAATATTCAGATGGTGATAAACTTTGCTAAAAAACATAAGCTTTCAATAATGGCTGATGAAGTTTACCAGGATAATGTGTACGCGATAGACGGGATGTTCCATTCATTTGCGAAGGTAATGCACCAGATGGGCGAGAGTGATATATCGCTTTTCAGTTTCCACAGCGTAAGCAAAGGATTTATGGGCGAGTGCGGTCACAGAGGCGGATACTTAGAAATTCGCAATGTACCCGCAGATGTGATGGGCGAGTTCATTAAGCTGCAATCGATAAGTCTATGCAGCAACACGGTTGGACAGTTGGTGACGTATTTGGTTGTGAATCCCCCAAAACAGGGCGAAGAAAGTTATGACCTGTACATTAAAGAGCGTGACGGAATATTGAATGAGCTGAAAGCGAAAGCTGAGATATTGGGTAAGGGTCTGAATGCAATTGAGGGAATGGAAACAGATGTACCGCAGGGAGCAATGTATGCATTTGTTAAGCTTACACTTCCGCATACAGCAGATGTTACGAAGATGTCCGCCGCCGAGCAGTTAGCGTACGAAAGCAATCGTGATAATGATTACTGCATGGCTCTCTTAGAAGAAACGGGAATTTGCGTGGTGCCGGGCTCGGGTTTCGGGCAGTTACCCGGCACGCTGCACTTCAGAACTACCTTCCTGCCTCCACGCGATGAGATGGAAGAGCTGGTTGAGAAGATGCGGGTGTTTCATGGGGGGTATGTTGGGAAGATGAAGTAGAAGCAAATCCCCGGCTGAGATTTGATGTTGATTGAAATTTTTAGCACTATTGTGGTTTTACCAAGTCTAAAAGATTTTCCTCCCCACTGTCAAAGCCAGTTCTGCGACTTTTCAAGGGGGACTGGAAGCAAACGGATTCAAAATCCCCCTTGTAGAGGGGGACGAGATTTTTAGGATTAATATTAGTGATAATCGTGCATTAGTTGCAATAATCGTAAATCTAAGATGGGGATTTAGGAGCAAATCCCCGACATTACTTTTTGCAGTAAAGTGTTAAACGATCGATTGTGTTTTAACAGGTCAATCAAGCTGGTGCTCCCCACTGTCAAAGCCAGTTCTTCGACTTTTCAAGGGGGACTAAAAGCAAGAAAAAGATTTAGATTCCCCCTTGAAAAGGGTAACTAGAAGCAGAAAAAATTGAATAAAATGGCATTTACTCCATACAATAGAAAATTAAAAGACAATTCGAGGAAGTTGAGAAATAGTTCTACACTTTCCGAAGTATTATTATGGAATGAATTGAAAGCAGGCAAGTTAAGAGGTTACAAGTTCAACAGGCAGAAACCAATCGATAATTTCATTGTAGATTTCTATTGTAAGAAGTTATCATTAGCTGTTGAGATTGACGGTGAATCACATATCGGGAAAGAAGAATATGATAAAATAAGAATTGAGATAATTGAAGCTCATAAGATTTATGTTTTAATATTTCCAGATGAATATGTAAAGAAGGCAAAGAATATAGTTCTAAACAAGCTTAATGAATATATCGATAGATTTGAGGATGGCACTTTGGATGAGTTTATCGGAAACGAACTTGTATGAAAAATCACCTATTATTAAACCAGTTCTTCGACTTGTTAAAGTGACTAAAAGAGAAAAGGATTTAAAATCCCCCTTGAAAAGGGGGACGAGATTATGAGGATTAATATTAGTGAGAATCGTG
Organism: Ignavibacteria bacterium UBA2360; assembly: GCA_002344125.1. Taxonomy (GTDB): domain Bacteria; phylum Bacteroidota; class Ignavibacteria; order Tepidaquicellales; family OLB5; genus OLB5. The sequence continues at coordinate 526,491 of DDTQ01000012.1, read as the reverse complement.
CATTGGCTGTATCAATCGTAAATCTAAGATGGGGATTTAGAAGCAAATCCCCGACGCAGATTTACCTGGTAAACAAATATTAGAAAGATTGTGGTTCTAAAAAGTCTAATAGATTATGCTCCCCCTTTACAAGGGGGACTAAAAGCAAACGGATTCAAAATCCCCCTTGAAAAGGGGGACGAGATTTTAGAACACAGTTATATGCCGATCAAGCCAGATTTGGGACAACCGTTAATTTTCGATGGGGATTGAAAAGCAAAATCCCCGACTGGGATTTTTTGCTAATTGAAAATTTTAGTTCTATTGTGGTTATATATAGTCTACAAGATTATGCTCCCCCTTTTCAAGGGGGACTTTTAAAAGCAAGAATTATGAATAAACCGAATATTCAAGCTGGTATTCCCCACTGTCAAAGCCAGTTCTGCGACTTTTCAAGGGGGACTAAAAGTAAAGAATTTTTGGTCAAATATCCCCTATTTACGGGGTTAAATGTTATATTTGTATGTGACAAATTGGTAAATCAATTCATCAATTTATTGATATTTATTGAAATTAACTAATTTTACAGCATGAAAATATTACGTTATATATTAACCGCGTTATTATTTACAAATATTACATTTTCACAGGATCTTGAAGCGAAGCTGCATGAACTAATCAAGCCGCTTTTAGATGGCAAAAAAAATATGAGCATGGCTGTGGGGCTGTTTGATGTTAACAGCGAGACACCCAGAATGTTTTTCTTTGGTAAGGTATCGAAGGAAGATCCAAGTAAACCGAATGAAAACACGGTGTATGAAATAGGCTCGATAACCAAAACCTTCACTACCACAATGCTTGTGATGCTTGAGCGTGACGGCAAACTGAAGATTAACGACCCCGTTCAGAATTACCTTCCCGAAGGAACTACAATACATAATTTTTCAAGCACAGCGCCGTTAAAGCTGTATCACCTGGCAACACAAACATCGGGTCTGCCCCGCTTACCTGTAAATATGGTGATGAATAAGGATATGGATGTTAACAATCCCTATAAAAAATACGGCGAAGCGGAGCTGCTGAATTTTGTGAATAATTATATCCCGGAGTATGAGCCGGGAACAAAGTACCTGTATTCAAATGCGGGATTTGGACTGCTTGGTTATGCAATGGAACGCGCTTCGGGGAAAACATACGAGGAACTGCTCAAATCATACATTGCGGATTCACTGGGCATGACGATGACATCAACTATTATTAACACCGATATGGAAAAAAATCTAGCGAAACCATATAATGAAAAGGGCGAGCCTGCATTCAACTGGGATTTTGATGTTATGGAAGGCGCAATGGCAATAAAATCAAACATCTCTGACATGACAAAGTACCTTGCTTTCCAGATGGGCAAAACCGAAAAGATGGAATTTAACGAGGGATTGAAGCTGATACAAACCAGAAGATTTGAGACTGACATTCCGAACACTGCAATTGGATTGGGCTGGCATATTTCAGAGACGATGTGGGATAGAACCGTGATTTGGCATAACGGCGGCACAGGCGGGTACAGAAGTTTTATGGCATTCATACCCGAAACCAACACAGGTGTGGTAGTTTTGAGCAACCAGGCAAATGATGTTGACGGCACAGCAATGGAAATTCTGAAATATCTAAACAGGTAAATTTAAATATTGAAAACAATTTTAATAACCGGTGTATCGGGTTATATTGCGCCTTACTTATGTAAGGCGCTTTTGTTTAAAGGCTGCTGCAAGCTGTATGGAGTTTACAATTCACATAAACCTGGTTTGGATGGTGTTGAACTTATTCAATGTGATCTCGCTAACCCAGAAGAATTGAGGCGGGTATTTGAAGCAGTGAAGCCTGATATATTCTATCATCTGGCATCGGTAACTCCAACCAGAATTACAACACAAGGTGATGATTATATAAGTCATTTTAACGGCGAGGTAACGGGGCAAATTGCAAAGCTGTGTAAACAGAATAATGCCATGATGGTATATACATCAACAGACCTAGTTTATAAAGCAGGTGTAAACCTGCGTGAGGATACTTCAGCGATTGAGCCGCTCACGATATACGCAAAGACTAAGCTTGAAGGCGAAGTTGCTGTTCGGGAATCCGGGGTAAAGCATGTGATACTCCGGACATCGCTGGTGTATGGGTTTACTTTATCTTCATACACATCATTTTTTGATGTGGCGTATAAAACACTGAGTGAAGGGAAAGAGTTGAGGGCGTTTACTGATCAGTTTCGCAATGCGATATATGTTGAAGATGCGGCGGATATACTTTCGTCATTGCCTGCGAAGTATAAACACAATGATGTTGTGAATTTTTGCGGAGCGGAATATCTTTCGCGGTATGATATGTGTATGGGAATGTGTGAGGTATTTGGGTTTGATAAACGGCTGGTGGTACCGGCAAGCTGTGATGAGTTTAAGGGTTATTCGATGGTTAAGGATCTTGGTTTGAACCGTGAAAAGCTTGACAGGTATGGATTGGGAACGGGTGGTTATTTGGTGAATCTGCAGAAGGCGAAGCGGATTTTGGGGTGAGGGGCAATATTTCTCGCAAAGGCCATGCTATAACCATTCGACAGGCCGGCAAGCACAAAAACGCACTGACCCAGTCAGTGCACTCCACGAAAAGCATTAAAAAAGCGGAGGCAGTTTATGGAACCGGCTCCGCTTCACATTGGGGTAATATTAATATACTGCTAATTCAAAGCATGTGTTCTTGTTTTAAAAACTATTTGACAAGAATCATTTTTTTGGTTTGCGTAAACTCCCCTGCCCTTAGCATGTAAAAATACACACCACTTGGCATATTAGCCGCGTTCCATTCATACTCATACTGACCTGCTTTAAGTTCACGGCTGAGCAATTCGGAAACTTCTTTTCCGGCGGCATCAAAGACTTTTAAACTTACACCGGAAGTCTGCGGCAAAGAAAAAACGATCTTTGTTACAGGGTTAAATGGATTTGGATAATTTTGATTTAAAGTAAATTCGCGTGGTACTTCAGATGAAACGGGTGTGAGTCCCGTGGGATTAAAAGAAATAACTGTATTCATAAAATCGATGCCAATTGGTCCGGTATTGATATCGCGGTTCATCATTATAGCAATAGATATTCCGCCGGGGGCATAGTGCATTGATACACTTGAGTGCCCGAATGAATTACCGCCGTGACCCCAGCATATCTTACCGCCAACATTATAGCGCATTGTACCTAATCCATAACCATTTGCGCCGGAAATATTAGCAGTAACGAAAGTAAGCATTTGATCAAGTGTATTGTTTGAAATTATCTGGCCGCTATAAAGCGCTTTAGACCAGCGAAGCATATTTTCGGGTCTGGTTATAACTCCCCCGGGTCCGTAGGCTGAGCTTGTAAATGCAATGCGCGGGTAGCCATAAGCATCTACAAGCTGCGAGCCTGACTGCACCCAGTTATGAGCAAACGGAGCTGTGATGGTATCAGTTAATTCAACGTATGCTGTATTCATTCCCAGGGGAGTAAAGAACCTGCTTCTGAAAAGCTCAGGCAGATCAGAGCCGGTAATTTGCCTGATGATAATGGTTAATATAGTATAGTTTGTGTTGCTGTAGCGCCACCCTGCACCGGGCGGGAAATATGAATTTAAGATATAACCCTGCAGAACCTCTTCGAGGGTCCACACCCTATAAGGATCAGCGTTCACCGCATTAGCCCACACGGAGTTATCAGTGAAATTATATAATCCGCTCGTGTGATCGAGCAGCTGCTTAATTGTAACTTTGTTGTTTATGTTTGGATATTGGGGAAGCCAAGTTCCGATGCTATCTGTCAAACTAAGGCTATCGGCTTCTACCAGCTGCAGCGTTAAGGCGGCAACAAAATTTTTTGTGATGCTGCCGATATCGAACACCATGCCGGTATCAATATTTACGTTAACATGAGAAATCCCCGCAGTGCCAAGCCATACCCCTTGCCCGGGTACTTCGGCAGCTGCGGAAATTCCCACGAGATTAAATGAACTTTTGAGATGTTCAATCCTTTGCTGCAGAATGCGCGCGTAAGCGGTATCAAAAGAATTGCCGGCAAACGCATTATGCGAGCAAAAAGCAAAAGCTATCAAAGTAACTACGCAAAACCTTTTAAATCGTGGAGTAATTTTCATGGATGAATTATTTTATTAAAATCATTTTACGGGTTTGGGAAAAACTACCGGTTTCAATCCTGTAGAAATAGATGCCGCTTGGGAGATTTCCGGCATTCCAATTCACTTCAAAACTTCCGGCAGCAAGCTGCCTGTTGAGGAGAATAGTTACAAGCTTTCCGGAAACATCATAAACTGACAACGTTACATTTGACCCGGCGGGCAATAAAAAACCAATCTTTGTTTGCGGGTTGAACGGGTTTGGATAATTCTGCAGCAGAGAAAACTTTTCAGGTATCTCAGAACCCAGCTGATTTAAACCGATAGTCTTGGCGGTATCATTGCGGAGCAGCAGCTTATCAGGCTGCCCGCGGTTTACAATATAAAGATCGAGGAGGTTATCACCGTTGTAATCACCAGCTTTGATGCCTATGCCCTCTCCAAGAACACCTGGCGGCATTACTAAGTGCGTTACCTCCCCGAAAACTCCGCTTCCATTATTCGCGAAAACTTTAACCGGGCGATTGCTAAAAATATTCGCGGTTAAAAGATCCTGGTCACCATCGAAATCAACATCAACAAAAATTCCCTCGGTAGTATGTTCATTATCAAACGGAATGTTTGACGATGTTACATCAGAAAATATGCCTGAGCCGTTATTGAGCAGGAGTCTATCCTGCCTGAGCCTGTTGGGTCTGAACGCTACATTCGCGAAGAAGATATCAAGGTCGCCATCTTCATCAACATCGCACAAAGTAACTTTTCGGGTTTCTTCGGTGCCGGTAAGCGGCAGCCTTTGGGTTGTTTCATCGGAAAAAAATCCGCTGCCATTATTGATAAATATTTTGTTACCGTCTTCGTTCCCTACTACCATATCAAGATCGCTATCCCCATCAATATCCCCGAGTTTAATATCCTGGGTGATATCAAGTATCTGCGGAAGCCTTGAAGCGGTTTGATCGGTGAATGTTGAATCGCCATTATTTATCAGCAGGAAGTTCTGCGCGGGTGTATCAGAGGCACCGGCATTGCCGAATATGAGATCTGGCAGGGAATCGTTGTTAACATCAATTGCGAGCACTGAATTTGCAATGCTGTTAGGCAGAATATTACTTTTATCTCTGAAAACGGCAGAGCCGTTGTTGAAGTAGAGTTCATGAATTGAATGATCTTCCGTGGCGAAAACAATATCCATATCACCATCACGATCCATATCAGCGATACCAATATCTTCGCTATCAAGATTCTTCTGCGGCAGCCTGCCTGGAGTACCATCTGTGAAAACACCGAGACCGTTATTCAGCAGTATTTTGTTAGGCTGGTATTCGTTAGCAATAACAATATCAAGATCGCCGTCACCATCGAGATCGCCTGTTTCGGCATCCATTCCGGGTCCGCCAACAATTGCAATCGGGAGATTGGTCGCGGAAACATCGCGGTACAAAATGGTATCACCTGATAATGAACTTTTGTTTACAGTAGTGAACGGAGAAACAGCCAGGATCAAAAAACCAAGAATTAATAGAGAGCTTATTAATAAAAAGGATTTCCTGAGAGACATAGTATTTTTTAATTGCTCCAAAAATCATAAAAGACAGGAAATATAACAAATGAAATAAAATTCTTTCTTAGAAGTCAATTTGGAAGGTACACCCTAAATTAGCTGATTTTTTTAATAATTATGATTATTTTTAAAAATAATCATTAAAACTCAATGAAACCAAAAAACGATCTAAAACTGCTGATTGACTCACTTTCTCCCACAGAAAAGGCGTACTTCAGAAAATTTTCAGGCAGGCACTTCAAAGAAGAGAGTACATTCCGTAAGCTGTTTGATGCAATTGATAGCACAAAAAGCGGCAGCGTGAATTATTCCGAGGATCATATTAAGGAAAAATTCAGGAATGAAAAATTCATAAAACAGCTTCCGGTCACAAAGTTATATTTATATAACAATATCCTGAAATCGCTGAACCTGTACTACGCAGAAGACAGTATTGATCTTAAACTGAACCTTCTTATAAACAACGCCAATATACTGTATAAAAAGGGACTTTACACGCAATCAATTAAAATGATCAGTAAGGCGAAAGCTATGGCGGAAAAATACGATAAGCCGATCAAGCTGCTGGAATCAATTCAGGCTGAAAGGCTTGCCCTTAGAGTAAATTCATCTCTTAACGAAGTATCAACTGAGTTAATGCGAAATTATGAAGAAGAACAGAAAGTCCTTGAAAAAATGAAGAACATTTCAGACTATAGAAAACTGTATGACATGATGGTGATCCATGCAACGGCAAAAGGGATCGAGGCGGGCAGTGAACCGGGCAATACATTCGAGAAACTGCTTTCCAACAGGCTTCTGAGGAATTACGAAAACGCCCGATACTTTCAGAGCAGGGTTATATTTCTGCTGATGCATTGTTTCATAAACAATCTTACCGGAAACAAATCCGCTGCTTACAGCTACGGCCTGGAGTGTTTGGAACTTATTGGAGATTCCGAAAGGAACAAGCAGGCGGCATCATATGAATATATTCTTATCCTCCAGGAAATGATGCAGATAACTTATGCCGAAGGCAGGGCCGGGGAATCAGAAACTTATTTTGCGAGGCTTATGCAGGAGCAGGAGAAGCTGCTTGGTGACTCACCTTTAAAAATACAAAATTTTTTGAAATTGAGATCATTGATGGGAAAGCTGAACATAAATTCAGCCGGCGGGAAACATGAGAACAACCTTGAGGTGATCCGTGAATTGATAGATATCACAAAGAAGAACGAAGGATCATCTTTCAGGGATGAAGTTATAGTAACAGACTTCATAGCGGTTTCAGTTTACTTCGCCAATTCAATGTATGATGATTCATTGTTTCATATAAACAGAATTTTTAATTCCAAAGCATTTGAACTGCGTGAAGATATCCAGGTTTCATGCAGAATAATAAACCTGCTTATACATTATGAGCTTGGCAATATGGGTTCACTGGAGTATTATATAAGATCAACTTACCGCTACTTAAAAAAAAGAAAAGAGCTGAACGGATTCGAAAGGCTTGTTTTTGATTTCCTGAAACGCGGTCAACGCGTTAGCGATACTAAGGAAATGAAAGACCTCTTCAGCGAAACCAGAAACAAATTAAGAAAGGAAATTGAATCGGAGCCCGGGATGCTGCAGGTGATAGATCTTGATGCATGGCTGGATAGCAAGATACAAAACAGATCATACCTTGAAACTGTAAAAAATAGAAATACCATGGGATGAACACGAAATTACCAGGCAGATTCCTTCTTCGCAGAGACTCCGCGAAGAAGCTCAACAAGAACATCCGAAGCAACATTTTGGATTAAACCATTTCCATGGATTTGTGTCAAATTACTAAATCCGTTTAAATTTGATATAAATATCTAATTTTTCGCTCACAAATGATAATTTCAAAAGTAAGTCATACAAATTCAAGGCTCATATTTTCAGTTTACTTGTTGTTTACAGCATTTATCACACTTCTATTATTTCTAACGGCTGATGCCGGCGAAAGCCGTTTGACGGGAAATGAAATAGACAGACTGGTTTCGCAAAAATGGAAAGAGAGAGGTCTTGAGCCATCACACAAAATCAACGATGCGGAATTCTTAAGAAGACTGTATATTGATGTAACGGGAAGAATACCAAACGCAGCTGAGGTAAAACAATTCTTAGAAAACAAGAGCAAGAATAAGCGCGCTGAAAAGATCGATGAACTACTTGCAGCAGATGAATACGGCGGATATATGGCTGATGTGTGGATGCAGATATTGTTTTCTTATGACGCAAAACGCCGGGTGCAGGCGCCAACTTATAACCTGGTACGCAGTGAGTTTGCGGCAAATTTCAATTCCAACAGACCGTACAGTGAGTTTGTTTCAAAGCTTATCAGCGCGCAGGGATTTGTAACAACAAATCCGTATGCACTATACATGGGCAGATTTGAGACTCCCGAAGATGCTGCAGGTAATGTAATGAAAATATTTACAGGCAGGCAGATCCAATGCGCGCAGTGCCATAAACATCCCTATGAAGAAATAACACAGGAAGATTTTTACGGTGTGGCATCATTTTTTTCACGCAGGCAGGTACTGCCGTTGTTAAAGAAGGACCAGGCGCAGAAGATAACCAATGCAATTACCAGAATGGAGAAGCAGATCGCAAAACTCCGTGATCTGGAAATGGAAAAAGCAGAGATGGAAAGTAATGTTGAAAGCACGACTGAAATGAACGAAGAAATGATGAAAAAAGAAGAGCACAAAAATGCCAGGAAAAAGCAAATAGACAAATCTAAAAAAAAGAATAAGGGTGAAAAGAAAAAGAATATACCACCGCAATGGGCAATCGATAGTCTTAAGCAAAGAATGAGTGATTCAACTTTCAAACCTGACTTGCTGGTATGGGACGCAGTAAACGGGCAAATAACCTATGAAGATAACGGCAAAAAAAATACTGTATATCCAAAGTTTTTAGGCGGAGCGTCTATATCGGGTGATGCGGGAATAGACAGGCGCGATTTGCTGGCGGAAAATATCACAGTAACCGAGCAAAGGCAGCTTGCGCGCGCGTTCGTGAACAGGTTCTGGAAACATTTCTTCGGGTATGGATTTATAAATCCTGTGGATGATATGACAGCCGACGAAAAAGGCACAAACCCCGAGCTGCTGGAATTGCTTACTAATGAATTTGTAAGAAGTAATTTTGATATTAAGGCGCTTTTCAGACTGATAGCAAATACAGAGACTTACCAGCTTTCATCAACTCCGAATACCACCAACAAAGATGACAGGATGTATTATTCGCGGGCAGTTCTCAGGTCAATGGACCCGGTACAGCTTTCGAATTCGCTTTTATCTTCAAGCGGATACTTTAACCAGGGCAACATGAAGAACAAAAGCGATGATGAACTGGCTAAAATAAGATTCAGGATACTGCAATTATTTGTTTATACTTTTGAAGATGATGAAATGAATGAAGCGGAAGATTTTTCAGGTACAATTTCGCAGGCGCTGTTAATGATGAACAGCGACATGACCGAAAAAGTAACAGAGAAAAAACCGGGAAATTTTATATCACAAATTATGAATAAAGAAAAAGATCCGCAGGAAAGAATAAATTTGCTTTACCTCAACACATTGGGTAGATTCCCAAGTGAGAAAGAAATGGAAGCGGCATTAACAATTGCGGGTGATAAGGAAGATGGCTACGAAGACCTTCAATGGGCAATGATAAACAGCAGTGAGTTTGTGTTTAATCATTGAGTATATTAAGTTGAATCAAAGTTAAATTTAAATTTGAAATTAGCATCCCAGTTTTAATATTCCCGCTTTCGCCTTAGAAACAAGGCTGGCAGGAATGCAAAATAAATAACTAAGATCCCTTCTTTCCTGCCTGAACTGACGTTTCGGCAGGCAAGCGCGGGGATAGGAAAAAAATGATAAATAACAAAGAACATTGCGGACAAAATGACCACAAGGATGAAGTTGAGCTTTCACGGAGGAAATTTCTTTCGCTGAGTATGGCGCTCTCGACAGGATTGATATTTTCGAAATTCGGGTTTACAAAAAGTATTGCTGCAAAGAATCCGAACTTATCATTTATGAATCCGCTGAACGCCCAGGCTGAAAACGTTATAGTGCTGTGGCTTGCGGGCGCGCCCTCGCAGTTTGAGACATTTTCACCCAAGCCTAAGAGCAAAAACGGAGGTCTAACCAGGTCGATCCCTACAAACATTGCGGGAATTGAGCTGGCTGAAAACCTGCCGCTGCTGGCGCAGCAGATGGATAAGGTAACACTTATACGGACCCTCACAAGCAAAGAAGGTAATCACAATCGCGCGAGCTATTTGATGCATACTTCGTATCCCCCTACGGGAGTTGTAAAGCATCCGAGCTTTGGGGCAATCACAGCCAAGGAACTTGGCGGAGCGAAAGAGTTTGATCTTCCGTATTTCATCAGTTTAAGCGGCCCGAGTTACAGCGCGGAGTTTTTGGGAAAGGAATACTCACCCTACGTAATTAAAGATGTAACCAAGCCGCTACAGAATATAGCGAAGTACAAAGATGTTGATGATACCAGATTTGCGGAGAGAATGAAAATTCTGAACCAAATGGAAGATTCGTTTTACAGAGAAAAGGGGCTGGATGATATTAAAGAGCATAAGTTGATATATGAGAAATCGGTTAGGATGATGGATTCCCCTTTAATTAAAGCCTTCGATATCAGCGAGGAACCTGATGTACTAAAAAAGGCCTACGGTGAAAATGATTTTGGCAAAGGCTGTTTGATGGCAAGAAGGCTAATTGAAACAGGCGTTAAGTTCGTAGAAGTGACACTTGATGGCTGGGATACGCATCAGAATAATTTTACGAGGGTATCAAATCTCTGCAAAAAATTAGACCCAGCGCTATCAACACTATTACAGGATCTTTCTCAGCGCGGAATGCTGGATAAGACACTTGTATTATGTATGGGTGAATTCGGCAGGACACCAAACATAAACGTCAACGAAGGACGCGACCATTACCCAGATGCATTCGCTTGCGCAATTGCCGGCGGCGGTATCCGGGGCGGCAGAGTTTATGGTGAAACAAATGATGACGGGAATCAGATAGTATCGAATCCGGTGACGCCCGGCAATTTGTTTGCAACGCTTTCGCATCAGTTGGGAATAGATTATAATAAAGTGATACACTCACCCCAGGGTCGCCCCCTAAAGTACGTAAATGAAGGAATTGTTATTGAGGAATTGGTTAGTTGAGTTAACGAGTCAGTGGGATGGTTAAAACTTTACAATATGTAATTTCAAATGAGTATAATTTCACGCAAAGGCGCTAAGGCGCAAAGACTTTAAGAAGAAAATCTTAAATTTAGTTTATAAAGTTGATTAAGATGGACCAAGTAAGAACAAAATAATACTCGTACCACGAAAACAGGATTATTTAAAATTGTTTATTCCAAAAGCTTTTGATCTTACCTATATCTTTTGATACCTATATTCGTGGCACGAGGTAAATGTTTCAATTTTGCGTTACACTGCTTCTTTTGTGACGGGTGGTCTGGAAGCCTGGATCTCGTCTAATTCTGCAACGAGGCCGGGGCCGAAGTAATATAGGAGCTCATCACGTGAACCCTGGTACAGTGTGGGTCCCTGCCCAAGGCAGGCTGTTAAGCCTTCGTCGATCTCTTCGGGGGTCATAAGTACGCCATCCATGTAGGTCACAGGAAAGAGTGAACAAAAGAACGGTTTAATTTCGTGGTAGTCAATTCCTTTATGCAAAGAAAAGCTGTGAATCATGCATCCTCTGCTTTTAGTGTTAAGAAAGATACAATGATCTTTTTCCGGGTCAAAAGTTGTACGCATATAATCGTGCCCGGGATATTCATAGTCAGTTCCTTTTTCGGATTCATCAAACCAGCGCTCTGATTTTATCCCTGTAAACGCTTCAAGCTCATCTTTGTATTTCATCACACGAGCAACGTTCTGCATATCAATATCAGCGCCCCACTCACAGCACTGATCTTTGCAGAAGGTGCATTCCATGCACTTCATGAAATAGGTTAAATCAAAAATATCTGTTTCAACCGAGTGGATAACGGGCAAGCCGTGGATACTGGGATAAGAATTCTTAAGCTTTATTTCCATGTGTTTTGTTTTGATTTTTTGTTAAAATTTATGTGCGACTCCTATGGAGTCGATGTATTAATAATTCAAAAGCTATAAATGTTCAACTCCTACGGAGTTGGGTGGTTTAATCGCAGAGTCATCCTTCTGAGAGACACTGCGAAGACGGAGAAGTTTTGATTTATACACTCTTCCACCGTCTGAAGTCGTGGGCTATGTTTTTGTTTTATAATTTCACCCTTTTCAGGGTTTTGAAATTTGGGAAAATCTTTTTCTACAATAATTTCACTCCTTCGGAGTTTTCACATCGGGATTGCTTTCGTACCCATTGTAGTCAAGCTATGCACCCGCAAACAAATATAACAGGCACTGAACTTCAAATACAATCAGGTACAGTCAGTGCACTCCAAAGAAAATATCAATAATAGCCAAGTTTATAATTGCGAAAGCCGTTGATGGTTTCCTTTGCGCTTACCTTTAATATTGTGGCAACGGGAATCGCTATCAGCGCGCCGAAGGCGCCGAGTATCTGATTGCCTATGAGAATTAACGCAATTATAACAATCGGGTTCATCTCAGCTCCCTTGCTGAAGAGGTAGGGCTGAATGAATGCGCTATCAATTATATAAATTACAGTAAACAGGACAATGATGGGAAGAACCATGTGGAAATCGCCGTACTGTATGATAGAAATGAGAATTGCAGGGACACCCCCAACAACGGGTCCGGCATACGGTATTAAATGCCCGGCACCAGCGACCATACCGATAATAATTGCATTATTGACACCCATAATACTCAGTCCAATAAAAGACAGCAGACCCAAAATAAATGCATCAAGCAGCCAGGCGCGAACATAAGTGCTTAACTGCTTTTCGATCTTATCAATTATGTTTATCGTCATTTCGAAGTAACGGTTCGGAACAATGCTTATTAATCCGTTCTTTATCTTTTGCCTGTCACGCAGTATAAAGAATGTAATAAAAGGTATTATGATGATGAAGAGCACTGTTGATACGACTCCAGAGATGATATCTTCTGCTTTGGTCAGTGATGAGCGGACTGAGGCTTCGATCTCTTTACCAACATCACCTTTTTTAAGGTAGGGGACGTTTTTTTCGATCCACTTTTCAGAATCCTTGAGTTTTTCAGATACGCGGAATTCTTTATACGATTTCGTGAGAGATTCACTTTGTTCAACAAAAGCCGGGGCTATCATATTGAAGGCAAAGTAAATAGAGGTTCCGATTATGATATAGACCAACAGAATTGAAATTGACCTGCCGAATCCGAATCCCTGTATGAAATCTACAAATGGATTTAAAACAAGAGCGAACAGCAGGCACATAACCAGCGCAATGAATATATCGGTAAAGAAGGCAATGAATGCCGCAATGATCAGCAAAGGAATAAGCAGAATGAAGATCTTTGTTAAACCGCTTAGCGGTTTAACCGGATCGTTAACCGCTGAAGAATACTGTTCTTCTTTTTTTACTGATTTCATACTGTAAATTTAATGATATTAATCGGCTTTTTCACGGATAATTTCATTAATAATATCATACTCAAATCCTTTGCGGGAGAGCGTTTCGTAGATCTTTTGTTTAGCCTTTTGTTTGTCGAGGTCCTTAAGTTTAGGTTTTAGCTTCTCATATACCTTAAGCGCCATATTCTTTTCATCATCTTCGGTTAGATACTTTTCAATAGCGCTTTCACTCACCTGCTTAGATATCCCCTTTTCAAACAGCTTCTGCTGAAGCAGGCGTTTGCCTGCGGGTTTATTTTTAATTTTTTCTGTGATGAGCTGCTTTGCGAATTCTTCGTCGTTAATCAGCCCAAGTTCATTCAGGTGGTGAATTATCTTATCAATAACTAGGGGAGATATATCTTTGGATTTAAGTTTCTTCTTTATTTCCGCTACAGTGCGGATGCGGTAGGATAGGTAATCGAATGATATTTTTTTGCCGTAAATGTACTCATCAAATTCGCGGATCTGATTAAGTTTATCTTCTGCGAGTTCATCACCTGAGGCAATACCGAATTTGAGGATGGTATCATCGTATAGACCGCAATAGAATTCACCCGCGATATAAAGATTATACCGTTTGTTGTTCTTTTTCTGTTTTTCTATTTTGGTGATGAGCATAATATGAAAACAATGTATGTGATTAAACTAAAAAAAGTACTTAACGAGAACGATTCTTTCTTTTTTCATTGTCTGTTTTTCTGTTGGAGATTTTCCCCATGTTCAGACCTCCCCTAAATCCCCTCCTTGGTAAGGAGGGGACTTTTGTCCCTTTGATGTGGAAAACATTATAACACCTGCGCTATACTGCAGGGTTAATTAAATTAAAAACTCATATTTCGTTAATACTCTATTACAACGCAGTGAATACAAAAAGAGACGTCCCAGCGGGACGTCTCTATAAAAAACAAAGCCGAATGATCAACATTCAATTGATAAAGATTCCTGCCTTCGCCTTAGAAACAAGGCGGGCATGAATGACAATGTAACTTTACTTCTTAGAAGCTTTTTCCTTTGGTTTTGATTCGCCATTGGTGCCGTTACTTGCGGCTGCTGATTCTTTTTTTGTTGATTCAGATGTGACATCCATACCCATTGCTTCGCGGACTTCGTTATTGAGTTTTGCAAGCAGCTCGGGATTTTCAAGAAGCATATTCTTTACACCCTCTCTGCCCTGCATGCGCTGTTCATTGTAGCTAAACCATGCGCCTGCTTTTTTGATAATTTCCATATCAACGGCCGTATCAACAAGATCACCGAGTTTTGAAATACCTTCATTATATATAATATCAAATTCTACTTCGCGGAATGGCGGAGCGACTTTGTTCTTAACAACTTTCACCTTTGTACGGTTACCGATAACATTGGTGCCGTCTTTAATCTGCGCAATGCGGCGAACGTCGAGCCTGACGGATGCATAAAACTTAAGCGCTTTACCGCCGGTTGTGGTTTCGGGTGAGCCAAACATGACGCCGATCTTATCGCGAAGCTGGTTTGTGAACATAAGTGAAATGTTGGATTTTGAAACAGCTGAGGTAAGTTTACGTAATGCCTGAGACATTAATCTTGCCTGAAGCCCCATGTGTGAGTCACCCATTTCGCCTTCAATTTCTGCTCTTGGTGTAAGCGCGGCAACGGAATCAACCACAATAATATCAAGCGCATTACTGCGCACGAGAGTTTCAACAATTTCGAGCGCCTGCTCGCCGTACTCCGGCTGAGATACAAGCAGGTTTTCAACATCAACACCCAATTTTTTGGCATAACTTGTGTCGAGAGCGTGTTCGGTATCGATGAAGGCCGCGAGTCCCCCTTTTTTCTGAGCTTCCGCAATTATATGGAGACAGATAGTAGTTTTACCGGATGATTCGGGTCCGTATATCTCAATGATCCTTCCGCGGGGAACACCTCCAACGCCGAGAGCGGCATCGAGTGAAATTGAGCTGGTTGAAATTGAATCAATTTTAGTAATTACACCGTCTCCCAGCTTCATAATGGAGCCTTTGCCGTGTGATTTTTCAATCTGATCAATTGCAATTTGTAAAGAGCGGAGTTTTTCGTTATCTGCCATTTTGGGTAAAACCTTTCTATAGTTTTTTATTGCTGAATTTCCAAACTATACAAATCCCGCAATTTGCAGGTATGGAAACAATGTGATGTTTGTGATTTCAGCGAATATAATTAATTAATACTTATTTTAATAAACAAAAATAGGGGTTAATTGGAGGCTATGTGTATCATGGGATGATATTTTTTGTGGGTGAGGATGTAGCCACGAATTACTCGAATTTCGCGAATTATGCAATTGTAAAATGAAAAAAATCAATCATTCCATGAAGTTAACAATTGGAAACCCACAATCTTCTATAATGGCGTCAGGCAAGCCATGACGCCTACAATACATTTTGGATAGCTTCTTGAGGACTCAGGGCTTCAGTAAGTCAGGTCCATGACGTCTACAATGTGTTCTTTTTATCGTACAATTTCTTTTTGAGCCAGAAGGCGGCATTTACGAGGAGGATTAGAGCCGGGACTTCGACTAAAGGGCCGATCACTCCGGCGAATGCCTGGGGACTGGATATTCCGAATACTCCAATACTCACTGCAATGGCGAGCTCGAAGTTATTGCCTGCGGCGGTGAATGAGAGCGCGGCGTTTTGACTGTAATCAGCGCCCATCCATTTGCCAAACAGGAATGTGATAAAGAACATGATCATGAAATATATCAGCAATGGAATTGCTATGCGTACAACATCAAACGGGATGCTTACTATCATTTCACCTTTTAAGCTGAACATTGCGATGATGGTGAAAAGTAATGCTATTAGTGTTATCGGACTTATCTTCGGAATAAATTTATTTTCATACCATTCCCTGCCCTTTAGTTTAAGTAGAAAGTACCTTGTCAGGAATCCCGCAATAAAGGGAATACCAAGATAGATGAATACACTTTGCGCAATTTCTGCAATGCTGATGTTTACCTCGAGTCCCATGACCCCAAAATACGGCGGAAGTACAGTTATGAATATCCACGCAAAAAGACTGTAAAAGAGTACCTGAAAAATACTGTTGAAGGCTACGAGTCCCGCGGCGTATTCGCGGCTGCCGTTTGCGAGCTCATTCCACACAATTACCATTGCTATGCAGCGTGCAAGTCCGATCATGATCAAACCGACCATATAGCCCGGCATATCGCTGAGGAAAGTTATAGCGAGGATAAACATCAGTACGGGTCCGATAACCCAGTTCATAACGAGTGAGAGTCCGAGAATTTTGAAGTTCCGGAAGATCTTTCCAAGCTCTTCATATTTCACTTTGGCAAGCGGCGGGTACATCATAAGTATTAAGCCGATGGCAATGGGTATGTTTGTTGTACCGGAAGAGAATGAATTGATAAAATCAGCGGTGCCGGGGATAAAAAATCCCAGAGCTACTCCGATACCCATTGCGATGAAGATCCATAAGGTCAGGAATCTATCAAGGAAGCTTAAATGTTTTCGTTCTGTTGGCGCGCAATTGTTGGCTGACATAGTTTTCCTTTATCCCTCACCCCCAATCCCCTCTCCTTAGAAACAAGGCCTTCGGCCCATAGGGAGAGGGGTGCGATAATTCAGAGTTATTGGCTCTCCCTCTCCCTTCAGGAGAGGGAGTTGGTCCAAAGGACTCCTTCGGAGAGGGTGAGGTCAAATTAATTTATTTTTCGGCGTAAACTGTGATGCTGAATATTCCGCTTCCTGAGCGGATGAACTGTTTTGCTTCATCGATCGTCATGTAATCAAGCAGGATTTGATCTGGTATGGTGATGAGTTTTTCTTTCTGGATAGAAATATTTTTGAATCCAGCGTTCTTCACGATCTCAAGGTATTCATCCTTCAGCACGGCGCCTGAAACACAGCCGGCATACATTGTAGCGGCGGTTTTCATTTTCAGAGGCAGCTCACCGGTTAACACAATATCACTTATTGAAAAATGTCCGCCGGGTTTTGTGATCCGGTACACTTCTCTGAATGCGTTTACCTTGTTGGGTATAAGGTTCATAACGCAATTGCTAACAACAACATCAGCGGTGTTATCAGCTAATGGCATTTTTTCAATTTCTGCCAAGTGGAACTCAACATTATTATATCCAAGTTTAGCAGAGTTGGATTTGGCTTTATCAACCATTGCGGGGGTCATGTCAATTCCTATTACTCTTCCGGTATCCCCTGTTTCAGCTCTTGCAACGAAGCAATCATTGCCGGCTCCGGAGCCAAGATCGACAACAGTATCACCAGCTTTTATCTTTGCAAACTCAGTTGGTAAACCGCAGCCCAGACCTAAGTCAGCATCGGGATTGTAACCTTTCAGGTTTTTGTATTCATCTGCCATGATGGTGTAGGTGGTGTTATCACCACAGCAGGTTGAAGTTGAGCCGCAGCAGGATGTTTCGTTTTGCTCTTTGGATTGCAGAGCAATTTGAGAGTACTGCTCTTTGACTATCTGTTTGAGCTCATCTTCGGATTTTTCTTTGGTGAGGTCTTCTACAAGAACTGCTGTATCAGTTGTTTCATCGCTGCAGCAATCGGGTCCGCAACAAGTTTTTTCTTTTGATTTTGTTTCTTCTAATGTGTTCATTTATTTAGTGTTTTATTCTAGACGTGCCAATTGTCTTCGACAGTCAGGGCGGGGCGTCTGTACAGTTAATTATTTTTTAAATTAAAGATTGAGTTACCCGCCTTCGCGGGTAAGACTTATTTGCAGCAATCGGGTCCGCAACAAGTTTTTTCTTTTGATTTTGTTTCTTCTAATGTGTTCATTTATTTAATGTGATTTAATTTCTAAAACTGAATTCGAAAATTTGAGAAATCATTTTTATTCAGTTTAAGCAAATATTTCTGTTTATTGTATTTTAGCTATCTAATTTCAATCATTTAAGATTCCTGCCTTCGCAGGAATGACAAAGAAAATGGATTCCCGCCTACGCGGGAATGACAAAAGAAACTTAACAACAAACCGGTTGTTCTATGTGTGTGAAAGTTGGTTCAAGCATTTGTTTGAACTTCTTCCATTTTTCGGGATTAAGGCAGTAACAAATTGAATTGCCTTCAATGCTGCCTTGAATGAGCCCAGCGTTTTTAAGCTCCTTCAAATGCTGCGATACTGTGGCTTGAGCCAGCGGAATCGCATCTACGATGCTGCCGCAAACGCAGTTTGCCTGTGTGGATAAATACTCGATAATAGCCACACGTGCCGGGTGACCGAGTGCTTTGGCAAAAGCGGCAAGCTCGTTTTGTTCGGTTGTGAAGTTGTCTGTTTTAGATAGTCCCATATATATTCCTTATTGTCTTATTGCAATAATACGATAAAGAAGTTCATAAAAAAAGGGTCAAATTTATACCCTTTCGATAAACTATTAATATTTAAAATACTTAATTAAGAGTTTTCACCCATTCATCAATTTTTTCTTTGATCTGGTCTCTTACATTTTCAGTAAAAAGCAGCTTATCTTCATCCCTGCCTTTGAATGAGGAGGGGTCAGGGAATGACCAATGCAGGCGTTTGGTAATTCCCGGAAATACCGGGCATCTTTCCGCATTTGATTCATCGCAAACTGTAACTACGTAACTGTAGATCCTTCCTTCTTTGAAAAGGTCAAATACAATATCTGTTTTGTTTTGGGAAATATCTATTCCCCACTCCCCCATAGCTTTAACCGCAAATGGATTGAGTGTACCGGCTTCAAAGCCGGCGGATTCCGCCGTGAACTTATCGGTGTAATAATGGTTTAAGATAGCTTCAGCCATCTGGCTCCTTGCGCTGTTATGAATGCAGACGAATAATACTTTAATTTTATCCATATCTGCAAAAATAAAAATTTAGTGTTAGGAAAATGTTAAGGAGTATATCAAGATGTTGTTGGTGAAAAACTTTAAATAAAGTCAGGCACCAACATCGGGTGTGGAATGAGATTGCTTCGTCGCTTACGCTCCCCACAAAGGATTAGTTTTCTCCTCCTTACGAAACCGGTGTTTCGTAAGGAGAGGAAATAGTTTAGTTCGCAGAGTCCCTTGCAGGAGACTCTGCGAAGACGGGAAATACAGTCAGGCACCAAAATCGGGCGTGGAATGAGATTGCTTCGTCGCTNNCTCGCAAAGGATTAATTTTCTCTTCCTTACGAAACAGGAGTTTCGTAAGGAGTTACGATAGTTTAGTTCGCAGAGTCCCTTGCAGGAGACTCTGCAATTACAGCAAAAAGCAACACTGGCACAGCCAGTGCACTCCAAGAAAAGCCCATAATTTTATGAAATGATTATTTTTTCTTTAATGAGCTGAGTTTTGCGATGTAGAGCGGGTTTGTTCCGCAGCAGCCGCCTATCATTCTAACACCCATTGATTTCCATTTCTGCGCGTATTTCAGATATTCGTCAGGTGAAACGGTACGTTTCATCGGGTCGTTTTCTTTGTGCTTGGGGTCGGCTTTGTAATTTGGGTCGCCTATGTTTGCATAAACTCCCAGAGGAATTTCCGTCAGTGTTTTAAGATGATTTATAACCGGTTCAACCATATGCGGGTGAATGCAATTAATACTCAAAATATCGGGTGAATATTTATTGATGATGCTAACCGCTTCGCTGATGGGCTCACCTGAAAACAATTCTCTATCGCTGCGCGGTGTAATGCTGATGATGTAATCAAGCCCGAATTTATGAAGCTGATTCAGCACAGCGGAAATTTCGCGAATGCCGGTCAATGTTTCAGCCAGAAAAAGATCCACGCCTGCATCGGCAAGATTTTTCATGTGTTCGTAATGTTCGGTGCAAAGGGTATCGGTATCGGGTGTGAGATCAGGGCGGTAGCTGTCTTCAAGCGGGGCAATGCATCCTGCAACCATAACTTCATCTTCTTCGGCGGCTATCATAACGGCATCTTTTGCAAGATCGACAGCATCGGTGGTGAAGTGTTTTGCGGTTTGCGCAAAATCCATATCCTTATATTTCTGATCAGCCTTTTGGTATGTTCTTTGTTGAGTGCGGAATGTGTTAGTTGTAATGATATCCGCGCCGGTATCGATGTTATCTATATGGATATGCCGGACAGTATCGGGTTTATCGATGAGCGCCTGAGCGCTCCATAGCGGCAGCTTTACGCTGAGTCCGCGGGTTTGAAGCTCGGTTCCCATTGCGCTATCAAGTATGATAGTCCTGCCAGTTGCGAGTAATTCTTTTAGTGCGCCCATTTTGCAATTAAAATTTTATTAAGCACAGACAGGAATGTCTGTGCTACCATTATCTCGATTTCAAATCTAATCTATTTAGCTAATGCGACTAATTCAGACAGTATTGGAGCAAATGCCTTTTCAGCTTTTGCTCTGTTCTTATTTTTTTCTTCAGGTAAAATTTCCAAAAGCCTATCGGCAACGAGTTCACGGGAAAGCATACAAAATGCCGCGCATTTCATTCCCGCGTGAACCATTGCGATGTTTTCCGGAACGAGAGCGTAGCCAAGGATATCTGCGCCGATCTCTCGGTAAAATCTGCATTCAGCCTCTGTTTCCGTTTCGGGTCCGGTGACACCAAGATAGACCGATGGATAGAATTCGAATTTCTTTTCTCTTAGCAATGCTGCAATGTTGTTATACCATTTTTCATCGTATGGATCGCTCATATCGGGGAAACGGGTACCGAGCGAATTATCGTTTTCGCCAATGAGCGGATTATCGCCCATGAGGTTTATGTGATCGTACACGAGTGCCACTCCCCCGGTTTTAAAACGCGGATTTAAATACCCTGCTTCATCAACAACAATTACATTTTTAACACCAAGTTCATTCAATACATAAACCGGGTGCGCGGCTTCGCGCATTTTGTAGCCGGAATAAAAATTCAGATGCCCGTTTAATATGTAAAAATTCTTTTTACCGTTTTTGGTTTGCGCGTAAATAAATTCACCGCCCTCACCATCGCCGGAGGTGAATTCGGGCGGAATATCAGAGTAATTAATTTTTTTTACGATCTTATATTCCTTTAAGAACGCAGGATCTTTGAATGTCATAACCGCAAAGTTTACTTTGCCTTTAAACGGCGAGTTAGCTTTGATAAAATCAGCGGAGAGTTTAATTTGATTTTTCTGTTCTGTCATCAATTATATATAAAATGAACATAATTTTAATTAAAAGAAAGCATTTCAATCGTCCTGCGAGTCAAGAGTGTCATTTTAGGTTCTGCTTCGGCGGCTGATTCCAGAATTTCAGCAAGCACTGCAGGCTTGAGTGTATCCGGGAGTCCCATATCTGTGATTATTGAGAGACCCAATGTTTTTATGCCGAGATTTGAGGCAACAGTCGCTTCGGGGATGGTTGACATACCGACTGCATCCGCGCCGAATTTACGAACCATTGCGTATTCAGCTTTAGTTTCCAGCGCGGGTCCGTGGAGGGATAGATATACACCCTTGCGGACACTTATTTCATTTATGAGCGCAGCTTTTTCAGCCAGCGCGATAAGCTCAGGGCTATAAAGCGGTTTGTTGTAAGAAGGGAACCTGAAATTCTTTAACGGGCTATCGTAGTGAAAATTTATATGATCGCGCATTATCATGAGATCAGCTTTTTTATAAATAGGGTTGAGTCCGCCGCATGCGTTGGAAACGATAAGAACCTTAACCCCCATTTTTTTCATGACCTGAACGGGGTAGGTAATTTCTTCATGGGAATATTTTTCGTAGTAGTGGAATCTGCCCTGCATAACAACGGCATTTTTGCCGGAAATTTCGCCAAGGATCAGATTGCCGTGATGTGATTCCACGGTTGAAACGGGAAAGTGGGGAATTTCTTTGTAATCTATTCGGTGGTGAATGTTAATATCTTTTACAAGTCCCCCCAGCCCTGTGCCAAGTATGATGCCAATATCGGCGGTATAGCCGCCTGTATGATTTTGGAGGAAATCATGGGTAGCGGTGATGTGGTCATCTGTTCTTATAACTTTTCTCAACGACTGGGAGTATTTTTGTTAATGTACAATAATTGTTGTTGGTTAACTGCAGTGGCAGTCAGGCAAACTGCTAAAGCAGTTCAAGACCAACAACTGGGATTTTTTTTAAGATTCCTGCCTTCCATGCCATAGGCAGGCGCAGCGCAGGAATGACAATACAGAATCTAAATATTCACTTTATTTAAAACAGAATTTTTACATTGAACTATTTGCTGCTTTGGTCATCAAGACCCATATTGAGGCTGCCAAGATTGAGTCCGAACGTATTTGAGGGCATTTCTTCCCTGTGAGGTTCACTTTCTTTAACGTGTTCCATTGCAGCGATGTTATTTTCTAGCTTGAATATTTTGCGGTTGCGCTGGTATTCTTCGATGGAATTGAGTTTTTCAGCGAGGTAGTTTTTGATATCATCTATCACCGCTTCATTTTTGTTCTTAAGATCCTCAAGCTCCTGTCTCAGGTTCAGGAATTCTTCCTGTGCCTGAACTTTTGTTTTGCTTGAAAGGATTTCAGCTTCTTTGATGATAAGCTCCGCCCGTTTTTTAGCGTTATCAAGAATATCTTCCGCCATATCCTGGGATTTCACGATAGCTTTCTGGAATGTCTTTTCGTTTTCACGGTAAACATTGATCTCGGAAGTCAGTTCTTCTTTTTCTTCGTTCAGTTTCGCGGCCTGTTCTTTTAACATTTCAATTTCCCTGAACAGATTTTCAACGGTATTGCCAACAGTATCAAGATATGCTTCAACTTCGCTGACATCGTAACCTCTCATCGTTTTTTTGAATTCCTGTTTTTTGATGTCGATTGCTGATAGTCTCATTTTATTTTGCTCCGGTTATGTAATTTATAAACTTTATGACACTCTAATTTCGAAAATGTGTAACATTTCGCTCCAATGGAGCTAAAATATTAGTACCATTTAAATATTACCTTCTATCGCTTCGCTCTATAAGGCAAGCAAACATGCCGCTCCTACGGAGCTAAAAGAATTGTGAATCCACAAAAATGTCACCCCTTCGGGGTTTGGAAAATTATTATATTGACAATCTACAAAAATATCACCCCTACGGGGTTTTGAATGTCTCGAATTGTTAATCTTTAAGAATTTCACCCCTGCCTATTTCTATATCTTCTAGGCGGCAGGTCAAAGACCAGCGGGGTTGGAAAGACGTTTGACCCTCACCCCCTGCCCCTCTCCCAAAGGGAGAGGGGGGAGGTCAATCAATAATTGCTTATCTATCTATGATTCTGAAATGTGATGCGATGATGCCGACTCTTCAAAATTAACGGCTGCCGAAAATAGCGGAGCCGATGCGCAGCATGTTTGAGCCTTCTTCGATGGCAATATCATAATCTGATGTCATTCCCATAGAAAGATATTTCATATCAACCCCGGTAATGTTATGAGCTTTTATTTCTTCGAATAATTCCTTTAGCCGCCTGAAATTTCCTCTTACTATTTCGCGTTCAGCGGGATCTTTTTCGTTGTTCATAATCCTGCCGATAGTCATTAAGCCTTTTACTTTTATATTTTCAAACTGAGAAATTTCTTTAACAAGCTTTAAAGTGTACTTCGGGTCACAGCCTGATTTCTGATCTTCTCCTGAGGTATTTACCTGGATAAGACACTTAACTCTAACCCCTGTTTTAGCCGCTTCTTCATTTATCTTTTGCGCAAGCTTAAGGCTATCAACTGAATGGATCATAAAAACGAACGGCACGATGAACTTCACTTTATTTGTCTGCAAATGCCCAATCAGGTGCCAGTGAATGATCCTATCCCTGAATTCCGGTTCTTTAGCAAGCAATTCCTGCACGCGGTTCTCGCCAAAATCAAGCTGGTTGTAATCTAAAGCGGAACCAATAGCATCTGCCGGAAATGTTTTGCTTACTGCAATTATGTATATCTCTTTGGGGTCACGCTCAAATGCAGCACAGACCCTTGCGATCTTCTGCTTTATTTTCAGCAGATTATTTTCAATGTAATCGTATTGCCCGGCCATTGTTACGGTATAATTAACAGAATTCCTGTAAAAATATCATTTCAGCAGGCAATATTCAAGATAAATAGTATTTTATAGAATTATTATGTTATTTAAGTTCTAACACACCCTCCCGCCATGGCGGACAAGCTGAATGTACGCCTGCCGCCGCACAACCACCCCTCCCGCCGAGGGGAATATTATCATAAAATGCTTTTATGATATAACAAATAGTGTTAACTTTTGTTTAAATATATTCGTTGTAACACTGAATAAATTTCAGTATTATTACGACTAATATCACAAAAATAAATATGAAAACAGTATTACTATTAATTGCATTTTTTGCAGCATTTAACGCCTTCTCACAGGAAGATTTTCTTCCTCATTACCCTACTGCCTGGGAAATACAGCAAATGGAGTATTTAAGGAATAATCCAACACCTCCTGTGCTTATGGACCCGAATCCCCCGCCCGGCCCGGTAAGAACAATGGCTGAATGGGAAGAACTTCAGGGACTGCAGATAACTTGGACAGCACAGACTTCGATATTAAGACAGATAGTTGATCACGCTCAGGAAGAGTGTTTGGTATATATAATTTGTTCAGATTCAAACGCAGTACGGACTTACTTAACTCAGGGCGGCGTGCCGCTAACGAATCTAAAATTCCTGATAACATCATTTAATAGTATCTGGTGCAGAGATTACGGTCCATGGACAGTTTACTCACAGAACATTGATACATTAAGAATAATTGATTGGAAATATAACCGCACAGCGCGTCCGCTTGATGACGCCTCACCTGTATTTATAGCAAATACAATGGGTGTTCCAATTCATCAAACTTTAATAGCGCCGAACGATCTTGTAAACACCGGCGGAAACTTTATGGCTGATGGTCACGGAACGGCGTTCGCCTCCAAACTCATATTAACCGAGAATGCCGCAGGCAATCCTTACGGTGTATCGGTTAAAACCGAAAGCCAGATAAACGGAATAATGAGTTCTTATATGGGAATCAGCAGATACATTAAAATGGATATACTGCCGTATGACCAGATACATCACATTGATATGCACATGAAGCTGCTTGATGAAGAAACGCTGCTGGTTGGCCAATACCCAACCGGTGTCGCGGACGGTCCGCAAATAGAGCTGAACTTACAGTACGTATTAAATAATTTCCAGACATGTTTTGGCAAGCCGTATAAAGTTGTAAGGATACCAATGCCGCCTCATAACGGCAACTATCCGCCAACAGGCAATTACAGGACTTATACGAATTCAGTGTTTGTTAATAAGACTGTTATTGTGCCGACTTATGAATTGCAATATGATACTACAGCGCTGAGGATATACAGGGAAGCATTGCCCGGTTACAAAATTGTGGGGATTGACTGTAACGCTATTATACCATCACTTGGCGCGATCCATTGTATCACAAAAGAAATTGGCGTTAATCAGCCGGTATTTATATCACACTCCGCACTGCGTAACACCAACAACACATCGCAGCCGTACGAAGTAAAAGCTTACATTAAGCATAAGAGCGGAATATCCCAGGCAAGGATGTTTTGGTCAATTGATACAGCCGGCGGATTTACACAGGTGAATATGACAAATATTGGCGATACATTCAGGGCAAACATACCTGCGCAGCCGTTAAATACCAAAGTGTACTATTATATATCAGCAACATCGGTAAGCGGAAAAACAGTAACAAAGCCGCTGCCGGCGCCGAGGGGAAATATTCAGTTCACCGTAACAAATGTAACAGGCGTTGAGCCTGTTGCTGCGGGAATACCGAATAAATTTTCACTTCACCAGAATTATCCTAATCCGTTTAACCCGGTTACAAAAATAAAATTTGATATAGCAAAGAATACGAATGTAAAGCTGCGCATTTTTGATGTAACAGGCCGGGAAGTATTAAAGATCACAGATGCATATATGACGGCGGGCTCCTACAGTTACCAGTGGAACGCGTCCCAGTTCGCAAGCGGAATATATTTCTACAGGCTTGATGCCGGTGAATATTCAGAAATTAAAAAGATGGTACTGGTGAAATAAAAGATTTTGTTTGTTGTTGGTCAACTGCATTGGCAGTCAGCAAAGACCACGGCGGTTTTGAGAAAAGACCTGAATGCACGTTCAGGTCTTTTTTACGGCTCAATAAAAATTTATCCATAAAACTAAACAATCACAAATTGAAAAAAGTATTATTGTTCTTTTTTATCGTATTTATCGTTTCAGAAGTACATTCACAATTTTCGGATCAGCAATCAATAGCAATACAGCCGCCGTTCTTTAATGCATCTCCTAACGGCACACAAAGTTCGGTAGTAATTACCAACGGATTTGATAACATTTTCCTGGGTACAGATTTTGGCGAACCATACATTGCGACAAATCCCAGGGATCCGTTAAACAGCATCTGCGCTTATAACATTAATAATCTATATTATACGCTGGATGGTTATAACTGGATCAAAAATATTCCTTCATTCCCTACATTCAGTGTAATTGGCGATCCTGTAATGGCCTATGACAGCCTGGGTACATGTTATTATGCACAGCTATATCAGAACGGGGCGACATACGGAATAGCTGTGGTTAAATCCACAGACAAAGGAGTGAACTGGGTTGGCGCAAAGAGCGTATACAGTACAACTGCAGGTTTATCAGATAAGGAGTGGATCACAGCGGATCAGACTGCGGGACCATACAGCAATTACGTGTATGTTGGTTGGAGGCAGTTCGGAGAATCAGGTATGCGTTTTTCCAGAAGCACGAACCAGGGTGTAAGCTGGTCGGCTCCTCAATCATTTATAGGCGGACAGGGTGCGTATGTTGCGGTGGGTCCGAACGGTAATATACAGGGTGGCAGCGTTTATTTTGCGGCAACACAGGGCGGGGGTATGTATGTGAACCGCTCAACTGATGGCGGCGCGACTTTTTCACCGCAGGTAATTGCGGCAGTAATAATTCCACCCGGAGTATTTTGCCAGGGGAGATATACCGTTAAGAACTGCATCAGAAATAATGAATTTCCCAGAGTTGCGGCAGATAACAGTTATACTGCAACCAGAGGTAATGTGTATGTTGTATTTGCCGCAAATCCCTCGGGTCCGGATAATGCGGATATATTCCTTATCAAATCAACTGACTATGGTATAAACTGGACAACACCTTTACGGGTAAATGACGATGCAACCACAACTGATCAGTGGATGCCATCGGTATCAGTTGATAATACAACAGGCAAAGTATTTATCTGCTGGTATGATTCAAGGATGGATCCGGCAAGCAATCTGCAAACCCGGCTTTACGCGGCAGTATCAACTAACGGAGGGAACAGTTTTTCGGTAAACGAAAACGTTTCGGATGTGAATTTCAATCCGAACAATATGGCGGTGGGTCAGCCCGGCGGCGAAGGCTACATAGGAGATTACATAGGAAATTCAGCTATAGGCAATACAAGTCTGAACGCATGGATGGACGGAAGGAATAACAGTCTTGGCAGTTATGTTTCCTATTTTCCTGATTATGCAATGACAGTAAATCCGGAGAAAAGGAACATCAATAATGGGGATAGCACTACATTTTCAACGGTGATCCCGGCAATTAAGGGCCCTTATACAGAAAGGGTTAAATTCTCTTTATCGCTGGATTCATTGCCGCAATCAGGCACAATTCAGCTTAGTTTCGCGAACGGAAAAGATTCCATTGCAGCATTTCCGGACTCGGTGACAGTAAAAGTCAAATTGACAGGCTCAGTTACACCGAGGAAGTACAAACTTCATATCAAGGGCAGAAGTTCGCAGACAGGTACAAACATTCATATCAGGACAGTTGACCTGCTTGTGAATTCATCTGAACTTATAGTGGGAACCAACAGGGGGAACATTTGTGAATTCAAAGTTAACGGCACTCAATATAATACATCGCAGAATTTAACATTTCCAAATGGTTCGCAGGTTACAGTTCAGGCTATAAGTCCGAAGACAGTAGGCTTCAACAGGTATGTATTTGTGAACTGGTCTGATAACGGTGATACAACTCACACAATTACGATAAATAACAATACAACATTAACCGCAAATTATAAGCTGCAGTGCCGGCTTGCGGTGAATTCAACGGTTGGTAATACCTTTGGAGACGCGTATATTGATTCCGGAACTACGGTTCAATTTGGCGTGCTTTCAAGGAATATAGTATTCAACGGTGCGCCGTATGAATTCAGGGGCTGGTCCGGCACGGGTACAGGAGCATATAACTCTCCGGACAGCACGGGCAGCGATACGGCAGTATCGGTGCTAATAAGGAATCCGATAGTGCAAACAGCGCGGTGGACTTCTCCTATCGGGATACAGAATATTTCGAACGAGCTGCCGACTGAATATAAGCTGCATCAGAATTTCCCGAATCCGTTTAATCCCGTTACAAATATCAATTTTGATATAATAAGGAATGGCATCGTAAGAATTACGGTTTATGACCTGCTTGGCAGAGAAGTAGAGACACTTGTGAATCAGGATATGTCACCGGGCAGATACAGACTGGATTTCAATGCTGTGAACTATGCAAGCGGAATGTATTTATATAAAATTACGACGAATGATTTTGTTGATGTGAAGAAGATGCTGATAGTGAAATAAAACCAAGAGTTAAAAATTTTCCGCCGTTGTTGGTGTTTAGCGAAGCGTCACCAACAACAAGTAAAGAAAAAACTTTAAGAACATTTAGACCTGCCAGGACTTTAATACCCGGCAGGTTTTTTTTGTACCATTTCCATCTTTGCGATTTTACAAAGAAATTAATACTTTATACTTTTACGCTTGACAATTTTGCAATTATATATTAATTTGGAATTGACAAATATAAATACGACCCGAATCCTGCACATTTACCGGTAAAACGGCAAACAGACCAAACTGATACACACCGATTAAAACTTTTTAAAATACAAATGAGAAGAAGACCTGAAAAACTTGTAAAATTTATAAATGCTAAAGCATTTTGCTTTGCTTTGGTGTTAATTGCTATTGTATGTGGTGCAAGTTTTGGTCAGAGTATAACGTGGCAGAGAACTTATGACGGAAGAGATGGAGTCGCCGACGGTGGATTTGCGGTGTGTAAAGCAGATGGTGATAATTTTTACATTTGCGGTACTACTACCTTGCTTCCCAATATTAGGAGAGTATATGTTCTCAAGATTAACCAATTTGGCGATACGATCTGGACTAGAAGTATTGCAATTGGTCCATCGGAAGAAGAGGGTTATTGTAGAACTGCTGTAAGTACTACTGATTTTTCATGTGTTTTAACTGGAATTTCAACAAATGCTTTTTCCATAAAAATTAATCAAAACGGTGATATTGTATGGAATAAGACATATGGATTAGGCGGTAAACAACTTTATAAAATTATCAACGTTTCTGATGGCGGATACATTGCTTGTGGCAGAGATTATGAGGACATTAACGATAATGCATTTTTACTGAAAATTGATTCATTAGGTAATTTACAATGGTATAAAACATTTTATTCAACCTATTGGAAGAATTTTGATTGTATTACGGAAACAAACCCAAATGATGGTTATTTAGTTGGAGGCTTTAACATTAATTATCAGTCGGATACATCAAAATCTTTTGTACTTAAAGTTGATCAAAACGGTGATTCGTTATGGCAGAGACAATTTGAACGTGATATTTCATGGAGAATTAGAAGTATAATCAAAATACCAAGTGGTTATTTGATCGGAAATAATTCTACTATTAATGATATTGGGCAAAACTCAATAATGCGAATTGATGAAGATGCGAATATTACATTTCACAAAACAATTGAAAGTGACAGCTCATTTAAGATTTTTAATGATCTAAAAATCATAAACTCAAATAAATATGTAATTTCATCATCAAAACAATTTTCGGGAGCACTTCTGCTTACAGTTGACTCCAGTGGAAATGTAATTAATGAAAAAGTATACACCTCACCCGATTTTTTGACAATCCGTTCCGCACTTCCGATTGATAACGGAGATATTATTTTTACGGGAGTTGTAGATTTTGATACAATTTTCACAAAGAATGATGTGTATGCACTTAGAACAGATAGCCTATTAAATGCACCACCTCCTAATGGCGTTAGCAATATGAATAGTAATGTCCCCAAAAATTTTACATTATTCCAAAATTACCCCAATCCCTTCAATCCCGTAACGATTGTTTATTTTCAATTAAATGAAAAAAGCAAATTAAATATTTCTATATACGATATAACCGGTAAACTTGTAGCAAATCTTGTTAACGGAGTCAAAGAAACAGGAATTCACAGAATAGACATTAACTTCAATATTTTTAGATTATCATCCGGAATTTATTTTTTAAAAGCATTGTCAGAATATGGACAAAGCGAGACAATAAAGCTCGCATTCATAAAATAAAATTCAATATCTTAATAAGGAGGTAGTTATGAAACACTTTTTTTGTTTTGTTCTTTTTCTATTTTTATTCTTCAATTTTGTATTGCATGCACAAAATGAGAATGACCCGCCACAAGCAAATTATGAGGTAAAAGTATCAAATAGATCAAACAACAATTCGATTACTGTTAGAATA
This sequence comes from Ignavibacteria bacterium UBA2360, assembly GCA_002344125.1. Taxonomy (GTDB): domain Bacteria; phylum Bacteroidota; class Ignavibacteria; order Tepidaquicellales; family OLB5; genus OLB5. The sequence goes on along the minus strand of DDTQ01000012.1, from coordinate 495,601 downwards.
TACCCTATTTCAATGGTTTTTAATGGTATTCTGGAGTATCGTTTAGATGCAGAACACCCTCTAGAAATGACAACCTATAATTACAATTTTATTAACGGTAGAAATGATGCGGAAGATTTTTGGAATATATCACCTGGTAATGAAATAAATATTAACCACGACCAAGATGATAATAATGAATACACTAATGCAACAATTGGATACGGAATTTATAAATTGGAAGTCAAATGTGATGCAGCGAATTTTTTTGATACTTGTACAATTAATTATGATGCCGGTTATCCGGGTAATTTATCCGCGGATATACAATTTGAATACAGAGACAATACTGATATAACAGGAAGTGGACCTAGGGTTGTTTTCTATTGGGGTGGCTGTACTGAAATGAGAAACATAAGTCAGGTAAACAGAAAAATGTATGCTTGGGATCAATGCAGTGGCAGAACGCGAAATTGGGATCCAGGAAATATCATTTATAGTAGTGCAAATGGTAATAGCAGAACTTTGCTCCCGCAAGATTACAGAAATGACTGCAATACTTATGAAAATTATCCTCCCTTTACAGGGCAATATGGAATCGGACTTTTGACAATGAACTTAACAATTGATAAAGATAATGTCAGTACAAGATTGTATTATGTAAATGGAGAGAGATATAACGCGCCGGACCAATTAGTTATTTCACCAAATTGTACTTTAGCACTCAATAATAACCGCCAATTTGTCATAAAATATGATCCATCATTCGACGAAGGGATACCTGAAAATTACAATAAGTTTTACGTTAAACCTTATGCTGTTCTCAAATTAAATCCCGGTTCAAATATGATTTTTGAAAAAACAAACTGGTTAGTATTAGAATGTGACAGCAAGGTAATTATGGGTCAAGGTTCAACCGTTATAATGGAATCAGGCAGCAAGTTTTGTATGAGTGGAGGTAATGTATCTGGTAGTGGAAATTTTGTAGTCCAAGGATACATTCAAAGACTCCAATGTATGATACCATGCGATGAAGATAACATCTTTGAAGACAGCGCAAAGTTGGTAATTGATACAAATTCAGTTCTTGAACTTCCCGATAGCACATTTATAACTTTCAAAGGAAGTGAAACGCAGCTGATTTGTAAAGAAAACTCCACTATAAAATTCGGCAAAGGCTCAAAACTGGTATTTCAGGATGGAGCAAGAATAAGCGCAAACGGCTGCAAGTTTGTAAGCTATGATTCCACCCAAACATGGGACGGCATTTATCTCTCTGATGACGCTAACGATACGATAAAGAACTGTGTCATTCAGAATGCATGCAACGGCATAAATATAACACAGCCAACTTCAATTGGTTTAACAAATTACACAACGGAAATTACAAACTGTACTTTCAAGAATTCAACAAGTACACCACTTCTAAATCAGGTTTACATTGATGGCGCAGATGGTATTCTTGTAAAAGGATGTTCAACAGTTTCAGGTATACCTTCCGGTTTCGCTTCCTGTATCGTAATGCAATATTGTCCGTCAGGCAGTGTTGTAATTGCCGATAATAATTTCAGTAATTGTGATATTGGTATTACAGCCATACAATCTTCACCCTACATTGCAAGAAATATCATTACAGGTTTAACAGGTTCAGGAACAGGATTGTATCTGGATAACTCCAATGGTACAATTGAATACAATATTGTAAATAACTTTGAAAAATCAATTGAATGCGGTTATTCTTCTCCTTATTTACTCAAAAATACATTTAGTGATGCATCTGATATGGTAGTTCAGCTTTATTCAGCTTCAGTACCTGTTATGAGACCCGTAAACTCCGGAACAGTAACAAGATGGCTTGGCGGGAACAATACTTTATCCGGAATGCCAACAACAGGCGCATTTGTTTTGGAAAAGGAAAGCTACCCCATGATGGATTCAGGTTACAACAAAATACTCACAAACGGTTATAATTACGTATCAGGAGATCTTGATGGCGACCTTGAAGCAGGAATGAACCATTGGCAGGATAATCCACCCAATACAGCTTACTATGCGGTATCAGGCGGTGATGTGATCTACGATCCTGTATTCAATGGCACAAGCCTGCCAAGTATGGATTATTACGACTTGAATTCACTTGGATTTGGAATGTATGACAGCGTTTTTGTAATAGATAATGGCGATAATCCACTTGCAGGTTCATTATTCATGCAGGCATATTCAAATGAGATGTCAGGTAATTACTCAACTGCGATTACAAAATATAAAGATGTAGTTACAGAATACAAAACATCAACCTATGCAACGGTATCACTTGCAAGGATATTCAACTGCCTGGAAAAGAATAATAGCAGTGTATCTGATTACAGTAATATTCAGGGTTATTACGCTTCAATCAAGTATGATACCAACAACACAAAGGAATCCAGAGAAATATCAGAAGACTTTGTGATCAAGAGCAAAGTGAGACAAGGCAACTTCATGGAAGCAGTAAGCGACTATGAAAATATTTATCAGAACAACCAGAATACACACAAAGGCACTCACGCATTACTCAACAAACTTTGTTTGCTGAAGTATGGTTCAGGTGGTGATAATCCGAACAGTAGCTCAGGAACAGAAAGTAAAATTAATATATTATCGTTAATCAGCGGCAAATCGTTAAACCAAAATATTAGCAGCAATACAAACAGTACACCTAGGTCATTTAAGCTGCATCAAAATTATCCAAATCCGTTTAATCCAACCACTAACATTAAGTATGAAATCCCAAGGGATGCAAATGTATCAATAAAGATATATGATTTGCTTGGCAGAGAAGTATTCAATATAAATGAGTACAAAACTGCAGGGAGTTATGAAGTTTTGTTTGATGGAAGCAATTTAGCGAGCGGGTTGTATTTATATTCAATAAAAGCAGAGACGTCCCAACTGTCAAGCCAGTCAGGGCGGGACGTCTTTACAGAAACGAAGAAGATGGTACTTGTGAAGTAACATGAATTGAAATTAATTAACATTCATAAACCTGCCAGGACTTTAATACCCGGCAGGTTTTTTTGTACCACTACTTTCTTACAAAAATGGGTATCTGAAACAAAACCTATATTGGATGCACGGTTACAGTTGAATGTTTGGTTGCCTTTCGTGGAGTGTACTGACTATGCCTGACTGCCCTTGCAGTTTAGTGCATGCATCAACCATGCCTTAGGCAGGCAAGCGCAGTTTCTGCAAAAGCAGACAGGGATGCACTCCAACGAGAATCTGCTTTTTGCAATTGGGAACGTTTCCAAAAGTCTTGTCATGCTGAACGCCGAGCTTCGACTACGGTGTTATATCAGCCTGCTGGCCGGCTGAAATTGAAGTCAAGCGGGTTTTTGTTTTTCATTTTATTTTAATTTTATGACAAATATCTTTGTGAATAGGTTAAATCATTAATTAATATATAATAAGGAGTAAATTCAGATGATAAAAGATACAAGAGCCTGGATAGAATCAATAGGAAAAGCAATTGACGCAAAGGATGCAAAGGGATTTTCAGAATTCTGCACAGAAGACGGTGAATTCAGGTTTGGCAATGCGGAGCCGGTTTTCGGCAGGAAAAACATTGAAGATTATGTTGCTGCTTTTTTTGGTATGATAGGCGGCAGCAGTCATGAAATCCCCAATTGCTGGAATACGGGCGAACATATTATATGGGAAGGCAAAGTAACTTATACCAGACTTGACGGTAAGGTTGTGCCTGTGAATTTTACAAATATATTTTATATGGAAGGTGACTTGATAAAAAGGTATTTGATATTTATTGATAATACTCCGTTGTTTGCGTAATTAGTTTTGACCTCACCCCTGCCCCTCTCCTGTGAGGAGAGGGGGGCAATGTAATAACAATGATCGTATTTCATAGTTTAATTCTATCTTAAAAATTGTCGTCTGGATTCCCGCCTGCGCCTTTCTGAGACAGGCAAGCGGGAATGACAAGCAAAAGCGGCTTTAAAAAATGTTTAGAAAAAATAAAACTGTCTGGATTATATCCAGACAGTTTTTGTTGTAAATAATGGCTCTATTAATGAGATCCTTCTCTTATTGCTGCCGCGCAGCAATTCGCTCAGGATTGGTGATGATTATTTTCTTGGCGGCGGGGTGTGAAGCGCAACTTTGTTGCCTTCAGTATCCATGAATATAGCGAAGTCGCCTATTTCCGGTGTGATGGGGCTTCTTGGAACAACTACGGTTCCGCCGGCTTTGCCGATACGTTCTATAACTTCATCTATAATACCGTCAGCATTCAGGTAAATCATTGCGCCTTTATCGCTGGGAGTGTAACCTTCACCGTGGACGATAGCGCCGCTTACACCCTGCCCGTCAGAGGGTAGAAAACCCATGCGGTAGGGTCCCATCATCTGGTCTTCGATCTTCGCATCAAATATAGCTTCGTAGAATTTTTTTGCCCTGTCAAAATCCACGACAGGAAGTTCAAACCAGTTAATTGTATTTCTCATGGCTAAGAAACCTTTCTATTTGTAAATTATTAATTATGATAACAAACTTAGGGAAATCAGCAGAAACTCACTTCTTAATTCTTGCTAATTTGTGTTCAAAGCTCGCGTAATCTTTCCGCATCAGCTCAGGTGAAATGCCATACTTCTGTTTAAACAGCCAGCTGAAAGAGCTGAGGCTTTGGAATCCCACGGCGAAGCATACTTCTGTTATAGATAGCTCAGTTTTCATTATCATGCTTGAGGCTCTTGCCAGACGTTTGTATGTAATGTACTGGTACGGCGTTTCGTTGAACACATTTTTGAATAATCTAAGGAAATGGAAATTGCTCATGCAGGCGGCTTTAGCCGCGTCTTCTATCTTAATTTCATTCATATAATTCTCATTGATGTAGTCTTTGGCATTATTGATGCGTTTGTAGAGCTCAATTTTGGTTGAGCGTTTTGCGGCGGGAATGTTCTGAATTTCGGCACCAACCTGTTTATGTATCTCGAGAAGAATTTTCAGCATCATATACAACTCCTCATCAAGCCACTGCTGATCATCAAATCCTTTTTTTGCCGCCAGGCAGAATTTATAGATGAAGGGCATCAGCCTTCCATCAAAGGGGTAGATCATTTCCATGAAAGTAACGGGCTGATCAGAAATTACAGTGTTATTATGTTCGTTATCAAGAATACTTTCATCTGTAGCTGCAAGACTCCTCAGCACTTCTTCAGCGAAAGCGGGCCTGAAAAAAACCGAAAGTGTCTCGCATTCAGTTTCTGACTGTATTCGCGCGGAATATTTTTGCCCTGCGTTGAATATCAGGTAGCTGTTAGGCTGCACCCTGTAGCTACGCTGTTTGGTTGCGAAATATTCTTCACCCCTGATAGTATATTTAAGTGTAAGCGGCCCGGTATGCAGCGGGTAATAAGCGGATTTAGTCTTGTTGTAAATGATCATGTTGGGCCATTTATCTTTTGGACAAGGCGCATTGATATTGAAACCGGGCTTGGTATAATCGGGGTAACCGTGAAGTATCATAGTATTATTGAATGAAGGCAGGCAATTTTATCTATAAAAGAGGAATTATACAATTGAAAAAAGAACCCTTAAGCTTGATTCTTCGGTTTAAACACATAAAAAATCATATATATCAGTTTATTACTTGACAAAAGGCTAAAGTTATATTATTTTTGGAAACTAATAGAACGAAAATCGTTTCCGTTGTCTAAAACAAAAAATTCAGATGATAAACGAAGTATCAGCTAAAAAAACAGCAAACCCTATACCGGAAGATAAACTTAAAGTATTGAACTATGCCCAGGAAAGATTCTTTAAAGAGGGATTTTACAAGATCACCATGGATGAAATATCCAAAGAGCTTTCAATGAGCAAAAGCACCCTATACAAGCACTTCCCTTCCAAAATGGAAATGCTTGATGAAGCTATATTTTTGCTCATATCGGGTGTGAAGGGAAGGATAACTTCCGTGATAGCATCGGGAGATAACGCTGTAGATAAATTCATAACTGTGATAAGGGTTCTTACGGCAACTATCACAAAGTTTTCAGATAAGTTCCTGAGCGATCTGCAGCACCATGCTCCTCAACTATGGACAAAAGTTGATGAAACGCGCAGGAAGCTGCTTTACGAAAATATTTCGAAGATAATAATCCAGGGACAAAAAGAAGAGCTGATAAAAAAATATCCCCCTGAATTGATAATAACTCTTATAACAGGGGGCATACGCGGTGTGGTGAACCCGCAGTTCCTTATATCCACCCGCTTCAGTTACAATGATGCGGTTCACTACGCGTTTAAGATACTTTTAAACGGTATTCTAACAGAAAAAGGTCAATTAATTTTTAACAGAATAAAATTATGAAAAGAATAATTTTCATTTCCGCGGCATTGTTTATGCTTATTATTTGTATTTCAGGATGCGGCAACGGGAAAGAAACAAATTCAATAGACGCATCCGGAACAATTGAATCAGTTAACGTTACAATAAGCTCAAAGACATCAGGTACGATAGATAAGATCAACTTTAAAGAAGGTGACCGGGTGAAAAAAGGTGACCTGCTAGTTGAAATCAGTCATGACCTGCTGGATATTCAGTTAAGGCAATCAGAAGCAGGGGTTGAGCTAGCAAACGCGCAGCTAAAGCTGCTGCGGAGCGGCGCAAGGCGGGAAGATATCAAGCAATCGGAAGACCTTGTAAAGCAGGCGAAGATAAATATGGATCTTGCAAGGCAGGATAAAGAACGCGCCGAAGAATTGTACAGACAAGATGCAACTACCAAAAAATTATATGATGACGCGATGGGTAGATATGACCTGACATTGACTCAGTATAATTCAGCAAAGGAAAATCTTGCGAAAGTAAAAACAATCATAAGACCCGAAGAAATTGAGCAGGCCCAGGCAAATCTGAAAAAGGCTGTATCAATGGTTGACTTATTGAAACAGAATATTGAAGACTGCAAAGTATATTCCCCTTCCGATGGTTTTGTATCCAAAAAGTTTGTAGAAGAAGGTGAAAATGCAGTTATGGGCGGATCGTTATTAAGGTTAAGCAATCTTGAGACAGTGAATCTTGTAATTTACATTCCTGAAACCGAACTTGCCAAGGTGAAGCTGGGACAGGAAGCGGAAATAAAGATCGACGCATTTAAAGATAAGGAATACAAAGGAAAGATAATTTTTATATCACCGGAGGCTGAATTTACTCCGAAGAATATACAGACACCCGATGAACGTACTAAGTTAGTTTTTGCGGTCAAGATAGAGATCCCTAATCCGCAGTTTGAGCTTAAACCGGGTTTGCCGGCAGATGCGAAGATCAATTTTCAATGAGCAATCCCGCCAAGGCGGGACTTCGAAAATTACTCCGTAATTTTCTTGTGAGCAAAATACAATTAAAATATTTAGACTATCAAACAGGCGATTGATATAAAGGGATTAAGCAAGGCTTTTGATACGCTGAAGGCAGTGGATAATATTTCATTTACCATAGGCTCCAAAGAAGTCTTCGGCATTGTGGGTCCGGATGGCGCGGGAAAGACTACGCTTATCAGGATGCTATGCGGACTGCTGAAGCCGGATTCCGGCACAGCGGATATATTGGGGTTTGACTTACTGAAGCAAACGGGTAAGATAAAGGATGAGATAGGATATCTCTCGCAGAAGTTCAGTCTTTACGCGGATCTGACCATTGATGAGAACATCGAATTCTTCGCGGAACTGCATGGTGTGAAAAATTTCAGTGACAGAAGAAATGAGCTTCTGGATTTCACAAGGCTTGAAAGTTTCAGGGGCAGACTTGCGGGAAAACTTTCCGGGGGTATGAAACAAAAGCTGGCACTGGCGTGCACGCTTATACACAAGCCAAAGATCATTTTTCTGGATGAACCGACTACCGGGGTTGACCCTGTTTCGCGGCGCGATTTCTGGAAGATCCTGAGTGACCTGCATAATGATGGAGTTACGATAGTGATTTCAACTCCTTACATGGATGAAGCGGAGCGGTTCAATAAGATAGCAATGATAAATAACGGGAAATTGCTAATGAACGACTCCCCCGCCGAAATAAAAAGCTCTATGAATAAGATCATTGCCGAAATTTTAACTGAGAATTTACGTGATACATATAACTTAATAGTACAGAAAAACGGGTATGAAGCGCAGCTGTTTGGGGATAGAATTGATATTGCGCTGAATAATGAGAATGAGTTAAGATCGATAGAATCATTACTGAAGGAAAATAATATACAGCTCCTTAGCAAAAAGATAAAACCGGTATCGCTTGAAAATGTGTTTATACATGTTTTAAAGGAGAATTAAAACCTCAACCCCCGTCCCCTTCTCCTGAAAGGAGAAGGGGGGAATATACCGGAAATTTTCAGCATAGCTCTTTCCTCTACTGTTAGGGGAACTGCACCGGCAGTCGAGTAAGCAGGGAGTAAGGTTACAAAGAATATGAATTCCATAGAGGTAAAAAATTTAACGAAGAAGTACGGCAAGTTCACATCGGTTGATAATATTTCATTTGATGTGAAGGAAGGCGAGGTATTCGGTTTTTTGGGCGCCAACGGCGCGGGGAAATCAACTACGATCAAAATGCTGTGCGCTATACTGCAATCAACAAGCGGTGACGCTATGGTGGCAGGTTACAGTATTAACAAAGATCCGGATATGGTGAAGCGGAATATCGGTTATATGTCACAAAAATTCTCGTTATACAGCGACTTGACCATAGAAGAGAATATCAATTTTTTCGCAAGCGTTTACGGCCTTGAAGGCGAAAAATTTGAAGAGCGGAAAAAGTGGGTTCTTGAAACAGCGGGACTTGAAGACAGGAAAAGGTCGTTAACAGGTACACTTTCAACAGGTTTTAAGCAAAGGCTTGCGCTTGGCTGCGCGGTGATCCATGAACCGAAGATAGTTTTCCTGGATGAGCCTACCGGCGGGGTTGACCCTGTTTCGAGGAAAAATTTCTGGGACCTGATCAATGAGCTTTCAAGCAAAGGGATTACTGTATTTGTTACAACTCATTACCTTGATGAAGCTGAGTTCTGTAACAGGATAATGATGATTGACGCGGGAAAAATTATCGCGGGCGGATCACCGGGTGAACTGAAGAGCAGGTATTTATCCAATCCGATCTTTGAAGCAGAATGCCGGCCTGCTGATACTGCGATAAATGTGCTGGATGAAGTGCCATGGATAAAGAGTACAGCATTCTTCGGGGAGTATATTCATATAACCCTGAAGAGCAGCGAATCCGGAAATGCCGCAGAGAGGAAAACGGAGATTGAAGGTATTTTAGAGAAGAATAATATTATGGTGAACAGGATTGAGAGAATTGCTCCTTCACTGGAAGATGTATTTGTAAATCTGCTGGAGAAGGAATCAGAGTGAAAAGAAATCCAGCTAAGCAGTAGCGCTGGACTGCTAAAACTCAGAAAGCAAAAGGCAAAAAAATCCGGATATGCGGTTTAAAATGTTAAGTGAAATTGAATATTGGATTTTGTCACGCAAAGCGCAGCGCCAGCTTTTGGGGCGGGCGAAGCAATCTCGTAAAATAAATGAGATTGCTTCGCTGCGCTCGCAAAATTTAAAGTTATTCCTATTTGATAAATTAATCATTCTTCATTGTTAACTGCAAATTGAAATGATAAACAGAATATACGCATTGGTTAAGAAGGAATTCAGGCAGATAAGGCGTGACGCAAGGACGCTTTACCTGATATTTTTCTTCCCTGTGTTTCTGTTGATGCTCTTTGGTTATGCACTATCGCTGGATGTAAAACATGTCAAGATAGCTGTGAAGAATAATGACAACTCAGAAGAAACCCGTGATTTCATTGCAATGCTTGAAAGCTCCAGTTACTTTAATGTGGCTGGATATATAAGGAGTGAACATGAAATTAACAGCTGGCTTGATGAAAAGAAGGCGCAATGTGTGATGGTTTTCCCTGCGAACTTTACTTCGGATATGCGTGCGGGTAAAAATGTGCAGATACAGTTTTTGGTGGATGGTGTTGACGGAAATACCGCAACGGTTATAATGAATTATGTAACATCAGCAACCCGATTTTATAACAGCCGGATCACACAGGAATTCCTTGAACGGACGGGAGTAAGTTCATTTATACCAATAGATCCACAGCCGCTGTTCTGGTATAACCCTGATCTGGATACGACAAAATTCCTTATACCCGGTCTGTTTTGCATGATACTCATAACGACGGGAGTGATCCTTACAACGCTTTCAATTGTGCGCGAAAAGGAACTTGGTTCAATGGAGCAGCTGAGGGTCTCGCCTATGAGCTCAATTGAACTGATACTTGGTAAGACTATCCCCTATACGGTTGTGGCGTTATTTGTCGCGGTGTTAACGTTGTTCATAAGTAATATCGCGTTCGGTTTGGAAATTAAGGGAAATTTCCTGACTCTTCTTTTCACAACAATTATTTTTTTAATCGCCACATTAAGCCTTGGTATATTTATATCATCGGTATCTGATTCGCAGCAGGTGGCCTTTCAGATAGCATCTATAGCAACAATGCTGCCTACATTTATACTTTCGGGATTTATTTTTCCGATAGAAAGCATGCCCTGGCCTATTCAGATACTTACAAATGTGACACCGGCTAAGTTTTACATTATTATTTTAAGAGCGATTATTTTAAAGGGTGTTGGAATTGAAGCATTCTGGAAACAGATATTGAGTCTGCTTGCCTTCGCGGTATTTTTCACGGGCATTGCAGCATTGAAGATGCGAAAAGCTAATGGGTAAACAAATGGCAATCCCGCCAAGGCGGGACTTCGAAAATTACTCTGAAATTTTCTAGTGAACAATAAATAATTAATCGGCGAACAGTTGAAATCCTGTAGACAAGAAGACAGAGTCAAATCTGCCAAATGGATAGCGAATGCTGGATACCCACGCAATTATTTTATTGAATGGATATAGATGCCTGAACGACAGAAAAAATGAAGCTCCTCCGCCTGATTTACTCCATGCTGCAAAAATTGCTCCATGAAGATAAAACTTGTTCTTTTTAATATTGAATATTTTGTAATTTAAACCTGCTGAAACATAGGCTGCAGAATTTTTATCGTTAATTCGTTTAAATATTCCACCTTCAAATTTAAGGAATATGTTTCGTTTTGATAAGTTGATATCAAAGAAGCCAAGCAAAGCGGGGTTTACTAATTTATCATTACTATTAAAACTAAAAATTGCGCCCGTTTCAGCTCCAAGCCGGAATGGGATACTGCTCAGATTTTTGTAATTACCATTTTCGGGGTCCTGCGTGAATATTGCAGTATTCAGAAAAATGAAAATTAATAAAACAACTGAATAATTGAATAATCGCATATTATCAAGAGCTATTTACTACAAATTTAATGATTTTAATTCGTTTTCAAATGAAGTTTATCATATAGTTTAAATAATGAACCTGATATTAAATTTCATAAAAAAAGAATTTCTGCAGTTTAAGCGCGATAAGAGAATGTTCGCGGTTATACTGCTTGCACCGGTTATACAGCTTATATTTTTAGGGTATGCTGCAACGCTAGACGTGAAGGATGTAAAGACAGTTGTATGGGACCAGGATAAAAGCGAAACAAGCAGGGAGTTCCTTGGGAAATATGAAAAATCAGGTTACTTTACTTTGAAGTATTATGTTTCAAGTTACAGTGAAATTACGGAGCTTCTGGATAACGGCGAGGTAATAATGGCAATAATTATACCACCTGATTTTGAAAAAGATGTGCGAAGCGGCAGAACATCAAAGCTGCAAACTATATTTGACGGCTCCGACGGTAATAAGGCTCTGATAGCGGCGGGATATTCCCAGGGAATCACTTTGAGTTTCGGTTCAAACATAGTGAGTGAATTCATTGAACGCTCTGGAAGAAAAAATCTGCCTGTTATGAGGATTCCCGTTATAGAAGCTGAAACTCGGGCGTGGTAGTACAATCCGGATCTCGTTACCCGCAATTACATGCTGCCGGGAATTGTAGGTTTACTCATTATGGTGGTGACGATAAATCTGACATCACTTGCGATAGTTAAGGAAAGGGAGATCGGTACATTTGAGCAGCTGATAGTTACACCTCTGAAATCATACCAGATAATTATAGGCAAGCTCGTACCCTTTTCCATACTTGGATTCATCTCGATAACAATTGTAATGACGGTAATGCGCTATTGGTTTGGGATTGATGTTAAGGGCAGTGTACCTCTGCTTTATTTATCCGCGTTCCTGTTTATGCTTTCAACATTGGGATTGGGTTTGTTCGTTTCAACAATTTCAAAAACGCAGCAGCAGGCAACTATGACCTCATTTTTCGGTGTGATGATGCCGATGGTATATTTAAGCGGTTTTTCTTTTCCGATAGAAAATATGCCGATGTGGGTTCAGTATATCACTTACCTTATTCCTCTTCGCTATTTCATTACAATTGTGCGGGGGATCATATTAAAGGGTGTTGGTTTTGGTGAGTTGTATGATCAGTTCCTTGCTTTGTTTATTTTCGGGGTAGTTATACTTGCGCTTAGTTCGCTGAGGTTTAATAAGAAACTTGAATAGATGAACAGGCAAAAGTCATCCCGCTAAGCAGAATCGCGGGACTGCAAAAAACGCAGAATGCAAAAGGCAAAAAGGTCGTTTAACCAGTTAATATATCACAATTAGGTATTTAGTCCTGTTATTTCCACTTTTCCAAACTTTTCATACAAAATTTCCGAAAAATTAACTGATATTTAATCGTAAAATACTTGCATTTTTTAATAAATGCATATATATTTGAATAATTTCCAATGAAAAAGCCACTAAAAATAGCGAGTATAGCTTGTCTGCTAATTATATTAGTTGCCGGTGTAGTTTACGCGGCAACAGAGCTGCAATATTTTACGGGTAAAAATGAATCAGATACAATTCTTTTGGAATGGAAGACGGGCTCAGAGGATAACCTGAACCGTTTTGAAATTGAAAGAAGTGCATCTGAGCCAAACAACTACATGAATATTGGCAGCGTAACAGCAATTGGGAGCAATTCATATTATTATTTCAGGGATAATTCTTCCATGATGAATTCATCAGCCCCGGTATATTATTACAGGCTGAAGTTAGTAGATAATAACGGCAATTATGTATATTCGCAGACAATAACCGTTACACATGTTATTTCCAGTGTACGTGATACCTGGGGCAGCATAAAGGCTATCTTCAGATAGCGGACGGTTTTTCACACATCAGCGCTATACACAATTACCATACTTCCCTTCCGGCTTTAATTTTAGGTTATACCGAATCAGACATAATGGAATTTCACTTTTTATAATTAACCTAAAGGAGAATTCTTCATGGCAGATAGAACAGTTTTGACACAGATTACAGACCAGGATAAGAATACAGGTAAGTTAATGGCAATATTGGCTTACTTGGGGATTTTAGTTTTTATTCCAATGCTGACTTCAAAAGAAAACAAATTTGTAATGTTTCATGTAGAGCAAGGTTTGATACTATTAATTTGTTCTATTGTTATCTGGATTGCAGGCGGAATTATAGATTCAATGTTATATAATACAATTAGCTTTACAATACCTTGCTTTGGTGGACTGATTGGAGGTTTGTTGCGTTTGTTCGTTTTTATCTTAATGATTATGGGTATCATAAATGCAGCAACAGGTAAAGTGCAGAAGTTACCAATAATCGGTGAATATGGTGAAAAATTCAATTTAGTAAAATAAAATTTATACTGCATAATAAGGAGAAATATTAATGGCAGAATCAACAAGACAGGTTAACTTCACACAGGAAGATGTAGCAAACGGAAAAACGATGGCAATCATTGCCTATTTGGTATTCTTTATTCCATTACTAATGGATGATATGAAGAAGAATAATTTTGTAATGTATCACACAGAGCAGTCAATAGTTCTGCTTATAGTGAATATTCTGGCGGGTATAATCGGTACAATAACCTGCGGAATAGGTTTTATTTTATATATACCATGGGTCGTTTTCCTGATCATGGGTATGATGAATGCCTCAAAAGGTGAATGCAAACCGCTTCCGATGATAGGTCAGTTCGGCGAAAAATTCAACCTCGTCAAATAATAGAAGAAATTTCATATATTATTACAGGAGCGCATTCATAAATGAATGCGCTTTTTTATTTACCAAAACTCAGTTATCGCGGAAACAATAATCTGATCTAAACAATAATCTGATCTAAACAACAGTATGTTAAATGCAATTAAAAGCGCATGGTTATTTTACAGTCTGCTGATAATGGCAGTGCTGGTTATATTCTTCAGTATGAACGATGAATTACTGCTTAACAAAACCCCTATATGCAGCGATATCACAGAAAATCACACAGAATGCATAGCATGCGGGATGACACGCGGCTTTGCCGCAATTACATCGGGAGATTTTAACAGGGCAAGTACTGCAAACGGGAATTCGCTCTTTATTTTTGTTTTGTTTGCGGTGAATACAATGATCTTTTTGGTTTACGGTATCAAAAAATTAATTTCTAAAGGATCTTATCATTTTCAATATGGAGGAAACAAATTATGACAAAAGCAGGTTTAATAATCGGTATAATAGTAATAATTGCAATGGTCATTGGGTTTATACCATGTTTGGGGTGGACTTTTTGGGTAACCCTGCCGGTTGCAATTGTGGGTTTGATCTTAAGCCTGATAGGGCTGCTGCAGGATGATATTTACGCAAAGCAAAACAGGCATCTTGCGGGAATTGGCCTTGCGCTGAATCTGATAACCCTGGTATTCGGATTTTTCCGGTGGGCAGCCGGAGGTTTTATATTATAATTCAATCACAATAAAATGAATAATAACGAGCAGCTGAATCTACTCAGAACTTTTTTCCTGATATCCGGTATTGTAAACGGACTTTACGCTTTCGGATGGACAGGCTATACATTCATAGGCGGTCTCATTTCCTGCGGACTTGGGTGCCTGTTTGGCGCATTTCCGATAATAAACATAATTGCATGTGTAATGGATTTTGTTGCTTACAACAGACTGAATAAAATGAACCGTTCAGGCACATATAGTTCCGTTCAGTTTGCCTCAATATTTGATATTGCATCAATTTTGACAGGTAACGTTGCAAGTATGGTATTTGGTATTGTTGGACTGGTTTTCCTGAACAATGAGGAAGTGAAACAGTATATGAAGGACAAAGGAATCTATTGAAGCGTAATTTCAAATGACAAAGCTCAAATGTCAAAATTTAAGTATTCATAAAGATTACAAAATAAATGTCACAATTGTGAAGAATTGAATAATAATATACAATAATCAGTTGAATGTATTAAAGGTACTGTTTTTGGAATAACAGCTCTAGTTATGATCGCCTAGCCAGAGGTGAAACAGGAAATGGTTAATAGAGGAATTTATTGATGTGAAATGTGAAATGTGAAATGTGAAACGTGGGAAATGATATATTACTTTGATTGGACTCAGTAAGACAAATAAAGTTTCTAAGTGCGACCCCTATGGGGTCGTTTTTTTTATTTTACAATTGTTCTATAAATGTTTGACTCCGCTGGAGTCAGTGTTTGAATGGAGATGAATGCAAGTGGAGGCGAAGTATAGAATCCGAGATTGTCGTCCGGCTCCTTTATCGTCCCGCGTTGTTTTCGCGGGACTCTTCAGGATGACAAAAATGTTTAATCATTTGTTAAAAATATTTGATATTTGAGCTTTGATATCTGTCATTCCAGCTTTTTTTGCTGGTCCCGCTTAAGCGGGATTTTATTTGTTATCAACGCCATCCATATCGGTTAATATGCCTTCAGTACCGGCAAGCGGTTTTGGTTTTTCGTCACGATTCTGGATATAGCTTTCTTCTTTGTACCTTGAGGCGATTATAACAAATATGATCGCAGTAACGAACATGAGTCCGGCAAAGAACCAAAAATACAGAGGTGTGCCAATGGTAACAATATCCTGAAGATGTGATGTTACCTGCGCGGTAATAAAATTACCGAGCGCGACTGAAAGGAGCCAGAGTCCCATTACAAACGATTTCATGCTGTTAGGAGCCTGTGTATATGAAAATTCGAGTCCGGTAATAGAAACCATGACTTCGGCGGCAGTAAGTATAAAATACGCAAAGAACTGCCATAATATACTGGGTGTTGAACCGCCGACAATCTGCATTTGGGCGACAGCCAGCAGCGCGAATGAAAACCCGGCAATGAACATACCGATAACGATCTTTTTAAGGGCAGTCAGTTTAAAAAATTTATTCAGGAACGGGTATAACACTGAAGTAAAAAGCGGTATAAAGATCATTATCAGCAGCGGATTGATGGCCTGAATTTGCGAAGCGAGGAGTTCAAACTTAACGAATCCAAGATCCACGAATTTATCCATTTGC
Source organism: Ignavibacteria bacterium UBA2360 (assembly GCA_002344125.1). Lineage (GTDB taxonomy): Bacteria > Bacteroidota > Ignavibacteria > Tepidaquicellales > OLB5 > OLB5. The sequence goes on along the minus strand of DDTQ01000012.1, from coordinate 479,207 downwards.
TCGGCCTGCAGCACCCAACTGGAACCGGTTTGATCGAACAAAGACCAGAACACGGCAATGAATATATACATAACTGAAAGATTTACAATAGCTTTCTTCCCCTGTTTGGATAGCAGGTCGCCTTTGTATTGCTTCCACCCTACCGGCGGTACCGCCACGAAGACCTTTCTGCCCATAAAGAATACTATAGTTGCAACCAGCATAAGGAATCCGGGTACACCGAAAGCGAGATGCGGTCCATAAACATCAAGCAGTACGGGAGTCAGCAGTGATGAAGCTGCGGCTCCGAGATTTACAGAAAAATAAAAATAGCCGAATATTTTTTCGAGGAGATGTTTATTCGCTTGGGTGAACTGATCGCCCACGTGCGCGGAAACGCACGGTTTGATACCGCCTGAGCCCATTGCTATGAGTGTCAATCCGATAGAGAGACCTAGCCTTGTATCATCAACTGCTAGTGCAACGTGCCCTAATACATACACAATAGAAAGGGTCATAATAGTTTTGTATTTACCCCACAGCACATCGGATAGAATTGCACCGAGTATGGGGAAGAAATAATTAGCCATTGAAAAGTAGTGATACCATGTAGTGGCATCGGCATCGGTCATTGGTTCAACAGCGCCCGAGCGGTTCATTAAATACTGCGTCATAAATACAACGAGTATTGTTTTCATTCCGTAATAGCTAAAGCGTTCGGCAAGTTCATTGCCTATAATATAGGGAATGCCTTTAGGCATTTTGTTGGAAACGGGGGTATTAGTGTTCATATTGAATAAAATTAGTTCTCGATACTTTGTTTTTATGTATACGAATCATGTTAATTCCGAATTTAAATATTCCGTATTAGATTATGCTTTTTCCCTTTTCAGATAATAGCTTTACGATAACTTTCAGAATTATGTCTTTTTCTTTTGGGTCACTGGATGCAATCATTAGACATAGAACAACCAGTTCATTATCGGAAATTTTCTTGCTCCCATCAGTATTGTAAAGAGAATTGTTTTCGAAAGGAACCAAATAAAAATTGATGCTGCTATTCTTTTATTTCCATCAACAAATGAATGGTTTTTTATGATGAGGTAAAGTAATATTGCGCATTTTTCTTCAAAACCGGGATACAATTCTTTTTTATCAAATGTCTGGAACAATGTATTAATTGAACTCTTAAAGGAACTGTCTTTTTCTTTTCCGAATAATTTGGAACTGTTGAACTTACTTTTTAACTGAGATATTATACTTATACATTCTTCATAAGTAATTTTTGCCGCTTTTCTGGTGTTAAGTCTTTTATAAGTCAACCTTTGATAATCATATTCATCCAGAGTATCAAGAGCAAATGAATACTGAGTAATAACATCAATTAAGCCCTTAGCCTCAGATGGTTCAAGTTGTTTTTCTTTTGGTATACGAGAAATTATCTGAATTGTATTTTTTAGATCCTTGATTTTTTCGGTTTGCTTTTCAAGTTTTTTGAGATTAATCGAATATCCTTCAACCAAAATTTCTTTCAATCTCTTTGTTGCCCATTGACGGAATTGGACTCCTCTTTTTGAATTCACTCTATACCCAACGGATATTACGGCATCCAGATTATAGTAAAGTATCTTCCTGCTTACTTTCTTTCTTCCTTCTTTTTGAACCTGTGCAAATTTTGCACAAGTTTGGCTTTTCTTTAACTCTTTGTTTTTATATATATTTTGCAGATGCTTCAAAATTGAAGTTCTATCAGTAAGAAAAAGACTTGACATCTGCTGTTGGTTTAGCCAGACAGTGTCATCTTCAAATTTCACTTCAATTTGAATTAGATTATCTTCATCTCTGTAAATTTGAATATTATCAAGCATACTTGATTATAACCTGTTGGATAAATAAAATCCGTTTACTATTCCCTATAAAACAATTATTAGGTTACTATAAACTAAAATGATACAATGCAATTAAGTAAATGTAAACTATAGTTTCAATGATAATTAATAAATAGGAATTTTAATGTTCTAAATTAAGAATTTAAAATTTCGTATATTTGCAATCATTCCAATAAAAAACTGATTGCATTCCCAAACCCAGCTATCGTTGGGGCAGATTGGGAATGAGATAAACATAATAATAATGGATTCCCGCTTTGGCGGGAATGACTGCTGATTGTCTAAATTCATACATTTACATAACCATTCGCATTACTCACTGCTTGATGCTATTTGCACCATAGAGGGTCTTGTTGGCGCGGCGAAGGAGCATAACATGCCTGCGCTTGCGTTGACCGATCACGGGGTGATGTACGGCTCAATGGAGTTCTACAACAAAGCCAAAAAAGCGGGAATAAAGCCAATCCTGGGCTGCGAAGTATATATAGTAACAAAGGGCTCACGGTTTACCAAAGGCAAAGCAGATGATAATGCCGATACAATGCTCGGCAAGGATAAATCAGGAAAAACCATAGGCAAACTCTCAAACCGTAAATCCAATTACGATCATCTTGTTCTGCTTGCAAAAGGTTACAAAGGGTATCAAAATCTAGTTAAATTATGTTCCATTGGACACACCGAAGGATTTTACTACAAGCCAAGAATTGACACTGAAGTACTGCGTCAATACAGCGAAGGGCTTGTATGCCTTTCAGCCTGCGCGGGTGGTGTTGTTTCATCGCATATTGCGCGTGGAGACCTTGACGAAGCAAAAGAGACAGCAATAATTTACAGGGATATATTCGGGAGCGAGGATTTTTATCTTGAGATGCAGAATCACGGGATGGAAATTGAGGCAAAGATCCGCAAACACGTACCAGCATTGGCGAAAGAGCTTGGACTGAAGACAATAGCCACAAACGATATACACTACATAAAATACGAGCATCATATACCGCATAATCTTTACCTTTATATAAGCACTGATCTTTCAAAAGATAAAGAGGGCAAAAATCTTGAAACTGACTTAAGATATGAAACCGACCAGGTTTATTTTAAATCAGCAGAAGAGATGTGTAAAATATTTAAAGATTTCCCTGAGGCGATCCAATCGACCTTAGAGGTAGCTGATAAGTGCAACCTGGAACTTCCCAGGAACGTTTACCACATGCCCAACTTCCCTATTCCGAAAGAATCAGGCGCGGCCACTCTGGATGAGTATTTCAGGCAGCTTTCACATGAAGGATTAAGGGAAAAAATTAAAAATGTGACCCAAACAGAAATTGACAGACTTGATCTGGAGCTTGATGTTATCACATCAATGAAATTTTCGGGTTACTTCCTTATTGTGGCAGATTTTGTCAATCACGCCAAGAAGAGCGGTATATATGTGGGACCCGGCAGAGGATCTGCCGCCGGTTCGCTGGTTTGTTACGCGCTGGGCATTACGAATGTGAATCCGATAGATTACAACCTGCTGTTTGAGAGATTTTTGAATCCTGAGCGTGTTTCGATGCCAGATATTGACATCGATTTTCAGGATGATAAGCGCGATGAGGTAATTGAATACTCCAGGCAGAAATACGGCGTGAATTCAGTTTCGCAGATCGTAACCTTTAATAAACTCAAGACCAAGGCTGTATTAAAAGATGTTGGCAGAGTTTTGAACTATCCTTTTGATACAATCAATGAAGTTACCAAACATGTACCATCGGTATTTGGTAAGATAAAATCACTGACCGATTGTTACAATGAAATACCTGATTTCAAGCAGTATTTCGACCAGGCAAAAGAACGCAAAAAGCTGCTTGACTACGCGGTGGTGCTTGAGAATCTTAATAAGAACGTGAGCATGCACGCATCGGGCGTTGTGATAGCGCCTTCGGATATTTCTGATTATGTACCAATTGCAAAAGCTCCGCAATCAGAAAATCAGTACATGACCCAGTATGATATGAAGATGCTGGAAGATGCGGGTCTGATAAAGATGGACTTTCTGGGACTGAAGGAATTAAAGATTCTTCAGCAGGCAGTTGACCTGATAGAAGAGCGGCATAAGATCAAAATAGATCTTGATACGCTCCCTTTGGATGATGCAAAGACATATGAGCTTTTTGCGAACGGTCATACCATAGGTATCTTCCAGTTTTCGAAACCTAAGATGCGGGAATACCTTGCGAAGCTTAAGCCGAAGAATATAAATGACCTTGCGGCTATGAACGCGCTTTACAGACCGGGTCCGATGGATCTTATCCCTGAATTCATTGATCGCAAACACGGCAGAAAGGATGTAACATATCTTCACCCCGATATGGAGCTTGTTCTGAATGAAACGTACGGTGTTATAGTTTACCAGGAGCAGGTTATGCAGCTTGTGAGGGTAATTGCGGGTTACTCGCTTGCAAAAGCGGATCTTGTTAGACGCGCGATGGGCAAAAAAGATGAGAAGCTGATGAAGGAGCAGGAAGAGGAATTCATTAAAGGCGCTGCAGAAAAAGGATATAACAAAAAAGTTGCGAAAGAAATATTTAAGTTAATATTAAAATTCGCTGATTACGGTTTTAACAAGTCTCATAGTGTGGCATACAGCGTATTGGCTTATTATACTGCGTATTTAAAAACCCACTACCCACTTGAGTTCATGACGGCGCAGCTAAACTGCCGCTATGAAGATATGGATGAAATGGTATTGCTGATAAATGAATGTAAGCGCATGAAGATCACCCTTAGCCTGCCTGATATTAATGTATGCTACAAGGCATTCACAATTAATCCTGAAATAGAAAACCAGATACTATTTGGACTGACTGCAATTAAGAATGTAGGTAAAACTGCCGTAGATAATATTATCAAAGAACGCCTGGAGCATGGTAAATTTGAAAGTTTTGTAGATTTTGCTTCGAGGGTTGATCCACGGGTGGTGAATAAAAAGACATTGGAATCGCTGATATACGCCGGTGCGTTTGACTGCTTTGATAAGGTGCGCAAGAAGTTCTACGATAATTATGAAGCGGCAATGCACAGGTACAGCGTAAAGAAGAATGAATCGAAGGGTCAATCGAACCTATTTGATACGGGTAAAAAGGCTGCAGGAATTAAGGATGTGATATTCAGCAAGCTGAGCGCGGATTACAGGGATTGGTCTGACCGCGAGAAGTTATCACTGGAAAAATCTGTACTTGGCTTATATGTAAGCGCGCACCCGCTCAGCGATTACGAAAACGAGATAAGCAAACTGAACCCGTTCAAGTTCAGTGATGTTGCCGATGTTGACAGCGAAGAAATTGATTTCAAGCAGCTGCAAAGGGTTAGAATGTGCGGAATAATTACCGATATGAAGGTAAAGATGAGCAAGAAGGGCAACCGCTTCGCAGTGTTTACACTTGAAGATTTTACGGGTCAGGGTGAGTGTGTTGTATTCCCAAAGACATACGAGCAGTACCGCGAAATATTAGTGGATGATTCAATAGTCACTATTATAGGTAAGGCCGAAGAGAACGGAAATTCGATAAAACTTATAGTGGATGAGATAAAGCCTCTGACAAAATCCGCTGAGAGCGCAAAACAGCCTGAGAAGATATTGATAAAAATAGATTCAAACAGCTTTGACGCTGCAAAGCTTTTCCAGGCAAAGACAATTTTCAGCGCTCACGAGGGCGAGTCAATTGTTGAAATTCACCTCAAAAACGGGCACAAAGAGAGCCAAATGGAACTTGAAAACGTAAGAATACATTATGATAAATACACTGAAAAAGTTTTAACAGAGATTTTCGGTAAAGATAATATTATATTGCAGTAACAGGAAAATTTTTATATACATTTATATTGTAAAAGGAGAGAAAATGCATCCAATTGAATTCACAGACGCTAATTTTGACCAGGAAGTAATTAAATCAGATGTACCGGTATTGGTAGATTTCTGGGCTGTATGGTGCGGACCCTGTAAAATGATAGCGCCTTTTGTTGAAGAGCTTGCAGGTGAATACCAGGGCAAAGCAAAAGTTGGCAAAGTTGATGTTGATAACAATCCAAATATTTCAACAACATACGGAATAAGAAGTATTCCGACAATATTAATTTTCAGAGACGGCAAAATTGTTGACCAGATAATTGGCGCAGTACCCAAGCAGGCGCTTGCGCAGAAATTAGATGCTCAGCTTCAGCCGGCGTAAGCGGTTCATCAGCACAATTAAGTTCTAAAAGACAGGTTATTAACCTGTCTTTTTTATTTATTTAATTTTTTTATATTTTTTTAAGTAATTTTACGGCAAATGAGTGAGCAAATTACAATATTGCAGGCTTTGCCTTTCCTTGCGGCGTTGATAATATTAGTGCCGGGGATTCTGAGCAGTAATTTCCGCTTAAAATTCAATAAATTAACTAATCCCTTTTTTGCAGGAGTTTTAGTTCTCTCATTCATTTCTTTACAGATATTAACTTTTACATATGTTTTGAAGTTTGATATTTATTATGGTTTAAATGCTGCGCTTTTGATAGCTGTGCTTACAGCAATAACTTTCTCACCACTGCTTTTCAAGATGATAAACTTCGTAAGCGGGAAAAAATTTGCTTATATACCCAAAGGCAATGTAATTGAAGAAGATATAATTATTAAAGAGATCATTAAAACAGGAAGCGATAAAATTCTAACTAAAGACCTGAAAGTTACAGAAGTTATTACAGAGGAAGTTATTACAGAGGAAGTTGCTACAGAGGAAGTTGTTACAGAGGAAGTTATTACAGAGGAAGTTATTATAGAAGAAGAAATACAGTTACCTAAAGCACTGGAAGAGAATGTAGTAGAGCAGCAGGTTACAGAACCGGAGGTTAAGGCCACACCAAAGAAAAAACCCGTAAGAAAACATGGCTCGGCAAATACCCGGTCAAAGCGAAGCGGCACGAACAGAAAGTCCGGCGGGAAGAAATGAGAAGTTTTAGTAAATATACATTATTAGTAATTATCATATTGGCGGGGAGCGCGTTTAGCTGTAATTCCGGTGATACAAAAACAAGTGTAAAGGATAAAAAAACAAACTCTGTAAATTTTAATGAATACTTCCCAATATCAGAGGGGAATAAATGGGTATATATCAACGAAGCTCCCAGAGAAGAAACCGTATTATATACGGTACAAGTAAAAGACCTGAAAAAGGTTGAGGACGGGATGCAGTCTAAAGTATCAACATTCCCCTACTTAACTCAATCCAATGAAGAGCGTACAGTGAAAATTCGCAACAGCGGTGAGATTGAAATTAAAGATTATATGGGCGCAAGTGGTACCATAGTACCAAAAGCTGGTGATATGAGAACAGGGTATGACTGGAAATTCGGCATCTTCACGGGTTACGTTAACAGCGAAAACGAAACGGCAGTTACGGAAGCAGGTACTTACAATGATTGTATATATGTATCCATGACAGACGGATTTACATTTTCTTATGAAATGTGGTTTAAGAAAGATGTTGGGATAGTAAAATGGGGCGCTAACCGTACGAATCCCCCACAGCTGACCCGCACATATTATGTGCTAAAAGAAATTGAACTGAAATAAATTATTTTGAAGGAATTTATATTCTATGTAGCAGCTTTACTTACTCTATCAGCTTCGCTGCTGATAGCGTTTTCGTATTCAGTCAAGAATTCGTTGAAATACTTCGCTTATTTTGCGGCGGGTCTAAGTGGATTAATGTTGATACTAAACTCACAGCTTTATTCAGCATTATTGATACTGGCACTGCTCTTATTCTTTAGCTTATGGAATTTATTATACACAAAGCTCAGCAAATACATTGAACACACAGAAACAGCTCAGCCGCGGGTGAATTTACTACCGGTAATAATGATCAGTGCGTTGGCAGCAGTGTTGGCGGGTCTGGGCGGCAGCGCGAAATGGAAAGTGTTTGCTGTAAATTATGATGTTAATTCATTTTACCTGATTTTCGCCAAATACCTCCCGGTATTAATGGTACTAGCATTGTTAGCTTCCGTTATCATAAGCGCTGCGGGAAGTATCCGAACTGGTGAAGGAGTAAAGAGTTAATGTCAGAGGGAATAAATTTTTATATTTTTGTTAGCGCAATTGTATTTGCAGCGGGTTTATATGTACTACTCAGTTCAAAGAATTCAATTAGAATAATTACAGGCATAACAATGATGTTTTCAGCATCACTAATTAATATTGCGGCAATAGCGGGTGTGGATGCTTTTAATGCGGAAGGACAAATTTTGCTTTATCTTGTTTCTTTCATATGCCTGCTTAATATTGCCGGGGGAATTTTGCTGTTTACACTGCACCAAAAGAAATTTTCCACACAAAATATACGGGAAAATATATCAATTGAATGATCTGTTCATAAATACTACATGGTTTGTTGTGTTGGCAGCAATGTTTTATTTTATAATTTTCATTTATGCGCTATTGAAAATTTCTACACGGGTACGCAATGCTGCAATGAGTATCCGGTTGAATGTTTCAAAGCAGAGTTTTTACATCACGATCTCCGGCAGCATACAGAAACACATAACAGTACCGCTTGGCACTGCATTTAAGAAAATTGCGGGTTATCTAGACAGGTCCGGTAAATCGATTTCAGTTTCAGAGCTGAATATTACACGAATCATACGGCCTGTTATAATAGAGCCTGTTAATATAGTGTCGCTTGTCTTCAGGAAGCTGTATAATGAGAATCAAACCGCATTTATAGGTATAAGCACAGGTTTAGTTGTGGTATTTTATATCATTTTAAGTATTTTCTAATTTTATTATTATTGTGTTCTTTAAGATAAGCGGAAATGCGAAAATTCTTCGTTTATTGCCTGTATTCTGAAACCAGAGACAGGATTTATGTGGGTCACACGGATAATCTTGACAGAAGATTTAAGCAGAACTGTGATGGATATGTTGAATCAACAAAACCATACAGGCCGTACAGGATGATATATAACGAAGAGCAGCCTGATAAATCAGCCGCGATGCGGCGTGAAAGAGAATTGAAGTTATCAGCCGGAAGAAAGTTTTTGAGAAGTTTGATAGGCAAATAGTAAGCTTGCGGCTTATGCAGAATTGTTAGTACTGTTAACTGCTTCGCAGTTGCAAGTCAAGCGCTCTAAGTTAGGTTTAAGTTCATTTAATAGTTTTTGTGCCTTGCCGCCATGGCGGAATTGGTAGACGCGCTAGACTCAAAATCTAGTAATGGCAACATTGTAACGGTTCGAGTCCGTTTGGCGGTACAAATAGGATTACAGCGGAATTGGTAGAACTTTCAACTGCTACGCAGTTGCAAGTCAAGCGCGCTAAGTTAGATTCTAGTAATGGTAACATTGTAACGGTGAGAAAGTCCCTGACTGCCACCGCAGTCGTTTGGCGGTACAAATAGGATTACAGCGGAATTGGTAGAACTTTCAACTGCTACGCAGTTGCAAGTCAGGACTGTTAACTGCTTTGCAGTTTCCAGTCAGGCGCGCTAAGTTAGATTCTAGTAATGGTAACATTGTAACGGTGAGAAAGTCCCTGACTGCCACCGCAGTCGTTTGGCGGTACAAAAGTATTATTTAGCATTGCAATCTATATGTTATGATTTGCTCCCTTTCGTAATGAGAACAAAATGCACAATTAGATTCCCGCTTTCGCGGGAATTATGTACAAAAAACATAAAATAATTGAACCAGGAAACAGTTAATATTTTATTCAATTTTCTTCCTGAAATAACACTCTCTCTTGCGGTAATTATTCTTAATGTATTAAGCTCCGCAAATATTTCAAGCGGTAAACAACTGACTGAAAAGATCGCGTACTATGTTTTTTCCGGTGGTGTGATTGCAGCAGCTATATCCAGTTACGCGCAGGCGTACTTCGCGCCGCAACATCTTTTCAGCGGAGCATTCTCGGCAGATCATTTTAGTTACGGAGCGCGCGTGATATTAACTACATCCATGGTTGTAATAGCATTGGTGTTCTATCGCGGCAAAAGTAATAAGGGTGACCTCAATCTTGCATCTGTATCATTCATAGGCGCGCTGCTAAGTGTGAGCGCATCGAATATATTTGTGTTGTTCGTTTCAATGCAGGTGATGGTTATTCCCCTACTGCTCATTTTCAGATATGAACTCAAATCCGCAATTAAATATTACATATTCAACGGAGTCTTCGCCGCCATAATGCTGTATGGCGCAACATTGATATATGGGGTATCGGGGTCTGGTGATTATTCAGCAATAGCGAAATTCATTTCAGGTAATCCGTTTAACATACAGATTTTTCTTGTTGGCTTTATTATGGTACTTGCGGGAATATTTTATAACGCCCTGCTCGCACCGTTGAACCTGAACTTCGCGGCATTCAGTAATTCAGTAAAGAAAGAACACTTACTTCAGTTTATTCTTATCAATTTACTGGCTTCGCTGTTTGCGGCGGCCAGATTTATTTTTACAATACTTCATGATAGCGGCACTTTTCAGACGGGAAGTGAAGGGCTTATTTTCATTCAGGGTATAAACTGGCAATTAATGCTTGTGATAATTGCGGCATTTTCGATTCTTGCAGGTAACTTCATTATACTGTGGCAGTATGACCTGAAAAAAATAGTAACTTTCATTTCAATATCATCCGCGGGATATTTGTTATTAGGTCTCATCTCAGCTTCGCATGAGGGTATCGCCGCATTTATTTTCAATGCTGTATTGTTTGCCCTCAATACGCTTGGTTTAACAATTTGTCTGAAGCTGTTTAAGGAAAAATACGAAATCACACAAAAGGATGATCTTAAAGGCAAAGGCCGGAGTGATAAATTTTTATTTTCGGCATTTATATTTTTTCTGTTGTCATCTGCGGGCTTTCCGTTAACGGGCGGATTCACAGGAAAGTTGATGCTTTACTTTACACTAACTAATACTCCTTACTTATGGCTTACCTCAGTTGGCGTGCTTTCAAGCGCGGTATTTCTATTCGTAATTTACCGGTTTATTGCGTTAATTTTCCGGGGTGAAGTGCCTGAAAATAAACAAAATACGGAAACGATATCCCTTATTATATTGTTAATTCTTTTATTTACGGCAATATTACAGGGATTTTACTTATCCCCTTTATTGAACTGGGCAAAATATTGCTCAAATTTGCTTGGGATTTAATAAGATAGTAACCCATGGTGGGTTTTGTAAACCATAAGGTGCTTTTGTAACGTATAGGTGGTATTGTTAACCTACACCTTTTATACTATGTTTACTGTAATTAAATCGGATTTTTTAACATTTAAACAAAAAATTAATGTGTGGAATAGTTGCGTATTTAGGTAATAAACAGGCACTTCCTATAATCCTTAGCGGATTGAAGAAGCTTGAATACAGAGGATACGACTCTGCCGGGGTTGCGCTGATGTTTGATAATGAAATTGCGGTTCGCAAAACCGCGGGAAAGGTCACAGATCTTGAAAATCTTTTAGGCTCAAACGGGTATGATCATACAGCCAATATAGGATTCGGGCATACAAGATGGGCAACACACGGTGAACCTAACAACCGCAACGCGCACCCTATCTTTGATGATGGCAATGAAATTGTTGTGATACACAACGGTATCATAGAAAACTATAATGTACTGAAAACAAGGCTTGAGCGCGAAGGTTACCAGTTCATGACCGATACGGATACTGAGTGCCTTGTGCATTTAATACGCTCTCATTACAAGAATGTAATGGATTTTGAAAAAGCTGTACAGCTTACACTTGCTGAAGTTGACGGTACTTATGGCATGTGCGTACTTTCAAAGTTCGAAACCGATAAGATCATTGCGGCAAGAAAAGGATCACCTCTTGTACTGGGCGTTGGTGATGATGAGTTTATAATAGCTTCAGATGCTGCGGCAATAGTTCCGCATACGCGCCAGGTATTGTATCTAATGGATGGCGAAATGGTTATTGTTAACCGTGATAAGTTCGTTATAAAAACTATTCACGATGAAACCATTGAGCGCGAGCTTGAAGAAATCACATTTGATCTTGAAGAGATAGAAAAAGGCGGCTACGATCACTTTATGTTAAAGGAGATCAACGAGCAGCCTGATTCAATAACAAACACAATGCGCGGAAGAATAATAAAGGATAACGGCCTGGTTAAGCTTGGCGGCTTAATGAACGTTACCGATAAATTAAAATTCGCGCCCAGAATAATTATTTCCGCCTGCGGAACGGCATGGCATGCCGGTTTGGTTGGCGAGTATATGATAGAACAGATGTGCAAGATACCCGTTGAGGTTGAATACGCGTCTGAGTTCCGTTACCGCAACCCGGTAATTTACCCCAACGATATAATGTTCGTTATCAGCCAGAGCGGTGAAACCGCTGATACACTTGCTGCGCTTAAGGAAGCTAAATCACGGGGCGCTGATGTATATGGTATTGTAAACGTTGTTGGAAGCACAATTGCAAGGGAAACCCACGCAGGTGTTTACACTCACGCGGGACCCGAAATTGGTGTTGCATCAACAAAGGCGTTTACATCACAGTTAACCGGACTTGCGTTAATTTCATTAATGATAGCGCAATACAGGAATTCACTGCCGGCGCATGAGATAAAAGAAATCACCGACGAACTGCTCAGGATACCTGAGAAGATAAAAGAAATACTTGCGTTAAACAATAAGATACTTGAAATTGCTAAAGTCTTCAAGTTCTGTCAGCACATGCTGTACCTGGGCAGAGGATATAACTTCCCGGTAGCGCTTGAAGGCGCACTGAAGCTGAAAGAAATTTCGTACATCCACGCTGAGGGTTACCCCGCAGCGGAGATGAAACACGGACCGATCGCATTAATTGACCAGAACATGCCTGTAATAGTAATTGCGCCGAAGGATTCAACTTACGAAAAAGTAATTTCAAATATCCGCGAAGTAAAGGCAAGAAAAGGCGTTGTGATAACTATCACTGATTTTGATTCCGACGGGCATATTGATGAATATTCCGATTACGTGATAAGGATACCGCACACGCTGGAAATGCTTTCACCGATACTTACAACGATACCGCTGCAGATGCTTGCGTATCACTTAGCAGTACTGCGCGGCTGTAATGTTGATCAGCCGAGAAATCTGGCTAAAAGCGTAACAGTGGAATAAGAGGGTTTTAGTTACCAAGATCATTAATCGACATAGTCTACACTGATAGAATTCTTCATCCCGAGCTTGTCGAGGGATGTTGGACTGGATACTACACCCTTCGATAAGCTCAGGGTGAGATTTAATTAATTTTAATGCTTAACAGCCGTCTCAATTGGGGCGGCTTTTTTTATGGGGGAAATTCGGCTTGATAAGTGACCGATTGTTTGTTATTTTAGATCAATAAACCCAAAGAAAAAATGAATACTCTATAATTTGATCCTTAAATCCTTAAAATATCATATATACATCCTCATAAGTATTTATTCTCTAAATGCAGTAGAATCCTTTGGCCAGGAGAGAATCAATTTAAATCCGCTTACTAATATTAATTTCAGCAGTACTTTGAGACTTAAATCATATTATTCAGGGGCAGATAACAACCTTCGGAATTTTCCGTTTGGATTTGGGATTAGTTTTGCACTGAACTATGACCTGAAACAGAAACTTGTGACTCCGGGAATTATAGGAAACTTCAGTGTTAATTTATCATCAAAGAAACTATTCTTATTGTTAGAGTATGGTCAGTTCTTTGAAAGTAAATTAAAAACCAATACTTCGTATTCTTCAGCAGGTTTGAGATATAAATTCTTGAAGACAAAACACAGCAGTTTAGCATTACATTCAGCAGTATTTGGCGTGTGGAATTCGTCCGATTCCGGGGGTATTGGAGGAGGTTTATCCGGCTTTGCGGCACTGAACTACATGTACTCAACAACTGAGTATTTTGGAATATCGTTAAGCTTACGATATCCGTTTGGCGGCTTTCGTAATACTTTAATTACAGCAGGTTTTCAATTTTTAACAAATTGATTACCTATGGCTATGATGCATCATACATACCAAGCGGTGTGTATTTTTACAGAATCTGAGTTAACACACCCCGTTCCGATAAATCGGAACACCCCTCGCCAGAGGGGAATTATATTGAAACCAGGAAAATGGTACTTATAAAGTAAATAGTATGAAAACAAGAATTGCCGGGTTATTGTATTTTATTCTCGCCGGTCTGTTTACTTCTGTGTATTCACAGGAAAGTGAAGTAAGTTTCAACAAGTCCGCTGATTTTAAGGGGAATAATTCGTTATCGGATCTCCCCTTTCAGGTTGGGATGGAATTCGGTCCCGCCATACCACTAAAGGAGAAGAAATATTTTTATAATGGGTGGTGGATCTTCGGTCAAGTTAATCTTTATGACAAAAGAATATTTTTGAGGGCGGCTTACGGAAATTTGAAAACGAATAATGAGATAGGAAATACTGCGCCATACTTTTCAGTGGGATTTACAGGAGTGCCTTTGGTTATAAAGCAACACAGCATCAGTGTTAATACGGGATTGAGTATGTTCACCCCGAATGACAATACTGCAATTATAGCATTTTTTGTGGGTGTAAATTACCTGTACAGATTCAACAGGTATGTTTCGCTTTCAGCGGGCATTCAGATGCCGGTGATAAGAAGATCGCATTATGATGAGTTCTATCATAATCCGTTTGCGACGATTGGAGTGGTGTTTTTTTGAGATCAAGAGCCGTTATATTATTAGCATTCTTACTCTTAGAATCTCTCAATTCACAAAGTATAACAGACTCATGGCGTTCTCATAAAACTTTGCTTTATACAGGAGCAGGTATATATAAAGTTTTTTCACTATCAGAAAGTAGACAGGATGAAACATCTTATGTAGTATCAGGAACTTTAACAAACAGACTAAACAGTTTTGTTTCTTTAAATACAGGCATCGATATTTACAAACCTGAATTCAGCAGAAAAGTTGTCGTGTCATTTGATTTCATTCCATCAGTTGGGTTTGAAGAGGATAACTTAATATTATCAATTGGGGCAGGCGGTGCACTCTTGATTGGCCAGGGCGGGTTGGGTTTTGATTTCATGGCTGGTTTCAAAGCCGGTTATTTCTTAAGCAAAAAACAAGCCGTATCTATAGAAATCAAAAGTCCTATTCATTATGATAACTCTGCAATGTTTTTGTTTACTGCAGGTGTAATGTTTGTTCTATAGAATAGTTGGTTCTTGTGAGGTAGAAATCTATTTTTGTGACCCCCTCCGGCTCCCCCTTAAAGGGGGAGAGTTGATAATTGTGACCCCAGCCCCCCTTAAAGGGGGAGGGTTGATAATTGTGACCCCAGCCCCCCTTTAGGGGCAGGGTTGATAGGTGTGCCTTCCAACTACCTCTTAGGGATATTGGTTAAACTTATGACATTTTTTTACATTCCAAATTTTGCGGATTATAAGTATTTTTGTAAATTCACTTAAACTAAATCAATTCTACACAATGAAATTTATAAAGTATTTACTGCCATTAGTATTATTTTTCGCATCGCTTTCAGCGAGTGCGCAGAGCGGCGAAGAAAATAAAAAAGATGATGAAAAGGTCGAAGCTAAAGAGCTTCCGGACGGCACGTTATACGGCACCGATATAAACGGTGAACTTAAAGTTATCAGCGTTGGCGATATTTATGCTGATACATCAGCGTTTGTGGGCAAGACCGTTGTATTAAAAGGAAACATGAGCGAGTTATGCCGCACAGGCGGCTGCTGGACTGTCATTAGCGACGGTACGAATAATATCCGCGCATTAACGATGCATAAGTTCATTATGCCAAAGGAAATGGATATCACAGGCAAGGTTGCTGTAGTTGAAGGCGTTTTCAGCATCAGGGAAATTACCGAAGACCAGGCAAAACACTTCGCCGAAGAAGCGGGTACTGACCCGAATTTAGTTGTGGGTCCACAGAAGATGTACAGGATTATGGCGACAGGGATAAAGATATTGAAGTAAACGATGAATGTGATCCCGCCTTTGGCGGGACTGCGAAATCCCTACGGGATTTCTTGAACGCAAAAAGGTAAATAAAAAAAGGAGCTAAAGGGCTCCTTTTTTGTTGGGTTATATTAAATCCCCCATTAAAATTGTCGGGGATTCAAGTATTATTATAGATTTCAGATTAACGGAGTACCAGATCAATCCAATCCCACTGTCAAAGCCAGTTCTGCGACTTTTCATGGGGGATTGTAAAAGGCGCGCATGACTGCTGCGGGCAGATATGTGAGTCACTTCGGCTTTTCGGTGTTTCATTTTTTTTGGTTGTATAGAATTTCTTTGTTAAGATATTATCTAACTGAAGACTTAAAATAATCCCGAAGGGATGATATTATTGTAGATAGAAATATCAAACATTTTACGAACCCCGAAGGGGTGAAATTATAATGTCACCCCTTTGGGGTTTTGAAAGTCGTTTTGGATAACAATCTACAATAATTTCACCGCTTCGCGGTTTTATGATGTAAAGGATAATATATTTATTAAATAATGTGAATGAAGTTATCATTCTTTTGAACATAGCACTTCATAGATTTTCGAAATTTCATAATTATCATCTGGATACCCGCCTGCGCGCATGACTGCTGAGGGCGGGGTATGACAAACGGCGTGACATAAAAAAAAGGAACGCTGAGATGGCGTTCCTTTAATATAATACTGATTTGATGCCCGCTTTTGCCTTAGAAACAAGGCAAACGCGAATTTCCCATACTACTTTGCGAAGGTGATCCTCACGGTTGTGGTTTCGGTTCCGCGGAGATATGTTACTTCTGCTTCTTCGCCGGGTTTGAATTTTGTAAGCGCATCGGTGTAATCATAGATATTTTTTATTTCATACTGTCCGAGCTTTGTGATGATATCCCCTGCCATCAGACCCGCTTTTTCAGCAATACCTCCGGCTTTTACTCCCGATAGCTCCAGACCCTCTTTGGTGCTGGAATAATCAGGTATAACGCCCAGCGTAACACGGAAGCCCATGTTGGTTTCCTTTTTCTCTTCGGTAACTTTGATGAAATCAGGTTTTACCGGCTGAGAGTTTATGTAGTTTACGATCGATGCGACCATATTGAGTATTTCAGCTTCGCCGGCGGAATTAATGTGTTCCCAATCATCGCTTGGCTTGTGGTAATCCTTATGCAGCCCGGTAAAGAAAAATAACACGGGAATATCTTTCGCGTAAAAGCTGGCATGGTCACTTGGACCAAATCCATCTTTGTTATAGGCTGCAGCAAAATTGTAGGTTTTGTTTAATGAATCAAGCAAGCCCTGCCATATTGATGATGTGCCTGTACCGCCAATGGTAAGCTTTTTATCTGTGAGCCTGCCTACCATATCGAGATTTATCATTGTAACGATATTGTACTTTTTCATCAGGTCGCTTTTTGTGAAGTAAGCAGAGCCGATCAATCCCGCTTCTTCGCCGCTGAAGGTCATAAATATTATGCTGCGTTTGAGTTTCTTTTTGATGGCGGCGTAATATTCGGCAAGTTCCAAAATGCCTGCAACGCCGGAGGCGTTATCATCGGCGCCGTTGTGAATTTCGGCAATGTGGCTATCGTGTAATGAACCGTATTTTAAGCCGTCGCCTAAGTGATCCATGTGCGCGCCAATCAGGATATATTCATTTTTCAGGGCAGCATCGCTGCCTTCTATCATGCCGATAACATTATTCGTTTCAGCTTTAATTCTGTTAAGATCAGTTTTTATCTGCGCTGTTTGGTTCAATTCAAATGACTGCGGTACCCTAAGGCTATCAATTTCTCTTTGGATCTGTGTGAGCTTTCTATCTTTTAAGAATGTTTCGATGTAAACCCGTTTCAGATTCATAACTGGCAGCTCAATATTTTCACCCGGACCTGACATTCTGAGTTTTATGAGTTCTTCCTCCCCTGTTTCGGGTCCTTTAATTACAATTATACCCGCAGCGCCCTGCTCTTTTGCGGCAGCGCATTTAACGCGCAGGCGCTCATACTTGCTGAACGGGTTATCATGGGGATTGTTGTAGCCTGGTGAGAACATCAGCATCACGGCAATTTTGCCATTGAGATCAAGCCCGGCATAATCGTTGTAATTAAGTTCCGGCGCGTTAATGCCGTAACCCACAAATATCATATTCCCGGAGGCGGAGCCGTTTGAGGATAGGTAAACGGGTGTGAATTCATCACCTGCGCCCTTAAGAACTTCACCGTTGCCGAAGGCGACATAGTTGCCGGTGCCGAGTTTTATTTCGCTGATATAATCGAATGGCTGCAGGTAACCTTTTTCACCGGCGGGCTTCAGACCGTATTCTTTGAATTCGCCTGTGATGTAATCAACCGTGAGTTTATCCCCATCTGTGCCGGGGAAACGCCCGCCGAGCTCATCGCTGGATAGGTATTTGATGTGGTCTGATACTTCACCTTCGGTGATCTTCGGATCGTTACCCGATGGGTTTACAAATGCCGCAAACAATATAAGCAGCAGTGATGCGGATAGAAATTTAATTTTTGTGTTCATATTATTATATCACCCTTCGGGTTTTTTTTGATTTTTTTTTGCGGGTTTGTTACAATAATGTCATCCCTTCGGGATTTGGAAACATTTGAATTTTTATGCCGCTCCTACGGAGCTCTGAAAAACTTTATTACTGCGTGCTACAAACATACCACCCCTACGGGGCTATTTACAGATTTACTTAGAAAACAGGGGAGCTATGTTGACATAATGAACAATTTACTGCAGTTTATGTGCGACTCCGATGGAGTCGTATACACATTTGTTTGCTATTCTATAAATATGTGACTCCTACGGAGTCATATAATATTATTCTTGTGAAGATCTATGAATCTTTGACTCCTGCGGAGTCTGGATGGAGCATTGACCACGCCCGAGGCGGGCAAGCACAGTCAATGCACTCCAACGAAAAGCATTATATTTTCACAGTGATGGAGCAATCGCATAGTCCTTCTTTGAAGAGACTCCGCTGTGAAAAAATCTATATATTTGTAACTCCTACGGATTCCGGACGAAGCATTGACTTAGTCAATGCACTCCAACGAAAAGCATTATATTTTCACAGTGATTGAGCTATCGCAGAGTCCTTGTTTGAAGAGACTCTGCGGGGACAAAAAAGACTGCGCGGGAAATCAATATTTAGTTTTTACACACCCCGACTGGCTAAAGCCAGCCACCCCTCTCGAGAGGGGAATTTGTTCAAAAGTATTCATTTTGAATTTTGGCATTCTGCGCATTTTGCAGTTCAGCACATTTGCTTAGTAGCATCACGTTTTACATTTGACATTTGACCTTTGACCTTTGACATTTGACATTATGCCTATTCTACCCAATCGCAGATGAAAACGTTGGTTTCGCCCTGTTTAGCGTTGAAGCGGTTTGAGCAGAACACGAATTTTTTGCCGCCATCGTGAAGTGAGAACATTGGGAAACCGTCAAAAGTATCGTTATAAGTTATTCTTTCATTGCCTGTACCATCAACGTTTATCATATACAGATCAAAATTTCTGCCTTTGGGGTCATCCTGGTTTGAGCAGTAGATTATCCTTTTTCCATCGGGGAAGAAGTACGGCCCGAAGTTTGCGGCACCGTTATTTGTTACCTGCCGGATGTTTGAACCGTCTGCATTCATAACGTAGATTTCAAGCTGCCCGGGCCTGATAAGCCCTTCGGCAAGGAGATCCTGGTATTCCTTCAGCTTAGCGGGGTCATCAAATCTTGATGCGCGAAAAACTATCATTGTCCCGTCATAGGAATAATACGCGCCGCCATCGTAACCGGGAATATTTGTAAGCTGCTTAACATCAGAGCCGTCGAGATTCATTGAATAAAGATCAATATCTCCGTTACGGGTTGAAGTGAAGATAATTTTATCGCCTTTTGGTGAAACGGTAGCTTCGGCGTCGTAACCTTTAACGTCGGTTAGTTTAACCGGGTTAGAGCCATCAAGATCAGCTTTAAAAATATCGTAATCAGAATACAAAGCCCACACATAACCTTTGGAGTGATCAGGCTTCTGGGGACACATATCGCCGCCTAAATGCGTTGAAGCGTACAGTATGCTCTTGCCATCGGGGTAAAAGTATGAACAGGTTGTTCTGCCCTTACCTGTGCTTACAAGATGCTTTCCGGAACCATCGGGATTCATGATAAATATCTGATCGCATTCATATTCACCTGTTGCCTGGAATATTATTTTTGAGCCATCAAAGGAAAAATAAGCTTCGGCATTTTCGCCGCCGTTGGTTAACATCTGCATATTCTTGAAGTGTTTTTCCTGCGGGTAGATGAGAGTATCTGCCGAATGCATTTCACCCTTGAGGGCAGATAAATCGTTAAAATTCCATAAAAACGCTGATGTGAGTAAACACAAAATAAATAATGCAGTGATTTTTGTTTTCATAATTTCAAATATATTAATAATAGTTATGACCTTTTATGACAAAAGTCATAATCGATTTAACCTCAAATATTTCATTTTGCGAATATAAGACTATAACAGTCTTATATATATGCAAATTTTTTACTCTTCGAAGCGTTTCACTTCGAATACGCCTTCAATATTTTTTATCTTTTCGATGAGCTCATTTAGGTGTGTAATATTTTTAACCATTAGGATAACTGTGCCATCAAACAGGGAACCTTTTGAAGCGATACTTACACTTTTTATATTAGTATTACTATAAACAGAAATTACGTTAGTAATTTCGTTCAGCATACCGGGTCTATCTTCACCACTGATCTTTATACCGACAAAAAATTCATCTTCAACTTCTTCCGGCCATTGAACATCAATTATCCTTTGGGGATCTGAAAGGAACAGGTTGGAAAGATTTTTACAGGACTTCTTGTGAATTTTTATTCCTTCGGTCTTTGATATAAAACCGATAATATCTTCACCGGGGATGGGGTTGCAGCAGTTTGCGTAACTGAAGAGAAGATCTTTAACATCTCCGCCGGCAATGATCTTATTTTTGGCGCCGCGCGCCGTTTTGATATATGTTTCAAACAGGGTTTGCTCATTTTCTTTGGTCTTAAGCGCAGTCGATTTTTCCACGGGTTTAACCCATGGAGAAACTATCTCACCGCTTATGAGTTTATTGCGGTCTTTAACCAGTTCATACAGTTCATCGGATGTTAGCCTGCCTTCGGCGAGGCTTAAATACATGTGCTGCAGGCTTTCAAACTTCAGCCTTTGCAGGAGTTTTATCATTTCATCTTCGGAAAGCGAGAGCTTCATTTTTTTCAGCTTTTTCAGCCACTGTTCCCTGCCCTCTTCAATTTTCAGCCTGCGCTCATTATTAAAATATTTGTGAATATCAGATTTGGCTTTATGGGTAACGACAAATTTTTCCCAATCCTGGTGCGGCTTTTTAATTTTTGAGGTGATGACTTCAACCTGGTCGCCGCTTTTTAGCCTGGAATCAAGCGGCACAATTTTGCCGTTAACTTTGGCGCCGATACATTTGTATCCAACTTCGCTGTGTATATCGAAGGCAAAATCAACCGGCGTAGAATTGACCGGCAAAATTTTCAGATCGCCTTTAGGCGTGAAAACGTAAATTTCATCCTGGTACAGGTTGAGCTTGAGCCCTTCCATTATCTGCTTTGGTGTTGATTCCTTTGAACTGGTATCAAAGAGCTCTCTTATCCATGTTATCCAGTCTTCCATCTGCCTATCGTTGGTGCTGATGTTCTCCTTATACTTCCAGTGGGCAGCGACACCTTTTTCGGCGACTTCATGCATATCTCGGGTACGTATCTGGACTTCAACCATTTTACCTTCGGGTCCGATAAGCGTGGTATGGATTGACTGGTACCCGTTCTGTTTGGGCAGCGAGATATAATCCTTAAATCTTTCGGGCACGGGAATATAAATTTCGCTTGCGATGCCATAGGCAGTGAAGCAGTCATTTCTTTCCTGGGTATCAAGGATTATTCTTACAGCAAAGAGATCATAAATTTCTTCAAAAGATTTACCGCGGGAGATCATTTTTTTGGCTATACTATACAGATGCTTCGCGCGCCCTGAGAC
Source organism: Ignavibacteria bacterium UBA2360 (assembly GCA_002344125.1). GTDB lineage: Bacteria > Bacteroidota > Ignavibacteria > Tepidaquicellales > OLB5 > OLB5. The sequence goes on along the minus strand of DDTQ01000012.1, from coordinate 457,284 downwards.
TTCGTACTTGAAGCCTTCTTTGTCAAGCTCCGCTTTGATAGGCTGAATGAACTTGTTAACATAGTTTTCGCGTTCTCGTTTTTTGGCTATTACCTTCTTGGAAATATCCTTGTAGAACTGGCGGTCAAGATATTTGAAGGCCATATCTTCAAATTCTGATTTTACCTGTGAGAGTCCCAGCCTGTGCGCCAGCGGCGCGTATATTTCCATGGTTTCGCGGGCCATTCTAACCTGGCGTTCGGGATTGAGGTATTCCAGCGTTTTCAGGTTATGAAGCCTATCGGCGAACTTTACAAGAATTACCCTGATATCGTTAGACATTGAAAGCAGCATTTTGCGGTAATTTTCCACCTGCTTGGCTTCGTAGTTTTCGAACATGCCTTCAATTTTGGTAGCGCCATCAACAATATCGGCTATAGTTTCGCCGAACTCAGCTTTAACATCCTCGTAGGTGAACTTGGTATCTTCAACTACATCATGCAGCAAGGCTGCGGCGACTGTGATATCATCGAGCGGAATTTCTTTGGCTACAATTGAGGCAACTTCGTAGGGATGTATTATAAATGGCTCACCCGAGGCGCGTTTATCTAGCTTATGCGCGTTGAGGCTGAATTTGAAAGCATCTGTTATGAGCTTTTCGTTAAATTCACCCAGGTTTTTCCTGCAAAGTGAAAGCAGGTCATCGAGTTTCTTTTTATATAGTGTGCTTAACAAATCAATTACGGGTTAATTATAATTCTTTTGAATTATCAACCGGGGCTAAAGCCCCTTTTTGGGGGCAATTTTATCCACGACCTAAAGGTCGTGGCAACTCAAAAAGAAGAATATCGGGAATCTTTCAAAACTAAGAAATGGGACAATAGCCCTACTATTTTGTATTTAGCCAGTTAATAAAATAAACGAAGAATCCCGAAATTTAATTCCTTTTAAGTCCAATATCAAAAAACCGTTGAAACGGTTTTCAGTTGTTCACGTTCTATGTTCCCACGACTGAAGTCGTGGGCTATTGTCAAAATCAGTAACTTTTACTAGTCAAGCTGCTTGCTGCAGAATAGTTCTTGAGTCATGACCCACAATCCATAACTCATAATTTGTAATTAGTAATTCGTAATTGTCATAGTGTTCCGAATAATCTATCGCCCGCGTCTCCCAGGCCGGGTACAATGTAGCCTTTATTGTTCAGCTTCTTATCAATTGCGCAGGTGAAAATTTTAATTTCTTTGTGATACTTATGCACTTCTTTTATGCCTTCGGGTGCGGCTACGAGGCATGCTGCGACAATTTTTCCGGCTCCCGTTTTTTTGGCTTCATCAATGGCGCTGCACATGCTGCCGCCAGTTGCGAGCATGGGGTCTAAAATATATATTATGGTATTTTTTTTATCTCTAAGCCTGGGAAATTTGAAATAGTACCTGATAGGCTGCAGCGTAACTTCGTTACGGAATACGCCGAGGTGGCTTATTCTGGCTTCGGGGAAGATGGATGAGAAGCCGTTCATTAGACCGAGTCCCGCCCTGAGTATTGGCATTAACACTATTTCATCTTTTATCACAGAGCCGTTATACGGAGCAAGCGGTGTTTTGATCTTGCGCGCTTTTAATCCAAGCTCCTTGCCTGCTTCGTAGGCAAGCAGTACGGAGAGTTTATCAACATACTGCCTGAACTCAAAATACGAGGTATTTTTATCTCTTATTTTGGTTATGTAGCTTTTTACCAGCGGGTGAGAAAGTTCGATCAGATTTTTATAAGCCATAATTAATTTCGTGGTTAGCCTTCAGAATGAGCATTTCGACTCATTGCCTACGCCAGGGCTTCGGCAGTCAGGCGCTCAGTGCGGCATAATTTTTCCGATTCATTCAGCAACTGAGCAAGAAACATTATTTTATTCAGCAAGCTTAGAATGTTTAAATAGACTCTAGTTAATTCAGCAATGTTACAGTTAAATTTGTTGTAACAGCCTGTGTTGAGTTGGCTGATTGTCCCTGGGCGGAAAGTTTCAGATCGAGTTTTAGATTGGTCATAGTTTCTTTATTCTGAATACAGCCGCGTGAGAGATTCAGCGCGATCTTACCGCTTCCGGAAGTTTCAGCGTTTTCAACTTTAACTGTCATACCCTGCTCTTTAACTTCTTTGTTCTTGAATTCCACAACAAGCGCGGCTTCGATGTTGGCAATCTGCTTGCCGTCTTTTGTTTCCACTGACTTCATGGTGTACTTCGCGTTATTTACCACTTCGAAGAATAAGACTGAGGTATTAAATGCTTTGGTCCAGTTGGAATCCATAACCACAGGTGTTGTGGGGCAGACCTGGTATTCCTGCTGAAGGATCTCTTTGATAGATTCCTCGCCGAATGATTGCTTGATCTCCTGTTTATCTTTTTCCTTTAATGTATCACCAAGCGCTTTGAAGAGTACTTCGTATATCTTTTCCATGCCGTAAACATCGGTAATTTCGCCGGCAGGGCTCACCCTGATGTAGAAAGGATTGGCAATTACAGCGTTGTACTGAATGAACGCAGGATTCAATTTTACACTATCGTTCACATTTGAATTATACTTAATACTCTGTTCACCCATTGAAGAGGAAATATTAATTGAATCGAAGGTAATTTTATAGCTTACAATTCCGGAAGACTCCACGTTATCAGCTTCTTTGGAATAGTAGTAATTGATCTCATTATCCTGTTTAACTTCCTTGTTTTCGGTTGCGGGTGATTTTTCCATGTTGGATGTCTTTGCGACCATTTTATAATAGAACTTATCGCCCTTATTAACCACATATTTCAATGTAACTACATCTTTGCCTGTAATGCTATCCTTTTTTACGAATTGAGTAGTATTATTATTGCCATCAGTTTTTTTATCGTCTTTTTTATCACCGCAGCCGTAAACATATATGAATAGAGCAGCCAGTATGAAGTTCAAGAAAAAATATTTACGCATTATATGCCTTTCCAGTATTAAAATGCGCCAATCCGGTAGATAAGCGCTGCTATTTTTATTATAATCTGCAAATATACCCATAATTTGAGGGAGTTTCAAAGGAAAAGCGAAATGGTGAGGATTGTTGAGTAGTAAGTGGTTGAGTGGTGAGTGGTTGAGTGGTGAGTGGCTGAGTTAAGAATGACCTCTCTCCCAACCCCTCTCGAAAACTGCAGTGGCAGTCGAGGGAAAGGAGGGCAGATGAACTTCGTCAATGTGTGGTGATTGTGATTTTTGTTCCGCACTTCGACTCCGCTCAGTGCGACATATAAAGTGCTGCGCAATGTGGCGCTCAGTGCGATACAATCAGAAAGTGCTTTAAGCGACATATCTTTTGTTAAGTTAAGAAGAGGATTTAATAAATTGCATAAAGTAATAAATAATCATAAATTTGCTTGAATTTAAATTAATACAGATTATGAAAAAATTACTGGCAGAATTTCTAGGCACATTTTGGCTTGTACTCGGCGGATGCGGAAGCGCAGTATTGGCAGCGGCATTTCCTGAGGTAGGCATAGGGCTTGTTGGCGTATCGCTTGCTTTCGGTTTGACAGTTTTAACAATAGTGTATTCACTGGGTCATATTTCAGGCGCGCACTTGAATCCGGCTGTATCGATCGGTTTATGGGTGGGCGGAAGGTTCAGCGCAAAAGAACTTATGCCGTATATATTGGTACAGATACTTGGAGCAATTGCAGCTGCCGGTGTGTTGTATGTAATAGCAACCGGTAACGGCAGCGCAATAGGTAATTTTGCCGCGAACGGATATGGAGAGCATTCACCGGGCAAGTATAATATGATAAGCGCGCTGGTATGTGAAGTGGTTATGACATTTATGTTCTTGATAATTATACTTGGCGCAACAGATGAACGCGCTCCGAAAGGATTTGCGGGTATTGCAATAGGGTTAGGATTAACACTGGTGCATTTAATAAGTATTCCGGTTACAAATACATCTGTGAATCCCGCCCGCAGCATAAGCCAGGCATTGTTTGTTGGCGGCTGGGCAATTGAGCAGCTGTGGATGTTCATAGCGGCGCCGATTGTTGGAGCGATTCTTGCAGGTGTTGTGTATAAAGTTTTGGGTAAAAAGGATTAAGTATATTCAGAGTCACTAAGAAAAATAAATTTGAGCAATTGTAAACGAGCCCTAAAAGGGCTCGATTACGTTAAACTGCATATTTACATTGAATGATCTAAAAATGTTATTTCTTTCGTAAGCTCAATTGTCCTGAAATTAATATACTATCTGTAACTACTATCCAATCTTTGTGGCTTTTAGTTTCGGGGCTGGAATTGAGTACATTAAAGTAAATCTCAAGACTATCTCCCCTTTCCTGCACCACTTCATAAGTACCCTGTTCAGAAATGGGAGGATAACCCTTCATTGTATAGTTACTTCCACTGAATTCATATTCCAGGAACCAGGAATGCATATCGATGGAGTCAGCTGTATTACCCGATGACGACCATTTACCCTGCAATTTGGGCTCACTTCCGCATGAAACTAACAAAACTCCCAAAATAGCTGTTATTACTAAATTTGCAATATATTTTGGATAAAGTCTATTCATTATTAATAATAATAGAGTAAATATAACAAAATATAAATCTAATAATTATGGAAAATTTAAATTTATATTTTGGGAAGGTTTTCACTTTCATAAAAAAGCCTCAAAAACCGCAATTATATCTTCATTAGGTGATAAATATCATACTTTCCATTGACGCAAATCATATTTAAATATGACCATTAAGGCTAATTTTGTAACAGAATATGCAGATTGCAAAAGAAGTAAACCTAAAGGAAGGGACTCTTTGCTATCACTGTGGTGATGTTTGCAAAAAGGGTCTGGATATTCAGAGTGGTGACAAGGTTTTTTGCTGTACGGGGTGTAAAACAGTATATGAGATACTGAACGAGAACAACCTGTGCCGTTACTATGACCTTGATAACACTCCCGGAATATCACAAAAGAAGCTGAATAGTGCGGTCGGCTCGAGGTACACGTATCTTGATGACCCAAACATTGTTACACAGCTTACAAATTTTACAGAAGGAAATATTTCCGTCTGTACTTTTATCATTCCCCAGGTTCATTGCTCATCGTGCATATGGCTTCTTGAAAAACTTTACAAGCTTAATAAGGGAATTATCCACTCCGAAGTCAACTTCGTTCAGAAGACCGTTAACATAAAATTCAACAACACGGAAATTTCGCTGAGGCAGGTTGTAGAGCTGTTGGTTTCAGTAGGATATGAGCCTCAGATCAGCCTGAATGATATAGAGAATAAAGTAAAGTATCATTCCAACAAGAGCCTGTATTACAAAATAGGCGTAGCCGGATTCTGTTTCGGTAACATAATGCTGCTTAGTTTCCCTGAATATCTAGCCCCGGTGGGATCTCTTGAGCATTCCTTCAAACAATTTTTTGGACTTCTGAACCTGTTGTTGGGCGCGCCCGTGCTTTTTTATTCTGCGAGCGACTATTTCAAATCAGCTTGGAGCGGAATAAAACAAAGAAGTATAAATATTGATTTCCCGATCGTGCTGGGACTACTTGTTCTGTTTTTCAGGAGTACATTTGAGATAGTAACCAACACGGGTGTTGGGTTCATTGATTCAATGACCGGATTGATCTTTTTCCTTTTGCTCGGCAAGATATTCCAAAGCAAGACCTACGATGCGCTGAACTTTGAAAGAAATTACAAATCATACTTCCCAATTTCAGTAACAGTAAAGAAATCAGGTAAAGAAACAAGTATCCCGGTATCAAACCTGAAACAGGGCGACAGGATCCTTATAAGGAACAATGAGCTTATTCCCGCAGATGCAATTATGTTCAACGGTAACGCGAACCTGGATTACAGCTTTGTTACGGGTGAATCGATACCCGTACCGAAGGTAGCCGGCGAGATAGTTTATGCCGGAGGCCGGCAATGCGGCAGCGCAATTGAGCTTGAAGTGATCAGGACAGTTTCACAAAGCTATTTAACCCAATTATGGAACAAAGATACCTTTATTAAAAAGGATGAAGATAAGTTTAATTCACTGGTAAACGTGGTTGGCAAGTATTTTACAATTGTAATACTTATGATAGCCGCAGCGGCTTTTGTTTACTGGTATCCATCAAGTTTAAGGACTGCAATAAACGCGTTCACCGCAGTACTTATTATTGCCTGTCCATGCGGAATAGCCTTAACCAATCCGTTCGCGCTTGGAAACGCAATAAGGCTGCTTGGCAGGAATAAATTCTATGCCAAAAATGCATCCGTAGTAGAGCGAATTTCCAAAATAGATACAATTGTATTTGATAAGACGGGCACAATTACGCAAACCGGCGATGCTGAAATTACATTTAACGGCAATGTGCTTAACACCAAGGAGCAAATGCTTGTAAAATCTCTGGCGAGGAATTCCACTCACCCCTTAAGCAGCAGAATATATGAAGCTATCAGCGAAACTGATGTACCTTATTGCAGTTCTTTCACTGAACACTCCGGTAAAGGCATTGAAGCAATAATAGAAGGAAATACAATTAAACTTGGCAGCGCACTGTTTGCAGCAGATAACAATAAAGTTCTGCTTAACAATGATAAACTGACTTCAAAGCTTGATTCAAGGATATTCTTATCAATCAATGGCTCAATAAAAGGATTTTTCGCGGTAAACAATGTTTACCGCAGCGGACTTGATGATATTATAGTTTCACTGAAGAATAGATTCAAATTAGTAGTTCTATCAGGTGATAACGAAGGCGAAAGAGAAAACCTTCAGAAGTATTTCGGTAGTGAAGGCAGGATAAGGTTCAACCAGTCGCCCGCCGATAAACTGGAATATGTAAAAGTGCTGCAGGAAACGGGTCACCGTGTACTTATGATAGGCGACGGGCTAAACGATGCGGGCGCGCTGAAGCAGAGCGATGTTGGGATAGCAATATCCGAGGATGTTACGAATTTTTCACCAGCCTGTGACGCAATACTTGACGCCGGTGAGTTCAGCCGGCTGGATAAGATGATAGCTTTCGCGAAGGCTACTAAAAGGATAATAATAATGAGTTTTGTGATTTCTGTGATATATAACATAGCGGGGGTAACGCTTGCATTTCAATCAGAAATTTCACCTTTGCTTGCTGCAATATTAATGCCGGCAAGCTCCATAACGGTTGTTCTGTTTACGATACTTGCGACAAACATTATGGCAAGAAGGAAAGGACTATAATGGGAGTTATAATAATATTGATCTTCTTCAGCGTTCTGGTAGCAGGGGGATTTTTGGCTGCATTTTTATGGGCTGTAAGATCAGGGCAATATGAAGACAGGTACACTCCTTCAGTAAGAATTTTATTTGACGATGAAACGGACGGTATAAAAAATAAATGAGAAATTTCGATCCAAGTACAAACATACATGATTACCTGGTGTTCGGTGAATTCGGGGATGTGAATCCAAGTATCACAGATTCATCAACGTTTACTTTCCTGAGCCCGAAAACGATGGCTGAATCATTTCAGCATGAAATGGAAGGCTGCTTTCTTTATTCAAGGCACTGGAATCCGATAAATAAATTCCTTTCAAACGCCCTTGCCAGGCTTGAAGACGCGGAAGCTGCGCAGGTTACATCATCAGGAATGGCGGCAATAAGCTCAACGGCGCTGCAAATATGCAGCGCGGGCGACGAGATAGTATCGGAAAGAACGATATACGGCGGCACTTATGCTTTCTTCAAGAACTTTCTTCCCAGGCTTGGCATCACGGTAAAATTTGTAGATATGCAGAAACCGGAAATGGTTGAACTGGCTGTAACGGAAAGAACCAAAATGATCTATGCTGAATCTGTCAGCAATCCCCTGCTTGAAATAACAGATATACCTGCAATAAGCAAAATAGCCAAAGCGCATAATATAAAGCTGGTGGTTGATAATACCTTCAGTCCGATGGTAATTTCGCCGCTTCATCTTGGGGCAGATATTGTGATACACAGTATGACCAAGTACATAAACGGCTCGAGTGACTGCGTAGCAGGCTGTATTTGTTCAACAAAGGAATTTATAGACAGTCTGACTGATGTGAATTCGGGGGCAACAATGCTGCTGGGACCTGTGCTGGATAGTTTGCGTGCTGCAAGCCTTCTGAAAAATCTTCATACACTGCATATCAGAATGAAAAAACACGGCGAAAACGCCATGTATCTTGCAGAGAAATTTGAGAAGCTGGGACTTAAAGTTTTTTACCCGGGCCTAAAGAGCAGTAAACATTTCAGATTGATAGAAGATATCAGGAATGAAGGCTTTGGGTACAGTGGAATGATAGCGATTGATGTTGGCACCTATGAAAGAGCGGCATCGCTTCTTGAGATGATGCAACAGGAAAAAGTCGGTTACCTTGCAGTAAGCCTGGGTTATTTCAAAACGCTTTTCAGTTCCCCGGGTCACAGCACCTCTTCTGAAATTCCCGAAGATGAGCAGCAAGAAATGGGTTTATCAGAGGGATTAGTAAGATTTTCGATAGGTCTGGATGGCGATATAAAGCTGGCATATGAGAGAATCACAAAATGCATGAAAAAAATAGGCATCATACAAGCTTAATAATATTTTCAGAGATCATTTAAAAAAGTATTAAAACCTAAATAAACGAACTAAACTTAATTCAACAAAGGAGATTCCATATTATGGAAATGGAAAAGTTCAGTTATGATAATCGTATAGTCCGCAATTTTGCGATCGCCACCATGGTATGGGGCGTAGTAGGCATGCTTGTAGGATTATTGATAGCATTTCAGATCTATCTGCCGGTCTTGAACTTCGGGCTGCCGTACACAACATTCAGCCGGTTAAGACCTTTACACACAAACGCCGTGATATTCGCATTCGTAGGCAACGCGATGTTCATGGGTATTTATTATTCACTTCAAAGAATAACCAAAGCCAGGATGTTCAGCGACTTGCTCAGCAAGATCCATTTCTGGGGCTGGCAATCAATAATTTTAAGTGCAGCACTAACACTTCCTTTAGGTATTACCACAAGCAAAGAATATGCTGAACTGGAGTGGCCTATTGATATCCTGATCGCACTCGTGTGGGTGGTTTTTGCCATCAACATGTTCGGGACAATAGCGAAACGCCGGGAGAAGCATATGTATGTTGCGATCTGGTTCTACGTAGCGACCGTAGTCACAGTCGCAGTGCTGCACATTGTTAATTCCATTGAGATACCGGTAAACCTGTTCAAAAGTTACTCAATGTACGCCGGAGTTCAGGATGCGCTGGTTCAATGGTGGTACGGTCATAATGCCGTAGCGTTCTTTTTAACAACACCGTTCTTAGGCTTAATGTATTATTATTTGCCAAAAGCCGCAGGTAGACCGGTTTATTCATACAAACTTTCAATAATCCATTTCTGGTCGCTGATCTTCATTTATATTTGGGCAGGTCCACATCATCTGCTTTACACAGCACTGCCTGACTGGGCGCAATCACTGGGAACGGTATTTTCTATCATGCTTATTGCTCCATCATGGGGCGGTATGATAAACGGTTTGTTAACACTTCGCGGGGCATGGGATAAAGTCCGTGAGGACCCAATACTAAAATTCATGGTAGTTGCTGTTACAGCATACGGTATGGCAACATTTGAAGGCCCGATGCTTTCTTTAAAAAATGTTAACGCAATAGCGCATTACACTGACTGGATAGTGGCACATGTTCACGTTGGCGCCCTGGGGTGGAACGGATTTTTAACATTCGGTATTTTGTACTGGCTTATTCCCAGGATATATAAGACGAACCTGTACTCCAAAAAACTCGCTAACATCCATTTCTGGATAGGAACGCTTGGCATAGTATTTTACGCAGTGCCTATGTATTGGTCAGGTATTACACAATCATTAATGTGGAAACAGTTCACACCGGAAGGAATTCTTCAGTATCCCAACTTCCTTGAAACCGTAACCAACCTGATCCCATTATACGCTATCCGTTCAGTTGGCGGAACAATGTATTTTGTTGGTGTAATAATAGGTGTATATAACCTTGTGAAAACAATTAAAGCAGGTTCATTGCTGGCCGAAGAACCCGCTGAAGCACCGGCAAGAATGCTTAACACTGCAGAGCCCGGTGAAACAAAACACAGATGGCTTGAAAGAAAACCATTACAATTCGCGCTGGCTGCAACAGTATTGGTATTAATAGGCGGTTTAATTGAAATTATACCCACATTCCTTGTGAAATCGAATGTACCTACAATTTCCAGCGTAAAGCCATACACACCTCTTGAGCTTCAGGGCAGAGATCTTTATATAAGAGAGGGCTGCAACAACTGCCACTCTCAGATGATAAGACCTTTCCGCAGTGAAACAGAAAGATACGGAGAGTATTCAAAAGCGGGAGAATATGTTTATGATCATCCATTCCTTTGGGGCTCAAAACGCACCGGGCCGGATCTTCACAGGGAAGGTATGAAATACCCGAACATATGGCATTACCTGCATATGCAGGATCCGCAGCAAATATCGCCGGGTTCGTTAATGCCGGCATACGCATGGCTGCTTGAGGACGAACTTGATATGAGCACCACAGAAGATAAGATAAACGCTTTAAGATCAATTGGCGTACCCTACCCTGCCGGTTATGAAAAGATCGCAAACGAAGAACTGATGAAACAGGCACTGGAAATAGCAGCAGATCTTCAAAAGAACGGCGCGCCTGTTACACCTGAAAAAGAAATAGTCGCGTTGATTGCATACCTGCAGAGATTAGGCACAGATATTAAGGGCAACAAAACCGCCGATATGAAGGAGGTAAAGTAAAATGTACAAACAAGTACTTCAAAGTATTTCAGGAATAGAAATTTACCCGGAAATAGCCTTAATAATATTTTTCGCATTCTTCCTTGGAGTAATAGTATGGAGCTTTACCAGAAGTAAAAAATACATCAGCACGATGGAAAACATCCCGCTGGATGACAGCAGCAGCGAAAAAAGCAGTAATTTAAACGCAGGAGGTGTGAAATGAGATATTTCCTTAATGCAATAACTTCAATTTGCGCAATGCTGCTATTGAACGCAGGAGTATTTGCGCAGGCAACAACAGGCAGCGAAAGCGGTACAGATGAATATTCCAAACTTGCAGGCGCCATGGTATTTTTGCTTGTTGCGTTTTTATTCATATTGTTTTTTATACTTTCCTCGCCAAAATATAATTACTCCGCAGAAAGAAGGAAAGAAAGGTATTCTTTCCTTGCCAAAATATCAGCAGTACTTAACAGGGGCGTGCCGATAGAACGTGAGAAAGATATAATGCTGGATCATGATTTTGACGGCATCAAGGAATTGAACAATACAGTTCCGCCGTGGTTTAACCTGTTATTTTACGGCACAATTGTAATAGCCATAGTTTATATGATAGACTTCCATGTACTTGGCTCAGGGAATGTGATGGTAGATGAATATCTTAACGAGGTAAAAATAGCCAACGATAAACGCGAAGAGCTGATAAGGACAGGCGCATTCATAAACGAAAACAACGTAACACTCTTGACGGATGCCGCAGACCTTGAAAAAGGCAAACAGATATGGAATGTGAACTGCACACCCTGCCACGGACCGGATGGCGGCGGAACAGTAGGACCAAACCTGACTGACCAGAACTGGATACACGGCGGCGGCATTAAAAATGTATTCATGACGGTATCAAACGGAGTACCGGCAAAAGGTATGATATCATGGAAAACACTGCTTACACCAAAACAGATTCAACAGGTAAGCAGTTATGTTTTAAGCCTGCAGGGTACCAAACCGGCTACAGGCAAGCCGCCTGAAGGTAATATTTGGGTCGATTCGGTTAAGACAACCGGTAATGACTCACTTAAGATCACAGACAGCAGCAAAGTTAAAACTGATTCAGTTAAACAGAAATCAGATTCAAGCAAGATCAAAAAGGATACAATAAAGTAATATTTATATTTAAATTCCCTGCTGCAATTCATCCTGCAGCAGGGAAAATTTAACCAAGAGCAGCGGTTCAATTTTATGCAAACGCAAAGTACATTAACAAATACGGAAACAGACTCTTTCAGGGATCATTTAGGTATTATTACAGATGACGGTAAAAGAAAGAACATTTACCCGAAGAAACCCAAAGGCAGATTTTACAATGCAAGAACTATATTCAGTTTAGTTTTGCTTGCTTTTCTTTTCGGGATGCCGCTAATTAAAATAGACGGTCATCCCTTTATGATGCTTAATATTGTGGACAGAAAGTTCATTTTATTCGGGCAGGTTTTCGGCACACACGATTTTTTTATTCTTGCCCTAGGATTTATAACGCTGGTAGTTTCGATCATTCTTTTTACGGCGATATTTGGCAGGGTTTTCTGCGGATGGGCATGCCCGCAAACAATATTTCTTGAAATGGTATTCAGGAAAATTGAATTCCTGTTTGAAGGCGACTACATTAAACAGAAGAACCTTAATGCCGCGCCATGGACAGCTTCAAAGATATTTAAAAAAATGACGAAATGGGGGATCTTTTTCGGACTTTCAGTATTGATAGCAAATACTTTTCTGGCATGGATAATCGGGACCGATGAGCTTGTAAAGATCGTCACAGAACCTGTTCAAATGCACCTGGGCGGTTTTATTGCCATGCTTATCTTTTCGGGTGTATTTTATTTTGTATTTGTTTATTTCAGAGAATATGCGTGTATCTATGTTTGTCCCTACGGCAGACTTCAGGGGGTATTGCTTGATAAAAATTCCACAGTGATAGCATATGACTATGTACGCGGAGAGCCAAGGGGAAAAATTCATAAAGGCGAAGAAAGAACCAACGGTGACTGTATTGACTGCAAAGAATGTATGGCAGTATGTCCTACAGCTATAGATATAAGGAACGGTACGCAGCTGGAATGCGTTAATTGCACAGCATGTATTGATTCTTGTGACAGCATAATGGATAAGATAGGCAAACCGCGCGGATTAATAAGATTTGCATCGGAAAATAACATCAGGAATAAAACAAAGTTCAGGGTGACCGCAAGAGTAGTGGCTTATTCCGCAGTACTGGTAATATTGATGGGTGTATTAACATACCTGGTTTCAACGAGAAAACCGATCGATGTAACTATATTAAGGGCCCCGGGAATGATCTTCCAGGAACAGCCTGATAACAAGATAAGTAATTTATACACGATGAAACTCACCAATAAGACATTTAATGAGGTTCCGGTAACGCTTAAACTGGAAAACCGTGAGGGTGAGTTAAAGGTCATTGGTAATGATATAAAAGCAGGCTCAAATGATGTTTCAGAAACTAAGTTTCTTGTGCTGCTTCCTAAGAGCTCACTTACAACTATGAACATTCCGCTGGAAATAGGGCTATACAGCGGTGAAAATAGATTTGAGCTTGTGAAGATCAATTTTTTAGGGCCCGCTCCACAAATTAATTAAAGAGAAAAAAGGTGAAGTTATGAGCTGGGGAAAAGGAATTGTAGTTGTATTCATTGTATTTTTTCTTGGTATTGGAGTAATGGTTTACAGATCGATGACAAGGAATATAGACCTGGTTACAAACAATTACTACGAAAAAGAGTTGAAGTACCAAGAGCAGATAGATAAGATCAACAGAACAAACTCTCTTGAAGAAGGAGTGAAAGTAGAATTTAACGGCAGAGAGATAATAATCAACTATCCTGCGGGAAGGAAAGATGTAACCGGTGAGATCTCTTTTTACAAACCTTCTGACGCAAAGAGTGATTTTAAAATAAATGTTGAACCTACAGCAGAAATGAAGCAGGTGCTAAGCACCGATAATCTGCATAAAGGATTGTGGAAAGTACAGATAAACTGGGCAATGGACGGGAAAGATTATTTTAACGAAGAAAAGATCATGATACAGTGAATATATTTAGTTTCCCAAACGGGAGTTTAGGAAACAGGATAAAAAAATAACAGAGATGGAATTATTAACAGGATTTTTAGTCGGTTTGCTGGGAAGTTTTCACTGCATTGGGATGTGTGGGCCGATAGCCATTGCCCTTCCAAAGACAAATAATCCTGTTAGCTCAAGATTGATCTACAATTTTGGCAGAATTATCACCTATTCAATGCTGGGTCTGCTGTTCGGTCTGCTTGGTTCAAGGCTTGAAATGTTCGGGCTGCAGAGGATAATTTCCATTTCACTCGGCATCCTCATAATTCTAACGGTCATTACTCCTGTATCTTACAGGATCAGGGTATCTAACAGCCTGGGATTGTACAAACCGATAGGAATACTGAAAATGTATTTCGGAAGGATGCTCAAAACGCATACAATATCTTCTATGCTTGTTATAGGTTTGCTAAACGGTTTGCTGCCCTGCGGCTTTGTTTATATAGGCATTACAGGCGCAATAGCGGTTGGAAGTACATTGAATGGTATGCTGTTCATGGCTATGTTCGGTCTGGGCACACTTCCGGTTATGCTTGGTACATCACTGATAGGCAGCGCAATTAACATTAATTTACGGCAAAAGTTAACAAGGCTTCTTCCTGCGCTATCTATTGTTCTGGCTATAATATTTATACTTCGCGGATTGAACCTTGGGATACCTTATTTAAGCCCAAAGCTGGAGCATAAGCCGGATACTGAGGTGATATGTCATTAAAGAGGTTTATTGTGAAAATCCTTATTTGATAATTAAGGCAACATAAGATACAAGCCTTTGCCCCTGCCTTACTGCAGGCAGGTGTATGACAAGCTGTCAAGGCTTTGTAGAGACGACCCGGCCCGACTGGCATAGACAGTTGGGTCTTTTTTTTGTTAATTCTGATGGAACATCCCCCTCGATGATTTACGGTAGAATAGTTCGGTGAATGATCGGGGTATTTCTCCAGCCCGTAGTGATCGTTCCCCGTCAAAGGGGGGAAATTTGATGAATACAAACATACCTACCTGCTGTAATCGTTGTTACCGAGGCGGCTTTCGTATCTCTTTATGAGTTCGATATTTTTCTTTTCAACATCGCTCAGCATTCCGTCAACATTCTCAAACCTTGGAACATACCATTTTTCATACAAAAAATAATTGCGCATTTCTTCTTTTTTGAAAATATAGCCGTGCCTTGCGAAAATTTCATTACGCATAATTTTAAGCTCCCAAGCCGTTAGATTGCTTACATCATCACTTGTGAGCAGCCTTTCGGAGGCTTGAGGATAAATGCTGGAGTTGCCGGCTGAGGAATTTCCGTCAGTGTTCTCGTTCGTGTTTGAGGAGCCTTCGGAACGTTTCTGCATTTCGAGCTCTTTTTCTTTAAGCTGGAGTTCTTTTTCTTTGAGCTCAAGCTCTTTCTTTTTAAGATCGCTATCGGATGTTGTGTTATCGCTCTTTGAACAGATGGCACCTGTCAGTGCAAGCGCCAGAAATGGGATTAGTATTAGATTTTTCATGATTTAAAATAAATTTATGAGATTGCTTCGTCGCTTTCGCTCCTCGCAAAGTTATATAGAATGATTCATTTTTCATTGTTTATAGCTCATAGCTCATTGCTCATTGCTCATTGCTCATTGCACATTGCACATTATTTTCATCTTCCGTATTCATCGTAGTACTTTTCGGCATGTTCTTCGAATCGTTTAATGAGATCAATGTTTTTCTTTTCAAGATCGGTGAGCTGCCCCCTTACATCTGTTGATACAGGCATGTACCACGGAACGAACTGATCGAAAATGAACCTGACCCTTCGATTCTTAAATGAATAGCCATGACGGGCGTAAATTGCGTTTCGGATAATTTCAAGATCTCCTTTATACAGATTTTGCAGGTCTTCTTTCTTTAGTTCGGTAGTTGATCCGTTATATTTTGTGACTTCTGCAGTAAGCGATTCAATTCTATCGGGAAATTTGGGATCAGATCCATACAGCTCAGCCCACTGAACATTTTCAGGCAGCGAATGCTGCGGATCGTAAGCAAAATCCTTTTTGTAAAGATTGTAAGTTCTTTCAGTCACGTCAAGTTTTTTATCATTTGCCTGCCACTTGCCTTCCATATAGATCTCATTGGTATTAGCTTCATCGATCTTAACGGTAAAAGTAAACTTACCGTCATATTTATCATCGCCGGGTTCAGTTACCTCAGCTTTATAATTTGAGCCTTCTTTGGTGAACTTACCTTTGAACTGCCTGTTATTTCCCGCAACCACGCTGCGGCCGTACATCATATCACCTGCAAGTGAATCGATAAATACGGTTATACGGTTTTCGTAAACATAGTTTTTTGAATTATCATACACTGAGGCGGTGAAACCGCCGGTGTATGATCCTATGACGGGCAGTTTATCGGTCTTGGTTACAGGCGCGGGGTCATTGTTTGGATTGTTTGGATTGTTTTGCTGCTCTGTTGTGCTTCCGGTGCTGTTGTTTTCCTTCTGCTGAGTGTTCTGCTCTGATCTTTTACCGCAAGCAATTATGGCTATCAACATCAAAAGCATGGCTATTTTATTCAGGTAGTTCATATTACTTTATTTTTAGTTTTATAAATTTTCTTATCAGCATTTCCGCAATAATCAAATTGGGGATCCACCCCAGCCAGGCTACAATTTGATAGACATCCATTGGTCTTGGTTCAAACAGGAATACCAGCAGGTATTTCCATGCGCGAAGCGTGATGGCGGAAAGTGTCAACGCGAAAGATCTAATGAGGAATTCCCTGTGCGCTTTGTAATCATGCCGGGTGACCTTGACGATAGCCATTGCGGTGAAATATATCCAGAGTACAGCCAGAAGACAAAACGAGATTTGTGAAACTAATCCCCCGTTCGCATAAATTCCCATATAAAGCCCCGAGGGTCCCGCAAGCAGAATTACCACAGCTGCGTAAAGCCATCCGGTATATTTGTGAATCTGCGGGAAGCTTCGCCTGATATAGAGAGAGAATTGTGTGAGTCCCGCCGGTAGAACAAGCATAGCGGTATAAACGTGAGTAAAGAAAGCCATTTTGTAGAATGGAATGTTTATGACATCCTGCTTAATGCGGAGGAACGCGACATCAGAGTTATAAGGTATATATTGAAGAGTGATCTTAAGCAGCAGATATGAAAAGTAGGTATATATCAGGATAAGCAGAAAGTAAAAGACCTTTGCACCTGAAATTTTAAAGCCGGAGGCTTTAATTGAGTTTGACCTTTTTTCAATGGCTGCCTGCATAGATAAAATTGTGATTTTACGAATATAGCACATGGAAATAATCATCACAACGGGAAAAAAAAATCAATAACGACAAAAATCATATTTTACATTGATACCCGTCATTTTTAGGATAAAGTACAAATAGTATCTTTGTAACGGTACTTATTGAGGGCTGCTCCTCGGTAAGGATGGATGAAGGTGGCATTGAGCCATTCAACAAGGCGGGAGGGATCCCGCTTTGTGTTTATATATAGTACATTACTTTTGTAGAGACGATCCGGCGGGTCGTCTTTTGTTATTATTGCTTCTTTGCACTTCGACTCCGCTCAGTGCGACATAATTTTAAGATGTTTGAACATTTGTTATTATAGAACATCCCCATCGATGATTTGCGGTAGAAGAGATTAGGGTATAATTGCGGTAATTATGAAACCCGGAGTGATCCTCCCCCTTCAAAGAGAGGATTTTAGAAGCGGTCAGAAGCGAGAAACAGCGTGCCCAAGCGGAAGCTTGGGCACGAGAATAGATGGAATATCGAGGTTAATCTTGCTGCTGAAATTACATTAATTCAGTTTGAAGGAAAACGGAACTGTTACCCACACTTTTACCGGTTTGCCGTTCTGCAAGCCGGGTGTAAACTGGAGCTGCATGGATTTTGAAGATACCTCATCCCTGAATACTTCGGGTCCGCTGATACTTCCTATCTTGATAACGTTTCCGGAAGGATCGACAAGGACTTTAACTGTTACTTTGCCTTCTATTTGCGCTTCTATAGCCATCGGCGGATAAACCATTGAGGACCTGACTTGCTGCAGATTCACGCATTCGGGCGCTTTTTCCACTTCAAAAGACTGGTAAACAGTTTTTTCCTTTTCTTCAGTAATTTCCTTTTTTATGATCTTCTCTTCTATCTTCTTATCTTCTATCTTAACAACCCCTGAATAATTGAATTTACCCGTATCACCGGTGCTGGAAACGGGAGTTTTAATTTCTTCGAGTTCTTTCTGGGTTTTAATGGTCTCAACATCAGCTTTTTCCTTCGCGACCGGCTGCGGTGTTAACGCCTCCAGGTCTTTAGTTGGAGCCGTAAGTTCTTCCACTTTTGGCGGCGGTGTTTCTTCGTCAAGAGCCGATGGCGGCGGTTCAAGATCAGTTAATGAGACATTAATTATTCGCTGCTGAATATTTTTCGATTCCTGTTCCTGCTTATACATTTGATAATAGTGCGCTCCGCCATAAGCCGCAACTACACAAATATGCAGAATTATTGAATAGATCAGACCTTTCTTCAGGTATTTACGATATGGTAACTTTAACTCATCAGTAAAGCTTGAAGGAAGACTGTCTAATGTAAAAATAGCGCTCATAACAACGCCCTCCTGTTATTTGTTAAATTGAAATTGATAAAAAAATTAAAAGCATCCTCCTGCATTTGAGTGGGATGCTCTGTTAAAATCCTGAGGCTGCCGTATTTAACAACCTGTTTCATGATATTTATTTAACTAAATGAACTCTCTCTATAGAATTATACCTGTTTATTGATTATTGGTTCCTGGTAATTTTATCAGGCATGTACAAACTGTCCGTTTTTCAGTTTAGTTCGCATTTCTTCAAGTTTTTGCCGAGGCAATAGAATGTTTATTTCGTGAACAAGCATATTATTTTTCTTCACAGCGTCACGCTGCAGAAGATCTGCCAGGGCTATCATTTCGGCCTGCAGCAGGTCCTTTTCTTTCCTGATCTCATCGTTTTCAGAAAAGATATTTTTGAGCGCATCAAACAGCAGTAAAATATTCGCGTTTTCATTAATCAGCGCGTCAGCAAGCCCTTTTTCGGGCATAGCCTGCTTCAATTCTTTGAACAGAATGTCTTCTTCCATTTTGAACAGCGCGCTAAGCTCATTATAAAAACCGTTCACGGTTTCGTTGATAGTTTTTATCACGTGGGTATTAATACCTTCTTTTTCAATATCCCAGTAAAGTTCATCAAGGGCAGCCGCCATATCCGTCATTCTGCTGTATTCTTCTTCGAAAAAGCTAATCGGGCTTTCTGACTGTTTAACCTTAAGGCTGAATATTTCTTTATTTTTCATGTCAGTTCAGGCAAATTTTGTTTAAAGATACTATCTCTATTTTGACTTTAGTGCTGATGCTCTCTTTCATTTCTTTTTCCGTGCCAGTGATGCAGCAGGAAACGGGACAGACTGCATTACACCTTGGTTCAGAATAAACGTTGCTGCACTCGCTGCACTTAGAAGGGATTACGTAATAGTGATCGAAAGACTGGTAGTATTTTGCCATATACAGGTTATTCAGAAATTTAGGGCGTTTGGCATCGCCGCCGGCAGAAGCCGGATTATTGAGCTTAGGCATTATTGCGTGCTCGGGGCACTCGGTCTCGCATGCACTGCAATTGATACAATCATCTGTAATATGAACTGCCATATTGGAATCTGTTAAACGTGTTCGCTGCCTGAAGCAGGAAAGCAACGCACTTTTACTTTTGAGTAAAATGGTAAAGGTTTAAAGTGTGCTCGTATTCCACTTATCCTGTTTCTTTCTATTCAAAAATAGCATTTAAACGCATGCGTTTCCTATGATGTTGCTCAATATTCAATATGATATATATCATATAAAAAACCCGTAAATTCTGAAATTTACGGGTTTTAAAATGAATCTCTCTTAGTACGGCTGCGGTTATTTCTTTTTGCCGGCGGCCTTTTTCAAATTTACGATGAGTATGGGTATATGAGAGAGCCTTACAATCCCCTCAGATACATCTTCGGAAAAGAACCTGCGGAGTCCCCTTTTGCCGTGCGTACCAATAGCGATAAGATCGGCTTTCACTTCCCGGGAATAGTTCAGGATGCCTTCTTCTTTCATGTAGTCGTTATACACAGCAGTTGTAAACTTACCGCCGAATTTTTTGCTGAAAGCGCTGAGCAATTCCCTGTCATCCTTAGTTTTAGAAAACTGATCCATGGTATTGATCTTAAGCAGGTGGATCTCGGAAGAGTTAATTTTCGCGACTTCCTTAACAAGCGGGAACACGCTGTAAGCTTCAGGAGAAAAATCTGACGCAAACACTATTTTTTTAAAGAGTCCTTTAACAGGCTTAAGCGGAAAAACTATGACGGGTTTCAGGGAGAATCTAACAACTCGTTCCGCGTTGCTTCCGAGTATCACTTCCCGGATATTCCCTGCGCCATGAGAGCCCATAATAATGATATCACATTTAATTTTATCGCCGTAGGCAATTATCGCATCGTGGATGTTTGAAGTGACTTCACAATGCGTTGTGACCTTCAATCCTTTTAAGGAAGCCCTGCTTTTTAGGGCGGCGAGTTTCTTATTTGCCGCCTTCAGCAGACTTTCATTGATGCCTTCAATCATAATGGCGGCAGGCGGAGCCATAACGAGCGGATCAGCGGCATAATAGTAGTTCGAGACCTCGCAGGCATTGAAGATATGAATTGAAGCCCTTGTTTTTTTTGCCAGTTCAGCGGCGGCATCAAGTCCGTAGTAAGAAGGTTCAGAAAAATCTGTGGGAACGAGTATTGTTTTCATGGTCATAGAATTTTAGAATTTATTTATTTACCAGCCTTTAATAATTCGAGTTCAGCAAGAGCTTCTCTTTCCATTTTTTTAAGCCTGGTATAATAATCCGGGATCTCCCGCAGGTGTGCAAGAGCAATTTTTGCTGTCATTGTAAGATCATCATTTGTGATATTGGTAACAGGGTCGGTTAGACCGTGCTCTAACTCCACTTCCAGCCCCATCCGGAACTGCTCGATATCATAAACGTTCCAGTCGATACCCAGCTGCTCTCCGGCCCATCTTGCTTCTTCCGTGGAAAATTTTGTTCGTATTGACATGATCTATAGGTATTAAAGTTAATTGCTGATACAAAAATAACTAACTTAGATATGAATAAACATTCAAAAAAAGTGTTTTATTGCTAAAATATTGCACTTTGGAAACAGTCATTATTGAGTGAACAGGGACTACCCCCTCCTGCTTCGCTCCATCCCCTCGCAAGAAGGGAAATAATAATGAAATTTTTCTGATTCGATCGCACTGATCATGCAGATCGAGTTACAAATAAGCAGAAGCTTCTATAAATTAAACAAAATCCAGGGTTAATCAGTTCTGAAAGAAAGGAATAAAAAAACTGCGCCATTGGGTTTTAGCGCAGTTTATAGAAAAGGAAATACAAATGAAAAATTGGTTATTAACCTTACAGTGCAGCCGGTCTAACATTCACCACAGCGGTACTTTTGAGAAGAGGCAGATTAAGTATTTTTATATTACCTCCTGAAAAAGTGATAAGTCCGCGGTGTGTAAATTCAGTTATGATCTTTTTCATGTAACTTTTGGAAGTACATGTGTAGCTTGCAAGTTCATCAATTGAAAGATGAATATTGAGATCTTTGGTTTTATTAACGCCGTACTTTTCTACTAAAACAAGCAGAGTATCAGCAAACCTTTCATCAGACATTTTTTCGCTTATGCGAACGATATGATCTTCCATGGAATCGATCCTGGAGCAGAGGCTCTTCATCACCAGCAGCTTGTAAGTGTTATTTGAGTTAATGAGCTTCATAAACTCACTTGCTGAAATAAAACTGGCCCTGGTTTCAGAAATTGCGGCCGCAGAATTTGTGTATGGATGATTGTTGACTACTGAATGCAGACCCAGGATCTCGCCGGCAGTTGCCAGATGAAGTATTCTTTCCTGCTGGTCATGCTCTTCCTTGAATATTTTCACGCTGCCGGATTCCAGACAATACAGGCCGGCAGGCTGATCGTTTTCCTTAAAGAGAACGTCATTTTTATGAAAAATGAACTGGGTTAGTTCTCCGTAATTTTTTATGATCTCTTCTAAACCAGTGTTGGTTGCCATTTTGTTATAAAATTCAATTTCATAACAAAATTAGCTCTTTTTCAATGCATTTTACAATGATTTGAATCATGAAAAAACATGATTTATGTAGTTAGAAAAGATGATTTAAGGTGTGTAGTATAGTATTGTTAAAACTAATATTTACTTATCTGATGATCTTTTAGTCGTAAATGTGCGCAGTTTTTACCAATCCCTGGTGGTTATTTACCTTTATCTTTTTACCAATGAGGTCAATAAGTTTTTCACTCTTAAAATCAGAAAGGATCCTTATGGTTGTTTCTGTAGCAGTGCCGACAATGTTGGCGATATCTTCTCTTGATATCACAGCATTGATGGCGCCTTCTTTATCGGTTCCGTAGAACTCAAGAAGCATAAGCAAGGCTTCTGCCATTCTTTCCCTGACCGGTTTTTGCGCAAGACCTGTAAGCCTGCTTTCGGCTTCTTTGAGATCGTGGGAAAGAAGCTGCATCATTTGAGTGGATAGATCAGCGTTGGTGTGTAAAAAATCGAAGAATGTTCTCTTAGGAATAAAGCAAACAGTGGCATCTTCCATAACAGCAGCAGTGCCTGAATAAGCTTCTCCGCTAATAAGAGAGCGGTAACCCAGTACATCACCTTCTTTAACCAGCCTTAATATCTGTTCTTTTCCTTCTTCTCCGGTTTGGTAAATTTTTATTTTGCCTTTGTTAACGCAATAAACCCCTGCAGGTTTATTTCCTTCATTAAAAATGATCTGACCTTTTTTATAAATACTGCAATTCTTTTCGGAATCCATTTCGTTAACCTGCGAAGCGGTAAGAGAGCAGAAAACATTTCCTAGCCTTGAGCGGCATTCATCACAAACGGGATGTTCAAACTGGGGTTTCATATTTTTTAATTACTTTGTTAAAGTAGTGTCTAATCAGCGTAAATCCAGTAATTATTTACATCAATTATACATGGCAGAAACATAAAAATAAAGCCATAATTACATCAAAAATCATATTTTTAGTTAACCAATAGTACAAGGTTAATTAGTAAAAAACAATAACTTAGAAATATGATATGTATAGTTCGAGGTTTTTTTGTGTGAATTGCAGTTTAACGTTGAAATTTTTTTCGTACCAATACCTTAGGATCTCAGCCTTGCCTTCAAAGATCAGCATTGCAAGTTCAGTAATGTCATCTTCCACAGCATTTTTCGGAACGAGATCTTTGATCTCATTTTCATATCCAAAAACCTGAACAACACTATCGTATATTTCAACAAAACGGTTTGCCGTCGGGTGATTTATAGTGCAGATGTAACCAAGGCCTTTATTAAGAAGAACCCTATCGAAAAGACCTGCGTCATTTTTCAGATAGAACTCAGTACCTATGGCATCAAGAGAATTATTGAAAACGTAGCCTGTGGTATCATTGGGATCAGATACATTGATCCCGCATACAGTTTGCGAAAAAAGATCAGAATGAAGCAGCATAAAAAAAAGGGCGTAAATAACAAATTGTTTTTTTACCATCAGGTCATTTTATTTTACATCACGTATTATACGGTTCAGTTTATATATCTTAACAAACTCGCTTTCCAAATGGTTCGTGGGCGGATATTTTGTGTTAATGCTGTAAAGAGTGATGAGTTTCTTCTTTCTATCCCAGCTGATAAGTTTGGCATTAGCTTCTATGGTATCGGGCATTGATTTGAACACGGCAACCACGGCAGTATTATCCTTGATCTTTTCGGTGTGTTCGCTGCAGAGCAGCTTATCACCGGGGTTAATGTATGGTTTCATTGAGTCACCTTTGGCAATAAGGATAAAGGGATTTATCATGGAGCCGGTATCTGAGAGATCTGTGATCTTAACGGCATTATCCAGCCATGTAGCAGAAGGCGACCCGCACTCCGCATAGCCAAGTACAGGCACGCGCCGGAATTTAATGCTTTTGCTTTCGCTCTCGGCCCTGTTTTTGTGTTCAGCCCCGAACATTGAATCAACCGAAATGCCGTGAATAAGCCTGATCTTTTCGAGCTGGTCAATTGTCCAGTCGCTTAAGCCCCTTTTGATCTTGCTGAGCGAACCGGCATTTTCATCAATGCTGTTAGCGAGAGCGTAAATTGAGTTGATCCCCTTTGCCGCCAGCATAGGGAAAAGTCTGTCGTTGATCTTCCGGGTAAGCGAGCGGTCTTTTTTGCTTTTTTTCTTCATATTTAATTACTATATAACAATAAGTTATGAAAATATATTTGCTATTACCACATATTGCACTTGACATATATGCAATTTGCATATATCTTTGTAAGGTTGATTTGATACTTTTACAAATATAAGAATAAAATCCTTAAACTAAATCACAAAACAATTTCACAAAATACCCTTATGGCGATAAAAGAGATACTGACAAAAATTACCACTGAAACGGCTAAAAAAGCGATAGAGCTTGCTAAGTTTGGATTGAGTTTACTTCAGATAGAAAAACTGCTGGGCCAGAGTGAAGGCACGATCGAAAGATACGCGAAAAAATCGGCCGCATTTAAACGTGATTCAGAAATTGCGGAACTAAGGGTGCAGATAGCAATAGAAGAAGCGTTCATAAAAAGAGCAATGGGATATGAAGTCACAGAAAAACAGCTGATTCGCGTTCCCTCAGAAGAAGGAACTGATGAGGATAATACAATACTTAAAGAAGTGCGTATTGTGACAAAGACGGTTCATCCTGATCTGGCGGCAATACTGGCATGGCTTACAAACAGGGATGGCGCAAGATGGACAAAGAATCCGGCTGCTGCCGATAACAAGGGGTCATACGAAGATTTCCTGAAGAAGAACAAAACAGCAGAAGACGAAATGAAGGTTAACTCTTAACACTGCAGGACAAAAAAATATGAACAATAACCCATCCTATCTTACAAACAGATGGTTTGAAATAAATAAAAGAGCCAGGGAACATCCCGTACAAGTAATGCTTGATTCAGATATAGATTCAGAAAAGTACAGAAATTTCATTATAGCCGCAGGCAGAAGATCGTTCAAAACAGAAAGATTCGCCAAGAGGCTGCTTATCAAAAGCTGCGTGCGTTCAAGGAACTACAGTAAACGGTATTTCGCGGGGGCACCTACCAGGCAGCAGGCAAAGGAAATCTTCTGGGATGACTTCAAAAAACTATCGCACCCGGAGTTTGTATTAAATGTGAATGAAACTTCACTAAAGATAACCTTTGTAAACGGATCAACACTGCGTGTTATCGGTCTGAAAGAATTCAAGCGGGTGCAGGGGCAGTTGATGCACGGCATAGTTCTTTCAGAATACCAGGATTGCGACCCGGGAGTTTACAATGAATCAATTGAACCGATGATAAACGATACCCGGGGCTGGTGCATTAAGGAAGGCAGACCTTTCGGTAAAAACCACTTCTTTGATGATTTTCTAAAAGGCAAAAAGAAGCAAAAGGGCTGGAGTTCTTATCACTGGACAAGCGAGGATATATTGAGCGCGGAACAGATAGAGGAAGCAAAGGCAAATCTTGCAAAACCTGATTATGAGCGAGAATACAAAGCCTCATTTGAAACCGCGACACAGCGGCCATATTACAGCTACACAGAAAAGAACAACAAACGAATGGAATTTTTGCCACACCTGCCGGTAATAGTGGCATGTGATTTTAACGCGCAGGAAAAACCCATGAGCTGGGTAGTAGGCCAAAGGCATAAACAAGGGAATACAGAAATAACATACTGGCATAAAGCACTATCGTTCCAGTACACAAACACCTTAACAATGTGCAGGATACTGGACGAGGAACATCTGCAGTCACTGCAGTGCGGCTAC
The DNA here is from genome assembly GCA_002344125.1 of Ignavibacteria bacterium UBA2360. Lineage (GTDB taxonomy): Bacteria > Bacteroidota > Ignavibacteria > Tepidaquicellales > OLB5 > OLB5. The sequence goes on along the minus strand of DDTQ01000012.1, from coordinate 431,436 downwards.
CCGAAACAGATAATTTTTTATGGTGATTACGCCGGCCGGAAGCATACATCAAATTCCAGCACAAGCGACTGGGAAATAATTGAGAATTATTTCAGCCGGAAAACAAGAATCGAAAAAAGGATAAAGCCATGCATTTCAATCCGCGATTCAATAGGAGCAACAAACGCGCAGCTGTGTAATTCAAAGGAAGAGATACGGCAGTACGCGGATCCTGTAAACTGCGCGGAGCTTATCAAGGACTGGGAATACTGCGCATGGAAAGATAACGGCAGAGAACTTGATGAAAGGGACCCGTTGAGAACTCATTTATGCCGCGCTGTGGATTACTACAATGAGTATGAATACTCAATTCGAGGGAGACCGGAAGCAGTATCATTCAGAACAATATAATAACATTAATATAACCAACTATGCTCTTAACAGGAAATATTTTCAGTGAACTTAACAAAGCATTCACCACAGCTTTAAAGAAAAGTGAAATCCACAGATTGGCAATTCACGAAGAATTCGCAGCCTTTTATAACAACGATTATGAAACTATTTGCTCATACCTTCGCGAAGCGACTTTGAACAACCCATTTTCAGAAGAAACTCTTAAGGATCTCAGGTTCAGGCATATAAACATAATCAAAAAAATAATTAACAGGATAACGAGCGGAATATTTACGAAAGATCCGGTAATTAAGCATGTTGAGGCTGAGAAAAGTCAGCAGGATTTGTTAACCGAACTATTGACCGAATGCAGGTTTGTACAGAAAATTAAAGAGGCGTTCCGAAAGGCTGTTTACTTTAATACTGTTGAAGCGAATGTAATATGGGATCATGAGATGCAGCGGATAAGGATAGATATAGTTACACCCAACAATTACACAGTTGAAACAGGAGGTGACTACCTGGAGAAATCGGTAATTGCGGTACGCAAGGCTGATAAAGCCGGTGAGATATACTGGTCGGTTTGGAGCGAAACGGGACACTACCTTGTTAAGGGTGATGCAATAATTCCCCCTGAAAACAACAGTGAGATGGTGAATCCATATTACAACCCGGCAAGCAAAAGCAGCTCGCTTCCCTTTGCAGCGCTGAGGATAGAGGAAGGTGAAGATTATTTTGGTGAGCCTAACTGGAATATTTTCCTTCATCAGAAAAACCTGGATATCAGGCTTACCGATCTGAATGAAACGGAACTTAAGACGCTGCACCAGATCTACCTTGGAATTAATACCAATTTCACTGCGGGTGAATCATTCAAAGCAGGAGATTTTAAGCAGATAAATAATGTAAAGGATGATGATAAGGAACCGAAAATAGAAAGCATAATTTCCAATGCTGATTACGGCGCGGTGAGAGATAACATTGACTGGCATAATAAACTGGTACTCAGCAGCGAAGCTATCGGTGGGAATTCCGCAAGCACAGAAGTAACAGCTGAATCAGGAGCGGCTAAGAAGATAGATGAACTTGAACTATTTGAACGCAGGGAAGAATATAAAACAACGCTGCACCATTTTATGGCTGAGCTTCTAAGAGTTATAACGATGGTGTGGAATTGCTACAATCCAAAGCAGGCTTTGCCTGCGGATGGAAAGTTTGATGTGAGATTTACAGAAGCTGATATGTTTGAGACAATTGACGATAAACGGAAGCGGTACGATATGGCAATAAATTTCGGCTACAAAGATACGATCGATATTGCCGCGGAAGAACTTGAAGTAAGCGAAGATGAAGCGAAGGAGATAATCAGGGTAAGGAAAGAGCGGAGCAATGCAGAGGCATGAATGCAGAATTATGAACAAACTTAAAAATAAAATTAAATAAGACCCCCTCCCTGCTAAAGCAAGATCCCCCCTTAGTAAGCGGGAGTCGAAACTGATAATTAAATAGAAAATAATCTTAATAACACTAATAAATAACCATGGAAATAACATTTAACAGTGGTGATAGTTCTCAAGGCGGAGGCGGTTCAACTCCGGAAGAGGACATCACCATAACAAAAGCGGAGCATGAAAAGCTTGTAAATGACTCAAACGAATTTATGAAACTTAAAGAAAGTTCGGGGAAGTCAGAAGGCAGGATAAAGGAGCTTGAAGGTAGTGTAAACGCGTTGACCGGTGAAAAGGAAGAGCTTGCTCAAAGATTCGCAGACCTTGAAGGAAATGTTAAGCAGCAATTCTACGAACAGCTGCCGGAAGAACATAAGAAGATCGCGGAGCTGATACCCACCATAGAAGGGCTGAAGGAATATGTTAAGCTCAACGCGGCAAAGCCGCCTGCGGGGAGTGATTCCAACCGGCCGGGAACAGGCACAGGAGATAACTTCAACAGTAAATGGGATGAGCTTAGCTACAATGAAAAGGAGGAGCTCCGCAAAAAAAGGCCGGAACTCTGGCGGAAGTTGTATAGAGAGAAATTTGGGTTTAACAATGAACAATGAACAATGATCAATGAACAATTAGAAGTTGATTAATTATCTTACACTAAACAATTTCACTATTTCAATATTTCACTATTTGAATATTTCACCATACTAACTAACACTTTTACAAACTAAAAACAGAAAGTAATCTTATGGCATCATTAACATTGGATGATCTAGCGGGTAAATTCCAGAGTGAGACCTTTAAAGCCACACTGCGCGGAACATTTACCAAGGCATTAAGTTTTTTCGGATCAGGTTTTATGACTGAGGCGCCTGATGAGGTTGTTGATCCCAACCAGACAGGAACATTCGGCAATCTGCCTCAATGGAACACGGATACCAGCGATCCCGACCAGATAACAACATCTTCAACAACTCCGATAAACAAGCTTTCAGCATACAAGGACCGGTTTTCATGGATGGAACTTGAAAAGGGCTGGGGCGCGCAGGAGCTTGTGAACACGGTTGCAGGCAGAGGTAACGATATGATCGAAGAAATTGCGGTTCACATCGGTGAATACTGGGCGTACGCGCTGCAGAAAAGGGCGATCAATATTCTAAAAGGCAATTTTGCCACCGCACTTGCATCAAGCCACTCAACAGGCAACACATATTCAGGTGATACAATTTCAAACGCGGGAGTACTGGCGGCAAAATACAAGCTGGGCGACTGGCACAGAATGCTCAGCCTTATATTGATGCACTCAAAAGTACACGGGGATGCGGTGACAAATAATCTAATAACCTTCCCGGCGGGTCCGGTTGGCAACAATACATTCGTAACGGGCAATCCGGGCCAGATACTCGGGTTGATGCCCTACGCTGATGATGACCTTACAGCAACAGCGGGAGTGTATTCAACTTTCCTCGGCGGAAGAGGTTCAATGGTGTACAAGCTTCGCAACAGACCCGGCAGCGCGATGACAAACCGCAATGTTGTAAAGACCGGCGGAATTTATCTTGAGCTGACCCGCGACGCGAAGCAGGCGGGGGGAACAGATGAAATAATTACCAGGGTATCATGTATGGTGCATACCCCGGGCGTAGCCTGGGCGGATGCCGCGCCTGAGAATCCGACCTTAGCGCAGCTTGCAACAGGAAGTAACTGGTCAAAGGTGGCACCCGATAAACTCATAAGGGTAGCTGAACTGAAAACTGAGTAAAAGGTGATAAACCTCACCCCCTACCCCTCTCCTAGCAGGAGAGGGGGGCAAAATATTCAAGATTATCGAGTTGGGGTCAATGATTGGTTTGACCCCTGGCCATCTCCAAAAAAAACTGCTTAGGCAGTCAAGGGAGAGGGTGGCAAAGTAATCTGAATAAAAGCTGACCTCACCTTCTGCCCTACTCCTAGCAGGAGGGAAAGGGGGGGAAGAGTAATCAAGATCACAGCAAAGTGAACATATCAGCAAAAGAATTTTCACCCTTACTTTAAATTCCTCCCCTGCTCAATAAAAACGGGCAGGGAGAGGTAAATATTAAACAACATCAAAGAAAGATATAATGAGTAATACAAACATAAATGAATCCCCGGGTAAAAACGAAATATATGATATCAATCCTTCTATACTGAATTCACCAATGGGTTACAGCGCGGTTATTGAAGGTGATAACATTATGGTGGTATCACATTTATTCGGTGAAGGATTCAACAGCCGCAATGAGAAGATCAGGCTAATAAAAGAAGAGGGATTCGTGCTTATCAATGGTGAGAAGACGGCATCAGGCAAATTCGAGAACCTGAGTGATACGCAGCTTTTCCAGCTGGTTTCAGCGGGAGTAATTCTGATGAATGAAAAACAGATAGCTGATTTCAGAAAGAAGTTTTTCGGGAAGAATACAAAACAAAGCGAAAAGAAGAACAGGTAAAAAAACAGTTTTTCCGCAAGCATAAAAAAACAAATTAACACTTACAAACTATGCCACTAGAAGAATATTTAACAGAAACGGAATTAAAAAGCTGCATACCGGAGCTGCACAGGTTTTTGTGGAGTGAAGAGGAAGATTATTCCATGCAGAAACTGCAGGCTTTAAGCGAAGTGCGAACTGAGCTTATAAGCCGCGGGTTCAAACCCGCAGAGATCATGCCAAGGCTGTACCTTCGTCACGCGGGAGTTACCGAAACGACAGATCACCAAACCGCTCCCACAGGCGAAGATGAAGCAGCAAGGCTGCGTTACGTGCTTGATGTGAAAGTTTTCACAGCGGGCGGACTTAAAACTTTTATTTTGGAAGGCAGCAATGATAAAAGCAGCTGGTATGAGCTTGAAACACGCAAGGCTGAAGCCATTGGAATTGTAACATTCCTGCTTAAGGGTTCATACTTATACTACAGACTCAGGGTAACCATCACAGGCGGCGCAATTGATTACGAAGCGTTCCTGTGCGATACCGGCATTGAGCGGCTTGTAATGTATAAATGGCTCGAGCTAATTCTGCTTGACCGCTTCACGGAAGAAAATGATCAGTATCACCTGAAGATGAAATATTTCAGGAGTGAATACGAATTGCTGCTGAACAAGATTAAAATCTGGGAAGATGATGATGGCGATGGACATGTGAGCAGAAGTGAATACAATACAACAACAAACATCAGAATACTAAAATAGACGACTATGCTTTATAAAGTAATTTGCGATTGGATTAGTGAGAAAATCACTTTGATGAATGACACTCTGCCCGAACAGGAAAAATTAAAACCGGTTAATGTAAATTTTGAGCCGGATATGCTGCCTGCGAACTTAAGGGATAATTCATATTTCATAAAGTTGAGTGAAGTTGCGTTTGGCGATGATGAAGCAGGCGAGATCTCAGTAAATGTAAAACTTGAATTTCATTTCAGGCTGTATAAAAGATCAACTGAAATTTACAAAAAGCTGATAGATGACAAGCTATTCAGGTTCTGTAATATACTGAATTATAATACTGAATCAGGGCTGGAGTATGTTTCCAACGGAATAACGATCGCAAACATATGCGGCATCAATATCAGCCAAATAGATAAAGCATACAAGGGCGGTGAGTATATTTTTCCAGTGGTGGGGTTTGAGCTGCAGATTTTCAGTATGAGTAATGAGTAATCCCGCCATGGCGGGACTTCGAAAATTACTTCGTAATTTTCTTGTGAGCAATTAATTATAAAACTGAAAACTATAAACAATAAATTATAAACTATAAAAAATTATGGCAAGAGCATTAAGAGATAAAGGCGGTAACCAGCTGGTGATAGTTGAGCTTGACGACGAGCTTGGATTACCGGGAAGCATTACAAACGGTGTAAACGCGCTGAACTGCGGACTGATATTAGAGTCGGGGGTGGATATTGAGACCAAGACCGAAAAATTCAAAGCGGAAGACGGCAGAACTTACGGCCAGGATGAAGAGTACGAAGGCAAAACAACGGGCGTGCTTATGGAAAGCTCAAAGCTGCTGGCTGATTACCTTGCCTTCGGCACAAGGGGCAAGCTGCACCTTGAGATAAAGTACCAGGGTATAAAAGGCGGCAAACACCAGGAGGTATTTAAGATTGCGGATGTGACTCCACAAATGAGCTTTAAAACTCCAGGCGGAACAAAAGCGATGAAATATGAATCAGTTTCGATCGTGCAGTCACAACCTGTAGTGATATCAGGCGCGAACATTTCCGCGATTGAAGCCGCGCTGGGTGTGAATATCAGGGCAGCGGGTCCAGTTACCATACCTGCGGAGCGTGAGCATGTGATAATGGAGACGGAGGTGTAAGTGCTGAGGTTACAGGTGGCAGGTTGACAGGATGCAGGTTTCATGATTTCGGATTGCTGATCTTTAATCGAGGATTAAAGACAAGATATTAACAACTAGTAATTGAAAAAAACAAATAAATGGAAAATATATTTGAATTTAACGGAAAGAAGTACAGACTGAGGGAGCTTGATCTTGACCTGCTTCACAGGGCAACTCCCCTTTTAACTAAATACAGGGAGCTGCATTATAAATATACCAGCACTCTAGATACAACGAAACTGGATGAAGCGGAAAATGAAGTGTTACTTCTAAAAAAGGCGCTGGATGAAATAACGGAACAAGACAGCGAAAACTCTGAAGTTTACAGCAGGCTTTCGGGAAAGCTAAAGAGCGCGGAGGAAAAGTTGAATTCCACGGAATTGATAACTATAAGGCAGTACATAAATGATATGCAAGCGCTTGCGCTGTATGAGATAATCACTGACGCTTCATTTATGGCGAAGCTGCTGAGTGAAATACTTGTAAATGATTCAAGCACCGGAAAAGTGATCATCATAGAGAGTGATCTTAAGGATCCCAGCTCACTTGAGTTCATTAAGCGAATCATAGCAGATTTTTTTTTGCTTATGCCGGCTCTCAGCGGGCATTAGAAGATCTCAGGGGGAGTTTCGGCTTCACCGGAAGCGCTTATATACCTTTGCCCGAAAAGTATGAAATACCGGAACGGCTTGTATACAAATACATGCAATGGTCACTGGCAAAATATTACGGGCTTAAGCCCGGCGAAGCGGCCGCAATGAAAGAAATTGATTTCTGGGAAATGATAAAATTCGAAGAGCTTGAGCAGGCAAAGATGCAGTATTTTATGAAGCTGAGGGAACAATAATTCCCAAACCAAAAAACTTAACACAACTATGAACATAAGATCACAGGAATTAACGGAACTTGTAACCGGATTGAACAAGCTGATCGGTGAGATCAGCAGGCTGCCACTGACCCGAAATACATCACAGCCACTTGCTGCCAGGCAGGGTGAAAACTATCCAGAAGTAAATGAAAACATTCGCGGTGTAACATTTGATATTGCGGGGAATTTTGAAATAATGCTTGGTACAACCAAAAGTATGCTTGTAAATATGGGATTGATGGATTCCGGGTTTGCGAAGACGGTGCAGATAATTGTGCAGTTACTTGGCTCCATAACCCGAGGTTCATCAGGCGGCGGAATATTCAGCGGACTGCTTGGTGTAATTGGCGGATTGATCGGCGGTCCATTAGGCGCAGCCGCCGGCACGGGAATTGGCAGTATATTTGGGAACTCCATGCAATCAGTAAACACACAGGTCAACTCAGCGGCACACGCCGCTCCGCAGATGATAAACCAGGTGATCATAAAAAATCCGGTAACATTTGCGCGCGCTTTTGATGTTGAAGTGAGGACCCGGAGTCTGCGGGGAGGGATTGATCTATAATGCCGGTTTATATTAAAAAATACCACGGTTCGAATTATTTCAGTGAGCGCGAGTATGTTGATTCAATTGAACTGACCCACATACCCGCCGACGGGCTGCCTATATTCAGATTTGAAACAGAGGATCCTGCCGGATTAGGTACATACAGGGCGGGTGATTTTGACCTTAATATTTCTCTGCTGCAGAAGGAAAGATCAACCGGCGGCAAGGATATAAGGGAATTTTTCCTCGGGGAGGAGCGTGATTATTATTACCTGGTGATCCTTAAGACAGGCGCGCAAAGCTTCAGCGGGATTTCGCAGCAATCACAAATACACGCGGATTACACCTATACGCAGAATCGCTGGTTTGTAAAACTAACCTGTAAAGATATATTGATCGAGTGGGCAAAACGCTGCGAAGCAGCGGCGAATTCCACAATAAACTTTGCAAATGGCGAGCAGCTTACTTTTGAGGAATATATGATACGACATTTTGCGGGACTTACATCGGGAGTGGTAATGCTGGGCCTGCCGCAAAAATCTTATTTAAGCAGGCTGCGTGAGCTTTACAGCAATATACAGTGGTGTTATGCGCTGGGCGATTACAGGAATTTCATTACCGGACAGGAAAATATCAGCCGCTGGGAGACCTTTAAGGAACTTGCAAAGGGGCTGGGATTCAATTTTGAAATGTACTTGAATCCCGGAAGTGAATTTACGAACGAGCCTGAATTTGTATTCAATATATTTTTTCTGAGTGACCTTTTAGATGAAGAGCCGCTTGAAGTTGAGACAATTGAAATATCTGAGTCTATAACAGCTCCCCGTTTAGAGTGGCTGTTCCTGAAATACAGGAGTTTTGTTTTCCCTGAGGCGGAGTACAGTGACGGAATATTTTTCAATGGTGATACCATTTACCAGAGCGATACAAATCACGGTGACGGTACGACACTTTATCCAACGTGCGCGCTGACTTTTAACGGCAAGATGTTGAGTTATGTAAATGGGAATCAGATCACAGAAAAATCACTGATGAAGGATATTGATTATAGGGATTTTGGGCTGAAGTTGTATGGGTATGATTTTATGACAGGGAGACCTATCGGTAAATTGTTCCCTTTGAACGAAGCGCAAGGTGGAGGGATAGCTTATTCTAGAATTTTCAATTGTGCCAGGGTGCATGGTGGAAATATTGATTTTTATGATTTTGCTCCAGTTCAAGAAACAACAATAATTAATTATAATAGATTCACTAAAATTAGCATGAACGTTTTCGAAGGTAAAATTTTGCTAAATGCTGACCTAAAACTCTCATTGTGGAAATCCTTTAAAATCAGCAGTGAGACTTACACTATAATTACTATAAATGAATTAAGCCTTTCAGATAAATTTATTGAATGTAAGTTTATCAAACTATAGTGACCCTGAGATTTCTTAGTCTAAGAAAATATGTGGAGTTGCCATTTACTTGTAAATAAAATTTTAAGATATAAACATTTGAAGCGTTAATGATTATTGTTTGAGCATGGTTCAAGCTCGAAATCACATCATTGGTCGTATCTTTATAAATTGTATTACTATCAGCGGCAGAAATCCTATACAATGCAAACGAATTCACAGAATCTGCATTCGTGCTGCAATTGAATGTAATTTTAATATTAGGAGCATTATTTATTACAAAATTTGAATCTATAATTCCAAAAATAGTGCTAAGTGTAATCGATAGGCTATCCAGAGAGAGAATCACTGTTTCACCGTTAGGGGGTCCGCCGGAATTGGTGGTTGAATCATTTCCGCAGCCGTAGAGATAAGTGAAGCATACAACCAGGCACATAAGTAAATATTTCATAAGTATAATTTTAGATTAAGCAAAAATAATAATATCCTTAAAGAGTTTCAAATAAATAATTCCTTTTCAATAAACCAGATAAATATGAGCATTATAAACGGATACGGTCACCCCGTAATAAAACTGATCTCAGTTGATTCAGATATTGAGACGGAGGTAACAGTAACTTTACCACTAACAAATTCCGGGGGACTTATAGAATCATACGAAGTGAAGAAGATATCACATGAGCTGATAAGTCTGAATCCTGAGGCGCCGGATATCATAAACGCGCAGCGGATATTAGGGTATATGATAACTTTCACTTTGAACTACAACCGCTGGATAGCGGGCGAGGCGCTTTATGATTCATTTAAAAAAATATTCGAGGCAGCAAAAGCCGGATGGAAGATAGTTCTGCAGCCCAGGGATGACGCGCCGTGGCGCGAGTTTGAGGTGATACTTGCCAATGAAACCCTAGAGCTGGGTATTAACAAAGGCGGAAGATTCGCACGAACCCACAGGTTACCGGTGCTTGTATTCCGCTCTGCCCGGCTTGAGCCGGAGCTGAAGTGGTTCCCCCCGCAGTATGAATCACCCGGCGGCGGCACGGGGCTGCCGCTGGAAGGAAGTGAAGAGGCATAATGCCCAATGTCAAATGTCAAAAAATACTAATAGAATTTTACACACCCTGTCCCAATATTCATCGGGGCACACTTCTACTGATATGGCAGTCAGGCAGGGGTGGAATTAGATCAAATATTTCTTCTGTATCATTACACAGCTAATTATGAACACACCCCGTCACGCCACGGGCGTGACACCCCTCTCAAGAGGGAAAATTAATAATCAATTAAAAATATGAAAAGAACAATCTTAAGTTTTATTTTATTCATCATGCTTCAAGCTTCGCTGTATTCACAATTTACATCGCTGCCGATAAGGCTGGTGACATCATCAGGCACACCTTTAACAGGCGAAGCCGGTAACATTGAATTTACAAAGTACCCGCATAACTTTTCCGCTGATAAAGTAACGGGAATCACAGTGAACGAAATCGGCACAGCCGGCAACTACGTTGCCAAAGGATTTACGGCATTCCAGTTCGTTAAGCTTTGGCTTGGCGGGGTTGAGCAGACATGGTTTGACAGCGTCTTAACGGGCAATATCTTTACATACCTTAACAGCAACTACGTAACGCTTGGCACCACGCAGACTATAACCGGAAGTAAAAATACAACGGGCAACTGGAATGCGGCTTCAACGGGTCACTGGCTTTTCAGCGGAAGCAGCACAAGCAATACTTTTTACAAGCCTTATATCATAAACTCATCGCCGTGGTACGGCGATGTATCACAGCTGCCCGGCAACGGTCTGGTTTTCAGGAACGCGGGTGATTCACTTTACCTGAAGCGTGAGTTTGTTTATTACAACGAAAGTGATAACAGGCTGTACTTTAACACACCGGGAATACTTGGGAGTTTCAGGATCGCGAAGCGCGGCAACGGGCAATTGTTTGATATGAATCCCGCACATTTCAGCTGGTCGCCGGCCACGGGACTTAATCTGAATTCCGGCATATTTGCACAGGATAGCATCGCATCAAAAATATATTCTGGTTGGAAGGATTCAACCTGGATATCACTTGGCGAGCCAATCAGCAAATACAGAACATTGACATTGAAGAAGCCATTCTGGAATAATCCACTGCCCTACCCTGACTGGAAATGGTATTACACATCGGTGAGTGAAACAGGCGTGATAACATCTAAGGATAGTTTCACGGTTATGAATCACGCTGATATGACATATGATGAGACACCATTTGAAGTGTTCGCAGACGCGATGTGGAATGATTGTGATACCATTATGCTGCCGGTACGGGGTTCATATCACATTACGTACAACTTCAATCTGATCTTCCCATACCTGGAAGTTGCGGGAGTGAACGCGAGGGATTCCGTTACCCTAAGGATGGTAAATGAGCTTAATGTTGATGTACCGGCTTCGTATATGGAAGAATACAGGGAGTTCTATGATGGGGTCAGGTATTATTCGGAATCAGAAGTGAAGAGCAGAACTTTTACTCTGTTTAACCCGGTGCCCGGCACAAAGTATTTTTTGCAGGTCAAGGGTGTACTGAATTCCGGTTTGATAAATATTGCGGTAACAAGACCATCGATCACATATTTGCTGGTGAGATGAGGGTGTGAAACCTTCTCTCGCTGGCGCTCGATAAGGCAGGCGTGAAACATTAAAATTGACCTCACACCCCAGTCCCATCCGACAGCCTGAAACTGCTTAGGCAGTAAAGGGAGAGGATGGGAGCAAAACATATGAAAGTAAAAAATAATATTAAAGAAACTTCAAAGGAGAACACAAAAATGGAATTAACAACATCATCGATATCGATTAATATTCACAGGGAAACAGATGTGCTGGGCCTGGCAAGGGCTGAGAAGAAAAAAGCATACTGGCAGAAAGTGGCCAAGGGTGAGCTGGCGGTTCCCGCCGGTCAGACAATTGAATACGCCGAGGAACGTTTCATTTACTGGATTAAACAGGTTGAAAAATACAGGGAACGCATTGAAAAGCACGTAAGAGAATTTGAAAAGATAAAGGATCCGATTGGATTTTTGAGCTGGATAGCGAGTGTGGTGGAGACGATAAGGGAGATAATCGGGATGATTACGAAAACAGCTTAGCAATTTTAAACGTGAAATGTGAAATGTGAAATGTGAAATGTGAAACGTCAAACGTCAAATGTCAAACCATCTCTCGCTGGCACTTGAAAAGGCAGGCGCAGAATGTGAAAAGAAGAAATTGAAAATATAATTAGAAACTTAACTCTTAATAAAAATGCAAAATATTATAGAAGAAATTTTAGGTAAGAACTGGCGGACTACAATATGGGGAGGTATTATGATGGTCGCGCTTGCGATAAATCAAGCTCCTACAATAATTGATTTTTTACCCGATGACATTGAAGCATGGGTAAGGGGGATTTCCGGTTTAATTGTAGTTGCATCAGGAATAAAGTTTGCGGCTGTGGCGAAGGATAAGAACTGTTAGCTTTGCGACCTCACCCCCCGGCCCCCTCTCCAAAGGAGAGGGAGAGAAAAGCATTTTTAACCGGGCGACATGATAAAAACTTTTTTCTGTCTTTGGGCTGCCGAACAAAGTCTTTCAGGAATGAAAGATATCCCGCAGTCCTTACAATATTAAATTACAGATGTAATTATATTATGGACCCTTGCTTAAGACTAAGCAGGCACATACCAAATAAGCTCTCATGAACATTTCTTATACTTCATTTAAGCCCAAAGGCAGGAATTTAATTTTAAAACCCCCATTGCAGATAGATCCGAATGGTGGTTTTGGGATGCAACAAAAAATTACGGTTTTCTATGATCTTGTCCTCCCTTCCATTGAAGGGGGGATTATTTTCTAAATGCAAAGTTAGGGTGTAAATAGTATTAAAAACCTGGAGACATATAAATCCTTGAAGGGGGTTTTGAAAAGAAAAATGTACACTATAAATAAGGAACACTTCATAAATAATTATCACAGGCTTTTTGGCAGGAAGCTGACGGCAGCGCAGAAGCAGAACATATTTATTATTATAGAGGCATTTGAAAATGATGAACGGATGAAGAGTCTAAGATGGCTGGCGTATATACTTGCCACAAGTAAACATGAATCAAATGATACGTTCGCGCCCGTAGCCGAAGGCTACTGGATAAAGCCCGAGAGCAAACGGGTAAGCGCGTTGTATGAATATTACAGGAAAAATAATCCGGCGGCATTAAAGACTATTTTTCCGAATGGTAAGAATGGTACAGCGTATTACGGCCGCGGCAGAGTGGTTCAGTTAACCCACAATTTCAATTATAGACTCGCTTCGCTTAAGATATATAAAGATGAGCGGTTGTTTAGTGATCCGGATATGATAATACGTGATGCGGCGTGTGATCTTGGGGTGACTTTCAGGGGAATGCTTGAAGGATGGTTCACCGGCTGCCGGCTTGAGCAGTTTTTCCCTTTGGGCAGCAATAAAGCCAACTGGCGCAGTGCGCGGAAGATCATTAACGGCTTGGACAAAGCCGACTTGATTGCCGGATACGCGATGAAATTTTATGATTTGCTGGAGTGGGAGTAAGGTGCTGAAGTAAAGAAACTGGTGAACGAAACCTGAAAGGTTTCGACTACAAAAGATGAAATTTAACTCTTAAACAAATATATCGATTGTAGTTTACGGCGCTGACTACACACAGATTAATTTCCCCTTGAATTTTTCATGTGTAATTATCAAATTAACATAATCATAAAATTTCAAGCCATGAAAGAACTTCATCCATTTATTTCATTTCTAACAGCAGCTTTGCTGCTGCTGCTATCAGCCAATACACTCGGGCAGAATTGTAATTACTCCTGGGTTCAGCAGAACTCCGGCATAGCAAATCAGCTTACGTGCGTAAAAGCTGTGAGTGAACTGGTTGCCTGGACAGGCGGAGCCAATGCAATTGTAAGGAAAACAACCGATGGCGGAGCAACGTGGGTGAATGCCAATCCAAACACAGGTGTTATCACAGGAATGGTAAATTGTATTGACGCACTTGATGGTAACACGGCAATATTAACTTCCACCACAGGCGGCAACGCCTTTATATACAGAACCGCAAACGGCGGTGTTAACTGGGTAAATGTTCATACGGCGGCAACAGTATATTTCGGATTAAAAATGACTGACGCGCAGAACGGATTCGCCTTTGGTGACCCGGTCGGGAATTTCTGGCAGATGCTTATAACAACCAATGGAGGATCGAACTGGTCGCTTTCACCAACGGCGCCGCAAAGACTAAGTAATATAGAAACATGCCTGCCAAACAGCTTCCAGGTATCACTGCCTAATATATGGTGGGGCACAAGTATAACTACGGTTTACCGCTCAACAAACAGCGGGGCCAGTTTCACATCACATGAGGCAAATGTTACGGGCATCTATATTCTTGCGCTGCACTACAATCAGAGCGGTGTAGGTTTTTCCGCCAGCACATCAATGTCAAGATCGACAAACGGCGGCATGAATTACGCCTCGCTTCCAGCACCGGGCGCAGGTAACATAGAAGCAATTCAGGGTGAAGACGATAATTTTTGGTATATAAGAGGCACCGGAATATATCACTCAACAAATTCCGGCGGTTCATGGGAGCTGGTGCACACGGCGGCGCAAACATTGGTGCACATGGATTTCCCGGACGGTCGGACAGGCTGCCAGACGGGCTGGGCAGTCGGTTACGGCGGAGTTGTGTATAAGTTAATATCACCGGTAACGGGGATCAACCTGCTGAACAGTGAAGTACCGGTTAATTATAAACTGAGCCAGAATTACCCGAATCCGTTCAATCCGCAGACTGTGATAAATTTTTCAATCCCAACAGCAGGTTTTACCGAACTGAAGGTTTATGATATACTTGGCAGCGAAGCTGCTGTAATATTATCAGGTGAAATGAATGCGGGTAATTATTCAGTTAACTTCACACCGGATGAACTTGGAGGCGGGGTGTATTTTTACTCACTGCGCTCAGGCGGTTATACTGAAACTAAAAAGATGATGTTAATAAAGTAATCCACAGAAAAATTAAAGCTCTGATTTTACCCGGATAACACTAATTTTATCCGGGTTTTTCATTTTAATACATTATTTAAACTAACTTTAAACCCTATAAATCATATTAAATCTATGCTTGATTTAGACGCTTAAAACGTTTAAACTTATCGGAACATAACTGTAATAAATTGGTTATATTATTTATATGGTAAATTCATTCATAAAGATCAGCACAACAGTGCTGTTAATAATTATAGATTCACTTATTTTTTCTCAGCCGCAAAATGATATTCTGTTAAAGAATTCAGAGAGATCATTTATCTTTCAAAATAAGATCAAGTCCAGGAGTATTTTGGAATACAGGTATTCCAAAGAGCAGGACGGTGTACTTGCCGATAGCGGTTACAAGGCGTTTTACTTTGGTTACAATGACCGCGGTTATATGACGGAGTATTCCAAGTTCCATGTGTTCACTGATCTCACGGTAAAGGAGTTTTACCAGTATGGCAAAGGTGAGAGGATAATTCAGACAAACAGGTATAATTCCAGGAACGATATCATAGAAATGATAAGTTACAAATATAACAAAAAAGGACAGTTGAAAAGTGAGCTGCATGAATCATATTACAATTCAGTAAGAGTTGGGGTTTATTTTACCATACTTGCAAGCGTAACGGAAAACGAGCTCTTTGGGCGGATCCAGGATGAGCTTGCTATTGAGCCAAGGCTTGAGAGTTATTCTATAATAGTGAATATCACCGATACTGAAGAACAGAACCAATATATAGTAATTGGAGACCAGAACGATCCATCGAGTCCGCGTTATTGGTGGAGCCAGTTGAGTATGGCAACACAAAAAGAACTGCTCGCATACCAGGGCCCCAACAGGAAAGAACATGAATATATAAGCAAATTTATAAATGAAGTGAAGTTCAGCTATGACAGATCAGGTAATTTAACCAAACGCGAAGTTTATAATACATCAGGCAGCACCATTGAAAAGGAATCATACAAGTACGATGCATCAGGCAGAAAGATATCTTACACAAAGTATAATGAAGACGGCAAAGCGGTGAGCATGGAAACATACAGCTATGACGGCTCGGGTAGGCTTATTGAATCCGCGGGAGTTGAGCCCGGCGGCGGAGTAACAGGCAGGCTGAGCATGAGTTATGATGAAAATGGTAATATCAAAGAAAAAATCTGGTACAACCGCTTTGGCGAAATTAACGGAAGATATGTTTATGTGTATGAAGGTTCACTATTAAAGGAAGAAATCAAGTACAGGGGTGAGAGTGAAAAGGAAAATCACAGCACATATACTTATAATGATAAGGGCATATTAACAGAAATTATCAAATTTGATATTAATGATAAAAAGGATAAGCTGATAAGTTATGTATATGAATACTATTGAATTTTAAGACCCCCTCCTGCTCCCCCTCTCAGGGGGAGAGTGAACTCATTGTCATTTCAATAATATCATCTTTTTTGTTTCCCTGTACTCTCCTGCCGTTAATGTGTATAAATATACACCGCTTGGATGGTTTGAAGCGTTCCACATGGCCTCGTAACTTCCGGGCGGAAGCTGCGCATTGACCAGAGTTGCGACTTCCCTGCCGAGGAGATCGTATATGATAAGTTTAGTGAAGCCGCCTGCAAGGGGCACATCATATTTTATTTTTGTGGCGGGGTTAAATGGATTAGGGTAATTTTGCCCCAATGAAAAACTCTGTGGTATAGTGCCCTGGTTGCCTGATATACCGATAACGTTTCCAAAAGTGAATGTTGCGTAAACAGGAATGTGATCGCTGGCATAATGGATCGCGTCCGCAACGGAATCCGCCACTGCAGTATTGGGTCTGCGGTTGATAGAATCATTGTAATGATTGCCATCGTTGCCGTAAGCGGTCATTGTTCCGGGCACATAGGCAATTCTGCCGGCATTAAAAATGCCGGGTGAAAACAGAATCATATCAAACCTGTCATCCATTCCCCCGGTTGAGCCGCCGCCGAAGGCGCGGGTGCGCGGTGATTGCGTGTGATATTGCCTGTACTGGAACTGGTTCCATACGCCGGGCATGTTAATGACATCTGTAAAATGTCCAAAACCATTTCCGTTTATCTGCTTGAGTTTGAAATATGCAGGTTCAGTATCACCGTATATATTGAAATCACCTACTACCATATAGAATTTATCGGCAGGAATTGAAGCAGTGAATTTTCTTAGGCTGTCAACTTCGGCAGCTCTTAGATTTTCATTGGTAACGCCGCTGCTTGATTTAAGATGAACAGAATATATCCGCAGAGTATCCGCCGGATAGCTGATATGAATAATCTTGAACTCATTTATATCCCTTAATGCCGTTCTGATGCGGGTATTGCTTATAAAACGGAACTTAGCGGTTTTATAAAAAATTCCGTTATCGGTATCGGTACCATCAATAAATGTACCCATAGAGTAAAAATTGCCGTAGGCATTCATGACGCTGCTTAAAAATCCGTTCATTCCTGCCTGGCTTGTCATTTCCTGTACAACAAGTATATCCGGATTTGAAGAATTTATCACGGTCCTGAACCTGGGATTTCGTATAGCGGAATCCACATCAGGGTAATTCAACAGGTTATAGGTCATGATCCTGGCATTATCCTGCGCAAATGCAGTGATTGCGGCAAGTAAAACAAATATAGAAAGTATTTTGGTCAAATTTCGAAGTTTAATTGAACTGAGAATGTTTAATTGAATGGCAAAAATAGCATACCTGTGCATCAATTTAAATGGAAATAGTTGAAATAAAAAAGCCTCTGAATCAGCATTCAGAGGCTTAAAAATTTCAGTTTATTAATGTTATTTTACAAGAATCATTTTTTTGGTTTGAGTAAAATCAGGGGTACTTAAAGTGTAATAATAAATACCGCTTGCAAAATTTGATGCGTCAATATCCGCATTATACTGTCCTGCATTTACGTACCCATCCAGGTAAACACCCATTAACTGACCAACTGCGTTATATACTTTGAATGAAGCGTGCGTGCTTTTGGGAATTGAAAAATGAACATTAGTAACAGGATTGAACGGGTTTGGGTAATTTTGTGAAAGTTCGTATTTATCCGGAATATTTGTACCCTGCTGGTTTATCCCGGTTACGGTAAACGATGATGATATACCCTGCTGCACCTCGGAAACATTGAGCGAACCGTTATCTTTATAAATAAAAATATCAAAATTGCAGTTTCCGGGAATCCATGCTGCATCAAGCGTGGTGGTAAAAGTTAAGGGGTAGGTCTGGTTTTGATTCCATGTACCGGTATTAACGTTTTCTCCGTTAGCGTTGTTCACCATATTTCTTACTACATCATAATGAGCAGCTGTTGAATTTCCCGCGCAGTAACTGTTACCTGTCTGCGGCCATACAAGGTTATCTTCTTTGATAACATAATTGACTTTATACTGACCTGTTAGCGTTGTTAAAGCCGTTGCAGTGGCATTTACAGTGAGCTCTCTGGTGCCAACATTATAGTTAGAACCTGTTACAGTAATATTTACTGTGGCACCGGGATTTTGCGCCAAACGATTTTCTGAATCCGTGAACATTGATCCCCAGCCGTTATTGGAGCCAAGGCGTCTGTCAACGAGTCCTGAAGGATAACCGGCAAAGCCCAAAAGTCCGATAATTCCGTTACCGTTAAAGTTTTTCCAGGGGTCAGTGCTTGAACCGTGATATGCCAGTATAACACTGTTTGGATATGTTTCGGCTAAATGGTGCGCCTCATCATCACCGCAGGGACACCACTGGCACCATGTGCCTGTGCAGAATTCAAGCACAACATTCCTTGGCGCGGTAGTGACAACCAGTGTGTTTGTAATAGTATCATTGGATACGTTCTGATCTGAAGCGAGCGATGTGTAACAGGTCATTGTATAGTTACCAACTGATGCAAAATTACACCCAGTAAAATTCACTGTCAGCACCTGTCCCGCAGCAAGATTAGTAACACTTTGTGTATTTGTATAGCCGCCCGGATTGACAACCATAGTTACGCTGAATGACTGCGTAGTTGTTCCGTAATTCCTCACAGAAACCTGCGGCGCGGCATTCTGCGGCGTTATACCCCATTTTGGGCTTATAATACTGCTTAAACCTGCATCATTTGAATACGGAACACCGACCCTGATATTATCGAGATAAAGATTATTGCCGTAAGCGGTAACACCTGTGAATTTAACTTTATTTGTTCCCACGGGGAGCGCATTGCGCTTGGTTGCCCACTGGCTTGGTGTAGGAACAAAAAGATCGTAAGTAGGATTCGCAGTTTTCAGCGGTCCGGCGCTACCACCCAGATATGAGACCAGGAGAGTCCATGTTGAACCGTTATTGGTAGAATAGTATATATCAAGTCTGTCATTTTCCGCGGCACCGCATGTATATGCATGATCAAAGATCAGGGAATCACCTGATGTGGAAGCCGGAAATGTTCTTGATATGAGATCAAAGTTTCCGGAGGAATAATCATAAAAATCAGCCATTGCGCAGGATAGACCGCTGCCATAGCCGCTGGCGTATGATGTTCTGATAAAATTGTAGTTTGAAGTGTTGGCTACTGACCAGCCTGCAGGCGGGAAGGAAGTGTTTTCAAAATCAGCCAGCATGTAAACTGTACCTGATGAATATATAAATGAAGATAATAAAAGTAAAAAAAACGCAGCAGTAAATATCTTCTTCATGGCTTTATTAAATTATTGGTTTATGTGATGCATTTGTATTATTATAGCGTAATATTATAAAATTAAAAACTTAAATAATGAGGTAAGTACTAGCGATTTTGGTTAAATAAAAAAGCCTATGAATCAAAATTCACAGGCATTGAGATCAAATCTAAATAGGAGCCGAAAGTTTATACTGCCTCGGCAATATGTGCTTTAACTTCAATTTCGGGGGGATTCAGTAAATGCTTCTTAACGGCACATAGATTTGCCACTTTTATAACCGCATCTTTGTATTTTACCGGGAAAGAATCAGGCAGTTCAAGCTCAAGCCTTATTTTCCCAATGAGCTCCTTTTCAAAATCATATTCCATAGACTGGACTATCCTGATATCTTCAGTGGGGATACCCCGCTGTGTACAGAAAGATTTCACGTATATCCCTGCGCATGTGCCAATTGAGGCAAGGAAAAGATCGAACGGCGCAGGGGCAGAGCCATCGCCGCCGGCTTCAACCGGCTGATCGGTCTTAATTACAATTCCGTTATACCTCGCATTGACTTTTTTGCCGTCTTCAAAGGATATTTCCATTTTCATACAGCTATCACCTTCTTTGCTAATTTAATAATCCTCTTATTACAAATATAAGATTTTTAGTTGCTAATAGCAACTAAAAAAAACTGTCATTATAATGCCTTTACTTCATTTAGTTTATGGTTTAATTATCTCTGAAATTTTGTGCAGAGTTTTTGTGAAGGTTTGCAGCTCATCTGAAGGTACGTTCTTAAGAATAGCGGATTCGCATTCGCTCATAACACTGTTTATCTTCTTTATAGCGCTGATACCTTTGGCTGTAAGCTTAACATTGAATATACGCTGATCACCGTCATTTTTGGCCTCCTTCAGGTATCCGCCATCAATTAACTTATCTATTACGCGGCTGCCGCGTGATTTGGAGAGTCCCATAGAACTTGACATCTTCATACAGCTTACAACTTCACCGGGATTAATTGAAAGCAGCCCGTGATATTCCGAAGGCGAAAGATTCAGTTCTTCGCGTATGCTTTCTTCTTTTGTCATACAGGTGAACTTCAGCTCAAAGATCAGTTCTACAATACTTTTATTCATATCAGATAATTGTTGTTACACGCAACTTAATTAAAAATGTTTATATTTTCAATGATCCTGCTAATTAGTATTTACAACTGCAATTACTTTTTTCAGTCAGTGTTGAATTAAAGAATAAGCATTCATTCTGATCAGGATGTTTGCGGTACTTTCTGTATGATTCGGACCTCAATTCAGTCTATTAATGCAGTCCTGAGCCGATAATTGAATAAAAGATCAACACTGCAAGAACTGAACCGATAAGTACTGCAAATAAGCCAAATAATCTTAAAGCGATATCCCAAACAATCGGGGTAGGTTTTTTAACCTCGTACTTTTCTGTTATCCCCTGCTCCTTATAACGCTTCCACTGCTCGCTTCTTTCATGACGCATCTCTTCTTCTGTTACCTGTCCGTTGAATATAACAAAGTCCATCGGAAACTTTTCCACTCGCAGGTGTGTGTTAAAGAAGTGGACTGTAAATATGAATCCTGTAGCAAGAAGAGCCTCATCGGAATGAATAATTGTTGCCATGTTGAATATCCAGCCGGGAAGGAAATAACTGAAGAATTCCGGGAACCATAATACTAACCCGCTGGAACCGATAATTGCAACTCCCCAGAATACAGCCAGGAAGTCAAACTTCTCCCAATAAGTCCATCTGTCAAATGCCGGCTTGGGTCCGCGGAAAAAGAACCAGCGGAACATAGCCATTATATCACTCAGATCTTTCCGGTTAATGAAAAGCGAATCGGGACCGAATAGCCTCTGGAAGAAGGTTTGTTTGGAAGTTTTTTTAGAGAACAGAAAGCGTATGCTCATTACAAGGGTTGCGATGAAATAACCGAATGTGACCATAGCTGCAATCCTGTGGATCATTCCTGCGCTGCTTACTCCGCCAAGAAGATCCATGAGAGTTTTGCCCCACGAAGTGTAATTAAACTTCAATGGCAGACCGGTTATTGCAAGAGCAAGAAAACTCGTCACAACGAAAATGTGCAGAGTTATATGGATAGGTCTGAACCGCCTGTATACTTTGTGTCTTATCTTAACTGCTTTGTCTTTGTTAAGCTCTTCGCCGGAAAAATCACGGGCATTACGGTTTTGTTTCTTTTCAACAAAGCCCCTGAATACCCATAGCAATGAATGTATCCAGAAGAAAAGGAATGTACCTGCAAGCAGGCCGTTCATAAATACTGTGACCCAGAAGAGTAACGGATATTTTTCACTGTTGTTCGGTTCAGCATGCGCTATGAACTTCGAAAATCCGGTACCTGCATTAACATGACATTGCTTACAAGTATTGGTTAAATTTGCCGCATTTACTGCAGAGTTTGTATCCTTTGCGGGAAGTATGCTGTGAGAGCTGTGACAATCTGCGCAGCCCGCAACTTTTTCAGGGTACCCCAACCGGATATTCTTGCCGTGGTAACTTTCAAAATAAGTTTTAGGAGCTATAGTTGTAACATTGCTGTTAGACATCATCTTTGAATCTGCATGACACTTCATGCAGGCCTGAGTATGGAAAGTTCTCCCCTGCGAAATATTATCGATCTTGCTTATTGCATGCTTATTATGACAATCGGTGCATGAAGGTGCATCGTTATTGCCTTTTTCCAGAGCCTGAAAGTGAATGGATCTAAAATAGGGTGATTCTTTTTCGTGACACTGACTGCAAAGCAAAGCAGATGCCTTTTTATCATTTTTAATTGATGTGATCTTATGAATATCTGAGTGACATTTGGAACATGGAACAGGTAAACGTTCAGAATTATGGATACTTGTTTCATGCTCTTTTGCCACTGAATTGTGGCAGGTAGCGCAATTCATGGGCTTGAACGAAACTACACAAGTGTTTTTCCCTTTCAGCAGTTTATCAACAGTATTCGCCTCATCTTTAACGTGACAGGCTGAGCACATTAACGATTTGTGAACAGACTTATTATACGCATCCGTGGAAACATGTTTATCATGGCATTGCATACACTCTGTGTTATTTACGGTGCTTTGCGCAATAGAAACCTGTACCGCTGATCCAATGAGCAGCGTATAAATAATTGATCTTAGTGTTTTGAATAATATTTTCATACTATCATTTTTTTTTGATTTAGCTGCAAAGCCCGCCTGAACGTTTTTTAGTACTGATCTTTATTTTTGGGGCAAAAGCATCTTTGGGAAATAACTGAAGTACTTCTGATGGCGGTGACGCTATATTGAACGATTTCCCTGAAATGGTTTTTCCTGCAAATACAGTATTCCAGTCACGCAACCCGTTTTCGAGGATATATACATTATTCACACCCTGAACCTTCAGATATTTCCATGCCTGGGTTGAAACAGAATCATCCGCAGCAATTAAGACTACAACACCCTGCGCCGGAAGCTGTGAGAGCGGTACAACAAACTTGGGATCAAGAAAATTTTCCGGCTTAACATTTTCAGAGCCGGTAAGATGGAAATTCCTGAATTCATTTTCAGAACGAAGATCAAGGGTTACAAGTTTAACTGATGCATCGTTGTATGTTTTTACATACTCCAGGGGGTGAATAAAAACATCCCGTGAAGAAAGCTGTGCTGAGTAGCGGCTTTCCATCAAACTCCATTTGCGAACAGGGTCCGGCTGTCCGATAACCCAAACCAATAAAGCTGTAAAAACCAGCGCAGATGCGCCATAAACATATGACCGCTTTGTGATCTTCCATGACCATACTTTTCCGGTTCCTTTTGTTCTGAAAAACTCTTCAGTTTTTTCCGCGCCGTAAAACATAACTAATGCCATAAGCGTTACTGCAAATAATGTTGCTCCAATAGACCAGCCGAGCCAATCTGATACCAGATACCTTTCTGTGAAAGATGAATTCCAGAAATCCTCGAATGCAGGAAGCGATTCGCCAAAAAATCCCGCACCAAGAACAGTGCCAACCAAAAAGAACAGACCATCTATTTTAAAACTTGCTGCAGAAACCAGCGAGGTTCCCGGGCAATAGCCTCCAACTATGAATCCAACACCCATTATGAGTCCGCCAATAATTCCGGGCCATAAAAACGTCTGGGTCACGGAAATTTGGGCAAAATCGAGCAAGCCAACAGCAGCCGCGAGAAAAATTAAAAGCGCGGCGACTACTATACCGGTAAACATAGTTTTTAATACTCTCATATCTTTTAAATAGAACTGTGCGGCAAGCCGCCTTGAGTCGCCAAAACCTGCCAATTCAAGTGAAACACCAAAACCGATACCGATGAGAACAAAAACAGCGTATCCGCCGAATTTCCCGAGAACTGCTATAACATCAATAGGTAACATATTAGAATAATTTTCTTTTTTATAAAAATTGATCAGGTTAATTTTGGATCAGCCCACAGGCGGCGGACAAAATAGGCAACTGCATAACCGCCGATAAAAACACTGAACATAAATGCCCAGCTTCCAAGCGATAGAACTGCACCGCCTGATAGTGCCTGCCCTGAAGTACATCCGCGGGCGAACCTTGCGCCGTAACCCATGATGAGTCCGCCAATCAAAGCAAATATGAGCCGCTGTACATTTGAAATCTGCGGTCCTTTGAATATTTCAACTTTTAACCTGCCGTTCAGCAGTGCAGAGACCATTCCGCCCAGAAAGGTACCGATCAATAAAAACACGCTGGCATGATCCAGCGGATTGGTATCTCCTGCGCCCATAACAGCAAAAGTACTTATCACATCAACATGTGATTGCCATATCAACTTGGTAATTGCAACATGAATGCGGCTTATCGCACCTGATGCACCCAGGCCGCTGTGGGTCAGCGCATACGCGCTGAACAGCACCACGCCTAGAATAGCACCGGCAAAATATGGATTCTTATATGGTTTTGGATTATTTTTCATAACAATTTTCATTTGAACAGTTTATTTTTCGGGACCCT
Organism: Ignavibacteria bacterium UBA2360; assembly: GCA_002344125.1. GTDB lineage: Bacteria > Bacteroidota > Ignavibacteria > Tepidaquicellales > OLB5 > OLB5. The sequence goes on along the minus strand of DDTQ01000012.1, from coordinate 406,685 downwards.
GAAGAGGATCATGTTTATATCCCAGTTCTACCCAATTAAAACGACCACCGGGAGAGTGGCAATCAGTACATGTTAACGCATTTTTACCTGTCGTGACCATGTGCGTAATAGGCCAGTACATTCTGGTTTTGGTAAAACCAAACTTACCGCTGTAAGGTAAGTCACTGAGTTTAGCTCCTATTTCCAAAGCGTAACTCCAGTTGAATTTTGTCCAGTAGCCGCCTTCTCCGCTTGTTAACGGAGGAATAATAATATTATTCACAACATCATATGGCTGTGTGGCATGATGAACCTTAAAGGGCCATATCTTTGAATTCTGGTCACTGCGTGAACCTATAGGTTTATTCATGTAATGTTCAGTTTCAGCGTCAAGCTTATCACCTAAAACATATCTCTCCATTTTTCCGTTAAACCATGCATATGTAGGTACAACTCCCTCTTCATACTGGAATTCACCTTTGATCTTCAGGTATTCATGCGGAGAGTCTATTCTTGTTGAGTCACCTGCTTTGGACCAGTCCCATATCATTTTTGTTGGAAGTTTTCTGGCGAACTCAGGTATATGGCAGGTTTGGCATGCAATGCGTGAGGTATGTTTGTTAAGCCTGGGTTCTTTATGCGGTGCATCTGTATGACAATTCTCACAATTGAACCTGAGCGCAGCGGTTTTTTCTGTGTAAGTAGTGTTAACTTTCCCTGAGATCTTATGTTCATGAGTTGTATGGCAATCAACACACTGGAAATTCAGTTTACCCATATGGAAATCAAGCTCCTGGTTTGCATTGATGAGTGATTCATCAAGATCGCCGTGTTTTACACCCATACCGCCGCCGCCGCTGAAATGACATATCCCGCAATTTTCACGGGCGGGACGGTGCACACTTCCGGCAACAATACGCAGATTGACACTTCCATTTGGCATGCCGCTTTTTGTTTTCACATAAGTACCTGAGCCGTCATGGCAAACCAGGCAATCAACATTTTCCTCTTTGGAAAAGTCAAAGTTCGCATCGCTCCAGCCATAACCCGCATGGCATGTTGTACATGAAGCCCAGTTACCAACAATACTGATACAGAAATTATTAACCTGGTTCTTTTTACCAAGAAGTATAGTTTTGCCGTTTCTTTCAACATCGCCGCTCTCCCATGTCCAGTGCGCCGTTTTCATTACTTCTCCGGCGCTGTTGGGATGGCACTCAAGACACTTGCGGGTTACCTTCTGCGGTGAATCGATCGAATCCTTAAAATAAGCGCTGTGATCCAGGTGCGGCAGTACGCGTCCTTCAAGGGGATTCAGCGGCTTGGGAACCTGGCTATTATCAGACCTGGTATTCCTGCCGCAGGAAGCGGCTGCTAGTATCAACAGCAAGGCTATTGCGGCGTACATAAATAGATAGCGTACAGATTTTATTGTGATCATATCTGATTCAGCATATAATATTTAACGATCAAAAGGCACATTTTCATTTTCCTGTATATTTCAAAACAATTGGGGTCACAGAATTAGAAACAAACTGAAAGTGTAACAACATATATCCTGCAATTTCATATTCATTTCGTTCAGCATGGTTGACCCCATAATTAAATATTAACAATCTTCAAAATCAATACTTCCAAGTTAATGATAAATGGAACAGCATTGTTTGAAGTGAAGATGTGCTGCTGTTATACTCTTCTGCGACAAGGCTTGGATTTGAAGCAACAAGCTCTTTATTCAATGCCATTTCGTAAGCAAAGTTCACCGCGAATTTTGGCGAGAGGTTCAGCGTACCGCCAGCCATTACATGATTTTCTACTATAGCCGGGAATACGGGGAACACAGTTGATTCCGGTACCGGGTTTGTACCGTAGGTATAACCCAAACGGAAAGTGAACATTTTCGAAAAGTCATATTCGCCGCCGGCGTGAATGATATATGAATCTTTCCATTCCAACGGAAAATTGAGTGAAAACGCGCCCGTGTTGCCCAGCATACGGTTTATATTCGCGTTCTGACCGCCGGACATGTTTAATTCCATTTTTTCGAAAGCCTTTTTCCAGTTCAGCCATTCAAGATCCATACCGAAACGGAATTTTTTGTTCGGGGCAGCGTATGAAAAACCGAACGATATCTGCTGCGGCATTGAAAGTTTGTTTTCAAGATCATATGAAGCTTTTGCGCCAAGCGAAAGATTTATCCCCATTTGCGTGAATGCCGTCATTGCGGAATCCATAGCCTGCTGCTGTGTGATACCGGGGTAATTCATCATGTATCCGGATACTACTCTGCCAAAAGCATCGTTCATCTGGTAGGTCATATCCATATCAGCCTTGCCATTCTTGTAAGTAAAATCAACCGGCAGCGTGTAACTTAAACCGAGCGAGAACATATCATTCACTTTGTAGGCAAGCCCTATTTTACCGCCGAAACCAAAAGCAGTAAGATCGCTCATCTTTGCGTACGCAGTGACTTCGCTGTAGCCAAGCCCGCCCTGCGATTGCGGCGCGGAAAACATCTGACCGAAGGTCATTCCGGTCTGCGGATTAACAACACCCTTTAGTTCATTTGGAGAAAGACTGTACGGCATACGGAAATCCATCATGCTGTAATAGATATGAGCAGAAAATCCGGCAGAGAAGTTTTTGCTGAACTTATATGATACTGAAGGACCCCCCTGCATAACTGCGAACTTTGAGTAATATTCCTGCTGGACATAATTTCCTGAGGCATCTTTGAATAACCGGTGGTTTAATTTGAAATCAGAGCCCATTCCCCCGTTTGTAAAGAAGCCTAGTCCGAGTGTTAATTTCGATTTATTGGGTGTGTAAGTCGCACCCAGCGAAGGAAGCGGGTATGTTGCAGAATTTCCTTCAGCATCATTTATTGAGTTAGTGAATTTTAGTTTAGGAATCATCATGGAAAAATCGGCATCCAGCATATTTTCCTTTAAAAATGAAATACCTGCGGGATTTGTCATAAGCAGACTTGTGTTATCAAAAAATCCGGTGGAGATCCCTCCCCTGCCGGTGGTTTTAGCGTCAAAACCTATTAACCTTGTTCCGTTCTGTGAATATGCTTCAGTTAAAACCAGCAAGGAAACCAATAGTATTAAAATGTTTTTCATATAGATAGTATAGTTTGTTTAGAAGTCATTTTATTTTATGATATTAGTCGCTAATAGCAACTATCTCACATACAAAAATAACAGGTATTCACAGCGATAAAATATGTCCTGAATCAATGGAAAACATGATTTTTGTCACAAAAGGAACCTCTTTAGTGTTATTAAACAGTTTCAGGTGAAATTACCTTAACAGCCCACTTGCCCGGGGATTGCTTTTTTGAAATAAATTTATTAAGTTGCCATTAGCAACTAATCACAAACAAAGTTTGTTAGAGGAAACATAAGCATGAATAAATATTTTAGTAAGAACTTTTTCACGGCGGGGCTGTTAATTATATTAGTAAGCGGGATAATTCCGGTTAGCGGCTGCGGAAGCAAAGAGCAGAAAACTGTTTACAATAATACTCCTGCAAATAAGAATACAAATGATCAATACCCGGTGAAGAACCCTGATCCGGTTAAGAAAGAAAATATTAATAAAGAAAATAATACTAAAGGAACGACAAAAATGGTACATTTAACAGCAGCAGAATTCAAACAGAAGGTGTTTAATTACGAAACTGAGAAAGAGTGGAAATTCACAGGTGATAAACCGGTTATTATCGATTTTTACGCTGACTGGTGCGGACCTTGCAAAATGGTAGCCCCGGTACTTGAGGAGCTTTCAAAAGAATATGACGGCAAAGTACAGATCTATAAAGTGGATACTGAAGCTGAACAGGAACTTGCATCAGTGTTCGGAATTCGCAGTATTCCTTCCATACTTTTCATTCCAATGGAAGGCAAACCGCAGATGTCAATGGGCGCATTACCGAAGGAAAGCTTCGTAAAGGCAATTAACGAAATTTTGCTTGTAAATTAATTAGTAACAGATCATGAAAAAGAATATGGGTTCAGCAGATAAGATCATAAGAATAGTAATTGCTATAGCTGTGTTTACGCTGTATTTCACAGGAACAATTTCAGGGATCTTTGGAATTATTCTTATGGTGTTTGCAGTTATATTTGTATTGACAAGTTTGATAGGCACATGTCCCCTATACCTGCCTTTGGGCTTGAGCACATTAAGAAAAAAAATTAAAGGCTAAAAGAAGCATGATAGATAAATATACTAAGAACAAATTTGTTAAGCTGGGACTCTACGGAATGATTGGCGGGCTAATTGGTTACGCATATTATTATTATGTGGGATGCTCGAACGGCTGTCCGCTGAGCTCAAACTGGTATATCACAACAGTGTACGGATTCGCTTCAGGGCTGTTGTTGGGAATGCCGCAAAAGAAGAAGCCAGAAGATTCCGGAAAAGAACAAGCGACGAATTGAAATGAATCAGCATTCATCATATACTTTATCACACGTGAAAAAAACCTGCATTAATGCAGGTTTTTTTGTGGAGTGTTAGAATTCCGTCTGATCCAAGCACCTGAGGGAAGCGTTGAATCAGGACTAAAGTCCTTATATTTTTGGCTACCATTTGCCCCCCGCTCTAAAGAGCGGGGTTAAAGCATTATCAAATCCCCAACTTAAATCCAGGCGGGGATTTTGTTTTTATGAACGATTGCGGCTCTATCTATTTTTAGAGATATGCTCCCCACTGTCAAAGCCGGTTCTTCGATTTTTCAAGGGGGAATATGTTTCTGACGCCGCAGGCTGAAAGCCTACCGACAAGAAAATAATACTAATAGGTAGGCGTCATACGTTTATAGCGATAGACAAAAAAATGAACCGACACAATAGGTGTCGCATGTAAATATTGAGACAATTGATGACGTTCGCGGTTAAAACTCTTGGTATTATCTCACTCTGATTTTATCATTACCAAAATCATTTTGAAATCCGTGATCGCTTTAAGGGAGTGCGGTTCACCTGCGGGCATTACAATAGCTTCTCCCCTGCCAAGTAAACAGGTTTTGCCTGATATAATTATTTCAGCTTCGCCTTCGGTTATATGAACAAAGGCATCAAATGGTGCCGTATGTTCGCTGAGGCCTTCTCCGCCGCCAAATGCGAAATGGGTTATGTTACCGGTATTTTTTTTAAGCAGCACTTTGCTTACAACTGCTCCCTGCTGAAAGCTGAGTAAATCATTTAGATTGATCTTATGCGGTGTATTTGCTGTTTCATTCATGTTGGTTTATTTTAGTTATACAAACTTAGGCAATATTTCCGCAACAAAGATTGACCTAAGTCAATAAATAAAAAAACCCGCTATAAAAGCGAGTTTGAATAAGACTTCTTACTTCAAAGGCGTTGAGGCGGAAAAATAGCCCCCCCTAGAATTACTAAGTACGGATTGTAACTATTTTTTCGAGAACTCGCCGTCTGCCTTTATTCTGACCTCATCGCTTATAGCAAAGTCAGGAAAGGTTGAGCCGATGTTAAAATCTGATCTCTTGAGTGTGCCCAGGATCTGCAAACCCGCAACATCAGCGTTGTTTGCCATCGGGTTCTGAATTGTTCCGCGGTAAATGAGATCAACTGTAATTTCTTTTGTAACACCGTGCATAGTTAAATTGCCTTTAAGTTTATAGGTTTTATCACCTGATTTTTCTATGGATGTGCTTTTGAAAGTCATTGTTGGATAAGTTGCCGCGTCAAAGAAATCCGCGGTTTTTAAATGATTATCACGCGCTTCAATTCCCGTATTAATAGAGTTAATATCAGCTGTGAGTTCAATTACTGCGTCGCCGAAATCTGCCTGGCTTGAAGTTACACTCACATCAAACTTTGTGAAATAACCTGTAACATCAGCAATTGATAGATGTGTTACTGTAAAACCGAGCTTTGAGTGGTTTGGATCCTGTTTCCAAACTGTCTGCGCAGAGAGATTTACTGCGAAAATAAAAGCGAATAAAACAATAAGTTGAGAGATTTTTTTCATGGTTATGATATTTATGTTTAAAAAATGGTGGTTAGTTCTTACGTGTTGCAACACATATCTATTTAAAAAGTTCCCGGAAGCCGGAAACTTTTTAAATTAATTAATTACATGAACTCACCCACAGGAAGGGCATCGTAGCCCGGGATTATTTTCTTGAATGAATGAATCCCCGGTAGGGAATAACAGATTGCACAGAAATAAATGCGGCGGGATCGATCTGTTCGATCGTTTTAATGACCTCAGATCTTCTCTTAGCCAAGACTATCAGTACCAGAACGGCTACGCCGCTTCGGGCGCCTTCGCCCGGAACTATGGTAACCCCGAACTTAAGTGATCTCAGTTTATCTGCAATAGCATCTGTATAATACTTGGAAATAACATAGACTTGCAGATAACCTGTTCCGAACTTATTTTCTATTGATACTCCCGCTATTGTACCTAAGGCAAATCCGGCTGAATACCCCAGAATATTCCACATGTTATCAAGGTTCTGCATTATATACCTCATGGCGGCGATCCATATCAGCACTTCTATAAATCCTAAAACGGCAGCCTTGTATTTGTTACCCTTTACAACATTAAGCATTCTCAACGTACCAAGTGATACATCAAAGATCCTTGCGCACATAATAAAGAGCATACCGGCGCCAAGACTCAGTATGTTCATTTAAAACCTTTCTAAAAATCTTCTGTTACACCGGCGATCAGTTTATCTTCACAGAATGAGAAATGCTCTCTGTAAATCCTGTAAAAATAGAGCTCATCCTTGCCCCTGATATTATGCGGAGCTTCGGCGCTTTCATTAATAAACTCGCTGTCGCTTATCTCGGTTTCAGCAATTTTTTTAAATAATTCTTCCGCGCCTGAACCTTCGGAAAATTTCAATTTATCCCTCCATAAAATTTCATGGGGCAGGTAGTTCTTAAACGCTTTGCGCAGAATGAATTTTTCCATTCTGTTATCACCTGCGCACCTGAATTTAACGGGGATACGGTGGGCAAACTCCACAAATTCATGGTCAAGAAAAGGAACGCGCGCTTCAATAGAGTGCGCCATTGTCATCCTGTCGGTTCTCTGCAGGTTAATATTATGCAGTGATCTTGTAAGTCTCATTAATTCATTGCTCAGCGCGCCTGAGCAGTTGAAGTTCTTAAGGTAATGATAGCCGCTGAAGAGTTCATCAGCGCCTTCACCGGTTAACACAACTTTAATTTTGCCTTTGGCAGCTCTTGCGACAAAATAATTCGGAAGTGCGCTTCTCACAAGCGGAGCGTCGAAGGATTCAAGGTAATAGATAACATCATGAATTGAATTACGCATTTCGCTTTCAGTATAGATATATTCATAATGTTTGGTATTAAGAAATTCCGCCACCTTTCTGGCGGCAGCAAGATCTTCACTGCCTTCGGTTCCAACGGCAAAAGTATGCAGTTTATCAACATATGGATTCATTAATGCCGCAATGATACTGCTATCCAATCCGCCGCTTAAAAAAATTCCAACAGGAACATCAGAAACGAGTCTTCGCTTAACCGAAAGGAACAATTTTTCCCTTATGAGCGTGCAAATTTCATTTTCATCCGTAAGAAATGGGTTTTCAAAGTAATCAACGGCATAATACTGATGGAAACCTGTTAAGTTTGAATAGTAATACCCCGGCGGGAATTCGCTTATATCCTCATATCCTTCAAGTGATTTTATTTCTGAAGCGAAAGCCATGATACCGTTCTTGCTGCCGAAATAGAGCGGCTTAATTCCCATACGGTCTCTTGCGGCAAAGATATTCCCGTTATCATTAATAATGAACGCAAACATTCCATTTAGGTGTTTAAGGCAGTCAAATCCGAATTCCTCGTATAGATGCAGCAGAACTTCGCTATCTGAACCGGTTGAAAATGTATGATTACCGAGAAATTGTTTTCTCAATTCTCTGTAATTATAGATTTCACCGTTACAAACAATGCACATATCCCGGGTTTCATTATATATAGGCTGCTTTCCGCCTTTAAGATCAATAATTGAAAGCCTGCTGTGACCCAAAACAATCCCTTCGCCTGCATGGTACCCGTAGTCATCGGGACCCCTGTGTTTCAGTTTTTGAGTCATACTGTAAATATCAACCGGATCGTTTGTACCGTACAATGATGTTATTCCGCACATAGTTCATTTCCTTTCCTTTTAAAATTACTTTAGAATTCCTTTTTCTTTAAGAATTTTATTAGTTCTTTCTTCTTCTTTAATTATTCTGCCTGTTGTTTCTTCAACTGCGTACCATGCACCATCAATCAGGCTTGTGATAATCTCTCCGCACAGGTGAATATTCCCCCTGAAATGCGGAGCATCAAGCAGACCGTACTTGATAGCTTTGGCAATCACATTGGCATCACTGTGAGGATCCTTAGAAACATTTTTGCCGAATTCATTTAACGCTTCAAGGAGAGTGCCGGCCTCATCAAGAAGCTCTTTGCACCTGGCTTCAACGCGCGGATCTTTTTTCATATCCGGCAGACCTTCCAGGCAGTTATGCAGCACCCCATGAGCTATGTTGCAGCTTTCGATCAGCTCACCGGGGTGAGTGGCATGATCACCTTCGCTGAAACCTACTACATGCAAAATATGCGGTTCAAGCGCAAGGCTCATTGCAACTGATGCCGCAAGCTGCCCTTTTGCTATTGCCGGCACAGGGAAAAAATGCGCAATACCGGCTCTTACTTCCCTGTAAACTGTGAAGTTTTCATTTTCCAGAGATTCAAGCAGGATCCTTTTAGCGGACATTTTAGCAATATCCATAGAAGGATCGGTGCCCGGTGGAGTGTTGAACATGAACTGCGAAACATAACTCTTTACACCCGAGCACCTGGCATTATATGCCGCGAGGTAAGACATCACCACTGCAATTGAATCATGTGCATCCCTTAAGCTCCACTGGTGTGATTCATTCACTTCCACGGGAATATCTCTGGCCGCATACCAGCTCATTACACTTTTATTTTCAGTGATAGCATCATATAATGAGCGCGTTGATCTGCCGTCAATAACGCTGTACCAGCATAGCGGTATCGCTGCCCATGCATTGTTTAGATTTTCAACGCTCATTTCGGCCCATTTAAGCAGATCATTTGTTCCGCTGTAACATCTCATTAGCGGGAAGTTTCCCCTGCGGGTAGCTTCGTAAATAGCTTTCAGGTGTTCCGGTTTCCTTACCGGTACGCCTCCTGCGCCATCCATGGCGGGATTCATTTCATCCTGCCGGAAAAAAAATTCCTGCGCGTTCTGATCGGTACCAAGTGAAAGGATATCCAGTACTTCGGCTTCTGCAATTTCAGCCGCGCCTTTAATTGTTTCTTCAACATCGGGTCTGCCAAAATGATGACGAAGCAAAGGGTACGGATATTTTTCCTTTATTCTGCCCAGCAAAGTATTTTCGTTGTTTACAGATCCCGCACCGGATTCACTTCCGCGCAGATACGCTTTTATTTCTTTGATAGATTCCGTACCGTGAAATACCTTTTCGAACAGACCAGATCTTTTCGCAGCTTCAGCTGCGGGGGGAGTGCCGCCGAAAATGAATTTTGTACCGGTTAAATTGAATTTTTTAACATTACTTTTTATTTCTTCAAACAGTGAGGCGGCTACTTCAGGCGTAAGCCTGTAGCTTACAGCCGCAATTGCCGGCTTTTGTTTTATTATTTCTTCAATGAACCTGTTTACCGCAACAGCGGGTCCTAACGAAGAAGTTTTGAATCCTTCTGATTCCGCCAGTTTAAGGAAGTGATGCAACCCGCCGATGTGAACGCAGCTGCCAAGCGCGCCTCCCAGAATATATTTTTCTTTCATAAGCTGCTCCTTCATAACTTGTTCTTTCATAACTTTTTCCTTCATAACTTGTTCTTTCATAAATTGTTTTTATCCTAAACATTTTATTTAAGAAGATCAATTTTTAATATCAGCCTGCCCTATTGAAAGCAGCCTGAGCTCTTTCAGGCTCATATCCGCGATGCCGAGTTTTTCAACTGTACGTCCGGATGTCATGTAATCCGATTCATTAAGGCAGGAAGCAAGGTAAATAAGTGAATTAATAGTCGGCGTTTCCACATTGAATTTTTTCCCAATTGAAGCTATTGGCACAAGGCTTTCGGGTACATCTTCATTCAGATAGCGCATATCAAGTGTAGGCGGCGCCATTATTCCCCTGTAGCCGGGGTTGGAATGAATCGCTTCATATAGAGTTTTGCCTGCCGCACCGTAGGCAAGGTAAAGCCACTCGCGAGCTGTCATAGCCCTGATTCCAAGCGCAGCTGCAACGGCGACTCTTTCGCTATCAACCTTTTCGAGCACCCTGGCAACAGAGCGCGTAATACCTTCAACGTAAAACTGGAATTCGTTTATATCTTCTATCCACCCCGCATTCAATATGCTGATTGCCGGATGAAATACCGCGCCGATATTATCGAAGCTTGTTTTAAAAATGTTATCGCCGGGTACAAATTCGTTGTAAGCCGGTTTCAATTTTTCTATCACCAGCGGTATCTTATGCGCTCTAACGGCGGCAATTGGAATTGAATTCTTTACCCTGAAAATATGCACATGCCCGGGACCTACTACCCGCGATGCGTATAAAAAGGTTTGCGCTTCTGCAATAATAGCATTCACACCCGGATTTAGCCTTAAGAGTATCTGCTTGAATTCAAGCGCGCCGAAAGTTCTGCCGGGATGCAATATTACTATCTGCCCATCTTTTAAGAATGGGGCGCATGCTTCCGCCATGAACCGGTGCGCGGTTGCGGGCACAACAACCATTATTATATCAACATCCCTGATAGCTGATTCAATATCAGTGGTAGCAAGCGCCACGCGGCCATCGCCTTCTATTTCACCATCCAGCTTGATAACACCTGTCGCCTTAATACCCCATAATCTTTCTTCGCTTCGGTTGTAAAGATTAACATGAAATCCCATGAATGAAAGATGCCCTGCCATTGCCAAACCGCCGTGACCTGCCCCCAGGACTGCGAACTTAGGTTTAAAATCTTTGCTTATTGGTTCCATAGATAAATAACCTCCTGTATTATTTTAAATTTGAGATTATTTTAACGAGAGTAAGTTAAAATATGTTAAGGAACGAGTTAAATACAGAAGAATATATTCTGTATATGATTATAAAATAAAATTTTAGCAGTTAATCGCAAGTTAAATGCAAATTTAAATCGGAAAAAAATCGATAAGTTACTATTTTAACAGGAAAATTTTAACTATGATATTAATTAAATAATTTTAATATTTTGCAGTATTAATATAAATTAAAAGAACTTGAATGATATCAGCTGAAATCAAATCATATAATAGTAAACAATCGGTTAACGATAAAAAGATCTGTAAAATTCTGGCTGAAGAAATTGATAAGAATCTAAAGGGCGCAGAAAATAAGATATGGCACGCGCATCCCGTTTGGTTTATTGAAGGGAATCCCGTGGCTGGATACGACAAATTAAAAGATTCGGTAAGGCTGCTATTCTGGAGCGGGCAAACTTTTGACGAGCCGGGTTTGAAGCCTGAAGGTTCATTTAAAGCTGCCGAGATCAGATATACATCGCCGGATGAGATCAAGGTTACTCACTTAAAACGCTGGCTGAAGAAGGCGCGTGATATTCAGTGGGATTATAAAAATATTGTGAAGCGCAAAGGTAAGCTTGTGAGGTTGAAATAAGTTATGTTTATTCTGAATCCCAAACTCAAAATAAACTTTTGCTTTACTTAATGCTAAGCAATCAGGACTAAAGTCCGTTTTTGGTGTCTCGTCTTCCCCGCTCTAACTGAGAAACCAGTCAAGAAGAGCGGGGTTAAAATGTTATTACTTTCCGCAAATAATACCTTCAGATTTGAGAACCTGACGGGAATATAGAATTCAATTTCTACGTCATCGCAGAGTCTCCTGTAAGTGACTCTGCGGGAAAACGTTATCAATTCCCCAACTGAAATCAGGTGGGGATTTTGATTATCAAAATCATAGCCTGAGTATTTATAAAAGAAGAAGAGATTTTTTCATGAAACGCTAATGGCTCACCTTCCGTTATCATTTTTACCTTTAATATTTTCTAATTAACTGTTAATTTCGCATTCTATCCATAAAACATTTTTAACTGAGCAGCGATCAAAGATCACAATTGAACGGTTTAGCAAACCGCTCTTGGTTGTTGTTATTTTGCATATCACATAGAAAATTTATAAACAATCATAACACTATAATAACCGAAAAATAAAATGGAAAACACTAACGGTAAATGCCCCGTTACACGGGCAAACGGATTTGCAGGCGGCGGAACCAGCAACCGCGACTGGTGGCCAAACCAGCTCAGACTCAATGTACTTCGCCAGCACTCCGAACTTTCTGACCCGATGGGCAAAGATTTCAACTACCCCGAAGCATTTAAGAGCCTCGATTACCAGGCAATAAAAGAGGACCTGAAAAAATTAATGACTGATTCACAGGACTGGTGGCCGGCGGATTTTGGGCACTACGGTCCCCTGTTTATCAGAATGGCATGGCACTCGGCAGGCACATACCGTGTTGGCGATGGCCGCGGCGGAGCCGGTCAGGGGCAGCAGCGTTTTGCGCCATTAAACAGCTGGCCTGATAACGCGAATCTTGATAAAGCCCGCAGGCTGCTTTGGCCTATTAAGCAGAAATACGGGAAGAAAATTTCATGGGCTGACTTAATGATATTAACAGGTAACGTTGCGCTGGAATCAATGGGATTTAAAACCTTCGGTTTTGCCGGAGGCAGAGAAGATGTTTGGGAAGCTGACCAGGATGTTTACTGGGGCAGCGAAGCAAAATGGCTGGAAGCCGATAAACGATATACAGGCGAGCGCGAACTTGATAACCCACTTGCAGCCGTGCAGATGGGTTTGATATACGTTAACCCTGAGGGTCCCAACGGCAACCCCGACCCGATAGCCGCAGCACGCGATATCCGCGAAACATTCGCAAGGATGGCGATGAACGATGAAGAAACCGTTGCGCTTATTGCAGGCGGACATACATTTGGTAAAACACACGGCGCGGGCGAAGCAACGCATGTTGGTGTTGAGCCTGAAGCAGGCGATATCACCGAGCAGGGACTGGGCTGGAAATGTGATTTTAACACAGGCATAGGATGCGATACAATTACCAGCGGACTTGAAGTAACATGGACAACAACTCCTACAAAATGGAGCAATAATTTCTTCTGGAATTTGTTTGGGTATGAGTGGGAGCTTACTAAGAGTCCCGCCGGCGCGAACCAATGGAAGCCCAAAGGCGGAATGGGCGCGAACACCGTACCTGATGCTTTTGACCCGAATAAAAGACAGGAACCCAGAATGCTCACAACTGATCTTTCATTGAGATTTGATCCTGCATACGAAAAAATTTCCAGGCGGTTTATGGAAAATCCGGACCAGTTCGCGGATGCATTTGCGCGTGCATGGTTTAAGCTCACACACCGCGATATGGGTCCCCGCGCGCGCTATATAGGCCCCGAAGTGCCGGAAGAAGTTCTCATCTGGCAGGATCCTATCCCCGCTTGTGACCATGTATTAATAGATGATAATGATATTGCAGCACTGAAAGCAAAAATACTTGCATCGGGCATTTCAGTATCACAGCTTGCGCTTACGGCATGGGCATCGGCTGCAACATTCCGCGGCTCAGATAAGCGCGGCGGTGCAAACGGCGCGAGGATAAGATTAGCGCCGCAGAAAGATTGGGCGGTTAATAATCCGGAGCAGCTAAAGAAAGTGCTTGCTGTACTTGAGGGCATTCAGATGGAATTTAACGATGCGCAAAAAGGCGGCAAAAAGGTTTCACTTGCCGATCTTATTGTGCTGGCAGGCAACGCCGGCGTTGAAAAAGCCGCGAAGGATGCGGGAGTAAGTATTACAGTTCCCTTCACCCCCGGCAGAATGGACGCATCACAGGAAGAGACTGATGTTGATTCATTTAAATTCCTTGAACCCGTTGCTGACGGTTTCCGCAACTACCTGAAAACAAAGTTCACTGTTTCAACAGAAGAATTATTGATAGATAAGGCTCAGCTGCTTAACCTGAGCGCACCGGAGCTTACCGTGCTTGTTGGCGGTATGCGTGCTATGGGCGCTAACTGGGATGGCAGTAAACACGGTGTGTTTACAAAACGCCCGGAGCAGCTTACCAATGATTTCTTTAGTAACCTGCTTGATATGACAACCGTATGGAAAGCCACAGACGAAACCAACGAAATATTCGAGGGCAAAGACCGCAAAACGGGCGAGCTTAAATGGACGGCTACAAGGGCTGACCTTGTGTTCGGCTCTAACAGCGAGCTCCGCGCGCTGGCAGAAGTCTATGCCAGCGACGACGCCAAGGAAAAATTCGCCAACGACTTTGCCGCCGCCTGGGTAAAGGTTATGAATAATGACAGATTTGATGTGAAGTAAGAAAGTAAGACGACAATAAAAATAGAAGCACCCGTAAGTAATTGCGGGTGCTTTTTATTTACTTTTGATGTTGAAATTTAAATTTATTTATAATAAGTTTGAAATCACGCGAATAGAGGGTAACTCCTATGGAAATGGGGGTTACCTTTTTATATTTAACTTTCTTTTCTTAAATTAAATTATTAAGCATGAATTATGATAACTTCACTAACGATTAAAAATGTAGCAACGTACGATAGCCAAAATGGAGTTACAATTAATGATTTTAAAAAGGTTAATTTTTTCTATGGATTTAATGGTACAGGCAAATCAACTATATCTAAATATCTAAGGAATTTAACCCTTGATGTTACAGAACAGAAATCAGAGTTTAATGCTTGCACTAATATTGGTTATAACAAGCAACTTCATCACATTTTGACATTTAATGAAGATTTTATAGAAGAAAATTTTAAGAAAAGTTTAGATTTCAAAGGTGTGTTCTCATTAAATCAATCAAATGCACAAATTGATCAGAAAATAAATGACGAAGAAAATAACATTCAATCCTATGAAAGTTCAAAACTTATATACCTGAATAGATTAGAGATTTTAAAGAATGATGAGAAAGGTATACGTGACATTTTGCTAAATGATGCATGGGAACAAAGACGTACGTTTGCAGCATTTATCAAGATTTACCTTGAACATTCTGGAAGCAAAACAAATCATTTTAATGAAATCATTAACATTCTACAAACAAACAATTTGAGCACTTTAACCTTAGAAGAATTGACAGAAAGCTATCAAACTTTATATGTTAAAGAATTAAAAGAAATAACTACTACATTAAATATAAACTCTTATGTAGTAATAAGGCGTTTAGAGAGAGAAGTCGATAAGATATTAAATGAAATTATTATCGGCAATGAAGATGTAGACATAGCACAATTAATCAATTCATTAAACAACAGGAATTGGGTTGCGCAAGGAATTGACTATATTCAACCTGACGAAAACACTTGTCCATTTTGCCAAAAGGAAACTATAGATGAAGGCTTAAGAATACAGTTTGAGAAGTATTTCGATGAAACATATAAGAATAAACTTGATGAAATAAAAAAGTTAAAAGATATTTACGATAAGGAATTAAACAAATTTATTGAAAATATTAATGCTATTAACAAGATTTACAATCCAAATAATCTAACTTCAGATTTTTTAATTGAGCTTAACTTATTATACGAAAACAATATTAAAATTTTTAATGAGAAAATAGTAAACTCAAATGAAAGAAAATGTATTACTTCCATTTCTAAATTTAAGGTACTTTTGCAGCAACTTACGAAACTTATAAATACAAATAATACACTTTATAGAGACACGGATGTAAACAAGAAAAGGCTATTGGATAACATTTGGATTTACATGGCTAATAAATGCAAGAATAAAATCGAGGAATTTAATAAAAGAAAAATAAAGTATGTTAGAATTAACAAATATGCGACTGAACTAATAGATCAATTTAATAACAAAATAGATACAGCTAGACAGAATATTGAAAATTTAAGAAGTCAAACTGTAAATACAAAAGAAGCAATAGACAGTATCAACATGCTACTTACTAACGCGGGTTTTGAAGGGTTTGTAATTGCCGAAAAAGAAATAATCAACAATATTTCAAGATATTATTTGAAACGTCCAAATTCTCCAAATTTAAGTCCAGTATTTGAGAGTTTAAGTGAAGGTGAGAAAAACTTCATTTCATTTCTATACTTTTATCAATTGTGTCTTGGAACAGATGATTTACTTAATTCAGGGACTAAAAAAAAGATTATCATAATTGATGACCCCGTTTCTAGCTTGGATAGTCAATCTTTATTTATTGTTTCAACACTAATTCGAGCTTTGATTAAAAGATACAATGATGACAATAATACAAATCGTAAGCTTTTTAAAAATAACAATATTGCTCAAGTCGTAATTCTTACTCACAATATATATTTCTATAAAGAAGTATCATTTGAAAGAGGGTCAATTTGTACAGATTATTGGCATTATAAAATAACAAAAATTAAAAACCAAACTTCAATAACCGGGTCTCGCAATAAGACTGTCTTTGATGACTATTCATTAATGTGGAATTCAATCAAAAATATAAAAGCTAATTTGCCAACAGACTCTACTTTAAACATAGTTATATCTAATACAATGAGAAGAATTATTGAAAGCTATGTTAATTTTGTGGGTTTCGGTAATGATTCTTGGTCGGCATTAGTTAATGATGACCAAAACGACAATTACTTCTATATAAAATGTGCCTTTATTTCAACAATTAACGACGAAAGCCATAAAGTATCCGCACTTGATAGTGTCTACTATCAAAAAATTATAAATGAGAACCCTAAAATTCTTTTTGATGTTTTTGCTATTATTTTTAGAATAATTGGCAAAGAACATTATGAAATGATGATGGAAGAAAAACTTTAATAAATAAATTTTAATAATTTCACAATATATAATTAATATGTCTAACGAAACTAAAATAGTTTGTCCGAATTGTGGACATGAAATCGATGTAAATAATGTAATCGCTCATCAACTTGATGATGAATACAAGAAAAAATACAATTTACAACTTGATATAGAAAAGAAAAAGTATCAGGACGAGATTAACAAACTTGATAAACAAAAAGAAGAATTCGACAAATTAAAATTAGAACAAGAAAAATTAATTACAAAGAGAGTAGATGAGCAATTAAAAAATCAGCAATCTGCTCTTGAAAAAGAAATAAAATCTAGAATTCAGAGTGAAAATTCAGAAAAAATCGAGTTAATTGAAAAAGAACTCAAAGAAAAATCTGAACAGGTTAAAGATTTAAATAAAACAAAAGCAGAAATTGAAAAAGTAAAAAGGGAAAAGGATGAATTAAAGGATATTTTAGAAGCAGAGAATGCTAAAAAGCTTAATGAGCAAATTGCGGAAGAGAAAGAAAGAATAAGAAAAACCGAACAAGGTAAAAACGAGCTGATAGTAATGGAACTGCAAAAGCAGCTAGAGGACCAAAAAAAGTTGACTGAAGAAATGAAACGAAAGCAAGAGCAGGGTTCAATGCAGCTTCAAGGTGAAGTTCAGGAACTAGGGATAGAAGAATGGCTATCTGGAAACTTCCCTCTTGACACCATTATGGAAATTAAAAAAGGTGAGAGGGGTGCTGATTGCCTGCAAACTGTTCATACAAGAACAAGACAGAACTGTGGAACAATTTATTATGAAAGTAAACGGACAAAAGACTTTAAAAACAATTGGCTTGAAAAATTCAGAGATGACATTCGAGAAAAAGGAGCCAATATCGGTGTTCTTGTAACAGATGTGTTCCCTAAAGGAATGGAAAGAATGGGGCTAGTTGACGGCATTTGGGTATGCTCTTACGACGAGTTTAAAGGACTTTGTGTTGTTCTTCGTGAAAGTATAATTCAGCTGAGTTCAGTTGTTTCATCACAAGAGAACAAAGGAGAAAAAATGGTTATGCTTTATGATTTCTTGACAAGTAACGAATTCCGACTTCAAGTAGAAGCAATAGTTGAAGGATTTACACAAATGCAGACCGACCTAAATTCAGAGAAGCGTTCAATTATGGGACATTGGAAAAAGAGGGAAAAACAAATTCAAAAAGTTCTTCTTAATACCAACCACATGTATAACTCAATAAAGGGTATTGCTGGTTCAGCTATCCAACAAATCAAGACACTTGAGTTACCAGAAGCGACAATAGACGAACCTGAAGATGGAGAGTAGAAAAACTAGCTATAAATCGGGTATTACTTCAACCGGGCTGTCGAGTTTTGTGATTCTGTGAAAGTTAATTACATTTGAGAGTTTTTGGGCTACGTAAACTCCACAAACACAAAGCCAGAAATCGTTATTGGCTGCCGCTATGAACCGTGCTAAATTGAAACTTTTGTGAAATGACAGAAAAACAACTGGAACATAAAATACTTGAATCAATTAAAATAAAAAGGAAATTCCCTTTTACTTTTCACGATCTTACAGAAACTTTTGAAGACAAGTTTTCAAAGTTTAATCCGACAGTTAATTGCTTTGATATTACTGACTACTTTTCAGCTGGTATAGGAGAAGTTTCGGCAAGACGACAGCTTCTTGCGGACAGGAGAATAGAAGCGGACTGGTTGAGAGAATACAAAACCAAAAATGGTAACACTAAAATTGACTTTAGTGGTTTGTATGTTTTCATTAACGACAAGACTCCATTTTATGTTGGCATTTCAAAGGGTGTAATCGGCCGAATATTTCAGCACACCAGGGGGCATAACCACAATACTTCGACACTTGCTTACAGCATTGGTCTGATAAGATATGAGCTTCTAACTGGCGTGAAGCATATTGGTAAAAGAAAGGAATTAAATTTCAAAACTGAAGTAGAACCTATAAAACAATTTCTTTTAAAACAAAAAATTGCTTTTTTACACATTGAAAATTATGAGGAACTTGCATTATTTGAAATATTTTGTTCTATGAAGATGAACACCATTTTAAATAAATTCGAAACTCATTGACAAGAGACAAAAATATATAATAATCTTTTAAGATAACTCTTCTGACTACAAAAAAATCTCCCTATTAAGTATATTTGCCCTCATTGCCGGATGTTACTACAGTAAAACATAACGCTAAGAATTAACCATCAAATCATGAGAAAAGTAATCGCTGCATTTAACATGACACTTGACGGATATTGCGACCATACGTCGGGCATTCCGGCGGATGAAATACATTTTCACTATGCCAAACAGTTGGAAGAGGCGGGAGTGATACTCTATGGCAGAACGACATACCAGCTTATGGAGTATTGGCGTGATGTGCTGGCGAATCCCACAGGTGAAAAGCATATGGATGATTTTGCCGCGGCGATTGATAGGGTCCCTAAGCTGGTTTTTTCACGTTCGCTAAAGAGTGTTGATTGGGCAAGCGCAATGCTTGCCACCCGTGAGCCTGCCGAAGAAGTAAATGAGCTTAAACAGCAGCCGGGTAAAGATATTTATGTATCGAGTCCGAGTTTAATAGTACAATTGACACAACTTGGCATGATCGATGAGTACCAGTTATGCATTCACCCTGTAATAGCAGGAAGCGGGCTGGTGTTGTTTAAGGATATAAAAGGTAAGATACTGCTAAAGCTCACCGGGACAAAAGTATTTGACTTTGGCGGGGTGATACTTTATTATGAGCCGGTTAAAAACAATGTGCAATGAACCTTCCTCCTTCGGAGTAAGGTTTCGCCACAAGAAACGTGGCTCAATATTTGTTTGTCAAAATCCTATGCTAAGACCCCCTCGGGCTAAAGCCCACTCCCCCTTAGTAAGGGGGAGATATTTACAAGACCAACAACCATGAAACAGAAAGATGGAATCTATAAAATTAAATTTACAATATGAAAGCACAGGGAAAAACAGTTAAGGAAATTCTGGCAAATGTGCCCGAAGAAAGGTTTGAGGCATTTAATAAACTGCATAATGTAATTGTTAAAAATCTGCCCAAAGGATTTGAAGCGGCAATCAGCTACGGCGGGTTAGGTTACGTGGTGCCGCATAAGCTTTACCCCGCAGGTTACCACTGCAAACCCAGTGAGCCGCTTCCGTTTGCGGGCATCGCTTCGCAAAAGGATTCAGTTAATTTTTACCACATGGGTGTTTACTCGGATCCTAAATTGTTAAAATGGTTTGTCAACGAGTTCCCCAAACACACCAAAGGAAAGCTCGATATGGGCAAAAGCTGCGTTAGATTTAAGAAAATGGATGATATACCATTCAAACTTATAGGTGAGTTAATGAAAAAAATGAGCGTTAAGGATTGGATCGGGATGTATGAAGCGGATTATAATCCAAAATCAAAGAAGAAAAAATAATTGATCTCTTTGTTGTACCAATAAAGAGCAATTTAGCATTAAAAGCTTGTAAATTTTTAAATACAAAACATCAGGGGGATAGTGACACCAGTCGATCAAAGAGACATATTGGATGAAGAGCCCTTCGGCTACAAAGAGCTTAAGGATAAGAAAGTACAGATCTATTGGAATAATAAGCCCGTGCTGCTGCTTAAAGGCGGTGAAGCGCTTAAGCTTCTAAAAAAACTCGGAAACTCCGAAGGTAAACAAACACAATTAATTCTGGCAAAGATCACAGGTAATTTCAAAAGAGGAAATGAAAGACCGCTTCAGAAAGATTGAACATACAGCAGTATAAAACTTCAAAAAAAATAATTAATTATGGGCAAACTTGCTGAAATAAAAACCAAACAGACTGAATTAAGCGTTGAGGATTTCATCAGTTCAATTAAAGATGAACAAAAGCGCAAAGATAGTTTAACGCTGCTAAAGATGTTTAAGAAAATATCCGGCGAGAAGCCTAAGATATGGGGAAGCTCAATAATTGGTTTCGGGAAGAAGGTGTATAAGAGTCCCGCCACAGACCGTGAAGTTGAATGGTTTAAACTGGGATTTTCACCCCGCAAAGCGAATATATCGCTTCAACTGGTAATTGACGTAAAAAAGCACTCTGACCTTCTGAAGAAATTCGGCAAACACAAAGCGGGAGTGGGATGTCTTTACATCAACAAGCTGGCTGATATAGATATGAAAGTATTGGAAAAATTAGTGAAAGAGGCTGCAAAGGGGAAGTAACATCATAGAAAGCAAACTGTTTAGTTGGTTTTAACAGGCATTGAATAAATTAAACCCACGGCTCATGAGAAAACATGCAGAAAAGTCGTGGGTTTTTCATTTTCCAAAAGTACAATCAGGCTCTATTTTGCTATTACTCTTCCAGCCTGCAAATGTAACCCCAGCCGCCGCCGAGATCTGTAATGGCAAGTATAAGTTCATTCTTCCCTTTTTTCAGCGGAAGATAAACTGCGTCATTTTCGGGGTCAACAATACCAAGGAACCTTGTATCCCTGAAATTCTGCGCACTCCTGCCGCGGAATAAAATATTCCCGTTCAGGAAAACACTTATCTCATCGCTATAGCCAAAGCTGAGCTTTTTTACGCCGTCACTCGGGGAGTTAATAATGCATCTTGCGTAAACAAGTTTAGAGCCCGGCTGCGGCTCAAGCCGCTTTGAAAAGTCGTTCGCAAACGTAACTCTTATTCTGGGTGCAGCACGGTAGCGGTATATTGTAACAAATCCCGGGGCTTCCGCTTCCACTCTTTGCCATTGCATGGTATCTGTTTCCGCGGCAGTAAGCGGCCGCTCAGGATTTACCGAAAGCGCATCGTAAGAAGGGGAAAGCTCCCATGCGGTTAAAATTCCCGGCATCATGGGCGGTTCGTTTCTTACCCAATCAGCATCGGGGGTGGTTTTAATTCTGAAATTCGAAAAATAAACTTCGCCCATGAGCGCCGCCAGTGCGACATATCCCCTTTCGACCCCGCTTTTCAGATCGTTCATAACAAGTGCGGGATTATCCATATCAGTTACATAAAGGTATGCCTGCGCGCCTTTTATAACAATGCGCATGTGAAACCACTCGTTGTGGGGAATATCAACAGCTCCTGTAAAACCGGGTCCATTGTATATTTGCCAATTGAGTCCGCCGCCTATAACCGGGGTATATTGCATTGCATCGGGCTGGCCTGAAAACTGGGGCCTTAGATAAATATACTCTGCATTAGCGCCTGTGCTGTCTATACGGAACTGCGCGCCGAAGAATCCACGGCTTGCGGGAGAAATAACGTCTACATCAATAATTGCGTCGCGCGCTTCAAAATCGTTCAATAAAGCCGCTCCCCCATCCAAAAAAATGCATTTTCTGCCCTGGTATTCTTTAAATCCTGCATTACCCTGCAGGTACCAATGGAGTGAATCAGCAGCCGGTGCCAAAATGTTTGATGAATCCGCAGTATGATTTTGAACTTGTGAATTATCTGCGGCCATAATTGATGCGTGTGTTAGAACAAAACACACAGGAGTAAATATTAAATTCAATACAACAACAGCCCTTTTAAATATTAGCATATAGTTTCCTTTTGAGGTTAAATTAATCAGTCAGATTATGAAATAAATCACGGAACAATGCTCAAACACAAAAATCTGTTTGTTCGCAAATGATACCTACTTCCGGAAATAGATATAGATAGTTATTGGGATCCCGGGTATTGAAGAGCTATACTGTTAGATGTTATTGTATTAAGAAAGGTTTACAGCGCAAACCGACTGATTATTTTTTTTTGCAGCCACTGGCAGAATCAAGCCGGAGAATCCGACAAAACATCTTTTTGCAGTGGCAAAAGTATGACGTAATAGGTATATTAAGCCCCAGGGAGTGGAAGCAACTATTCAGCAACAGGAACATTCATAAGCTAAGCGAAAAAAATGCCGCATATAAGAATAACAGAGAAAATAATTGTACGCTGCACCCCTGAATTTGTTTTTGACTATACCCAGGATTACGCGGGCAGGCTCAAATGGGATACATTCCTTAAGAAAGCTGAACTGCTGGACGGTGCAATAGAAGCAGGTGTTGGTGTGAGGGCCGATTGCGTTGCCAAAAACGGATTTGGAATGATAACCGAATATGTTTCGTTTAACCGCCCGGATGGCACGGCGGTTAAGATGACAAAGGGGCCGATTATTTTCAGATCATTTGCGGGTTCGTGGAAATTTACTGAACTTGATGCCGGGCTTACAGAAGTTTCGTTCATATATTCTTATGAGCTTAGATGGCCATTTTCAATGTTTCATGGTATGTTTAAAAACAAACTTCGATCAGAAGTCAGGCAGAGGCTTGTTGACCTGAAAAGGAATATTGAAGCGAATATAGATCACAGTAACAATTAGTTTGTTGCTGGTGGGCACTTTATGAACAAGGCGGGCACCGGCAGGGTGGTGAGCAAACTCTTTTAATACTCAACCTTTATAGTAATAATTCAATCAGTTTAATACCAAATTTATGATTTGTAAGATTTGGGAATTTTACTTAAATTTGCAGATATTCATTAAAGGAGCCGTAGTTCAGCTGGTTAGAACGCTTGACTGTCACTCAAGAGGTCGCGAGTTCGAATCTCGTCGGTTCCGCCAAAAAACCGCCATTTTGGCGGTTTTTTTATAATATTTGCTAAACTATTTAATACAGAATGTTGACCTGTTATGAGCATTACTAAAGAAATACAGAAAAGAAGAACAATAGCCATCATCTCTCACCCTGATGCGGGCAAAACCACGCTTACTGAAAAGCTGCTTCTTTTCGGCGGAGCTATTCAGATAGCAGGCGCGGTAAAATCGAATAAGATAAAAAAAACCACGACATCAGATTTTCTTGAAATTGAAAAACAAAGAGGAATATCTGTTACCACATCTGTAATGAACTTCGGCTATAAGGGCGTTAAGATAAATCTGCTGGATACACCGGGTCACAAAGATTTTGCCGAAGATACCTACAGAACACTAACAGCTGTTGACAGCGTGTTGTTGGTTATCGATTGCCAGAAGGGCGTTGAAATGCAAACCGAAAAGCTGATGAACGTTTGCAGAATGCGGAAAACGCCGGTGATAGTTTTCATCAATAAGCTTGATAGAGAAGGCAGAAACCCGACTGAGCTGCTGGATGAAATAGAGGAAAAACTTGATATAAAAGTAAGACCGCTCAGCTGGCCCGTAGGAATAGGCAGCAGGTTTAAAGGCGTATATAATTTATTTGAAAACTCTTTCAGCTTCTTTAAGGTGAACAAGCAAAAAGTTGAACACGAAGTTGAAAAGATCACAGACCTGACCGATGAAAGGCTTCATGAACTGCTAAACGAGAGCGCGGATGTACTGAAACACGATATTGATCTTGTAAATGGTATTTACGGGGAGTTCAACAATGAAGAATATCTAAACGGCGATGCAGCGCCGGTTTTTTTCGGCAGCGCGCTGAATAACTTTGGGGTGCGGGAACTGCTTGATACGGTGATAAAGATAGCGCCGAATCCGCAGGGCAGAGATACAACCCGGGGCATTATTGAACCCGGCAGCGATAAATTTTCCGGGTTTGTGTTCAAGATACACTCAAACCTTGACCCAAGACACAGGGACAGGATCGCTTTTATGCGAGTTTGCTCAGGTAAGCTTGAGAAATTAAAGTTCTACCATCACGTGCGTATGAACCGGAAGGTTCGTTTTGCGAATCTCGCTACATTCATGGCGCAGGATAAAAACGCCGTAGAAGAAGCTTACCCGGGTGATGTTGTGGGATTATATGATACCGGTATTTTTAAAATAGGTGATACAATTACAGAAGGCAGCCAGTTCATGTACAAAAATATCCCGACTTTTTCGCCGGAAGTGTTTAAAGAATTGCAGCTGGACGATCCTTTCAAATCAAAACAACTTGAAAAGGGTATCATGCAGCTGACCGATGAAGGGCTTGCACAGGTATTCACTCAAACAATGGGTAACATGAAGGTTGTTGGCACAGTTGGCGACCTTCAGTTTGAAGTGCTTCAGCACAGGCTGCTGCATGAATACGGCGCAGCCTGTCATTTCAGACCGCTGAATTACTTTAAGGCATGCTGGCTTAAGTATGAAAGTAAAGCCGATATTGACGAAATGCTGAAACTGCGCTCATTCAACCTGTTTTACGATAAGCACAAAAATCTCGTCTTTCTGCCTGACTCAGAATACCAGTTAAGGTATGCCCGGGAAGCAAATCCGAAAGCTGAGTTTATGTTTACAATGGAGCATAACACCGAAACCGTGGAAATGGAAAATGCTGTCTGATCCTGTGTGCAGGCTTTGCGGCTCAGCCGCAAAACAAACACAATTGGAAAGCAATTTTGGCAGAGATTATATTTTGTGCGGTAACTGTAAACTCATACGCATGGCGCCGCAGCATTTTTTACCGAGAGAAAAAGAGATTGAACGTTATTTAGAGCATAACAACGGGATGCAGTTTGAAGGCTACAAAGAGTTCCTTACCCGCGCAATTGAACCGGCTTTGAAACATATCAGCAAAAAAATGACCGGGCTTGATTACGGCTGCGGCCACTCCCCTACCCTTTCTAAATTACTTATCGATGAGGGTTACAACTGCGAAGATTATGACCCTATGTTTGTTGAAAATCCGCTGGATAAAAAGTACGACTTCATCTTTTCAACGGAAGTATTTGAGCATTTTTTTGAACCACACCGCGAGATACAAAAAATCTGCGATCTGCTTGAAGCCGGCGGGATATTGACCGTAATGACGGTGCTTTGGAATGATATTAAAAGATTCAAAAACTGGTATTACACCAGAGACCCCTCACACACGGCTTTCTACCACTCTGAAACTTTTGATCACATTTGCGAAGCTTTTGGCTTAGAGCTGATGTACAATGACGGCAAGCGAATTGTAATATTAAAAAAAAACTGATATAGCCTTGCCTTTTTACTTAAATCCAAATTGAATGAAAGCTGAACAGCTTAAATAAAAAAAGGCAGTCATTTTACTGACCGCCTTTTGATGGTTTGAATTCCGATGATTATTTAATGAGTACCATCTTCTTGCTGTCTGTATAGCTTCCTGTATTTATTCTGTAGATATAAACACCGCTTGAAAGCGATGAAGCATTTACGTCAACAGTGTAACTTCCTGCAGCTTTAAATCCGTCAACTATTGTCATAACTTCTTCGCCCAGAATGCTGTATATCTTCATTGATACGAATCCGTTTTCTTTTACATCATAGTTGATCTTTGTAACAGGGTTAAACGGGTTCGGATAGTTCTGTCCGAGTGAATAGTTATCAGGAATATTTGAATTGCCGTTATTTACCGGTGTGAAATCTTCGGTATAGATCTGCGTATTTGTAACGGCGGCAGTACCGTTGTATCCTGATGCTACTATTAATTTATACCCATATTGACCTGACCTTACGCTTCCGAGATACGCACCAAGAACCGGGGTTGTTAAATTTGGTTTAACACTCCATGTATTTGTTGCGGGATTGTATGAATAGCATTTGTTCGGTGTATCAGGGGTCCACCAAGTTGTTGATGTTGTTCCGGTAGTTCCTGTTGTCATAATAACTTCACTTGCGAACCACGGTGCCATATCGGTTTTCCAAACTGTACCCAACGGATTAACTGCGCCGGTTGTCCATGTGATGGAACTTCTATCTGACTGACTGATAGCACCTTCATATGTAACAGAGCCGGGAACTGCGCCTTGGATACCACCTGAGTAAACTAATGTGTTGCCCGTTATAGCAAATCCGCCGCCAAAGCAAGCCTGCGGCAGAGGAGTTCCGGCTCTCCACGTACCTGAAATTGCATTGTAAACGTGAACTGTTGCGACAGCGTTTGTTCCGTCATTGCCTGCTACAACATAGATCAAACTATCCTGGTAGCCTGCTGCTTTGCACCACCCGAGTGTTGCGACCGGCAGCACTGTTCCGGTGCTCCATGTGTTGGCATTAATATTATATTTATACAATGTATTGCTGTAATTTGTGCCATCACTGCCTGCAATTGCGTATAGTGTATCTTTTACTACTGCGGTACCAAACACCACTCTTGAAAGCGGTAATGATGCGCCTGAGCTCCAAGCATTGGTTTTAACATTATATTTATATAATGCGGTTGTATTAGGAGCATTTCCGCCTAATGCAAATAACCATGCTGTATCGTTGCCCGGTTTATTATAACCAACGCCGCTGCCTAAATATGAACCTGCGGTAATAACATTACCTGAGGTCCAGGTTGCGGTTGTAATTGTAACTGATTTTGTGAGTGTATCGTTTGTTCTGTCAAGATCAGTTGCTGCCTGTGTAAATACCTTTACAGTATATGTACCAACGGCTGCTGTCCAGTTGGCAAATGTAACCTGGCTGGTCGTTCCGGCAGCAAGTGATGTAACGTTAATTGTTGATGTATATGAACCCGGGGTGATAGTCATTGTTACCGGGAATGTTTCAACGCTGGAGCCGTAATTCTTAACTGTAGCTTTTGGCACAATTGAGCCCGGCATAAGCGGTGTGTTAACATCAACTGAAATTGTTCCTACATCATGCAGAAGAAGCGGGTTAACGGAAACGTCATCAACATACATATCGTTACCATACGCGCTTGTAGCCTTCATAATGATATAGTTTGTAGCAGTGTTGAAAGATGCCGGAATAGTAAATTCATAGTAATACCATCCGTTCGCGCCCGTTTCAACAGGTGCGAGACCTTTTGCCCTGTTAATAGTAAGCAGCAGAGTAGCGCCGGTTGAATTAGGCGCGGTGTTGATCATGAAATCAACTTTATCTGCGGTAGTTGCATATCCATCATCTCTAAGCATCCAGAAGCCAAGCTTTGCCTGGCCTGATGTTAAGCTGAAAACTGGTGATACAAGAGTAGCAATTGTTCCTGTGGAATATGTCCAGCTTACAAATTCACCCATACCTGCGCCGCTGTGAGGAGCAAACCCTGTAGGATGAGCAGTTGTTGTTGCCCGTGTCCATAAGCCTGTTCCGCTTTCCTGCAGGTTCAACCAGCCTGTTGGCGGGAATGTTGTTCCGTCAAAACTTTCGCTCCATAACGGCGGTGTTAAGCCGGGGCGGTCATGGTTTGAAGGGGCCTGATATTTAAGTACTTCCATTGAAGCCGGAATTGTTGTCGCGTTCGTGTTCTGCGGTTCAGGATCTTTGGAAGTATACAGACCAAAACCAACAAGCAAAACCACGCTGAATAAAATAGTAAATGTTTGCAGTTTTTTTGACATTTTTTTGTTTATTTAAGTTGGTAAAGAATGTTAATTAGAAGAATTGAAAACAGAATTGACGTGTAGCAACCCGATCCATTTGTTAACGGATCGGTGTAAAAAATTTCGTGAAATACAATAGTAAACCTTACCGGAGATTTATATCTGCAATTTTCGCCGGTTGGGATAGTCAAATGGATGGAAGAAATTTCTGAAGGGTTAGAACTATACATGTTCATCACTCTCTTTATCAGATCATCATGATCAGAAAACAAGAAATTATTTTTTTTAACTCTTAAAATTAATATTCAGTCCAAGCGCATTCAATGCATAACATTTAGTTCAAAAATGCCCTGCGATTTTCATCATAAAAAATCATGATACAACGCAACAAATCAAACATAAAATTGCGCGCAAAACCTTGGAGGGTTATGTGGTGTTTAGTATTTTAAACGGCTTCAAAATAAAAATAGAGATCACAATGAAATTAACTTCAATGAAGAATTTTATAGCACCGGTTATATTTGCGGTTCTCATCCCTGCATTCATGGCAGCGGGATGCGCTAAAACAGGGCATTACGAAAGAGGCATGGAATTACTGAAAGATAAACAATACCCCGAAGCCATCACGGAATTCCAGAAAATTGACGCAGGTGAAAGGCAGTTCAGACTTGCGCAATCTAAAATTGCGTATATACAGGGTTTGCAGGCGTTTAACGACAGCCTCTTCAGCGCAGCTGAAGTACAGCTTGTACGGGTTACAAACGATGATGAGTTTTACCACGAATCACAATTGATGATAGATAAGATCAACCAAAGAAGATTGAGTTCACTCATTCCCGAAACAGATACACTGATAGTCCGTGAAGAAGAAATTGGCTCTAAGGGGGAAGAAAAGGCACAGGACAAAGTTAAAGTTGAAATAGAAACTGATATTGATATAACAAAGAAATTTTCGGCACAGCAAAGATCACTAATTGAAAATTTTCAATCGGCTTATACAAGCGGTTATTCCGCGGCAAGTGATTCAAAGAAAAAATATCTCGATGACATGAGATCAATTGCCGAGAGGCTGAACGCGCTGAGCTACAATGCAAAGGAAAAGGATCCGGAAGCGCTTGAGCTTAGAAAAAGATCAACTGCATGGATGAACAAACGAATTGAATTCATACAGAAACTCATAAGTGACAGATCAGAAAAAGAAACCAATACATCACGTTCCTTAAAAGAAGAAGGTGATACTGTACTATAGCGTCACTCAGCAGCTGAAAAAAACAAAATAGCCGTTAGACTATTTTGTTTTTTTCAAGTATTGCAACCAGGTCTTTGGGATAAGTTCTGATATTGTAGCCGTATTTAAGCTGCTCTTCCATTCTGCAGGAATATACAAGCTTGCCGTTCCATACTGTCATATCGGGGCATCCATCACACATGCTTTGCCTGCCATCTTCAAGAAAATCCACCGGTTGAATTATCATTATTGACTGATAATACAGCTTTCTGAATATTCTGAAAGGATTTTTGATGTACTTAAAAAATGTTCTTCTCAGTTTCTTATCGAATAATCCCATAAGAAGCATCGATCTCCCCTTCTTATTCATTTTAGGCCGGGTATATGATAAATACTTACCGTACATCAGATGATAAGCTGTCTGGACTATTTCCATAGCTTTGCTGCCCATATAGCCAAATATCCTCTTCCTGGTACCCAGCCTTCCGCTTAAGAGCCATTTAAACGAATCAGCTTTTTCGCTGCCGTTAAGGTATGCGCAGGGATCAAAATCAGGGTACGTCTTCCTTATTACATCAACTACTTCATCAGCCATAATATCAACTCTATCAGGAACATCTTCATTGTAAACCAATTCACCCATATTTATTTTTTTGGGGCCAAGATACCAGTCAACATCCCTGTTATCAACGGCGCGGTAGATAATGAACACCATTACGTTTACAATATCTATATTTTTGTGCGCCCATTTGAGCATATCAGGTATATGGATCAAGGTATCTTCGAAAATTGTGGAATTGAATGAACATGAAATGCCGCCTTCAGCGGCCAGCATTTTAGCGAACTTGTAACGAAGCTCATTCAGCCCAACTTCATCTGCCTGCTTCCAGCCGGGGCGGTTCTGTTTGCTATCTATGTGGAACGTGAATCCATACACTCCCGCCAGTTTCAGCTCATGCAGCAGTTCCGGGGTTAAAGCTATTCCGTTTGTGTTAACAATTGGTTTGCAGCCAAGATCAGCCACCATTTTAACGATATCAACTATCTGCGGATGCAAAAGCGGCTCACCGCCGGCGATTGAAATACTGTCGGACTTCCTGTAATGCATAAATACATTCAGTTCTTCCTTTATTTCATGCAGTGTTTTATGACTGTTCACTTCATTCTTGCGGTAGCAGCCCAGGCATGCAAGATTGCATTTTGCGGTTGGTTCAAGCCATGAAATAATGTTATCAGAAAGATTCCACGGCAAGCGGTAATAATCCAGGTGATTCAGACCGGTCATATAACCTCCAAATTAAAAAAATTTCCGGAATTATAAATTTGGTAAATATAATAAATCAGCAAAGGAATATAGTATGACGGTTATCAAATTATTTTATGATAATTAGCTGCAAAATAAAAGCTGCAGGTGTCTGCAGCTTTTAAATGGTTGATCCTTCGGCTTAACCGGAAATATAATGATCAAAGAGACCGGTTAAGTATTACCCAACTCTTGCAACAACATAAATATATTTCAGGAGTTCCTCTTTAACATTATATACATTATGTTTGGTATTCGGAGGATTGTAAGCTACCTCACCCTTACTGACGGGTTTTCTTCCGGCACCTTCTGCTTCCACTTCCGCTTCACCTTCAAGAATAATTATCAGTTCTTCGTTTCCATGGGTGCTGTGCTCGCCGATACACTCACCTTTTTTCAGCGTCACAAATCCGGAATGCATCACATTACAGTTATCACTGCCAAGAATTTGACTTCTGCCATCGGGTCCCGGCTGAATTTTTTTGGTGAACGGTGTAAACTTGTTTTCATTGATTTCCATTGTTAATCCCTTTCAGTATTAATCCACCACTTAGCGGCAAACGGCAGGATCAGGATCTGCAGCAGCGCTGCAGCTAAGCCCGGCATCATGGAATCTGATAAATGACCGGATATACTGCCCTGAACATTACCGGATAGAATGAACACCATCACAAACACAATTCTGCCCGCTATTAAAGCGGCGGCAACTGAAACAAAAGCATTCATTCTGAATTTTTCCCTTAACAGGCCGGTTATAATTCCGTAAACAAAGAGCTCAGGAACCATTGCCGCAAGGTATATCCCCGCAGGCATACCGGAAATGAAGAAGCTTGTAACTGGGGCAAGCACTCCGGTTACAGCGCCTCCGCGCCATCCGTAAACAAGCGCGGCAAGTATAACAGCCCAATGCATTGGCAAAATATACCGCACCGGCGCGCTGAAAGCGTGCGCTATATATGGCGAAAGTACCGCTATACTTATCAATACTAACTGAAAGATAATCGTTTTTACACCTTTATATTCGAGCGTAGTAGAGCTTACAGGAATTGCTGTTGTGTTATTCATATTTTTAAATATTAAGTTATCGGTTATAGTTAATTCCAATATAAAAAGCAGCTTTCGGCATAGGGTACCCGTATATAACCTGGTATTCTTTGTTCAGAATGTTTTCACATTCCACAAAGAACTCAAAACCCTGCGCCGGGTAAACAAACACTTTAGCATTAAGCAGTGTGAAATCTTCAAGTCTTTTGCGGCTGAAATTATCTCCGTAAATTTTTGAAACATGTTCAGCATTAATTTTTAATCCGGCGAATTTCATTTGAAGGAACGCTTCGGAGTATAATTTGTGCCATGGTATTGAAAGAGTCTGCTGACCGGGATCAGTGAATGAATAATTTGCGTTGAGCAATAACTGGGGTAATGGCCGGTACTTAAATGAGACTTCAAAACCCTTCTTCTCAAAATCCCCGGCATTGCTGAGCTTAAGATTCGGGAATACACCTTCGGTAATAATGATATTGTTTCCCCTGTTATAGAATGCAGCGGCTTCGACGGTTAAGTTCCTTAATGGAACCGCAATGATGCCGGTTTCATAGTTCCACATCTTCTCAGGCTGCAGATCCGGATTCGGCGCGGGGAAAAGATACAGCTCTCTGATTGTGGGACTCCTGAATCCTTTTGAAACATTCAACCGAAATGAATAGTTTTTAAAATAATTCACAGTTAATCCGATCTGAGGTATCATTTCATTGCCGAAGACAGAAGAATGTTCCATCCTTATCCCGGCATTAACCGAAAATTTTTCCAGGAGTACCTGCTGCAATTGAACATACGCACCCGTTTCGTTCACATAATGTTCGCCCCAGTCTTTTCCGGTTATAATATTGCGTGCTTTGCCTCCGTAATTTTTGTGATCAATTCCCGCGGAGAGGATATTATCATTAAAAATTTTAAATGACTGGTAAGCGGTAACTGATACGTTCCTGTCTGTGGATTCAAAACCATCGTATATACTATGCTTGCCGTAATTGATAATAAACTTTACCGAACCATCGGTTCTTTTAAAACTGTTATCCAGTGAAAATCCGGCATTGCCTCTTAAGATATCAACCCAGTTATCAACAAGAGGTTTATATATCGTCCCCGGGTCATAAGTTTTGAACTTGGTAACATTTGCATCAGCAGTTAAGTTAAAGTTATTATCAATTTTATAGCCAATTTTTGAATAACCATTATTCAGTCTGAAATCAGAATATGCCCTGCTTCCGTTGGATTGCTGATTTGAGGCGGAAATATACATATCAAACTTACCGCTGTTATAACCTAAGCCCGCATCACCAATTAATGTACTGAAAGACCCGAAAGACTGGTTAAGCCTTACTCTGAAGCCCTTCTCTTTCTGCCGCTTAGTAATTATATTTATCACTCCGCCCATTGCGTTAGACCCGTAAAGGAATGAACATGGTCCCCGGACGATCTCAATTTTTTCAGCATTTGCGGTGATATAGTTATCCGGTAACGGGTGACCCATCAGGCCCATAAACTGCGGTCTGCCGTCGAGCAGCATCAATATCTGTGTATTGGGGCTGCTTCCCGTTCCCCTGATATAAACCTGCCCTGCCGAACCCTGCGCCAACCCGAATCCGAGATTGCTGCGGCTTGTTACAAAAACACCCGGAACCCTGCTGCTTATCAGTTTGAGCACATTGGTCTCACCGGAGTTTAAAATATCTGTTTCATTTATTGAATTTACAGTAAGGGGCATGTATTTTCTTAATACTTCAGACCTGGTACCCGTAACCACCAGGGGTTCCATTAAATAGATCCTTAATGAATCTTTATCAGTTTTTTCATCTGATATTTTTGTAAGCGGTGAGTTGTTTTGTGAGTGCAAACTTACAGCAAAAACAGTTATGATAATGTACAGCGTAAAGGTTTTCATAATTCATATCGCATCCTTTCTTTTTATTCCATCAATGAGGTTAAAACAAATTTTCCGTGTTTAACTCCCTTTAAAGCGAGTACTCTTTCGGTAAACCGGCTGATTGCGCTGCCTTTATCCTTCACTACAATTATTTCAAGGCAGTTATCATGATCTATATGAACGTGCGAAGTAAAAATTATACTTCTGAAATGATCATGCTGGATACTGTTCAGCTTTTTTTCAATTTCACGTTTGTGGTGATCGTAAACATATGTAATAATTCCGAAGCAAAGGGAGTTCTGGTCATTTATTTTCTCGCCGGTAAGTTTATCGCGAATAATATCGCTGATCGCTTCAGAGCGGTTGGGGATCCCGAGGGCTTCAAGGTATTTATCAAACTTACCCAGAAGTTCTTTTTCAATTGAGACACCGAATCTGGAGACTTTTTCTTTCTTTAACCCGGACATTGAGAGTGTTACTATTTTCACAATAATAACACTCATTGTTTTATCAAAAAAGGCAAAAAAAATACCGTTTGAATGCAGCTTCATGAAAAATCCGGTTTAAACAGTTTAAATGAATTTATTCAGAATAATTTTATCAATATATTTGCATTCATTCCATCTGAAACAACTATTAAACAATAATACCAAGAGGAGCAAACCAATGATTGAGACACTTAACAACGAAGTTGAAGCAAAGATCAAAGAGATACTCGAAGGCAATAATGCTATAATGCTTGCTACAACAGGGACGGATTACTCACCCTGGATACTCGGCGCTTACTACGTAAGCAAAGGCATAGATATTTACCTGCTGGTTGAAAAAGGCGGAAAAAGTTTCGCTAACATTGCGCAGAATAAAAACGTTGCCTATTCTATTTCACAGAATGACGCAACCAAGGATTTTCTTCAGGGCAAAGCTGTAATTGAGGTTCTGCCTGATGAAGAAGAAGCCAATGTAAGGGCAATGCTTGTAGAAAAAATGCCGTGGTATCAGACTTTTGTGCCAATGGTCCCGGTAAAGATCGTAGCATCAAAGATTTTCGTGACATCTTTGCAGAACGGGTGGTTCCCCGCCAAGGTACTCGAGAATATGAACTGAAGATCAACCGGCAAATATCAAAACAAAGGGGCTGTTCAAAGAGTATATAATGTGAAAAATTTTGTTTCAAAATTTTTTGAGATTCCTGCTTTCGCCAAAAAACCAAGGCAGGCAGGAATGACAATTAGCTTTTTGAAACAGCCCCTTTTAGTAAAACGATAAAAATCATTTACTCCATTAAACCCTTGATTATTTAATCTGTTTTTACCAAGTTATTAACACAACACAAACATTTCGGCAAATTGTATTTGGCTTCTGCCCTCGACATTTTCAGTTTATTTCATCCATCCGCTTAATTATTAGTTTTAGAAATTGAAATTCAATAATTCTAATTTCAGGGATTCATAAGAATTCCAAACTAAAATAAAGAAATAAGCTATGAAAACAAGATGTCCTCATTTCTTCAGGAATGCTGCCGCATTCTTCGTTTTGCTTTTGGCTCTTACCGCCAATTTATATACCCAGCCGCAGTATTATAACTACAACACTGCAGGCACAACAAATTCATTTCCATGGAATATTCCAGGCGGTAAACAGATCCAGGTGTTATTTTTACCCGGAGATTTCAATCAACCTACACCGGCTCCAAATGGCAACATAACGAGTGTTTCATTCAGACTTGCTGCCAATCTTGGACCGTACACATATACAAATGTTGTAATAAAGATGGGACAGGCAGCCGGCTTAACTACTTTTGCAGCTAGCCAATGGTATACCGGTACAATGACAGAAGTATATAACAGGCCTTCCGTTCAACTTGGCGGACTTGCAAATGAATGGCTGACTATCACCCTTGATACTCCTTTTCCGTATGATAATACACAGAGTTTAATTATAGATGTTCAACAATGCGCAGCCGCAGGAGCTACCGGATTCAGTTCAGGTACAACTACTTTGGCAGGTTTCAGAAGGAATACTTCACTTACAACTTCTGCTTGCCCGTTTGTATGGGGTCAGCAGAGCGGATCAATGCCTCACATGGGAGTTAATATATCTTCCGGCCCGGTTAACTGCAGCTACTCATGGGCAAACCAAACATCAGGCACAACATCATTATTGTATTCTGTAAAAACTGTCAGCAATTTGATAGGCTGGGCAGCAGGAGCAGCAGGAACTGTACGCAGAACAACAGACGGAGGAACAACCTGGACAGATGCTAACCCAAACACCGGTGTAATTACAGGTGACATCTATAATATTGAAGCTCTTGACGCAAACACAGCATGGGTTACAACATCACCCGGCGCGACATTTATCTATAAAACCACAAATGGCGGAACGAACTGGGTGCAGGTTTATACTGTAGCCGGCGGGTTTATAAACGCGATCAAAATGGTTTCAGCAACAAACGGCTACGCGTTCGGCGATCCATTAGCCGGAAACTGGCTGCTGCTGCAAACTACCGATGGCGGAAATAACTGGACTTCACTTGCAACTATCGCAGGTACAGGCGACGGCAGAAACAACTGCGTGCAGGTATCACTGCCTAACATGTGGTTTGGTTCAGGCCAGGGAACGATATGGAAATCGACAAATTCAGGTTTAAACTGGACAAGCGTTGCTACAACGGGTCTGACCGGACAGGTTCTGGGCGTACGTTTCAATTCAGCAACCGTGGGCTTAGGCGGCGGCGCAACAATGGTTAAATCAACTGATGGCGGAACTACTTATACCCTTCTTCCTGCATCAGGTACAGGCAACATTACCGGCATTCAGGGCTCAGGGAATGATTTCTGGTACACACGCGGCACCGGTATTTTCAGAAGCACAGATAACGGCGCAACATGGACCCAGTCTCATACACACACAGCAGCGCAGAATGATATTTCATTGGTTACAGATGTCAACGGCTGTATGGTTGGCTGGAGCTGCGGCGCTACAGGTACAATTGCAAAAATGACAGGAATGCCTGTTGCAATAAATGAGCCTACAACACAGATCCCGACAGCTTACAAAATGGAACAGAACTATCCGAATCCGTTTAACCCGACAACAAATATTACTTTCGCATTGCCAAAATCAGGCATAGTTATACTCAAAGTATATGATGTACTTGGCAAGGAAGTTGCATCGCTTGTAAATTCATTTACAAACGCAGGCACACATATAGTTCCGTTTGACGCTTCGGCTCTTTCAAGCGGTGTTTATATTTATAAGATAACAACCGGTGAATTTACCGACAGCAAAAAAATGGTACTTATCAAGTAAGAATATTTTCTCACTCAAATTCAAAACCCCGCTTTATAAGCGGGGTTTTTTTAAAACAATTATTACACACTTGAAAATTTAAATGTTTTTGTTCAATTTGCAGTAATCCTAAAAAACTCCGGAGCAGTGACCACCTCTTAAAAGGCGTAAATGTACTTTATTCATCAACCGGTTACCTGGTAAAGTTAATAAAGCTTCATTTAAATTTATTTAATTTGAGCTAAAGCTCAAGGAACTAAATTAGAAACGCTATGAAAAAAGAAAAGATCACTTTCTTATTTAAGGCGGCTGCATTTTTAATTTTGCTTTTTGCTTTAACAGCCGGTTCACTTTCCCAGCCTCAATATTTTAATTTGAGCGGAGGTACTTTAAACAACGCATTTCCTTTTAACACACTTCCCGCTTCCGGAAAAACAACACAGACATTGTATCTTCCGGGCTCATTTAATCAGCCGGGTCCCGCGCCAGGCGGCAATATTACCAAAATTTATTTCCAGGCTGTTTCATCAGTAAGCGTAACATATACGCAGCTGACAATTAAAATGGGATTAACCACTGATACCGATCTGCCAACAGGAGCCTGGTACACAGGACCTCTTACCACAGTATTAGATCAAAGCAATTACGCAATGACAACAACAGCTGATCAATTTGCAGGAATCACGTTAACAACCCCGTTCAACTATGATCCTGCAAAAAGTCTAGTTGTAGAAATAACCCAGTGCGGCTATACGGGTACGGGATTCGGCGTAAGAAACACCACAACATCAGGCGTAAAAAGACACGCAGGTCCGTTAACTGCAGCACCTTGTCCTCATGTATGGGGTAACTCCAGCGCGATCATTACACATACAGGATTAGATATAGCCCCGCCTTTAAACGGACCGGATTATTTATTTTATAAATTCGAAAACAATCCGGCTCCGTTAAGCGTGTTAAACTGCGCGATACCGGGTGTTGGTACATCCCCGGCATCAATGACGGGAATAACATTAACTTCAGGCGGTCAGTTTGATTCATGTATTACAGGGACAGGTGTAACCGGCGCCGGAATTGTAACCGGCTGGAATAATAACCTGGGTGCTTCAAGCTGGACTATAAGTATGTGGATAGATTGTAATACAACGACCTTTGGATATTTATTCGGTGATGGAGGCGGCTCTTTCAGATGCTTTAATAACGGCGCTGCCGGAACAGGCGCTATTACACTGAGGGGAACGGGAATTACAAATGTTGACGTTCCTGCTGTAAATGCCGGCCCGGTAGTAATTCACTTCGTGTATGATTCAGCAGCGGCCAATATAAAGGTCTACAAAAATGGAGTGCTTTCGAGCACAGTTCCTCAAACTCCTCTGAATCTGACTGCCGGTACCGGTTTTAAGGTCGGCGGATATACCACAGTCGCCGGATTTACCGGAAAGATGGATGAGTTCAGGCTATACAGAAGAGCACTTGACTCCACTGAAATTCAGGCAACATGGAACCAGGATATACCCTGCGGTACATTGGTATCAGTTCCAAACACCAATAACCAGGTACCAAAGGAATATGTATTGCAGCAAAATTATCCGAATCCGTTCAACCCAACAACTAATATTACTTTCGCGCTGCCTAAATCAGGTGTAGTGGTGCTCAAAGTATATGATGTACTTGGCAAGGAAGTTGCATCGCTTGTAAATTCATTTACAAACGCAGGTACACATATAGTTCCGTTTGACGCTTCGGCTCTTTCAAGCGGTGTTTATATTTATAAGATAACAACCGGTGAATTTACCGACAGCAAAAAAATGGTTCTGATAAAGTAACAATATATACCGCATAAACAAAAACCCCGCTTTAAATGCGGGGTTTTTTTGTTATTATTTTAAAGTTTTAGAGATCAATTGTTAAAACCGGTATCTTTACAGTCCGGGTGATCGATTCTGATACCCTGTCAGTAAACAATCTTTTGAAGCCTTTTTTTCTGTGTACCCCGATAATTAACAGGTCGGCTTTTGATTTTATCAAATAGTCATTTATTCCTGCCTCAGGGCTATCGGCATCTTTTTGAACAAATTCAAATTCACCTTTGAATTTTTTTGTTATATTCCGCATTTTTCCTATAGCGTAAGAGCTCCGTAGTGTATCTGATGGAGTATTAATTCTAAGAATTTCTGTTTTAGCTTTGTAACTGCTTATGAATTTCCATACCCTGCTTAAGACCCTTACCGATCTCTGTTCCAGATCTGTGGCAAAAACGATCCGTTTAAAATCAGTATTGCCGGCATCTCCGCTCACTATCATAACAGGTTTACTTGTCATTCTGAAAATACGCTCGGTATTTGTACCTAAAAATTTCGTTTTAAAACCGGAAGCGCCGTGAGTGCCCATTATCACGAGGTCAGTTTTTCTGGTATCAATAAACCTCAATATACCTTTATAAACACTGGCATTTACTGTAACAACCGGCTTTATTTTAACTTTCTTATTTTCAAAATACTTCAGCGTATTTTTAAGATTATTAAAAGTTTCCTTTTTTACAGCTTCAAGAAACTTATTGATGTTTGAGCTTTTATATTCTTTCCTGGATACACCTGAGCTTGCAGTAAAGGGGTCTAAAATAACATACAGCAAACTTATGTTTGCTTTCTGCTTTTCAGCGATACTGTTGGCAACTTCCAGGGCCGCTAGTGAATGGTTTGAGAAATCAAAAGGAACAAGAATATTTTTCATAGTATTTAAATTTTAACGTTTATAAATTGATCTTCCCGTAAATTATAATTCAAAATAAACTATTAAAATTCCATTACATACATTATAAATAATGCTGCTTCACAGTTCAAACTTTACTTCTGTGTAAACACCGCTGCAGTTATCAAGTTTAAATGTGCCTTCAAGCTGTTCAGTCAGCATCTTTACAAGTCTTAAACCAAGGCTCTTTTCAGTATCAGCTCTGTAATGCGGCGGCAGCCCGGCTCCGCTATCCTTCACATATAAAACCGCGTTTCCATCTGATAACTTGAATCCGGCATTGATAGTGCCTTTTTCGTTAACAGGATATGCATACTTCAGCGCGTTGGTAACCAATTCATTAAAGATAAGGCCTATCAGTACCGCCCTTTTAAGATCAATGAACAGGTTCTTTTCAAAACTGGTGACGAGAACCAGGTTTTCGTTGATGTTGTATGTTCTGCTCATAGATTCAATCAGATTTACAAGGTACACACTCAGATCTACCCTGCTTATGTCATCGGTGCTGTATAGCTGTTCATAAATTGCTGAAAGCGAGTTTATCCGGGATATTGAATTTTGAAAAATGTTCCGTGTATGTTCATCCCGCAGATTTTCCATTTCCAGGTGCAGCAGTCCGGAAATTACTGAAAGATTATTTTTCACCCTGTGCTGCAGCTCTTTCAAAAGTACTTCCTTATCTTTAAGAGATTTTTGGATAGCGAGCTCATGGTTTTTGTTATCGGTAATATCGGTTATAATTGTTATATAGTACTCTTCATTCTCGAACTCAATAATTTCTCTTAATATTTTTACACTTAAGGGTGTACCATCTTTACGTTTGAGTTCATATTCTGAACCTTTAAGCTTGTCACATTTCATCGCCTCAAGGATGCCATTATTCACATCTTCACTGTAGAAATTAAGTTCAAATGGCGTTTTTCCTATGAACTCATCTCTGTTGTACCCCGAAAGTTTGGTAAGAGCTTCATTCACTTCAGCGTACTTCATATCTTTTACCCTAATGATACTTATGCCAATGGGTGAATTGTTGAATATTTTAGAAAATTTTATTTCACTTTCCGCAATTTTTTTCTGGATAGATTTTCTTGTAGTGATATCCCTGCAAACACAGAAAACGAGTTTTCTACCGTTTACTACCGCGCCATTGTTGCTTAATTCAACATCTATACGACTTCCGTCTTTCCTTGTATGTACAGTTTCAAAATGGTCACCGGTTTCATTAACTGAACTGATCATCCTGATAATTTCATCTTTTGAAAACTTTTTATCCCAATCCCAAACAAACAAATTCTTCAATTCTTCC
Organism: Ignavibacteria bacterium UBA2360; assembly: GCA_002344125.1. Taxonomy (GTDB): domain Bacteria; phylum Bacteroidota; class Ignavibacteria; order Tepidaquicellales; family OLB5; genus OLB5. Next base: position 365,735 of record DDTQ01000012.1, on the reverse strand, counting down.
GTTGAATATCCCAGCATTTGAGCGAATTTTTTATTGAATTCAAACACCTTTCCATTTTCATCCAGAACTACTATACCGTCACCGGAACCATCAATAAGAATTTTTCTGCGTATATGATCTTCTGCGATTTGCCTTTCCTGTTTAAGTTTCCCTGTAATATCTCTGGTTACAATTATAAGACCACCGGGATTTCCCGCGCTATCAGAGTAGCGGCTTGCGCTTATTTCCGCGTTGAACACTGTACCGTCTTTCTTCCTCAGAATATAATGGCCGGATTCAAATGCACCCCCTTTCAATACAGCATTAAATCTTTCGATAGCATGCTCCAGGCTTTCAGGCGCAACATGAATAAACGCGCTCAATCCGGTAAGATCCTCCTTAGCATCGTAACCAAAGAGTTCGAGCGCCTTTTCTGATGTGAGTACCAGGTTTCCGGTTAGATCTGTAATAGTTACTGAATCAGGAGATGAATTAATCAGATTGCAATAAAGTTCTTTGCTGTTGGCAAGCTCAATATCGGTCTGTTCCTTATTCAAAGCGCCGCCGATTATTTTTGAAGCTGTAGTCAAAGCCTGAATTTCATGTTCTTCCCACCTTCTGGAGTATTTGCATTCATCAAAACCTATCATTCCCCAAAGCTCATCTTTAATATAGATAGCAATGAAAAGATATGAGAAGAGGTCCTGTACTTTCATCAGGTACTTTTCAAATTCATTATCCATTTCCTCAACATAGCCGGGAAGATATCCTTTTTCTTTCAGTATATTTAATTTAAGGCTGTATTCGGAATTTTTATCAACTACAAAGTTTTCAAGATCAAGAACTTCCGCTGCGCTGAATACGCCATTGTTACACCATTCATTTACCAGTTTAAAGACCAAATGCTCTTCGTTTTCTGATTCTTTCCTGAAAATGTAGGTTCTGCTTAAATTAAATATTCTTCCAAGCTCTGAAAGCAGGAAACTCAGATTTTGATCGCTTGTTCCGCCGGAAAATAACTTTTCGGAAAATTTTGTAATTACAGAAAGTATCTTTTCTCTTTGGCTCAAAGAATCTTCGGTTCTTTTACGTTCTGTGATATCCCTTATTATAGAAAGAACAAAGTCATTGTTGACAGGTACAAACCGGTTCTCATAAAACCTGGTTTCACCGTTTATCTCGAGTAAATAATCAAATGATCGAACTGATCTGCTTTGAAGAGAATTTTTAACTTGCAGCATCGCCTCACGGGCAAGATCTGCGGGCAGAACATCACTGAGATTTTTCCCCAGGAATTCCTCCGGGGGCCGGTACAATTCAAGATCATCTGCGCATTTGTAATCCAGCAGAATGCCTTTTTTATTTATTTTGAACATTAAGTCAGGGATAGCTTTGAATATTGCGTCTTTTTCTTTTTCTATGGTTTTAATCTCGGTAATATCGGTGCAAATTGCGCCAATAGAACTGTATTTACCTTCTGTATCATACAACGGAAATTTCGTTGAAAGGAACAGATGTTCTTCCTCATTAATTACAGCGCGTTCTTCAAACACATTCAGTTTACCTGAACTGATCACCTTACTGTCATTTTCAGTGAAGAGCTCCGCATCGCTATTCGGAAAAATATCATTGACAGTTTTACCTATAACATCTTTTCGTTTAACATTTAATAGTTCTTCTGTGAAGTCATTTATATCAATAAATTTTCCCTCGAGGTCTTTCATCCAGACTATGCTTTCCAAATTATTAAAGAAACTGCGGAAGCGTGACTGGCTTTCAAGCAGAGCAAGCGAATAGCTTTTGATCTCGGTGACATCATTTACAAGTGTTAATATACAGCTTCGTTCATCAAACTCTATCATTTCGCAGGATATCATGGCGTTACCATTTCTGCCGTCCTTTTTCCTGAACTTCACTTCAACATTTGAAATTTTCCCTTTCTCTACAATGAGTTTTTCAGTGAATTTCTCATCAGCGGAATTGTACCATAAATTCAGATTAACCGGATCATTGCCGATTAGCTCTTCTTTGGTATAACCCGTAATATCGCAAAAAGCTTCATTTACATCTATAAACAGACCCTCAGTAATCTCATTTATGCATATACCGGCGGGGCTTGAGTGAAAAATAGTAGATAGTCTGTTTTCACTCAGTTTGAGTTTCAGTTCAGCCTTTTCACGTTCTTTGATATATTCAAGCAAGTTGTTATTAACTTCAAACAGCTTCAGGGCCATCGCAATGGATTCCAGAAGAACAAATTCACCCGAACTTTTTATCACATAACCATAACTGGTTATGCTTTTAACTTTTTCTACGGTTTTCTGTTCAGAATGTGAAGTAAGGAAAATAATGGGAAGATTTTTGATCTTCAGAATTTCACTTGCCGCCTCTACGCCGTCAATTCCCGGTCCGAGGTTTATATCCATCAAAACGAGGTCAATTGAGGGTTCATCTGTAATTTTATCTACAGCTTTTGTACCCTTGTGGCAAACAAATACATCATAGCCGTTATTTTTGAGTATCTTTGAAGTTGACAGGGCAATGATCGCTTCATCTTCGACCAGCAAAATGGTCTTTTTATCATGAGTTTGCATAGTACACTTTAATATCTTTATTAAAAAGATTATGTATATGCTCCTTTGGATGGATGAAATTTGATCAAGGGTAATCTTTTAAATATTTAATTCACAGCAATATATAATCTCCCGGCAGAGATTACAATTCAAAAAATCATGCTGAACTAATATCGCAATTTTTTGTTAAGGAATGTATAACCATAAACCAGTAAACGAAAGTTTACACAAACCGGCATTTTCGTAATTATTCTTTTTATGATTTAAATCATATTACTTTATAAGGTTATATATTATGTTTGTATATGATTTTTATCCACGATTGCCCCCATAATTGTGGTTTTTCGGTTGCTTTAGGCATTTTTATAAGTTTTAAATTGTGCTATATTAAAGAAATTCCAAATCAAAATTTTAAATATCATGTTCAGTAAAGTAATAAATCTCTCTATTATTGCAGTTCTTACATTCATACTGGCTTCCTGTACCAAGGAAATTCCCAAGGAACTGCTGAATAATCAGAAGCCGCAGGATAATAAGCAGCAGCAGGTAGAAAAAGATAAAATGCCTGATGATTCAATTCACCGTAATATAGGGAAGAACAATACCGATAGCCAAACAGATACACAGGGTGATACTAAAGCAGTTGAAATGATGAAAGCGGCTGATGACGCAGAGGCTAAATACATGCAATCGAAATCTGACGCTGATAAAAAGGAGTATATTACCAAACAAATGAGTGCGGCGAATTATCTTATGTTTGAAGCGAACCTTTCACCCAAGAAAAAATACAAACCGGCGCTCCAGAGATATAACAAGGTACTTGCAATTGACCCAAAACACGATGAAGCCCTGGAAAATAAGAAACAAATTGAAGATATTTATCAATCAATGGGTATGCCAATTCCAAACTAATATCATTAATAATGGACGGTTTATATAATTTTTTAAATACTTATCAGTTCTACGGTTTACTCGCAATAATATTGATCATATGGGCAGGAATATTTTTATACCTGAAAAATATTGGCAGTAAAGTCGCAAAGCTTCAGAAAGATAAGTAACGTTTTATTCTATATTTCAAAAAATGACTCAAATAAAATCATAACTCCATGGGACCATATTTAATCTACGGTGCATTTGCGGGAGCCCTGATATCATCAATACTATATTTCCTTTCCTCGGGCGGCTCAGCAAAATACGTTAAACAGGCAAGAATGTTCTTTCACCTTTCTGCCATTTTAACAATTTCTTCTACGGCGTTTCTCTTATATTTAATAATGACGCACCAGTTCCAGTACACTTATGTGTGGAATTATTCGTCCAGAGATCTTCCATGGAATCTGCTCATAGCAACATTCTACGCAGGACAGGAAGGAAGCTTTCACTTGTGGGCATTCCTTATGGCCATACTTGGGGTATTTTTGCTGCCATATCTTGCAAACAGAGATTCTGAAAAACTTCCCGGGAATCTGCCCAACGATAAATATGAACCGCTTGTAATGGGTGTGTTCACACTTATTTCAGCGTTTTTACTTTTTATAATGATAATTAAATCTCCTTATCTTTTTGTGTGGCAGTCATTTCCCGCTGATGTACAGATAGGATTTATACCGGAAGACGGCCGCGGATTGAATCCGCTGCTTCAGAATTTCTGGATGTCTATTCATCCGCCAATATTGTTTATGGGATTTACATCACTATCGGTGCCTTTCAGCTTCGCAATAGCGGCGCTTGTTAAGAACCGGTATGATAAATGGATGAAACTTGCGCTGCCCTGGACGCTCTTCGGCGGCATGATTTTGGGACTTGGCATTATGCTTGGCGGTTACTGGGCATACGGCGTTTTAGGCTGGGGCGGATACTGGGCATGGGATCCGGTTGAAAATTCTTCATTTGTCCCCTGGCTTCTTATAATAGCCGCTATACATACAATGGTCGCAGAAGAAAAGGTTGGTAAATACAAAAGAACAAGTTTAGTACTTTGCATACTTGCGTATTCTACGGTATTGTATTCCACTTTTTTAACAAGAAGCGGCGTACTGGGTGATGCTTCTGTTCATTCATTTGTTGACCCCGGGCAGGAAGTTTATTTGTTTTTGGTGGTACTGCTTACAATTTTTGCCGGCGGCGGACTTGGGCTCATAGCATTCAGGTTTAAGAGTCTAAAAACTGAAAAAGCCGAAGGGCAGGCTAACCTGCTTTCACGAGAATCCGCTTTGTTCGTGGGTGCTATCACAATTTGCGCTACCGCGCTGGTAATTGCAGTAGGAACCAGCTGGCCTATTATAGCAAAGGGTACAGTTGAACCTGATTTTTATAACAGGATGAACCTGCCGCTTGCAATACTAATAGCGGCAATAAACGGAATAAGTATTTTGCTTCGCTGGAAGCATTCTGATGAGAAATCATTCTTCAAGAGCCTTTACATGCCGCTTGGTTTTACTTTCGCAATAACAATACTGCTTGTGATCCTTGGGGTACGCGATCTGTTAATGGCACTGCTTGCGGCAGCTTCATTTTTCGCAGCATTCATAAACGCTGAAATTGCATATACAATTTTCCGAAAGAACAAAGCAAAAGCAGGCGCATATATTGCGCACATGGGCGTTATGCTGCTTTTTCTTGGCGTTATCGGTTCTGCAAGATACTCTGTGGAAGAAAATGTTTCATTGCCAATGGGTGAGCCCAAACAGGTTCTTGATGGCTATGTATTAACATATAAGGGCGCGACAGAAATTCCCGGTGACCGCGAAAAATATCATTTTAATGTAATAGTGCAGAAAGATGATAACGCGTTCCTTCTTCAGCCGGTAATGTATTACAGCGAGTACTCCGAAGGCATCATGAAGAACCCTGATATAGCTAACCTCGTAACAAGAGATCTTTATCTTTCACCAATGGCGCTTGAAGAACCCGGTCAATTTACGCCTAATGACATGCACTCATTCAAAAAGGGTGAAGAGAAAGATATTAACGGCATGAAAGTTAAGTTTGTTGATTTTGACCGTACAAAATTCAACCGCGATGAAATGGAATCAGGTAAGCTTAACGTAATGGGGGCTGAGTTCGAAGTTACAATAGACGGTAAGACTGAGAAGATTATCGCTGAGCAGGAAATATCAAATAACGGGGCTAACCCCCTGCCAGTGAAACCTGCCGGCAACGATAAGTACACTTTCTATTTCACAAAAATGAGCGTTGAAACTGAAGCTACAGTTGAGCTGGCAGTAATTGATGAGGAAAAAATGGAGCATTCACACGGCGCGCCCGAAACACTGATACTGACCGCAAGCGTTAAGCCGTTTATAAACCTGGTTTGGGGCGGCACGATTATTATGGTTATAGGTTTCTACTTATCACTGTTGACGCGCCACAGAAGGATAAAAGCTGAGACACGTAAGTCAGATCATTTGAGTTCCGGCGAAAATTCCAATGGAGACCATTCAAACGGAAACGGTAACGGTAAAGCACATCACACAAAAAAGCATAAACACGCTGAAGAGGAAGAAGAAGTTTAGTATTTCCTATTAATACAATTGTAAAAAAAAAGAGATAACCCGAAGGTTATCTCTTTTTTTTATGTCATGATCTGATTCTGTTACAATCTTTTACATATCAAAGAGGATAATTTCTTGATTGAGATGTTATTTTTGTAGTGGAGATATTCTCCACATAAATAGAATGTAAGTCATGAAAAATAAAATAATTGTTATCATGGCTCTTTTTGTTATCTCATCCATATCCGCAGCTCTTAGCTTCCTTTCACCTGAGCAGGTTCGCTTAAACAATGTAATTCCCGCAAGCTTTTATACCCAATCACTTACTGACGATGAAACTGAAAGCATAAAATACATGCGTGAAGAAGAAAAACTCGCCCGCGATGTTTATGCTGAAATGTACACTAAGTACAACATTCGTCCCTTCAGAAATATTAAAAAAGCAGAACAGACACACATGGATCTTATGAAAGACCTGCTTACAAAGTACAGCATAGATGACCCTGTAAGTACCGATGTTACCGGAAGTTTTACAAACTCGGAATTAAAAGATCTGTATTCACAGCTGATCGATCAGGGGAATTTATCACTGGTTGAAGCTTTAAAGGTCGGAGCTCTAATTGAAGAAACTGATATTGCAGATCTTGATAAGCAGTTAAAAATTACTCAGAATAAAGATATAAAGGAAACATATGATTACCTAAGGTATGGATCAGAAAATCATCTGCGGGCGTTTGTAAGAAATCTGAAAGCTAACGGCGTTGATTATACTCCGCAGCTTTTGCCAAAAGAGGATTTTGATAAAATAATCGCACTCGACCGATCAAAGAATAAAGATATCCGCGGAAATTGTGATGGAACCGGAAAATGCGATGGAACCGGAAGAGGCAGAGGCAATGGCAGAGGAAACGGCATGGGCAAAGGTGACGGAAGAGGCAATTGGAACGGATACAACTGCAACTTTCCTGAGAGGAATTGTATTTATAGATAATTTTGCGGCAGGGTTTAACATTTTTGCGGGACTGATTAAATAGTGCATAATCTCAAGCTGAAACTTGGTGAGGATAATCTCACACCCGCTCCATACGGGTTATTATCAAGAGAATAAGTGCTTTTTAAGTTAGTCCCTTTTTCTTCCCGGCCGGCTCTTCCGCGGGTTCAGGAAGGAACTGCTTGATGTATTTTACATATGAAGGATAATTTGCATATATGAGACTTCCTTTAAAACATGGTATTATAACCCTTTCAAGATAATTCTCTGAGGGTTCAATAATAATATTCTTCTCATAATATTTTGCTGAAGGTATATTGTGCTTTTCAGGATCGTTCAAGAGCGCAGTTACAACAAATTCACTAAGAGCAAGAACAGGCAGTTTCCTTTCGGGATCGAATTTATCAAGATCATCCTTTAACATCGATTTCCATATTTCCGCGAATTCATACCAATAGCTGTTCTCTCCTGTCGCCTTTTTCATATAATTACGCACAAGATACTGCATATAAACGCTGGTTTTATCCAGCCCAAGATATTTGATATTATTATGGATCTCATCCCAATACCTGGTTTTTGGATTCTGCAGATCAAAAGCATGGCTCATTATAAGAGTCTTGCCTTTATCATCATAGTTACTCGGATCAGTACCTATAATAATAGCCCTGGTTTTTTTTAGTTTGCCGCCATGTTCATGAGGCGTGCCGTAGGGCAGGTACATTGAACTAAGCAGAGGATTGGCAACTATCACACGGCACATAAATATTTCAAGTATCTTCCTGTGAAACTTATCTTCTTTATTGTTTGCCATGAACGGAACAATAATTGATTCGTTAATGACATTGAATCCTTCTTTTTTGAGTTTAGTGTTGAAAAGTTTAAACAGATTTGCCCTGACAATGATTATTGGGGTTTGTTTTTTATCAGCGGAAATACTCCTGAGATCTTTGATCAGATTATCGCAATTCTTAAGGATAAGGTTATTTTTAACTCCTTCATTAGTGAAAGTATTTACAGGCTGGTAAGTTGAATCAACAGCGAAATAACCGCTTTCTTTGAATTTTTTAAGACCCTGGAGTTTGATCTGTTCGTTGAGAAAATTGTATTTAAAGTCGATAAGTTTCATCATCGGTTTAAAAACAACATCATTCTTAAGGCTTTTGTGGTCATAAAAAAATCCGCCATCGTGCAGAGGAGATTCAAACAGAAATATGAGGTTGATGTTTTCGGGTTTGTACTTATCCCGTAAAGCAATGAAATCTTCGGGTGTCTTTGCCACTTGAGTATATCGACGATTAGTTATGTAAAGATAATATTTTATTTATTTTAATGAAATAAGAAACGACTGAATGAAAAAACATATAAATATCCTGCAGAAGTCTGAAGCAACCGCGCCGTTGCGGCTTAGCTCGAATCAGCGATTGGGGTTAGAAACAAGCTATAATTAAATCGCAGAGTCCTCTTACAGAGAGACTCCGCGTTTACGGGAAAATTTTAACAAACAGGGCGACCCCTCCTTTTGAAGGATCACCCCGTTATATGATTTGGTTTATTTCAAGCTATGCATTCAACTGGTGCAACCTTTTTATTGCACCTGTGATGAATGCAAGATCAGTTAATGAATTTCATACACATTTTTACCCTTCGACTCCGCTCAGGGCAACTTATTTTTATTACAGGATAATTGTTAATAATTCACTTCGCCGTTAATGTGCAATTCCTTATCAATTATCTGTCCCTGCCCGTTCATTACTGAACTATGGCAAATGTAACAGCTTGTGCTTGTCATAAATGAATAGTGCGGCTCAGTGAATACCCCGCTGACCTGCGGTGTCGGATTCCCCGTATTGGGGTCACCGTGACACGTACCGCAAACAACGCTTCCGGGATTTGTCCAGACGCCAACCGCGTTTACATTGCCCTGTTTAAATGTACCGTGGCAATATACATTTGAGCACGTTGCTGTATTCCTGTTCCAGTTTGGATCAGGTCTTATAGGCCCGCCAAGAGTATCATACGCTCTTGTACCAAACACAATTTCCGCGATACCATCCGGATCAGGTCCTATGTGATTGGGGTCATCAAAGCCGTTTATATCCCTGTGACAATCTTCACAAGTAAGCGCCGCTCCATAAGTAGAAAACCTGTGGCTCATATGCACCCCAACGCCGAGCGAAGTAACTGATGTATCGCCGTTTAAAGCGCTTGGCGGGTTTGCATGTTCACTATTTCCGTGGCAAAGCCTGCAGTTCTGCGGTCCGCCGCTTCCGGAGTGGCATCCAAGGCAAGTTGAGCCGGAAGTTCCGCCGGAGTAGTCGCCGCCGTGGCAGGTTTTACACTGCGAAAGATTCCATTTTGTAGATGCAATGTAGCTGCCGTGGAAATTACCGGAACCCGGATTGCTCCATCCTTCTCCGTGTGTTCTTATTTCGGGGGCAAGTGTTACGCTATTATCAAGCTCACTGCAGCCCTGGTAAGCAAGCACGGATACTAAAAGCGCGATGAATGCTCCGTAAAACAATATTATCTTTTTCATTTCAGGTGAAATTTATAGTTTTGTATCTATGATCTGATCTTAAAATTATCTCATTTTGAATTTATCTCATTTTAAACTTATCAGTGCCTGTACCTTCATGACAGTAACCGCAGAATCCCCTGCCGGCTACGCCGTTTGGTTTGGCATTGGCATCTGTATGGCAGCTGTAGCAATTTGCGCCTTCTGTATCGTGCCAGATACCTTTTTCATCCCGCAAAAAACCGGTTTCATGTGTCTTGGGATTCGTACCTTTTATGCCGTCGTTATCAAAGTGACATTTTACGCAAACAGGGTCTCGTCCTTCTACGTCATGGCATGAAGCGCAGGATTCGATATCTTTCCGTGCGAGATCAGAATGCAGACCGCCGCCGGTATTTACCCCAAAGGTTGTAAATCCCGCAACACGGTGGCTTGTGGGAGTGATTCCCGTAACCAATTCGCCGCCTGTTTGGTGGCACTCAGCGCAGAACGTGCTGGTTTCATGGCAGGTTTTGCACTCAAAGCTCTTCTGATTTGCATCAAGCCCGTGAGTGAACTTGTAATTAAGCGTATGCGCAGTTGTAAGTTTCTGCAAAGCCGTGCGGTCAGTTCTCACACCCGTTTCTTTGGTGTAATATGGCGCGTAAAAGCCCTGTTTGGTATTATTGCCGTTGAATCCAACCGGTGAGTGACATGCCTGGCACAGGTTATCGCTGTGACACATCATACAGTTGTTCTTCCCGTTTGAGATCTGGCTTATCTTATGTTCATTCAGGAAATTTGGACTGCGATGATCAGAAGGTGTTAAATTTGTTAAATTGCTGTGGCAGCTTTCACAGTTATTTGAAGCCTTTTGGGTATTGTGGCAGCTGTAGCAGCTTTCCATACTGGCAAAAGCAGTTTTTGATTCCTTTGAAAACTTGACATTATCAAGTCCGCCGTGACAATCAACACACTCTTTCTTTTCTGATTCAATATGCTGCTTGTGAGAAAAGATAAGTTCTGTTTTGTTCGTTTTCAGTTTCTTGTAAACGCCTTCATAATGACAAAGGTTACATGTCTTTTCATCTTTAACATCATGACATCCTGAGCAGTTTTCTTTCTTCGGGTTCAGGTTATCTTTTGAAGAAACGCTGTTCACAGCTCCGGCATGGCAATCCCGGCAGGCTACGCCTGCATCTTTAACATGCAGCGCATGATCAAACTTGATGATCTTGCTGTTATCGTATCTTACTTCTTCGCTGTTGCCGCTTGAAAAAACCTTGTTCACAGAATTCTTATTCAGGCTATTTGTATCTTTTACAAGATAGGCTGTTGAGCTCAGGAAAATTATCAGGCCCGTAATAAGAAATATATATAGTTTTGCTATTTTCATTTCAATCTTTCCTTATAATTTCTTAAACAGCCAGTAGCTGAAACCTACGAGGCATCTTGCGTCTGATTTATAGATCCTGTTAATTAAAAATTGTCCCTGGACATCAATTGAAAATTGAGGCATTGGTCTGTAAGTTATGCCAAGCTGTCCGCTGAAAGCGTTAACTTTATCAACTTCATAGTCGCCAAGCTTATAGTTTGAATAATTCACAGATGCGGAACCGGAGACTTTATCTTTATATATATCTTTCTGTATATATGCCGATACACCATCTGATTCACCCGTATAGCCCATATATCGGGTAATGTTAATTCCGTAATTGGGGTGCGAGAATCCTGCCTGAATTTTAACGGAATTATTCTTAGTGGGTCCGGGGCTGGTTGGATAGACATCGCTCTTTTTGTAAAGCACTATCCCCGCCCTGCCGTAAATATTTATACCGTTCTTAAGCGTGTAATCAAGTCCGCCGGAAATTTCCTGGTTCTGGTTATAATTGAAAACCCAGAAGATGCTGTTATAGTTATAATACGGCTGCCTGTAGAGATACTCCACAAACCCGCGAAGCTCATTATTTATCTGGACTCTAACATTAGCTTCAGCGCGGTATAGTTTTTTATGTGTCATATCAAAATAGGCTTTAAGGTAGAAATTATGCTTCATCAGGTAAGTATAATTCACGTCAATTCCGGCAAGCTGCTCTGCGGGTCCATCAAAAGTAATGGTTCGCTCCACAAGATTGTAAACGCTATCAGCGCGGTAGGTTGTGTATGGTTCCGGCGTGCGTTTTTTGTTCGAATAACTCACCGACGCAATAAGATCCCTGACACCATAGTAGCTGAACATTCCGCCAAAATGGTAATTGTTCTTAACTTCAGGGTAATTGCTGAATTCGTATGAATACGGAGCGAGGGCCCCTCCGTAAACTGTGAACTGGTATTCCTTAAATTTGCCGGCTTTCACTTTCAGGTTCAATCCATCAAGTGTTCCGCGGCCCGTTCCCGCAAAGATGCTTTGCCTTCCGAGTTTAACATCAAGCACTCCGAAGAGATCAGAGCCTTTTACATATGCATTATAGAACCTGTATGCAAAGCCTCTGCCTGATTTTGCTATGATATCCTCTTCGGTTTGCGCCAGTGTATTGAAGCTCCACCGGTTACCCTTAACTTCCAGTAAATAATTCTGGTAGCCTCTAAGATGAGTAGTTTTGGCGCTTGATTCGTTAGAAAGGCTATCTATCCTTTGCCAGGCGTAAAAATAATTGTTAAACCTGAAATTTACTGATTGTGAAAATACGCTTCCTGTAAGCATTACGCTTCCTGCAAGCATAAAAAAACAAATCAGCAGCAGTAGTTTAGGTTTCATTTTATATTTGTTAGTTAAATCAATTTAACAGCTTACATCAAAAAACCTTACGGTTTTTTGTGTGCTATCTTTGACCACATTTCTTCGTAATTAAAGCTTTTGAATGTCGGACTTTCTGAGTTATGGCAGCTTGTACAAAAAGCTTCTTTTTCTGTATGAACAATAAGTCCGTTCTCTTTTGCTTTTTCTATATCTTTCATGATCGAAAGTTTTTTGTATTCTGAACCGGGACCGTGACAGGTTTCACACTGAACGCCATCCTGAATGTTGAATGTTGATTCAAATTCTGACTGATCAATATCTTTGCCTGTGGTATGGCATTTCAGACACTGCGGGGTTTCCGCAGCAGGAGTTGTAAAGCCTTTATCTTTGGCAATTTTATCCGCTTCAGGTGTCTGAAGTGTTTTAAAAGCGTTTGCGTGCTTACTGCTTTGCCAGATATCAAGCTGTTTGCCCTGCGCATCTGTTTTATGGCATGCGCCGACGCAAGTTTGCACGCCAACATATTTAAATGCTCCGGCTTTGTGCGCGTATTCAGCAAATGTAAAGCTGTATGCTGCTATTACAAAAAGGATAAGTGAAACAATTGTGATCTTGGTTCTCATTTTGTTTACCTCTTTTATCATTAAGTTTTTAATGAAGTTATATTTCTTAAATTTAATTAATTTTTATATAAATATCTCTATTTAACGAAGTTCTTAAGTTTCTTTTTCTTTTCGTTAAGAACTGTTGTTATCAGATCATAGTTATGTACGTAGATGCTTTGATGTGAAGATATCTGGTTCAGCACTTTTTTAGCGTCCTCAACTTCAGCTTTTTCTTCATTGCTGAGCTCCATCCCCTTAGCTTTCTGAATGAGCTCACCAAGCTCACCCGCAATTTTCTTCACATCGGTTTTCCACTCACCCATCTGGTCTTCATATCCCGCTTCGTGGCATTTTAAACAGATCATTTTATCGGGCTTCACAACTTTATCGGCATTTAAGTGGCAATCACCGCATCCTGCGCCTGCTGTTTTCATAAAGTCAGGCTGGTTTTTGCCGAATGCATTACCATTATAAACCTGTTCCTGGAACTTGTGGCATTTCGCGCAGCTTTCATTGGTTTTACTCGAGCTGTGGTGGCAGTTATTGCAGCTTTGTTTGGTTATTATAGTAGCGCCGTGCTTTTGTTCATTGCTGTGGCATTTATTACAGGAAATTTTATTATCAACAATGTGTTTGTTGTGTGAAAAATTCATATCGAACTTCTTCACATTAATTTCCTGGATACCTGAATGGCAGCTGTAGCACTCGTTTGGAATAAACTCACTGGCTGATGTAAATTCAGGCAGTGAATTGGCCGCACCAATTGTAGAAAGCGCGTTTTTCATCAAACCGTATGCGCCTATGAGCAGCTTATCTGCAAACTGAATGTTATGCACGCTTTTTCCTACTTCAACTATCCTGATATTATGCTCAGCCTGTTTCATTAATTCTTCTGCCTGCGGCTTTTTATCGCTTGTGCTTCTTGAAATTATAGGCAGAACATTCTTATAGATAGAATTAATTGACGCGACTCTTTTTACTGTACCGGCTTTCCACTGGTCAACAAGTTTATCATATCCTTTGCCGTGGCATTTTTCACAAGCTTTGCCGCCGGATTTGGAGGTTTTGATATCCATCTTATCCATTTCGTGGAATACATGGCAGCCGCGGCAGTTAATACCGTTCATGAACATGGCACTGGGTGATTTTTCCACATTGAAACCATTCTGACCTGTGTATAAACTCACCTGTGATGTATGTGCGTTGCTGTGACATGACTGGCAGTCCGGCGGAGCGGTCGGATCCATCTGCTGGACTTTGTGCTCTATCTGGTTATGGCAGGTATAACACTTCATGCTGTGCTTCTTAATGTGAGTATTATGCATCAGCTCAGTATCAGTGAACTTTTCAAGTCTTTCAGTTTCGAAGTGGCACTGGAAACATCTTTCTTTGCCAACACCGCCGCTTCCGGCAATTGTGTTTGAGTGGCAATCAAGGCACGCCATTTTGTTTTCAACTACGCCGGTATGGTCATATCTGAAACTTGCCATTTCATCCTTCGATTTGTTTTCCCAGCTGTGGCAGGTTTTGCAATCTGCCAGTTTATCGAATTTATGTTCAGGGTCATCGGATTTTTTAAAATGACATGTGAAACAAGTAGCTTCAGTCACCTCAATGTGCGAACCCTGTACTACTTGTGAATGGCAGCTTGTGCATTTTAGTGTCTTCCCTCTTCTTTGTTCCTGCAGGTGATTTTTGTGCGAAAACATTACACCCTTGAAGTTATAAGTTGAATCCTTGATATCCTGCATTTCATGGCAGCCGGAGCGAGCGCAGGTATTATCGGGAATTTCAGCCCACGGTTTGCGCTTTTTGTAAGATTGCGATACATAACTTACTATCTGTACCAGACCGTTGAGCTTCCCCCGGACAGTTCCGGATATTCCGGGTTCAAAATGACACTCAACACAATCAACTTTGTTATGAGCGGATGTCCTCCAGCTTTGATAGAACGATTCCATATAATGGCATGTAGGACAGAATGCCGGCCTTGAAGTATATTCAGCCGAACCTGCAAGAAGAACTAAAAATAATCCTAAGTAGATACCGGTAAAAAGTAAAAATCTTCTGTAGCCCCGTATCTTCTTAAAGAACCTTACCGGCTTTTTATCTTTGGATGCCGTTTGCTCAGAACTTTCTTCGTTTGGTTTTTCTTCTTTTAATTGATCGCTCATTTTTACAGTATGATCAGTATAGTTTTAGTAATACAATATTATTTCTTATCTTCAGGCACTTCAGTATCCGGGTTTTCTTCATTTTTACCTGAATTATTATTACCGGAAGTTTCAGATGTTTTGTTTTCAGCGGAAGCTTGACTCTCATCATCGGGTTTCTTCGACTCTTCATTTTTTTTCATTGAAGCTGACTCTTCGGCTGCTTTTTCTTCGGCTTCCTTATTTGCTGCTGCTTTTTCTTCTGCAGCGGCTCTATCAAGCTCTTCAAGCTCAAGGGGATGCTCATGCTCCATCTGCTCGCGGGTCAAATATCCTTTTGACCACGCCTTGCTCATTGGCGCAACATCGGGATTGACGAAAATGAAATAGAAGTGCCAAACAAGTATAGCAAGTGAAGCTAAAATTGCTTCGTAGTAATGAATGGCTGTTGAAATTTCCATTCCTTCAGTTCCAACAATTTTGAGGAAGGTATTTTCAAACCACAAAATGAAACCTGTTGCGCCCATAATTACGGTACCCCAGACAACAGCCCAGTACTCCATTTTTTCTATGTAGCTGAACCTGCCGAGCCTTGGTTTAACCTCAGTTTTACCTATGAGGTAAAGCATTGAATCCTTGAAATCAATGAGGTCCTGCTTGCGCGGAAGGAAATCTCTGACAAGCTGCTTTCCCCGGGGCACAAACAATATGTAATACAGGTGATACAACGAAGCGCCAATCATAACAATTGAAGCTATCCTGTGAACAATTCCGCGCGCTTCAAAGGCGTTTTCGCCTATTATATAGACAATCCATCTTACCCAGAAAGCTTCAGGAAATTTCAATCCAAAACCAGTCAGTATAAGCGTAATAAAACTTGTGAATAAAAGGAAGTGCTGGATCCTTTCGCTTTTATTCATTCGGAGATACTTTATATCTTCAGAGTTCTCTTTAGCAGTCAATTCCTCAGCGGTCAATTTATCAGTTTTTATCTTATCTATCGTACTCATTTTTTCTTTGCCTCCCGCATCTTCTTCTTATGCTGAAGCTTTCTTCTGAGATCGAGTATATTATGCAGCAGCATAAAACCAATAAGCCCGAAGATCATTATCATATAGAATCTTGTGATCCAGAAAACCCCCGGGGAATCTTCTTCAGGGTTGGTTAAATGTATCTTCGATGTGAACAATACTTCAGTCGCACCCGGGTGACATTTGCCGCAAGTTTCGGGTAAGTTCTTTTTGTTTATAGTTGAAAGTGAATCAGTTGAAGGTCTAACATTGTGACTGCCATGACAGCTCTCACAATTGGCGGCTTCTTTGCCGCCGCCTCTCAATGCCAGTCCGTGGAAACTTTCACGGAACGTTTCCGTGATCTTGGTAGGAAGGTCATTCCGTTCAACAAGTTCAACAGAACCATGGCAATCAGAACATAACGTAACAATGTCCTTTGATTTCTGAAGTTTATTATCAACATTCTTACTGATAATACCATGATTACCGTGGCAATTGTTGCATGTCGGCGCATCGTTATTGCCTTTGCTTACTCCAACTTCGTGAATACTGCCATTATAATCAGTCAGCTGACTGGTGTGGCAGCCTGATTGCCCGCAGGTATTGGCAATATTTTTCTTGCTAATTTTACTTTCAGGATTCGCGGCGCTTTCCATTTCATGCGCGCCATGACACTGGTAACAAGTCGGCGCGTCAAAGTTCCCTTCCTTTAACGCTGTATAATGCACGCTGTTTTGGTATCCTGTTATCAGTTCTTCTTCACCCTTAAAATTTTTATGCGGAATCTTGCCATCTTTATGGCAGCTTAAACATTTATCCGTTAAGTTAATTTTAGAAAAATCGTTTGAAAGCAAAGTTGATTGTATATCATGCTCGCCGTGGCAATCAGTGCAGGTTGGCGCGTCTTTGCTCCCCTTAGCAAGCTCCTGCCCGTGCTTTGATTTCCTGAAGTTCGCTACAGTTTCCTTGTGGCATTTACCGCATGTTTCCATAAGTCTTGCGCGGTTTGTTGATGCTTTTGGGTTATCCGGACTATCAATCACATGGTTACCATGACAATCAACACATCCGGCGGCTTCAAGCAGCCCGTCTTTTTCAACCGCGGCGTGAATACTGGTCTTATAATGCTGCACAAACTTTGCTGAACCCTTTCCATCACCCGGGAATTTCTTTTCATCCAGATGGCAATCAAGACAGGCCTGCGATTCAACAGAGATCTTTCCGCGGATTATTTTATGTGAACCGTGGCAATCAGTACAGGTCGGCGCATCTTTATTCCCCTTGTTAAGTACCTGGCTGTGAATACTGTTCTTAAAATCTTTTTGATGATCGCCATGGCATTTACCGCACGTTGAAGCAACTTCCTGCTTACTAATTTTTTTCACACTATGTCCGCCCTGGTGGCAGCTTTCGCAGGTAACATTATTTTTAGCGTGAACGCTTTGTGAATAATGCTGAATATTCTTTTGTTTATGGCAGCTCAAACATGATTTGGTCTGCTCTTTGGCAAATTCCTTTGCCGGTTTTATATCATGCTTAGTGTGGCACTCATAACACTTAACTTTTGCGTGAACATTGGTTTCAACCGGTTTTGATTCTTTGTGGCATGAAATACAATTGACTTCACTTTGTGTTTTTGAGTGCGGCAGTTCATCGGGATTGTAGTTTTCGTGGCAATCTTCGCATTCCGCAATGTTATGAACTGACTTCTTGTAACCCTCGCCATTCACAAACAGCGAGATCTTTTTGCCGCCTTTATCCATGGAGAGATCTTTATCTTCATGGCATGAAAGGCATACATCTGTGCTTTGTTTTTTGAATCCCGAATAACTATCTGCAAACATCAGCAATCCGCTAACCAGCAGAACCGGTACGAAGATCACAAATATATTTTTCAGATAGCTGTTCATTTTCATTTTTTCGGTCAAATTAAGCTGCTTTAATTTTCCTTTAACTTAATACTTACACACTCAAGTTTATACACTTTGCGCAATTTCTTCAATCGCTTTTTTAAGCTCGCTCAGCTTAAATGGTTCAGACATGTACTTCACGTCTTTCGATTCTTTAAATTCAGCACCCAGTGAAGGAAGACAGATTATCGGTATTGAGCTGAATTTTTGTTTTATGGATTTTGCAAGAGCGGGATCGATATCTTTATCAAGCACAAGACAGTTTACCTCATTTTTAAAATTCTCTACAAACGCTTCATTGATAAGCTCACCGCTGGTGCAGCTTATATTATACCGCTCTGCACCAAGTGTTTTCCTGATAAGAGAGCAGATCTCCGGTTTTAGGCTAAATATGTGTATGTTAAAATTATTCATGTGTTTATAACAGTTACTCTATATAACATACAATTAACGTGCCATAAAAAGTGCTGTTTTTGGCGAATTAGCGAGTGTTTTTCTTAGAGATGTAGAAAAAATCCACAAAAATTGCGCATTTTGAGGGGATTGGATGGGGATGAAAAAATATAAAAAATAAGAAAAAAACCTGTCAGATCTTTAAGACCTGGCAGGTTTGTCAATGTTTCTAAATTTTACTTTCAAGAATCTACAATAGCAGATTCGCAGACCCGACTTGGCGGGATTACTTTACCAGTACCATCTTTTTGGTTTCAAAATATCCTCGTCCTAAGCCTGTCGAAGGACTTGCTTCTAAGCTATAAAAATACAAACCACTCGCCAGATTGCTACCATCAAACAAAACTTCATGACTGCCTGCAGTTTTGTATTCGCTAACACTAAATACTTCTCTGCCAAGAAGATCATATATCTTTATTGATACATTCGCATCCCTTGGGATGTCATACTTAATGTTAGTTGTTGGATTAAACGGGTTTGGGTAATTCTGGTGCAGCTTAAATGTCCTTGGTGTATTGTTTGTATTATTGCTAACATTCTGGCTTAATGATTTGCCGCTGATTAACGATAATATATCAATTTTGCTTTCTGTTCCTGAACTGCCGTTCGGATTATCACCACCTGAACCATACTTCAGCAAACAAAGTTTGTTGAGTAATGCGTGAGTGCCTTTGTGTGTATTCTGGTTGTTCTGATAAATATTTTCATAGTCGCTTACTGCTTCCATGATGTTACCCTGTCTGACCTTGCTCTTGATTACAAAATCTTCTGATATTTCTCTTGATTCCTTTGTGTTATTGGTATCATTCTTTATACCTGTGTAATAACTCTGAATATTACTGTAATCAGATACACTGCCGTTATTCTTTTCCAGGCAGTTGAATATCCTTGCAAGTGATACCGTTGCATAGGTTGATGTTTTGTATTCTGTAACTACATCTTTATATTTTGTAATCGCAGTTGAGTAATTACCTGACATCTCATTTGAATATGCCTGCATGAATAATGAACCTGCAAGTGGATTATCGCCATTATCTATTACAAAAACGCTGTCATACATTCCAAATCCAAGTGAATTCAAGTCGTAATAATCCATACTTGGCAGGCTTGTGCCATTGAATACAGGATCGTAGATCACATCACCGCCTGATACCGCATAATACGCTGTATTGGGTGGATTATCCTGCCAGTGGTTCATTCCCGCATCAAGGTCTCCGTCAAGATCCCCTGATACGTAATTATAACCGTTTGTAAGTATTTTGTTGTAACCTGAATCCATCATCGGGTAGCTTTCCTTTTCAAGAACAAAAGCTCCTGTAGTTGGCATTCCGGATAAAGTATTGTTCCCGCCAAGCCATCTTATTACTGTGCCCGAGTTCACGGGTCGCATTACAGGAACAGAAGATGAATAAAGCTGAACTATCATATCAGATGCATCATTGAATGTATTTTTAAGTAAATATGGAGAAGAGTAACCGCATTCAATTGATTTTTCAAAGTTATTTACAATATTGTATTCAATTGTACCGTTGGAGTTATCTAAATACAATCCTATTCCTGACCCTGTTAAACCTGTAATGATATTTCTTGCAATGTAGGGTGAGGATTGTATAGCAGTAATACCAATATCACAGTTACTGAAATTATTATCGGCAATTACTACACTACCTGATGGGCAATACTGCATTACGATACAGGAAGCAAATCCCGATGAAATACCCGATTCAGTTGAACACCCTTTAACAAGCACGCCGCTTGATCCATCTATGTAAACCTGATTAAGAAGCTGCGTACTTGTCGAATTTTTAAAAGTACAATTTGTAATCTCAGTCGTATAATTTGTCAGACTGATAGAACTTGGTTCTGAAACATTTATGCCATTGTATGCATTCTGAATGACACAGTTCTTTATAGTATCGTTTGCGTCATCGGAGAGATAAATGCCATCCCAGGTATGAGTTGAGTCAAGTGATGTAATTTTAGCATTATTGCACTTTATTCTTGAACCGTTCTGAAATATTATCTTTGAATGTTTTCCCATTCTTAATTCAGAATGCGGCATCATTGTAAATACAGCAGTACTATCAAAAACTATTGTTGTGCTGTCAGGAAATTCCACAATTGCGCTGTCTTCGATTGTTACGTTACCTCCAATAAAGGGCGTAAACGCAGGTGAACAATAATTATAAATGCCTACTCTTTCATAGATTATTCTGATATTACCATTGACCGTACCATTATTACAGAATTTTCCTCCACGTTTTATATAAAGAGTGCTATTGCTTTGAAACGTGAGAATAGCATTATTTTGAACCGTAAATGTGGCACCGCTTTCTATGTACATTGTTTCGTTTTGCTTTATATAAGCATGATGGCCAGAAGCTACACTAAAATTCAAAAACAAACTTCCGTAATTTAAATGTTGAGGAAATCCTGCATAGTCAGATGCCTTAATTGGAAAGTAAAGATACGAATTATAATTCGTTTCTGTTGTAGTTTTAAAGTTTCCTTTGTTTTGGATATTATTTGTATAACTACAAGGACTCACACCTGTAATTTGTTTCCAAATTTTCAAATCTCTGTTAGCGCATTCATGAGAAATGGAAATTTCAGGACCATTAAATTGACATGTAATATTATTGTCACTATAATATTTGAAAAAAACATCAGCATTACTATAGTTGACTGTATAATCCCAATCGCTAAAGTCAATTAAACAATAATCTAACAAAAATTCGGGTTCATCAGAATCAGGATCAATATCCCAAAACTCAATCCTGTATTTTCCAAAACCTATTATGCTATCACATGCGGAACCTTGAGCTAAGCCTAAATCGTGATTTAGTAAAAATCCGTTTGATTCCCAAGTAAAGCTACCGGTAATTTTATGCAATTTCCTGTAACCACCAAAAATGTGGTTTTCTCTAAAATTGAATGGTTTAGAAGCTTCTGAAGAATATCGAAAATCTTTTACACCTGAGGTTATCTTACCGTTAAACACAAAACCCACAGGTATCACTTTGACAAAAATATCTTTTGTCGTGCTTAAGTTTTGTATGAAAAGTTCAGCCATAGGAGCAGGTTCATCGTCAAAACCAAATGTGGTTTGCGATAAAATTATAATAAATAATGTAAAAGCCTTTAAGTATTTCATAGGTTTTAAGTTTTTAGGTTATGAAATTATTTTATTAGAACAGCTGTTTTTACTTCTCTTTGCCCAATTGCCGACTTAATTTCAATGAAATAGATTCCGCTTGGGCGATTCGTAGCTTCAAAACTGCTTTTATGAACCCCGATGCCAAAGGTTTTCTCTGCTAATACTTGCACCTCCTTTCCAAGTATATCATAAATTTTAATTGTTAATAATTGCGGCTTATTCAATTCAAAAGCAATATTCGTAACCGGATTAAATGGATTGGGGTAAACATTCAATATTCTAAAGCTCTTAGGTATTTGATGTTGATTACTATTTATACCAATAGGATTAATTATTCCGTTCTTGTCAAGTTTTAAAACATATAAAAATTGCGGATCAGATAAGTTGTTATTTAAAATAGGCGAGTCAAATGCATCGCCGCTGATTACAAATCCACTATCGGTTGTTTGGTCAATTGCGAAACCACGTAAATGAAGTGTATCTTTTTTATAAAATTTTTCCCATAGTTTATTTCCATTTTCATCCACATTTAGTAAAAATATTTTATTTGTATCCAAATACGGATAATTAGTACTAAAACCTGTTATATAAAAAGAATGGTCATATTTGCTTTTAGTCGCATTTTCACCAAAAAGCATTTGATAGAATGTATTCGTATCACCAAAATTTTTTGCCCATTGCAAGTTACCCAAACTATCAGTTTTAAGAAAATATAACTTAATATTTTGATTACTATATTCACGGTTACCAAATACAATAAATCCTTTGTCAACAGTTTGAAATACTGAACAACCGTATAAAAAAGCCCCGCCACCATAATTTTTTGTCCATAGCGTATCTCCATTCGAGTTAAGTCTTGCTAAATAAATCTTACCATTATTATTAATATTAACACCTCCAGTCAAAATATATCCATTATCTGCGGTATTACAAGAATTTAAGAACCCTGTTATTGCACCGGGGTTTGTAATAAATTTTGCCCAGATTTTATTTCCACTTTGATCAATTTTTGTAAAATAACCTGACCGTACAGAAGGTAACCCAAGTCTGGTATAGCCGGTGACTAAAAAGCAATTATCATTCGTGTTAATTAAATTAAAAACATAGATATCATGATTAGGTTCTTCAATCACTTTAGCCCAAATCTGCTCACCGGATGTAGAGTACTTTGTAATGTATAAATAATAATCGTACCCAATTGCAACGTAACTCCCATCTGGTGCCTCTACAATTGACTGCATATCTGTGTAAGGAGTATATCTTATCCATAATGTATCTCCAAAAGGATTCAGTTTACATATGAAACCACCGAAATTGAGCCTCCAACCAGTTACAATATAATTACCGTCAGTAGTTTGCTTGATGGAACTACCAGTCGTTGCTGCGGACTGCAGATAAATTTTATCCCACGTAATATTCTGTCCAAAACTTGTGTCGCGTAATATAGCAATTAACACTACAGCAAAGCAAAATGCTTTAGCATTTATAAATTTTACAAGTTTTTCAGGTCTTCTTCTCATTTGTATTTTAAAAAGTTTTAATCGGTGTGTATCAGTTTGGTCTGTTTCCCGTTTTACCGGTAAACGCGCAGGATTCGGGTCGTATTTATATTTGTCAATTTCAAATTAATATATAATTTTAAGATTGTCAAGCGTATAAGTGGAAAGGATTGATTCCTTGCAATTCTCCACAAGGCTGAAAGAAAACTCTTAATGGTATCCTCCATTTCTCTCTTGACAAACTCAACTTCGTTTACTATTTTTGATATGTGACTAAATAGTCACATATATTATATGGAACTTGTCTGGAAGGCACTGTCGGATAAAACGCGAAGGAAGATACTTGACCTGCTGCGCGAAAAAGAAAAAACCACGGGTGAACTGTGTAAACACTTTAAAAAACTCACCAGGTACGGAGTTATGAAACACCTGAATATTCTGCACAGGGCAAATCTCATTATCATAAAGCGTGAAGGCAAGAACAGGTGGAACTACATTAACCCGCTCCCCATACAGGGCATATATGAGCGCTGGGTAAAAAAATACGAAGCGGGATGGAGCAGCTATTTAATTCAATTTAAAAACAATATAGAAAGCAAAACAATGGAAAAAATTAAATTCACAGTAGCGGTAAGGATAGATAAACCGATCGCTGAAGTCTTTAAGGCGTTCACAGATGACGCTGCTATAACAAAGTATTTCGTTACATCAGCAAGCGCGCCAATCAAGGCGGCAGGTGATAAGATCACATGGTCATGGGGTGAGCATAAAACTGATATTAACATAACTGAATTTGAAGAGAACAAAAAGATAACCTTCACATGGCCGGGTTATAAAGTGGATTATGATATTAATGTCACTTTTATATTTGAAGAGGTTGATGGTAAAACAAGAGTATCTGTCACCGAAGAAGGATATAAAAATGATGATGATGGCATAACCAGCTCATTCATGAATAACGCCGGCTGGAAAGATATGCTCTTAAGTCTGAAAGCATGGGTAATGTATGGGGTGGATCTGAGGAAGTAAACAAAATCTGAAGTTACATGCGAAATATCATTTAGAACAAGGGGCTACAGCCCCTTGTTCTTGAATTTTATATAGTTAATAAACTTATATTGATAACAGAGATTTTGTCGCCCTGCCCTTGACTGCCGAAGTTTTTGGCAAAGGCAGTTGCCTTATCGAACGAAGTGAGAGAAGGTTTGACGTTTCACATTTCACGTTACTCCAATTCATATTCCTTGATCTTCTTGTAAAGAGTTTTGCGGTCGATGCCTAAGATCTTTGCTGCCTGCAATTTATTCCAGCCGTTCTCTTCGAGAACTTTACGGATGTGAACTTTTTCCAGGTCTTTAAGTTCCATATTCCCGCCCGGTGTTAAGGTTTCTTCATCGCTGCCGTTTGATACCAGGAATCTGAAATAGTGTTTGCCCAGCATATCGGTATCACTTGATATAACCGCGCGCTCAATTACGCTTTCAAGCTCCCTGACATTCCCCTTCCACTGATGGCGCGTCAGCGCCTCAATGGCATCACCTTTCAGGGAAACATTGCGTTTCATTTTAGCTGATATCTTCTTTATGAAATGATCCGCAAGCAGCGGTATATCATCCTTTCTCTCATTCAGCGGCGGCAATGAAATTGTAACTGTGGCAATCCTGTAAAAAAGATCTTCACGGAACTTTTTTTCATCTATCATTTCTTTGATAGTACGGTTAGTTGCGCTGAGTAATCTTACATCAATCTTCTTCACCTTATCGCTGCCAAGGGGTTTAATTTCCCAGGTTTCAATTACTCTAAGCAGCTTTGATTGCAGGTTATAAGGCATTTCAGCAATTTCATCCAGCAGCAATGTGCCGCCATGTGCAAGTTCAAACACTCCTTTTTGCGCTTCAATCGCGCCCGTGTATGCGCCTTTAGTATGACCGAAGAGTTCGCTTTCAAGCAGATTATCAGGAATGGCGCTGCAGTTTACAGCTATAAAGGGTCCGTTGGCCCTGCTGCTGTTGTAATGTATTGCCTTGGCAACAAGCTCTTTCCCCGTTCCGCTTGCGCCTTCGATGAAAACGTTGGCATCGGTACGCGAAACATTTTTTATCATATCAAACACGTGCAGCATCTTCCGGCTCTTCCCTATTATACTGCTGAACGATGAAGTTTCATCAACCTGCGAGCGCAGGTTGGCTACTTGCGCATTCAGCGCGATATTATCCACGGCCTTATCAAATTTCAGTATGAACTCTTCGAGGTTAAAGGGTTTACTTATGTAATCATACGCGCCAAGTTTCATTGCTTCCACGGCGGAATCAATAGATCCGAAGCCTGTGATCATTATAAAAAGTGTATCTTCTTTTTTGGCTTTCAGCAGATCTATGCCGCTTACATCAGGCATTTGCAGATCTGAAATGATAATATCAAAATCCTCATTGGCTATCAATTCAAGCGCAGCTTTGGAATCATTTTGAGTAATGGCATTGAAGCCTTTCTTTTCCAGCACTTTTTTGAGGAGTATTGTGGAATTCTCTTCATCATCAACAACAAGTATTTTTATATCTTCGGGTGGCAAATTGATATTTGTAAATTTTATTGATCTTCGTATACAAATATAAATATGTTTATCATACAATATTATGATAAAAGTCATATAAACAGTTGATGTTCATCATAAATAACCGCAATTTCAGCACAATTTGGCATACTGTGTGTAATTTAGCCCCACCCAATTCAAAACATCTATAAAATGAGGTGTTTATAGGCACTTTTTTTGGCACGCAAATTGAGTATATAATAGTCAATGAGTTTGAAAAAGAAAATGTTAAACACCAACAATTTAGGAGGAATCACAATGAAACGGACAGGTACTTTTATACTGTTTGTACTCTTTTGCACAGGAATACTTATCAGCGCACCCAGGGTTAAAATAGTAACCGAATATATCACACCGCAGATGCTGGCAACAAATTCAGCATTCACAGCAGATTCTACTGTAGCAACCGGGCTAAGAACGGTAGCCAGGGGCACTTATGTTTATTTAAGAGCGTGGAATTTTGGAGATACCACATCTATCCAAAGCGCAACCTGGACAATGCTTGTTAAACCGGGAGGATCAACAGCAACTCTTGCCGGAATAACAGGATTACCTACATGGCAGAAATTCAAAGCGGATCTATCAGGTACATACCAGGTTCAGGTATCTGTTACAACTTCATCCGGCTCAAAAGATACCACCGTAACCATTTACGGTTCAACATTTGTGGGAACCGGCGGATTTGATAATGTGCCTGCAGTATTTCCAAACTGTATGAGTTGTCACGGAACAACACCGCAGTTCACTGCGATATTTGACAGATGGAAAGTTTCTAAACACGCCACAACGTTTAAATCAAAAATAACAGCCGGCCCGACATCATACGGAATTGAGCAGTTCAGGGTTCACACATTAGGATACAATCATTTTAACATAACCAACAATAACGGTTTTGATGATAAAGCAACAGAATTAGGCTGGAACTGGACAAACTACGCTCCGCCAAAACCGGCTAACTGGGATTCATTAAAGAACCGCTTCCCCTCACTTGTTGCATTTGCAAATGTCGGCTGCGAAAGCTGCCATGGCCCCGGAAATGAACATGTATTCGGCGGCGGTGATACCAATATGATAATGAAATCAGTTGATGAAGGTAATTGCGGAAAGTGCCACGATTCACCGCATCTTGGACCTGAATTTGCACAATGGAAGAACGCAAGACACTCAAAAGTTATATGGAGCAGTTCATTTGCGCAGAACAACAACGGAACGAATAACCTGGATAACTGTATCAGATGTCATGATGGACAGGGTTATGTTAATTTCACAAAAGGAATAGGAACCAACACCAACGGTAAAACCGTTGCAAGCCATGAAATGGTAACATGCGCAACCTGCCATGACCCGCACGGCAACACCAATAATGCAAGTTTAAGGAACAGACCGGCCGGCAGCGATACGCTTGCAAACGGCTATCATTATACCAACGTAGGAAGCGGCGCAACATGTATGGATTGCCATAAATCCAGAAGAAATACGATGACATATGTTAATACAAAGATAACCAGCGGAAACTGGGGCCCGCACCATAACTCACAGGCTGATATTTATTTAGGACAGAACCTGGCAACATTCGGCGGCGCACCATACAGATCAACACAGCATTTTACATTTCTGCAGAATGCATGCGTAACCTGTCATATGGCACCCACGGATACGGCATCGGCAAATAAAGATAAAGTTGGCGGACATGCGCTTTACCTGCATAATGAAGAAACAAACTATGATCATTTGAAAGCGTGCCAGACATGCCATTTTGGAAAAACCAGGTTTGACCAGTTTATAGCAGACGCAGATTATGACGGCGACGGAACCACAGAATCATGGATAATGGAAACCAAAGGCAGCTTAACAAGGCTGGCAATGGCTTTGCCTCCATATGGAGTTGATTCAGTCGCATGGCAGTTACTCGGTGCTGATACATTGAATCCGAACCATCTTAACATGAAAAAAGCTTACATAAACTATCTTTCTATAAGAGATGGCAGTGAATTTGGTATGCATAATGCCAAATATGTAATTGATGCACTTGTAGCTTCAAGAAACGCAATAGTAGGAATAGTAAATGTTTCTTATGAAGTGCCCCAAAAGTTCGAGCTTACACAGAACTATCCAAACCCGTTCAACCCGACAACGAAATTCAAGTTTTCGCTGCCAAAGGAAACCGATGTAACTATAGCTGTATTTGATATAACCGGAAGAGTTGTTAAGGTGCTTGCGAGAGATAAATTCACAGCAGGAAAATATGAGGTTGACTGGAACGGAACAAATGAAATGAACGCAAAGATTGCCAGCGGCGTATATTTCTACAGAATAGTTGCCGGCAGCTACAGCGATGTGAAAAAAATGATATTGCTTAAATAACACTTATGAAATAATACAGGCTCTTATTATTTGCATCTGGTTTATTGAGAAATAGTTAATTGAGATAAAAACCCAGATGAATCAAAAAAACCCCCGCAGAAATGCGGGGGTTTTGATTTCTGTATAATACTAAATGGATTCTTTCAGGTTATGATGTTATGCTTTTTCTTAATTCGGTACTTTAAGACAATTGGGGAGGAAAATCATATTTTTCAGTGATTTTCACTGTATCAAATCATATTAATCAGCAGATCTTTGTATTAATTTTGTAGTGGATATTAGTGGTACTACAACTAAATAATAAACTTAATTGAAGGGGTGTATCACAATGAAAAATGTAATACTCAGTAAAAAATTCTTCACGGCATTGATAATTATTTTCTTCGCGTCATCAGTTATTTTGTTTGGTAATATTGATGGAAGAACAGGCAGGACTTTAAAAACCAGCACATCAGGTTGTTCATGTCACGGTTCAGTTAATACCGGTGTAACAGTAACAATCGCCGGACCCGATACAGTTAACACCGGGCAAACCCAGCAATTCAGCCTAACAGTTTCCAATGCCGGAAAAACAGGTATGGGGCTAGATGTTGCGACCAGACTGGGAGTTTTGGGTGTAGTTACTCCAGGACTGCATATTGCAAATGGTGAACTAACACACAATGATAATATAACTATGACTAACGGGTCGGTAACAGTTTTCTTCAGTTATACTGCTCCGGGTACCGGCGGAACGGATACTCTATGGGCGGTTGGATTAGCCGGAAACTCGCAGAGTAATACAGGAGGCGATGCATGGAATCATGCTATTAGCAAGAGAATAATTGTCAGAAGTACAGTTGGTATAGAACCTAATATTTCTCCTGCAGATTTTAAGATAAGTGAAAATTATCCAAACCCGTTTAATCCTTCAACAAACATTGATATCAGCCTTGCAAAAAAAACAGAAGTAAACATACAGATCTATGACGTTTCGGGCAGTGAGATATATACACTTGCAAACAGAACAATGAATTCCGGAGATCATACATTCATATGGAATGCGGTCACAAATTCCGGATCCCCGGTAAATAGCGGAGTTTATTTTACAAAGATCAGCATTGGCGGACTGATAACTACTAAAAAAATGATCTTAATAAAATAAATACTGTTTAACCGGCAAATACAAAAGCCATCAATTTCAATTGGTGGCTTTTGGCGTTATACAGGAGTTATTTAAATCGAAACTTTATTTTACAGGTAACCTGATAGTAAAGGTTGTTCCTTTTCCGGTTTGAGAGCGTAATTTAACTGACCCGTCATGTTCGCTAACTATTCTTTTAACTATCGAAAGCCCAAGCCCCGTGCCCTTGCCGTATCCCTTTGATGAGTAAAAGGGTCTGAATATTTTTTCCTGGAGCTCTTTTGGAATACCCGGCCCGTTATCTGAAACTTCTATGAAAATATCAGAACTTCCCGCGCGGGTTTTCAGAATAATTTCACCGTTTGCCGTAAACGCCTGAATGGCGTTTACCACCAGATTTGTTATTACTTCTTCTATCTGCGCTCTATCAACCGGTATAACCGGCAGGTTTTTATCAAATTGCCGTTTGATGACAATATTTTTATTCCCTATGATGAACCTGGTTTTGGAAATCACTTCTTCGGCAAGTTCATTAATTTGGGTTTTGGCCTTTTCTGCGTTTAAAGGCCTCGAAAAATTCAGCAGACCCCTTAATGATTTGGTTATGCGGGTCGTTTCATCTACAATTGTCTTAAGCTCTTCGTGATCCGCTTCTCCCGGTTTTCTGTTCAGCAGAAGATAGTCAGCATTCCCTGAAATTATGTTAAGCGGGTTGGAAAGGCTGTGCGCAATACTGGAAACAACCTCGCCGATAAGGGCAAGATTTTCCTTTTCACGTAATTCCTTCTGAAGTTTTTTTACTGTGGTAATATCGCGAAGGATCCCCACGGAGCCTATTGAGCTAATGTTGTTTTCATCATAAATTGCAAACCGTGAAATACTTACATTAATAGTTTCACCGTTCTTTTTCAATCTTTCGCTTTCATAGTTGGCAAGGAAACCGTTTCTGTTCACTTCATCAATGAGAAATTTCTTTTCGCCCTTGCTCAAAAGAATTTCAGGTATCAGGAAATCAAATTCCCTGCCCATAACCTCTTCTTTTTTATAACCGAACATTGCTTCGGCGCCTTTATTCCACAGGAAAACCCTGTAATTGTTATCAAGCCCGATAATTGCGTCAATTGAATTCAGAATGATATCTGAGAAGAATTTTTCATGCGCGCTTTTTCCGTCTTTCAGCAGTTTCATCATGGAACCAAGACAAATATCAACATCACCCAGAATGCTGTCGATCTTGCTGTATTCAAGACCGGTATTTCTGCGTATCTTTTCTTTAAGCAGTTCTTTTTGCCTGCTTAATTCTGATATCATCATTTGTTCCAATAGAATAACCTCCGGAAATTCATTTTTAATATTGTAAATATAACAGTTGATAAAACTTCATCTAATGATACTGCTCATAGAAATTGATGATAAAAGTCATAGGATTGCCGTTTTAACTTTGCTAATATATATAAAATCTGTTTCATATTCAATCTGCGATATGTTGTTTTACAGCGCTTAAAAGATCGGCCAAAATATCGGCCAAAATTACCTGCAATATCATCATTATATGCATTTTTAGCTCATTCTTACCAAAAATATCGGCCAAAATATCGGCCAAATGACTTACATTTTGTGCTACTTTTAATTATCTTGCAAAGATAAAGTAAAAGGAAATGACTAATAACACTGTAGAAATAACGCCGGTGATGCCGGAAGGCAGACTCAGGGAACTAAACGAGAAGAATATTGAAGCAGTAAAACTGGCAGAATCCATTGCGTTTAATTTTCATCCGGAAACAATTAAGTCAATAGCACTTCTTGTAACCAAAATGAACAGTTACTATTCTAACTTAATTGAAGGGAACAATACAACACCGGCTGAAATAGATAAAGCACTTGAAAATGAATTTTCAAAAAATCCTGTTAAACGAAATCTGGAATTTGAACATGTTGCCCACATTGAAGTTCAGAAGAAAATAGAAGAACTGCTGCTGAACAATGCGGATTTTGATATTTGTACAATCGAATTTCTAAAATGGATACACCGTGAATTTTACACGATTATCCCGGATGAATTCAGAAATGTAACAGGGCCCGGAGGAGCAAAAATTAACATTGAACCGGGAGAGTTCAGGAAATTCAATGTCTACGTAGGAAACCATTTGGCTATTGACCATAGCGATATAGAAGGATCAATGAACTATTTCTGCAAGTCTTACAAGACTGAAAAATTTGGCAGCCTTGAAAAGATCACAGCCGCGGGAGCATCACACCACAGGCTTGCATATATACATCCATTTGCAGACGGCAATGGCAGAACGGCAAGACTCTTCACACATGCCTATCTGATAAAGGCGGGTATAAACAGCAGGGATCTATGGTCATTATCGCGTGGTTTTGCCCGTGACAGGAATTTGTACTACAGCAGACTTGCAAATGCCGATGAGAAAAGGCTGCATGATACCGACGGAAGAGGAGTGCTTTCTGAAAGAAGACTCGCTGAATTTTGTTTCTATTTCAGCGAAACAATAGCAGACCAGATCAAATTTATGTCTTCACTTTTTGAATTCAGCAAACTCTTTGACAGAATAAAAAGATATGTTGAAAGTGATGGTACGCTTAATTCCGAATCATTCCTGATATTAAAAGAAACCATATTGAAAGGTACTATCAAAAGAGGCAGCATTCCGGAGATCACAGGAATGCCCGAGCGAACCGGCAGAAGAGAATTGCGGAGACTGCTTGATAAGGGTTTACTGAATTCTGATTCACCGAAAGGTGAACTGAAAATTGCGTTTCCTGCCACTGTATTGGAATATTATTTCCCAAAGCTGTACCCGGCATACTAATGAAAAGAAAGCATATTGAATAAAAATTGAATATATAATTGAGTATTTTTGCATATGACCAGTTTAAAAAATAAAGTTGTATTCATAACCGGGGCAACAAGCGGTTTTGGCAAAGAAACCGCAATTTCTTTTGCGCAAAAAGGCGCGCGGCTGATAATTGCCGCAAGAAGAAAAGAAAAACTCAATGAACTTGCCGCGTTTCTCAAAAAGAAGTATAAAACAGCGGTACTCGTTTTGCCGCTTGACGTTAGAAAAAAAACAGCAGTAGCGCTTGCGGTAAAAAAATTACCTGCGGCATGGAAAGATATTGACATCCTTGTTAACAACGCGGGTTTAAGCCGCGGACTTGATAAACTACACGAAGCGAGTTTGCAGGACTGGGAAGAAATGATAGATACTAATATTAAAGGATTGTTATACGTATCAAGAGCGGTTATTCCCGCTATGGTAAAAAACAACAGCGGACATATTATCAATATAGGCTCCATTGCCGGCCACGAAGTTTACCCCAAAGGAAATGTTTACTGCGCAACAAAGCATGCCGTGGACGCCATCACCAAAGGAATGAGACTTGACCTAGTTGATACAGATATAAGAGTAACAACCATAGACCCGGGTCTGGCGGAAACCGAGTTCAGCATAGTGCGCTTCCGCGGAAATGTTAATAAAGCCAAAAGTGTTTATACCGGTATAGAAGCGCTCAGTGCAAAGGATATTGCGGATGCGGTAATTTACGCAGCAAGCAGACCCAAAAACGTTGTAATAGCGGAAATAATACTGCTGCCCAATAAACAGGGCTCAAGCCAGGTGGTTCACAGAAAATAAAGATCAGAGGATTTGACAAACGAAGAAACAGGTACTTTAGAAAAAGAAATTAAGAAATTCGAGCTTGATATAGAAGGCATGGATTGCCCTTCATGCGCAATGAAAATAGAGCGAAGGTTAAACAAGCTTGAAGGGATTCACAGCGCGAAGGTAGATCTCGGCAGTGAAACTGCCAGCTTCGCTGTGCTGGAAGGGGGCCCGGAACTTTCCATTATAAAAGATGAAATAGATAAACTGGGCTATAAAGCAATTGAGCAGCATGTTGATGAAGAAGATTCAGCCGCCGAGGAAGAAAAAATTAAAGCAAGATCGGCTTTCCGTAAAAAAATATATACTTCTATATTCCTTTCGGTTATTATAGTCATTCTGGGAATGAAGGATCACCTGGAATTCCTTTCATTTATTTCCATGGATGCGGCAAACTGGATCTCGCTGCCGCTATCGACAGTAGTGGTTTTCTGGTGCGGCGCAAAATTCATGAAAGGATTTTTGGCTGATATTCGGGCGCGCTCAGCGGGCATGGATTCCCTTATTGCTATCGGCACTCTTTCAGCTTATTTCTACAGCATAGTTATACTTATCTTCCCTGAAATTTCAGGGGAGCATCATCATACGGTTTACTTTGAATCTGCCGCTATGATAATTACTTTCATTCTCCTTGGTAATTACCTGGAATTCAACCTGAAGAACAGAACACACTACGCAATCAAAGCACTTACCGAGCTTCAGGCTAAACGCGCAGTTGTATTAAGAAACGGCTCTGAGCTGGAGATTCCCGTCAGAAAAGTAAAGGTCGGTGATATAGTACTGGTAAAACCGGGCGAACGAATACCTGTTGACGGCGTGATAACTGAAGGTATATCGAGTATAGATGAATCTATGATGACGGGTGAATCACTGCCTCTTGATAAAAAAACAGGCGATAAAGTCCTTGGCGGAACGCTGAACCAGAACAGCTACTTAAAGATAAAAACGGAAAAGGCTGTTAGCGATTCACTGCTTTCCAAAATTATCTTAATGGTAAAAGATGCGCAGCGCTCCAAACCTAAAATTCAGAGAATTGCTGACAGGGTCTCGGAGATATTTGTGCCAATAGTTATTGTAATTTCAATTGTAACGTTCTTCGTTTGGTTCAGCTACATTGGCGAAACCCTGAGTTTCTCGCTGTTAAAAGCTGTTGCCGTGCTGATAATTGCCTGCCCCTGCGCATTGGGCCTGGCTACGCCAATAGCGATTGTTTTAGGCGTGGGAAAGGCGGCGGAGCATAAGATACTTTTTAATAACGCTGAGGCTATTGAAAACGTTAACAGAATAGATACTATCCTGTTTGATAAAACCGGCACATTGACGTACGGCAAATTTGATGTAAAGAAAATAATCGCTTACGGGCAGCATACCGAAAATGAAGTGCTTAAGATCGCGGCATCAATTGAAAATTTCAGTGAACATCCCATAGCCAAAGCAATTACGGCTGAATACCGCAGCAATAATGTTGATATGCTGCAGGTAAGTGATTTCCGGATGACATCAGGGATCGGGGTTACCGGTACTATAGGCGGAAAGAGCTACATGATCGGCGGGGCGAACATGAAGCAAGCGGCCAAGCTTGCGGTTTCAGATAGATCATCATCGCAGAATATATACCTTTACGAAAATGATATTTTAATAGGTGAAATAGAACTGAGTGACCGCGTGAAAGATAATGCGGCGGATATAATAAGCAAATTAAAGCATGAAAGCTACAATATTGCAATGATAACCGGTGATAGCGGCGTAACTGCAGGTGAAATTGCCGGTGAACTGGGAATTACTGAGTATAAAGCGCAGGTGCTGCCTGATAAAAAACAGGAGTATGTTAGCGAGCTTCAGAAAAAGGGCGCCAGGGTGGCAATGATAGGCGATGGAATCAACGACGCCCCTGCCCTATCGAAAAGCGACCTGGGAATTGCTATTGGCACCGGTCAGGATATTGCGATACAATCAGCGGATGTAATACTTGTAAAAGGAGATCTTGAAAACATACTCGCATTATTCAAGATTTCCCGAAAAACCATAACAGTCATTAAACAGAACATCTTCTGGGCATTCTTCTACAATGCCGCGGCAATACCGGTTGCCGCGGGCGTATTTGTGGGAATTGGCATATCAGTGACCCCCGTAATGGCTTCGATGATAATGGCACTAAGCGATGTTGTAACAGTACTTCTTAATTCGATGAGGCTTAAGTACTTGAAAATCAGGTAATTTATAGCTATATTTACAATTGTATACAAATTTTAGGGAACAATATGAACTAAAACTTGTTTATATTTACGTTATCGGTTACAGATATAGAAATTAAAATAGGAGAAAATGGCTTAAAAAGGCTTGCCGGGCCAAAGAGACACTAAAATAGTTGTTTATCTGTAATTACCGAAATAACATATTAATGAAAATCTGAATCGTATCACATTTATAAATATTTAAAGGAGAATAATAAATTGAAAAAATTAGTTGCATTATTTGTAATATTAGCAGCTTTTTTAAGTTTAAATAACAGTACTACTTTTTCACAACCTCAGATCAAAGTTCACGTAACCGGTGGTTATAACCTTCCGTTACCTGATTTAAAAGGTGATTTAAATACAGCAGCTGATTCAAATACATACATGATGAAGCAGGGTTTTGGTTTTGGAGCAGACGCTAAATACTATCTTGGTAAAAAAAGAAATGTTGGTATTACATTAGGTTTAGGTTACCAGATGTTTTCAAACAGCGCGGATTCATCAACAGCATTAGGTGTTACAAATGTTAAAGGCAAACTAAACGCTTTTAATTTTGGACTTGGTGTAGAATATAATTTTATGCCAAAAGGAAAAACACAGCCATTCTTAGGTGCTGAATTTACCGGTCATTTCTTTAGTGGAGATGCTGAAGCAACATCCTTTGGAACTACAACTAAAAGAACACTTAAATCAGCTTCAAGATTTGGTGTTGCCGTTGGTGGCGGTCTTGACTTCAAATTGGGTAAATCTGTAGGCGCAATTGTGGGTGTTAAATATCATTTGGCAAACTTACTCGGTAAAGCTTACGATTCTACAGGTTTAGGATCCACAGAATTTGCTTTGGATGATAAAGAACATACAATGAATGGCGCAACTGTTAGTGCAAAGAATATCTCATACATACAGATGTATGCAGGTGTTTCATTCTTCTTCAATGAACCAAAGAAAATGAAAAAATAAGTAAACCTGAATTTAGTTTCAGAAGGGAGTCCTAACAGACTCCCTTTTTTATTATTTAAATTTTAAGGATTTTTGCAGTACTATGAAAACAATAACTATATTATTAGCCTTTTTTGGAGCAATTACACTCTTTGCGGGCAATGCTGAAACCGGAAAACTAAAAACAACGGTTATACCAACATACGGTATGCACTGCTCAGGCTGCGAAGAGACACTGAATACCGAACTGCAGAAGCTTGACGGAGTTAAATCAGTAAAGGCCGATCACGTTAAAAAGATAGTGACAGTTAAATACGATGATAAAAAAGTAACACTTGAACAGCTTAAAGCCGCAATTGTAAATGCGGGTTATAAATTGAGCGAAGGGTAAACAGTTTCATTTTGCATTGAATGATCTTTAATGAAAGAACCAAATAAATAAATCCGGGAAAAACCAAATGAAAAAAGTATTATTTACGCTGCTCGCAGCAATATTAACGTTAACAGGCAGTATAGCGGCTCAGCCGCGGCTTGTAATAGCCGTAACCGGCGGTTACAACCTTCCCCTTCCCCCGCTAAAAGGCACCATTGATTCCGTTAACAGCGAGCTGGGCGAATCCTACTTCGTGAAAACAGGATATAATTTAGGCTTGAGCGGAAAGTACGCGCTGGATAAAAAGGGCAGAGTAAGAGTGACATTTGGCGGAAGCTATAACAAGTTTTCAGGCGAAGAGACATATTCTCATACCAACGATGTGCGTTTACACACAACTATGGGTATTATTTCCGCCAATCTTGGCGCGGAGTATTCATTTACTCCCCGCGAAAAAACCGCGCCGTTTGTAGGGTTAGACCTGACCGGAAATTTCTTAAGCGGGAAATCAGAAGAAACCGTAACAATACCTACCACCGCCGATCACAACGATCCGGGTACAACAACAACAAACCTCAAATCAGCATCCCGCTTCGGGCTTGCTGTTGGCGGCGGCGTTGATGTCGCATTCAACAAAAGCATAGGCGCGGTTTTCGGCGCAAAGTATCACTTTGCAAACCTGATAGGCAAAGAGTATATCGCTACATCATCAGCAGGCGAGTATAACCTGAATGATAAAGAAAACGGGTCATTGAAAGCCAAAAATATCATGTACTTTCAGTTATACCTTGGTGTAACATTTTATTTTAACCAGCAGAAAAAACCCCGGTACTGATAGTACTGTATCACAATAATTTATTAAGGCGGCTGAGGTATCTTTACATACCTGCCGCTTTTTGTTTAATAATATTCAATAATACAATTGTAAAATCTGATTTAATTTATTAACTTTATTAAGCAACGAACACATTTGTAACCAAATTTGATACAATGAAATCCAGAATACTTTTATTATCAGCCCTGTTTCTGATCTGTTCCGCATCTTTGACATCTCAAACTAAGCTTAATTTAACGGTTTTTGGCGGCTACACTATGCCTGTCGCTGATCTGAAGGGCAGCTACCCGGATACTATGGGAACAAACCTGCTTAACTTCGATAAATCCGGCACGCTGTTAACATCAGGCGGATTCAATATAGGCGCTATAGGCAAGTATGCTGTTGATACACTGGGCAAAGCGAGAATTACCGCCGGCTTCAATTACAATTCTTTTTCAGGATCAAAAGATTACCAGCGAACAAACGCCACACTAACTTACAAGAACAAAGTTAATATATTCACCATTTCCGCCGGCGCGGAATACGGTTTCTTCCCAAAAAAGAAATTCAATCCGTTTATTGGGCTGGATCTGGCAATGAATTTCTACAGCGGAAAGATAGAAGCCTCCGGTGATTCTACTTTCACCATTCAGCGTAAGAGTGAATCGCGCATTGGAGTAATAGCCAATGGCGGTGTTGATATCAAATTGAACAGCAGTATTGGCGCTGTTATTGGTGTAAAGTACGCGTTGACAAACCTCATCGGCAAAAAAACAGAGATCCAGAATACTACGGTAAATACATTGACCGATGACGAAGAAACAGGAACCAGCAGTTTCAGGGAGTTGGGCTTAAATGACGAGGAAAACAGCAGTAATCCCGCAAAAACTCTGAACTACCTGCAATTTTACGCGGGAGTTTCGTTCTATTTTGGGCGCCCTCTGAAGTAGAAATTTTACAATTTTTTTCAGTTTTTAAGAGCTTATTTCAATATATTAGTATAATGAAATAAGCTTTTTTTATGGATTAGATGGATTCTTTTTAGATATTTTTTTAAAATTTTTACGAGTAACTTTGTAAATATTTGTAATTAGCGGAACCTCGAAACATCATATTCAGTAAAAAAACAATAGAACAGCAAGATAAATGAAATATATACTCGCGGCATTAGTAATTACGTTTGTATTTTTGGGTGAAAAGGCTCTTTCACAGCCAACCGGTACGGTACAGTTCTATGGCGGGTATTCTATTCCAATGGGAGACCTTAAAGGTGAATTCGGGAACACCTTTGATACATGGACAGGCAACGGAAATCCGGATACCAATACATATTTCATGAAGTCGGGTATAAATTACGGTATATATGTAAAATTCCCTGTTAAGCGGAAAAGTCCTGTTCAGATAACAGGAGGTATAGGATTTGACGTATTCAGCAACAGCAAGATTTACGACGATAATACCGGGGCGGCTGATATTTCGCTGACACAAAGCCATCTTGCAATTGTTCTGGGAGCGGAGTATAATTTTGCCACCAAAAAATCAAAGTTAAATCCGTTTATTGGTGCTGAAGCAATGCTGAACGTAATTGGCGGGAAACTGACCATTATATATCCCACGGAAACAAAAGACTTTTCAATGAATTCCACTATGAGGATTGGACTGCAGCTTGCAGCGGGACTGGATATTGTTGTTCACAACAACATCGGCATTGTGCTGGGCGGAAAGTACGCGTTTGCAAACCTGGTGGGTAAATCTTATGAACCGGATTTTGGAACTCAATATAACCTTGGAGATGCAGAACACGAAAACAACGGGGCAACATACCCTGCCAAGAACATTCAGTACCTGCATTTGTACGGCGGCCTTTCATTCTACTTTGGAAGATAAAATTCACAATAAATAAATAAAACAATATGAAATTACTGAAATACTTATTGCTTGTTTTACTTTTTACATCTGTATCTTATTCACAGTTTGATAAGACTATTCTGCAGGTCGGTATAGGTATAGTAGAACCTTTTGGGAATACATCAAAAGGCACCTATTACGCAAATGAAATGCTCAACGGATATTCAATGTTAACTATAGATACATCCTTTATGACCAACAACTATGCAATGAAAACTGGCCTTACATTTTTCGGAAAAGCAAAGTTTAATTTTGACAAATATTCTGTAACAAGGGGAGTACTATTTGCCGCCTTTAATACGTTCAATACTTTTGAGCCAACCAAGAGTGGAATGATTGGTATACCGGTACAGTTAATAGGAGGTCAAATTGATACAGTCCCTTCACCGATCAATTATTCATACACATTTAACTCATTTTCATTTGGTCTTGGTTTTGAGTTAGCTCCAACCGCTTTTACCAAAAAAGTGAGTCCATATTTCGGCGCAAACATGTCTTTTAACTTATTCAATGGGAAATTGACAAGCACTGAAAACAATTTAGATAGCGTAAATACAAGCTTTTCTGATTTTAGAATTGGTGTAAATTTTGATGCGGGAGTTGAATTCCAAATTTCTAAACAATTCGGCTTGGCATTAGGTGTTAAATACGATCTGGGTAATTTGCTTCTCAAAAATACCAATAGTGGAATACCTGATGCAATAGTATGGGGTAAAACAAATGGATCATTAAACGATGAAGAAGGTACATTTTTCTCGGCCATTTATGGTCCCGTTTTGAATGGATTAAGGAGACAAGTTATAAGCAAACAGAAGCAGATCAACTGGGGTACTATCTATCTTGCCGCGAATATATATTTAGATAAGCCTAAAACCACAGGCAAGACCACAAAAAAGAAATAATTTTTTTTAAAGCAGTTTAAACCGGGCAAACAGGTTGATAAAACAAATTGACAGATATATAATTTTTCAGTTTGTAAAAAATTTCCTGTTTGCCCTTTTGTGTTTTATACTCATTTTTATACTGGTTGACCTTTTCGAAAATCTGGATAAGTTCATAGATAACAAACTGAATTTCGGGATGATATTGAATTATTATTTGTATTTCATCCCTGAGATAATCAGGCTGATAACGCCAATTGCCGTGCTGCTGGCAACGCTTTTTACGGCAGGCAGAATGGTTAACTACAACGAAACCGTTGCCGTTAAGAATGCGGGAATAAGCCTGGTTAGATTTATGATGCCTTTCCTTGCGATGGGAATGCTGGTTACATCAATATCGCTTTACTTCAATAATTGGGTTGTACCCGAGGCCAACAAACAGAAATTCTTTATAGAACGCAATTACCTTGGTAAAAACAAAATTACTGTGGGCTTAAATAAGCTTTACTTCCAGGATTCCAAAAACCAGCTGGTGCTGATAGATCAATTCCGTGAAACCGATATGACAGCATTAAGGGTATCTATCCAGCTTTATAACCCCGATACATTAACAAAACTTATTAAGCGTGTTGATTCAGAACAAATGAAATGGGATGGCGGCAAATGGGTTATGTATAATGCGGCGGAGCGTGATTTTACTGACAGCGTAGAAGTTTTAACGAATTACGCTGAAATTCCGGTTGGTGAAATTACGGGACTCAACAAACTGAACCTTGTGCCGCACCAAATTACACGCAGGCAGTTAAAACCTGATGAAATGAATTATGGAGAGCTTGAAGAATTTATTGTGAGTTTGAAAAAAGGCGGGCAGGATACTGACCGGCAGATGGTGGATTTTTATTCAAAGATATCGTTTTCTTTCGCGAGCCTGATAATAGTAATCTTCGGTATTTCAATTTCGACCGGCACGAAGCGCCGCCGCGGACTTGCGCTGCAATTCGGCATAAGCATTTTGGTGAGCTTTATATATCTCGGGTTCATAAAGATCTCGCAATCCTTTGGCTACAACGGCGATCTTGATCCTCTGCTCACAGCATGGCTTGCAAACATCGCCTTTGCCGGATTTGGAATGATCAATTTGTACTTTAAGAATTATTAATGATAAACCTCCCGATGTATTAATCCTCTACTCAACTTTTCCTGTGATAACTTCCGGAATCTTTGAATTGCTGCATGATGTCGTAAAACAACTCATCATTCAGGGGCTTTGATAAGAAGCCTATGGGTTTGAGCCCGGATATTCTTTCAAACGTCTCGCTGTCATTCCTTGAAGAAATGAACAACGAAGGAACGTTACAGGTATAACGCAGGTATTTTGCTGCTTCAATGCCATCTATTATGCCTTTGATGTTTATATCTGTAATGGCCAGGTCGGGGATCTTCTGGTTTATTCTATCTATTGCATCATAGTAGTTATCTTCAATATATGTTACATCAAATCCCCACTCAATAAGTTTACATTTCATATCCAGCGCAAATATACCTTCATCTTCAATAATGATAACTTTCAATTTGTTTTCTTTCATATTCAGTAAAATTGCGGGCTTTAGAAATTGAACGACCCGTCATTGGACGGGTCATTCATGGGGGAGTTGAAGCATAAACATATTTGTTTAATTTGCGGCTATATCAATGTTCTTCTTTTGTAATTTTCAGTATGATTTTTGAAATTTTGAGTTTGGCTAAAAACTTCCGTGTCCTGAGATTCAATTACGTCCTCAAAATATTTTTCGCAGTTGATGTTGGCGCAAACCTTGCCGTCTATAAAGATCCATATCATATCCTGTGAATGGTTACATCTCATTTCAACTTTCGTACAGGGTAATTTATTCAATTTGTATCCTTTCTTTACAGAGCGTCCGGGTTAATAATTACGTACAATCTTACAAGGGGATTTTTACAATAAGGGAAGAAAACTTTCTAAACTTTCGGGTAATTATACCCCCGGTACTCAGTTTTAAATGTTATTTTCAAAGTGCCTTCTCATCTTGTTTATATTGTTCGTGTTTTATTTGTTTTGTTTCTATTGATACAAAGTTACTTCAAAACCTTACCGGAATCCTTACCTTCATCCCTAAAATAAGCCAGTCTATAATGGTGAAAAATTTACAATTCGCTTAGAAATCACAATTTTTTGCACCGTGAAAATGGTATTTTACCGTAGAAGTGCAAAATAGATCTCGCCGTTATTGATAGTTAAATAATGTTTCTCAAGTAACAATTTTTCAATTTCTTAAATCAATAGTTACATTTGCGGGTAATTTTTGTTTCCTCTTCATGCATAAGTTGTTCTTAACCTCCTAAAATGAATATTAGCCTAAAATAACACGATTTTCATTGATTTTATTTTATAGTTTAAATATATTTGTATTCTTCAAAATTTACATTCCGAAGTAGCTCAGTTGGTTAGAGCATCTGACTGTTAATCAGAGGGTCGTAGGTTCAAGTCCTACCTTCGGAGCCACAAAAAGCCCATTTAAGGGCTTTTTTAATATAAAAACCACATCATGTCAAACGAAGAAAATAATAACTTACAACAGCAGATCAATATAGAAATAGGTGAAAAAGAGGCTGAAGGAATATATTCAAACCTGGCTATAATATCACACTCCCCCGCTGAATTTATTATTGATTTCACCCGCGTGCTGCCCGGAATACCAAAATCAAAGATCAGCGCGAGAATAATAATGACACCGCAGCATGCAAAGATGCTACTGGGTGCTTTAAAGGATAATGTAGATAAATTCGAGAATCAGTTTGGTGAGATCACAATTGTAGGCGCGCCGCCGCAGGGCGGCTTTGGCTTCCAGCCCACAATTAATCCAAAGGATGAGAAGATTAATTGACAGCAAGAATATTCAAAAAAAAATCCTGCAATTAAGCGGGATTTTTTTTGTCACATTTGTCATCCCTTTCATACAATATTAACGGTATCTAAATATCAGAGTCTGTAATATCATTGATTTAGTTTTTGGCATAATTATTGATACATAACATGTAAAGTAATAAAACCAAAAATTAAGAAAGGATATATCATGAACAAAATATTCTATTATCTGTTAACATTGTTTTTACTCTCGGGACCCCTTACTCTCCGGTCTCAATGGATGGAACAGTCATCGGGCGTAGCAACATCTTTAAACAGTGTTTCAGGTGTTAATGATAACATTGCGTGGGTATGCGGTAACGCCGGCAGGGTATTAAGAACCAACAACGGCGGTACGGAATGGATAAACGCAACGGGAACGGGAATTCCAAACACGCTGGACCTGTACAACATCTTTGCTTCAGATTCCACAACGGCGCTTGTAACGGGCTCAAACACCACTGCCTATGTTTACAGAACTACGAACGGCGGTTTGACATGGGTTCAGGTATTTTCCCAGGCAGGCGGATTTTTAAATTCAATATGGATGACTACCG
Organism: Ignavibacteria bacterium UBA2360; assembly: GCA_002344125.1. Lineage (GTDB taxonomy): Bacteria > Bacteroidota > Ignavibacteria > Tepidaquicellales > OLB5 > OLB5. The sequence goes on along the minus strand of DDTQ01000012.1, from coordinate 322,270 downwards.
CAGCAAACGGTGTAATATATGGTGATCCCGTAGGCGGAAGGTGGTCTTTATGGCGCACAACAAACGGTGGTGTTAACTGGGATTCCACAGGAATGTATCTCCAGCAGGCAGGCTCAGAAGCCGGGTGGAATAACGCAATGTATGTTACCGCAACAAACATATGGTTTGGCACAAACAACAGCCGTGTATATTACACTCCCTTAAGCGGCTTGGCCGGCACCTGGGTAGTTCAGTCAACATCGCAGGCAAACAGTTATGCATTATGGTTCAACTCAATAACTTCCGGTATGACAGGAGGCACACAGCTGCTTATGACAAATAACAGCGGTGTTAACTGGACATCAGTCACAGGTCCGGGTTCCGGGAATATAAGCGGTATAACAGGTTCCGCAGCGGCATATTGGTTTGTAAGGCAGGCGAATTCTATTTACAGAACTACCGATAACGGCGCAACATTCACCACTGATTATACCGCGCCCGCAGGAACCTATACACACATTCAGAAAGCTGCCATTGGCAGCAGAATGTGGGCAACCAGGAACAATGGCGGGATATCATCTTCACTCAGCACGGTCGGGATTGAACCGGTTTCAACAGAAACACCGGTTAATTATTCACTTTCACAGAACTATCCCAATCCGTTTAACCCGGCAACAAATATTAATTTCTCAATTCCCGTAAGCTCAATTGTATCTATCAAGATTTATGACATCGCGGGCAGAGAAGTTGATATCATTGCGAACAACATGATGATTTCCCCGGGATCGTACACAGTTGTTTACAGCGCAGACCGCCTGAGCAGCGGAATCTACTTCTACAGAATTACGGCGAATGAATATACTGAGACCAAAAAAATGGTATTAACAAAATAGCAGATAGACCATTGTTATAAAAATAGCCCGGTTTTATCCGGGCTATTTTTGTTTAGCCGATAACTTCTTTTGTTAAAATAATACTTAGTTATCTTCTTCAATGGCAGTGTTAGAATCCCCGCCCAGGCTATAATAATTGTTCTCTTCATCTTCATTCCCTGTTTCCTCGGCTTCATCATCCAGCTCCGCCCCGGGTACATCAAGTCCGTTATCGGGGGATGTCCCCTTTTGCTTCAGTGATTCTTCTTCTGTGCCAGATTCAGTTTTCACAGGTATTTCAGCAAGTTTCTCAGGATCAAGTTCAGTTTCAATATCTTTCTTATAGATATCCTCGCTTTCAGGATATGCAGGATAGCCTGTCAATTTTGTATCTTTTACCGGTTTGAGTTTTGTGTTTTTCATTTCAGGATCTCCCTTAAATATAGTTTAATATAACAGCCCTTTTATAATAAAAACACATTATTTTATCATTGTGTTTCGGCACTGCTTAAAAAGGATAATTTTGACCTGAAATTCAAATTTTATTACCATTTTCCCGTTAGTTTTTGATAAAAAACTGTTATTGCTAAACACCTAATAAATCATTAATTTTCGCTATATTTTTCAAAAACTAAACTAAACACAAATGAAATTTTTTGCAGTTTTCCTTGTAATTATTTTTTCTGTGGTGAATTTATCAGCCCAGGAAAAATGGTCTTCAACCAGAAAGCCTGTCACAGGCAGTTATACAAAACTCCCTTCTGAAAATTATTCATGGCAAAACACAAACAAATCCACACAGGTTTACACATTTGATAATATGTTGATCACAGTTGGGCCAAGTATAAGGGTATTACCTACATCAAACGCGCAGCAGGATGAAATTGTGCTGGTAAGGCATCCTACCAATCAGAATATCATGTTTGGCGGAGCCAATACTACCGCGGGCGGAGTTTACGGTCAGGGTGGATACTGGACAACTGACGGGGGTACGACATGGACAGGCAACAACCTGCTTTCACCATTTACACAGAATTCAAGTGACCCGGGACCGACAATTGATAAGAACGGTGTAATAATATTTACAACGTTAGATAATCCGGGAATGGTTGCGGCGTATTCAACCAATATGGGTACAAGCTGGTCAAGCAGAATAACGATACAATCAGGCAGCGTTGATAAAAATTTTGCCGCATCTGATGATGCGCCAACAAGTACATATTACGGCAGAAGTTACTGCGTATGGAGCAATTTCGCATTGGGAGCTCCTCCTATTATGATTGGTTACACCACAAACAGCGGTGTATCGTGGACAGGCGTTATGCAGGTAAACTCACCTCCGGGCGGTCATTACTCACAGGGTGTTGATATTGCCATCGGACCCACGGGACAGGTTTACGTTTGCTGGGCAGCTCCAACATCATCATCACCGTTCACAGAAGATTATCTTGGATTTGCCCGTTCAACATCCGGCGGAACATCCTGGACAGTAACAGAGAACGCCTATGATATGAACGGAATAAGGGCAACAACATTCAACAGCTGGAACTTCAGAGTTATCGGTTTCCCCAGAATAGCAGTTGATAGAAGCGGCGGTCCCCGTGATGGCTGGATATACGTAGTAGCCAGCGAAAAGAACCTGGCTCCGGCAGGCACAGATGCTGATGTTGTTCTTCACAGGTCAACAGATGGCGGCGTCACATGGTCATCGGGCATCAGGGTTAACCAGGATGCAATGAACAACGGTAAAGTGCAGTTTTTCCCTGCTATCAGGGTTGATGAAAACGGCGGAGTAAACATCTGCTATTATGATAACAGGAATTATCCTTCAGTGGGTGACTCATGTGAAACATATATGTCACGCTCTGTTGATGGCGGAACTACCTGGGCAGATATAAAGGTCAGCGATCATGCATGGAAAGTGAAAGGCGAAGCAGGCTTGGGTACATACGGCGGAGATTACATCGGAATTTCATCAGGCAACGGAAAAATATTCCCGTTCTGGTATGATGATAAAACAGGTACAATGCAGGCTTATGTAGCAGCTGTTACGCCGGATCCTGTTGGGATCAGCATTAACTCCAACGAAATTCCCGCAGAGTTTGAGCTTAAACAGAATTATCCCAACCCGTTCAACCCGAACACAACTATAAGTTTCGGTTTGGCCGGCGGCTCAAATGTTAAGCTTGAAGTATTCGATATGGCAGGCAGAAGCGCAGGCGTGCTTGTGAACGGCGAGCTTAAAGCAGGTTCATATAAATTTGATTTTAACGCTTCAGATCTCGCAAGCGGAATTTATTTCTATAAATTGACCGCAGGCAATTTTGTAAGCACAAAGAAGATGATACTTGTAAAATAACATTCTATAGTTATCAGGTGAATTCAAAACCCCGCTTTTTAAGCGGGGTTTTTTAATTTAAATACCCATACTGGCCAGCATTGCCGAAATATTATTAACTTTCTCAAATAACTTTGGGTGGCTCACTTCGAATTCAGTTACTGAATCTTTGAGATCCCCCAATACTTTCTCAATAAGATCAGGATCTTTTTCTTCCTTAATAACTTCTTCGGTTGAACGTTTTACCTGTGAGGAAATATTTCTCATCTCATCACCTGAGCCGGCAATCCCCATTTCTCCTTCAAGTTCTTCAAGAAGAGCCAGGAGTTCCCTTTTCTTATCTTCATTTATAGCGTTTTCAAGTGTTAACTTATCTTTTATTTCCTGCAGAGTATTTTTCATGTAAAATGTGGTTTAAATTTATTCTTACAAATATACGCTTTTAATATAAACAATTACAGTACGCAGGGATATATTCCGGTGAACGAAAATTTAATCAAACATAATTCCCTTCTGGGGAAGTGGTGTCCGGCTTTGCTGGATGGGGTGTATGATAAAAAAAAGAGGCGTCTTGTTGAGACGCCTCTTGAATAAAAACTTTACAAAGCTATTTATTCTAACACATGAATATTCTTTTCAGCGCATATATCTTTCAATGCTTTCGGCCATATAGTAACACTTACTTCGCCTAAGTGAGCTTTCCTGAGCAGCAGCATCTGCAGCCTTGATTGTCCTATTCCGCCGCCGATACTAAGCGGCACTTCGTCATGCAGTACGGCGCTGTGGTACGGAGTTGAAACAAGATCAAGTTGTCCTGAGAGTTTCAGCTGCTCGCGAAGTGTTTCTGCGTTAACCCTGATTCCCATAGATGAAAGTTCATGTCTGCGTTTGGTCAAATGATTCCATACAAGTATATCTCCATTTATTCCGTGATATTCTTCACCATTCTTGCCGGTTGTCGGCGTTACCCAGTCATCATAATCAGCTGCGCGCATTTCATGCGGGTAGCCATCTTTTAATACCCAGCCAATACCTATTATGAATACTGCCGGATACTTCTGAAGAATCTGAGTTTCTCTCTGTTTCCTCGGCAGATCCGGGAACATTTCAAGAATTTCTTCTGCATGCAGGAATACAAGTTCCTCAGGTAAATTGGGGAATCTCGGATCTTTGAGCTGCGGGAACATTTCCTGTACATGTTTTTCAGCTCCAACAAAAACCTTCCATATTTTCTTAACTATCATTTTCAGGAAATCAAGATTGCGGTCTTTTGCCGTTATAACTCTTTCCCAATCCCACTGGTCAACATAACTTGAGTGGTCATGATCCAGAAAATAATCTTTCCTTACAGCGCGCATATCAGTGTTTATACCTTCACCCGGTTCAAGCCCGAATTGTCTTAAAGCGATCCTTTTCCACTTGGTAGCTGCCTGTACAACCTGAGCTTCCATTCGTTTGGGGAGTCCAAGTCCGCATGGGAATTCAACCGGTGTTCTCGAGCCGTCGCGGTCAAGATTATCATTCACACCGCTTTCTTTATCAACTATCAATGGCACCTGAACCATCATCAGGTTCAGTTCTTTGTTCAGGTTTTGTTCTATGTAACTTTTTACAGCGTAAATTGCTTTTTGTGTATCCTTTTTGTTGAGTATTGAAGAATAATTTTCAGGAAGTATTTTTGATACTTCGGGATAAGTACTGATACCCGGACCTGCAAGATCCGCTTTTTTATCTGACATCTTTAATTCTCCGTTTCATTTTAGTTGTAGGAATGTAAAACAAACACTTTACCTATTATACAAATTTATCCGTTTTACAGGTGTTTAAAAATGATATGGGTCAATAGTAAAAATGATATAAATCATAAAAAAACCGATCTATATCCTCAAAAAGGATACAAACCGGTTAATTTGCTCAAATCCTTGCAGCTGTTATACTGCGGTAAGTTCTTCTGTATTATACCGCAAGGCAAGCTTTTCCCTTAATAATTCAGTATGGTCAGCTATTAACGCAACTATTTCCTGGGGTATGACTCTATCAGTATTTATCACGAGGTCGTAAAAATGCGGGTCATTAAGGTCAACTCCAAAAAGTTTCTTCACATAATCATGACGTTTGCTGTCTTCTTTACGGATATATTCCTCCGCCTGTTTAAGCGAAAGCGAATATTCATCTACCATATGTTTAACCCGCTTCTGCAAAGAGCCTATCAGCCTTATATGCAGCCCGTTCCGGTGGTGCCTTGTGATATAAAATGCGCCCCTGCCAACAATGATCACATTTCCCATGTCAGCGAGTTTCAGGATCGATTTACTTAAATTGTGCGCCATTTCGCGCTTGGTAGGGTGAATGCCGAAAAGCTCTTCGAACATAGTTTGTATATCAGAAAACTTATCCTCCGGAAGAACTCCGTTCACATTCGTCAAATGGTAATCATCTACTACTCTCTTAACCAGGTCCTTATCATACAGGGTCCACGGGCATTCAATGGCTGATTGTTTGCCGCTAAGCTCTTCAAGCAGCGTTCCGGTTATCGCGGATTCCCCCGTGCCGGCTTCCCTGGAAATAGTAATGAAAGGCAGTATACCCGGATGGTATCCTTCGGTTTTGGTAAGCTCATTGCGTTTCAGCTGGCAGAAAAGGTAAGATTTGCTGAGGTCAACAAATTTGTTATATTCCATAACTTAATACCTCCTTTTCAGATGGTTGAGCAGGTTTATGCAGCTAAAAAAGCAGAGTTCACCTGCTAAACAAATATAACATATAACTCAAGCCGTACCAATGACTCTTATCAAACGGAATTATGACAAATATCTAAGAAGTTTGATTCCTGCCGGTTTGCGTTGAGTGACCCGTAGTCAGGCATGACCAATTACGGAGTGAAGCCTTTTAAATGCACGTCAGCACTAAAAATGAGCTAAAGAATCAAAAGAATATTTTCTTTGCTTTGGAAATTTCTTCCTGTATGAGATTGTAATTTGCGGGGTACTTTTCTTCTGTGAATACTTTTAACGCCTCATCAAAAGCTGCTATGGCTTTATGATAATTCTCGGTCTTATCTTCAAACTCAGCCAGCATCACAAAGGCTTTTCCCATAGCATATTTTACTTCTGCGAACTGTATTGGATATTTATCTTCAGTTCTGATCTTAATTGATTCCTCAAAAGCATCAATAGCGCGGTAAACAGCCTCAGGTGAGTTTTCAGTTTCACTCTTAAGTAAATAAACATCGCCAAGGTTATACATTGTGTTGGCATATTGTATTGGCACCTGCAGCGGATCCCTTACTTCAAGGGCTTCCTCAAATGCGCTGATGGCTCTATCAATATTGGGCTTCTTATCTTTTATAAGCGCAAGCATTGAATATGCATTACCGATATTATTTTTTGTGAGCCCGTACTGAAGCGGCGCTTTTTCTTTGGACTGAATTTCAAGGACATCATTATAAGCTTCAATTGAACGCACCAGATTCCGTTCAGGCTCTTCTGTTTCAGAGAGACTTGCATATGTATTTGCAATATTGTTTTTTGTAAGAGCAAACAGCTTCGGATTTTCAGAGGGTACAATAACGCCAAGCGCCTTGCTGAACGATTCAATTGCCTTTTTGTAATTACCTGAGCTTTCTTTTACCGATGCGAGCATAAGGAACGCTCCCCCGCGGTTATTGTTTGTCCTCGCAAAATCCTGAGGATACCTCTGCTCATTAAAGACCTTCAGGGCCTCGTTATAAGCTTCAATCGCCGTCAAGCAGTTCTCTTCGGTGGATTCAACCTCAGCGAAAGCAGTATAAGTGTTTCCTATCCTGTTCTTGATCCTGGCATATTCCACAGGATTTGTATCTATGCTTATGGTTTTAAGAATTTCCTTAAAATACTCTATGGAGCGGGCGCAGTTAGCAAGGGTATCTTTCACTTTTGAAAGCGACCAGTATGCCTGCCCAAGGTAGTTTTGAGCTTTAACGAAATCATGGTTATTCACACTGATATCACTCTGCGCAAGTACTTTTTCAAAAGCTGAAATTACTATCTTCATATAGTCCGCGATCTGCGGGTCAATTATGCCAATATCATAAGCCCGTTCACCTATCATTTGCAATACTTCCGTGTTATCAGAAAAAACATTCAGCATACTTTCAAAAATTTCGATCTGTGGAATTTCCACCTCGGGTTTTACAACAAATTCAAGGTAAGCGTCTTCGGCCCATATCTTATTTCTGCGCGCAATTTTTGTGAACTCCTTATCCTCAAGGTTTTTGAACCAGCCTGTCCATTCAAAATCTCTGCCTTCAAGCTCAAAAAGCGTTGCCGCCTTTTTGATCCACTCCAGCCTGAATATGCTGTTCTCTTCATAGATCCCGCTTTTGTAAAGATACCTTAGTGAGCGTAGAATGGTTTTTTCGATGTTATCGCAATTATCAAAACGTCTTTCCATCTCGCTTAGCCGCATGAATATAGAACCAATAGTACCGTTGAACTTGACCGTATCCCATTTTAATCCCATTTTTTCCGCGATCATTCTGCCTTCATCTGCGGATATCTTTTCAAGCTCAATAATATCTTCACCGAAAATTATATCGATATCAAGGTTCTGCTCGATCATCTTGTTCTTCACTTTTTTGTATTCTCTTCCTGAGTGGCAGGTAGCGGCAATGGGTATTCCGCGCTCTTTAGCTTCACGGAAAAGGAGGTGAAAACTATCCTGCCTTTCAATGTAATACTGCAGATCATCTATGAAAATTCTTTTGGGTTTCCAGAACAGGAAATCTTTGGGGAAAAGAAACGCCGGCATCGGGACGCTTCGCGGAACGAGAACGTTGACGGGATCTTTAAGCTCTTTCAGTCCGTTATAAACCGCGCGGGTTTTACCGCTCAGCGGCGGGGCAATAATCAGCAGGTTTCGCCTGCGCTCAAGTGTGCGGAATATCTGGCTATCTATACTTCTTGAATAATAGTAATCACCAACAGGCCGTTCGCCAAGAAGATCTTTTGACCTGAGTTTTTTACTGTTCTTCCATATGACGGAGTAATAATTCCTGTATTCCTTCCGGAGCTTAATTATATAGCCCGCGGCGGGTGCCGCGATGGTGGCTATTATTCCCAAAATTGTCAGTAAAACTGTCAGATCCATCTCTCGGTAGTTTAGAATCATTGACACTGCAAAACTGAAAAGGATTTTCAGCCGCCGTGTTGAGCTTTTCTTTTTTCTATCTCTTCAACTATCATTGTGTAATGCGCTTCAGAGTAACCTTTGGCAGCGTCTGCCGCTTCAGTGAGCTGTTTCATTCCGCTATCTATATTTACACCATCACGCTTTCCGCCTGAAATCGCGGCAAGATCAAGTATTACGGAACCCAGCGTGTATCTTATTGTAGAATATGTCATCGGGTGTTTTTCTATTTCCGGCAGGGTTAAGGCTTCATCAAGAGCGTCTTTTGCCCGCAAAAGATTCATTTCTTCATTTTCAACTTCACTTAAGTATTTATATGTTTCACCAATGTTACACATGGTTTCGGTGTAATCAATCGGCATTTGCTCTTTATTCCTTATTTTGAGAGCTTCATCAAAGATCTCAAGAGCTTTAAGCAAATTTTCTTTCCTGTTGACGGCGCCCGCGAGAAGCATATACGCGTAACCCATATTGTTGAGAGTACCGCCCCTGTTCCTGGCTGATTTCCTTATTGCCTCTGAATTAAGGTATTCGTTATACAGTTTTATGGCTTCAAGAAGATTCTTTTCCTTTTCTTCGAATCCGGAGAGATACATAAATGTATTTGCAGTATTGAACTTTGTAAACGCGTCATTAGGCGGATATCCGGTTTTATCTCTTACCTTTCTCGCTTCGCTGAATGCCTCGAGAGAACGTTTGCAGTTTTCAACAGGGTCGCCTGATTCCGCTAGCAATCCGCATGCGCTGCCAAGATTATTATAGGTAATCGCAAGATCAAGAGGATTGGTTTCGATCGTAAAGATCTCAAGAGCCTCATTATACGATGAAATAGCGTTCCGGCAATTTGTTCCGATATCATCTACAAATGAGAGGAATCTGTAAGCATCACCGAGTTTCATTTTAATTCTGGCGTATTCATATGGGTCAGCATCCCTGGTGACGTGCACCAGCAATTCGTTGAAATAAGTAATGGCAAGCCTGGAATTTTCAAGTGTATCAAGTGATTGCGAAAGGTTAAAGTAAGCCTGCCCTAATGAGTACTTTACTTTTTTCAGCTGATTTATCTTATCAGTTCCGCTAAGCAGTTCAAGCTCTCTACTAAACGCGGAAATTGCCAGGTTCATGAATTCAAGGAACTGCGGGTCGTCTAAGGCGTAATCATAAATTGTTTCACCAACCAACTGAAGTACTTCCGGGTCATCTTTAAATGTTTCAATTGCAGTGTGAAATATATCAAGAAGCGGAGCCTCAGCTTCAGGCTTTACAACATGCTCCAGGTAAGCATCTTCAGCCCATATTTTTGCGCCGGGCAGCACTTTAAGGAATTCCTTCTCTTCCAGAGATTTCAGCCAGCCTGCCCATTCGAACTCCTTTGCGGAAAGCTCATGCCGCGCCGCGGCTTTTTTGATCCAATCGGTGCGCATAATGTTGTTATCATCGTATATACCGGAAAGATAAAGATTCCTCAAAACGCGCAATATTGTCTTTTCGATAATATCGCCGGTATCAAAGCGTCTTTCCATTTCGCTAAGCCTCATAAATATTGAGCCAATGGTACCGTTGAACTTTATGCTGTCCCACTTCATTCCAAGCTTTTCTGCGACCTGCTTGCCGGTATCTGCGGAAATCTTTTCAACTTCTGCAACCCCTGAGCCAAAAAGAATATCTATGTTCAGGTTCTGTTCAGTAAGCTTATTTTTTACCTTGGTAAACTCCTTGCCTGAGTGGCATGCGGCAATGATAGGCAGATTCTTCAATTGTGCCTGCCTGAACAGTAAATGATAGTTGTCCTGTTTTTCTATGTAATGCTGAAGGTCATCAATGAATATAACTTTGTTCTTTCTGAAGAAATAATCTGTAGGTATCTGAAATACAGGCATCGGCACGCTTCGCGGAATTAAGACGTAGTACTTTTTAGCGGCATTTTTGAAAGCATTGTAAACTGCCCGGGTTTTGCCGCTTAACGGCTGCCCGATAATCAGGATGTTCTGTTTAGATTCAATACGATTCAGAACGAGCTCATCCACATTACGCTTCATGTAAAAATCTTCGCATGGTCTTTCACCCAGTATTTCTTTGGGTGAAAGTTTGCGGGAACTCTTCCATATTACAGAATAGTAATTGTAGAGCTCCTTTCTCTTCCTGTAGAATGCCAGCAGAGATAACATTACAGAAAGAAAAAGCCCGATAAAAGAAAGCAGCAGACCTATTTCCATAAAACGAAGATCATATATATTTAACTGATAAAAATAATTTTAAACACAAACTGCTGCAGTTTATTATTTTTTTGGAGCGCGTACTTTTTTGTAATTTACACCGCGTTTTTGGTTGAATGCGCTGATGCCTTCTTTAACTTCACCGCTGAGGTTGTGCAATGAAAGCCAGTCGCGGGCGTGACCGATAGTAGTATGCCATGAAAGATCGCGCCAGAAGTTAAGCTGCTGTTTGGTATATCTCAGGCACTCCGGCAGCTTATTATACAGCTTCTTTGCCAGCAGGTCCACCGCAGCATCCAGTTTATCATAAGGTACAACCTGGTTAATGAGTCCCCATTCCAAAGCCTTTGCGGCGGGAATTTCTTCGCATAGGAATAATATCTCACGGGCGCGCCTATCGCCAACCATTATAGGCAGGAACTGGGTAGCACCCGCGGCAGCTACGCTGCCTCTTGCAGCGCCAACCTGCCTGATGTAAATATGATCTGCGGCTATTGCAAGATCGCAGCTTATATTAAGCTCATTACCGCCGCCAACTACTATACCATTAAGCCTCGCAATAGTTGGCTTGCCTACATTGCGCATCACTTCGTGAAGCTGGATGAATTCATACATCCATTTATAATAATCGTTTGGATTCCCAAGGAAATATTCCTGCTGTTCGTTCAGATCAGCTCCCGTTGAAAACGCCTGTTTACCGGCTCCCGTTAATATAATTACCGCAATATTATCATCCCATGATGCATCCTTAAACGCAGCCGTGAGTTCATGTATTGTGGTTAGATCAAGGCAGTTCAATACCTTTGCCCTGTTTATTGTGATTGTAGCCTTATAATCTTCCTTTTTGTAGATAATGTGCTTAAACTTAAAACTTTTGGGTGACTTGCCCGTATAAATATTCTTCTTTTTTATTGTCTTTGGCATATTAATATGTTAATTTTCCGTAAATTATTCATTATTGCAAATAGTTACAATTCAATAAATTGTGAAATAGAGGCATAGCGAGATAGTGACTTTTTGGCATCTTTTCGATTTTAATACCAAGGACAACTTATTGGCTATATCACTACTTCATTATTTCACTATTTCATTATTTGCCTATTTCACTATTTAGATATTTCATTATTTCACTTTTTAGATTAAGTTAGTGCACAAATGAAAGATATTTCTGTAATAATAGTAACGTGGAACAGCGCTGATGAAATTGTGAAGTGCGTAAATTCAGTAATTGAGGCTGCCGGAGATCTGAAAATTGAATTGATCGTTATTGATAATAATTCCTCTGATGATTCCTTTGAGGTAGTCAATAAAATCAGTTTCCCGGCCCTTAACGCCGTTAAGAATTCAGGGAACCTTGGTTACACTAAAGCGGTAAACCAGGGTATCAAATTATCACATGGCAAATATATCTTACTGCTGAATCCCGATACCATACTGAACAATAGCAGTATTAAGTTTATGTATGATTTTCTGGAAGCGAATCCTGCCTACGGCGCATGCGCGCCTTTGATGAAGAATCCTGATGGCAGCCTTCAGTATTCAGTGCGTAACTTCCCTACTTATTGGCGTATGTTCTGTGAATTCAGCCTGCTTGCGTATGTATTTCCCAAAACCAAACTGTTTGGCTCATGGAAAGCGAAGTATATGGATTATTCTGCTGAACAGGATATCCGGCAGCCTATGGCTGCGGCTTTTATGATCCGCGCTGAACTGCTGCGTAAAATTGATAATATGGATGAACGCTTCAGGATGTTCTTTAATGACGTTGACCTATGCAAGAAGATTTATGACGAAGGATCCGGGATAAGACTCCTTCCCTCTGCGGTTGTAATACACGAACACGGCGTTAGCATCAAAAAAGACAGGTCTAATATGATAAGAGTATGGAACGACGACTGTGTTAAATATTTTGAAAAACATTTCGGCGGCGGTTTACTGCTGTTGTGGCTTAAGATCAACCTTAAGATTTCAGGAATTATCCGTGTTTTTTGGGCTAAAAAATAACCCTTTTACCAGGAAAATAATCGCTGTAAATGCTTTATATTACAATATGTTAAACAACATACCATTTGGTAACATACCAACTGGTATCATACCACTTGGTATGTTAATATTTTATTGTTATATTTGCGTATGAATAGTCCATTCATATTCGGGAAAATAGCAAAGGGAAACAACTTTACAAACCGCGCGTTTGAGATGAAACGGTTAGTTGCCAACTTTGATGATAAGGTAAACACAATACTTATTTCACCAAGGAGGTGGGGTAAATCTTCGCTGGTAAATAAGTCGGCATCACTCTTTAAAAAAGAAAAGAACAAATATTCCGTTATGATTGATCTTTTTAACATCAGGGATGAAGCGCAGTTCTATTCTTACTTCGCCAAAAAGGTCATACAGGAAACATCATCCAAGCCAAGGGAATGGATGGATACGGCAATGTCATATTTAAAGAGGCTATCGCCCAAGGTATCTTTCCCGGTAAACATGACAAACGATTTTGAAATTACGTTTGAGCTGCGTGATAAAGCCGAGGATTTTGAGGATATATTAAATCTGCCTGAAAAAATTGCCAGGGCAAAGAAAATTGAAATTGCCGTATGCATTGATGAATTCCAGAACATCGCTAATTTTGATCAGCCCCTTTTATTCCAGAAAAGGCTGCGCGCTTCGTGGCAGAAACACCAGGAAACGGTGTATTGTTTATACGGCAGTCAAACCCACATGATGACAACACTTTTTGAGCGCAAAAGTATGCCGTTCTACAAGTTTGGTGATGTTATGTATTTAAGCAAAATAGATAGTACTTACTTAACAGAGTATATTGTAACACAGTTCAAAAATACCGGCAAAAAAATTGAACCTGATACAGCAAAAAAAATAACAGAAGAAGTACAGTGTCAGCCGTACTACACGCAGCAGCTTGCGCACATTGTATGGATAAATACTGATAAGGCGGTTACAAGTGAAATATTCGAAAGATCACTTACTGAGCTTATAGAACAGAACGCGCCTTTGTATATTAAAGATACTGAGTCCTTAAGCAACACGCAGATAAATTTCCTGAAAATGCTTATTGAAAGCGAAAGAAAAGATATTTATGCCAAAGAACTTATTCAAAGGTACCGGCTGGGAACCTCGGGAAATGTTACCAAGATACGCACTGTGCTGATAAATAAAGAAATTATCCATCTTGTTAATTCAAGGTATGAGCTGGTTGACCCCGTTTTCAGGCTTTGGTTAAAGAACATTTATTTCAAATCATAGTACATATAAGTATATTTGTGGGTATAAGTATATTTGTACATATAATAATATAATATGAAATTCAAAGTATCGTGCGCGCAGATATCACCCGTACTTGGTGATATTGAAAAAAATATCAAGTTACATTTAAAATATATTGATAGGGCCATCGCTAAAAGATCCGATATGGTTGTGTTTCCTGAGCTATCGCTCACGGGATATTCAGTTAAGGACCTGAATCTTGAGCTGGCTTTAAATCCATACACAAGCAAACTGCTTGAGCCGCTCAGGCAGAGATCGAAGAAAATTTCAATTGTATGCGGGGGAATTGAAGAAGATGATAACTTCGGCATATTCAATTCCGCGTTTTACTTTGAAGCAGGCAAGCTGCAGTTCACGCATAAAAAAGTTTACCCGCCTGATTACGGCATGTTCGAAGAGATACGCTACTTTTCCCGCGGCAAGCAGGCTGAAGTACATGATACAAAATTCGGCAAACTGGGTGTATTGGTCTGCGAGGACTTGTGGCACATCTCATTACCATTATTGCAGGCACTAAAGGGCGCAAAAGTGATAATTGGAATTGCGGTATCGCCTACAAGACTTGCGCTGAATTCAAAAAGTAAAATTCTCAAGAATTACGAAGTAAATTCCGAGCAGCATAAGGCGTATGCAAGGCTGCTTTCATTATATCTGGTGTTCTGCAATCGTGTGGGATATGAAGACGGTGTGAATTTCTGGGGCGGCAGCGAAATTGTTGATCCGTTCGGCACGGTTGATAAGGTCGCCAAATTCTTCGATGAAGATCTAATTACATCAGAAATAAATATGAATTCCGTTAAACGCGCCCGTCAACTGGCAAGACATTTCCTTGATGAGGATGTGAATTTTTTGAGGAATGAAGTTAGCATTCTGCATGAGGGGTTGAGTAAGCTATAAGTTTATCCAAGTGGCTGCAGCCCCTTGTTCATGGTTATTCTTTACTACATCTTCATCTTTAAAAATCCCGCAGGATATGAAATTTTTCGCTATTTTCCTTACTTATTAAATATCAATAAATTATGTAAAAACTTTGCGTGAAAAGAGCTTAAAAAATATAACTTTTCACGGTAAGTTGCTTTACGTAAATCACTTCAGCATCTTCTTCAAAAATCCTGCGGTAAAGGAATTTTTACTCTTGGCTACTTCTTCGGGAGTACCTTTTGCAACAACTTCGCCGCCCTTGTTCCCGCTATCTGGACCGATATCAATTATATAATCTGCGCACTTTATAACCTCAAGATTATGTTCAACAACTACAACTGAATTCCCTTTTGCTATAAGCTCATTAAAACACTTCAGCAGCTTTGAAATATCATACAGGTGTAAACCTGTGGTGGGTTCATCAAAGATAAACAGGGTCTTTTCGCCCGCTGTTTGGAATGAAAGGTGGAACGCCAGCTTTATTCTCTGCGCTTCGCCGCCGGAAAGTGTTGTGGCAGATTGCCCGAGCCTTAAGTAACCAAGCCCCACTTCATCAAGTATTTTAAGTTTCGCGGTGATGCGCGGGAATTCCTTAAAGAAAGCGATCGCTTCATTAATACTTAACTGCAGCACATCGCTTATATTTTTTCCTTTATACTCAGCTTCAAGTATTTCACTTTTATACCGCTTACCTTTGCAAACATCACACTCAAGATATATATCTGCCATGAACTGCATGGCGATTTTTATCACACCCGAGCCTTCACAGGTTTCGCATCTTCCGCCGGGCACATTGAAAGAAAAATTGCCCGCTGAAAATCCGCGCAGCTTGCTTGCCGGCAAATTGCCGTAAACATCCCTGATAAGATCGAAGATCTTCATGTATGTTACCGGATTTGAGCGCGGCGAACGCCCGATGGGCGTTTGGTCAACCAGCTCAATTGCGTTAATGTGCTGGTGTCCCGTAATTTCACGGTACTGCCCTATCTTATCATTGTAAATGCCTTCAAGCCGTTTTTTTATCGCGCCGTAAAGTATATCGCTTATCAAGGTTGATTTACCCGAACCGCTGACGCCGGTTATACAGGTAAACACTCCCAGCGGGATATCAACATTCAGATCCTTTAAATTATTTTCAGATGCGCCGCGAATGGAAATTACATGACCGTTCACTGCCCTTCTTCTTGCAGGCAGATCTATTTTCATTTTACCCGTTAGGTATTTTGCGGTGAGTGATTCCTTTGATTTTGCAATATCTTTAATATCGCCTGCATAAACAACTTCGCCGCCAAGCTCTCCCGCTTTTGGACCGATATCTATCATATAGTCGCTGGAATTTATCATATCCGGGTCATGTTCTACAACAATAACGGAATTCCCGATATCACGCAGTGATTTCAGGATCCGTATCAGCCTGTCATTATCACGGGGATGCAGACCCACGCTTGGCTCATCAAGCACATAAATAGAGCCAACAAGCGAAGAACCGAGAGAAGTTGCGAGATTTATCCTCTGGCTTTCCCCGCCGGAAAGCGTACTGGTAAGCCTATCCATTGTTAAATAGCCCAATCCTACCTCATAAAGGTATTTTAATCTGCTTTTTATTTCTTCAAGTATTCTTCCCGCAATTTCAGCCTGCATCTTATCAAGCTTTACATCATTAAAGAAAAAATACAGCTCCTCGATGTTACTTTGCACAAGATCCTTAATGGTTTTACCGGCTACTTTTACGTACAGCGCTTCCCTGCGAAGCCTTGAGCCTTCACACTCAGTACACTTCGTGTACGCGCGGTAGCGGCTGAGCAGTACGCGGTAGTGTATTTTATAGGCGGCTTCGCGCTCTACCATCCTGAAAAATTTGTTAACGCCTATGTACTCGCCCATCCCTTTATAGACCTTTTCAACTTCTTCTTTGGTAAGATCTTTGAACGGAACGTGAACGCGCAGATCATTTTTTTTGCCTTCAAAGATAAGATCGCTTAAATGTTTGCTGTGTTTGGGGGTCGAAAACGGATGGATCGCATTCTGGAAGATCGATTTATTTCTATCAGGTACAATTAAATTCTCATCTATATCAATTGTCTCACCAAAGCCCTGGCATTTGGGGCAAGCGCCAATGGGATTATTGAACGAGAACATTAGCGGCTCAGGTTCTTCGAACCTTATGCCATCGGCTTCAAGGTGCATATTGAATGGAGTTATATCATATTCACCATTTGCGAGGGGAATGTTCTCCCCCTCTCCTTTTAGGAGAGGGGGCTGGGGGGTGAGGTTACTTTCTGTCATCAAAAACAAATACCCGTCGCCTTCAACGTACGCCTGCTCTAAGGAGCCGGCAATGCGCTGGATCTGCTCTTCATCGGATTTGTTTAGCACAAGTCTATCGACCACAACCTTGATCTCACTCAGCTTCAGTTTCTTTTCATCGTATCCCTGGTTAAGATCGATAATCTTTTTGCCGTCGAATATTCTGATGAATCCTTTTTGTATGAGGTTTTCAATTTCCTGCTTAACCGATTTCTTTTCGTGCGTATGCACGGGAAATAATATATACAGTCTAATTCTATCTTGCAAAGAATTTATGTACTTCAGGATACCTTCAATGGTATCGCGCTGTACTTCTTTCCCGCTAACGGGACTGTATGTCTTTCCCGCTCTTGCGAAAAGCAACCGCAGGTAATCGTAAATCTCGGTTGATGTGCCGACTGTGCTTCTTGGGTTGCGTGATGAGGTTTTAACCTCGATTGCCATTGAGGGAGCGAGTCCGGTTATGGAATCAACATCGGGTTTATTTATACGCTCAAGGAACTGCCTGGCGTAAGATGACATACTTTCAATGTACCTGCGCTGGCCTTCGGCGTAGATGGTATCGAACACAAGGGATGTTTTGCCTGAACCGCTTAAGCCCGTCACAACAACAAATTTATTATGCGGAATATCAACGCTAATATTCTTAAGATTATTTACGCGCGCGCCTTTGACTTCAATGTGATCCTGTTTAGTATCGTTCTTCTGCAGGCGGGAGCCTGTTTGTTTTACTGTACTTTTTTTACCGGCTTTTGAAGCAGTTTTCTTAACCGGTTTTTCGGGTTTTGTTATGGCTTTTCTTGGCATTTGGATTTTTATAAATCCCGTGCAAACGGGAATCTCTGGCTTGAATATTCATAAAACACCAATTTTATTGATGTTTCTGCTAACGCATCATAGCTCTGCTATTGTGCATTTAAAATTGATTTAACTCCAAAAATCGTGATAAATTTAAGAATATAAAATGAAGAAAATAGGGGTTAACGCCTTATATTACTCGGAATACGTAATATAACAGAACCAAAAGCTCTGCTTTTTTATTTGCATAAACTAACACTTATAATTAATTTACAGTGAAACGCTTTTCACCATACCGGCGGTAAAGAAATCGCAATTTACAGCGGCAACTCATTGGATCAATGGAATTTATTCGGCAATGACCAGGTTGGCGAAATAAAAGCAAATAATGATAGGCGTATTTGCCTTCTCCGAGGGAGTCCCTGCGGGAAAGGATCATTTAGGCACTATTAGAGTTGTACTTGATTCTAACAACTCCATAATAGCAGCAAATGATTATGACGCGTGCCTGACTTATACAGCGAAGCTGTAGAAGTGGGGGTATCCATTAGAAAACCGTTCTTTCTCATCAATAAGCTTTATTGGTAAATATCAGTTTATGGCAACGCCACTCCTTCGGAGCCGGCAAGGAGCGCGATAAAGAAAGCGGGCTCGGTGATAATGACGGATATGATTACTTTGGGGCAAGGTATTATGATAGCAGAATTGGTAGATGGGGACAAACTGAACCATTGTTTGATAAATATGTAGAAGTATCTTCATATTGTTATAGTTTATGTAATCCTTTAAGATTAATAGATGGTAATGGTCTAAGTCCTTCTGATTTAGTAGCACATGGTTCCAAGGATAATAAAGATAAATATTTTAGCTTACTTCAAGAATCTGCACCAAATCTAAATTTAACTATGGACAAAGCAGGTAATATAACGGTAGATAAACTGAATTCAAATATCTTGAATCCCCACGAAGGGTTTATATTGACAGCTATCCTAAATCCTGATGTGGTGACGGATATAATTATTACTGATGAGAATTCATATAAATCTCAAGATGGTAGTACTCAATTTTTGGGTGCAGGAAATTACGATGGCAGCTTCATAAGTAATGACGGGAAAATTCATGCACAACAATTTATAAATTTAAAGCATACAGAAACATATGCTGGGTTAGCTGAAGAAAAAGCTTCAAAATCCATTGCTCATGAGACTGTAGAAGCATATTATGGTGGTTCTTTTTATCCAAATACACAGTATGGAGAAAGTTATATTCCTTCTCATGAATTCACACTTTCTATTTTACCAGATAAATATGTAGTAAAAACTGGTCCATACAACAATTCGATGTATATGCAAAGAAAGGATGATTCGAAAAAAATCAAAAAAATATATGATTTTTAATAAACTGAAAAAAAATAATTAAAATGTTTAATAAAAACTTATTTAAGTTATCTATAAATCTTTATTTGAGTATTATCTTTATAGGTTGTATTGGTTCTACGAAAGATATTGAAGAAGATTTTCTAATTTTGAGTATCGATAGAATTTCTTTTTCAAATTATGTATTGTTTGAATTAAAAGATCAAAAAACTGGTTCATATAAATACGCAATATCTGATAAAGCATTTAATTTAGATACTTTAAAACAACATACTAAATTAGAGATTGATGAATCATATAGTTTTAATTTATATAAACTTAATACACCTGTCATTATGAAGGCTAGAACAATATCTTTTTATTATAAACACGGAACGCAAATATGGGAAGATGATACTGCTCGTGTTGATATATATAAAATAGAAAATGTTAAAGACCTATATTTGTTATCTAAATGACTTCTTAACAAAAAAGCAGAGCCTAAAAAGCTCTGCTTTTTTATTTGCATAAACTATCTCTTATAATTAATTTACGTAATTGTTCTTTAATTTCAACCTTCTCCTTAGGTCTGAAGGACTTCGTTGGAGAGTCCCTTTGGGAAAGGGTTCGGCTATGGGTATTATACCGCTTTTCATGGTGTGCATTGACTGTGCCAATGCATGCGTCAACCATGCCTAAGGCAGGCACAGTTTCTGCAAATGCAGACAGGGATGCAATCCGGCGAGAATCTGACTACGAAACCAGAAAAACGCAGAATTTGCTTTGACATTAGTTCGGATCCTGGTTTTGCCGGGCTTTACAACGTGAAAAAATAGCGGTAAATCCATAAAAAACTGTAAAATTCCCCTTATTTTCCTGCCTTGAAAATTACATGACAAAAACCTATATTAGTAGCTAAAATTTAACATAATTTAATGAGCACAAAAGCACACAAGTATTACGAAACGACTTTTATAGTTGACTCGATCTTAGAAGACGAAAGAGTTGATGCGATTGTCAACAAATATGCGGCCTTCTTCAAAAAAAATGAAGGAGAAGTATTAAAAACCGAAAAATGGGGCAGAAGGAAACTTGCGTATCCCATAAAAAAGAAACCCACTGGTTCCTATGTATCCATAGAATTTACAGCAGATCCATCCGTAATTGCTAAGCTTGAAAGAGCATACCACCTGGATGATGATATCCTCAGATTTTTAACGGTTTCTTTCGATAAAAAGACACTTGATGAACGTAACGCTTACCTCATCAAAAAAGAGCAGATCATGAAGGAAAGGGAAGCTGCAGCGCAGCAGTTACAGCAGCAGCAGTCAGCCGAAGCAGACACGGTTGCAGAAGCTAAGACCACTGAATAAACAAGTTTAGTCAACAATTAACATTTAACCGAAACCATCGGAGGAACAAATGGCTGATTTAAAGATGCCCGAACTAAATTCGGTAATAATTGCAGGGAACCTTACCAAGGACCCTATATTCAGACAGACAACAAACGGCACACCGGTAGTTAATTTTTCAGTAGCTTCAAACAGAAGATACCGAGACAGCAAAGATGAATGGCAGGAAGATGTTTGCTACGTTGGAATTGTTGCATGGAATAAACTTGCCGAAAGCTGCAGAGATAAACTCAAAAAAGGCAATGCGTGTTTGGTCGAAGGTGAATTGCAGTCAAGGACATTTAAGACCGAAAAAGGCGACAGTAAAACCATTGTTGAAATTAAAGCCAGAAGAATTCAATTTTTGAATAAAAAGGGTTCGGGTCATGGAGATCACCATGATGAACCTACAACTTTTGAAGACGATTCATTCGAAAAGCATTTATCCCCTGAGGATACTGCTCTTCTTGGCGACTCATCCGCGCCAACCAGTTAAGAATTTATAAACTCAAGCAGGCATCGAAGCTGATGTCTGCATTTTTTCTGATAAATATCAAATGAAAATAATACTAAAACAAGATCACGACAATTTAGGTAAAACCGGTGAAGTAGTTAACGTAAAAGACGGCTTTGCGATGAATTACCTTATCCCGAACGGTGTTGCTATGAAAGCAAATGCCAGCAACATGAAGGTCCTGGACGAGATAAAAAAGCAGCAGGCAAAGAAACTTGAAAAAGTGATCGCCGAATCGCAGAAACTTGCCGGCGAACTCTCAGGCGTTCAGCTTGAAATAAAAGCAAAAGCAGCCGATGAAATTAAGCTTTTCGGTTCCGTAACCAATGGTACCATTGCAGAAGCACTTATTCATAAAGGTTACACTATAGATAAAAGAAACATATTGCTGGAGGAGCCTATCAAAGAAATAGGTTCACGAACCGTTGATATAAAGCTTGCAGGAAACGTTATGGCGCAAATAAACGTTTCAGTTGTAAAAGACGAAGCTTAAAGCTTTGTGAAGCGTAAGGCTTTGTAGAGCGTAAAGCTTCGTGAAGCTTAAAAATGTATTACAAGCCCGGTTTACACGATCCGGGCTGCGATTCACAGCTCAATCGTTTCTTTAGGAGCAAAAATAAATAATGGAAAAAACCGTTGAGGTTTTGAAAAGCGCAACCGTAAGGTTCGCGGGTGATTCCGGCGACGGAATGCAGATCGTCGGATCAAGATTCACAGAAACATCAGCTTTTTTTGGCAACGACCTAAGCACTTTCCCTGACTATCCTGCGGAAATAAGAGCCCCGGCAGGTACTTTATTCGGTGTAAGCGGATTTCAGATACAGTTTTCCAGCCAGGATGTATATTCACCCGGCGATGAACCTGATGTACTTGTTGCAATGAACCCGGCAGCGTTAAAGGTCAATTTAAAAGATCTTAAACCTCACGGTACTATTATTGCCAACGAAGATGCATTCATAGAAAAAAATCTTAACCTGGCCGGATACAAATCCAATCCCCTTGAAGATGATACACTAGCCGGATACAAACTGATCAAAGTTCCCATAACAAGAGCTACCAATAACGCCGTCCAGGAGCTTGGTTTAACCGCCAAAGACGCCAACCGGTGCAAAAATTTCTACGCTCTTGGTATCACATACTGGTTGTATGACAGGCCTCTGGATATTACCATGCACTGGCTTGAAAGTAAATTCAGCAAAACCCCGGTAATAGCTGAAGCAAATATAAAAGCTCTGAAAGCAGGCTATTATTTCGGAGAAACTGCCGAGATATTTACAACCAGGTACAAAGTAGCACCGGCTAAACTTCCTAAAGGCATTTACAGAAATATTACAGGCAATCATGCCGCGGCACTTGGAATTCTGGCAGCATCGCTTAAAAGCGGTTTGCCGCTCTTCCTGGGGTCATATCCTATTACTCCCGCCAGCGATATACTTCACGATCTTTCAAGCTTCAAGAACTTCGGAGTGAAAACATTCCAGGCCGAAGATGAGATCGCTGCAATATGCGCCTCTATCGGAGCGGCCTTTGGCGGATCGCTTGCTTTCACAAGCACAAGCGGACCGGGTATGGCACTTAAACAGGAAGCCATTGGACTTGCGGTAATGGTCGAACTGCCTTTGGTTATTGCGAATATACAAAGAGGCGGTCCTTCAACGGGTCTGCCTACTAAAACCGAACAGGCTGACCTGTTCCAGGCGATACTCGGCAGAAACGGCGAATGCCCTGTTCCGGTTGTCGCGGCATCATCACCTGCTGATTGCTTTATGATGATGTTTGAAGCTGCAAGGATAGCATGCAAATTCATGACACCGGTAATATTCCTCTCTGACGGCTACCTGGCAAACGGCGCGGAGCCGTGGAGGATTCCGCATGAAACTGAACTGCCAATCATTGAAGGCGAATTCAGAACAGAGAAAGAGGGATATTTCCCGTATATGAGAGATGAATTCCTCGCCCGTCCATGGGTAAAACCCGGAACTCCGGGCATGGAGCACAGGATAGGCGGACTTGAAAAACAGCACATAACCGGAAATGTCAGTTACGATACTGCAAACCATGAATTCATGGTGAAGCTGAGAGCTGAAAAAGTTAAAAATATAGAAAATCATATACCGCTGGCAGAAGTTGAAGGCGACCAGGAGGGTGAGCTTCTTATTATCGGCTGGGGAAGCACTTACGGCTCAATCACATCAGCACGTGAAAGACTTCTCGCAAAGGGGTACAAAGTATCAAGGGTACACCTTAAATATCTTAACCCAATGCCAAGGAATCTTGGTGATATACTCAACAGGTTCAGGAAAGTACTTGTACCTGAACTGAATCTCGGGCAGTTAAGCATGCTGCTGAGAGCAAACTACCTTAAAGATGTAATTGGATTTAACAAAGTTCAGGGCCTGCCTTTTAAAGCCAGTGAACTTGAGAAAAAAGTTATTGAATTGTTAACTGAAAAATAATATGGAAACAGAAACAACCACAAACGGAACAATTGAAGCTGCGGCGAAGCCCAAATTAACAGCCAAAGATTTCGCCTCTGACCAGGACGTAAGATGGTGTCCGGGCTGCGGAGACTATTCAATCCTCGCACAGGTGCAGCGTGTTATGCCTTCCTTCAATTTGCCCAAAGAAAAAACCGTGTTTGTCGCGGGAATAGGATGCTCAAGCCGTTTCCCCTATTACATGGATACTTACGGTTTCCACGGAATTCACGGAAGAGCTTCATCAATAGCTTCAGGGCTAAAAATGGCCAGACCCGATCTTGATGTATGGGTCACTTCCGGAGACGGCGACCTGTTAAGTATAGGCGGTAATCACTTTATACACACTTTAAGAAGAAACCTTGATTTGGTAATAATGATGTTCAACAACAAAATATACGGTTTAACCAAAGGACAGTATTCACCTACTTCTGAACACGGGAAAGTTACCAAATCTTCACCATTCGGAACGCTTGAAGAGCCCTTCAATCCGTTAACTCTTGCATTAGGTTCAGGCGGGTCATTTGTCGCAAGGACTATGGACCGTGACCCGAAACATATGCAGGATATAATTGCTAAAGGCAAAGGACATAAGGGAACCGCGTTCATTGAGATATTTCAGAACTGTAATATCTATAATGACGGCGCGCATGAACTCTACACAGAAAAGGATACCAAGCCCGATCATACCATATATGTTGAAAACGGCAAGCCTCTGCTTTTTGGCGCAAAGAAAGATAAAGGCATTAAGCTGAACGGATTCAGACCTGAAATTATTAACATTAACGATGGGGTCCATTCGATAAACGATGTAATAGTGTATGATGAAACTTCCAAAGAGCTGGCAATGATAGTTGCGCAGCTTTGTGATTTCGAAGACTTCCCCGTTCCATTCGGTGTATTATACAAGGTACAAAAACCGGTGTACGAGGAACAGATGGAAGAACAGATAACAGACTCGATTGAAAAGCTTGGAAAAGGCAGCCTTGAAAAATTGCTTTTTGCAGGCAATACATGGGAGATCAAATAGATTACAGATTTAGGATCAAAGATCGCAAATTATAGGCATCCGGATACCGGGTGCCTTTTTTGTTTTTGAGATGTTAACTATCATTCCGGCATTCAGGGCACAAAAAAAGCTATCCAGTTAACTGGATAGCTTTTAGATCATAAGTCATACAGACTTTTGAAGTGATTCAACTTTACTTCACCTGCATGCTCTGTTTCATCTTTCCGCGAATTATCAGCCGCTCGCCCACAAAATAAACTACAGCAACAAGTACAACAACAAGTATAACGTTTATTGAGCCTGAGCTCAGCGAAACCCCAAAGAACGAGAGCGCTTCAGCAAAGAAGCCCTGTACATAATAGAACGCAGTTTCAATCCATGTGTTTGAGCGCTGCATTGTATCAAATGCTACGCCGGTGGATTCCTCTGTATTCACGGCGGCTGTTTTAGATATTATACCCAGCGCGAAAGTGAAAGCCAGCATAAGGAAGCTGAAAGAGCCTATGATATATTTTACAACACGGTCACTCTTCTTTTCTTCCATTAACGCCTTGTTTTCAGCGGTAATGCGTTTCATGAGGTGCGAAGTGAAATCACCCGATGCCTGCTTGAGCGAACTCTTGCGAAGCTTCGCATCTATTATTTCATCTATGAATTTATTTTTATCTCTCATTGTAAAATCTGCTTTAAACTTTTGATTAAATCAGCTCTAATATTTCAGTTTCAGAATACTTCTTCATTAACACTTCTTTCAGCTTATCTTTCGCCCGGAATATCCTGTTTTTTACAGTCCCTAAAGGCAGCTTCAGGGTTTCTGCTATTTCATCGTGCGAAAGATCGTTAATGTAGAACAGGGTGAGTATTGTAGAGTATTTTTCCGGAATTTCCTCAAGGAACCCGTTAACTACATCCTGCATCTGGTTATCAAGTGTACTTCTATCTGCCTGGTAAATGCTGCTTATTTGGTAATTACCGGTATCTATCTTCATTTCAAATGCCGTGATATCGGTTACTTCGCCATCATCATTTCTGCGTGTATCATCAATGTTAATAAGATTGAAATTTTTAGCTTTATGTTTCTTGTAAAAATCTATTGAAGTATTATAAACTATCCTGTAGAAATAAGTTGAAAACTTTGAGCGTTCTTCGAACTGTTTATCCGCGATTGCTCTGAATGTCTTTATGAAAGCTTCCTGCAGCGCGTCTTCTGCATCTTCAGAGTTCTTCAGTATTCTCATTGCCAGCGTCATGGCTTTATCTTTGTACCTGGTTACGATCTCTTCAAACTCATCGATCTTCCCGGCCTGGATCTTCCTGATTATGTTAAGCTCCAGATCATTCATACATGATTCTACCTGTTCTTTTGACACCGGTTTTCTATTTTCACTAAATATAAACAAAAATGTTTTAACTTATTATTTACTAACTGTTAGATACCGTTATTTCCTGGTAGAATCAGCGTTTTTTGGTGCCATAGGTGTGTTACCTTTTAACTGGCTTTGTGTATCATTCCCGGTTTTCAGCCCGGAATCTTTACTTTGATCGTCATCAGAATTCTCTACATCAATAGAAGGACCATCATTATCATTAAAATCTATTTTGAACTCATTTGAATCGTCTTTCTTAGGAAGTATCTTACTTGCGTCAAGCGAAATGCTGCCGTTTGTGCTTTCAACCCTTATTGTGCTGCCGCCTTTACCAAGAATGCCGCTTAACGTACGTTTTTCTGAGTTAATATCCGTAAAAGTAAGATCTTTGAACTTAACTCTGCCATGAACTGTTGACGCGCTTACATCTGCGTCAACATTCTTGAGCCCGCCTATTTTTACATCTCCGTTAACAATACTTATTCTTATTCCGGCGGTCAATGAATCAACATTACATAACACAGAACCATTTACGCCGTCAACATCAATAATACCCCGGCAGTTGAAGATGTTAACTTTACCGTTTACTGTTTCCGCTCTTACATCGTTGTTTATCCTGGTGATGGTAGTAGATCCGTTTACGGTTTCTGTGTGAACCTTCATGTTAGCGGGTATTTTGAGTGTGTAGTTCACTTCCGCGTTGTTGCTCTTCCTGAACATTCCGCTTGATGTGTTATTGATCTCTGTTTCAATTTTTATCTCTTTTGTTGTTGTATCAATTTTGATCTTCACGTTCTCGATCGCTCTATCCTGCTCATCGTGCTTAACATCCGCTATCACTTCGGCGTCAATGCTTATTATGCCTGTGGTATCGCCGCTGTTTGAAATATTTATTTTGCCGTTGATATTTTCTATGTGAATAGAAGTTTTACCGTTCCCGTTAAGAGTATATTTTACGTTTTCCTTCTTTTCAACTCTTTTCTTCAACAGGCTGCAGCCGTTGAACCCTATAAGCATAGAACCCATTACTGCAGCTATTATTATGTTTTTAATATTCATTTTCTTTGAAGTTTATAAATTTATTCTATTCTCAATCAGCTTATTAATTCTGACTTGAGTTCTGCTGAACCAATGCGTCCTTTTTGATCTTTGAACTTGCGACAAAGTAGTAGATGATAAATCCAAGACCGCCAAACACCAATACCATTACACCGGTGAGTTCATCTTTGAAACCTGCTTCATCAAGCAGAATTCCGAAGAAGAGGCCTATGCCTATCATTGATAGCAGTATCCCCCATTTAAGCGAACTTAATGGATTTTTGGGTCTTCTTTCCTTTTCGCGGAAGTAATCTCTGGCTTCCTGCGGCGTCAACCCCATATCCATAAGCTTAGTGCGCTCCTTATGTTTTATGTACAGAAACCAGAAAATCAACGCACCCGGGATCCCGAATGTAAATATTATGGCTATTATTGGTATAAATGCTTCTGCTACGGTATTCATTTTAAGTCTCCTTTGAATTGCCATGCCACTTTATGGCGTTTTTTGGCGATTTTATATTATTTTTTACGTTTTTCCTCATTAAAGATATCTGTTTATTATGACTTGGAACGCAGGGCGAAGGTTGCAAAGTATTCTTAAGAGTTAGGCATATAAATTACTGATTTTGTGCTTCTTGTGAAAATTTTTCAATTTCTTGCTCATTCCAGAGGATACTCGTGCCACGAAATCGGTATAATTTATGATCTTAGTTCACCAAAGTATTCTTAGTTCTCCAGGCTGTTGGGGGTTAATATTCGTGGCACGAGCACTCTCTAAAACCCACTCACTCATTCAACTACTCACCTACTCACCCACTCACCTACTCACCTACTCATCTCAATTCACCATTTCACAATTTAGCTATTTCACTATTTGTATCCGTTCCTCTTCCGAAGAAGGCAAAATACAATGTGCCAAGTACTCCAAATCCTGTTGCTAAGAATAGATTAAGCTCAGGTGAGACTTTCCAAAGTACTCCGCCAAGGAAACCTGCAAAGGCTACAATACCATCGCGGATGAAATAATACATTCCAAAGCTTCGCGCTTCTGTCCCCTTTTTTGAAAGCTCAAGTATGAGCGCTTTTCTGGTTGGCTCACCGAATTCTTTAAGTCCCCTTATAAAAAACGCCACTGCAAGCAAACCGAATGAATTACTGAAATACAACATAAACGGAAATATCGTAAAGAAGATAAAAGTGATCACAATGAACGGTTTTTTCTCAAGTTTATCTGAATAGTTTGCAACAGGAATGAATATCAACGCTGATGTTACCATTTCAATTGCTGTTAAATAGCCAAACTCACTTGCAGAAATTTTCACAACATTAAGACACCAAATTACTACAAATACATAAGGAATCTGCTCGC
Source organism: Ignavibacteria bacterium UBA2360 (assembly GCA_002344125.1). Classification (GTDB taxonomy): domain Bacteria; phylum Bacteroidota; class Ignavibacteria; order Tepidaquicellales; family OLB5; genus OLB5. Next base: position 293,865 of record DDTQ01000012.1, on the reverse strand, counting down.
AAAATCTTACCAAAATATCTGAAACGAGCAGGTTCTTTAATTTCTTATCGAATGTCTTCCATAGCTGCAGAGGCTTTATCTTTTCAGGTTTTGTTTCCTGTTCATCAGTTGTGAGTTTATTAATGAAAATCATACCAATCAGTGACAGAGCAATTGAAATACCGAATGCGATCTTTATTCCAATCAACAATCCATAAGAAACTATCAGGTATCCTCCAATTATGGGTCCCAATGCCATAGGCACACGGCGTATGAGTGAATGCATTGAAATACCCATCACGGTTTTACCCCTGCCTAAGGTTTTGGTTATCAGGCTCATTGAGCCCGGCAAGGCGACATTTGACCACCCGAAAAAGAACAACATACCAACGAATACAGCTATCCAGCTGTTGAAAGCTATGGCAATTATGTAACCAACAATTGCCATTACGCTGAAAACCATGAACGCTCTGCGATTACCCAAATGATCAGCAATATAGCCGCCGGGCAAAGCCCAGATAGCGCCCAGGAAATTCTGCAGGAAACCGAATGCACCGATGATAAGTATAGATGCACCAAGCCCATCCAGATATTTCGGTATGAAACGCTCCCACATCTTTTCGCCCGTGTACATAAGCACGGTTAAACCCAGCATCAGGATAATGTTGCGCTTCAGTCCGAGGTATTGCCCGGCTTTTGATAATGAATTATTCACTCTCCAAAAATAGCTAACACAACAATAAAAAAGGGCTGAAAATTCAGCCCTTTACTGTAAACTATCAATTGTCAAATATCAACTAAGCTGTTTCTTCTGCGTAGCTTTCTATGGGTTCACAAGAACACATGAAGTTCCTGTCACCATATGCGTCATCAACTCTGGCAACTGCCGGCCAGAACTTATTTTCTTTTAAGCCCATGGTTGGATACGCGGCTTTTTCACGGGAATATTTGTGATTCCAGCTATCTGATGCAATTTCATATGCTGTATGCGGTGCATTTTTTAATACGTTATCAGTTTTGTCAGCGTAGCCGGATTCAATTTCATCTATTTCTTTTTTTATAGCAAGCATTGCATCACAGAAACGGTCAAGCTCGTACTTTGATTCAGATTCAGTAGGTTCAACCATAAGTGTACCGGCTACAGGGAAGGATACAGTCGGCGCGTGGAAACCATAATCCATCAGACGCTTTGCAATATCACCTACTTCAATACCGCATCTTTTAAACTCCCTCATATCAAATATCATTTCATGGGCAACTCTATCGCTTGCGCCTGTATAAAGCACTTTGTAATGATCTTTTAGCTTTGAAGCGATATAGTTCGCATTAAGTATAGCAGCCTTGGTTGCATCGGTCAGACCTTTGCCTCCCATCATCTTAATATAAGCGTAGCTTATGAGCAGAATGCTCGAGCTTCCCCATGGGGCTGCTGAAATTGCATGAATAGCGTTTTCACCGCCCGTTTTAACCACAACATGTCCCGGTAAAAACGGCGCTAAATGTTTTGCAACGGCTATTGGTCCCATTCCGGGTCCGCCGCCGCCATGCGGTATGCAGAAAGTTTTATGCAGATTAATATGGCAAACATCCGCGCCAATATAACCCGGGCTGGTAAGCCCGACCTGCGCATTCAGATTCGCGCCATCCATATAAACCTGTCCGCCGTTTGCATGAATAATTTCGCACACTTCTTTGATCTTCGTTTCAAAAACCCCATGTGTTGAAGGGTAAGTGACCATCAGCGCGGATAGATCATTCTTATATTGTTCGGCTTTAGCTTTCAGATCTTCAACATCAATATCTCCATGCTCCATAGTTTTAACCACAACCACTTTCATTCCCGCCATTACAGCGCTTGCGGGATTTGTACCATGCGCAGATGCGGGAATTATCACAACATTCCTGTGAGCGTTACCCTGTGATTTGTGGTACTCGCGGATAACCATCAATCCCGCGTACTCACCCTGCGCACCTGAATTTGGCTGCAGTGAAACTGCCGGCAGACCGGTAATTTCAGAAAGCGCGCTTTCGAGACCTTTGAATAACTCTGAGTATCCCTCTGCCTGTTCAACCGGTATAAATGGATGCAGCGTACCAAACTCCGGCCACGTTACGGGTATCATTTCTGTGGTAGCATTTAGCTTCATCGTGCATGAACCTAACGGTATCATTGACATATTCAGCGAGAGATCCTTGTTTTCCAGTCTCTTCATATAACGCAGCATTTCCGTTTCACTGTGATTAACATTGAATACAGGATTCTGAAGGAACTTTGTTGTACGTTTTAAATTTTCAGGAAGCGATGTTCCGTTTGATGATGAATCAGTGGCTTTGGCGCCAAAAATATTAAGTATCTCAATTACATCTTTTTCCGTCGTTGTCTCATCAAGAGATATCCCGATGAACGTCTCATCGAAGTATCTTACATTAATTTTTGCGGCTTCAAATTTCTTTTTCAGTTCTTCTGATTTTTCTTTTGAACCTGTATCAATTGAAAGGGTATCAAAGAAATATTTATTTTTCTGATTTACACCCGCCTTCTTAAGACCATTGTTAAGCATAGCAGTAAAATTATGAATTCTTTCTGCGATTGTTTTAATTCCGGCGGGGCCGTGATACACGGCGTACATTCCCGCCATAATCGCAAGCAATACCTGGGCAGTACATATATTACTTGTAGCTTTTTCCCTGCGGATATGCTGTTCACGTGTTTGCAGCGCCATTCTGTAAGCCCGGTTACCAAGTCTATCAATAGATACCCCGATAATCCTGCCCGGCATAATTCTGCGGAAATCATCTTTGCATGCAAAGTATGCCGCATGCGGTCCGCCATAGCCCATAGGAACGCCAAATCGCTGGGTAGAGCCCACTGCAATATCTGCGCCAAATTCACCCGGAGGTGTAAGGAGTACCAGGCTCATAATATCAGCTGCTGCTACGCAAAAAATGCCTTTAGCGTGGGCGCTTTCAAACAAAGCTTTATAATCGTTCACTTCGCCATTTGCCGCAGGGTACTGAACCATGATACCAAAAATATCTTCAGTAAGTTCAGCTTCACTGATATTACTTACCACCAGCTCAATACCAATTGGTTCAGTGCGAGTTCTTAAAACGTCAATAGTCTGTGCAAGGCACCGGTTTGAAACCAAAAATTTATTCGCTTTTTTCTTTTCAGGTTTTCTAGCGGCAAACAGCACGTGCATTGCCTCTGCGGCGGCTGTACCTTCATCAAGAAGTGAAGCGTTTGCAACCGGAAGTCCGGTGAGATCTATTACCATTGTCTGGTAATTGAGCAAAGCTTCAAGTCTGCCCTGGGAAATTTCCGCCTGGTAAGGCGTATATTGTGTGTACCAGCCGGGATTCTCCATGATGTTCCTTAGAATAACTGTTGGTGTGAATGTACCGTAATACCCGCTGCCTATATAGCTGCGGTACATTTTGTTTTTTGAAGCCATTTCATGCAGATGCTGCAACAATTCCTGTTCACTTAAGGCATCAGATAATTTCAATTCATTTTTTAACCTGATCGCAGGCGGTACGATCTGGTTCATCAGGTCATCAACCGAAGCTGCGCCGATCACATCAAGCATTTGTTTTACTTCATGCTCTGTGGGTCCAATGTGTCTGTTTACAAAAGTATGCATTATAATATTGGTATTACTACCGTAGAAGTTATTAATTTATTTATTATGAGCGAATCACTATACCTTCTTTTTTGATGCTTTCAATGAAGCCGCTGTAATCTTTGGTTCTATCCATTATAATTGGTTCAATTCTTGTATCCAGTTTTAATGTAATGGCGCCAAGCTTTTTGTAAATATCAAAGTAATCAAAATTGCTGTTCTTAACAATAATCGCTATATCTATATCACTCCATTTGTGATAATTACCTTTAGCATAGGAGCCAAACAATATGACATTTTCTGCAGAAATAATGTTCTTGATCTCTGCTGAAAATCTTTTGGCGATATTTAAAGCATACTTTTTATCCATTTATGAAATTGTATAGTATCTTTAAGCAGTTTTTTAGCTTTTGTTAAGTTCAGATTCTTCCCTATCATATTCTTGTAGGCGGGGTAACGGGCCTCGATATTTAAAGGCTGTAAAATATTAAGAAAGTCAATTTGAAATTCTTCCATCAGATCAATCAACCTGCATTCCTGGGCCAATAGTAGTAAATTATGCGTGAAAGGCGGCGTTTCATTGAATATGTTTGAGTATAAAGCTTTTAAGGATTTTTCAATTGTTGGATGGCACATAAACCCGACATACACATACCTTTTACCTTCAAGCATAACTTTTGCTGTTTTCAAATCGTACTCAGCAATTTCCAGCCAATAGGCAATTTTTTCGGATTTATTCATTCTAAATAAAAGGCTTTACATTGCGCCCTTTTTCTTTTTCTTTAATCCCATTTTTTCAATTACATCAAGGTTTTTCAGGGCATTACTGGCAGCTTCCTGTTCAGCAGTTTTTTTGGTTCTGCCTTTGCCTATACCAAGCGCACGCTGATTTATCTGAACTTCAACTGTAAACAGTTTGTTATGTTCAGGGCCTTCCTGGTTGATAACTTTATAGTCAGGTATGTAATCAGTGTTTGCCTGAGTGTATTCAAGCAGTTTGCTTTTGTAATTCTCATCAAACTGGTTCAGCCACTTAACATCAAGCTTCTTGAAGATCTGGTTATTGAGGAAATCCTTTGCGGCATCGTAACCTCTATCAAGAAAGATAGCGCCAACCAAAGCTTCATAGGCATCAGAAAGAATTGTATCATAGCCATCTTCGATGGATTTAAGCGCCGTAGGCGCTGCAAGCAGAAAGCTTTGCAGGTGAATTACCTTGGCGCGTTCAGCAAGAAACCGCTGGTTTACCAGCACAGAACGGTACTTGGTAAGATCACCTTCTTCGGAATCAGGAAAATTTTTGTAAAGATATTCTGCCACAACTGAATCCAGCACAGCATCGCCCAGGTACTCAAGGCGTTCATTGCTTGTAAGCTTTACACCGTTAGTAGCTTTTGATTTTAGAAATGACCTGTGAGTTAAGGCATTTATAAAAAAATTCTTATGAATTATCTGGTAATCAATACTCGATTGGAATGTTTTGAAGTCAAAGGAAGCTATAGCGGAATATATATCATCTTCCTCTTTACGCCTCTTTAACAGAGGAACGAATTTTCTGAGGGTTTTTATTACGCCAAACATATTATCCTATTCGTAAAATATTCTCTTTTCTCCTGTTATAACAGGTCTACTCAACAAACTTTTTGAACACCAGCGCAGTGTTATGGCCGCCAAAACCTGAATTATCACACATAACTGTATTAATATCCTTCTTCAATGCTTTATTCGGCACATAGTTAAGATCAAGTTCAGGGTCAGGTGTTTCATAATTAATTGTGGGCGGGACGATTCCTTTATTGATAGTTAAAACTGAAGCAATCGATTCAACCGCTCCGGCTGCGCCGAGCAGGTGACCGATCATGCTCTTTATTGAATGAACCGGCATATCGTATGCATGTTTGCCGAACACATTCTTTATTGCCGCTGTTTCATTCTTATCGTTGTAATAAGTTGATGTACCGTGTGCGTTAACGCAATCAATATCATCCGGCGTCATTCCTGCATCTTTGATAGCTATTCTCATAGCCTCAGCAACGCCTTCGCCTTCTGGCGCAGGCTCAGTGATATGATGCGCATCCGCAGTCATGCCAATGCCGGCAATTTCACCGTATATTTTTGCGCCGCGCGCTTTGGCAAATTCAAGTTCTTCGAGTATAAGTGTAGCGCCGCCTTCACCCATTACAAAGCCATCGCGGTTCTTTTCAAACGGGCGTGATGCTTTTTCAGGGGCATCGTTTCGGGTTGAAAGCGCTTTCATTGCGTTAAATCCGCCAACGCCCATTGGACAGATAACTGCCTCTGAACCGCCGGTTACCATAACATCCGCGTTGCCGCGCTGTATAAGCATTACGGAATCTGCAATTGAATGCGCTGAAGTTGTACATGCTGAAATTGTCGCGTAGTTGGGTCCTTTTAGACCGAACATCATTGAAATCCTGCCTGCGGCTATATCTGCAATAAGCATCGGAATAAAGAACGGGCTTATCCTGTCCGGATTACCGTTCTTATCATAGAGCTTTCTCTGTTCTTTGTCATAGGTCCACATACCGCCAATGCCTGAGCCATAAACAACACCAACCCTGTAAGGATCGATCTTTGTCATATCAAGCCCTGAATCATTGAAAGCCATCTGTGAAGCCGCGAGCGCAAACTGGGTAAACGGGTCTACCCTGGTAGAAAGTTTTCTATCCATGTAATTCAACGGATCAAAATTCTTTACCTGGCAGGCAAACTTTGTATCAAAATGTTCTGTATCAAAATATGTAATAGGACCTGCACCGCTCTTGCCGGCAACAATATTATCCCAAAATTCGGCAACTGTATTGCCTACAGGCGATACAACACCAAGACCGGTTATAACTACACGCTTTTTTTCCATTATAAAAATTGAATGATCTTTATATAAATTGCCTGAAAAGAATTAAGCAACTTTTGATTTTACGTAGCTGATAGCATCACCAACAGTCTGGATCTTTTCCTGATCTTCATCTGGGATCTGGATATTGAAACGGTTTTCAAGTTCCATGATCAATTCTACTGTATCAAGTGAATCTGCGCCAAGATCGTTGATAAATGATGCATTGGGTGTTACTTTTGATTCTTCAACGCCTAATTTTTCAACTATTGCGTCTTTTATCTGAGCTTCTACGTCTGCTGACATTTATGTCCTCCTGTTTGAGAAATTGAAATTTTTTAGAATATTAACAAAAATAGTAATAAAATAACTAATTTTAAAGGGGTGAGATTTTCATATATTTTGAAACTTTAATGCCGAAAAATGATTAAAATATACAATAACTATGTTTAAAATTTGATAAAATATCGATATTTTGCACCAATGAAAAAAATACCAACTTCATCCGCCAAAATTTTAATTACTATTATAGTACTAATGAGAGCATTCAGTGTTACTTCACAGGATTTTTATTATGCAGTTGCAACCGGGCCAACACCCGTACTTAACTCCCCGGATTTTGAAGCCGTGTTCGGCGGCAGCGATGGTTTGAGCGTTAAGACCGATAATTCCGGACTCATCCGCGAAATGGAATTTATTGCCCTGCCGGGCACCGTGTTTGAACTAATTGGTGAATTTGATCACGGGGCATACAAAATTTTTAAAGTTGAATGCAAAGAATATGAATACGGCACCGAACTGTTTGTTGACAGCAGATTTGTTGAACTGAAAGAAAAACGGCCCGGTGAACGATTCATTGCGCTGCCTAAGAAGGAAGATATATACAAACTGCTGGATAAAGCTGTTGGCAACCGTTACTGCTGGGGCGGAAATTATAACGACGGAGTGCAAAAACTCGTTGAACTGTATCAGCCAAAAGGTAATATCAGTGACGGGAAAAAAAATGAGTGGATGTTAACCGGGTGTGACTGCTCAGGGTTGATGTATGAAGCAACCAACGGATTCACACCAAGGAACACAAGTAAGCTTATCAGCTACGGCGAAGCCGTGGAAATTGCCGGCTTGAGCGCCGAGGAAATTGCAGCTAAATGTAAACCTTTGGATATGATAGTGTGGAATGGTCACGTAATTTATGTTTACGATGAGAAGACTTCAATTCAAAGCAGCCTTTCAAGAGGCGGGGTAATTAAGCTTGATCTTGTAGAAACAATTCAGGATGTAATGAATTCAAGGCAGCCGGTGAATGATTATAACTCTTCGCAGGGCTCAAGATTTGTTATAAGAAGATGGTTCACAGAGTAATGACAAATTCCAAAATCCAAATGCCAAATAATTTTTTACTTCACCCCGTGCACCTGCTCAATAGCGGGGTGTATTATTAATCAAAGATTTTTTTGACATTTGAGCCTTTGACATTTGACATTATTTTTTTCCTCTTGCTTTCCCAAGCCTATTCATTATCGCAGCGCCTATCCCCTTTTCAGGTACTTTTTCGCAGTAGATTGTTTTAATTCCCATTTCATCACACTCCCTGAAGAATGAAAATAAATTCTTCGCATACTCTTCAATTGTTTTACAGATCTTAGCAACCTCAAAGTCCCTCGCAAATTTTCTCGTCAATCCAATATACGCTTCTTTTACACGTTTCACATTTGACGTTTCACGTTTCACTTTTGACGTTTCACGTTTCACGTTTGGCGTTTCACGTTTGACGTTTGACGTTTCACGTTTCACAATCTTCACTCTCGCCTTCGGCGCATAATGTTTATACTTCTGCCCCGGACTCTTAACTTTGCCCGTCCTCTTCTGATACACCGCATTCTTATCCAGCCTTTTGATCTGCTCAAGTGTTATGCTGCCGGGTCTGAGAATAACCGGGTATTTTCCGGTGCAATCAATTACTGTGGATTCCAGGCCGAACTTTGCGGCGGGACCTATCAGTACGCACGGAATTTTATTCCGCATATCCCTTAACACATGAATAAAATTCGTTGGCGAAGGCGAACCTGAAAGGTTCGCGCTTGGCGCGGCAATCGGAACTCCGCTCAGCTTAATAAGCTCACGTGCAATTTTTGATGCGGGCATCCTGATAGCTATTGTGTCGAGTCCCGCGGTAACAACACCGGGTACTATCTCATTTTTTTTGAGTATTACGGTAACGGGACCCGGGAAAAATTCCTTTATGATCTTCTTTGCCGAAGGCGTGATTTCCTTTGCGAGAACGGATATATCTTTCTTACGGGCTATGTGTACAATTAAGGGATTATCAGCGGGTCTGCCTTTGGCTTTGAATATCTTGCGGACAGCTTTTTCGTCATAGGCATTGGCGCCAATGCCGTAAACGGTCTCCGTTGGGAATGCCGCAACTTCACCGGATTTGATGAAATCCGCCGCGATTTTTACAGAATTTGTGATTGTGGTTTGCATAGAATAACAAAAATAATACTCTTAAATCAGAAAATTAAGAGAAAAACACAATTTAAATACATATAAGTTCAGACAGATTATTAGTATTCTCTTTCGTAATTGGTAAAACTATGTATTTTTTACAACGTGAACATTTAACACGAGCCATCTGTTGTTTAAATGACGTCAAAAAAGACTTTATAACTTCGCCTTTATACCAAATTTGATACGAAGAACATCCAGGACAAATACAGTCTATCTTATTAAATGCTAATTCGCCTCAAACTTCATTCATTTTATTGATTTTATCCAATACTGATGAACTTAATATTTATGAAATACAATTATATAGTATAAGATATAACAAATTATTAAATTTGAAATATAGAAAATCACATAAATTAGATTTATTAATGAAAATTAAGAAACTCAAGAAAAATAGGCAAGGGAGGGTTTATCTAACCAATACACTTATGGAAATTCCCAATCCAATTAGAAACGATTTGAGTAACGCAAAACAAAAAATAGATAAGAGTATTAAGGTATTATCTTTATTTTCAGGTTGTGGTGGAATGGATTTAGGATTTGAGGGTGGTTTTGAAGTTCACAAGGAATGTATACATAAAGAATATAACGCCGATTTTATAGATAGTGAAGTTGGAAAAGATTATATAAGACTAATCAAGAATAGATTTGAGATTGTATTCGCTAATGATATTCTAAAAGACGCGAAAATAGCTTGGTTACATAATTTTTCTAAATTAGGGTATAAAGAGAATATATTCCATTCGCAAAGCATTGTAGATTTAGTTAAGAAACACAAACGGGGACAGCAAATTTTTCCTAAAAATGTAGATATTGTTACTGGTGGGTTTCCTTGTCAGGATTTTAGCGTTGCAGGTAAAAGAAATGGATTGAACTCACATAAAGATCATGCTGGGAACAAAATTATCGGTAGCCAACCCACAATCGAAACAAGGGGTCAATTGTATTTATGGATGAAAGAAGTAATAGAAATAACTAAACCAAAAATGTTTATTGCCGAAAATGTAAAAGGTTTAGTAAATTTATCAAATGTTAAAGAGATAATACAAAATGACTTTTCTAAAGCTGACAATGATGGCTATATAGTTTTAGAGCCACAAGTACTGCACTCTGCTGATTATGGAGTCCCTCAATCCAGGCAGAGAGTTTTTTTTATCGGTATTAAGAAATCCGCATTAAACAGCAAAGCATTAAAGATATTTAATAGTGGCAAAATTCCTAATGAATATAGTCCTTATCCTAAGCCTAGTCACGCGTTCAATAATAAGTCAAATGGATTAGTTGATCCGGTTTTTTTAAGAACGATATTCAGTCACCTAGAAGAGCCAAATGACGCACTTGATTTGTCTCAAAGATATTATTCTAAAGCCAAATTTATGGGAAGGCATTGCCAAGGTCAAACTGAGGTAAAATTAGATTGGATTGGTCCCACAATACGCGCTGAACACCATGGTAACATTGAATTTCGAAGATTATCAAAAGATTTAGGCGGGAAAAATATTGAAGAGTTAAAACAAGGAAAAATTGAAAGAAGATTGACGCCCAGGGAATGCGCTATGATTCAATCTTTTCCTAAGAATTTTGAATTTGTTTTGAAGGAAAGGTCCAAGTTTAAAGTAAGTCCTTCTGGTGCATATAAGATCATCGGTAATGCCGTTCCCCCATTATTGGCTTTTCATATTGCAAAAAGAATTGAGAAAATTTGGAATAAATATTTCGATTAAAACATGGTTATTTCCACTAATATTATACCGCCAAAATCTGAGTTTGAAAAACTATTGAGCAATACCGTTAATAGTTTAAAAATAGATTCTAAGAAAAGTCCGAAATTCTATCATTCATTAGGTGGCCAAAAATTAGAATCCAAAGTAGTAGATATAATGAAATTTCATTCAAAGAACACCGCTTTTGAAAATTCAATAGTACTTTGGTCGGGTCAAAATTTTCCCGATATTGTAGCGAAAAAATATTTCGGTGTCGAAGTAAAGACAACAAAGACTAATCACTGGAAATCAACCGGTAGTAGCATAGCTGAAGGGACAAGAGTTAAAGGAGTTGAGAGGATTTTTATGCTATTTGGTAAGTTAGGTAATCCCATAGATTTTAAATGTAAACCATATGAGGATTGTCTTTCTGAAGTAGTAGTAACTCATTCCCCAAGATATTTGATTGATATGGATATCGCAAAAGGCAACACAATTTTTGATAAGATCAATGTCCCTTATGACAAATTGAGAAAACAAGAATACCCAATTGAAACAATATTAAAATATTATCGTAAACAACTTAAACCTGGCGAAACTACCTGGTGGCTTGGACAAGAACCTCAAAATGCTCCAAGCCTGATAATTCGTTTGTGGAAAAATCTAAATTCAGAAGAAAAATATTGTTATCGGCTAAAAGGTTTTTCCTACTTTCCAGAAGTTATTAGTAATAAACTCAATAAGTATAGTAAATTTGCGATTTGGCTCTCCACAAAGGAAGGTATTGTATGTCCAAATGTTAGAGATATATTCAGCGCAGGTGGACGAGAAAACTACACTCTGAATAACAAAACATATAGAAGAATTCCTAAGATTCTGATTAATTTATTCAAAGCTGGTCCTGCATTATATACTATAATAAATCAATCAAACTCTTTAACACTTTCTCAATATTGGGGTATTAAAGTTAACGAAAAAAATAAGTTTGAACTTTGGACCAATTTAATTCAAGAAAACGCTAGCACAATTTACGACATAAAACTACCGATATTTGACATAATCAAAAATGAAATATCAAATTCATAGTTTCGTATAAATAAAAAAATTTTTATTAACTTGAGGAACAAAAGAAGCAAACACCTCATTACTACCCCTCCCCAGAAACTAACATCACGAATAATGAAGTTAGTAAAATCAGCAAACACTAAACCTGAATTATCGTTAAGAAAAGCGCTTTGGGATTCAGGCCTGCGGGGCTATAGATTAAATTGGAAAAATGTGATTGGCAAGCCTGATATCGCCTTTACAAAAAAGAAAATAGCAATATTTGTTCACGGTTGTTTTTGGCATAGATGCCCTAGATGCAAAAGACCAATTCCCAAAAGTAATTTTGAATATTGGAAAGATAAATTTAAAAAGAATATTTCTCGTGACAAAAGAACATTCTTGGAGTTAAAGAAACAAAAATGGATAGTCTTTATTGTCTGGGAATGTGATATCAAAAACAGCCTAAAAAAGACAGTTAACAAAATAAACCGAACTGTAAAACGCAGATCGTTCTAGTCTTTATAGCATTCAATTCTTCCACTCATCAAAAACTCTTGCCCATCAATTTAAGGTAAAGATTGTTCACATCAAGCTCAAGCCCTTCATTCCATGCAATAGCTTTTGTTTCTTTATCAATATGAACTTTCCCAAATAGCCCGTTCTCATCCCATGCCTTAAACATGCCTTTTCCCCGAAATTCAGAAAGATCCACAATCCCCTCTTTCCCGTCAGAAAATTTCAGGAAAATGCGGTAGTTTTCAAGCGCTTTAACTTCTTTGGGTTCTACTATCATAACTTGATTAGTGTAATTACTTGATCTTTGTTGGAGACAACTCCAACAACGGGTGAATTAAATTTGTATAAATATATACTTTTTTTGAAATTTTTAGTACACCCTAATTTGTATGCTGAAAAACAGGTAGAAATATGATTGAAATCATATTTAATAATGACCAATAGTGTTAATTTTGAGTAGTAAAAATATGTTTTAAACGCTAAAAATCAATGGAACGTAAAAAGGTAACAATAGACGGCAATGAAGCAACTGCTTATATTGCATACAATTTAAACGAAGTTTGCGCAATCTACCCAATAACACCATCATCAAATATGGGAGAGCTTTGCGACCAGTGGGCATCAGAAGAAAAACCCAACTTGTGGGGCATTGTTCCCACCGTGCAGGAAATGCAGTCAGAAGGCGGCGCCTCCGGCGCGGTTCACGGCGCACTGCAGAACGGCGCGCTTACTACTACCTTCACCGCATCGCAGGGTCTGTTGCTTATGATACCCAACATGTACAAAATTGCGGGCGAGCTTACTTCAACAGTATTCCATGTTACCGCACGCTCCATTGCCGCCCAGGGTCTTTCGATCTTCGGCGATCACAGTGATGTGATGGCTGTAAGGCAAACAGGGTTTGCCATGCTTGCCTCGGCATCGGTGCAGGAAGCAATGGATATGGCGCTCATAGCGCAGGCATCCACCCTTGAGGCCAGAATACCGTTCCTCCATTTCTTCGATGGCTTCCGCACATCTCACGAAGTAATGAAAATTGAAGAGCTTACCTATGATGATATGAAAGCAATGGTAAGCGAAGAGCTGATCCTGCAGCACAGAAAAAGAGCGTTAACACCCGATAATCCGTTCATACGCGGCACAGCGCAGAATCCTGATGTATATTTCCAGGCGCGTGAAACCGTAAACAAGTATTACAACAATTGCCCTGCAATTGTTCAGAAGTATATGGATAGATTCCGGGAAATTACCGGCAGGAAGTACAGGCTGTTTGATTACTACGGCCACCCCGAAGCTGAAAGAGTTATTGTAATAATGGGCTCAGGCAACGAGCCTGCAAAGGAAATTACTGACTGGCTAATTGCAAAGGGCGAAAAAGTTGGTTTGGTAACAGTAAGGCTATACAGACCGTTTTCACCGGAGCATCTGCTTGAAGTAATTCCTGCTACAGCCGAAAAAATTTCCGTGCTGGATAGAACCAAAGAACCCGGTTCCGGCGGCGAGCCCCTGTATTTGGATATTGTAAATGCTGTAACTGAATCATACAATTACGGAACACTCAGGCTTAAGAAATTCCCCAAAATTACAGGCGGCAGGTACGGCTTATCTTCAAAAGAATTCACCCCAACTATGATAAAAGCCGTATATGATGAGCTTAAGAAAGAGAATCCTAAGAATCATTTTACAATTGGCATAATTGATGATGTTACAAATACAAGCCTAGAATTTGATCCGGCGCTATCCGTTGAAGATCCTGAGACATTCCGCGGAATGTTCTTCGGGCTTGGAGCAGATGGCACAGTTGGCGCGAATAAGAACTCAATAAAGATCATCGGTGAAGAAACAGATAATTTTGCGCAGGGTTATTTTGTATATGATTCCAAAAAATCAGGTTCAATGACGACCTCGCATTTGCGGTTCGGACCCAAACCTATTCGCTCAACTTACCTCATCACAAAAGCTAATTTTATCGCATGCCACCAGCCATCATTCCTTGATAGAATTGATATGCTGGCAAATGCTGATGAAGGCGCAACATTCCTTTTGAATACGCTCATACCAAAGGAACAGGTATTTAGTGAACTGCCCAAAAAGGTGCAGCAAACAATAATTGATAAGAAGATAAAATTCTACGTTATTGATGCTTATAAGGTTGCCAAAGAAACCGGGATGGGTGTAAGGATAAATTCCATAATGCAAACCTGTTTCTTCGCAATATCAAACATACTTCCCCGTGAAGAAGCAATTGCCAAGATCAAAAAAACGATTGAAAAAACCTACGGGAAAAAAGGCGAAGCGGTTGTTAAGATGAATTTTGATTCCGTTGACCAAACGCTTGCCAACCTGTTTGAAGTACAGATCCCGAGATCTGTTTCAGGTGAACTGATGATGCGTGAAACTGTTTCAGCAAAAGCGCCTGAGTTTGTACGGAGTGTGACTTCAATGATGATTGAGGGACGCGGTGATATGATCCCGGTAAGTATGCTTCCTGATGACGGTACTTATCCTTCAGGCACAGCAATGTGGGAAAAAAGGAATATTGCGCTTGAAGTTCCTGTTTGGGATACGAATGTTTGTATCCAATGCAACAAGTGCGCAATAGTTTGCCCGCACGCTGCTATCAGACCCAAGGTTTACGATGCTTCTGAGCTGCTTAATGTACCGGAAACATTCAAATACACCAAGTACAGAGGCAAAGAGTACGGCGAAAGCGCGCAGTACAGTTTGCAGGTCGCAGTTGAAGACTGCACCGGCTGCGGAATTTGCGTAGAAGTTTGCCCTGCGAAAAATAAACAGGAAACCCGTTTCAAAGCAATAAATATGGTGTCAAACGAAACAGACGGTTTAAGAGAAAAAGAAGCGGTCAATTTTGATTACTTCCTCAACCTGCCGGAAGTTGACAGGACAAAAGTGAATACATCGGCAGTTAAAGATTCGCAGTTCCTGCAGCCGTTGTTTGAGTTTTCCGGGGCATGCCTTGGCTGCGGTGAGACTCCATACGTAAAACTTGTAAGCCAGTTGTTTGGCGATCGCGCTGTTATAGCGAATGCTACGGGCTGCTCGAGCATCTACGGCGGAAATCTGCCAACTACACCGTGGACAAAGAACAAAGATGGCCGCGGACCCGCATGGAGCAATTCCCTATTTGAAGATAACGCGGAGTTTGGCTTAGGTTACCGCCTTGCAATAGATAAACATAAAGAGCAGGCAGAATTCCTGCTTAAGAGGTTCGCGCCGGAAATTGGCGAAAAAATGGCTGATGAAATACTGAATGCAAACCAGGATGATGAGCTTGGCATTTTTAATCAGAGAGCAAGAGTTCATGATCTGAAAAAGAAACTAAAGAACATAAAGGGTGATGGAGCCAGGTCGCTGGAATGGCTGAGTGATTACCTTGTTAAAAAATCTGTGTGGATAATGGGCGGCGATGGATGGGCTTATGATATAGGATTCGGCGGTCTGGATCATGTACTGCTCTCAGGCAAGAATGTTAACCTTTTGGTGCTTGATACGGAAGTGTATTCAAATACAGGCGGTCAGACCTCAAAATCAACGCCGCGCGCGGCTGTTGCGAAATTTTCCGCGGCGGGTAAAACTACGGCCAAGAAAGATCTCGGTCTTCTTGCGGTTAGCTACGGAAATGTTTATGTTGCAAGGGTTGCTTTGGGAGCAAGTGATTCCCAAACCCTGAAAGCATTCACCGAAGCTGAAAAATATGACGGACCATCGCTTATAATTGCATACAGTCATTGTATTGCTCACGGGATAAATATGAGAACTGCTAACCAGAACCAGAAAGCAGCTGTTGAATCAGGTTACTGGCCGCTCTTCAGGTTTAACCCTGAGTCAATTAGCAGCGGTGAATCACCGTTTAAACTTGATAGTAAACCTCCAAAGATCAAACTGGCTGATTATGCTTATATGGAAACCAGGTACAAGATGCTGACAAAGAGTCACCCGGAACAGGCGAAGATACTTATGACTGAAGCACAGGAAGATGTTAACAAACGCTGGAAGATGTATGAAGATCTTTCAGCAGATTATCAAAAGGCATTTGTAAAGATATAAACACATTGGAGTACATTGACAGCTTCAATGCTCAATAGATCAATTCAAAACAGCACTGAACTGGCTGTGCAGTCAGTGCACTCCAAGAAAAGAAAAAAAATATTATGTCAAAAATAGACCTCTCAACACATTATCTCGGAATGAATCTTAAGAACCCGATTGTTCCATCGGCTTCACCGCTTACGCGTGATATTGGCAACGCGAAAAAAATGGAAGATGCCGGAGCATCGGCAATTGTAATGTATTCACTTTTTGAGGAACAGATAACACACGAAGCTCTTGAGCTTTATCATCATACTTCCTATCATGAAGATACACATGCCGAAGCATTGACGTACTTCCCTGAACAAAGCTATAACCTTGGACCCGAGGAGTACCTTGAGCATTTGCATAATATTAAGAAGAGCGTAAATATTCCCGTAATAGGAAGTTTGAACGGCTGCACTGATGGCGGCTGGACTAAATATGCCAAGCTGATAGAAGAAGCCGGCGCTGATGCGCTTGAGCTTAATATGTATATGCTTGCCACGGATTTCAATACCTCTTCTGAAGACATAGAAAATATCTACGTTGAAACTCTTCGCTCAGTTAAGGCAAATATCGGGATCCCGGTTGCGATGAAGATAAGTCCCTACATCAGCGCACTGGGTCACTTTGCAAAAAGATTAGATAACGAGGGAGTTGACGGATTGGTTTTATTCAACAGGTTTTATCAGCCGGATATTGACCTTGAAAATCTCGAAGTTGTGCCAAATGTGCTGTTAAGCAACAGCCAATCTATGCGCCTGCCGCTCAGATGGATAGCTATATTGTACGGCAGAGTGAACGCTTCGCTTGCAGCCACAAGCGGTGTAAACACCGCCGAGGACGTTCTGAAGCTTACAATGACCGGCGCAGCTGTTACGCAGATCTTTGCTGCACTGCATAAGTACGGGATAGATCATATTAAAACCATACTGGCTGATATGGAAAAATGGATGACAGAACATGAATACGATTCACTGAAAATGATGCGTGGCTCAATGAGCCATAAATCTGTTGCCAACCCCGGTGCGTTTGAAAGAGCAAATTATATGAAGGCACTGAATAGTTTTAAGTGAAGCAGTCATAAAGTGCAGAATGTGAATTGTGAAATGTCAAATGTGAAGCGAAAGTTATTGATTCAGATTTTTTGATAATTTGATTTACAATACTTTACAAAAAATAATCTGATTGTTGCTAAAATTGGGGATAAATTTTGTTAAAATTTAGTTATATTGGTATGTGGGGGAATTCAAAAAGCAGACCCACTGAGAAAGGAGCGTGTATGATAAGTATAAGTTTTAGGAGGGCAAGGGCATAACCTGCCCAATCCTATTTGAAGCCTCTCATTTAAAATATGAGAGGCTTTTTGTTTTCTTAGATCAATTTATACCCGATAGGGTATAAAAGTGTAATAAACAGTGCATAATTATACCCGAATGGGTATAAAGTGACTATAACCCCTCGTAATCAATAAATAACTCTTCGCCGGGCTGTATATCACGGGATGCATAATACTCATAGTCTTCATCTGAGTGCAGGTTTGGGGTATCAGAGTGATTCAGGTACCATCCAACACTAATGCGGTTAAAATCACCCGGCATTGAATATCCATCTTCAAACTTAATGGAAAAATTCTCTTTCAGCTCATGCGGAATATCAAGTTTATCATAATCTTCATTGGATACCCATATAACATCATTTTCATGGAATAGCGTATGAAGTTTATCGCCCTTTTTAATGAATGAGGTGGCGAAAACGCCAATCCCGGCATCTTCGATTGTAGATTTCTTAAGTCTGAATTGCATTAAAATTCCAATAAATTAAAAATGATCTTTGTTCGCATGGGTAAACCCGATAGAACTGAAACAAGTAAAATGATCCAGGCTTATAACTATGGGAACGAAACGCTGAATCCTGAAATAGAAAATGTTACTTTGTTTCCGCTGGATTCAATAAAAGTAATTGAGTAAGCTTCCCTGCTCCCCACCCTGAAGGCGTTTTTAGGATCAGTGTTTGAGATCTTGAACTCAACAGGTTTTGTAATACTTGCAGAACCTATATTTACGTGAAGATTATTTTGGGAATATTCTGTCACCGTCATTGTAGAAATACCGTTCAAACCAATATCAACAGTATAATACATCGGTACAACAATCGATTTATCTGATACTCTTTCTATTGTTAAAGGGATATACTCAAACGCAAACACAAGGTATTGAATTTCAACCAGCATCCTGTTCTCAAGCGCAGTTTCTGTTTTATTGCCGAACCTTAGACCCTCTGATATTGCGTTTTTAATTTCGGGGTTAAACTCAGAGGCTCCGGTTTCAGTGATCTCTATGACGGCGTTGTTTGTGCGGTATAACTTCGTCACTAGATATAGATTATCTCCCGGATGCTTGGCTGCAAAATCTTCATTAAAAACGGCGTCGTTCTTATCTATTCCCTTTTCTTCAAGGCCCGAGCTCTTAAAGCTGATGTTTAATTTGCTGATATTATCACCGGATATATTGGCTTTTACAAGTATATCATTTATTATTTTTCTTATCCCTGACTCCGGGGAAGCTGAATATGTTTCAAGCAGTGTTTCCGCAGCAGGCTGCGTTGATGGTGCCCATTTGGATTCTATTATTCCCAAACCGGTAGATTTCGGGGTGCTGTTCTCATCTGCTATAACAGAAGGTAATGTAATGTTGCCCGGGGGGGCTTTGAATAATACCGTTTGCTGAGCAAACAAGTAAACATTAAATAATAATATTGTAACACATAATTTTAGTATCATATTGTTAATATCTGGCTTAAACCTTTCATGCAAATTTACTAAAACATCTCACTATTTAAAAAGCTAAAATTTGTATTAGTTGTATTAGTTAATCAATTCAAGGTCATATGAACCTGTTTTCAATTGATTTGTTCTGAAGAAATGATTAGTTTTATAAATTACAAACCAAATTAATGGAGGATGTATGAAATTCAAGTACACAGGGTACAAGATTCCTTTTTTTGTGCTGCTGATCGCAGCTGTTGTTTTTTCATTCAACGGAAGCTTTGAATTTTCCGGTGATAGAGATATTGACGCCATCGCATCAGAAAATCTCAACCCCGTCAATATTACTATTTCAACCGGGGCTCCTGTTACAAACTTAAACACATCTTCACAGCTAAACAAATTTATAAATTTTACAACTGATTTTAGTCTCGCCGATACAATTACACTTCCTGCTAATCCCGGACCCGCAAATAACGGTCTTAGCGCAGCAGGTGCAGGTATGCTGTTTAACCTGATAGGCGGCCCAAGAGATCTGTATGTTACGGCTATTAAGACAGCTCTCTCTTTAACAGCCGGCGCACCGGTTAGAATTGAAGTTTATATTCGCGATGGTAACGCGCTTGGCGGACCCGTAGGGTCCGGTCCCGGCAGCTCACTGGCAGGCTGGACATGTATTGATACAGCCGATGGATTCCAGGGACCGGTTGCTAACGGAATTTCCGAGCTGATAAATATCGGACCTATTCCCGTGCCCGCAGGTGATACTGTTGGCGTAGCGCTCAAACTTGTGATCGGCGGACCGCGCTATTTTGGTACAGGCACACCGCCGCTTGAAAATTATCTTGATACTAATTTAAGGCTAATAACAGGTGACGCGCGTTCAGCGGTTTTCACAACAGGCGGTACTTGGTTCTCATCGCGCGCTTTAACCGGTGAACTTCGCTATGTTGTAAGCACAACGACAGGTATTACAAATTTGAATACTGGCATTCCTGAAGGATTCAAGTTGTCACAAAATTACCCGAATCCGTTTAACCCAAGCACAAACATTGAGTTTGCTATTCCCGTAAACGGAATGGTTACACTTAAGATTCACAATATAAACGGAAAAGAAGTAGCAGTGCTCGCCAATGGCGAATACTCAGCCGGTTCCTATATGGTTAACTGGAATGCTTCTTCAATGGCAAGCGGTGTTTATTTCTATACCATCCAAAGCGGCGGTTTTACCCAAACAAAGAAATTGCTGCTTGTGAAATAATAATTCTTAATTACTTAAAAACCCCTCGTTTACGAGGGGTTTTTTGTTAACTGCAGCAAATTTTCTTTTCGCCTTTACAACAAAAATCAATTTTGTTATATTTGCAGGTATTATAATCATTGCCAGATCGTGTAACTGGCAATCCTGCTAAAGNNTGCCCGATGGTGTAACTGGCAACACGCCTGATTCTGGATCAGGAAAGTCTAGGTTCGACCCCTAGTCGGGCAACACTAGAAAAGACAGCTGAAAAGCTGTCTTTTTTAATTTAGGGGTGTAACCGTCAATCTGTCAGAGACAGATTTCACTCGGCTTTCAGCCGGGTTCAACACGCTATTTTTTTTTCAGGAAAGTCCAGGTTTCCCGACATTGCATGTCGTGACAGGCTGTCCCTGGTCGGGCAATCTGTCAGAGACAGATTTCACCCCGCATTAAGCGGGGTTCAACTCACAAAAGACAGCTGAATAGCTGTCTTTTTAATAAAGGTGTAACATTAAGGAATTTTATCTTTTTTTTACAAGCTCATTTAGCTTACTCAGCATCCAGGGCCGCAATTCGTATCCCTGCATGTTGTCTATTCTTGCCCTTAAGGATTCAAAGTCAATAGCGCTTGTATCAGATTTGCCATTGAGAAGCTTAACGTATATACCAATAAAATCAATTGCCCTCTCTTTAAATATCTCATTTATCTCGGTATTCTCTTTGAGGAAATGTCTGAATGAATCAATCAACTTGTATGCTTCTTCAATGAAATTCAATTCAAAATACAGTTTGAATTTAAGATTCCTTACCTGAATTTTGTAAAGCAAAAACTCATTACGAACTTTATCAATCGAGTGCAATGAATTCAGAAAATCTTTTTTACCGAAATACAAATGTGCCTTGGCAAGATTTACCAGATCATCTTTATTTTCAGGTCTTAAGTCATCTGAATATTTCGAAATAAACTTTTCTAGCCAATCATATTCTTCAAGATCATATGCCCAAAAAATGATATTACCGTACAGTGTTGTTGACATGTACTCATTTGGGTTATACTTGAATGCATTTTCTTTAAGCATATTTTTGTAAACTTCAAAACACTCCCTTGAAAAGTGATCATTTATGGAGTCTCTCATCATACAATATGTAGCCATTGCGTCAAAGATATAGCACTTTTCCCCGATTGTGAATTCATTCAGATGTGCAAAGAAAATCTCTTTCAGCCTGAAATAATATTTTTCGCTTTGTATATCCTTGTTAAGCTGTATGGCTTTGTAAATACAATAGTAAATTTCAAGCAGCCATTTCAAAGCATAGTTTCTATTATCCAACGAAGCAAGTAAGGCGTCAAAGTCTGTGTTTTCAATTACAGAATCAAACAAACTGCCTGCAAATGGTGTATTGTAAAAGATCGGGAAAATTTCCTTATCCTTAAGCCGCTTAAAACAAGCTATGTATTGATGCAGTAGTAAATTTTCCGTGTAATTAACTCTATATGGAATTGCTTCAACGAATCTATTCTTGCTTATGAAATACTTTTCCTTCAAACGGAGTAGTTTATATTCATTATAACAATTATCGGGGTCTGTTAAACTGATACATACATTATCCTTATCGTCAGTTCTTAGTGAACTCAAGAACAGTTTTTCGCTTCCTTTCTGAAAAAAAATCTCAGCAAGTTTTGTTTTGTATTCAGTTTTATTCAGAGCAACTTTATTGTGTACTAAAAAACTTTCAGCCATTCGCGTCAATGAAGCTGTCAAATTTTTTACTCTTCTCTCATTAAACTTTTCTTTCTTGAATAATTTTGAGTGTATGTTGGTTCTCAAAATTGCAGATGAGCTGAATTCAGGGTACGCATTCTTAAAGATGGAAAAAAGACCCTTCACATCCCTTCCGGATGAAAAGAACGGTGACTTCACGAACTTTTCAAACTGCTTAAGTTCATTTTGGTCAAATAATTTTAAAATACTTACCAGTTTACTACCGTGCATTTACGATACTAATAAATTATTATTAATTTCAAAATATTGCTGGAATAGCCACTTTGCTTTATATCTGTTGTTAAAAATAATGATACTTTCTTCAAAATATCTCTTTGCACAAATAATAACAATAGTTTAATTTTGCCTCACAAAACCGGTGAGAGGTTACCTTTATAAATTTCTGTCAAACAAAATTTTTATTTCTACCAAACTCACCGGTAGAATAGCCAAAGCCCCCGAAAGTTATTTCATTTAAAGGGGGCTAAGGCACAATTTTATAAAATAGGTTTTGGGCTAGAGTATTTTATAAAAGTTAAAGTAATTTCAATTTTATCAATCTTTAAATGGATCTATAAACATGAGAAGAATTTCTACCATCCCGGCCGTTTTAACAGTTATTTGCATCACAGCTGTATTCGTGGTCTTTACATTCCTTTCATCCAATCATGAGGAACGATTTTCTGATTTTTCCTCTGTATCAGGTAAACCTAAAAGAGATAAGTCTAAAGATGGGCGTTCCGGTCCCGAAATGGAACGGCGCTATTTTGAGCAGCAGCACTATCCATATGGAGCAGTGCTTGATCCCGCTTTACTGAATGAAATCTGGAACGGGATCAAGATCATGTCCAACGAAAGTGACTTCTCAACTTCGGCAACTACATGGCAACCAATAGGTCCCTGGGGCGGACTGATTCCTTCTTCAAGCACAAAATTTACCGGAAGAATATTGGACATTCATGCCGTTGATACAACAAACATTATTGTTGCCGCAGCGTCGGGCGGGCTGTGGAAATACGCAGACCCAAACCCAATTCCATTGACAGAGCATCTTACAAGTCAATCTGCGGGTTCTTTTGATATACAACCAGGCAACAGTAATGTTATAATTCTTGGAACCGGCGAACCGCTTGTAAGGGCAGGTACCGGGATGTATAGAACTACAAACGGCGGCGTAAACTGGCAAAGCGTTGACCTGAATGATACTACACCGGGCGGATTTTATAAAATAAGATACAGCAGCACAAACGTTATACATGCGGCATCAAACAGAGGATATTACCGTTCTGATAACAACGGGTTGAATTGGATAAAACCGCTTTCAGGTAATGTCACTGATGTGGCTGTTCATCCTTCTGATAATAACATTATTTACTGCTGCAGAAGGCAAAATGCTCCAACAGATTCAGGCGGGGTGTACAAATCTACAAACAACGGTTCATCGTGGGTTAGGATGTCCCTTGGAGGTATTCCAACAACTGATATAGGAAGATCGTCAATTTCAATCGCAAAGAGTAATCCTGCATTTGTTTATGTATCAATTTCTAAACGAAACGGTACAATGTGGGGAGTTTACAGAACTTCAGGCGCAGATACCTGGGTTAATGTTTCACCACCCGAAGATATATTTGAAGCAATCGGCTGGTATAGCAATGAGATATCGGTAAGTCCGGTTAGCGCAAGCAAATTGCTCGTTGGGGGTGTTTGGTTGTGGAGATCAACGAACCTTGGTATGAACTGGACAAAACTGGATAACAATCTGCAACTGAGTTTACATGCGGATCAACACGCAATATTATGGGATAGTACAGGAGATAATGTCTGGCTTGGCAATGATGGCGGTTTAGCGTATTCAGATGACGAAGGATTTTCTTACCACACATTTCAGAATCAATTTCCAATTACACAATATTATAATGTGGATGTATCGTTAAGCAGCCCTAACACTTTTATAGGGGGCTCTCAGGATAACGGTATCACAAGCACGACAGATAATGGCGCTTCATGGAGGTATAACATTTCGTGGGGCGGAGATGGCTCAGGTGCTGCAATTGATCCGTTCAACCCGCTGCAAATGTACATGACCATAGGTGTTTATGGCGGTGACTGGTCATTCAGAAGACACAGAACAACCAATGCCGGCGTAAACTGGGTAGAATTGAACAGCGGTATTACAAATTCAACACAATGGTACACCAGGATCAAAACCGATAACGCAAATCCAAATACAGTTTATACAAGTTCAAGCGGTTTTATGTACTATTCTACTAATACCGGTAACAACTGGATAAAATCCAACCCAACAGAATTTCCGGAATGGATATACAACTTTTCTGTAAGGAAGTACAATGATACTTCAATAGTGTACGTTTGCACAGAATCACGAAATGAAGGCACAAGAATTTACCTACAGATTGGTTCAGCTGCATTTAATGAACGTTCAGCCGGTATTGATGATGGGTTTGCAATCAACGCAATTACAATGCATCCAGATAACAGCAGTGTAGCGTTTGCTGTAATAAAAGGACTTTACAACGGAAGCAAAGTTTTCAAAACAACAAACCGGGGTTTAAACTGGAGCAACGTTTCATCTAATCTCCCAAATGTTCCGGCAGCGGCGCTGGCAATTTATCCTTTGAATGACAACATAATGTATCTTGGAACAGAAATGGGATGCTATAAAACTACAAATGCCGGCGCAAACTGGTTCAGGTGGAATGAGGGGCTGCCGGAGGCTGTAATTGTTACTGAAATGAAACCGTACTTTTCCGGTTCCGATTTTTACATACTTGCCGGAACATACGGAAGGAGTATGTGGGTAAGAAAGGACGATGAACTTGTTGGAATTTCAGCGATTAACGGATATTTGCCCACAAATTTTGGACTTAAGCAAAACTATCCAAATCCTTTTAACCCTGAAGCAACAATTCAATTTTCTCTGCCCACAGATGAAAGTACACAATTGAATGTATATGATATCAGCGGAAGGCTTGTAAAAACGCTGGTTAACGGGAAACTAAAAGCCGGAAACTACCAAGTGAAGTTTGACGGCTCAAATTCAGCTTCAGGGGTTTATTTTTACAGGCTAAGTGCGGGAACTTACACAGATGTGAAAAAAATGATATTAGCAAAATAGATATATAAGATAAATTAGCTGATTTGGATCTAAAATGTTCATTAAAACAAATATATAAATAACTTTAAACTTTCAGTTATGAAAAAACTAATTCTGTTCTTAGCGGTAGTTTTGCTTTTTGCTTCAGAAATTTATTCACAATGGAACTACGGCTCCCCAATTTCAACAGCCCCGCCTGCACCAACATGGCAGCAGGTACAAAACAGACCGCCGTTAAACGAGTTGTTTGATAGTCTTTCATTTCCCTATCCAACTAATGCATGGTTCAATTTTCTATATCTGGGTCAACAAACATATCCTGCCCCGATTGGTTCACTTGGCGCGAACAAGATAAACCCATATCCTTATCAAATAGGACTTGGCAGCGGCTATGGCGGATACCCTAACTATAAAGCTCTGCTTTCGGTAAACTATAAGCCATTCAATATAAGCATGGCCGGCGATACAGCACCTTTTGTACAAACATTGCAGGGCGATTTCTTCTATATGGGTACAAGCGATGATCCTTCAAATATAAAAGTTTCACTCTTAAATGATTATTCTGATCTTTCGGTGAACATCAAATGGGTGAACACTTCCAATACATCAAAATGGTATTACAGCCCGTTAGTAAGGGGTATGGCGTACGTAACAATGTTTTATAACAATATTAAGCCGGGTATATTTTTCCCCTCACCTGATATTGTAAAAATAAATGATGTAAATGTAACACCGGGAATGACTTTTACCGGAAGTTCATTCAAAATAGAAACAGGTGGTCCCCCAAATGATCCAAACCGGCCCCAAACATGGATGCTGTATTGTTCATCAAGTCTAACGGTTGAATTTTCTACCAGCGCAAATACGCATGGATTGAAGTTTAACACTGATTTTACCGGATGGCTAAGAATGGGCGCGGTAACGTACCAGGGAGAGCCTGTTTCACCTCAGGAGGTGACAGACAAGATAAATCTTCTTAACGCTTATTCAAAGTTCATACCGTTAAAGGGTACAATGTCAGCATCTTACACATCAGGAAGTACAGCAAATATGCAGTACACTTTCACAAGATATAACGAAAGTGGATTAACTGGCGATTCACTGCTAATGCTTTGTTTACCGCACCATCTGGATATGCTTTCTAACCCCACCACCGAAGTACTAAAGTACTCAACTGGAAAAGGAAGAATGAGAGAAGTACGCCAGCGGATATGGAATATGACTGAGAACATGATGCCTACTTACACATACTATCCGGCGGCATCTAAGCTAACCAACGTTCCTCTACAATGGTGTGATACAATTCAATCATATGTAAACAAAGATTTTGCAAACAACTTCAACAGAAATGCGCTCTTTGCGGATATTTACGGGATGGGCAAAATCTTTCAAAAGCTTGGAAGAACAATAGTAATAGCTGATGAACTTTACGAAAAAGATAATTCAAGGTACGCTTCAATGCAAACTCTGGCAACAAGGATGAGGGATACTCTTAAAATTTACCTGGGACATTTCCTGCGCGGAGGTCATACTCTTAACCCTATTCATGGGCCTGGTGCATGGGATTCAGTAATGTATGATACAAAATTCGGCGGGCTCATTTCATCCCTGGGTTGGGATAGTCTGAATGTAACCTGCTGCGCAAGTTACGGAAGCGCTGTTTATAATGATCATCATTTTCATTACGGCTACTCTATCCATGCAGCGGCAATTATAGCAAAACAGGACCCGGCATGGTTCACCGCTAACAGCAATTATTATTATAACAGAGTTATGGATCTTATCCGGGATATTTCTAACCCTAGCAGATCCGATGGACACTTCCAAATGACGCGATATAAGGATTGGTACGAAGGACATTCATGGGCAAACGGTTTAGTACCGTTTGGCGATGGCAGAAACCAGGAAAGCTCCAGTGAAGCGGTAAACGCCTGGTATGGCATGTATATTTTTGGGAATGCAATGAACAATGACAATATCAAAAATCTGGGTGCCTTGGCTCTAGCCCAGGAGATCAGAGGAACTCAAAAGTACTATCACATTACTGTTCCAAGTTCTATCTATCCTGCGTACTATACAGATAAATATCACATAGTGGCAAATATGTTTCAACTGAAAACTGATTGTCATACGTGGTTTCCTCCGTATGCTTCTTTTGTAAGGCATGGCATTCAGGTTATTCCTGTTACACCTGCAACCGAACAGCTTTGGGGATACAATT
Source organism: Ignavibacteria bacterium UBA2360 (assembly GCA_002344125.1). Lineage (GTDB taxonomy): Bacteria > Bacteroidota > Ignavibacteria > Tepidaquicellales > OLB5 > OLB5. Next base: position 266,434 of record DDTQ01000012.1, on the reverse strand, counting down.
ACTCAAGGGATATAATGGATTACACTCCAAACGGTTTGAGACATGGTGAAGGATTCAGCCAAACAAATACAAACGTATTGGTTTGGCAATGGACCACTATTAATATGGCTATTCAGGCCATAGGTTATCCTAATGAAGCATGGAATTTCTTCCCAAAATATGGATACAATCCTGCAAATTACGATCCGGGTCAATCGCAGGCAAATGTTGTTTACTGGATCTTAACCAGGCAATACGGACCAATTGGGATAGAACCCATTAGCAATGAGATCCCGAAAAATTATGAGCTGAAACAGAATTACCCTAATCCGTTCAACCCGGTGACAAACATTAATTTCAGCATTCCATCAAAAACATTTGTAAAGCTTGTTGTTTATGATATTCTGGGCAGAGAAGCCGCACTACTTATAAACGGTGAAATGAATGCCGGTAAGTACAACTACGACTTCAACGCTTCAAACCTCGCTAGCGGTGTATATTTCTACAGACTTGAGGCTGGAGAATTTACCGATGTGAAAAAGATGATGGTTGTAAAGTAGAAGTAAAAATAGATGTTAACTTACTCCGGCTATAAAAAGCCGGAGTTTTTTTAATAATCAAAAAGCGAACATGAATAAACTAAAAATGCTTCTGTTGACCGTTTTTATTTCTTTAGCTGGTGCCGGAACTGTTATGGCTCAAGGAACTTATGAAATTCCTGAATTGAAGAAATTGTTAAAAACACTTCCGCAAGGACTAAGCATAATAGATAACCCCTTTGATAAAGTACCTGAAATCGTTAAAAGGACAAAACAGTTTCAGCGTGAAAGATGGTTCTACGAGCAGAGAATGTATCCTTTTAATTTCATACCGGAAAATGCTTATTCAAATTCATTGTCTCAAAAGAATTTAATGAATTCAGATAATTTACCAGCGCCATGGGTTCCTATCGGTCCTACGCCGCAGTTCTATCTGAATATGTACAATACAACCGGCAGAGTTTCCAGCGTAAAATATCACCCTGTCAATCCGTCAATATTGTATATCGGCGGCGCAAACGGCGGGGTTTGGAAATCAACAAACGGCGGCGCAAACTGGCAGGCTATGACAATCAGTGAGGCCTCCCTGGCAACAGGTTCAATAGTTATTGATCCCGTTAATCCAAATATTATTTACTGCGGTACTGGTGAAGCGACATACTCTGCTGCTTCTTATTCTGGCAGGGGCATTTTAAAATCAACCGATGGCGGCTTGACTTGGGTAAATTATACAATGGGTCTTCCTTCAAATACTTATTTTTCAAGACTGGTGATTCGTCCTAACAATTCTAACCAGCTCTTCGGAGCCTGCGGACTGAACGGCGGATTGGTTAAAAGTACTAACGCCGGTGTTAGCTGGAGCCAGGTTTACTCAGAAAGATGCGATGATATAGTATTTTCACCATCCGGTGATACCGCTTATCTGATAGGGAGCGGAACAGGATTCAGAATCTCCACAGATGGTGGAGCTACCTGGGGCGATGATAACATTCTGCCTGTGGGGAACACAAGAAATCAACTGGCAATTTGCAGGAACTTTCCGAATACTGTATATATAACTACATATGCCGGTGGCTTCAATATAAAAATGTATAAAACAACCACAGGCGGCGCGTCATTTTCTCCGGTAACCTTACCTGATCCTATGACATACAACGCTGTATTTTCGTGGTATTGCTATTATATGTACGTGAATCCATTTGATCCTAATTGTGCATATGTCGGACTCATTTATCCCTGGCGTACAACCAATGGTGGACAGAATTGGAGCAGGATAGATACCGAAGAACTTCACGTAGATCAGCAGGCATTGGATTTTCACCCTACAAATCCGGATGAAATGCTGGTAGGAAATGATGGCGGCGTCTGGAAATCAACAAACAGAGGAACCAACTGGATAAATCTGAATTCTAATCTTAACCTTACTCAATTTTACAGAATTGCAGTTGATCCTGTTTCACCGCCTGTGGTATTAGGAGGTTCACAAGATAACGGAACAATGATCAGACCTTCTGATGTACCCGTGTGGAACGGTGTTGTAGGCGGTGACGGAAATGCTGTTGCCTTTCATCCGCTAAATCATCTTCATGTTATGGGTTACTCGGCAGGGCAATCGCCATATTTCGCTACTGATGGCGGAACTACATATTCCTCCTGGAATTCACAGAGTGTTGGGTTAACGGGCAGTTCTACCTTTATGGGTGTTATTACAGCAAATCCTGTACTTTCAGGCAGTTTCTACACTACAAGACAGAAAGTATTCTTGAGCACGAGTGCCGGTTCTAACTGGATCCAGTTAAATAGCTCCGGATTAAGCGGTGATATAAACAACTTGGCAGTTTCAAGAAATGGTTCTACAATGTTCGCATCTACAGGCGCCGGTATTTACAAATCAATAGATAGCGGACAGACATTTACTGATATTAGAAACGGACTACCTGACAGGGCAATCACTTCAATCAGGGTTCACCCAAATATTGATTCATCAAATGTTGTAGTTATTACTTATTCAGGGTTTGGGACAGACAGAATATACAAAACGACAAATTCCGGCAATAACTGGATAAGCGTTAGCGGAAATCTTCCGGATACACCGGTTAACGATCTGCTGATTTATTATCCCGGCCAGTCATCATCTACGCTTATAGCCGCCACTGATATAGGTGTATTCATCTCAGATAACTATGGCGCAAACTGGTCTGTGTTTGGCACCGGTCTCCCGAATACCATTTGTATGTCTCTTGCGCACGATGAAAAAGCAACCGGAAGAGTAAGAATTGGTACAATGGGAAGAGGCACTTGGGAAACTGATGTAGCAACCAGTATTTCTGCTGTTAACGATGAAATCCCATCAAATTATCTGTTGGAACAAAATTATCCCAATCCGTTTAATCCTGTAACAATAATAAAATTCGGGATCCCTGAAAATGCAAGAGTAAAACTTGTAATTTATGATATACTAGGTAGAGAGATAAAAACACTTGTAAACAAGAGTATGGAACGCGGAATCTATGAGTCTGTATTCAATTCATCAGGTGTTACAAGCGGTGTATATATTTATAAACTGACTACAGAGAAATATTCAATTTCAAAAAAGATGGTTATTTTAAAGTAGTATTTTCTACTTACAAATAACTGGACTATAATTCAAAGGGCACATTCTATAAAAGAGGCTGATTTTTCAGCCTTTTTATTTTTATGTATCACTTTCAGAAATTATAGCTTAAATTAGGATATTCCAAAATTAAAAATAATAATATGTTAGATCCCAATCTGAATCTTATACCTGTAATTATTGCAGGAGTGATAAATATGGTACTCGGCGCGTTCTGGTACTCACCGCTTGTTATAGGAAAGCTGTGGATGCGCTCAATGGGTAAAACCGAAGAAGAAATTAAACAGGGATTTTCCTCGGCTGCTATGGGTATGACATATATGGTAAATACTCTCGCCTCTTTGCTTTTTGCTTATGTATTGGCGCATATTATCAGGTACAGCCAGCTTCACACATTTACTGATGGAGTTATGATAGGTTTCTGGGTATGGCTTGGTTTTGTGGTTACATCCGTTATCCCCGGCTATATGTATGAAGGCAGACCTAAGATGCTGTATTTTCTTTTCATTATATACCAGCTTATTTCAATTACTCTGATGGGCGGAGTTATCGCAATCTGGTAAATACTGTTCATACCGTATTACCTGATATCTCAAACAACTGATAATTAAATAAGAACTTTAATTCCTCATATTCTGTTTTTATAATGCATGGGTAATAACAAAAAAGAGGAGGTTATTATGCGCTCATTATTTTTAACAGTATTACTGCCCTCATTCCTTATAATACTTGGAATAATTTTAATTCTGTTAAACGCAGAATTCGGAATATTCCTGGCGGCAGCCGGAGTTCTGTGGCTGATAATTTCTTTCCTGATAGATTACAAAGAAGATGAAGAGCAGCCGCTTGGAATGGGCCGCGGAAGAAAACGCTGAGTATCTTATCGAGTATTATAAATTTCAGATAAAAATCATATTTCAATATGATACAGATTATTTTTTTAGCCGGAAAAATTTATCATTTTTGTAACGCATAAACGATCAGGTTATTCTGAAAGAAATGCTCTCTTAAACGAGCGAAAACGGCTTCCGGGTATATTTAATAAATTAAATAACTCTAAGAAAATCTACAAAGTCATTCCATGGGTTGAGATGACTTTTCCTGAAAAAGCCTGGTTCAAATTTGAACTGATCTAATGTACAGAAAACCGGTCTTTATCATCTAATGATTTAACCTTTCAATTAATGGGACTCATATCCGGGTCCCATTACTTTTTCATACTTACCCCTTCTAAGATCATTAAACTCTCTTTTTTTCATAATTTCAGCAGTTTTATTGTGATAAATATCATACTTTGATATGATACAGGTAATAGGATTTAGTTCAATTCTGTGACATTTTTGTATAATTTCTGAACCATTTAACACATATGCATATGGAAACCAAAGAAAAAGCTGCTCCCGCAAAGGAAAGAAAAGTTAAAGGCATGGTGGAAATTGAAATTTCCAAATGTAAAGGATGTGAACTTTGCAGAAGTGCATGCAAAGAAAATGCGCTCACACTTTCTGATACAATTAACATAAAAGGCTACAGGTACATCATAGCCAATAACGATCTTTGTACCGGCTGTGTGAATTGCGCTCTTGTTTGCCCCGATGCGATCATTACAGTTTACAGAACGAACCCGAAAAAAAATGCGAAACGCGAAGATATAACACCGAAAAACATCAAAGAAGAAATAAAAGCTATTATCACTTCGCCTGTTTACAATGACTTAAGCAATATGGATTATATATAATTCACTAAGTATATAAAATTAAAAATTTTTATGATGCAGACTAAATTAATGAAGGGAAACGAAGCAATGGCAGAGGCCGCCATACAGGCCGGCTGTGATGCATACTTTGGCTACCCGATAACACCACAATCAGAAGTCCTTGAATACCTGGCAAAGGAAATGCCCAAACACGGAAGGGTTGTATTACAGGCTGAGTCTGAAGTAGCATCTATAAATATGATCTACGGTGCCGCAGGAGCAGGTTTCAGGACTATGACAAGTTCATCTTCACCCGGAATAAGTTTGATGCAGGAAGGTATATCGTATATCGCAGGCGCTGAACTTCCCTGTCTTATAGCGAATGTCAACCGCGCGGGTCCGGGGCTTGGTACTATCCAGCCGGGCCAGGGTGATTATTTCCAGGCAACAAAGGGCGGAGGTCACGGAGACTACAGGCTCATAGTGCTCGCACCCTCTTCAGTTCAGGAAATGGCTGACTTTGTATTTCTGGGATTCGATCTTGCAGATAAATACAGGAACCCTGTAATGATATTAAGCGATGGCGCGATCGGCCAGATGATGGAAAAAGTCACATTCGGAAAATTCAAGCCGTTAAAGATCGATAAGCCCTGGGCAACTGTTGGCAAACCTGCTTCCAGGGAAAGAAATTACATTACTTCACTTCACATAAAATCCGAAGATATGGAAAGACATGTTGAACATATTTACCGGAAATATGACGAGATCAAAAAGAACGAAGTGCGTTTTGAAGAAATAATGACCGAAGATGCTGAATACCTGATTGTTGCTTATGGATTAAGCGCAAGAATTTCCCACAAATCTGTAAACATATTGCGGGAGAAAGGTATTAAAGCCGGTTTGTTAAGACCGATCACTTTATACCCGTTCCCTGAAGAAAAAATAAATCAGCTGGCTGAAAAGATGAAGTTAGTTCTTACAGTAGAAATGAATACAGGACAAATGGTTGAAGATGTCAGGCTCTCGGTGAATGGTAAAGTTCCGGTTCATTTCTTCGGAAGATTTGGAGGTATGATCCCTGATCCCGAAGAAATAGTAAACAAATTTGAAAATTTAATTAATAAAAATCATGCGCTCTGAAGAACATTCATTAGTAGAAGTAGAGATCATCACCAAAAAAGATGAGCCTGCAGACGGAAAAGCAGATGCTAAAAATGAGCCGGGTTCTAAAACTGCCGAAGAGCATGTTTTTGAAGAAAAACCAAAATGCATAAATGAAGAATATGAAGTGGTTTATCATAAACCTGATACATTACTGGACGTTTCAATGCATTATTGCCCCGGCTGCGCTCACAGCCTCCTTCATAAATTAATTATGGAAGCGGTTGATGAGCTTGGAATACAGGAAAAAACTGTCGGTGTTGCTCCTGTTGGATGCGCAGTTTTTGCGTATGATTACATGAACATTGATATGTCTGAAGCAGCCCATGGAAGGGCTTGCGCTACTGCTACAGGGATAAAAAGATTGCTGCCCGATAGTTATGTTTTTACCTATCAGGGTGATGGTGATCTTGCTGCAATAGGTATCGCGGAAACAATACATGCTATCAACCGCGGTGAAAACATTGCCATATTCTTTATGAATAATGCTGTGTACGGAATGACAAGCGGCCAAATGGCTCCAACCAGCCTTCTTGGTATGAAGACCACAACCAGTCCCTATGGCAGAGATGTTCATGAATACGGCGAGCCGATCAAAGTTTCAGAGCTTATCAGCCATTTACCGGGTTCTTTTTATGTAACAAGACAGGCTGTTAATTCTGCTACTGCTGTAAGAAAAGCCAAAAAGGCAATTATGAACGCTTTCAGGTATCAGAAGCTTAACAAAGGCACATGTTTCGTTGAAGTTATCGGCAACTGCCCTTCAAACTGGAAGATGACGCCGCTGGAAGCAAGTAAATACATTGATGATGAAATGGTTAAGGCTTTCCCGCTTGGAGATATTAAACTGCCAAAAGGTGAAGATCTTAAATTACTGGAGGAGGTTAAATAAAATGATAGAAGAACTTATCATTGCAGGTTTTGGAGGACAGGGAGTCCTTTCTATGGGTATGACTCTGGCTTACGGAGGGATGCTCGAAGAAAAAGAAATAACATGGATGCCTTCTTACGGACCGGAAATGCGCGGAGGAACAGCCAACTGTATTGCAATACTTTCTGATAATAAAATAAGTTCACCCATTGTTTCAACATTTGATTCAGCTATAATACTTAACCAGCCGTCTATGGATAAGTTCGAATCAAAAGTTAAGCCGGGCGGATTTCTGCTTTATGAATCAACCAATATCTTTAAACCCAGCAAAAGAACTGATATTGAAGTGATAGGCATTCCTGCTGCTACAGAAGCTGTGAAGATGAAAAACAATAAAATATTGAATATGATTATGCTGGGTGCGTATCTTGAAAGAAAACCTGTTATTAAAAGCAGTTCTGTTATCAAAGCTTTGGAACAGGTACTTCCTGAAAGATATCACAATTTGCTGCCTGTTAACAAAGCAGCTCTGGAAAGAGGCGCAGAACTTGTGGAAAAAGAAATGATAGATCTTGGCGAAGCATTTTAGAATTTCTTTCTGAATTTGCAGTTCAAAAAACCCGCACATATGCGGGTTTTTTTTAAATGCTGCAATTTCACAATGTTAGAAATCATAAAATTATATGATTTAGTTGACTTATATCATATGAGAGAAGCAAAAAAATCATCATTATTGTAACAGAAAATAATGTTTTTGAAGTTTGAAATACTGTATGTATTACTTTAAATTAAACACACCAAAAAAAAATGACACTGACAGAAATCGCTGTAAACCGGAAGATCGTTAAGATCAAATGCACAGAAATGAGCTGTGATGCGTGCAAAAGAAGCATTACAAAATCAATAAACCAGCTTCGGGGCATCAAATCTCTTGATATAGATCTGGAAACTAAAATAATTACCGCAATAATAGATGACACCATGACTGATGAACAATCAGTCCTAAATGCTGTTGTTGGTGCAGGCTATGAAGCAGAAATTATAAACTAGTTAAAAATACTCCAAAGGAAATTTTATGCAATCCCCTCTTGAAAAGGCCTTCTATCCCGGCTCAATTGCTGTTATCGGTGCCTCATCTAAACCCGGAAGCCTAAGTTATCAGCTGATTCATAACCTGGTAAGTTTTGGATATAAAGGCAGTATTTACCCTGTTAATCCAAAAGCTGCATCTGTTTACAGCATACCGGCATATCCCGCTATTACATCAATACCAGGCAATATCGATCTGGCAGTTTTAATGGTACCGAAGGAAATGGTGCTTGAGGCCATTGATGACTGTTATAAGAAAAAAATTCAGTCTGTACTTGTCATAACCGCAGGTTTTAAAGAGACCGGCAAAGTAGGCGGTGAACGCGAAGCAGCCCTTTTAAAGAAGATCCATAAATACAAGATGAGATTGATCGGTCCTAATTGTATGGGAATCATAAATACTCATCCAAATGTGAAAATGAATTGCACATTTGTTCAGGGTACTCCATTGGGCGGTGGAATTGGATTCATCTCCCAAAGCGGAGCTTTGGGAGCAGCTGTGCTGCGTACTGTTCAGCAAAACGATATCGGGCTGGCGCAATTTATCAGTATTGGAAATAAAGCGGATATTTCAGGGAATACAATACTTAACTACTGGTGGCATAATGATGATATCAAAGTAATTACTCTTTACCTTGAATCATTTGGCAATCCCCGCGCTTTTATGGGGTTAACCAGGGAAATCACCCGGGAGAAACCCATCATTGCAATTAAATCCGCCAGAACAAAAGCCGGTATGAAAGCAGCTTCATCGCATACAGGAGCGCTTGCATCTACTGATGCTGTTGTTGATGCATTTATTGAGCAGAGCGGAGTTATTCGTGTTAACACTACAGACGAGATGTTTGATATAGCTAAAGCATTTGATATGGCTAAACTTCCTAAGGGGAACAGAGTAGGTATATTGACTAATGCTGGCGGGCCTGCAATTCTCGCTGTTGATGAATGCGCTAACTGGGGACTTACTGTGCCGGAACTTAGTTCCAAAACAAAGACAAAACTGAAAAAATTGATCCCTCCGGAAGGTGCTCTCCATAACCCGGTTGATGTATTGCCGCCTGCAAATTCAGAAGTATATTCTGCTGCCGCTAAGATCATTCTGGATGATGAAAATATTGATTCATTGATCGTCATAGTGGGTCCACCGCTTATGCTGGATACACTTGAAATTGCCAAAGCAATTTGTAATTCTCTAAGCAATACAGATAAGACTGTTATGCTTGTAATGATGTCACAGGACGATATTATTCCCCATCTGAAAGAAATGATCCCCGTACATCCTCCTGTTTACCGCTTCCCTGAATATGCAGCACGGGCGATCTCAAGAATGTACAGCTATAAGAAATGGAAAGAACGGCCTGAGGGTTTGTACCGTGAGTTTGACGCCGATAAAAGAACTGTCAGGAAAATTCTGAACCGTTATAAAGGCAAAAAGAATGTTTACCTAAACAGTGAAGATGTCTCAGTTGTATTAAATGCATACGGATTGCCCATTATCAGATCGGTTTTTGCCAAAAATACTTTTGAGCTTATTCAGATCTCAGATAAGATAAAATATCCGGTTGTGCTAAAAGCAGTTGGAAAAAAACTTGTTCATAAATCCGATATGGGCGGAGTTGAAGTAGATATACATAACCCCGATGAACTATTGAGATCAGCAGACAGGATAATTGAAAACCTCAAGAATCATAATGCGGCAGGGCTTCTTGAAAAATTCATGATCCAGCCTTATATTTCAGGCGGAGTAGAAACAATTCTAGGTATTACAAAAGATGAAAAGGCAGGAAGTATGATAATGTTCGGCTTGGGCGGAATTTTTGTGGAAGTATTCAAAGATGTCAATTTCAAACTTATTCCGGTTACAGATATTGAAGCCTCAACAATGGTAAGTTCAATCAAAAGTTTTGAAATGCTTAGCGGTGTTCGCGGCAAAAAGGCTGTTGATATTGCCTATATTTCAGAGTGCCTGCAAAGACTATCTCAATTGAGCAATGACTTTCCGGAATTTGAAGAAATTGATCTGAATCCATTTGTATTTTTTGCTGACAAAGAAGATTGTTTTATCCTTGATGCAAGAATAAGGGTATAGTTTTCATAAAGATTTCGCAGAAGTTTATTCCTATCTGTTTAATATCTTATTTTTTATATTTGTTGAAATTGAAAGCGAGTTGGTGACCGTCAGAGACGGTTTTCATCCCGATAAATCGGGATTCAATAATTGGTTAATCCTGCTGAAGCAGGACTTCGGGCTAAAGCCCTCAGCACGCTTCGCCCACGGGCGGCAAATAGTTTTGATTTTTCTTGTTCAATAAAGTTTTTTTCATGTTTCGGCGCGTTGGTGTAATTGGTTAACACGCCGCCCTCTCAAGGCGGAGAGTACGGGTTCGATCCCCGTACGCGCTACCAAAAAAGCAGTACTGTGTACTGCTTTTTTAATTGGTTAATCCTGCCTGCGGCTGGACTCAACTGCTGAAGCAGTATCGCACGCTCTCCTTCTTTATACAAACAATACGGGTTCTTCCTCGCGTTAGTGACGCCGAAGGCGTTATACGCGCTGCCAAAAAAGCAGTACTTTGTACTGCTTTTTAATTGGTTAATCCTGCCTGCGGCTGGACTCAACTACTAAAGCAGTCTCGCACGCTCGCCTTCTTTATACAAATAATACGGGTTCTTCCGCGCGTAAGTGACGCCGAAGGCGTTATACGCGCTGCCAAAAAAGCAGTACTATGTACTGCTTTTTTAATTGGTTAATCCTGCCTGCGGCTGGACTCAACTGCTAAAGCAGTCTCGCACGCTCGCCCTCTCTATGTTTCAATTACGGGTTCTTCCGCGCGTAAGTGACGCCATAGGCGTTATGGTTACGCAAAAAAAAAGCGGTCAAAAAGACCGCTAATTGGGGATGAATTTAATACATCATTACTTGACAAGTAACAATTTTTTAGTTTCTGAATACTCTTTGGTGTACCCCGATAGATCGCTGAATACTTCCAGTCTATAAAAATATACTCCGCTTGGCAAGTTACCGGCATTCCAGGCAACCGAGTGTATTCCGGCGCCCTTAACATCATTTAATAGAACTACTGTCTCCATTCCAAGGTTATTAAAAATTTTGAGAGAAACAAAACCTTCCTTAGGCATATCAAAATTAATGATTGTTAAAGGATTAAAAGGGTTGGGATAATTCTGATACAAGCTAAATTCAGAAGGCACTATCCCGCTATACGGGGGTGTATGCACGAGATCTTCTCTGCTGTATTTCACAGTCAAATAATCTTCCGAACCCAGTATAGAACCATTCCTGCTGGAACCGGTTATATATATGTTATCAGAATTATCCACAACAATTGCGTATGCCCTGTCTTCATTGCTGCCGGTTCCGTTGTAACGTACAGCCCAAACCTCAGTTCCTGAAGGATTATACATTACCGAAGCATAGTCTTCTGAGCCTGCAAAACCCGTTGACCGGCTTGAACCCGTAACAAAAATGTTATCGGTATTATCAACAACAATAGCGTATGCCCTGTCTTCATTGCTGCCTGTTCCGTTATATCTGGAAGCCCATAGCTGGGTGCCTGTTGGATTGTATTTTACGGTCGCATAATCTTCAGAGCCCGCAGCATTCGATGATCTGCTGGAACCGGTGACAATTACATTATCTGTATTATCCACTACTATAGCATAAGCCCTGTCTTCATTGTTACCGGGGCCGTTATAGCGGTTTACCCATTGCTGATTACCCGCTGAATTATATTTTACTGTAGCATAATCCGTCCCGCTTGAACTGCCAGTGCTCTCTCCGGTAACAATAATATTATCCGAGTTATCCACAACAATAGCATATGCCCTGTCTTCATTGTTACCGGGGCCGTTATACCGCCTTACCCATTGTTGAGTACCGTTTGAATTGTATTTAACTGTCGAATAATCATACCCTGAACCTGCCCCAAAACTTTCACCTGAGACTACTATATTGTCTTCAGAATCTACCGCAATACCGAAAGCTTTATCATTTTTGTTGCCGGTGCCGTTATAGCGGGCGGCCCACAGCTGGTTCCCGTTTGCATCATATTTTACAGTGGCAAAATCATATGGTGTCAGTAACAATAAAAATCCCTGGCTATAGCCGGTAACGATGGGATTATTAAAGCTGTCAATTACAAGTCCGGTGGCTTTGTCATCACCCAGCAAACCGTATCCGTAAGTTCTTGCCCAAATTTGCTGGCCGTCAGAAGCACGGTATTTTATCACCAGATAATCAGCACCTGTCAAATTCAGTAAAGCGTTTGTGTATCCTGCCATGTATATGTATTGACCGGAATTATCCATAGCAATTACTGTTCCTGCATCATTCAAAAGCTGGTCATATTCAGATCTCCATCTTTGATTTCCGGCCGGATCGTAGCTGACCGTAACCGCACCGGTAAGTAAACCAAGCACGCTGTTGCTGTAACCGGTTACGTACGTATTCCCCGAAGCATCAACAACAAGATCTAGAGCTACGTCTGTGCTGTCAATGAGTCCGTTTAACCTGGCCGTCCACTCAATAACCGGCTGCGCCATTAGGTTTTCCTGGCCATAAAACAAAAACATTATAAATAATATAAAACTAAGATTTCTTACGTTTTTCATGATTCCTTATCAATATTAATACAAACAACATTACACTGTAACATTGAAACATGCTCACTCCCCGTTGTGTTTAATATGGTGTAAATTTCTTTAAAATGAAATAATTTATTCTGTTAGTTATTGATAATTAATATCTTTTTTACATCAACAAATTCACCGGCGAATAATTTATAATAATATACGCCTGCTTTTAAACCGGCCGCTTGCCATTTTATTTCATAACTGCCGGCTTTTAATTCAGTATTGCAAAGTTCTGCCTTATCTTGTCCGAATACGTCGTAAATTACTATTCTTACATTGCTTTGCGTAGGTATATCAAAAGCAATTTTTGTGAATTTATAAAATGATTGAGGGAAGTTTTGATATAGTCTGAAATTTTCAGGATAATTCGGAGTATTTTCGAAATTTCTTTCTGATTGAAGTAAATTGTACATAGTCTATAAATTATTGAATTAATGATTATTACAAATATATTTTGAATCCTTACCCCAATCCTTACCGGATTATATACCGTAAATTAAGGATATAGGGTATTTAAAAATGAAATTAATATTCTTAACTTCAATTACAGGAAAAATTAATAAAATCATTGAAAAATTTACTTCTATCCAGAATTCTGCCTTACAAATTCCCAAATAGCACCATAAAAAGGGAAAAACTAATTGATAAGATGCATGAAAATATCAATAAAGGATTGATATTGATTATTGCACCGGCCGGATATGGCAAAACTATACTCATCCAGCAATATTTAGGCTTTTCAGGAATGAAGTATTCATGGCTGAATATACACCCGGACATGAACAATTTTTATGTATTTATGAATTACCTGATTCATTCCATAAAAAGGATAAACGCAGAATTCGGAAATTCTTCTTTATTACTGATTGAAGATTACAGGGAGAAATATGAATTTTCATCAAATCAGGATAAGATTACTGATGACATAATAGCTACTTTTATCAACGAACTCTATCTTTATTTTGAAGACGACCTTGTATTAGTACTGGATGAACCCGGCAATCTGGATAATTCTGAATGGGTAAAACTCACATTTAATAAACTGTTCGCAAACATTCCAAGCCATATTCATTTTGTGATCACAACACGAAATCTGCCTGTATTCAGTTCGGCCTCATTACTGGCTAAACAGAATATCCTGAAAATTGAAATGAATGAACTGGCTTTCACAAAAAAGGAAACGGGCAAATTAGTAAAAGAGATATACAATATAGATTGCGGCGATAAAGATATACAATTGCTCACTGATGCCCTTGCCGGATGGATAACAGGATTACACTTGATATTGCAGAGTCACGGGGAATACTTCCCCAGGCTTCAGCTGGATAAACTTGTAATTGTTGATGACATATTCAATTATTTCACCGAAGATATTTTCGCTGATTTAAGCAGCGAAGTAAAAGAATTTTTAATGATCACATCATTGCTCGAAAATTTTACATCCAAACAATGCAATGACCTTTTTAAAACGGAAGAAAGTCCGGCAATAATTAACGAGCTCTTAAGGAAAAATATCTTTATACAAGTTCTGCATACAGAGCCCGGTGGTTCAGAGCCAAGATACAGCTACCAGGTGTTATTTAAGAAATTTCTGAATTTAAAGGTTAAAGAACTAAAGAGTGAAAGTGAAATAAACAGTTTCTACAGGAAGGTCTCAGATTATTACCTGGAACAAAATGAAATTGTTCCTGCTGTTAATTATCTGCTTTCAGCCGGTCAGATCCCAAAAGCAGCAGAACTTATTCATACCCACTTCCAGACCTATTTTGATAATGGCAACTTTGATATTTTATGGAAGTGGCTGGAAAAAATTGAAAATGGAAGCAACAACAGCGACTACAGGCTTTTATATTTTAAAGCTTTGCTGCTTAAGTTTTTTATGGGAAGCACTGAAGAATCACTGCCTATACTCGATAAGGCAATTGAACTAAGCCTGGAATGCAAGGATAATGAATTTTGGATCAAATGTATAATTTCTAAAACAAGAAACCTTATAAGCCTTGGCAAAATAACAGAAGCTCTGAAGATACTACAGACTGCAGACAGGGTCAAAACAAAGGGTACAAACAAAGCAAGGATCTTATTTTTGAACGCATACATTTTGTACCAGGATTCTTTATATGATAAAGCCATAAAGTTCCTGAATGAAGCAGCCAACATATTAGAACATGAAAGCGATAACTCGCGCAATTCAACTGACCTGAAACTTGAAATATTCAATTTATTCGGTCATATATTCCTGATAAAGGGAGATTACTCAAAATCCATTTCATATTATGAAAGAGTTGCAGTCAGCACAAAAAAGATTAGCTTAAAATATGAAACTTTATGCAACCTCGTGCTGCTGTATTCCCAATCAGCAAAATTTGATAAAGCAGTTACATACCTTGAAGAAGCCAAAGAAATCAGCAGGCTGATCTCAATTCCAATATTCAGGATAACATATTTGCTTGCCAACCAGGCACTAAGATATGAATTTGGTGATTTTGAAGGCAGCATAAAGCTGCTTGAGGAATTGAACAGAACGGCTATTGAAATAAAGCACAAATATTACATTTTCCTCAGCTATTCTTTGATAGGCGACAGTTATTATTCACTAAATAAGCTCAACAAGGCTGAAGAATATTTTGATATGGCATTCAGATACATAAATGAAAACAGTGAGTATGAAAAAGTGCAGTTTGCGTATTCAAAAGCGCTGCTGATAAAAAAAACTTCAACAATTTCAGAGATTGAAACTGTTTTACTAAAAGCCTATAACTACTACGAAGAACAAAAGATGATCTACAGCAGGATCCAGGCCGCTTTTCATCTTGCTGACTTTTATAAAAAATCTGGCAACACAGTTAAAGCCCTGCAATTCATAAAAGAAGTTCTAACAGTCTCAGAAGAAAAGGAATATTACGCATTTCTTCAAAGAGAGGTATTTGATCACAGAGAGCTGTTTGATTTTGCATGCGCGAATAAACTGAAAAACAAGTTTATAAAGGATCTTTTAAATTCATCTCTTGAAAAACCCGAAGTATCCTGGATATCAGATGAAAGCAGAATCAGGTATATTGAAACAAAGGATTCACTTTATGATATACATTTAAAGCTTTTAGGAAAAAATGAAATAAGGCTCCGCGGAAGTATTCTTGACGACTCTAAATGGGGAAAGAAAAAATGGAAATCTATATTTATCTACCTGCTGGTTTCAGCCAAAATGACGCTTTCGAAAGATAGGATTATTGATCTGTTTTACCCTGAAACATCAGCAGAAAGCGCGGATAATATCTTTCACCAGATGATATCAAAATTCCGTAATTTGATCAGGTTTACATACCCCTCTGATCTTCTGAAAAATGTTAACGATGTTACATCCTCTAAAACTGCAAAATCAGGAAAAAACAAAAACATTGATGAGATCAAACTATTCCCCTCGCTAATAAGCTATGAGGATAAACAACTTCAGTTAAGCAATGATTTCACTATCTATATAGATTCTGTTGAATTTGAAAAATTATCAAAAAAGATCCCGGTTATAAAAGATACCGCCGAAAAAGTTAAGGTGATGATGAATGCCGTTGAGCTGTATAAGGGTGATTTCAAGGAAGGAAACTATGAAACGTGGTGTGAAGAACTGCGGACAAAATACAGGACTGCATTCGTAACAATAAGCGAAGAACTCATTAAACTGCTATATGAATCCGCTGATTATCACAAAACTCTACATTACTCAGAAATACTGCTTAAGCATGAACCTGTTAATTTAGTTTGTTATGAATACATAATTAATTCAATGATGAAGCTTGAGAAGCCTCAACTCGCTCAACTGAGGTATAACCAGCTGGTAAAATTCTACAAAAAAGAATATGATGATGTATTGCCCGCAAGGTTATCCGAAAAATTCAAAAAAATTATTATGAACTGATATTAGTGATCCCTGTATGAAAACAGAAATATAGCGATCTGCAAAAAAAAGGCGGTCAAATGACCGCCTTGCTGTAAGTATCTTAATGAGTATTTATTTCAGTTTTGCGCTATAAAGTATAGTTTCCATTGTAGCGTTGTTCTTTTCAAAGTTTGCAGTTGGCGTGAAAATGTACAGGACGTAGTTTCCTTTACCGCCATTTTCAATTGCGCTCATAACATACATCATCATTTCTGTGCCGTCAATCTTACCTTTTGCCGCAGTTATATAACCTTCCATATTATTTTCTGTGAAAGCAAATGCTTCGCCATCCGGCTCAAAATCAAAATCAGCTAATGCTAAACCCAAGAGCTCATCAGCGGTTATCTGGTCATTTGAAAATATTACAAATGTAGTTCCCATTGATTTATCTTCACTCATAGCTGTAAACTTTGTTTCTGTATCTGATGAAACTGTCCAGTTTGAAGGTGCGCTGAAATGGAATTTTCCGTCTTTTGAAACAAGTTCTGTCCAGTCAGCGGGAACATCTGCTTTTAGCTCTTTTTTAGGAGCATCTGACTTCTTGAAATCCTTTTTCTTCTTATCGTCTTTTTTTTCAGTTGTCTCAGTTTTTGTATCAGTCTTTGTATCTGTTTTTGTATCTGTTTTCACATCTTTTTTATCGCCGCAGCTGCTGAAAGCAAATACAACCACAAGAAGCATTACTGCAATTGAAGCGAAATTCATTTTTTTCATGTTTTCTTTCCGATTAATTGATAAATTGTTTACAAAAATTTCACTTCTGCAAGTTAATGAAATTTAATGAAATAGAAAGGTAAGAATATATGATTTTGGGGTCTCAAATCTAGCTATTTTCCCTAACAGTTATAAGCTAATAAAGGCTTACATAGTATACTTTATTATGCGTTTTTGTATTTTATATTTGAGCATAACAAAATTTACGGGGATCGTTATGAAGACTTTGCTTAGTTTAACATTCATCATTCTTTTATCTGCTTTGTATTTAGGGTGTGATTCAGCAACAGACAGTAAATCTATTAGCGTTACAGCTCCCGGATTAGTTCAGCCGGCAAACAACGATACAATGGTTGCTGCAGCTCCGCTCTTTAAATGGACTAACAATGCCGACCAGCTTCAGATAGATGTTAACTCATCCTTTGAAGCACCTTTTTATTCAACCGCAGTAACCGGGAATGAATTTCAGCTTCCGGCTGGAATTTTGAGTCCTTCCACATTCTATTACTGGCGCGCAGGAAATACAGTAGGCGGCACAACTTACTGGTCGCAGGACAGATTTTTTTTCAGAACAAGACCAAATTGAACTGAAATCAGTTATCACACCCAAAAAAGCATAAGTTTTTAAACTTATGCTTTTTTAATGTCATATATTTTGTTGATTAGAATCGCGGCTCCTTTTTATACGAAACTTTTTTCACTGCTAATACGTAAACCGTTGATTATTTTTGTATTGAGTTGATAGATACAATACCTTGTCATCCTGACACATATAAACAGATCACTGACAGATGATGTAAACCGAAAGGAGTAATACAATGTATTTCTTGTTGATCTTCTTAATACTGCTGATAGCAATTGTTGTGCATGTAGTATCTGAATTCAGAAAGAAAGCTGAATTAACCGGAGAAGCTGAGCTTTCACTAACTGCCAGGAATATCCTGCCCGCTTCAAGAACCTGCAAAATATGTTCGTTGGTAACGTTAACCGGATTGCTCTTGACAGGGCTGCTGATGCTTTTTGAAGGCAGCGGAACAAACTGGAGCCTGCTCCAATTGAGTGAATCACAATGGAAAAATATTCATTTGGGTCTGCTTTCAGTTTTTATAGTTACCTTTGGGCTACATTTGTATACACACAGCAATTGGTTGAAGAATATGCTCAGAAAGAAGAAACATATTTCAGTAAAGTAAAATATTGATTCTGCTTTATTATTTATTTGCAGCTCTCGTGTAAAAAAACAGCCTGTCTTCTCAGGCTGTTTTTTTTTGCAGTAATCGTAACAGGGAATATCATGACGCTATTTTCTTAAACATTATTTTTCCGCTTTTCTGATTTTCTATCACATTAGGCTTCATCTTATCCCAGTTGGTGATGATTTCACCTTTATCATTGGCCTCTATTGTGAACAATCGGTCGCCCTTTTTATACAACTCAAACATATTATCTTTGCCGTACTGCTCAAAAATGACTTCTGCATTTTTTTCTGTTGCCTTCACACTCGCTTCAATTCTTGTCATTGTCTGGAAACCATCCACTTGAATATCAGCAATCAGTGTATTTGCATCTTTTTCTTTTATATCAATCACATAGTTCCAGGTCTGCGCGCCATCGCCTGTAACATTTTTGGCTGATTCTTCAAATGTATATTGCCCCGCCCATTTTTTATTAACAGCTCCGCTGTTGGTATTCTGCTGAGAGTTTGGGGCTACATTTTGTGTTGAACTCTGGTTTTCTGAATTAACCTTTTCATCCTTTTTGCCGCACGATGAAACCATAACGATTACCGCTAAGAAGAAAATAATTTTAAGTGATCTCATAATATTTAGTTTTAGTTTATTATAAACTTATATTGTTGTTTACAATGCGCATCAACTGCGCCTGCCTTGTTTCTAAGGTTGATGCTGCCTTTGCTTCTCTTTGGAGTGCATCAACTGTGTTGATGCATGCACCGACACAGTCAGTGCACTCCAAGAAAAGCAAAATCTGGATACAGCATTAATTGCATGCACTGAACTGCCATTGTAGTCAGATTCTTATTCATGATCGCGCATCCGCTTTTGCTCTCTTTGGAGTGCATCAACTGTGTTGATGCATGCACTGACACAGTCAGTGCACTCAAGAAAAACAACTTTAAACAATCAGAAATTGTCATCTTCCAATAAATTATCACACGGATAAAGCTTCTTTATATTTTCAAGGTAATCCTTTTCAGTTTAAACCTCTGGAAATAACTTCCGAATTCGTAATCTTTGGCATCATCCGCAAGTTTATGCTTGACCGGGTTGAACCATATGTAATTTAATCTTGTGAAATATGACCTTTCATATGTTAAACATTTATCCCAGTAATTATGCCACACTTTATCGTATGCCCTGTCATATTTTACATTCTTATTTATCCAAATTGCAGAATATCGATGAATATTGCCCATCATTTCACTCAAAGTTGCAGGGTTATCAGGTGATTCGAGCATCAAGTGATAATGATTATTCAATATTACCCAATCTTCCAATACCCAATTAAAATTATTCGCGGATATGATAATATACTCATACAGTTTATTTTTCGCTTCATTTGACTTCAACAAATCCCTCTTTTTATAAATAGATCCGGTAATAAAATACTTAGCATTTTTTTTGTAATAATGTGGCGGATTATGGTTGTATATTTTAAACTCTTCCAATTTATTAATTGTCTGAAATAAATTTATTGTGCTTACTATGTTTCCAAGGAAGATGTCGCCTTTGCCTCTCTTTGGAGTGCATCAACTGCGTTGATGCATGCACTGACTCAGTCAGTGCACTCCACGAAAAGCACCAACTAAAAAAATGAACATTAATTTTATTTATATCCTTTTTGAATATTTTGTTTGGAGTACTCAACTGCGCCTGCCTTGTTTCTAAGGTTGATGTCGCCTTTGCCTCTCTTTGGAGTGCATCAACTGCGTTGATGCATGCACTGACGCAGTCAGTGCACTCCAAGAAAAGCAAAATCTGGATACAGCATTAATTGCATGCACTGAACTGCCTAAGCAGTCGGGCGCAGTCAGTGCACTCCACGAAAATCAGACTATTGCCCTTAACCTCTTCAGCACTTCTTCCTTCCCCAGAACATACGCTATCATTCCAAGCTCAGGTCCGTGCTCTTCGCCCGTCAGGGCAAGCCTTACAGGCAAAAACAGATTTTTCCCCTTAACACCGGTTTCCTTCTGCACTTCGCTCAGTACAGGTTTGAAATTATCGGCAGTAATTTCAAGCATAGCTTCAATCTTTGCCGCAAGCGCGTTGAAAACCTGAATAGATGTTTCCGCCTTTACAATTGCGGTCTGTTCATCGTTCAGCTTCACTTCATTATAATACACCTTCGCCTGTTCAGAGGCTTCATCCAGTTTATTTATATAATTCCTGATGGCAAATATAACTCTTTTTGTTTTTATATTATCACTTGTGTCTATTCCGTCTGCATTTAAATATGGTATAATTAATTCACTCAACGCATCAATATCATAATTCTTAATATACTCACCATTCATCCAGTTAAGCTTTTCTGCATTAAATACTGCTCCTGCGGAATTAACCCTCTCTATGCTGAATTTCTCTATCAGCTCCGCTTTGGTAAATATCTCTTTCTCTTCCCCATCCCCCGGGTTCCACCCCAGCAATGTCATAAAATTCAGCAGAGCCTCTTTCAGGTAGCCTTTCCTCAGGTAATCTTCGGTGGCAACATCGCCCTGGCGCTTGGAAAGCTTGGATTTATCGGGATTCAATATCAGCGGCACGTGTGCCATTTGCGGTACTTCCCATCCAAATGCATTATACAATATTATGTGCTTGGGCACTGATGTAAGCCATTCTTCACCCCTTATAATATGCGTTATTTGCATTAAGTGGTCATCAATTACATTCGCTAAGTGATACGTCGGGAACCCATCACTCTTCAGTAATACCTGGTCATCCACAAGATTCGTATCTATCTTAACATTCCCGCGGATAATATCTGTGAATCTAATTTCAGTATCCAACGGTACTTTTAATCTAATCACATAAGGAATCCCCGAATCTAATTTTTCTTTCACTTCATTTTCGGTTAGGACCCTTGCCCTGCGGTCATACATCGTCTGCTTGCCCTGCATCTGCTGTACTTTACGCATTTCATCCAGCTCTTCGGCGGTTTCAAAGGCGTAATAAGCGTGACCGTTTGCCAGGAGCTCGTCGCAATACTTCTTGTATATATCCAGCCGCTCCGACTGAAAGTACGGACCAAACTCACCGCCAAACCCCGGACCCTCATCATAATTCAAGCCCATTTCATTCAGTATATTTATCAGATTCTCAACTGCACCTTCAACCTTACGTGATTGATCTGTATCTTCAATCCGCAAAATAAACTTGCCATTATGGTGCCTGGCAAACAGATAGTTGAACAGGGCTGTCCGCAAACTGCCCAGATGCAGATAACCTGTTGGTGATGGCGCAAAACGTACTCGTACTTCGTTATTCATTAAATTCAGTTTCTATATTGATATTTATCTAAAAATATGTGATTTAATTCATTATTTTACAAATATTGCTGTTTTATATTTTAAATAATAGGAAAAATCATAATTGGACTCCAACTCCACAACCCGTTTTACCGGCCGTGTAGAAAATTACATTAAATACCGCCCCTCATATCCGGTAGAAGTAATTGAATACCTGAAATCCGAGGGCATACTTAGATCTGATTCAGTCATTGCGGATATAGGCTCCGGCACGGGAATATCTGCAGAGCTGTTCCTGAAGAATGGCAACGCTGTATATGGGGTCGAACCAAACGACGCGATGCGCGAAGCTGCTGAGAAATTACTCTCTGCTTACAGCAATTTTAAAAGCATTAATGCCACAGCAGAAGAAACCACCCTGCCAGATAACTCAATTGATCTCATTATATGCGCGCAGGCTTTCCATTGGTTTGATATTCCGAAGGTAAAAATTGAATTTAAAAGGATACTTAAACCCACTGGCAGAATCTGCCTGATATGGAATGAAAGAATACTTGACGGGAATCCGTTTTTGGCTGCCTACGAAAAGCTGCTGCTTAAATACGGCACTGATTATAAAAACGTGAGGCATGAAAATATTGATGAAAAAAAACTGAATGAATTCTATGATAGTGCTTACACAAAGAAAACTTTTCCAAATAAACAGGTATTCGATCTCGCCGGTGTAACCGGCAGGTTGTTATCGTCATCATACACCCCTCAGTATGATAGTCCCTTATACGAACCAATGCTCGCTGAATTAAATGAGATATTTGAGAAGAACCAGGTAAATGGGAAGATTGAGTTTTTGTATGATACAAACATTTACATAGATTCAAAACATTTATCATAGATTTTCGCAACCAAATCTTCGTATCTTTGTTTAATTAGATAGCAGTATATCATTGCCGGGAACTAAGCCCGGCATCACAGTACCGCCGGGTCTTACGACCCGGCGGAAAATATAAATTAAAACGACAAAATATGTTAAAACGCTTAATTTTACCGCCTTTTTTGATCGCAGCAGTAACAGTCATATCATTTCAGCTTCAGGGATGCAGTACAGATGAAATAATTAACGCAGTAACCAAAAATGAAGTTACAGCTAAAGATAGACTCGATTCCGCAAATGCCCAGGCAACAAGAACATACGGTCCCAATACAAAACTTGTGTTAATTATGGGTAAAAATGTTCTGGCAAACGGAAAAACTGAGATTTCGCTTATTAACTCAATTTCAGATCCTTCCTCAATTGGCGCATGGCTTTATGTTTACAGGGTGCCGGCTGATACTTCGCTGAGGATCTATACTCCTAACCCATTGCCAACAGCCACTGATTGCATTGAGTTAACAGCTCTTTTTAATACTAACCAGCTATTGAGCTTAATTCAGGATACTTCCGCAAGGGGATTGATCTCAGGCGCGCTTGATCTCATCATTTCTACAGATCTTTCAATTTCAACAACGCCATCTGCTTTAATAAACAGTGACGCATCAATGAGTCTATCATTTTCAACAAGCCCGGTAATTAAGTTTAATGATAATTTCATTCCGGCATCAAGCACAATGAACGGCAGCAAATTTTTTCAGACTGGTACAAACCAAACAAGGAATATGATACTTATTCCGGCAGCCGGAACATTGGGACTGCCGGCATTTATAACAGAACTCTCAGGCTTTCCGCTTGATCTGTGGATCGTTCAGTACAATAAAACCAATACTTCTAACCAAAGTGAAAGCTTGATACTTGGTACAGTTGTTTCGAGCGGTCAGGTAATGGGCATCCCAAGCCTGGGACTTTCGAGCACGGTTATCAATCTTTCGAAATACGTGAACGAGTAGTGCTTAAATAAATATTTGAGAAAACGAAATACACCCCTTCCGCTTCGCTCCCTCCCCTCTCAAGAGGGGAATTGCGGGTCAGAATACAGGATATAAAATACAAAACCCCCGTTATTAACGGGGGTTTTTTGTTTTGCGTTCGCCTAAAATTCTTATGATACAAACGGGCAGGCCGTTGTATGACCCGGCGCTTTTTCTTCAAGCGGCGGAACCGCATCAGCGCATACAGGCTGAGCAATAGGGCATCTTGTTCTGAAGCCGCAGCCGCTGGGTTTACGCAGCGGTGTGGGCACATCGCCTTTCAATATCACTCTTTCTTTGTTTCTGAACTTGGGATTCGGCAGCGGCACTGCTGAAAGCAGTGCTTTGCTGTAGGGATGTTTCGGATTGTGATACACTTCCCTGCCTGAGCCTACTTCTACAATATTCCCAAGATACATAACCGCAATTCTTGAACTTATATGCTCAACCACAGATAGATCATGAGCAATGAACATAATACTCAGGTCAAATTCCTTCTGCAGTTCCTGCATCAGGTTTATTACCTGCGCCTGGATAGATACATCCAGCGCGGAAACCGGCTCATCAGCAATAATAAGTTTGGGGTTTGTTGCAAGCGCTCTCGCAATACCGATCCTCTGCCTTTGTCCCCCCGAAAATTCATGCGGGTAGCGTTTTGACTGCTCAGGCTGCAAGCCTACTTTTTGCAGCAGCATAGAAATTCTCTCAAGCCGTTCATTTTTAGGCATGTTTGTATGATATAGCATAGGCTCTTCAATTATCTGCCCTACTGTTAACCTGGCATTCAGCGATGAATACGGGTCCTGAAAAATCATCTGCACCAATCCGCGGTATTTTCTGATGTCATTTCTGGAGAGCTTTGTCAGATCTATCATTTCACTGCCTGTATTTAGCAGCACTTCACCTGTTATCTCAACATCAGGCGAAGAGAACTTAAGTATATTTATAATGGCTTTGCCTAAGGTTGATTTTCCGCAGCCTGACTCACCCACTATACCCAGGGTTTCACCCTGTTTCATAGTGAAACTTACACCATCAACAGCCTTAACTTCGGCAACCTTCCCCAGGAAAACTCCCCCATGGACAGGAAACTTGACCTTCAGGTCTTTTACTTCTAATATATTGCTGTTATTCATAACTTAACTTTTTTTTGTCTGACCGGTGGCCGGACTCTACAAAACATTTCTTTTCTAAAAATCGTTTCTGTTAAGAAACGTTTATCTTTGGAGAATTCATCATTGCCTCAGGGTTTGTTATAAGGTGGCACCTTACGGATCTTCCCGGTGAAACTTCAACAAGTTCAGGCTCAACCTCAGTGCAGAACTGCACGGCTTCGGTGCATCTTGTGCAGAACTTGCATCCCTTAGGCAGCTCCAGAATATGTGGAATAATACCCGGTATAGCCTTTAGCTCTTCATGGGAATCTTTATATGGATCTGGTAATGATTGCAGCAATCCTTTTGTGTATGGATGCAGAGGTTCATTAAATATTCCGAATATATCGCCAATCTCCTGGATCTTACCGCCGTACATAACTATAACTCTGTCAGAAACTTCTGCGACAATTCCAAGGTTGTGCGTAATTAAAAGTATCGCTGAATCTTCTCTCTGCTTTTTGATCTTTATCATCAGTTCAAGTATCTGCGCCTGGATAGTAACATCCAGCGCCGTGGTGGGTTCATCTGCAATAAGAAGTGAAGGATTGCAGGCAAGCGCCATGGCGATCATAACTCTTTGCCTCATACCGCCGCTGAACTGGTGCGGATAGTCTTTCATTCTTTTTGCCGCGTCAGGAATTCCCACAGCTTCTATCATTTCGATAGCTTTTGTTTCAGCATCCTGTTTACTTATTTTTTCATGGGTTAAGATAACCTCCGTTATCTGTTCACCTATTTTCATAACCGGGTTTAGCGAAGTCATCGGCTCCTGGAATATCATGGCAATTTCATAACCGCGGTATTTTTTCATTTCTTCATAGCTCAGCTTCAGCATATCAACGCCTTTATAGAGCACTTCACCGGCAACGATCTTTCCCGGGGGGTCAGGTACAAGTCTGGTTAGTGAATACGCCGTTACTGATTTACCGGAACCCGATTCACCCACAATGGCCAGCACTTCGCCTTCATGAATATCAAAACTGACATCATCAACCGCTTTTGCCGGAAACTTCCCTTTGAGCTTCTTATCTTCAGAGTAAAACTTTTTAAGATACTCTTCTTTGGCATACTCCGTATGCGCTAAAAGCTGTTTATCTGTAGCTTCAACAAAAAAATATGTACGTAAATTTTTAACTTCTACAAGTTTCTTCATATAGTTACCTCAGCCTTGAATAAACTTTCGGATCAAACGCTTCTCTAATGGCTTCGCCGATAAATACAATTGCTATGAGTGTTAAGAACATAGCCCCAAGCGGAACCGCGACAAGCCACCAGTTATTAATATCGGTCATACCCTGTCTTACAAGCTGACCCCAGCTTGGTGTTGGCGGCGGAAGCCCGAATCCAAGGAAATCCAGTGATACCAGCGCGCTGATATCGGCAACAATAGCGAACGGCGCAAATGATATAACCGGGGTTAAGGAATTTGGAAGTATATGCTTAAATATAATTGTTCTGTTCTTTGCTCCAAGTGAAACGGCCGCAGAAACATAATCTCTCGCTTTTTCCCTGTAAAACTCACCCCTTACATAATATGTTATTCCCATCCAGCTGAACGCGGTTAGAATCAGCACAAGCAGTATAAAATTAGGCTGTAATATAGAGCTGACAATGATCATAACATATAAAAACGGCAATGTGCTCCATATTTCTATTAAACGCTGCCCGAAAATATCTATCTTGCCGCTGAAAAATCCAAGCACAGCGCCAACTGAAACTCCGATCAAGTATGCAAAAAATGTTACAACCAAAGCAAACGAAATTGAAATGTTAAATCCGTACATTGTTCGGGCAAAAACATCCCTTGCCCGGTCATCAGTACCGAACAAATGCCTGGCAGAAGGCGGGTGCGGAGGCGAACCTTCGGTTTCATCAAGCAGGTTCTCATTCGGGCTGAACGGATAAATGGGCATCAGAACCCAGTTATCGCTTGCGTCGCTGCTGAATGTTTCCTTTAGCCTTCGGTAATTGGTTTCACCGTAACCTTCCTGCCCGAAAACTGACGGCGCGTAAATTCCGCTTTTAAAAAGCGGGAAGTAATACTCGCCGTTGTATTTAACCATTATAGCAGTATGGTTAATGAAGAGCGGCAGCAGAAAAGAAATACCGTACATAAAAACAAGAGCCAGGAAAGCATAATAACCCCGTTTTATACCTTTGAATTTCCTCCAGCGTTTCCTGAAAATTGAAATTGATACTTTATCTTTGTTTTTATCCTTCTTCATATTTAAGAAGTTATTATCTATGGATTATTAAATCGTGTTTTCTATTTAAATCTTATTCTCGGATCAAAAATAGCGTAAAGCATATCAGAAATAATATTTCCTATCAGCAGCAGGAAAGATGATATTACCAGGATACCCATTGTTACAGGGTAGTCACGCTGTTCAATTGACCTGAAGCCAAGCAGACCCATTCCGTTAATGTTAAAAACAGTTTCGATCAGAAAGCTGCCTGCAAGTATGAGCGATAAGAAATGACCCAAACCTGTAGCAAGCGGAATTAACGAGTTGCGCAATGCATGTTTAAAGATTACCCGTTTTTCTGAAAGTCCTTTTGCAAAAGCTGTCCTGATATAATCCTGGCTTAAATTTTCAATTACTGAATTTTTCGTAAGTATTGTGAGTGTTGCAAAGCTGCCAACCAGGTATGATGCTACCGGCAGTACAGTATGATAGAACTGGTCCGTAATCTGTCCCCATAAGGAAAGGCTTTCAAAGTCTTCAGAACGGAAGCCGCCGAGCGGGAACACATCCCACAGACTGCCGCCGCCAAAAATTACAAGCATAATTGTACCGAAAGCCCACCCGGGAATTGAGTATCCCATAAATACCAGGATTGAAGATCCCAGGTCGAACTTACTGCCGTTTTTAACGGCTTTAAACACCCCGAGCGGAATACATATCAGGTAAGTTAATATAAAACCTATTAACCCGAAATATATCGATACAGGAAACCGGGATATAATAACATCCCAGACCGGTTCGGCATACACATAAGAATTTCCGAGATCAAGCGTTAACATATTGCCAAGCCACCTGAAATACCGTTCATGTATAGGAAGATCAAACCCGTAAAACTTTTTCATTTCCTGCAGCGCTGATTCCGGAATTTCAATTCCTCCCGTAACATTCGGTCCGGATGAACCAACCTCACCTCCGGTATTCTGTCCCCCCATGCGGAGCTTCAGCAATTCTCTTTCAAGCGGGCCGCCGGGCACTATCTGCAGAATAAAAAAAGTGATCAGGGTTATACCCAGGAAAGTTGGAATTATTAAAAGGAACCTGCGTATAAAATATGATGTCATATGATTAAAATTATTTCCCGTTATTATGAAATGAATTTCAATATTGAAATTCTTTATATCTTTTTACCGGGTTATGTTGTTTATTTTTAATTGCAGCCGGGGTTACAAAAAAAGATATGCTGCCTCCTCTGTTTAGATGAAGGCAGCAGTATTTTGGTTTATCTCTTTACTTCCCTGATGCTTCTTCCTGTTCTTTCACTTTGATCCAGTACTTCTGATCTTCAGGCATAATTTCCATTTTTTTATTAGGATCTGCCTTCACAGCATCATACTCTGCGGCTTTTTCAGGATCATAATACCACAATATGCAGGTGAAAAGGTAATCATTTGTTCTCGGAAGTATCCATTCAGGATATGAGAATTTGTTATGGAATGCAATTCTCTGGTATGGAGCGTACCAGCCGAAACCATACCCGAAGTAATTGCTTGCAATGCCGTCAATTTCTCTTACTATTTTTATTCTTTCCTTTTTATCGTAGGTTTTATTGTAAAGATCGCATAATTCATCTATCCTTGCGTCTTTAATTCCCGGCCAGTTTGTTGTATTCGGGGCATCGGCTGTGTTTGATTTAAGCGAACTTTCGGGATTCGGAGTTCTCAAACCTGTCCATGCAGTTACAAGAATTGTAAAATTCCTTTCATTGCCAAGCTTAAACCGGGTTGTACCATCAATTTGTTTAAGATTTAATTTTATTCCGGCTTTTTTCAGGTCTTCCTGGAAGATCGTTAAATATCTTTCCTGTCCCGGGCCGCCATCAAAAGGCAGGTCAAGCTCAAATACTTTTCCGTCTTTTACCAGGTAACCTTCTGAATTTTTATCCTTCCAGCCGGCTTCTTCAAGGAGAATTCTGGCGGAATCTAAACTGAACCCGATCTTCGGGTTATTGGGATTTTCATATACTGTGCCGGGGTAATAAGAGTATTCGGGCATATATGAATTAAAGAACAGCTTCTCGTTGAATTTGTTCCTATCCCATAAATAGGTAACTGCTTTTCTTATCCTTATATCATCAAAAGGCGGTTTACGCATATTGAAAACAAGGCCCTGCACACCATTTGGATTTTCGTTAAATACCCTGTACCTCGCCACGAGTCCGCGCTTGAACTCATCGAAGTCAAATCTTTCTGCCCACCACTGCGCGCGGTTAACTGAATAAACATCTATATCACCCTTTTTGAATTTTTCGAATGCCAGTGATTCATCCTGAATAACATCCAGCTTTATCGCGTCAAAATTGTTTGTACCAATATTGAATCTTTCTTTTTCAGCCCAGTAATCACTTCTTCTTCTGAATGTAACTGACTGACCTTTGTTGATATCTTCTTTTAACAATACATACGGTCCCGAGCCCGGAATCATATCAAACTGGTATTTTTCAAGATATTCTGATCCTTTGAGATTACCTACATAATGCGCAGGCAGAATTCTCATTGCTCCTGAAAAATACAGGAATTGTCTCCAGTTTTCTTCTTTGGTTTTTACTGATACTATATATTTGCTCTCTGCAACCGGCTGCTCATATGTACCATACAATATATTTGAATAGGCCTCAAGGATACCCGGATCGACCTGCAGTTTCCATGTAGCTACAACATCTTCAGCGGTTACAGGCTTGCCGTCTGCCCACCGGGCATTTGGGTTTATCCTGTACCAGAATGTTTTTTTATCGTCTGATACTTTCCAGTGTGTTGCAAGTGCGGGGATCCATTCTTCTGTAACCGGATCCTGACTAAGCAAACCTTCATAGATCAATCCGATTTCCATCAAATTATTAACGTAAGAATTGGCGTCTTTGCCAACAATTCTCAATGTATTCGGGAAATCCGGTATCCTCATTGTAAATGACCCGCCTTTTATTGCGTTGGAATCACCTGCTACATTATAATTGACCGCAGTCTGCCAGCCTTCACCGGTGAAGCCTTCACCACCCTGCTCGGGCGGAACCGAAGGATCTGCTCCCGGGGGTGTATCAAATTGTTTTATTGAAACGGGTTTAGTATCGATCTGTTTTTTGGGTTTTGTGGATTTGCCGCATGAGACAAAAAGGGCTGATGTAACTATTAAAACTAAAGCCAGTAATATTGCTCTGTTTTTCATTCCTGATGCTCCTTAATTTTATGTAAATGAGATCTGAATTAATTATAAACAAATATCATAAAACGAAACAACATAAAAAACCTTAAAATTAAGGATATTTTTTAAAAGCTATTTCACAAGAATCATCTTGCGCGAAGCGGTGAATTCACCATATTGCAGCTTGTAAATATAGATACCGCTCGGAAGGTTCTTAGCCTCAAAATTTGCCGAATATTTTCCCGGCGCCAGCTCTCTGTTTACAAGTACGGCAATTTCCCTGCCGGATATATCGTAAATCTTTAGTGATGTTAACTGCGTACTTGAGCTCACCTTTGGAATACTGAATTCAATGATTGTAACCGGATTGAACGGATTCGGAAAGTTCTGTGCCAGCTCAAAATTCATAGGTACTTCAGTGCCCACTGGTTCAATACCAATGCTGTTATATTGTGAATGAAGGTAATTAAGTACATTCATAGAAAGCGCTTCAATATAAGCGGGGTTATTAAAGTTATTTGAATTGCCTGAATTTGAAAGTATTACAACACCCCCTTTTATTCCCGTCAATGAATCGGTGTAAAAAGTAATGAAGCTGTTATAACCCGGCGTGCCGCCATCTTTAAACTGTATCCACGGATTGTTAAGCTGGAAGTTCAGCCTGTTAGAAGCCCATGCCATACCCTGCCACTTCTGTGTAGGCTGACCGGGATTTATCCTTTTAATATGTTTGTGCATTGTATCAGCCAGCGGATTAAGGTTTGAGTTGAGAAGTTTCATCTGGAATTCAAGATAGCGGGTCATATCTTTAATAGTGGAACGTATCGCACCGGCTCCGTTGAATGCGGGCCAGGTTGATTTATTACTGTCAGCAAGTATCCATACGTTGGAATTATTTCTCACATAACCTTTAGCAGAACGAAGTATCATAGATAAATTTCGTGTGATCCTGGTATCGGGCATTCCAAGTGAATCAGTTATGAATTGCTGGAACAATTGTTCTATGGAATCCCTGCCGGAATGCATAGTAAGCCCGGTTGCTAGAGTAGCGAATCCCAGGTTAGAATATGTCCAAACAGAATCAGGCTTCGTTACCAGGTGACATGTATCAAGATAGCGGAACATTCTATCCAGTGTATATGGGTATGAAGCTGGCGGTTCATCTATCAATCCTGAAAAGTGAGTGACAAGTTCAACCAGGTTTATCGCGGTTGTATCCGTGCCATTGACCCAATAAGGTACCCGGAGTGTATCAGGAAGAAAATCCCGGATAAGATCCTGCCGGTTGATCATATTATAGTGAAGCATATAAGCCATTACCATGGCGGTGAATGTTTTTGTAACTGAACCTATCTGGTAAACCGTATTGCTATCCGGCGGCTGATGGGTTACCCTATCCTTTTCACCGTAGTAAAAAAGTCTTCTCAGGTATTCATTGGTAACCGGATTTTTATAAACAACACCTATTGAAACACCTACAGTTGTATCGCTGTAATGAACCCTGAACAAAGAATCTATGGCATTTTTAAAGGGGTCACCCTGCGCAAACAAACTGCCGGTACAAATTATTAATAATATCGCTGCTCTTGAAATTATTTTCATAAAAGAATTTAAGTTAAAGCCCGGCATATTATTCTGCCGGGCTTAATATTTTTGAATTTATTTTACCAGCATCATTTTTTTGGTCTGAACATAATCACCTGAAGAAAGTGTATAGAAGTAAACTCCGCTAGCGAACCGCGAAGCATTCCACTCTGCTTTGTAAGTACCGGCTTTGAGCTCACCGTTGATAAGCTCCTGTACTTTTCTGCCTGTAATATCATATATTGTAAGCTTCACATTTGATGTGTTGCTGATATCAAACTTTATACTTGTTACCGGGTTGAACGGATTAGGGTAACTTTGGTATAAGTTGTATCTGGCCGGTATTTCATTTGAAATTGTGCTGATACCTATTGTGTTATGGTTTCTTGTTAAGATCCAGTACATCACATTAGACTGGCTTGAACCGTTATCAAAATTAGCGTTATTGTGACCGTAGAATTTCCAGAAATTCAGCGCAGTTTGAGGATAAGCTGTAGCCTGTACGCCCACGTTAATTGTAGTCCAGTTCCACACTGTTGTATTGGTGTTGGTTGAATCAAAACAAGGTGTAAACCGCAAACCGTTGGGAGAATAGTCATATATCTGCTGCGCAAAAGAAATGTTGCTCCAGAACTGTTCGGTAACCGGAGTTACGGGAACAACCTGGATTCCTGTGGCATAATAATTCACTGACCCAAAAAATGTACTTGCATCAAGCCTGCCCTGGTACATATTAGTTACAGTTTTAAACTGGTCGGTATAAACTGCCGGATAAACCGGGTTGGTTTGGTTCGCGTAGTAATACTTCTGCACCGCCCTCACTTCCTGAGAAAGCATAAGCTGCCCCTGGTTAAGCATATTGCTGTACTGCGCGCTTGGCGAAGCGTTATTCATTGCCAGCCCGAACAAATACAAGCCATACCATGCGTTTGCCGCTTCGCTGGAGCTTTCCTGGTTCTTCCCGCCGCCGTACGGTACAAGTCCGTTTGCCCAGGAGTGTCCGTCGTACCAATCTTTATATCTCTGCAGAGCGAAGTAATTATCTCCGCGGCTTGGATTTGCAATTTCACGGGCAAGATCAGTTACACGATTTGAGTAATAATTTCCGTTTGCCGTAAACCACGATGGATTCTTCTTGGCAACTATCGCCGCGGCATACAGCAGGTAACCGTAATGAAAATGATGATCGTTATAAAGCGCGCTGCCGAAATCAATGCCGTTGTTAAGATTAAGTGAATCATGCGAACGGCTGGAAATTATCCCGCGGAACTTTGTATCGTAAAGAAGTGAGTCTTTCTGATACGGAATTCCATTGTAAAATATTGAACTGTTGCCGTTAAGCCACCTGCCTATGAATATCTGTAAGGAATCTCGCATGGTCGCAGCCAGAGGCTGCATCGCGGCGTAACGGGTTTGATCGCGGTCATAAAGTTCATCGGCAATTTCAATTATCCTGCCAAGCTTACCCAATGATTTTGCCGCGCTGTAAATATCCATCCACTGGTACTGCCTGTTAAAATTGATAAGATCTCCGTTTACATAGTACCTGAGTGTATCGCACCATTGAAGCGGTACGTTCGCAAGTCCCCCTGAACGCGGACTCCATGAATACCCGGGAAGCTGTTCTGTCATTTGCCATGTTTTGGTCTTTACCTCGCTCATTGTACCTTTTAAAACCTGGTACTTCAAAATATTTGTTGTACTTCCGCCGGGCATCATATCTACATGGTGCGGCAGAGCCATCATTAACAATGAATCACCTGTTAATGAACCTTCATTATAACGTGTGTAATTAAAATTAAGTGCCGCTGTTGAACTTCCGTTGGGGATGCTTGCCCCAACTTCTCCGCGAACCGGCACAAATTTTGAATATGCGCGAAGCAAAGCTAATCTGTTTGTTGTATCGGCAGCATTCGGGTCGTTATCATATGTTAAATGCGCAGCCCTGATATACCCGGTAAAATTTGAAGTACCAATTAAACCCAAAGTCTGCGCTGCCTGGCTGAACTGGAGCGTAATAGTTTGCGAACTGAATAAAACCCATGTCTGCGAACGGAAAACCCCGGGATCGCCAACAACGGTCTGCACTTTAAATTCTGTTCCGGTAAAAGTCTGGTTTGCGGCAGCAACAACATCATTAACTTTCCAAAGCGCAGGGGCAGGAAAATAAATACCGGGTGTCACGTTGTTGTAAAACATGGTCACATAAGGCATTCCACGTACAATCGGCGCGTAATAATAGTTTGAAGGATTTGATGTGTTGTAATATTTTATAGTAGCCGAAATATCTGTGTAGTCATTGCGGATTATCGGTGTAAAATTTGCGGGATTGTTTGTTCCCATAAACATATAAGCCCCGTTATCCCAATTCACCGTTGGGAAGCTGCCGCCTGTTGTGTTGTATGCAAATGGTTTGTAATTTACCGCCAGCAATGAACGCGGGTTTGAATAACCTCCGTAATTGTAACCTGAACCCAGGTTGTAAGGATAAACCCATGATGAATTCTGACCAATAGTTCCCTGTGGATTCGGGTATGCAGTTCCGTATAGAAAAAACAAATTAAACCATGCATTGGTCGGATACGGCGCGGATAAACTATCTAATATAGTATTTCCCGTAAGCGGTACTTTACTAACAACCTGCTGCCAGGTGGATTGCTGCGGGTTTGTAGAAAATGGTGTTCCGTAATTCCACTGGGAGTTTATATTAGATATATAGGTAAGTACGGTAAAAACAACAAGTAATGCTTTCAACATTTCAGCCTCCGTATATTTAATAATAGCCTGCAATATCACCATATATCAAAAAAAAAGCAATCCCTTACAAAGAGATTGCTTCATAATTAACACAAACTTAAATTTACTTTACCAGTACAAGTTTTTTGCTTTCAATGAACGAACCGGCTTCTATTTTGTAAAAATATACACCCCCCGAAAGATCTGAGGCATCAAGCTCAGTATAAAATCTTCCGGCATTCATATTTTGTGAAACCAGGATTTTGACCGCTCTGCCAAGTACATCGAACAACTTAATACTTACAAATTCCTGTTTCGGTATATCAAAATCAATTCTTGTGACGGGGTTAAATGGATTTGGATAATTCTGGTACAAAGCAAACCTTACGGGGACCTCATTTCCGTTCTGAGAAATTCCAACACCGGGACCATCGGTATAATTCACCACCCTGAAATTATCAAAATAGAAGCCATCACCCGGAACTCCGCCATCTGTAACGTAGTTGAATCGAAACTTAACGCGCTGACCGATATACGAATTGAGTGAGATCCGCTCATATACCCACGGCTGTACACCATGATATGATGGCTGTCCGCTGACAGTTGCGGTGTACCTGCCGGCAAGGTTTGTCCATGTGCTTCCGAAATTTGTACTTATTTGAATTCTTGTGTAATCAAATGTAGTTTCCGTAGCCCATCTTGCCATGAACTCTAACCTTGGGTTTACCGCGCCGGTTAAGTTTATAGTATCATTCAATGTAAAGAAATTGTTTGTACTGTTCCTGGAATTTCCATAACGTGAATCTGCAAATGAATGCCCTTCGCTCCAGTAGCTTACAAATGTTGTATCCCACTGGATCTGGTTGCCGCTTTTTGTCCACTTTGAAGTACCGTTTTCAGAGTTATCACTCATTAAAACATTACCTCTGCCTACTATAACAGAAATTGTATCAAGCGATGTTTCAACATTTTCCTGTTTGGTGCTTACAATCAGTTTGATCTCATCCATATAAGCCGCGGAATTGGTAAGCCTGAATGAAAATGGCACATTGTTGTATTTTATCTGGCGGGCGTTTATGCTTCCGTAGTTATGTGATGAATTAATAGCAGTAATATTCGGATATGAAGTTGTTACATTAACACTTACGCTGTTTGATGGCAGTGAGAGCCCTTTATTTCTTATCCCTATGTTCAACCTTAAAGTATCATTTCTTTCAGCATAGCCGTTGCCTGTAATTGTGTAGTTCTGGAACTTTGCATACGCTCCGCCCACCCATGCCAGATACTTGTAGCTCGGCAGCATTTCATTTGCGGCCGGTATTATCTGCGCCTGCGAAGGCCAGAAACTGCCGCCGCCAACTTCAGGTGTCCATGCATAGCAGCCAATAGAATGCAGCCAGTCTCTGGTGGTGCCGCTGGAATAATAATCAAGCATTTCTATAACCGTACCGTATGTAAAGTTATTTTCTGAAGCGAAGTCTCCGCTGAAATCAGAGTAAATTTCATATGCAACGGTGCTATCATTGTAACCGTAAGGATTCAGATATCTCCCTGCCTGTGAATGAACCGAAAACGAGATCTTTGGCTGAATTGCAAGACATAAATTCTGAATTGCCTGCGTTTCAGGTTCACTTCCCGCCGAAGGTCCGCGGTAAGTATCACTGCATGGGTCATTACTCGAACCGCTGTTGAATCCCCAGCCATAATTGTAATTCCTGTTCAGGTCAACCCCGAAACATCCGCTGCCGTTATTTCTTCTGTTCTTGCGCCAGTTTCCCCCGCCGTTCGGATTTGTAGTTTGGTTTCTGAAATAGCCATCCGGATTAACAACCGGCACAAAATAAATTTCCCTGTTATCTACCAGGTATTTCGCTTCAGGGTTTGTATTATAGTTATCAAGAAGCCAGTACATAAAATACATTGTTCCGGCCATTGCCTGAGGCTCCCGCGCATGATGCAATGCGTCAAAATAAATCGCGGGCTCAGTTCCAGATTCATTCACATCCGCATTATCAGAAATTTTAACTGACCAGATAGTTCTGCCTTCGGCTGTTGTTCCCCTGTTCTGCTTGGCTGTTATCAATGTTGGATACTGAAGCCTCATTGAATCCAGTTTCTGAACTGTTTCATCAAAAGTATAATAACCGCCCATGCTTCCGTAACTGAAACCTCTTATGTTATCACTCTGCATAATATGCGTACTTGCTGCCATCTCCTGTTCATTTGGCAATGGACGGTTTCTGTAATACTCATCCATATCAGCAATTTCTATTGAATATGAAACACCTGTTGTTTTAAGCCTCTCGATTTCGGCCTGATTGATAACGAGGGTGATTCCTTCAGTATAATTACCATGAAAGTGCTCAATTGTTATATCATTCTGCTGAAGCCTTTTCATTTCTTCCGCTGTGCGTACATTGACTTTAACCCGGCTGTATTTTTCAAGCGGACCAAGTGAGCCGTTACCGCCGGTTACGCTGAATTTTGCGAACACTAACGTTAAAACCGCGAACGTTGAAATAAATATAATTGTTCTTAATTTCATATAGAAATTTATTTAACTATTAACATTTTTTTTGTTTCAGAAAAATCACCTGCTGTAATTTTGTAGAAGTAAACGCCGCTTGTCAGGTTTGATGCGTCGAAAGTAGTTTCATATACACCTGCGCCCAGTGTTTGACTGAAGATCATTTTTATCTCTCTGCCAAGCGCGTCATATATCGTTATATTAGTTAAAGATGTAACCGGAAGTTCAAACCTGATCTTTGTTACAGGATTGAAAGGATTCGGATAGTTTTGGCGCAAAGAAAAGCGCAGTGGAATTTCAGAACTTACCGGACTTACAGCTATCAAACCCGAAAGATTTGCGGAATAAATTTCCTGGTCAGGGTAGCCTTTTCTCTGGTCTGTCCATACAGGAATAACTTTCCCGTCGAAGGCATCTATGCTTATGTAGTCGCCGAATCTGACATCTGAGTTGGGCTGCTGCTGGGTGAAACTGGAGTCACTCATAAGCTGGTTGACCCACGTATTACCTGCATTTGTAGAATAGGCTATATAGGCGTTAATAGCAGAGGAGCCTCCGCGTGTATCATAATATATCACATAAAGATTACCGTTATTATCACATTGAATCATTGGCCAGTACTGGTTATTGGTCGTAACATCATTTATTCTTACCGGCGCAGAAAGCCAGTTCGTTCCGCCGTTGGTAGAGCGCTGAAAGTAAACATCACTGTTTCCTCCGCGCATATCATCCCAAACCACATATACATTTCCGCGGGTTGAGTTATTTGAATAATCGCAGCAGATGTACGGGAAGCCGTTTGTTGTTGCTACATTGCTTAACTGAAGATCAGTAGAAAAACTAACGCCGCCGTTTGTAGATCTATCAAACCTGACTCCACCCTGATCCCAAACCATATATATCTGGTTGTTAGTACCTGAGCAAATGTTTGAGCCCTGCCCTCCGGTATTATCACCTACTTGTACAGTTGATGTCCAGTTGAGTCCGCCATTTGTTGATTTGCGGAATTTGATTCCCGGTGAAGGTCCAAAGCTTGTCCATGAAATAAAAATGTTATTATAAGTCGTATTTGTAACGATGGGGTCACAGAAGATCCACTCCTTATCTTCACCCGCTCCGCCGGAACCCGGCACTGCAATTGAATGAAGGAAAAATGTTACACCATTGTTGGTTGATTTGTACATAAGCATATCGCGGTTATAGTTCGCAACAGGCTGCCTTGAAGTACTTGAAAGATAAAAATTTCCCTGAGCGTCACTCGTTAACACGGGGTCGCTTTGCGATGTGTGATTGGGATTTGGGTCAGGCAGCAGCTGCGGAGCAGCCCATGTTTGCCCGCCATTAGTTGAATATGTATAACCTATTCTTCTCTCTACATTCGGTTCTATATATCCAAGTTTAAAATCACGCCATGCGGCAACTACAATATTTGAATTCACTCTGCTTATCCTGACTGATGGCTCATTCTGGGGAAATGAATTGAGACTTAAGTTCAGATTCACAAAAACAGAATTATTGTAGTCACCTTCAAATGAATTTTTATTCACAAATTTCCCCGGGTCCATTGCTTCAGCTTCTGAGTTGCCGTGCTGGGAAAAAGTTTGCGAAAAAGTAATTAAAAATACTGAAAAAACAAGTAAAAATTTCATATTTTGGCCATTTTGTGATACAATTGAGTAATATTAATGAATATCAAATTAAAAAATAAGTAAATAATTTTGCATTACAGGAGACTAATACATTATGGCTAAAACTAAAAAAACAAAAGAACCAAAGATAAAAATTAAGAAAGCAAAGAAAGCTGATTTTGATAAAATAATCGATCTTGTTAAAGAACTTGCCGCGTTTGAAAAACTTGAAGGACCCGATGATATTGCTACAAGAAGATTATTTAAAGATACTTTCGGCAAGAAGAAATTGATCAACATGCTTGTCGCAAAAGAAGGTAAAGATATACTTGGCTACGCGATATATTTTGAATCTTATTCTTCCTTCCTTGCTAAGAAGACATTGTTCCTCGAAGATATTTTCATTACTCAAAGCAGAAGGAATACCGGTATTGGCAAGCTCTTCTTTGACCGGCTGATTGAAATCGCAAACGATATGGGATGCGGCAGGGTTGAATGGGCAGTGCTCGACTGGAATATTGACGCAATTGCCTTTTACAACAAAATTGGCGCTACACCGCTTTCAAACTGGGAATATTACAGACTGACTTTGTAGTGCGCGGATTCTCGATATGTTTCAAAAATTTTAAATGATCCATTGAGCAGCGATCACAAAATAATTCTATTCGACGGTGTCTGCAATCTATGCAATGGCGCCGTCGATTTTTTTATTACACGCGATAAGAAGGATACCTTCCGCTACGCGGCATTGCAATCTGATATCGGTATTGAGCTGCAGAAAAAACTTAACATAGATCACAAAAATATTGAGTCCTTTATACTGATAGATGGCAGCAAATACTATAAAAAATCCACGGCAGCTCTCAGAGTCGCCGCAATGCTCGGATTTCCGTACAGCTTACTCTTCCCATTACTCATAGTACCGCCGTTCATAAGGAATTTTGTTTACGATGTTATTGCAAAATACCGTTATAAATGGTTTGGCAAAAAATCTACCTGCCGTTTGCCCACACCTGCTGAAAAAGCAAAATTCCTTTAACTCAATTAAATAGCTGAAACTATCAACCATTTCCCTTTATTTTCCTCTCTATTATTAATATATTTGTAAGATTTTATAAAAATTTTCCCAAATTTTAGCGTATTTTCAATTGATAAAGATAACTGCCCGTTATTTACAGGTATTTGTATGGCTAAGCATATTATTGTGCGCAACTACATTTTCACAAAACAGGCTCCTTACACGCAGCACCACAGAGATCCATGTTTCACTATTCCGGTCAATGCAGAATGATCACAGGAAACTTATCAATTTAAACGGTGAGTGGGATTTCACTTCGCAGAACAATTCCGCTTCAAGAGTCACTGTCCCCTTCTGTTATGAATTCAAAGGTAAAGTTTCTGTTTCAAGAATGTTCAGCACCGGGCTGGAGTCACCCGATGACTGGAACTACATAATTTTCTGCGATGGTATAAATTACCAGGCAGAAATAAAGATCAACGGCAGCTTTATTGTTAAACATGAAGGCGGTTTCACTCCGTTTTCATCGCCGATTGCCGAAGGAATCATGAAGGAATCTGCGAATGTAATTGAAGTGAAAATTGATAATAATTTGGATGCTTCAAGAACCATTCCTTTGAACAATACCGCTAACTACCCAAAAAATTACGGCGGTATTTACAGGGATATTTACATTATTGCCGTTCCAAAAATTTATATTAAAACAGCAAATGTGCAGTCTGAAATTGATATCAATTTTAACGCTGATATCAAAAACACCATTACTTTAAGCGCTACAGAAATTGACCGCTACCCTGTTGGCGATAGAAAATTTACGGTTAAGACTGAACTCATTGACAGTTCAGGAACGGTAAAAGCATCCAGCGAAGCGGTTCAATTTTCAATTTCATCAAATTCTACTATCCAGGCAATTAATAAATTTGAGCTCAATGGTCCGGTTTACTGGTCACCGGAGTACCCTTATCTATACAAGCTCAGAGTAACAGTTTCTCTTGGTGAAGAAGTGATTGATGAATACCGCTCGGATTTTGGCATTTATGAGCTGGTAAGAAAGCAGGGCGTTTTAACGCTGAATAATGCGGAATTCAAATTTAAAGGAATAAATTACATTGAAGAATTCGGCGGAACAGGAATATGCGCTTCGTATGCAGATGTAGAACGTGATGTTAAGCTTATTAAATCACTTGGCTGCAACATCATCAAAGTTTACGGCAGACCCGCAAGCAGTTACCTCATCGATATCTGCAATAAACTGGGTTTACTTATCATGGAAGAGATACCGGTGTTTACGGTTCCTTCTTCAATTCTTGAAACTGAAAACTTCTTACAGCTCGCTGAAAACCAGCTGAATGAAACAATCCTTGCGCATAAAAATAATCCGTGTATTTTTGCTTTCGGAATTGGTAATGATTTTGATGTAACCGGCGCCGCCGGGCAAAATTATGTTAAACGAATGGTATCTGCCGCCCGCGGACTGGATAACAGGCTGATATATTACTCAACCCGCAACTACAACGAAGATAAATGCCGTGAATTGGTGGATCTTGTTGGTATCAATTTTTATGATAACGATCTGAACCTGCTTAAAAATATCACCGCCGAAATGAAACTGAAGAAAGAAAAAGTGTTCATTTCCAATTACGGCAAGATAATTAATCCGTCAAACACATCCGGGTACAGTGACCCCTCTTCTATTGAGTCACAATCAAAATATATAGTTGATTTTATAAAAATAAGCAAATCATCAGCGCTTATGGGCGGGTTCTTCCAGTCCTTTTCTGACTGGAATTCCGATGTACCTAACCTGAAATACCCTGATCTTACAAATCAGTACATGCGTACCAGCGGTGTTTATACATTATACCGCGAACAAAGACCACCTGCCATTATTTTAAGAAAAGAATTCCTTGATGAAGATATACCGAATCTGAACATTGGCACTTTTACCAAGGAAGCTCCGCTTGCGTTTGTTTTTACCGGGCTGATAACATTTATCCTTTTCATTTATCTTGCAAACAGCGTCCGCAGATTCCGCGAAAATGTATGGAGAGCTCTTTTCAGACCGTTTATATTTTACACCGATGTAAGAGAGCAGAATCTTATCCCAACATTTCATAACGTACTGCTGGCTATAATTATTTCTATTGGCAGCGGACTGTTTTTCGCTAACCTGTTTTTCTTCTGGAAAGACTCTCAGTTGCTTGATATAATGCTCTCAGTTATCATATC
Source organism: Ignavibacteria bacterium UBA2360 (assembly GCA_002344125.1). Lineage (GTDB taxonomy): Bacteria > Bacteroidota > Ignavibacteria > Tepidaquicellales > OLB5 > OLB5. The sequence continues at coordinate 224,542 of DDTQ01000012.1, read as the reverse complement.
AAATGACAAGGTTAAGATATATGCTGATGAATTTTTTGCCAATCCTGTTAAACTTATCGGCGCGCTCACAGCGATCTCTTTCTTGAAAATATTTTTTATCTCTGTATTTATCTGGTTATTTTCCTTAACCCTTAAGTACAGGGTAGGTTTTAACAACATCTATACAATTACTGTATGGGGTTTAATGCCGGTGATCCTTTTGCTCGTATTTGGTACTTTTTACTTAAGGATCCTCCAGTCCAACACTGATTTTGTTGTCATAGGATTAATTACTGCGGGTCTCCTTTACCTGATTTCAATATACAGGATCCTGAAAGGTACTTACCTGCTCTTCGATACTTTCTTTCTGAAAGTTTATGCTTACGGAATTCTTTCTATAATATTGTTAAGCGGCGGACTCCTGTTCTATTTGAACACGACAAGGTACGTTTTTGACTATTTCAGATTGGTAATGACATTTCTGAAAATGTAAATTTTACGGGTCATAAAAATAAAGTATTAATATCAGTATTTTATATAAAAAATCATTAATTTTGTGCATACTGATTAAGTACTGCCGGCTTTAAGACACCGAATTCACTCTTTTAAAAGAAATGTGTGACCAGGTTAATGTTTTGTTTTACTTTTTTGAAAATTAATCAGAGTTTTGTATTTAAGTAAATTAGATATTTACGGGTTTAAGTCATTTGCGGACAGGATCAATGTTGATTTTGATGCCGGCATGACAGCAATTGTCGGACCCAACGGCTGCGGAAAGACCAATATTGTTGATGCTGTGCGCTGGGCTATTGGCGAGCAAAAAGCAAGCGTGCTTCGCAGCTCAACCATGGAAAACGTTATTTTCAACGGTACCAAAGACCGTAAGCCACTGGGCTACGCGGAAGTTTCCCTTACTATTCAGAACACCAAAGGTATTTTACCAAGTGAATACACCGAGATCAAAATTACACGCCGCTGCTTCAGGGATGGCGCGAGTAATTATATGCTCAATGGCGTAAATTGCCGTCTGAAAGATATCACTTCTCTCTTTATGGATACGGGAATGGGTTCTGATGCTTATTCTGTAATTGAGCTTAAAATGGTGAACGAGATACTTTCACACCGTACCCAGGATAGAAGAAAACTCTTCGAGGAAGCATCCGGCATCACAAAATATAAAGAGCGCAGGCGCGAAGCCCTTTACAAACTTGAAGTTGCCCGCGAAAATATCAATGAAGCAAATATCGAGATACGCAACAGGCAGCGTACCGTTAATGCATATGAACGCATCGCGCAGAAACAGCAGGAAGCCAAAGAAGTAAGCGTTAAACTGAAAGAGATCGAAATTGAGTATCATACAAGGGCTTTTTCAAAACTTATTGATGAAACCAAAAGCATTGAAGAAGAGCTAAAAGGGAAAGAAACCCGGCGTGAGAAACTGCAGGAAAGCCTTAATGAAAATGAAAATATAATTGAAAAGTATAAAACCGAGCTTTCTGCCACCGAAAGCAGGCTGAATGAATCAAGGGATAAGCTCAATAACATTAATCTTCAGATCAATGAACTGCAGACTTCTGTTTCTATTGCTGAACAAAGGATAAAGTACCTTGAAGAGAACATTGACCGCTTTAAGCGCGAAAAAATAGAAATTGAATCAGAAATAGTTAGGCTTGCATCGCGAAAAACTGAGATTGAAGATAAGATCGTTATCCTTAAAAATACCATTGAGCTGATGGAAGATTCTAAGGTTACAAAAAAATCTGCTCTTGAGGAAACCGAAATTAACGTAAAAACCAGCAAAGATGAATTAAAGGATCTTACTGTAAAACATGCAGCTTCTGCCAAAACCCTGCATGAAAAACGCAGCGAGTATGAGATAATAAAAAACCGCCTGGGTGACCAGATAACAAGATGCAGCAAACTTGCCGATGATAATATTGTTAACATCAATAAAGTTGCCGAATTCGATTCTGATATGAGGGCCGCCGAAAGCAATCTGAATACTCTTAAGGACGAATTGACCAAAATGAATTCCGAATTTGATGAGCAGAAAAGACTTAAAGATAATTATTCCTCAGAACTGCAAAAACTGGAAAAAGAAATAATCTACAAAAAACACGAGGCTGATAAGTTAAAGAATAAGATAGAGTTCCAAACTAACCTCCTCGAGAATTTTGATGATTACTCAGAAGGTATAAAATACCTCGTAAAAGAAAAGAATGAAAAAGGCGCTTCTGTTGTAATAGATAAGCTTGAAGTTGAAGATAAGTTTAAAATTGCCATTGAAACAGCACTGGGTGAAATTTCCAATTATCTTATAGTGAACGATCTTGACGCAGCTGAAAATTTCATTAAGATTCTTACCCACGACCAAAAAGGTAAAGTTACATTTATTATCCGAGACCAGCTTTACAATACCACAATGAACATTTTCCAGGAAGAATTTCCTGAAATACTGAACCACGAAGGCGTTTACGGCTGGGCAGATAGGTTCATTAAGTGCCCGGATGAATTTTTAATGCTCTATAAATACCTGCTCGATGAGTTCATTATTGTGGAAAATATCGATATTGCCCGCAAACTTTCCAGGGATAATTTCATTAAATTCATTACCCTTGATGGCGATATTATCACAAACAGTTTCTTGAGAGCCGGCAGCAAAACGAACGTAGAGACTCTGAAAATCGGCAGAGAAAAACTCATCGCGGAACTGCAGGGTCAGATATCTAAAATTGAAAGCACAATTGCAGAAGAAAATATAAGGCTTGCTGAGCTGAAGAACAGTTTTGCCGGAATTGATATCAATATCAGGCAGAACAGGCTCCAGGAAAAAAGATCTGAAGTTCTTACCGCGGAAAATAAACTTCAGCAGGTACAATACCAAAAAAGCGAAACCAACAAGCTTATTGCTCATTATAAACAGGAAAACGATGATCTGAACGCTTCAAACAAGGAGCTTTCAGATAAAATGGATTCTTTGATAACAGAAATTGAATCTGCTGAAAATGTAAAATACCAGCGGGAAAAAGAACTTGAGCATTTCACCACTGAGCTGGAAAATCTTGCCGATAAACTTACTTCTCAACGCGAAGAATATAACTCATTCAACATAGAAATTACCAAGCTGAAGGCTGAACTTTCAAATCTTGATAATGAACATTACAGAACAGAAGAAAGCATCACATCCAGGAAGAACAACATAGAAGCCAGAGCCCTTGAATGCAATGAATACGAAACTGAGATAAGGAAACTTACAGCAGAAATTGAATCTTACAATCAGGATAATACCGTAAACGGATTGAAACCACGGTTAAAAATACTTGAGCTTGAAAAAGCGGGCGTTGAATCAGATTTCAGCCTGATACGAAGCGAATATGAAGTAAAACGCTCAATGGTTGATAAAGTTGAGGGCGAGCAGAAATCACTTCGCAGTGACCGTGATAACATAATAGACTTCATTCACAGGAACGAAATGAAGCTTACCAAAGACAGGCTTGAAATAAAAGAACATAAAGATAGGGTAAGAGAAGAATACGAGTTCGAAATTGATTACACGGTTTTTGAAGATGCGGAAATATTTGATCTCATAAAAGCTAAAGCAGAAGTTGACAGGTTAAAAAATAAGCTCAGGACACTGGGCGGCTCGGGTCAGCTGGAGCTTAACCTGTATGAACAGGAAAAGCAGGAGCTTGAAAAACTTTCGGATGAAAGAAATGACCTTGTTAAAGCTGAAGCTGATCTTATCAACCTGATCGATGAAATAAATAAAACAGCGCAGAATAAATTCACCGAAACATTTGAGCAGATCAGGCAGAATTTCATGGCAATTTTTAAGGAGCTTTTCCTTGAAGGTGATGAATCCGATCTGAGGCTTGTAATTGATCCGGATAACCCTGATCCGCTGGACGCGAAAATTGATATTATAGCTAAACCCAGGGGCAAAAGGCCTCAGCTTATCGACTTGCTTTCGGGCGGCGAAAAAACTCTTACTGCTATTGCGCTGCTGTTCGCTATTTACCAGGTGAAACCCTCGCCTTTCTGCATTCTTGATGAGGTTGATGCGCCGCTTGATGATGCGAACATTGACAGGTTTATCAAAATTATCCGCAAGTTCGCTGAAGATACTCAGTTTATTATAGTAACACATAATAAACGCACCATGGAAGCTGCCGACTCCATGTATGGCGTCACAATGGCAGAACAGGGAATATCCACAATTGTGAACGTAAAGTTCAATGACCAGAAGATCGCTTCCTGATAAGTTTTCTCAGAAATTGATTCAGCTATGCCCTCTTGATTAAATAATTCTTTAAACTAACGGCATCATATCAAATAACAATTCCATGACAAACGAACAAAAACAATTTCTTGTTAACCTTGTTAACACTCCGGCCCCTTCAGGCTTCGAAGAACCTGTACAGCAGATATGGCGAGATGAAGTAAGTACATTCTGTCAGGATATTAAAAAAGATATCCACGGAAATCTTACCGCTACATTGAATCCCGGCAAAGAAAGATCAATTATGATTGTCGGTCACTCTGACGAAATTGGTCTTATAATCAATTATATCAATGAAGATGGATTTATATATGTAAAGCCCATTGGCGGGGTTGACCCGACAATTCTGGCTTCACACCGCGCAAGAATACTTTCCAAAAAAGGTATCGTTGACGCGGTAATAGGAAGAACCTCACTGCATCTGCTTACAAACGCTCAGCGCGATAAAAAACTCGAGATGCATGATATCTGGCTGGATATTGGCGCAAAAAACAGGAAGGACGCCGAAAAATATATTTCAATTGGTGATCCTGTTGTTTTTGGGGGCGATTTCTGCGAAATGACAAACGGAAATGCTACTTCAAGATGCTGGGATAACCGAATTGGAGTCTATATAGTAGCAGAAACCCTGAGAAAACTTTCGAAAGCAAAAAATCTGAAACACACTGTGTATGGTGTTTCATCCGTCCAGGAAGAAACAGGTGTTTTCGGGGCAGGTAATCCGGCTTTCAGCTTCAAACCCAATGCGGCCATAGCTATTGATGTTATGCCTTCATCAGACCAGCCGGAAATTCCCAAAGAAAGGTTCGGCGTTACAAAACTGGGTCTCGGACCGGTGATAACCCGGGGCGTAAGAAGCAACAATAAACTCACGAATGAACTGATAAACACAGCCAAGAGAACTAAAATAAAGCATCAGATTGAAGTTGATTTCGGTCATACGTGGACTGATGCAGACCCTATTTCACAATCCAGAGGCGGAGTGGCAATAGGCGTGGTTTCAGTGGCAACAAGATACCTCCATTCATCAGTTGAAACACTGAACCTCAAAGATATCGATCTTACAGTTGATCTGCTTGCAGAATTTATTTCAAAATCTAAACTCGAATTTTAATAAACAATAAACCATAAACTCCAAATATCAGGAAACGATAAAAATCATGGCAGAAACAGAACAGACAACACCTTCAGGATTGAAGTATGTTGACGAAACAGAAGGAACAGGCGCTTCACCGCAAACAGGTCAAACTGTAACGGTACATTACACAGGTACATTAACCGACGGTAAAAAATTCGATAGCTCCAGGGACCGCAACGAACCATTTTCTTTCATTATAGGTATCGGGCAGGTGATAAAAGGCTGGGATGAAGGCGTTGCCTCCATGAAAATTGGCGGAAAGCGTAAACTTACTATTCCCGCTGAACTTGGCTATGGCTCCAGAGGAGCCGGCGGAGTAATTCCACCAAATGCAACTTTGTTATTTGATGTTGAGCTTATCAGCATAAAATAGGGTCATCAAAACTTTAATGTATTTAAGGGGCTTAGCAGCCCCTTTTTTGTTTTCTCAGCTGCAGAATGTCACGTGATAACCGGGAAAAATTTCAGGGCGATGCAACCTTTCCTTCATTACCGGCGTCTTAATAATATGAAAGGAATTACATATTATGAGATTACTAAGTACATTCAAGATAAAAACGATTGAAAAGATCACAGCAAGTATGATCGTCATAAATTTAGCGGTACTGGCAGTTTTATGCTACAACTATTATTTCAGGATCTGATAATTCATAATGATTAAAGATTATTGAATTTGTATTACCTCATTAACAACTGTTAAGTGATTACCTCCGCTTGACAATTAAAAGGAATAAAGAAATTTATTCCTTTTTTTATTTGATGTATTTAAGAGAGACAGGAATCCCTCAAAATCCTTCAAATTTCATAACAAAAAGCCTCAAATCACATTTTTAGCTGGTTTTATTCTAAAATATAACTTACTTTATTTACAACTACTAAAACCTTAGCTGCTCTGATTTTGTTATTATTATATCTAACATTCCCAGGGGTAAAAATGTATTCAAAACTCACATCTTTTTTAGCAATATTTCTCATTTTAGCTGCAATTTCCTATTCGCAGTGGCAATCTAACCTTGGTACCTCTTCTTCAGGTGATCTCAGCATTTCCAACGCAAAAGGGCTGGCGATAACCGTAGATAGCAAAGATAACAGCTATGTTACAGGTTATATTTCCACCGGGGAAAGCGGGACTGATATTGTACTCATCAAATTTGATTCGGCGGGCGATACCATATGGCTTAGATATTTCAACGGGACTGCGAATTCCGATGATGAAGGTTCTGCTATCGCAATGGGACCCGATGGCAGTATTTACGTTGTTGGCACTTCAAACAACATTTTCACCGCGAATGATATTATACTGCTAAAATATAACACCTCCGGCGATCTCCTTTGGCATTCAGTGTTTACAAATAATTCAGAATTTGCGGATGATTCCGGCAAAGATATAGCGGTTGATATCCACAATAATATATTCATCACAGGCTACGTTTCTGATTCTGCAGGTAAAACCTCTTTGGTGACACAAATGTATTCAGCAGATGGTTTACTGCTCTGGAGCAGTACTGAGACATACACTTTTGGTAATAGCGAAGGTGTAAAGATCATATGCGATGACTCAGGAAATTCTTATACGGCCGGCAATATTCCTCAAGGGATAACAACGGATATGATCCTGATAAAATACGATAACTATGGTAATAAGATCTTTACTGAAACGCTCGGCGGTGAAGGTGAAGATAAAGCATGGGGTATTGCTGTGGATGGTGACAGTTTTATCTACATTACGGGTTTTTTGACAAACAGTTCCGCCAATACTGATTGCTATACAGCAAAATTCAATTCTGATGGCACTTTACAATGGGAACATGCCTTTGACGGCCCCGGCAGCAGCGAAGATAAAGCTTGGGGTATCGCGGTTGATGATGACAGCTTCATCTTTATTACCGGGCACTCAACCGATTCAGAAGATAACGTTAACTTTGTTACTATTAAATATGACAGCTCCGGCGCGATCCAGTGGACCTCGTTCTATGACGGGACAGGTTCCGGCAGAGACCAGGCTAACGCGCTTGGATTGATAAAAGAAAGCGGCTTCACAACTACAATAGCGGTAGTTGGCGAGAGCTGGGGAGTAAACGGTAATTTTGATTTTGCGGCTGTGCGGTACAGTGCAGCCACTGGCGATCTTATTTCTGCTAACCGTTACAGCATGACAGATTATACTGATGACAGGGCCATTGATGTTGCAATATCTGTTAATGACGGGAGGATTTATTTAACAGGCTACAGCCAGCATATAATTGAAAATATGACCCAGTCATCTTACATAACCAGCCTTATGTACCTCCCATTGAAAGAAATGGTGAAACCTTCAGAAAATACACTGGCGTACAATTTTAAATTAAACCAGAATTATCCGAATCCGTTCAATCCTTCAACAAAAATCACATTCAGCATTCCGGTAAACTCCCAGACAAGTCTGATAGTATATGATATGCTGGGAAGAACAGTAGATGTTCTGATAAGGGGTGAACTGAAAGCCGGAAGTTATGAACTGATCTTTTCAAACAGCAGCCTGGCATCCGGGGTTTATTTTTATGAGCTGAGCGCGGGAAATTACAGAGATATTAAAAAAATGATCTTGTTAAAGTAAGTTAATTTGTAACCAAAAAAAACAAACTTTATGGAAAATTTCAAGAGGATGCAGCCAGGTACGCACGCGAAAGCTGATGAATTGCTGGCAGAAGCAAATAAGATCCGCAATTCAGACCCGGCCACATGTATGAAGCTGACAAAAGAAGCCTTACAGATCTCATCCTCCCTAAATTACGTTAAGGGAATTTCAAAAGCTAATTATACCGCGGGAGTATGCAGCAGGCTTATTTCTCAGTTTGAGAGTGCAATACAATACTTCAACGAGGCACTCACGGGGTATCGTTCAATCAATGATAAAAAAGGTGAATCAAGAGTATTGAATTCATTGGCTAATGTACATATGGACCTGGGAAATTCAGATACTGCCATTGAGTACTTTGATGATTGTATCTTCATCCTGCAATCTATGGGCGATTTCAGTTTTGAAGCTACCGTCCTTTCCAATAAGGCGCTGGCTTTTCAGCGGGATGGGAACCTGATTGCATCCCTTGAAAATAATCTGCAGAGTCTTGGTATATTTAAATGTCTCAACAGGCAAATACCGCATACACTGCTGAATAACATTGGTATTTTGTACCTGGAAATTGGAAACTATAATATTGCGTTAAAATACTTCAATGAGGCTTTAATTATTGAAAAGGAAAAAGAAAATCTGCTTGATGAAAGCTCCACAATGGCCAACATAGGGAGAACGTATATTTACATGACTAATTATGCATCCGCTATAACATATCTCAATGAAGCTTTAACAAAAATTCGCAAGTATGGCAGCAGGCAATCCGAAGCACAGGCCTACAGCAACTTAGGTAAAGCCTACGGCAGCCTGAAATGTTTCCCGGAAGCGGTAACTTACTTCAATACCAGCCTGAAGTTATACGAAAAACTGGGCGATAACAGTTCTGTATCTCACACATATTCTGAATTGGCTAAATTGTATATGCAGCTGAACGATTTTGAGGCAAGCAGGAAGTATTTTGATACGGGAATTTCAATTGCGGTTCAGAATAAAGATGAAGTAAACGAAGTGAGAAATTACACCGGTCTTGCCGAACTATATATTAGGTTTAATGACCTTGTTTCTGCGGAACAATATATACTTAAAGCAATTAAACTCGCGGAATACAGAAAATCGTACAAAGAACTAAGCCAGCTTTACAAGCTGTTGAGCGAAGGCTATTTAGCCAAAGGAAATACAGCTGAATCGATAAAAAACCTGCAGCTGCATTATAATTATCTCAAAAAACTTATAGAAATTGAAGAAGAGAACAGTCTCAGGGTCTTTACTGCCGGCCAAAAGTTTAGCGAAATGGATTCCGGGATATTTTCAAGTGATACGATCAAATACAAGGGGCAAGCATCTAATATTAACAGTTTAAACAACGAGATCTCAGGTACTGTAAATTAAGAAATTACTCAAAATCAATTGAAAGCGGCCAAAAAGCCGCTTTTTTTATTCATTTTGATGATTTTAATATTCATTGTTACCTTGAATTAGCTATGATTTAAAATTATTTTTAGAATTCCGGTTAATTAATGCAAAACGAACCTAAGTTAAAAATATTCAGTGATTTTGATGGTACAATTACGCTGTACGATACCTGGATTGAAATGGGTGAGTTCTTCATTAAAAAGAAGGATAAATGGGAAGAGGTGATCCGCGACTATGAAGAGCAAAAGATCGGGGCAAGAGAGTGTTTTTTAAAAGAGTGTGCCCTCATAGAAAATTTTGATCTGAAAGAGTTTAACAGGATCATTGACTCCCAAAGACTTGATCCCATGTTCATTAAATTTACAGAGTTTTTGAGTGTAAGAAATATACCTCTCACTATTCTAAGTGAAGGGATGGACTATTATATAAAGAGGATACTGGATAACTACAAGCTCAACATTCCTTTTTATGCTAACAGTATAGTCATATCTGAAGATAAAAAAAATATCGGGCTGGAATTTCCAAATTCTGATTCTGACTGCACGAAGTGCGGCACCAGCAAACGCAATATTCTTATGAATAACACGGCAGATGATGAAATTTCTGTGTTTATAGGTGACGGTTTTTCTGATGCATGTGTTGTTAACTACGCCGATATTGTTTTCGCCAAGAAATCTCTGGCTTCATACTGCTGGAAGAACAATATCACGTATCATGAATACCAGACGTTCGGAGATATCATTAAGAAGCTTGAAAAATTTTTGACATTGAAAAAATTGAAGCACCGCGATTCCGCAAAAAGAAAACGCCGTGAAGTGTTTCTGCGCGGCTGAGTTTTTAAAACTGAAATTAATAAGGTAATATTAAAATAAATGACATTAGGAAAATTCTTCTTTCAATACAGGTCTTACACTCCCCTTCCTTTCATTATACCAATGCTGCTGTTCGCCCGCCCAACTATCACAACAATGATAATTGGCGGAATTTTTGTGGTAATTGGTGAATCATTTCGTTTCTGGGGCGTTTCCTATGCCGGCAGCGAAACCAGAACCACCGGAAATGTGGGAGCATCTACGCTTGTTACACAAGGTCCCTTTTCATATGTAAGGAACCCGTTGTACCTCGGAAATATTCTGATGTACTTCGGTATAAGCATAATGTCAAATTCACTCGTACCATTTCTTCAGATATTAAGTATTGTATATTTCTCATTCCAATATTATTACATAATCCTGGAAGAAGAAGGTTTCCTCAGAGAAAAGTTCAAAGATAAATACGAGCACTATTTCAAAAATGTGAACCGTTTCCTTCCAAAATTCACAGCCTACGATGAGACCAAAAGGTCTAAACTCGGACAGGATATTAAAGCGGCATACGTTTCTGAAAAAAGAACTTTCCAGGCGGCATTCATAAGTATTTTAATGATAGTAGTTATTTACTTTCTTATTAACCAATAACAGCGGCAATGAGTACTGAAACCGGTTCAAAAAGTACCGGGACTGTTTTCATATCAGCGGGAGAGCAATCCGGTGATATGCACGCTTCTTCGCTGATGAAAGAGCTGAACCGGCTTTCGGAAACCCCCTTGAGCTTCAGCGGTCTGGGCGGCGAAATGATGAAAGCCGAAGGATTGGAGCCAATGTACCATGTTAAAGATCTCGCCACAGTTGGCTTTGTTGATGTACTGAAAAAATACTCTTTTTTTAAAAAAGCGATCAGGGATGCTTCAGATTTTATCCGTCTCAACTCTCCGGAAGTTGTTATACTTGTTGATTATCCGGGCTTTAACCTCAGGCTTGCCGAAGAGATCAGAAGCTTTTACAAAAAGAAGATAATCTATTATATCTCACCGCAGTTGTGGGCCTGGCATGAAAAGCGTGTATTCAAAATTAAAAAATACATTGATCTCATGCTTGTTGTTTTTCCGTTTGAAGTCGATTTCTATTCCCGTTACGATGTGTATGCGGAATTTACTGGCCACCCCCTTGTAAAAAGAATTGATGAATACATCTCTTCACACCCGGTTAAACCCCGGGATAAGAAAACCATTACCATCCTGCCCGGCAGCCGCAAAGATGAAGTCAAAAACCACATGCCGGTACTGATTCAAACTATTAAAGAGATCAGGAAGAATATTGATGTTAGCATAAACATCAGCATCGCGCCGGGACTGGAGAGCGCCTTCAATGATTTCCGTGAAGAGCTTAAAGACTGCAATCTTACCGGCGAAAAAACATATGACCTCATACTTAACAGCGATCTCGTCCTGGCCAAAGCCGGCACATCTACTATGGAGTGTGCCCTGCTTGGTACACCATACCTGATATTTTACAAGACTTTCCCGCTGAACTATTACCTTTTGAAGCCCGTAGTCAAAATAGATAAGCTCGGTATCGTTAACATCCTGCTGGGTGAAAGCGTGATTAAAGAATTCATTCAAAATGACTTCACAGCGGGTAACCTGTGTTCAGAAGCTTTAAAGCTGCTTCGTGATATTCAGTACCGGGAAGTTATGATTGAAAATTTCAGGAAAGTGAAGAATATTTTGGGCAGCAAAGATGCATCCACTGAAGCAGCTAAACTCATAATTAACACTGCCCTCTTATGAAAATCCTCACATATCCGCTTAGCCTTTTATACAGGTTTATTATTTTTATCAGGAATTTTGCATACAATTCAGGAATAAAAAAACCAAGGATACTTGAACCTAAAATAATTTCGGTTGGGAATATTGCCGCCGGCGGAACCGGTAAAACACCTTTTGTCGAAATGATAACTGAATACCTGCTGAAAAAGAAAAAGTTCGTTGTAGTGGTAAGCAAAGGCTACAAACGCGAAAACGATGATATAAAAGTTGTTGAAACAGGATTCAAAAACGAAAAGCATGAACTTAACACCGAGATCCTTGGGGATGAAGCAATGATGCTGCTTGAAAATCTTTCAGCCACGGGTCTTGAAGGCGGGTTGCTTGTTGTTGGTGATGATAAAACCAAAACAGCTAAGTTCGCTGCAACAAAATTCAAGCCTGAAATAATAATTGTTGATGATGGCTTCCAGCACAGGAAGCTGTACCGCGATCTTGATATAGTAATACTCAATCCCGGCGGAGATAAACACCTGATTCCGGCGGGTAACTTACGCGAACCGCTCAAAAATTTCAAACGCGCCGATCTCTTGGTAATAAACAATAAGTTTGATAAATTACCGGTTAACGAAAACAGGAAAAACAAACCGCAGGTTATCTGCAGTTATATCTTTGAAGGATTGAAAAATATAAAATATGAATCTGTTCAGCCTGAACAAGTTAGCTCAGCAGTGGTCTTCTGCGGTATTGGAGAGCCTGATTCATTTAAACAGCTGATTGCTCAGCTAAACATAAAAATCGACGCGTTTATTCCATTCCCCGATCATCACAATTTCAGCAATTCAGATCTGGAAAAAGTAATGCAGTCATTTAAAAGCCATAACTCTTCGCATATCATAACAACACAAAAAGATTTCGTAAGAATAAAAAATTCAGAGCTTGTTCTTAAAGCTAAAAGTGAAAATACTTACAAAAATCTTCTCTATAACTTTCCACTTTATTTTGCAAAAATAAAGATGCAAATTGACCAAAACTCCGAATATTTATACAAAGAAATAGATAATTTACTCGATACTGAATGACAGGCAGCAGCAAAAAACCGGTTGGCATAACCCGCAGCAACAGCAATTTTATTAACTATTATAAGTGGCTTGAAGAAAATGATCTGCCGTATATAATTCTTGATTGGGAAAAGAATAATTTTGATGATATAAAAAAGTGTTCCGCTTTATTATTGACCGGCGGTGTTGATATATTTCCCGAGTTTTATAATGATTGGGAAGACGGCAAAAAACGCGAGGATTACATTCCTGCCAGAGACGGGTTTGAATTCAAACTTCTTGAATTCGCTTTTGAAAATAAATATCCTGTACTTGGTATCTGCCGCGGATTGCAGGTTATCAACTGCAAGCTCAATGGCAGCCTGATAAATGATATAGAAACCATAAGGAATACCAATCACCGCAAAATTTCTGAAACCGAAGACAGGCTTCATGGTGTTAATGTTAAGAGTAATACTTTACTCCGGGAAGTAGTTGGAGAAACTTCAGGTATCATAAACAGCTCTCACCACCAGGCTATTGATAGACTTGGTGAAGGGCTTCTGGTTTCTGCCAGAGCTGATGACGGCATCATAGAGGCAATTGAATGGGAAACCAAGACAGGCAAACCCTTTATGCTTGCAGTGCAATGGCACCCTGAAAGAATGCCTGATAAGAACAGCAGATTCAGCAAAAGTATAATTGATAAGTTTAGAGAGGAAATTTACAAAGATCAGTAATTACAAAGCTCTCATATTTACAGCATTATTTTCCGCTTTTATATTCAATGCATGCTCCGGTACCTCCGGCAGCGATCTTGAGCCCGTTCCCGTGAAGGATATAAAAGACAGGGTCAACCGCAACTCCATGCTCATTGAAACTATGGAAGCATCCGGCAATATCGCTTTTGATTCCCCCGAGCAATCGGGCCAGGGGTGGATAGAAGTGAAGATCAAAAAGCCGGATTCCGTCTTTGTACGTATCGAAGGGCCTTTCGGTATTTCGATAGCGCAGGCGTTAATAACCAGGCATGATTTCATCTATTACAATGTCCAGGAAAATAAAGCTATACTGGGTCCAACCACGGATATTAATATTGGCGCTGTTTTGAGAATTAAAGTATCATTTGATGAATTGTTAAGCGGATTCAGCGGCGGATTTATGTTCGAAAACAATGAAATGGATTCCATGAGCGCGAATTCCGAAAAGGGATTCTATACTATCAAAACAGGTTCCAACCCCGGTTCTCAGAAATATTATATTGATCCATCTATTTATACCGTTAACAGGTACAACTCTTTAGATGGCAATAACAAATCAGTTGTTGAAGTTGACTACAGCAATTACTTCGAAGAAAATGCTTCGGGGAATACGGTTTATTTCCCTTCAAGTATAAAGATCAGGAATCCTGAAAAAAAACAATCTGTTTATGTTGACTATGTAAACAAATCATTTAATAAAACTGATCTGAAATTCACGATCAAAATTCCTAAATCAGCAAAAGTAACTAAATGGGATTAAGCTTCGCCAAAAAATACTGTATGTTTTTGTTTGCTCTGCTTGTTCTAACCGGCGCAACATATGAGGAAATTCTGCTGGATAAAAAAAAGCAGGCTGATAACATTGAAAAAGATATCATTGAAAGCAAAAGCGGTATTACAAAGATCACAACACGTACTGCAATTATAAATCAGCAAATAGATAGCGTTGAATCAGCGGTGAATTCGATCAACAGCTTCCTGAAAAACTACGAGAACGAGTCTTATATGACCCCTGACCAGATAGCAATTGAGACCAATATGATAATCTATCTTGCTGAAGATGTTGAAAGAATTCAGCAAAGTTTTAAGAATAAGGTCATCAGTCTTTATAAACACGGCGAGAACTATGAGTTGGAACTGCTTCTCAGTTCCAAGACACCAAATGAATACCTCCGGAGAAATCAGTACCTTCAGAAATTCTCACAGAACAGGAAAAAAGAACTGAGAGATCTTAAAGCTAAAAAATTCATACTTGAAGAAAAAAGGAAAATGCTTACGCTTTCAACATCATCGCAGCGGTTCTATGTAGAATCAAAACGGAATGAAAGGAGCTTACTTGAATCGAGATTAAAGGAACTGAAAACGCTCAAAGGCAACACGGAATCTGAATCAAGCCTGCTTGCTGGCAGGGTCACAAGGTACGAAGACCAGTTGAACAATATCCGGAACTTCATCAATAATTTTGAAAACAATAGAGAGAATTTTAACGAGAGTAAATATAACAGAATAAATTACGAATCCACCGACCTGACTCAGCTAAAAGGTAATATAAATTTACCAATTGATCTTGGACTGATATCAACAAACTTCGGAAATATCTCAGATAATAAAACCCTGGCGATATCATTGAATAATGGCGTGGATTTTTCAATTGCTCGTAACTCCAAAGTTTATGCAATTGCTGATGGTACTGTAAGCATTGTTGGCGATATACCCTTTTATGGCAGAGTTATCATCATTTCGCACAGCAGCGGTTTCCGCTCAGTATATGCTTCGCTGAACGAAGTGAATGTAAAAGCCGGTGATGTAATTAGACTGAACCAGGTAATTGGTAAAACCGGCGAAACGCTCGAGGGTCAAACCATGCATTTTGAGCTCTGGCAAAATTCGACACCTGTTAATCCGCGCGAATGGCTCCGGTTTTGAACTGATCAGAAAATAAAATTGTCTTTCAAAAAATGAACAAGATAATCAGGAGTATTCAATAGTTATTTTTTCAACCTCTTTATAAACTCATTTGGTAGCTTCACCTGCCATTGTTTTCCCCCCCCAACCCACCAAATTCCTAAATTGATTTTAGTTTAATTTCTTGTTATTTTTGTAAATTCACATAAAAATTTGGCACAAAATGGCGGAAAATAATAGCTCTTTCGATAAAAAAGATGCTGAAAATACGTCAAAAATGAGAAAAGTTGCCAGTTCTTACACTTCAGGCTGGCGATATGCCGAATACGCGTTTCAATACGGTGTTTCAATTGTTCTTTGTACTTTAGGAGGCTATTGGCTGGATAACTGGCTTGAGACAGGAAATACTTTCCTCATAATTGGAGTTCTGTTTGGCTCAGTTGCCGGTTTTATAAATCTATACAGAGCAGTTACTTATAAGAAGAAAGCTACCGGTGAAAATGGAAAATAATGTAAAAAAACCGGGTTTCTTTAAATATGTCATAATATCAAGTCTTATTGTAATTGCTGTTGGCAGTTACCCTTTATTAAAATACTTCACCGTAAACCAGATCAACTCGATTGTTTTTGGTTACATCATTAGCCTGGTGAACGCAATAATAGGTTACCAGCTGAATACAATGGCTTTCAGCAAACCTACTAAAAGTTTTATGGTACTTGTCTTTGGTGGAATGGGGATCAGGCTCATAATTGTTCTCCTCTTCCTTGTAATACTGCTTCAGTTTACCGGGCTGGATTCATTAAGCCTGGTAGGTTCGGTTTTTTTCTTTTATACTCTTTTTATTTCTATAGAAATATACTTCCTGCATAAAATGCAATCGCAGGTTAAAAAACATAATCTTGATACCGCAGACGCGGATCACACAAAATAAGTTCAACACCGAAATAACAGAATGAAATTACTTACTGCTTTTATACAGCAAAACGCACCGGCAGATTCAACTTTGATGCAAAAAGTTCAGCAGACCGTGCAGGATGACGGCAACTGGATCATGCACCACATTGCAGATAAACCCGTACTTGTATTACCCCCAATACATATTGGAGGATTCACACTGGATATGTCAATATCCATGAAGATCCTGATGCTCATAATTGCCGCGGTTTTAATGGTAATTCTCTTCGGTTATGCTGCCGCATCAAACAAGAAACGTAAACATCCTACCGGTTTGGGCAACTTCCTGGAAATGCTGATGGTATTTGTTCGTGATGACGTGGTCAAACCCTCAATGGGTCACGGGGCTGATAAATATCTGCCATTCTTTTTCACAATGTTCTTCTTTATCCTGTTTGTTAACGTGATAAGTTTGTTCCCGGGTATGTCAACCGGCACAAGCAGTATAAGCGTTACAGCG
The DNA here is from genome assembly GCA_002344125.1 of Ignavibacteria bacterium UBA2360. GTDB lineage: Bacteria > Bacteroidota > Ignavibacteria > Tepidaquicellales > OLB5 > OLB5. Next base: position 207,414 of record DDTQ01000012.1, on the reverse strand, counting down.
GGCTTGGCATTGATCACTTTCATTATGACCCAGATCCACGGAATAAAACACAATGGCTTTGTAGGTTACTTCAAAGGTCTTATCCCGCCCGGCGTTCCGGTGTTTGTATTGCCGATTATGGTGATAATTGAGTTCCTCGGCCTGCTTACCAAACCCTTCGCTTTGGCAATTCGTCTTTTTGCCAACATGACAGCGGGTCACATTGTTATTTACGCGTTAATAGGTCTTATTTTCATGCTTGGTTACGCGGTTATACCTGTTTCAATTGCCTTCACGTTGTTCATTTACGTACTCGAAATTCTGGTCGCAGTATTGCAGGCGTACATTTTCACAATGCTCTCCGCATTGTTTATCGGTATGGCAATTCACCAGGATCACTAGTAAATTATTTTTTGCAGCACAGATTTAATGCACAGAAATTTTAACTAAACAATATACAAAATAACTTCAAAATCTTTTAAGAAAGGATACAAATCAAATGAGCTTAGCAGCATTAGCAGCTGGAATCGGTGCAGGACTTGCAGTTATCGGCGCAGGACTTGGAATCGGAAGACTCGCAGCATCAGCAATGGAAGCTATTGGCAGACAGCCTGAGGCAACCGGCGATGTAAGAACCACAATGATCATCGCGGCAGCTCTCGTAGAAGGTGTTACACTCTTCGCGCTCGTTATCTGCTTTATCTTAGCTGGAAAGTAAATTTATTGGTTAACCGCCCCTGTAAATTCTGCGGAGGCGGTTAACATCGGTTTACAACAAAAAAACAATTTTCTATAACAAAGGATAGTTATGTCTTTAGCTTATATATTTTTAGCAAAGTTTTACAATGTAATTATGTTCATTTCATCTGATCCCCATGAAAAGAAGGATACTCTTCTTTCCGTTGAACCGGGTCTGCTTATCTGGACAATTATCATTTTCTTCATTCTGCTTCTTATTCTGAAGAAATATGCTTGGGGTCCGTTATTGAAATCATTGAACGACCGCGAACAAAGCATTAAGGATTCAGTTGAAAAGGCTGAGTATCTTAAACAGGAGGCTGAAAAAATCCTGGCGCAGAACAAGCAGCTGCTCGCAAAAGCGGATGAAGACTCCAGGAAAGTCATTGCTGAAGGCAAGGAGCTTGCTGAAAAACTACGCAATGATCTTATCAGCAAAACTAACGATGATACCGCAAGAATGATAAGCCAGGCAAAAAGTGAGATCGAAAGAGAAAAGGTCGCAGCTATGAATTCATTAAAAGATGAGATCGCGAACCTTGCGGTTCAGGCTGCAGGAAAGATCATAGATGAGAATCTTGATGCCGCAAAACAGAAAAAGATCATTGATGGATTTATTGGCAAAATTCCGCAGAACTGATATTCAGAGCGGAACTTTTAATTATTCGGATGTGCAATCAATTTAACTGATGACAAACAAAAAAGTAGCAAGAAAATATAATTTAGCGCTTTATTTTACCGCTGAAGAAACCAACTCAACAAACAAGGTTAAACAGGATCTTGATGATATCAAAAGATCTATTGAGGGCTCTAAGGAACTTTCAAATTTCATTTTGACCCCGGTTATTTCAGCTGAGAAAAAAACAGAAGTTTTCAAAGCCATGTTCCAGGGAAAAGTTAACGAACTTACTTTGAAATTCCTGGTGTATCTTTGTGAAAAGAACAGGATAAACCTTCTTTATGATATCACCGAAGATTTCCAGGCGCTGGTTAACGAAAAGCAGGGCATTGTGCTGGCTAAAGTTAAAACAGCGGTTGAGATAAATGAAGCTGAAAAGAACGCCCTCATAGAAAAACTAAAGCTGTACACAGGAAAAGATATTAAAGCTGCATTCACAGTTGATCCCGCAATTAAAGGCGGATTTATTGCGAGTGTTGATGATAAAATAATAGATGCAAGTATTATAAGGCAGCTCGAGCTTCTTAAAGAAAGATTTTCAATGGGAAGCTTCAATAATTAATTTACAGAAAAATTAAAATTAATATAAATATATAATAAGATGGCTGAAGTAAAACCAGATGAAGTATCGGCGATACTTCGAAAACAATTATCAGGATTTGAAAAAGAGATAGATGTTTATGAAGTTGGCACAGTTGTTCAGATAGGTGACGGTGTTGCGCGTGTTTACGGACTTACAAAATGTATGGCAAGTGAACTTATCGAGTTCCCACATGGTGTATTCGGTATGGCGCTTAACCTTGAAGAAGATAATGTAGGCTGTATTTTGTTTGGCGACTACACCAAGGTAAAAGAAGGCGATGAAGTAAGACGCACAGGCAGAGTTGCTTCTATGCCGGTCGGCGATGCAATGGTAGGAAGGGTTATTAACCCGCTTGGTCAGCCTGTTGATGGTAAGGGTCCTATTACCACCGATAAATTCTCTCCTATCGAAAGGAAAGCTTTAGGCGTTATAGCCAGGCAGCCCGTTGTTGAGCCCCTTCAGACAGGTATAAAAGCTATTGACTCCATGATCCCGATAGGTCGCGGTCAAAGAGAGCTTATTATCGGCGATAGGCAAACAGGTAAAACAGCCGTAGCTGTTGATACAATTATCAATCAAAAAGGTAAAGGCGTTTTTTGTATATATGTTGCTATAGGCCAGAAACAATCAACCGTAGCACAGGTAGTTACAAAGCTTCAGGAAGCTGGAGCAATGGAATTCACAACAGTTATCACTGCTGCGGCTTCCGATCCCGCTCCGATGCAGTTCTTAGCTCCGTATTCGGGCGCTGCTCTCGGCGAGTTCTTCCGTGATTCAGGCAGACATGCTCTGTGTATATATGATGATCTTTCAAAACAGGCTGCTGCTTACCGTGAAGTATCACTTCTTCTCAGAAGGCCTCCGGGACGTGAAGCTTACCCGGGTGACGTATTTTACCTGCATTCAAGATTGCTCGAAAGAGCTTCCAAGCTCTCCGATGATCTTGGCGGCGGAAGTTTAACCGCTTTACCGATCATTGAAACCCAGGCAGGTGACGTATCAGCGTATATTCCGACAAACGTAATTTCAATTACAGATGGTCAGATCTATCTTGAGCCAAACCTGTTTAACTCAGGTGTTAGGCCCGCTATTAACGTAGGTATTTCTGTATCACGTGTGGGAAGTTCGGCACAGATCAAAGCTATGAAAAAAGTGGCAGGTTCATTAAGACTTGACCTCGCGCAGTATAGAGCTTTGGAAGCTTTTACAAAATTCGGTTCTGATCTTGATAAAGCTACACTTCAGCAGTTAACACGCGGTTCAAGGCTGGTCGAGATCCTCAAACAGGGTCAATACACACCTTACCCTGTTGAAAAGCAGGTGGCTATTATCTTTGCCGGAACAAACGGATATCTTGATGAAATTCCGCTTGGAGAAGTAAGGAGATTTGAGTCAGAGTTCCTTGAAATGATGGAGCTAAAACACAAAGATCTTCTTGATGCTATCGCATCAACAGGCGATCTTAACAACGATACCATAGCAAAACTGAAACAGATACTCGATGACTTCACAGGAAATTTCAAGGTTTCAGTAAAATAATTAAAAGAATAATTTTCGCTATAGAACAATAAATGGCAACATTAAGAGAAATACGCGACAGGATAGGCAGTATCAAGAATACTGAAAAAATTACCAAAGCCATGAAAATGATAGCTTCGGTAAAATTCCGCAAAGCGCAGCAGAATGTTGTTGCTGCAAGACCTTATGCGAGGAAGATAAGCGATATTTTGAGAAACCTTATCCCCACAATTGAAAGCTTTGATAATGAGCTGCTGAAACAAAGGGAAATAAAGAAAATATGCGTTGTGGTGGTTGCAGCTGATAGGGGTCTGTGCGGTTCCTTCAACACAAACCTGCTTAAAGCCGCTGCATCAATTATTCATGATACTTATGGAGAGTACTATAAGAACCATGATCTGACCGTTTTCCCTATCGGCAAAAAGGCTTACGATCACTTCTCTAAAAGGAATTACGATCTCTACGCCAGAAGCATAAACGTATTCGATAAGCTTGCTTTCACCGATGCGCAGAGCATAGTTAAAGAGATAATAAAGGGTTACATTGAAAAGAGATTTGATAAAGTTGTAATTATTTACAACGAATTCAAATCTGTTATACAATCAAAGACTGTAGAAGAACAATTTTTGCCAATTCCCCCTTTTGAAGCCGCAGAAGGTGAAAAGTCAAAGGTTTCAAATTACATCTTTGAACCTTCAAGCGTTGATATTGTAACAAACCTGCTGCCAAGGCATTTAAACACTCAGGTTTGGCGTATTCTGCTTGAATCATTTGCTTCAGAACAGGCAGCCCGTATGACGGCGATGGATTCAGCTACAACCAACGCCAACGACCTGCTGAACTCGCTTAACCTTACATACAACAGAGCACGCCAGGCGAAGATCACAACAGAGATACTCGAGATCGTTGGCGGCGCAGAAGCATTGGCAAAAGGATAAGAAAATATTTTAATTAGAATTACAAAAGGCGTTCAATTGAATAATTGAACGCCTTTTTTGATTGATCCGATACAGTTCCCCTCCTTTTTTAAGGAGGGGAAGCCCGCCATTTCACTTGGGAAATGGTGGGCGGGGTGGTATCATTCTTATCTTTTACATTTCGCTCAAGATTTGTGTCATCGTAACTTTGAAACGACCCACATACCTTTGGCTTGACTAACCGGGTTACCTCTGCATAAAATAATCTTATTAAGTATATTTGTAAATGGAAACCGACAATAACTTAAAATACTTCCGCATATTTCCGCTTGGTGAGGGCTTTGAGGTCTGGGTGGGCAAACACTCCGAAGCCAATGACCTGCTTTCGTTCAAATACACCAAACAAAACGACCTTTGGTTCCACGTGCGCGGGACAAGCGGATCACATACTATCCTGAAGATTCCTGAAGATTTTGACGGGATCATACCTAAGGAGTACATTAAAACAGCTGCAGAGATCTGCGCCTTTTACAGCAAGGCAAAGAATGCAAAATCAGTACCCGTAGCTTACACAGAAGGGAAAAATGTATCAAAGTACAAAGGCGCTAAATCAGGTAGTGTGGTAATTAAAGGCGAAAAGGTTATTAAAGTGCAGCCGGGTGTGCCGGATTAATTGATACTTTGCGAGCGAAGCGAAGCAATCTCATGGATTTTTGAGATTGCTTCGTCACTTCGTTCCTCGCAAAAATTCTAAAAATCATTTATAAGTTTATTGATCTGAACTTCCACTTCGCCAATTTTTCTTTCCAGAACTTCCGTTCTCTCAGGCTTTATCTTCAACAGGTAGGTGTATGCTTCCATGGCGTCAAAGTAATTCCCCTGCTTCGCGAATATATCAGCGAGGGTTTCGGTAATTATCTTAACCTCAAATTTATTCTTCAGCCTCTTTTTCTCAAAGGTGGGTTTTGAGCCTTCTTTGCGGAAGAAGTGAGGCGTTTCGAATATTTTACTGAACTCGGCGTATTCATTCGACTCCTCTATTTCCTTAAGATCAACTCTTTCAGTGGAAAGTTCTTCTATCTCATACGAAGGGAAAAGATTGTAGTTATAATCGTAATCATTATATACGGGAGCTTTAAATTCAAGCTTAGGGATTATATCATCTTCATGCCTTCTTGATACTTCGGTTTTGGTGAGATCACCGGCTATTTCAAAATACTTCTGCGCAATTGCCATTTCAGGATGCTCTGCCAATAGTTTTTCAAACAACCTCTTCGCATCAAGGAAATACCTGTTGCTTAAGTAAGCTTTCCCAAGCAATAACCTTGCGGTCACATAACCAGGATAGAATTTCAATCCCGCCTGCAGCAGGTCAATTGCTTCAGTGACATTGCCGTTTATCAGATAGTAATTCGCAAGTTTAACGAATTCAGGCGTCAATGGGTTAGCCCTTATCTTATCTTCCAGCTTCTGTATCAGGTATTTAATTATATCTGTATCTACCAATTGAGTATTTTAATTAAGCCTTATTTTCCGCGATTTTTTTGTTTGTATCAATTACATGTTTAATTGAAAGATATGCCACAAGCCCGAACCCGAAAGTGTACATCAACTGGAACGGTATTGCGGATATCTGCAAAGTTACCAAAGATACTACAACACATGCAAGGCTGTAAAGGGCTATAATAAGCTCAAGCACTACCGAAAACTTCACTACTTTTTTGTGAACGTATTTTTTATCCTGCCATTTATCTTTATCGCCTTCGATGCCGTATTTCGGCGTTCTTACAAATTCAGATTTCTTATTGATGAGAGCCTCAAAAACAGCTTTAGTATTATTTATGGCAAATCCCATACTGCCCGCCATAAATACGGGAAACAGCAATATTCTGGACCGCCAGTCTTCATAAACATCCTTTTGTGAATACAAATAAAACAGAAACGAAGCTATAAATGCAAGCACAAACACCGACATAAAGATAAAATATGTATCATACAGCCCGGTATTTTTGATAAGAACTATTGGCATATTAAGCAGACATGCCACAAGTATAAACGGGAAAACGATATTATTGGTTAAATGGAACGTACACATTATTTTTGTTTTAAGAGGCAGCTTCGCGCCCCACACCCTGAAAAGCATCTTGCGGGCTGTTTCAATGGCACCTTTTGTCCAGCGGAACTGCTGTGATTTCAGCGAGTTTATTTCCGAGGGAACCTCTGATGGCGTTGTGAAATCTGTGAGATACTTAAACTTCCAGCCTTTCAGCTGCGCGCGGTATGAAAGATCAAGGTCCTCAGTCAGAGTATCGGCTTCCCAGTTGCCTGCGTCAAAGATACATTCCTTGCGCCATACGCCGCTTGTTCCGTTAAAATTGATGAAGTAACCGGCTTTGTTCCTTACCTGCTGCTCAAGCACAAAGTGCCCGTCAAGCGCAAGCGCCTGTATCTGCGTAACCAGTGAATATGCGCGGTTTAAATGTTCCCAACGGGTCTGTACCATACCGATCTTCGGATCTTTAAAGAACGGCAGCACTACTTTCAGGAAATTCTTTCTGGGAATAAAATCCGCGTCAAAAATACCTACAAATTCTCCTTTTGCAACTTTCAATCCTTCTTTTAAAGCGCCTGCTTTATAGCCTGTCCTGTCAGTACGGTGGATATGGTGGATGTCAAATCCTCTCAGCCGGTATTCCTTAACAATATTGGCAACAATTTCCACGGTTTCATCAGTGGAATCATCCAGCACCTGTATTTCAAGCTTGTCAATGGGATAGTCCATTTCGCAAACAGTCTTTATCAGCCGTTCTATAACATACATTTCATTGTAAATAGGCAGCTGAAGGGTCACTACTGGGTAACTTTCCAGTTCTGTTGAAAAATCATCCCGTTTGTGTCTGTGTTTAAGGTAATAATATATCATTATAAAACCATGTGAACCGAATGTAAATAAGATCATTAGTGATCCTATGTAAGTAAACAGTATTATCTCTTCCAATTTTTATTTATTTCCTTCAAAAAACAAATATATTATAATAATAAATACGTCTCCAATTAATAAACTAACTTTTATAAACCTGAACCTGCAGCTTGAAACTTATTACCAGTTGGAAATAACATCAAGCAGAATATCTTCTGTTATTTTGTCCTCGGCTGACCTGATTCCCTCATCTCTTTTGCTGAATCCGCCGGTGGAACTATCATACTCACCCCAGTTTGAAAAATCTTTCTTCCAGATGCTCTTCTGTTTCCTGAGATTAACAAAATCAACCGTAACGGTTATCGTTATTTTCCTTCTGGAAACCTGTTCATTACCGGTAACAACCAATGCCTCATCTGTAACTGATCTTACCACACAATCTATCATACCATCTGCCTGGGTTTTTTCCGCGTACTCAAGAGTGTTATCATTGATAAACTTATTTTTAAGCAGTGTGGTAAGCTCTTCCCCAAGATTCGGCAGACCAAACCCGCTCTCATCTCTGATCGAAGGAATATAAATTGTCTTTATTCCTTCAGGCGGCGAAGCGCCCTTAAAGCTGTAATTGCATGATGTCAAACTGAATATAGTTAATCCCGCAAACAGGAAAAGAACAATTTTTTTAATTTTCAGGGTCATAAGTTATACTTCCCGTTTTTCAATCCGTATTGTTTGAATTTCCTGTAAAGTGTACGGTTACTTATCTTTAGTTTTTCCGCAATTCTGTTAATATTTCCGTTGTACTTATTGTAGTAGTAAGTCAGGAGTTCCTGCTCAAATTCATCAAACGTGATATTATCAATTTTATCATCGCTGACATAGAATCCGCTTTCAGGTACAGCCGCTGATCTTACTTCTTCTATGTGAGAAAGCTGATGTTTAATATCCATTATATCTTTTTTCAGTTCAAACAATGCCCCGAACAAAAGCTGCCGTTCATCCTGTTTATTGTACCCGTTAATAGTAGCAGGCATTAACTCATTTTTAGGAATGCTCAACTGGCGCATTACGTCATCCAGCTCAATTATCTTATCTGCATTAAGCGTAATCAGGCTTTCAGTGAAATTCTTAAGCTGCCGCACATTGCCCGGCCAGTTGTAGTTAGTTATAAATTCTATTGCATCCGGTGTTATGCCGTTGAACTGAATAGTATTGCGTCCCGTAAACTCAGCGACAAATTTATCAAACAACAGTTTAATATCCCCTTTTCTTTCACGCAGCGGGGGTATTACAATATTTATGGAGCGCAATCTGTAATAAAGGTCTTCACGGAATGAATTATTCTGTATCAGCTGTTCTAAATTCTTATTTGTAGCCGCAATAATCCTTACATCAACTCTTTCGGTTTTGTTACCGCCCACTTTCATGTATTCCCCGTTTTCGATAACCCTCAGGAATTTCACCTGAGTCTGCAGGGGCAGCTCGCCTATTTCATCAAGAAATATCGTGCCGCTGTTTGCGGCTTCAAAATAGCCTTTACGGTTTTCGGTTGCGCCTGTAAATGAACCTTTTACATGCCCGAATAGTTCGCTTTCAATTATTCCTTCGGGTATTGCGCCGCAGTTCACGGTTATAAAAGGTTTATCACTGCGTTTGCTTTGTTTATGTATTTCATTGGCAACAACTTCTTTGCCTGAACCGCTTTCACCTGTTATAAGCACAGTAACATCTGTAGGGGCGACCTGTTTAATGATCTCCCTCAGTTCTACGATTGGAATTGAATTTCCAAGCAAACCGCTTTGATATGTACCGTTATTCAATGTTTTGAAATGATGCTCCTGTTACGTTCCTATTGTTCTTAAGGGATATTTATTTTCAATTCACCGATACCGCTTCGCCGAACAATGTTGCTGAATTAGCTTTGTTTACCTTAACCAGTACTTTTTCACCCGGCTTTGCGTCATTTAAAGGGATAATTACTGTTTTATTACCATCAGTTCTTCCAAACAACATCTTATCTGATTTCTTGCTGATACCTTCAATTATCACTTCAAATTCTTTTCCAACAGTTTGCATATTCTTTTCTTCAGAAATCCCCCTCTGCAGCTCAACAATTTCTACCAGCCTGCGTGTTTTGATCTCTTCATCCACATCATCTTCCATTTTCCATGCTTTAGTCTTCTCACGGGGTGAATATTTGAACATATATGCGCCATCATACTTTACTTCCTTCATTACTTCAAGTGTCATCTTATGATCCTCTTCGGTTTCTGTACAGAACCCGGTGATAATATCAGTTGATAGCGATACATCAGGTATCAACTTTTTGATATTATCCATTATCTTCATGTAATGCTCAATTGTATAGCTGCGCTGCATAAGTTCAAGAACTCTGTCACTCCCTGATTGAACCGGCAGATGAATATAATTGCAGATATTATCATGCTCCGCAATGGTTTCGATAAGCTTTAACGAAAGATCCTGTGGATGCGATGTGGTGAACCGTAATCTGATATCAGGCACAGCCTTGGCGCATGCCGCGAGCAGATCAGAAAAATCATAGCTTTCGCTTATGTACGAATTCACATTCTGTCCAAGTAATGTAACATCCTTGAATCCTTCATCTCTCAATTGCTTCACTTCCCTTATAACGCCTTCAAGCGGACGGCTTCTTTCCCTGCCGCGGGTATATGGCACCACGCAGAAGCTGCAGAACTTATCGCAGCCGCGCATTATGGAGAGCCATGCGCTTATACCCTCTTTGCGGATGGGCAGTATATCATCATATGTTTCCACCCGTGAAAGCTTTACGGCAATTCCTTTTTCACCGGTATCTATCAGGTTATCTATAAGTGAGGGTAGTTTCCTGTATTCATCGGGTCCAAGCACAAGATCAACAACACCCCTTTTGGTTACTAGATCACGCTTAAGCCTTTCAGCCATACAGCCGATAATTCCAACAACCAGCTTCGGATTTTTCTTCTTATACTTCTTTATTTCAGTCAGCCGCTGAAGCACTCTTGCTTCAGCCATTTCCCGGATGCTGCATGTATTTATCAATATAATAGCTGATTCGTCTATGTTATCTGTGATATCATACCCGCTTTTACCCATTATGCCGTTCACGATCTCAGTATCAGCAAAATTCATCTGGCAGCCATACGTTTCAACATAGAGCTTTTTACCTGAAATGTTACCGGCATCACTTTCACCTGTAAATGTTTCAATGGGAATGTATTTTTCTAAAACTGTTCTATCCAATTATTATTTCTGATTCGGGAAATTTACTTAATTCCGGTTACCTTAAGATCGCGCGCTCTTATAAACTTAAATTCGTTTGTTCCGCATACCTGCGGATTCATATACAGCCTCAGCTCAATCCAAACGGAATCACCCGGTGAAGGTACTTCAAAGCTGTGGTAATTGTTTACGCTGTCATTATCACGCCTGTATAACACCTCGTTGGTAATTATGGCATTATTGCTTAACACTGATATAGTTGAATAATCGCTGGTTGAAAGTCCGTCAAATTCAATTTTGATCATGTTATATGAACTAAAATTAAACGTATCACGAAGAAAGTGGCTTCTGGTATAAGCATAGCAGCCTGTTACAACCGCGCTATCCACCAGACCCTGTTCTTCATACAGAATAGTTTCATTCACAGTGTTAACGGCAGTATCACTGCCGCATGAATAAAGCATTACTGCAATTACCAGCGCAAATAAAACCCTGTATATTTTACTAACTTTCCTCAACTAAACTATAGCCTTTTCCTTTGTAAACAGGTGATCTTTTATGACCTCAGCTACGCCTACCGGATCAAGTTTCAGGTCGCGGAAAAGCTCATCCGGTGTACCATGCTCAACATATTTATCCGGCAATCCGTGAACCAGGAGATCAACATCATTTATCTTATTCTGGTTCATAAATTCTAGTACTGCGGAACCGAAGCCGCCGGTAATAACATTATCTTCAAGTGTAATAACCTTCTTGTGTCTGCTGAATATATCTCTCAGCAATTCGCCATCAAGGGGTTTCACAAACCGTGCGTTAACAACTTCAATATCAATATTATCTTTGGCAAGAAGCGCTCTTGTCTTCATTCCAACATCAACCATATCGCCTATAGCAATAATAGCCGCATCGCTGCCTTTTTCAATTATTTCGCCCTTACCTATAGGTATTTGTGAAAATGGCTTGATCTCAACTCCAAGCGCGTTACCGCGCGGATATCTGAGCGCTATAGGACCCTTTCTGTAAAGTGTAGCAGTATATAACATATCACGAAGTTCCTGCTCATCCTTGGGCGCCATTAACACTACACCCTGAACAGCCCTGAAAAAGCTCAGGTCAAGCGCTCCGTGGTGAGTTGGGCCATCAGCACCCACTATACCCGCCCTATCCATTGCGAAAATAACAGGCAGCTTTTGTATGGCGCAGTCGTGCACTATCTGATCAAACGCGCGCTGTATAAACGATGAATAAATTGCGCAAACCGGGGTAAACCCTTCGGTTGCCATTCCTGCTGCAAACGTAACAGCATGCTGTTCTGCAATGCCTACATCAAAATACCTTTCAGGCATTTCCTTCTGCAGGATATCAAGGCCTGTGCCGTCAGGCATCGCGGCTGTTATGCCCACTACTTTTTCATTTTCTTTGCATATCTCTACCAGCGCTTCACCGAATATCTTAGTGTAAGCAGGTGAGCCGCCGGATTTTTTTATCGCCAGCCCTGTATCTTTATCCCACGGTGTTGATGCGTGGAATTTCTGATAGTGATTCTTAGCCGGTTTGTAACCGTGCCCCTTTTCTGTCACTACATGTACAAGTATCGGACCCGAAAAATCTTTTATCTCTTCAAATATCTTTACTACGTTAACTATGTTGTGACCGTTAATGGGGCCGAAATACCTGAACCCAAGCGCTTCAAACAACATTCCCGGTGTAACAACGCCCTTTAAGCCGCCTTCAACCTTGGCCGCAAAATTGCGAAGCCGGTCACCTATCTTCGGATCAAGTTTACCGGTCGCATCCCATACGTAGTTCCTGAATTTGTTATATGATGGATTTGAGAGAAATTCGTTAAAATAATTATGCAGGCTCCATACATTAGGAGCTATTGACATTTTATTATCATTCAGAACAACAATAATATCTTTCTTTAACAGACCGATATTATTCATTGCCTCATAAGCCATACCGCCTGTCATTGAACCATCGCCGATTATACCTACTACTTTGTTTTTCTTCTTCAGGAAGTCACGGGCAGTCGCAACGCCAAGCGCTGCGCTGAGCGAAGTGCTTGCATGGCCCGCGCCGAATACATCGTATTCGCTCTCAGAGCGTTTCAAAAATCCGCTTATGCCGCCGTATTGCCTGATCGTCTTAAGCTGCTCTTTTCTGCCTGTTAAAATTTTGTGTATGTATCCCTGGTGGCCAACATCCCATATTAATTTATCATCCGGTGTGTTGAACACATAGTGCAGCGCCACCGTAAGCTCTGTAACGCCAAGCGATGCGCCTAAATGCCCGCCAATTTTTGAGATCGTATCAACAAGGAATTCCCTTATCTCTTCTACTAGTACTTTAAGTTCTGTTAGATTAAGCTTTTTAAGGTCATCTGGGTTATTTATTGCGGTTAAGTATTTATATTCGGTTTCCAAATTATTTGTATTAATTGAAAAATAATTTTGTGTTTTAAGAAATGATATTAAGCTTTGTAGTCTTTTACTTCAGTTGCCTTAGCTGTTTTGTTTATTTCTTTTATGCGAAGCTCAGCGTTATTAAGTTTATCATAGCATACCTTCGTAAGGTTCAGCCCCTCTTCATAAAGTTTTATTGTATCTTCAAGAGTGCAGTCATCGCCCTCAAGCTGCTCAAGTATTTTCTCAAGCCTTGTAAACGAATCTTCAAATGAAGCCTCTGATTTACTTTTTTTCTGAGCCATTAGTTCTAAATTATCCTTGCATTCTTTTTGTTATCGTAGAATTTGATCTCAACTTCCTCATCCTTTTTCAGATTTGAAGCGCGCGTTACTATTTTATCAAATTCAAACTGAAGCCGCATGTCATCTATATCAACCTTTTTCTTAATTATGGCGTAGCCTTTTTTAAGATTGTTATCAGGTGATACATGATGTAACGTTTTTTTGTAAAATTTAATCTCATTTTTCAATCCGTTAACCCTGTTATTGGTAATATTGGTTATACTTTTTGAAAAATCATCAAGTTTCTGGTAAAAATTATAGATAAGATCTTTAGGGCGGTTAAAATAATAGCTTCCCTGAATTTCCCTGATCGAATTTCTATAACCATCCAGCTTTGCTTGGACAAAACTTCTACAAAAATACGAAAATTTGTCAAGATTTTCAATTAACTCTCTGATATCCGGAGTTATTATCTCAGCGGCAGCTGAAGGGGTGGGAGCCCTCAAATCCGCCACAAAATCGCATATTGTGAAGTCAACTTCGTGTCCCACAGCGCTCACAACAGGTATTTCGCACTCAAACACTGCCCTGGCAAGCGTTTCATCATTAAACGGCCACAAGTCCTCAATTGATCCCCCGCCGCGGGCTATTACTATAATATCAATTGGCGGCAGCTTTTTGTTTTTGATGAGTAAGGGAATCTCCTCCAAAGCTTCAATAACTGAAGCCGCGGCAGTCACACCCTGAACGCTCACCGGGCACAGATAAATATTTAGCAGCGGGTATCTGCGCTTTGTGATATTGATAAAATCCTGCAGCACTGCTCCCGTTTTTGAAGTTATCATCACAACATTCTGCGGATACCTGGGCAAAGGTTTTTTATGTACTTCATCAAACAGACCCTCTTCGAACAATTTTTGCTTAAGCTGTTCGAATCTGTATTGAAGCTCACCCGCACCCTGCGGTTTTATTTCCCATACTTCAACCTGGTAATTGCCGCGCGCGGGGTAGACCGTTACCCTGCCCTTAACCACAACCTGCATTCCGTCTTCGGGGGTAAACAGCAGCGATTGATTGCGGGTCTTCCACATTACAGCATTTATTTGTGAGCTTTCATCTTTAATTGTGAAGTAATAGTGACCTGATTGCGTATGAATTTTAAAATTTGATATTTCACCTATCAAGTGAACGAATCTAAAATTCTCCTCAATTAATACCTTAATATAGGAATTGAGCTCAGATACAGTTAATATTTCCGGCAGATTTGCTTGCATCATCTAACAAAATTTATGTTCACATTCTCAACTACCCAGCCGCCTTTGATATTTATTGTGCCGGGGTAAATGTAGAATGGTTCTGAGTATTCAAATGGGAAGGGGTAACCGTAGTTGTAGCCGGAGCTGTTATCTTTATCAATGTAACTGAAGAGAGTATAATTTGCTTCGAGGATGTTTTTGAAACTGAAGACGGTATCTCTTGAATCAAAGCTGTACTTAAGTATAGGCACAAGTTTATCGGCTTCAAGTTCTATCTTTACTATCTGATCCGTTATTATAAAATCAGTGTAAGCGCTTGATACCCTGCCTTTTAGCTCACCAAATGAATTTACGCTCACCGTTCTGAAGGGCAGCGAAAAGTTATACACTGTATCACCCGTGGTTTTTAACGGAAACGATATCCTGTACTTTCTGTTCGCAGCGAAGCGGTTAGCTGAAAATACTTCAACCAGGGAATCATTTTTCCAGTTAAACACAACCCGCTCCTGAGTTCCGTTCTCATCGGTAATTACAAAATTTTGGGTGAAGTTCTCACGGGTTGGTTTATAGCGGTTAAAAAAAATGAATATGCTTTGCTCAGGCAGCACTAGTGATGAATTATATTCAATTGAAGTGAAAACGATACCCAGGGAATCCTTGAAATACTTCGAGGCATCAAGCTCCGGTGCAACAGGCTGCGCTGCTGTTATCTGCTTCATGTAAAAATCAACATTCCCGGTTACAACGCTATCCTTAATATCAATATCGTATGGCAGCACTCCGTAGCTCTCGCGTTCGCTGGTAAACAGCAGATTTCGGTCTTCATCAATTATTGTAATGAGCCTGTATCTGCCCGGCGCAAGATTTGTAAGCTTGTAGTCGCCTTCGGCTGTGGATTCCGTGAAGTAATCAGGGATATCTGCCGTAGGATCATAGTTCTTTGCGAGATCGTACACATAAACTGAGGCTGATTTTTTAGCGGTATTATAAACCTTACCTGTAACGCCGCCCATATCAATTTTGCTTCCTGTGGAAAATGCGAAGTTGATTGCTTCACCTATCTGGTTGCCGCGGATATCCTTTAATGTAGTGCTTAAGTTTACTACAAAGGTTTTATTCGCGTCTATCTTATCCAGATCTTTCGGGAATCTAACCTCAACATCCTTCAGCCCCCAGCTGAATTCAATATCACCCTTCACCTGCGGTGAAGTGCGGAATGCATCCTGAAAGCTGCGCCTGTCGATATATTCGTTGAATTCAAAGATCAGAGTATTACCGCGGAAGTTGGTTGAATTAGGCTTTGGACTCACTATGGTAACTTTAGGGGGAGTTCTATCCTCATCGCCGCCGCCCGGCGGCTGCTGGTTTGCGCAGGATAGCAGAGTAAAGGTTATGGCCAAGATAATAAAACCATTTAAGGCAGTTTTGACCCATTTTATTTGTGTATTTGCTTTCAATCAACAAATATAGCAAAAAATTAAAATTAATAGTAAATACAATCACATTGCGGGAATATCACGTATAAGGTGTATTGGATATCCCTAATCAAGATACCATATTTGTAGTAGCAATGAAGGCGATATGAATGATTAGTTATCGTTAGAGTTAATACCGTAAAACGGTTATCAATTTCGGTTAAATGAAAAAGTCTATTAAATATAAATTTTCGATCTTCCCTTTGCTTTTTGTTATGACTTTTGCATTAACACTGCACTTAAAAGCGCAAAATGTTTCTGTAAATAATGAAACGATAAGCACCGGCGATGAGAACAGCAGTACCAATGTTATCATTCTGGAAGATGCTTCCACGCAGGAAAACTCAAAGGAGAAGTCTTCCGGCGAGAAACAGAAAACAACGGAAACAATTGAAGAAACTGTAAAATTTACTCCTGAAGAGCTTGAAGGCGGAAACTGGGTCTTAACAGGTGTAGAATCAAAAGCATTCAACGGAATAAATATTACAAAGTGGAAAGCAAACGATCTTCAGATAGTTGGAACAACATCCTGGAAGGATAAGATCGAAATTATTCATACAGTTGAATCAGGGTTCAAATGGCAGGAACCACCCCAGAACATGCAGCCGGGGGCTTACCTGAACCTGGAAGCGGTCTACACAAACATTGATTACAGCACAACAGCAAATATTAACACAGGTATTAAAATGTTCTTTGGAAGAGTTGGCAGCGATTACAAAACACCTGAAGCGAATTCAATAGAAATATTGAAGCTTAATAAAGATAATAAACAATACGCCAACGAAGTTAAAAAAGGTTTTTTCTACGCGCCAAACATGCCTTTTGATGCAACTTATATGTGCCAGCTGGTTGTTGATTGTTATGTAGGTAAAGACCATTACGTTACAACATACACATATTCGTATCAGAAGTAACAAAAACCATAGATTTTCTGCTATACCAGCATAAAGCTGATAGTATTCCCTACTAATTAGCAGATGAACCGGGGCTTACAATGTAAGCCCTTTTTTTTTATTCCCGTCCCGCTTGTGGCGCGGGATAAACTCCGGAGGGAATCTCAATCTAAAAAAGAATATTCATTCCTTCGGTTTATTTCCCTAAAACTAATTTCATTTTTTTTATGTTATTTTAAGTAGTATAAACTATGAAAAAATTGCAAATTATGAGATATTTACTTCTATTACTGGTTTTTCAGATTTCACTGTTTTCCCAAAATGCCATTGAATTTACAGGCTATAAAGGTAATGTAAACTCCGTTGCTTTCTCACCTGATTCCAAATACATGCTCAGCGGCGATGAAAAAGGAAATTTAATTTTGTGGGATATATCCTCTGCGCAAAAGATCCATTCACTCCAAACCAGCGAAAACATTACTTCTGTAAATTTTTCTCCCGCAGAAAAAGACCTGGCACTCTATACAACCTACGGAGGCGATGTTACTATTATCAAAGCTTCTACCAGGGAGATACTTAAAACTCTCAATAAGAACGGCAATGTATATTACGCCGAGTTTTCGCCTGACGGCAAACAGCTTGCAATAGCATATACACGTGAACCTACAGAAAAAGAAGAAACAAAAGGTATCAGGCTGAACTTTATTGTTGACCTGCACGAAACATCAAAATTCGAAAAAACTAAAACACTGCGTTTAAGTAAACCCCACGATCCCGATGGTGAACTCTTTGGCAGCAACTTCTTTGAAACATACAGGTACAATTCTTTCAGCTGCGCGTTCAGCAGCAATTCCTTATACCTCGCCTCAGGGAGTATGGGTAAAAACATTGCTATCTACAGTTTCGATCTGAAGACATTCGCCCCAACATACAAGGGGCACTCTTCAAGGGTAATGTTCGTTGCATTTTCGCCTGACGGCAATTACCTTGCCAGCGCAAGCAAGGATGAAACCGCTAAGATATGGAATGTAAGCTCCGGCGGATCAATTGTTACACTTAAAGGTCATACCGGCAATGTAAATTCCGTGGCATTTTCACCTGATAGCAGGTACCTTGCCACAGCAAGCAATGATGAGACCATTAAGATCTGGGATGTTAAAACTTCTGCCCTGCTTAAAACTATTTCATCACTCAATGGTGAAATGATCACCGTAAAATTTTCACCGGATGGCAAGTACCTCGCCGCAGGCGGCTCCAATGAAAAAGTTCTTATGTGGGAAGTCTCTCATCTGCTGCAGTAAAAAAGTGAAGGGCTCTGTTTGGTCAGAGCCCTTCGGGTTAATGGAGGAGGCTTTTTGGGGAAAAGATGAGGTAGAAATCTTGTAATAAACAGTATGAAGGTCCCGGCATTCACCGGTACGAAGCAGACCGCAACCGTATTGAAGGCAGAGCAAAATAAGATACCTTCGTTCTCGAGGTCAGCCTCGTGACGTCAACCCTCACACTAAACGTTCATCACATTTATCCATAGTGGGACAGTACTTTTTATTTATTATTAAAATTATCATCTATTGTTAATTAATCCATCTGCCTTCTTAAGAATGCAGGTTTATCATCGTTTGAAATTTTGAAATCATCTGAATTGAAATCAAAATCTTCAATATCCATTTCATCACTGCGTGATCTTATTTTCCTGAGATCTTCTTTGCTTAACAGACCTTTTCTGATGGTTGTCGGTACATCCAGGTTCTGCAATTCCTGCTGGCTGTTAGGAATCTTCACAATATTTCCTTCTTCGGTATCCAGCAAGAGATTTTTAGATTTTACCTCTTTTTCAGGGTATGTGTTTGATTGCTTAGCCTGCGCAACAGTGAATCCGGTTGCAATTATAGTTACAATAACTTCATCTTCAAGCCTTTCATCAGAAACTACACCCCATATGAGCTTACCATAGTTGCAGCCTGCAGCCTGTTTAATAAGCTCGGTCATACTCTTAAGATCGGATATCTTGAAGTTTGGATCTGCGATAATGTTAAGCAGAATAGATCTTGAACCTGCGATTGATACACCTTCAAGCAATGGATTATCAATTGCTTCCTGTGTTGCGTGAAGCGCTTTATTTTCGCCCTTGGCGTAACCAATACCCATAAGCGCATCACCCATATCACGCATTATGGTCTTCACATCCGCAAAATCAACGTTAACTTTGCCTTTTTTGGTGATAATATCACTTATGCCGCGCGTTGCGTTATAAAGAACGTCATCAACTTTTTTGAAACTGTTTTCAAGTGTAACTTCCTCGCCAAATACCGTAAGCAGTCTTTCGTTCGGAATTACAATACATGAATCAACTTCCTGTTTGAACCTTTTTAAACCCTCTTCTGCTATTCTTAGCCTGTCATCGCCTTCAAAATCAAATGGCTTTGTAACAATACCAACAACAAGCGCGCCGGTAGCTTTTGCGATCCGTGCAACGGCGGGTCCGCCGCCTGTTCCTGTTCCGCCGCCCATGCCTGCGGTTATGAATACCATATCGCAGCCTCTTACAACCTGCTCTATTTCTTCACGGCTCTCTTCTACTGCTTTTGCGCCTTTGGTTTCATCCATACCTGCGCCAAGCCCAAGTGTTGTGTTTCTGCCTATCTGGATCTTGATCTCAGCTTTGCTGCGTTCCAGATCCTGTATATCTGTGTTCAATGCGATGAAGTCCACGCTATCAAGACCCTTTTCTATCATATTATTGATAGCGTTGCCTCCTGCGCCTCCTACACCAATAACCTTGATCTTTGCTCCGTATGTTGCATCAGTAACAAGTGAAATTGCCATTTTAGTTATCTCCCTCTCTTTCCCCTAGAAAGAAGTTTAATTTGAATTATATTATTTAATTATTTCTACTTTTATTTCCTGCAAATCTTTACAGTTCATCAAACCAGTGTTTGATGCGCTCGAATACATTTTTCAGACCCGGATGCTTTTTGCCTTTCAGCGATTTTACATTTTTCCTGTGGCTGAGATATTTCATCCTGTGAAGTATGAGCCCGATGCCGGTAGCGTAAATTGGACTTTCAACTTCTTTTATGAGTCCCCCGCCGATATCCATCGGCACGCCAAGGTTCACTTCAGAACCCAGAACCTGCAGCGCAAGCTCTCTTGTGCCGCGCAGCAGCGAACCGCCGCCTGTTATCACTATTCCGGCGGGCAGGTAACTTTCTATCCCCGAGCGTTTTATTTCCTGGCCCGCAAGAACGAACAGCTCTTCCATTCTGGCCTGTATTATTCTGGATATTATGCTCTTTTCTATTCTTAAAGGCTTTCTGCCTTTTATTCCCTGTATGGTAACAACATCATCATTTATAATTTCACTCACCATTGCGTAACCGAATTCTTTCTTAACTCTTTCGGCTTCTTTTTCATCTATACCAAGCGTTTCGCTTATATCATTTGTTACCTGGCTGCCTGCAATACCTATACCGGCTGTATGTTTTATCACACCTTTTTTAAATACGGCAATATCAGTTGTACCTCCGCCGATATCTATCATTGCCACACCCACTTTTTTCTCTGATTCATTTAGCACTGCGTATGATGAAGCCAGCGGTTCCAGTACTATATCATCAATATCTACCCCGCAGCTCTGCACACAGTTTGAAAGATCATCTATTTGTGAAACAAGCCCTGTTAAAATATTGACTTTAGCTTCCATCCTTAAACCGAACATTCCAATGGGCAGATCAAAGATCCCGTCTTTGCTGTCTATTATAAATTCCTGGGGTATAACATCAATTATCTTTTCATCCTTGCTCAGCTTCAGGCTTTTAGCCGATTCATACAGCCTTTCAATATCATCTTCGGTAATAATTCTATCCGGATGCGATATGGCAACTATCCCTTCTGACTGAATGCATCTGATATGCGGTCCGGCAATGCCAACTGTCACGGACTTTATATCGTACCCTGAGCGCTCTTCAGCTTCGCGGACAGATGCCCTGATTGATTCCAGCGTCTTACCCGGGTTAACAACCATACCCCGTGAAAGCCCCGTTGATGGCGCTTTACCAACGCCAAGTATATTCAGCCTGCCATCATCTCTAACCTGGGCAACAATTGTACATATTTTTGTTGTACCAACATCCAAACCAACTATTATATTATCTTCAGATTTTTTCTTCGCCATTTTATTGGTTAATATTTCTAATTAATAGATGCACACCTGCCGGTATTACTCAGCAGGCTGATTATTATTTTTTACTATTACAAGATCATTAAAACGCAGATCTACATATTTAAATGAATTCATTGTTCTGTAAACTCTTACCTGCTTCAAAAAACCGTTCAGCTGAACAAGATTCTTATCAATTGCTCTTCTTAACACGGTATTATTGATGTCTTTTCCTGTGTTTGAACCCGGTGTACTGCTTCTGTTCAGCGATACCGCAAAATCAATAAAATAAACCGGCGTAGCGTCATCACTGGTTATGAGAGTAATCCCGCTTTCTGAAAAATTGATCTCGGAAATATAGTTAAACAGGCTTTTGTTCAATTTTATTGACTGGCTTATAATGTACTGCGCTATCTTCAGCAGATTTATATCTTCGCTGCCGTATGTGCCGGGCGAGAGCTTTTCTGAAAGCCCGCTTATTACCGGCAGATCTATGTTTGCATGTTCCCTTTTCATGGTATATACCGATAGCTGCTCGTCTATCAGGAAAAGATCTTTCCCGTTGGTAGCAGCCGCAAACGGGTTCTTTTCTGATATTTCTATCTGGACAGTTGCGCCATCCTTTGATACTACGGCTTTTTTGATATTCGGATGTTTCGCTATTCTTGATTCGATCATTTCAAGCGTTAAGGAGTTTGAGCATATCATTGAATCATTCATCCTGGCAAACTCAAACAATTCCTCTTTTGAAAGCGTAATGTTTCCCTTTAGTTCTACTGCTCGTATGGTCGATTTATCTTTCCATAACCCTGAAAGTACTATGCTGGTGAATGTGAACAATATTACAATTGTGAATAAAATGGTAATCTTCCAATTCTTCATATAGTAACCTCCTCAAAACCAACAAGTTTAACTTCCATTTCGAGTTCTATTCCGGTTTTTTCATTTACTGTTTGACGGATGATCTTCACAAGTTCGATCACATCGTTAGCTGTGGCATTATCATAGTTCACAATGAAATTCGCATGTTTTGTTGATACCATTGCTCCGCCGAATTTTTTTCCTTTTAAGCCGCTTTGATCAATAAGAATTGCCGCCTTATTATCTTTTGGATTTTTGAATACACAACCCGCATTCGGAATTTCAACCGGCTGCGCCTGGTTACGGTTTATTATCAGCTCTTTCCTTCTCTGAGAGATCTCCTCTTTATTTCCCTGCGGCAGTTTGAAAGATGCTTCAAGTATTACTGTGTTCTTCAGATCTGAATTTCTGTACCTGAAGCCGCAATCTTCCTTTTTAAGAAACTTAACTTTTCCGTTCTTAATTACCTTCACTTCATAAACATGATCGGCGGTTTCACCGCCATATGCGCCGGCATTCATTACCAAAGCCCCGCCAACTGTCGCGGGAATACCCGCAAGCATTTCTACGCCTGCGTAACTGCTCTGTATGCAGAAATCAACGAACTTCGCGATCTTAACTCCTGCACCTGAGATGACCATATCATTTTCATACTTTAGGTAGTTAAACGAAGTTTCAAGATTAATAACTACTCCCCTGATACCTTCATCGCTTATCAGTATATTACTCCCATTACCCATCACGTAATATGGAATGCCGTGCTCACTTGAGTATTTTATAATATTTATTACGTCATCAATATCCGAAGGCTCAACAAAATAATCCGCTTCGCCGCCAATACGGAATGTTGTATAGCGGGCAAGCGGCTCATTGAGAGTTATTTTGCCTTTAAATATCTTCTGTATTTCAGATATTGATATCAATTATTATTGTTTGATTGTAATATATTTACAAAATCGCTGCATAGATTCGTGACATCACCTGCGCCCTGGAAAACAATTTTATCGCCGGCTTTCATATCGTGCAGTAACCATGAAAGAATATCATTTCTTTCGTGAATCAATTTCATATTGCCCTTACGTTTCAATGCTTCATTCAATATAAGTTCGCTGGTAATGCCTTCAATTGCTTTTTCCCGCGCCGGATATATATCCATAAGTATTACTTCATCTGATATAGCAAGTGCATCTGCGAATTCCTTGTAAAAATCTCTTGTTCTGGTAAACAAATGAGGCTGAAAGACCGTTATTAACCGCCCGGGGTTCATTTCCTTAAGTCCTCTTAAACTTGCGGTAACTTCAACCGGATGGTGTGAATAGTCATCATAAACCATAATACCATTATTATCATACTTAAGCTGCAGCCTTCTATCTACTGTACGGAAACCGCTGATGCTGCTCTTATATGTATCAAAAGGAATTTCAAGCACTTTTGATACGGCAAAACATGCCGTAGAATTGAGAGCGTTGTGACTTCCTATCATATTCAGTTTTACATCATCATACGAAACTGTTGAATTCAATATTGAAAAATTCAGTGCGTTATTAACTGCCTTATAATCCCTTATCTTCAGATAATTTTTATCATCGTACCCGTATGAAATTTTTTCACGGTTGATGGAATTCATAAAACTCTTTATGTTTTCATCATCACCGCAGTATATCATGTAAGCCCCGTATTTTGAGCGGTCGCAAAATTGTCTGAATGTATCCTTAATATCATCCAGGTCTTTGTATATATCCAGATGATCCGCGTCTATGTTGGTTACAACGGCAATATCCGGTCTTAAAGCAAGGAAAGACCTGTCATACTCATCGGCTTCTACCACTGCGAATTTGCCTGAACCGAATCTTGAGGCTCCGCCATCAAACAACTGAACATTGCCGCCGACAAATATCAGCGGGTCAAGCCCCGCGTCAACCAGAAGCTTACCTATCATAGCCGTAGTTGTGGTTTTACCATGCGTTCCTGAAACTGCTATCAGGTATTTATCATTCACTATTTCGCCCAGCATTTCAGCGCGTCTTACCCTGCGAATGCCCAGCTCTTCCGCTTTTATCATTTCAGGGTTATCATCCTTAACCGCGGAAGTAAAAACAACAGTATCAATTTCATCAGTTATATTTATCGCGTTATGCCCGTAGAATATCCTGGCACCTAAGCTTATAAGCCTTGAAGTTATATGAGTCTCCGTCATATCACTCCCTGAAACGCTGTAACCGTTCCGCAGGTAATATTCCGCCAGGCCGCTCATACCAATGCCGCCTATCCCGATAAAATATATGTTTTCTTTCCTGTTCACTCTGTTTTTGCTTCCGGCTGATTATGTGACTGCTGTTTTATCTTCAAAAATTCGTTTATTAACTCGACGCCGCGTTCAAAATCATTTGCTCTTATTCTTAGCTGTTTTCTTCTGTTTTTCAGTTTCAGTTTAATTATCCTGTATGTCATTTCTTCTTCGCGCTTTCTGATCCTTCCTATCTTCACATTCACTATATCACTGAAAATCACTTCCCTTTCGCCAAACCTGTTCCTGAATATTATTCTGTCACTTTTAAGTATTATTGTCGGCGCCCTTATGATATTTACAATTACTATAAACAGGAATATTATAATGAACAATATGAGAATGTAGAATATCGGGTCATTGTATAACGACTTAAAACTCTCTCCTACGGTTCCCTTGATAACTACATATGCCGCAAAAAATATCAGGTATATTACCAGTGACTGGTAATAAAAGTCCATTCTGTGTTTGTGAATTTTCTCCTGCATTTTTATGCTTTCATTGATTAATTTTTGCTGCTGTTTACCATTTCAACCAGCATATTGGCAATTTTTGAAGCCGCCTTTGTATCTGCCATACTGCTGATATTTGAACTCATGTATTTAAGTTTGTTTTCATCATTTAGCAGTCTTAATACACTGCTTTCAAGTTTCTGATTCAAATCCCTGTCAAGTATAATTTCCGCCGCGTTCTTTTCGGCAACCGCTCTTGCGTTCTTTTCCTGGTGATTTTCCGAGGCAAGCGGATACGGCACAAAAATTGCCGGCAGCCCAAAACTTGCAAGTTCCATAATTGTTGAAATACCTGAACGGCACAATGCAAGGTCACTTGCGGAATATGCCGCTGCCATATTATCAATATATCTTAATACCTTCACATTTCTGTTTGATGAAACCGAGGAATTCACCAGATCATGATCTTCATTCCCCGTCTGCCAGATCAACTGGATACCGCTTCCGGTAATATTTTTGAAACACTTAAGCATTGCAGAATTGATGGAATGCGCTCCCTGGCTTCCGCCGAAGATCAATAAGATATTCCTGTTACCATCAAGTCCGAAAACAGCCGCAGCTTCTGCTTTACCTGTTCGTTTCATGTTTTCCCTAACCGGGTAAGACATTACTACTGTGTTATCATTTCTTTTAAGAAGTTTCCTTGTCCCTTCAAAATTCAGTATCACTTTATCAGCTTTTGGTGCAACCAGTTTCACTGTAACTCCGGGGTGGTAGTTGCCTTCTTCAATTACATTTTTTATACCCATAGATTGCGCAGCTTTGAGCACCGGCCCCGATACAAAACCGCCCGTACCGTAAACCAGCTCAGGCGAAAACTCTTTCAATATTTTTTTGGAATCTTTCAGTGCTTTAAATATTTTTAATGCTGATGATATATTCTTTATGTTTAAACTTCTTTTAAATCCGGAAACTTCTATCGTTTCAAGCTTATAACCGTTTGCGGGAATTAATCTCTCTTCAATTCTGCCCTTTGCCCCGATAAATTTTATTTCAATTTTACTGTTCATTTTCACCAGTTCATCGGCAATCGCAATTGCCGGGTAAATGTGTCCGCCGGTTCCCCCGGCTGCAAATATGATGCGGTTAATCACGTTCGTTTCCTGCCATTGCAAGTGTTTCCCGCAGCAATGAACCCTTTGGCTGTGTACGGTATGTTGAAATATTCAGCAATATTCCTACAGCTATTGAATTAAATATGATCGATGTTCCGCCGTAACTTATGAACGGCAGTGTCTGCCCTGTTGTTGGAATGATCCCTGTTGCTACCATCATGTTAATAACAGCGTTCATACCTATAATTACCGTAATGCCAAATGCCATGTATCTTCCGAAATCATCCTGAATCGATTTTGATAGCTTCAATCCGCGGAATACAAAAATTGCGAACAAGATGATCACAATTGATACACCCCAGAAACCGTACTCTTCACCAACAATTGAAAAAACAAAATCATCATATGATTGCGGCAGAAAAAGATCGCGCTGTGTTGAATTCCCCGGTCCCACCCCAAGGAAACCGCCGTTGCCAAATCCAATAATTGCCTGTGAAAGCTGATAACTTGCATTGCCGCCTGTTGTATGTTCCTGGTAAGAAAATATTCTGTTTAAAATATATGGCTTCGATAAAACGAACAGAACCGCTGCCGGCACTATTGAAAGCACTGTGAACGCCATGTGTTTCATTTTGACTTTACCTATCCAAAACACCATTAAGCTGGAAACGAATATCACGCTGGCCGTTGAAAAGTTTGGCTGAATAGCTATCAATGTGACAACTAACAGCACATAACCCAGTAATGGCAAATAGCCGTAATACAGGTTGTTTATGTAATCTTTCTTTTTGGCAAGCAGGTATGAGATGTTTATTAAAAGAGCGTACTTAACAAAATCCGCCGGCTGAAAACTGAATCCTCCAACAAATATCCATCTGGCTGCGCCTTTTGTGGATTCTACCCCTGCGAATAACAGGTAAAGCAGCAATAATACAGCGGCCCCCATCAGATATTTTCTGTACTTAATTAAATGAAGGTAGCTTATTCTGGAAACAAGAAAGATCAGAAATACACCCATTCCCGCTCTCATTAAATGATTGCGGAAAAGCATGGCGCTATCGCCGCCGCTCATTTTAGCTGACCAGCTTGAAGACGCGCTGTAAACAACCCCCAGGCTGAAAGTTATCAGCGCAAGTATCGGGATAAGTATCCACAGGTCTATTTTATTTACTCTTGGTTCCAATTTATTTTAATGCATTAACTTTTTCTTTGAACACTTTGCCTCTGTGTTCGTAATTATCAAACATATCAAAGCTTGCGCAGGCCGGTGAGAGCAGTACAACCTCATTTTCTGCGGCATTCTGTGAAGCTTTTAACACTGCGTCCCCCATATCAGCGGCAACTGTAACGGGCAGAATATCTTTAAAATGATCGTAAACTTTTTGTTTTGAATCACCTATTGCTATAATATGCTTTACGTGCTGCTTAACTTCTTTTTCAATCTGGGTGTAATCATTGCCCTTATCTTTGCCGCCCAGTATCAGCACCAGCGGTTCATTGAATCCTTTTAGCGCGTACCATACAGAATTTACATTGGTTGCTTTTGAGTCGTTGTAATACTTTACTCCCTTTAATTCTCTTACAAATTCAAGCCTGTGCTCAACTCCCTTAAAATTCTCGAGAGTTTTTTTAATATATTCTTTTTCTATACCGAAGATCTTTGCTGAAATAACCGAAGCCATCGCGTTGTAAACATTATGTTCGCCCTTTATTATCAGCTTTTGCGTATCGATAACATTTTCTTCGCCCATGTAGTAATAATATACAAGGTCAAGATTGTTAAGATAGGCGCCTTCCTTTGTTTCACTCTTTACCGTTTCGCTCAG
Source organism: Ignavibacteria bacterium UBA2360 (assembly GCA_002344125.1). Lineage (GTDB taxonomy): Bacteria > Bacteroidota > Ignavibacteria > Tepidaquicellales > OLB5 > OLB5. The sequence goes on along the minus strand of DDTQ01000012.1, from coordinate 179,827 downwards.
GCTGAAAGCCGAACGGTTTGAATTAACGCTCTTAGATGAATTCCTTACAAGTTCATCATCATAGTTGAACACAAAATAATCGCTTTCGTTCTGGTTTTCCGCTATTCTCATTTTTGATTCGAGGTATTTTTCAAAAGATTCATATCTGTCTAAGTGATCTGGTGTTACGTTAAGAAGTATTGCAATGAACGGTTTGAATTTTTTAATATTATCCAGCTGAAAACTGCTTGTTTCAAGTACAACGATCGATCTTTCATCAGTCTCTTCAACAATATCAGAAAAGGCTATGCCTATATTTCCGCAAATAAATGTCTTGTATCCCGCATCTTTGAACATCTCGCCTATCAGCGTTGTTGTGGTCGTCTTTCCGTTGGTTCCTGTGATAGCTATCACTTTTCCCTTGCAGTACCACGATGCAGCTTCAATTTCGCTCACAACCTCAAGACCCTTTGCCAGCGCATTTTGCACAACAGGTGAGTTTTGCGGTACGCCCGGACTCACAACAACAATATCAGCATCAAATATCCTCTCTGAATGAACACCGAACTCATGTTCTATTTCGTTCCTGCGTATCTCAGCAAGAATATCAGAATCTATCTTTGATTCATCGCCTGCATCGCTTAAGAATACTTCGTAGCCCTTTTTCTTCAGCAGCTTCGCTGCGGCAATACCGCTTCTGGCCGCGCCGACTACTGTTACTTTCTTTGCCTTTTCAAGTATATCAACCACAATAATTACCTCGGAAAAGTTACACCTACATTTAAGCCGATACCCTGGTATCTTTGGTCGTCAAACTCCCTCAAATAATTGAAGTATTTCAGCTCGAGTACTATATTAAAATCATAATTCCTGAAAAATACTGCGCCCGCTATCAGGTTTAATCCCAACCCGCCGCGCGCTGCAACGCTTGTTTTATTCGGGTCGTCTCTGTCTCTGCCGATGAAGTGAAGTCCAAGCCCGCCCCCTACAAACGGGTCAACTTCTGATTTGTTAGATGAACCGAGGAATGGATACATTACGTTAACATCAACGCCGATATCTGTGAACGCCGGGCTGGTTTTGAACCTGAACGGGATACTTATTTCTGCCCAGAAACCATCGCCAACGTATTTACCGAACGCTTCGAGTGAGATCAACTGGTTGCCGTTGTAATCTCCCTGAAGAAAGAACATACCTATCTTGCCGCCGGGCACAAAATAGATCTTCTTGGTTGGTTTCTGCATTAGTTTTGTATTGCCGCCGGCTGAATTTTCATCCTGTGAACTTAAATTAAAACCTGAATTATCAGATGACTTCAATTTAAGCTCACCAATTGAAAGTTGTGAAAACGATATTCCTGTTAACAGGAAAAATAATACCAGGGCTTGTGTGATCTTTGTTTTCTTCATAATACGTTCCATTTATAATTAGTTTTTTATCTTATCTTGAATGTTGCAAATGTCAAAATCGCAAGGATAACGGCAACTATATAAAACCTTGTAACAATTTTCGGTTCAGGCACACCGCTTAACTCAAAATGATGGTGCAGCGGTGACATTTTAAATATCCTTCTTCCTTCACCGTATTTCTTTTTCGTATATTTAAAGTAATATCTCTGTAATATCACAGAAAGTGATTCAGCAAAGAATATCCCGCCAAGAATTGGCAGCAGGAATTCCTTTTTGATGAGAATTGAAAGTGTCCCAATTGCTCCGCCCAGTGCAAGTGAACCTGTATCACCCATAAATACCTGCGCCGGGTATGAGTTAAACCACAAAAATCCAAGTGATGCGCCCACTAACGCGGCGCAGTAAACAGCCAGTTCACCGTTACCCGGCAGGTAAATTATATCAAGGTACCTGCTGAATATTTCATTACCTGAAAGATACGCTATCAGCCCGATCGCTAATCCGGCGATACCTACAGTGCCGATCGCCAGCCCGTCAAGCCCGTCTGTAAGATTAACCGCATTTGATGTTGCCGTAATAATAAAAACCATCAGCGGTATATAAAAATATGAAAAATCGAACTCTATTTGTTTAATGAACGGAATTGTTGTAACTGAATTTATCTTTTCAAATTCAGGCAGAAAGTATATCAAACATGCTATTACTATTCCTAATCCTATCTGGTTCATAAGTTTGTATCTGGCAACCAGACCCTTTTTCATTTTTTTCACTACCTTAAGGTAATCATCAATAAAACCAACGAGCCCCATCCATACAGTTGCAAGCAGCATTAACAGGATATAAGTATTTTTCAGGTCACCCCAGAGAAGCACGGGTACCAGTATTGCAAGCAGAACTATCACACCACCCATTGTTGGCGTTCCCGCCTTGGAAAAATGAGTCTGCGGCCCGTCATGTCTTATTTCTTCGCCAACATGTTTCTTTTTAAGTATCTTTAATATCTTCGGACCGATCCAGAAACAAATTATCATTGCCGTTATTGCTGAAAGCGCAGATCTCCAGGTCAAAAACCTGAACACGTCAAATCCCGGGGGATTGAAATTTTTATTTATGTACTCAGCTAAATAGTATAACATTTATTGAACTATCAGTTATTATGTTATAGAAATATTTTCAGCAATTTCTTCCATCTTCATGGCCCGTGAACCTTTTACCAGCACAACATCACCTTTTTTGAGCATGACGTTTAAGTATGAAAGCAGTGAATCTTTATCGCTAAAATGAAAATTGTTCTTAACTCCACGCGCGCCCTTAAAAGTTAAGTATGAATCCTGCCCGAAAGTAAGAAGGTTTTCAAATTTCATTTTTCTAACCAGTTTGCCTGTATCTGTATGTTCCTTTTTGCTTGCTTTGCCAAGCTCCAGCATATCTGCCAGCACTACAAATTTATTGCCGCCTGTGTTATATGCTTTCAGATTTTCAAGCGCAGCTTTAACGGAATCAGGATTGGAATTATACGTATCATCAATTACCCAGATCCCGTTAATGCTTCTTAGCTGATTGCGCCTGTGTGATTCAATTTTATAACCGGCTATCCTTTTTTTGATGTCATGAACCGGGACTTCGAAATAGCTTCCAACAGCAGCTGCGCATAACGCCGCTTGGCTGCTTTGATAACCGATATTATTTAATTGAATGTTAATTTTTCTTCTGTTTAAATTTATTTCAATTACCGGGTAAAACCTGTTGAATCCTTTTACTTTTGCTTTAACATCCGCCCTGCCTGTAAAACCAAAGCTGTATGTTTTTATGTTCTTGTACCTTTTATACTTTTTAAGGTACTTATCATCCGCATTCAGAAAAAATGTTCCGTAAACTTCTTCCAGATACTCAACCAATTCTCCTTCGGCTTTTGCCGCGCCTTTTATATCTTTCAGGAACTCAAGATGCTCTTTCCCTATATTCGTTATTATTCCAAACTGCGGCTCAGCTATTCTGCATAACTTCTCAACTTCTCCAAAGTGATTTGTGCCTGCTTCAATTACAGCTATTTCGTGCTTTCTGTTTAGTCTGAAAAGCGTCAGCGGGAGGCCTATCTGATTGTTTAGATTTCCTTCAGTTTTAAGTACGTTATACTTAGCTGAAAGTACTTCCGCTATAAAATCTTTGGTTGATGTTTTTCCGTTACTTCCGCTTACCGCTATTACAGGTATAACAAACTTATTCCTGTAAACCCTTGAAATTTCACCAAGCGCTTTTTCAGTATCTTTTACAACTATAAAACACTTCTTATTAAAAGAACGTTTTGCTTTGGTGATGTTTTTGCGGAACCATTTTTCATTTACTACTGCGCATTTTGTTCCTTTTGATAATACTGAACTTACAAAATCATGTCCGTCAAATCTTTCACCCTTTATTGCAAAGAACAGGTCACTTACTCCGCATTTTCTTGAATCAATTGAAACACCTGAAAAACTTCTATTTTCAAAAACTTCCGGATTTACTATCTTTACACCGCGAACACTTTTTATATCACTTAACCGAAGGTTCATTTTCCGTATTTTTCAGCAATTTCTTTATCACTCAATAGATATTTTATTCCTTTTATCTCCTGGTATGTTTCATGGCCCTTACCCGCGATCAGAATAATATCACCTTTACTGCTTAGCTCAATAGCTTTTTTTATGGCCAGTTCCCTGTTTTCTTCGATAGTATAATTATCACTGGTAATCCCTGATTTTATTGCTTCAATTATCTCCATCGGTTCTTCAAACCTGGGATTATCGGAAGTAATGATAACTTCGCTGCTGCCTGCGGCGGCTATCTTTCCCATTTCAGGGCGCTTACTTATATCCCTGTTGCCTCCGCAGCCGAAAACTGTAATTATCTTACCATTCGATCCGCTTTCATCAAGAATTTCTCTTATCGCCGCTATCGCTTTCTTTAGTGAATCCGGCGTATGCGAGTAATCTATAATTGCATCAGCGCCGTTATTTAACTTAATGCGGTTAAATCTGCCGTCAACAGCGGTAAATTCCGCGATGTACTTAACAATATCCCTGTAACTTATACCCATTATCTTAAGCGCAGCTGCTGCTGCGAGTATATTGTGTACATTGAACTTACCTGTCAGTTTTGTGTAGATCTTTATCTTTTCAATATCTTCACCGTTATGCGGAACCAGCACCTCAAAATGCATTCCGTTGATATTCATCTCTATATCCCTGGCTGTATAAGTTCCGCAGCCAAACCCGTAAGCTATTCTTTCAGCTTCTGAATTCGAGACTATCCTTGAGCCGAATTCATCATTGCAGTTGTATATAGCCGCTGTAGGTATTCCCTTTTTTCCTATCCTTTGCAAAGAATCAAACAATAATTTTTTTGATTCAAAATAGCTTTCCATTGTTTTGTGGAAATCAAGATGCTCAGGAGTAAGATTTGTGAACACAGCTATATCAAACTCGATACCATATACTCTTTTAAGCTCCAGCGAGTGTGATGAAACTTCCATTATAACCGTTTCAACGCCTTCATCAGCCATTTCGCTGAGAACTTTGTTCAGCTCAATTGCGTCTGGTGTTGTATGCTCTGTTTTCAGGTACCTCTTATTTATATAATTGCCGTTAGTGCCGATAAGCCCTGTTTTTTTTCCGGCTGATTGCAGTACGAAATTTATTATTGAAGTAACTGTCGTCTTACCGTTTGTGCCCGTAACCCCAATCATTTTCATCTTACCGGAAGGCTTGCCGTAAAAAGCAGCGCTCATCAAAGCCATTGTCTTTCGTACGTCTTTTACTTTGTGGATCCTGCTGTCAGTTATGCCCGGCTCTCCATCAGTAATTACCGCTTTAGCGCCTTTTTCAAAGGCATCTTCAATGTACTTATTCCCGTCGGATACAAACCCCTTCACAGCGAAGAAAATGTCGTTTTGTTCAACATTGTTCGAATTTGATGTCAGCTTATTGATTGTAAAATCAAAGCTTTCATCAAGTCTCAAGATTTCATTTTCCGTCTGTGCTATCATATTGCTGAACTTCATTTAAAATTTATCAGGCGAATCACAGTTAATAATAACCGTCTGGTTCTTAACAAGCTGCGTACCGGCTTCGGGTACCTGCACCGATACTTTACCTGAACCGTTAACTTTGTAATCAACCCCAAGCGTTGACATGATCTTGATGCATTTCCTGACACTCATACCGCGAAGGTCAGGCATTTTTAACCCGTTCTCTTTCGAAAATTTATCGGTGTTCGCGCCTGCTGTCACAAGCCTGATCTTTTTGGCGCCTTTTTCATCTGTAACTGATTCCTGGGAGATCACAATGGCATTTTTCCTTGGACCCTCAACCTCAAATGGCAGTTCATTTTCATTCAGAAACTTCACTGCATCGCTGATATCAAAATTTACCAGATTTAAAGGAGTCTTCTCAACCTTGCTGTCACTCGTTAATACTACATCAGCGTTGTATTCAGGCGCTGAAAATTCATGAAGACCGGTAAGATTAATAATTCTCTCAGAGATCTTCCTGAATATCGGCGCTGAAACTTTGCCGCCGTATATTTCACCGTTTCCGGGAGCATCCATTATCACCGCGACAACTATCTGCGGATTTTCCGCGGGAAAATAACCTATAAATGATGATGTGTATTTGCTCTTTGAATACTTCCCTTCAACCATTTTTTGTGATGTTCCGGTCTTTCCTGCGACTTTAATGTTCTCAATGTACGCGTCCTTACCGGTGCCTCTTTCAACAACACCCACAAAAAGCTCAGTAAGCATTTTTGAAGTATTCTTCGAAATTACATTTCTTATTTCAACAGGTTTGTACTCTTTCAGCAAAGTGCCATCAGGGGCAAGTACTTTCTTAATAATAAACGGCTTCATCATCATTCCGCCGTTTGCTACGCATGCGTAAGCGTTCGCCATCTGCAATGCCGTAACAAGTACTTCGTATCCTATTGACATGTAATTTAGCGAAACCGGCGAAAACTCAACCGGTCTTTTAAGCCTGCCTCTCATTTCGCCCGGAAGGTCAAGGCCTGTTGTTATTCCAAATCCAAAATCCCTGGCATACTTATAAAATTTTTCTCTTCCAAGCCTGTTGGCAACCTGGATAGTTCCGACATTGCTTGATTGTTCTATCACCTGCTGGAAAGTTAAGCTGGAGTATTTGTGGGCATCCTTAATGTTCATATACTCGCCGCCGTAAGTATTTATAACATCATACTTGCTTAAAATACTTTCTTCAAGCGCGGCAGCGCCGGTGATAATTTTAAATGTTGAACCCGGCTCGTACAGGTCAGTTATTTCTGCTATTTTATCATGGCTTCCGCCTTCAAGATTGATTGAATGCATCGCCAGGAGTTCACCTGTCTTCACATTCATCACTATTACCTTGCCGCCCGCGGCGTTGTTGATCTCAACTCCTGCGGAAAGTTCTTCCTCAACTATCTTCTGAATATTCATATCGATAGTCAATATCACATTATTGCCGTCAACAGGTTCCTGCCTGGGATATTCAACTGCGGGTCGTTTTCTGCCCAGGCCGTCCTTTTGCATTACCACATAACCTTCCTTACCGGAAAGCATTTCGTCAAGCTCAAGCTCAATTCCGCTTAAACCGTTATTATCTATGTTTGTATAGCCTACCAGCTGAGATGTGAGTTTATCATAATTGAATATTCGGTTGGGTTCATTAAGCTTTATTACACCCGAAAAATTTATATCTTTTACCTGCGCTTCATAGCTCGGGTCAATTCTTCTTTCAAGCCAGACAAATGATGTATTTTTTGTATTCAGCTTATCAATATAGAAACTCTTATCCTTCTTGAATATCGATGCGAATACAGCCGCCACAGAATCCTTATTATCCACCATGTTAGGGTCAGCAGCAAATGAATACATAATAATGTTGGATACCAAAGCGTTCATTTTGCGGTCAAAAATTATTCCGCGGGATGACTTCAGCGAAATTTTGCTTTCATACTGTTTTTTTGCCGCCAGCTGGTACCGGGCGGCATCCAGAACCTGGATGTTGAACAGTTTATACATGATCACCAAAAATAATAAGGCAAACACAGCCATAAAGATCGTTATTCTTCTATCTGTGTTTGCCTTAATATTTGTGTTTGTTCTTTCCCGCATAACAATTTCCGGCTTCGCACCGGCACTTATGTATTTTATTTATTTACCTACTGTGTAATTTCTTCCAGTCGAGACCTCTCTATTGTGATCTTTTTAGGTTTTATGTTTGAGTACTGCAGTCCAAGTTTATCAACTGCGGTGCTTCTTATATTATCAAAATTGGTTAATCTCTCTATTTCTGTCTGAAGGTTATTGTTCGATGTAACGGTTTTGTTTATTTCTGTTCTTACATTGTTACTATCTGTTACTATTGCATTTACCGCTATTATATTATTAACAAAGAAGATTATGATCCCCGCCGTTATGAACAGCATTACCATAAGGTTAAACAGGGATATTTTTCTTTGTTTCGGGTTTCTCATTACATAGTTCTTATTCGCTCTGAAATTTTTGTTTTTATTTTTACGCTTTGCTGTGTTACTGCCTGTATTTATTTTTGCTTAATTTCTTTTCTGAATTTTTCTCAGCTGCCCTTAACTTGGCGCTTCGTGATCTTATGTTTGCGGCTATTTCTTCTTCTGTCGCTTCAACCGGTTTTTTGGTTAGCACCCTCAGCCCTTCATCTGCGCGCAGCGCGTTTTTTACTATCCTGTCTTCCAGGGAGTGATATGATACCGCAACAATCCTGGCTCCTTCACTTAACAGATCAACTGAATCCTTTAAAACCCGCTCAAGATTTTCAAGTTCATTGTTAACTTCTATCCTTATCGCCTGGAAAAGCCTCGAAAGATCACTGTTCAAAAACCTTGGAGGCACTTTTTTCTTCAGCAGTTCAACCAGCTGGAATGTTGTTTCAAACTTGGTTTCACTTCTCTGCTGAACAATTTCAGCGGCTATCTGCCTGCTGTAACGCATCTCTCCGAACTTATACAAAATCTCAGCAAGTTCCTGCGCTGAATAAGTATTCAGCACATCCGCGGCCGTAAGCTGCTGGCTCTTATCCGCCCGCATATCCAGGCTTGTATCTTTCTGATAACTAAAGCCTGCTTCGCTGCTCAGCTGGTAGGTTGAAAGCCCCAGGTCCATTACTATTCCGTCTATCGTTTCCAGCCCCTCATCACTGACGATCTTTTTAATATCGCCAAAGTTGCTTTGTGAAAAGATTACACGGCTTCCGTATTCTGAAAGAACGCTCTTTGTATGCCTGACGGCATACACATCTCTATCAATTGCTAAAACCCTTGTATCTTCAGATGTATCTTCTAATATTTTTTTAGTATAACCGCCGCCTCCGAGTGTGCAGTCAACATAAACCCTGTGTGCATCTTTGCTGCTGCCGGTTTTACCCAGCAGGTACAAAATTGTTTCGTTTAAAAGTACCGGCTCATGATAGAATTCTTCATCCAAAATTTACTCACCGGTATTTTTGGTATAAAGCTTTGTCATAACTTTCTGCATTACGCCTTCGTATGAATCAGAGCTTCCCTTTAAGTACTTGTTGTAAGTATCGGGATTCCAAAGCTCAATTCGCTCTAACTGTCCTATCAGCAATACATCCTTTTTTATACCTGTAATTTCTTTCATTTCCTGCGGTATTAAAATTCTGTGCTGCGAATCAACTGTAAGCTCATCGGCATAATAGAACATCTGTCTTCTCATCAATACTTCATCATCAGTATATGGATTGGTCGATCGTACGGTTTCGAGTACCTTCATCCATTCATTTGAAGGAAATATCCAGATGCAGTTATCCCTTCCAAGGGTCGCGTTCAAAATACCATTGGCTTCCGGCAAAATATGCTTGCGGAACTTGGCAGGAATTATTAATCTGCCTTTTTCATCAATAGTTGTATTTGAGTGCCCTTGAAACAATTAATTTTTTTATTATTTTTGAGTGATTTTGATTGGTTTTAGGGTGAAAGCGTGGCGAAATCCCAAATCCTCCACTTTCCTCCATTTTCCTCCACTACAAAAATACGAAAAAAAATCCATATGTCAAGGGTTTTTTCGCTATTTTTTCAGTTATTTGTAATTTTTATTTTAAGGGGTATTCGGTAGAAATTTTTGTTTATTTCTTCTGTTACTATTATATACTAGAAAATATCGAACACTGTACCGGTTGCCTTGCTGAATAAAAATATTCCCAGGATAATTAAAACTATTCCCGCGTAAAAGTTTAGTTTACTTATAGTATTCTTGTCAATCCTGTGCTTGTTACCGGCTATCAACTTAAGCAGCAGCCAGAACCACAAAACGGTACCTGTAAATGCGCCTGCTGCAAACAGAAAACCGCTCAGTACAGAATTATCCAGTACGCCGAAGCTTTTAACATACCCTACAAGTATTACCCATGATGCCGGCAGCGTAATAGAAGAAATGCAAAGCATTACTCCCATCAAAAACTGCCCGAAGAAGTTGGATTCACCCTGCGGCACATGAGATTTAGCAGCCAAATCCTTTGCTCTTCCCCTGGCTTTACTCAGGTGCTCTGATTCTTTTGCTTCAAACTTATCCAGGTCAAGTTTCGTGCGCATTATTTTGATACCATAAACTATTACTACCACGCACCCCGCGTATGTTAATACGATCTGTATCGTACTGATGTTGCTGTTTATAGCCTGCTCAAAACTTACAGGTAAAAATGATATGAAAAGTGATATACCACCAAAAGCGATTATAGCATACACCATATCCATAAAAGCGGAACCCGACGCTATCGCCATTCCATCCTTAACTTCACCCTTAAACCCTTTTGAGATCAGCGCAAAGGCAATTGGCCCCAAAGGCGGCACCGATACTATAAAACCCGTTACAATCCCTGCTATCAGCGAGTATAAAAGAGTATATATCATTAAATTACCTGTTAATCCGCAATTTATCTATTTCTATTCATATAAAAACCAACAAAAAAGCCCCCTTGATATTACAATCAAAGAGGCTTCGTCAAAGTTCTAAAATATTTACGGGGATCGAAGTGACGAAGCGATCTCAATAATAGTGCCAACTAAAGACTTCCTTGATGAGATTGCACCGCTTCGCTCGCAAATGATAGTCAATCCTTCGTTATTTCGCGGCTCTCCAGATTCTCATTAAGCAGTTCCAATACTGCATCGTGAACCCTTCCGTTTGTCACTACCGCACTGCCGGAATATATTGTATTGTTGCCGTGAATATCAGTAAACCTGCCGCCTGCTTCTTCAACGCATATCTTTATGGGGGCAACATCGTACGGCGCAACATGCGGATCGACCATTACCTCAGCTTTTCCGTTTATAATATAAGTATGGCCGTGGCAATCACCGAATCCCCTGTCATAATATGTACTGCTAACAAGATTAACAAAATTCTGCCTGTACGGTTCACTGAAAATATAATTCAGGCCCCCGTGTATCAGATATGAATCCTTCAGCTTTTTAACCTTGCTCACTTTCATCTTCTTGCCATTCATATAGCAGCCCTTACCTTTGGCGGCAACATAGAATTCCTTAAGCGCAGGCATTGATATAACTCCAAGCACAACCTCTCCCTGGAATTCCAGCGCAAGCAGTGTGCCCCAGAAAGGATATTTCCTCATGAAGTTCTTTGTACCGTCTATCGGATCGATTATCCATTTGAAATCGGATCTCTTATCTGAACTGCCATGCTCTTCAGCGTGAATGCTGTGTTCAGGGAATTTTTCCTTAATTCTGCCGAGGATGAAGTTTTCCGCTTTTATATCCGCTGCGGTTACAGGTGTCAGATTTTCTTTCACCCTGTATTTAATTTTTTTTGAATAATATTTCAAGGTTATAAGATTCGCTTTCTTTACTGTCTTTTCAGCGAAATCCTTATACCGCTCTAACTGTTTATTTTTAATTTCCATATCACATTAAAATTAACCGTTAATTGTTAGTTTTATGTTAAGGCTGAATTTAATCTTAATTAATTAAACACCCACGCTGTAAATAATAATACTTAGCTTACATATCGCTAACAATATCCTAACAAAAATAACATAACTTTGGATCAAAAGTATATAGAAAAACATCTATGAAAATCGCTCACATATCAGATCTTCACTTAGATGCAAATTATAAAAAGGAAAATTATTATAATACCCTGCATTTAATTGAATACATCATCAACAACAAATACGACCACCTGATAATTTCAGGTGATATCACCGAAAACGCCGAACCTGCCTCATTTGAGCTGGCACGGTCAGTTTTCAAAAATGCCGGTCTGCTTCACAGGGATAAACTAACGGTAATTATAGGTAACCACGATATCTTCGGCGGCGTTCATCTTGCCGAAGATGTTATCAACTTCCCCGCTAAATGCAGGAAAACGAACTTTTACAGCAAGGTAAATGAATTTGTCTATTACTTCAGAGAAACCTTCGAAAAGAATATAAACCCGCATGGCAGTTATTTTCCTTTCGTTAAAGAGCTTGATAACATTGTAATTTCCGGATTCAACTCAATTGCACCGTATTCGGTAATGAAAAATCCGTTCGCATCCAACGGAAAAATATCCACAGGCAAACTCCGGTTCATTGAGAGTATCCTGGAAGAGAATAAATTTAAAGATAAAACCAGAATTGCCCTCACTCATCATCATTTCAGCAAAGATACAGGTGATACTGCTGCGTCATCCGCAGCTATTTGGCTGGCTATTGAAAAGCAAACAATGAAGCTGCGAGGCAAAAAAAAGATAATCAGGGAATTTTCTGATTTGGGTATTGAGCTCGTCCTCCATGGTCATCAGCATGTAAACAGGGTGTATTCAAGGAAGAACGTAAGATTTATCAATTCCGGCGGCTCAATACTCGGCGATAACTTCGGCAAGCTCTCGCTCAATGAGATCTATGTTGAACCGGATGGTATTAAAAATAAATTTGTACATTTAGATAAAAAAGTACTGCCACCTTCTTCTTTTCAAATAATACAAACCCCTTCCATTCCAACTCAATATTTTAATACCAAAGAGATCTGTCTCAACTAGCCATAAATTAAGGCCCTTCAACTGCTTCAATTTCCGGGAATTGTGTAAATACTTTCTAATTGCTTATACGGATATAATTTGATAAATTTGCGTATTCCACTAAACAATCCGAAAGCACTAATACTAGAATGGCAAGATCTGAGATACAGATTTTTTCAGGAAGAAACTCTAACTACTTAGTAAAACATATATGTGATTATTTAGACCTGCCGCTGGGCAAATGCCGCATCGTGAATTTTTCAGATGGCGAGATATGGGTAAAGTATAACGATAACATCCGCGGCAAAGATGTTTACATTGTACAATCCACCAACCCTCCTTCTGATAACCTGATGGAGCTTCTCATCATGATAGATGCCGCTGTTCGCGCCTCAGCAAGAAGGATAACAGCCGTTATCCCCTACTTTGGCTATGCAAGGCAGGATAGAAAAGATATGCCGCGTGTATCAATAACCGCAAAGCTTATTGCCAACCTGCTCACAGAAGCGGGGGTTGACCGTATTATTACTATGGATCTGCATGCGCCGCAGCTTCAGGGATTTTTCGATATCCCCGTTGACCATTTATACTGCTCAGTGCTGCTGCTTAAATATTTCAAGAAATTGAAGCTGCGCAACCTTGCGGTTGCCGCCCCGGATGTTGGCGGCTCAAAACGCGCGCGCGCTTACGCTAAAAATTTAGGGGCTGAGCTTATACTTATTGATAAACGAAGACCCAAACCTAACGTTGCCGAGGTTATGAATATTATCGGCGATGTTGAAGGGAAAAATGTTCTGATAGTTGATGACCTGATTGATACTGCAAACACATTTGTAGCCGCAGTTGATGCCTTAAAGAAGCACGGCGCCAAAGATATCTACGGTGCTGCTACTCATCCCATTCTTTCAGGGCAGGCAATTAACAGGATAGAAAATTCAAGCCTCAAAAAGCTTGTAATAGCAAATACAGTTCCGCTGAATGTTAAATCCAAAAAAATAGAAATTCTCGACGTTTCACGTCTTTTCGCACACGCGATATTAAGGAATAACGAGAATCAATCCATCAGCGCACTGTTTAAAGTAGAGTAAGAACATAACTAAACCAAAAAGGGCAGCTATATTTTAGCTGCCCCTTTTTATTGGATAACATCGTACTATACAACTTCGTCTTCTTCATCAATTGCGGTCTGCTCATTTCTTTCAGAATCTTTCCATCTGTCTTCGCCCTTTTCTCTTTTTCCGGTCTGGTCATTAGCTACATCTTTTTCAGGCCTTCTCTGCTGCTGCTGCTGCTGCATATCATCTCTTTCTTTTCTTTGGTTTTCCTGATCGATCGTTGGTATATCTTTGTCTCTTCTTTCGGGATTATTTTGCTGTGCCATTTTTCAATTCTCCTTTTTTATTATTTGGTTTTTAGAATTATTGACTTATAGTCAAAATGTTTATATACTCTTCCTGTGATTCAACCTGCTTCCTTATGTTCTGTCTCTTTCTATGTGATGCTCATACTTCGTTTAAATGTTGATTCAATAAGATGTATTTGATAATATATTAGTATTTCAAATTCCGTGCCATAAAATTTTCATGTGCCGGCATTCTAAACAATTAAAAATCAAAGTACTTTCTATGCCCGCTATTTGAGTGTCTTCCCCTTATTTGTCGAAAGTGTCAATTAGCATTGACAATTTATTCAATCCGTTGAATTCCGGTTTCTCATTCCGGCATTTGGCGGTATTATCTCTGTATTCACACTCAAACACCTTATGTAACAGATTCCCAAACCCGCTTTATCAATTTGCTGTTTTTTTAACTATTTTGGATATAATTAGTTATTTTAAATTACATTGAAAATAGAGGGGTATTTTGCTATTTTTCATCTATTAAAATCATAAAACTTAAGCCCCAAAAAATGGGTAAAAAAATTAAATTGGAGGATTACACTATGTCAGAAGAAAGAGGCGTAGCAAAAGGTCTGTTCCTTGGATTCTTAGCCGGCGGAATTGTTGGCGGCGTTTTGGCTCTGTTATACGCGCCAAAAAGCGGTAAAGAACTTCGCCAGGATATCAGGAACAAAAAAGATGAAATGTTAGACGATGCGGAAGAATATCTTGATATCGCCAAACACAAAGCGCAGGATATTATCAACGAAGGAAAAAAACGTTCTGAAGAACTTATCTCTGACGCGAAGAAAAAAGCCGGAAACCTGCTTGATGACGCGAACAACATCCTGAATGTTGCCAAGGAAAAAACATCAACTTCCTACGAAACAGCAAAAACCAAAATTGCTGATGAGTCAGCTAAGGTTAAAGATGCTATTAAAGCCGGTGTTGATGCATACAAAGAAGAACGCAACAAGATATAAAAACTTAGCGCATTTATAAATTTAGAAGGCAGTTAAATGCAGGAATTAGAATTCATCTCTGGCATTGCCGTAATTGCGCTGTATGTTGCATTGATAGCGCTGGTAATATACCTCATAAGGGCATTAAAACGTATTGTCAGCGCTATCGATAATATCAACAGCACAATTGATAATATCGAAAGTAAAGTAGATCACATTACCACAAAAACCGAACCTTTAATTGAAAACTCTCTTCTCATAACAAACGATATCAAAGAGATATCTTCAAACCTCAAAATTCAGTCAGCCAAAATTAACGGAATTGTTGATACTGTTAAAGATACAACCGATTCTATTGTTGAATTTGAGCAAAAGGTTCAGAAAGAGGTTGAGACCAATGTTTTTGACGCTCTCAATATGGTTAATGCAGTATCTAAAGGTATAAGATCATTTTTAAATGTAATTTCCGGCTCAAAGAACGGGACTACTTCACGCAAAAAGATCCATTCATATGAATCTGATGAAGACCTGTTTTAGCTTTTACCGCTGAACTTACATTTAGTTTGATATTACCGCATTATTTGAAACAGTATACAATATTATTATATACTGCAGAGCCTTTTTACAGTATATATACACACTATTAATTAGAAGGGGCTGAATATTTTGGGAAACATTACACCGGAAAAAATTCGGAACGTCGTAATAGCCGGTCACGGCGGTTCCGGAAAGACATTACTGGCTGAATCAATTCTGTACACAAGCGGCACGCTGAACAGGCTCGGAAAGATTGAAGAAGGATCAACTGCCTCTGATTACAGCAAAGACGAGATCTCAAGAAAGATCTCAATCAACTCTTCCGTTTTAAATACCACATGGGAAGATTACAAACTCAACATAATAGATACTCCGGGCTACACTGATTTTACCGGCTCGGTAAAATCTTCCATGCGCATAATGGATACTGCCCTCATTACTGTCAACGCATCTGAAGGCGTTGAAGTTGGAACAGAAATTGCCGTTAACTACGCGAAAGAATACGGAATTGAGATCTGTTTCGTAGTTAACAAGCTCGATAACGAAAAATCAGATTTCGACTCAGCCATGGCGCAGCTTAAAGAAAATTACGGCAGCCACGTGGCAGAACTGCAGTTCCCAGTTAACCAGGGCTTCGGCTTCGATAGCATTGTTGATGTACTTAAAATGAAACTTCTCAAGTTCAACTCCGATGGAAAAGGCGGTTACACAGAGCATGATATACCCGATGCCCTTAAAGAAAAAGCAAATGCGCTGCACCAGGAGCTGATTGAAATAGTAGCCGAAGAAGATGAAGAAATGATGAGCCGCTTCTTTGATGAAGGCGGCACTCTCACAGAAGAAGAACTCATTGAAGGCCTTTCCAGGGAAATTAAAGCTAAAAAAATTCTGCCGGTACTGTGCACCGCGGGTTTACCCGGAATCGGCGTCAGATCACTCACCGAATTTATATGCAAATATTGTCCAAGTCCCCTTGATGCTGCCCCATTTATGGCAAAAACAACCGGTTCCGATGAATATGTTGAAGTCGCGCCTGATCCTGACGGCGCACCCGCTATATTTGTGTTCAAAACATTGAGCGAACCGCATGTTGGTGAAATGTCATTCTTCAGAGTACTCTCAGGCAGTGTAACTGCCGGTATGGATTTGACCAATCAGAACAGGAACAAAGTAGAACGCCTTACACAGATCTTTCAGATGAACGGTAAGAACAGGAAAGATATGGCTTCTGCAGTTACAGGAGATATTGGCGCTGTTGTTAAACTAAAAGATACTCACGTTAACAATACGCTTACAGGTAAAGGTCTCAATGTTATGATAGACCCTATCATCTTCCCTGAAGCATTGATTGAGCAGGCGCTCAAATCAAAGCAAAAGGGTGATGAAGATAAAATAGCCTCAGGGCTTTCACATCTTCACGAAGAAGACCCGACATTCCTCTTCCATTTTGATCCTGAGCTGGGACAAACAATTATTTCAGGACAGGGCGAACTTCATCTGGCAATTATCATTGCCAGGCTGAAAGAAAAATACGGCGTTGAAGTAAATATTGTGCAGCCTAAAATACCATTCAGAGAAACTATCAAAGGTAAAGTTGAAGATGTTGAATACAAGCACAAGAAACAATCAGGCGGTCACGGTCAATACGGTCACGTACATTTAAGAGTGGAACCGCAAAAACGCGGCGCAGGATTTGAATTTGCCAACGAAGTTGTCGGAGGTGCTATCCCAACAAAATTCATTCCCGCAGTTGAAAAAGGTGTGGTCGAAGCACTTGTTAAAGGACCCGTAGCGCACTACCCTGTTGTTGATGTTAAAGTAACCGTACACTTCGGCTCATATCATGATGTTGACTCATCAGAGATGGCTTTCAAAATTGCGGGCGCGCAGGCATTTAAAAAAGGATTCATGGAAGCAAAACCTGTTTTGCTTGAGCCGATTTATGAAATCGAAGTAACTGTCCCCGAGGTATTTATGGGTGATGTTATGGGTGATATTTCCTCACGCAGGGGAAAAATATCAGGTATGGATACCAATGGTAAAATGCAGATTATTAAAGCAACTGTGCCGTTGGCGGAAATTCACGATTACGCGACAAAACTTCGTTCAATAACACAGGGCCGCGGAATATTCAAACGCCGCTTCTCTCACTACGAAGAAGTACCTAAGGAAATTGAAACAAAAATAGTAGCCGAAGCCCAAAAGGAACAAGAAGCTGCGCATTAAACAAAATATTATTCCCTGATTTCATATCAGGATTTATTAACCAATTTCACCCTGAACTTCTAAGTTCAGGGTTTTTTATTTATAAAAAATGCAGGCGGCTGGCTTGCCTGCCGCTTTTTATACAAATTTTCTAACAGAAGCTTTAATATTGCAGCTCAACTACCTCTTTTGGAAGTATCTATTTTTTTATATAAGGCATTTAAATTCTAAATCAAGTATTTTTGGTATATGGAAAAACTCTGGTCACCGTGGCGCTCACAATACATCGATACATTTAAAGAAGAACCCAAGGAAACTCTTCCCGGTTCTTTATTCACCCGTATTCTGAATGAAAACGATGACAAAAAAAATTATCTGCTTTACCGCGGCAAGCATGCTTTTATCATAATGAACTTATACCCATACAACAGCGGACATTTGATGATCGTACCCAACAAAGAAGCGAAAGAACTTTCTGAGCTGGATGAAGAAACCCGGCTTGAAATGTTTTCTCTGCTAGATCTTGGAACAAAAGCACTCACAGAGGTAATGAAGCCTCATGGTTTTAATATCGGTGCTAATCTGGGCAGAGTTGCAGGCGCGGGCATTGAAGATCATATCCATTTCCACATTGTCCCCCGCTGGAACGGCGATACCAATTTTATGCCTGTTTTGAATGATGTTAAGGTCATTTCAGAGGAAATGGGTAAGACATATGAGAAGCTGAAAGTTGTGATTAAAGCACTTGTTTAACCTTAATCTCGATCATTTCACGTTTGACATTTCACGTTTGACACCTGTCTTATATCACGTAGTTAGAGAAGGTTTCACTTTTGACATTATTTCCCCCTTTTAACTATCTAAAATTTTACTTATTTTTGTAATTCTGTTGAAAAATCGCTCCCATCGACTAGGGGTTAGGTCATCACTCTTTCACAGTGGAAACACGGGTTCGAATCCCGTTGGGAGCGCGAAAAGCCTCAAAATCTAACAGTTTTGAGGCTTTTTTATAACTAATTTTATATGGAAAAACTACAATTATTCATAGTTTTACTCGGCGGATACAACAAAGGCGACCTGCTGGAATCGCATAACCTCTTTATTGGTGTTGGCACAACAATTGAATCACTCAAAACACAAATGAAAAAGTCATGGCCGGCTGCTACTCATTTAGATGCTTACATGGTCTTAAATCATGTTGATGGTTATGATATCAATATCAAAGTTGGCGCTGCGCCGGAAAATGCTTCTAAAGAATTTCCAATGCTGGTGATAGGCAATATCGGTTATTACAAAGAGGGACATTTCACGGAATTCCATAAATTAATGCCCTTCGTTTTGAAAGACTCTGCCGACAGCATTAACGAAAAGCTGAAACGTGACCCCGATTTTTCCGAAGGGCAGTCACTCACCGAAGCAACACGCTCGCATCTTGATGATAAACACGTAATTTCAGCTTTTGATGTTGACGATGTAATAAATGTGCAGGATAATATCCACGGATATATAATAGAACTCATTCCATCCGGTGCTAAAAAAGAAAATATTCTGAAACTTGGCTACCAGTTCACTGACCTGAAGAAGATGTAACTACTTTAACAAAAAAAAATATATTACCTTAACTGCAATTAAGTATGTTCTAAAAGACGGCAAAAAAGCCGTCTTTTTTTGTGCAATAACTCTACAGCCTGTTTTGTAATTGGGACAAAACCCCAACAATTTCTCCAATTTTCTTCGCTTTTCGCATATAATTAACAGTTTCATTAGTGTCTGCTTTGGGACAATTTCAAAAATTTCTCTTTGAACCCGTTAGAATTTTTAAGCAATTTATCTGAAATTTATATTTCTATTAATGAAACTTAAAAACAATAAATCAGGAGGCGTTCTTTTGAAGACTGTGTATAAATTTTCAATTTTATTTTCAATAACGCTGTGCGTATTCATCAGCAGCTGCTCAGATAGCAGCGATAACACCATTACACCAAATGATCCCAATGGCGGAAGCGGCACAACGCAAAGCGTTACATCTGATCAGCGGCAGAATATTGAGTTTGATGGCTTCAGGCTGGAAGTCCATGCGGGAGACGTGCCGCGAAACAGTAACGGCACTGCAGGAACTGTCGCATTTTCGCTTAATACATCTTCAACCACAGAAAGCGGAATACCCTCTGTTCCTTCGGGATTCACAGTAATAAGCAAGTATCTTAAAGCCGGGCCTGAATCTTTCAACCTGAATTCACCGGTGCAGTTATTTTTCCCCGCGGCATCACAAAACACGCCGCAGGATCTTGCAGTATTGAAATATTCTGAGGCTGCGCAGGAATGGAAGTTGGTGCCAACATCAGCGCTTGATACAGCGAACAGGAAAGTAGGAATTGATCAGCTATCACTGGGCTATTACGTTCTTGTAAAACAAAACTTCTCAGATAATGCCACGGATTTCAGGCAGGGCGGCGCGATGTATGACTGCCCGCCTGAGCCGTTCATGAATTACATACTGACTGTACAGAGCGTATCCCCTGAAAAACCCAGCATACTCAGCCAGTACTCCGGCGGTTTAATTGGTCAGGCTTATATGAACCCGATTTTTCTAGGCTGCCCTATCGGAAAGACAAAAGCAATTGTACCGCAGGGCTCCATCAGTTTCTGGGTAACCAGAAGCAATTGCCAGGCAAATCCTCCGGTGATCGAAACTTACAGCATTCCTGCGCCCGTAACTGTTCCCGATCCTCTTGAATTTATTGGCTGGTCAACCTATGACGCTGTAACTTATGTTCCCTTTTGCCTGCCGGCAGGCGGCTCATGGGTAGCAGGCAGACCCGAAAACTGGCCCCAGCCAACCGTGCCCGTTGGCACAGGTACTTTCCAGGCAACTTTAACATGGCTTAATACTGCATCCAATGCCACCGATCTTGACCTCCATTTGTACGGCCCGGATAATCTGCATATTTTCTGGAGCAATACTTCAAGCGCAAATTTCTCTCTTGATAGAGACTGGCAGTCTCAAACAGGCAATGCCATTGAAAACATATTCAGCACAACAGCAACTATACCCCTCGGAAACTACAGGGTAAATGTTGTGCACTTTTCAGGCTTCGCCAAAAGCTTCAACTGCAGGGTAATTGTAAACGGTAGTGTAACTAACTATTCGGGCAATCTCGGCGGCGGTTCTGTGGATGTCAGAACATTCACGATCCAGTAAAATTACAGAGGGTTATAAATAAAAACAGGTGTTTAATAAACACCTGTTTTTTTTATCTGCATTAGTATTCAATTCAAAATAGTTACCAAAGAGAACCACAGTGCCTTCCGGTATGTTTTTAAGTTAAAACTATTGAAAAATAACAGAAAGGCATTTATGTTAAATCCACGAAAACTTATTACCATACTCCTGATTTTATCCGGTTTATCCCTCTCATCATTTTATGGCTGCAGTGATGATGATAACACAATTATTAATCCACCCGGATCCACTCCCTTTTTAACCGGCAGTATCACAAATTATCCGGGAGGCAGTGTAATAGTAAAAGCTAAATTAACAGCAGGGACTCCCGCTGATTCGTTTTTTGCCGGTACAGATACGGTTGATAACAGCGCAATGCTGAGTATGGATCTTGCTACACCGCCTGCCAACTTCCTCGCTTCAATAAACGAAATTAATTTGCCGCCGGGAGTTGTGGTAAGTGATACAACGGTAAGAATAGCTCAAATTGGCTCATTAAGGGTTTATGGATTTTCCAATGAATTGATCGGCATGCTTCAAAAGAAGAATTTCGCTGATTCCGTAGTTACCGGCTCGTTTGCGGTCGCGTACTTGTACTCCACAAAACCATTCTCTATTACCGGGTCAGATACAATAACTAATGTCAATGATACAACCATTAACGTATATAACGTAAGTTTTACTGCGGGATGGAATGCCTATACTATAAGGGCTGCCGAAAGACGTCCGGGTTATTCAAGGTATGAAGTTATCTCAGGCGAAGCCGCAGGAGCAAGCTGGTATTATACCTCTTCAATTATTGATGTATTAAGAAACAGGAATTTCTTATCTTATTAAAAAATTATTCTGCAGCCAAAATAATGTTTTATAAGTATTCCGGTTTGTCAGCCTCAATATCAAGGATATTGAGGCTGTTTTAATATGTGAACAGTTTTAATTTGCTGCTCCGGCGGAAGAGATTTAATACTTTCTGTAATAGTAAATTTTCTCGTTTACACCCAGGTAATAATTGATACCAAATCCAAATGAACCCCATGCAAACTGCCTGTAACCTGAATACAACTGACCGTTGTTTACTTTCTGGTCGTTTAAGTTAAGTACCAGCGGATCTTCAGATACGCTGCTTTTTTTAAGCCAAAGATTGGCATGTGTGAACTTCAGCCCGAAACTCAATCCTACATTCTTGTTAAGCAGATACTCAAACCCCGAGTAAATATTAACACCCAATCTGAATGCGGGGTTTATACTCAATCCCCTGCTCACTTCTGCATCAGTTATCCTTGCGCTTCCGGATATTACACTTCCCATCAATCCAATTCCGGCATATGCCCTTAGCTTAAGCCCGGGATTGAAGTTGTCTTCAATTCCCAGTCCCAGTGAATACACATCGTACTTTACAAAATCCTGTTCTTTCACATCTGTAAATACTTTATTGAATTTACTTGTGAACCGGTTATACATAAACACGCCAGTAAGCCTCAAATTTCCGGCTCTGTGTAAAGGGTATTTAGCAGTCATGTTAACGCCAAACCCGTGCCTTACGCCAAAGTTCTTTCCTGATATAAACTGGTCATTGTTAAGATCACCGTTATCGTTTGCTGAAAGCTCAAAGACACCGTAATCATAATCTATCCCGAACTGAAACGTCAACGTTGGAGCATTCCGGATAGTTAATGTAAAATAATCATGTTCAGTATTTTCGGATGAATCTGTAATGCCTGTAGATCCGGCACTCAATGCGGTTTGGGATAATGGATGGAGGTTTGGTAATATTAAACAGAATAGGATCAATGATCTCACTATTGTGATCATAGTACCTCCCGGGCAGCAGTTTTTTAGTTATTCAGGTCTGATCTTCCTTTATACAAAAATAATATATAATTGAACTGTTTGATACTTATTTTGCAGGTTTTTTTAATTTCGCACCACTCTATATGATAATGTACTGCTCTTTTAATTTGCATGATTGCACGGATCAGGCATTTAACAATATTAACATAGATTTACATATTGTTACAGCAAAAACAGAAACTTACAATATATTTGTAAAGTACAATGACTGATTTCAATAACTAAATTCAAATCTATGAAAACCACCAAGATTTTACTTTTTAGTTTTTTTATGCTGTTTGCTTTAACCGATATGCGCTCAGAAGTAACATCCACAAATGGTTCATGGTATTTCGGTAGTTCAGGTAAAGAAGTGGATAATTCAACTTACCATAAGAATTGCACCTGTACCTGTGATGCCTGCAAAAACTGTGATCACAGGTCACCGGATAAGCCGGTGTACTATGAAGATTATTACGGCGGCGCAATGAGTCCCCGCGATTTTTCAGAATTCAAAAACCTCATTGCCGCAAGAACATTTGAATCAACTAAGTATGATATGACCAAAAGTGTGATAGATAACAACCTGTTTACTACTGATCAGGTGAGGGATATTTTAAGCTGGTTTGTTTTTGAATCTAATAAAATTGATCTGGCAAAATATGCCTTCAAAAATACCGTTGATAGAAACAACTACTATAAACTATACGATATTTTTGTCTTCGAATCCAATGTAATTGATCTTGATAATTATATAAAAAACTACAGGTAACTGATAAAGTTTCACGGTCCGGTAATCAATAATTACCGGACTGTGCCTTCTTTCAAAAACTCTTTTTTGTTCTTCTTATGCATCATCTGGTAGTTCCAGCTGAAAGCCAAACCATCTGCCAGCGGAAAAATTATCTGGTTATCTTCTGTATCAATTTTTACATTTATCTCCATCCCCGGCTGTGCTTTTGGGGCGCCCATAGGATATACTTCCCAAACACAATGAGCCCTGTATGGTTCATTAAATCCATCCGATATATCAAGTGTAAATCCATATCCCTGGTAATGTCCTCCATGGCCGGTTCCCCTGATTCCAACAGGATGCGACCCAATAACTACAGCCTTACCCCTCGATGCCCGGGCGATCCTTGCTTCCCTTTCAGCAAGCATTTTAGCTCCGCTTTTGGAAGCGTACATAAAAAAACCTATTATTGCAGCGAATACACCGACAATTATTAATACCTCTATCATGCTTTTTGTTTTTTAATTTAAAATCCCATTCGTTTTTCTTCTTTCAATACAACATCAAGTTCCATTACATCATCAATAGTAACGGTTCTTATCATTTCAGCGGTGCGTTTATCTTTGGTAATTTCAGCAAGTCTCAAATTCTGGTTCTTAACCGCTTCGCTTATCGATTTTCTTATATCCCTTGCATTGCCGAAATATTTATCTCTTCCGCTGTACAAAGATGCAATGTGTTTCCTGAAGTGTTCAGCCGCTCCCCCGTCAAACTCCAGCTCCTGCTCAGCGAGTATTATCTTCGCAATTGAAAACAGCTCATCTTCGCTGTAGTCAGGGAAATCAAATTTCCTGTCGAACCTTGATTTAAGCCCCGGGTTCATCTTCAGGAAGTTCTCCATTTCCCCGGTGTAACCGGCGCATATCACAACAAATTTTCCGCGGTTATCTTCCATACGTTTCAGAATTATTTCAATTGCTTCCTTGCCGAAATCATTTTCACTTGATCCCATTAAAGAATACGCCTCATCTATAAAAAGAACCCCGCCCATAGCAGCATCTATCTTTTCCGCTGTCTTTATAGCGGTTTGCCCGATGTATCCGGCTACAAGTTCTTCTCTGTCAACTTCAACCAGGTGCCCCCTCTCAAGAACCCCAAGCGCCCTGAAGATCCTTGCCAGTATTCTGGCAACAGTTGTTTTTCCTGTTCCGGGGTTACCTGTGAATACCGTGTGAAGAGAAAATGACCTTGTTACATCCTTACCGGTTTCCCTGAAGTATCTCACCAGTTTAACCATTTCGTGAACATCTGCCTTCAGCTCATTCAGGCCTATCAGTTTGTTCAGCTCAGCAAGCGAATCTCTCATCAATTCTTCATCGGGGGGTATATCAACATTACTTATCTGTTTGCTTTGGAAAATTTCTTTTATATCTTCAGTAGTTATTGTTGAAAGTGCGATATTATCAAGGCTCTCAATATTCGTACTTTCGTTCATTACCCTGAGTCCCATATTCATTTTTGCTTCATCTACAATTGAATTCACATACCTTGCGTTCCCGAAAGTTTTATCCCGGTCTCTATAGGCTTCTACCAGTTTAGTGTACAAATATTCCTCGGCATCTTTATCCATATCTACATCCGTTTTGGAAGCGTAATAATTGCCTATCTGCAGCAATTCACTCGGCGTATAATCTGGAAAGTGGAAAAAACGGGTAAACCTTGATCTAAGCCCGGGGTTTGAACCTATAAAATACTGCATCTCATCAGGATATCCCGCGACTATTATCGCCAGATCTCCTTTGCCATCGCTCATTTCTTTTAAGATTATTTCAATTACTTCCTTTCCGTAATCCTTTTCAGTATCACCCTTTCTGGCAAGCGCGTACGCCTCATCTATAAATAATATCCCGCCTCTGGCTTTTTTGATGGCCTCTTTGACCTTAGGTCCGGTTTGTCCTATAAACTCGCCGATAAGATCTGCCCTGTCAACTTCATGCACATGCCCTTTGGAAAGTATTCCAAGATTCCTGTAGATCTTACCCAGCATTAAAGCTACTTTCGTCTTTCCTGTGCCCGGGTTTCCGGTAAAAACTGCATGCAGATTCATCTTCTCTTTGTCATCAAATCCTTTTGTCTGCCTCAGCTTTACAAATTTTAAGTAGTCATAAAGGTCATCAATATCTTTTTTAATAGTAGCAAGTCCTATCATTTCATTTATTTCCGCCATGATCTCAGCTTCGCTTAGCTCTTTATCAGGCAGTGTTTCTGTTTTTAACGATGAAGACGCCATTCCTTCACCGGGTAAATAAAACTTTCCTGCATCAGGATCTGTAACTTCCTCGTTGCTGAAATTGACATACACAGTACCTAATACCTTCTCAAGCAAAGATACTTCCACCACATAGCCGCCTTCATACCAGCTTCCCGGTTCTTTGCTTCCCCAGCCGCGCATAAATCTAACCTTTGAAATTGTATTGTTATAATTGTAAAGATCATATATTTCCGCAATGCTGTCGCCGGAACTGTCTCTTATCCTTATTATGAACTCACCCATCCAGGGAACTTTGTTATGCTGAAGATTATCTCCCTCAATTTCAACCCACATGTAGCGGGTTGTTAAGTAATTGAACGTCTTAAGATAATTTCTCTCGCCAAAAGGTACCGTTTCAAACGGACTTTCATATAGCTTGATTGATGTTAAACTAAAATAAGGATTGCTCTCCGCCGTGACTTCGCCCTCATTAACTGTATAAAAGTATGCGGAAGAAAGCATAACTCCATCTACCCATGCCTCCCACCTGTAATTGCCCTTTATCCAATATGTCCCCGGCTCTGGCTTGCCCCAGGAATATCTTATATATGCAATGTCAGTATCTGCTGGAATAGTCTGTTCAACTTTGTTATCACACAGAAGTTTGTTGCTCTGATCAAAGGCTTTGAAGTTTACGGTAATTTTCCAGTCCGCAGAATTGAACTCCAGGTTATTAATTGCCAGCTCAACATATATGTATCTCGTTGTGGCAGCATCAAATACCTGTCTGTATTTTTTTCTGTTGCCAAGTATCCAGTCATTTGTATTATGCACTTTTAAAGACTTGAATCTGAATTTGTTACCCGTATTTACTGTATTTTGTACCATATTTTACAATCATAAAGGTATGTTATTTTAATTTCAATGTAAAACAATGATACTCCGTGAATAAAAAAGGCGCTTCAAAAGCGCCTGAAATATCTGCGGTTCAGCTGCTGCTTACTGATCTATCCATGCTTTTCTTATCATTAATTGCTCGTCTGTGGCGTTCTTTGCTGCCAGGATTACAAATCTTTCCTTTCGCTTTGTGGGATAAGTATTAGCCTTCAGGGTTTTTTTGATATAATTACTTCCTTTGCTTTTTCTTTCCACCACTATCGTTACTTCATCGCCGGGTTTAAGTTTCTTTTCAATTCCGCCCGCAATATTTTCAAAGTTATGAGCGTTAACCACACTCCCGTTAATGGAAAATATCCTGTCGCCCTCTTTCAGTTTCAATAACTTACCGAAGTCATTAACTTCGGCAACTTCAATTGAACCCTCTTCACCCAACTGAAGCACCGCGCCGATCAGCGCAGGCACTTCAAGCTCATACTCATCAAAAAAATCGTATCCCGCGTAATTCAGAAATTGCTTGTATGGCAGTCTGTTTGGCCCTTCAACATACTTTGCGAAGAATTCCCTTATTTCAGGAAATGTCATCCCGGTAATTATATCAAACAGTTCTGAGTCGTTAAATGAGCGGTCCGGACCGTATTTGTTACCCAGCTCGGTCTTTAGCTGCTGAAGACCGTACTTTCCTTCTGAAAGTTTAAGTAAATAAAGATCCAGGCACATATTGATAAGAGCTCCTTTTTGATATACGTTAAAATACTGCGGTTTGTATTTATCAAGCGCTCCCTTGCTAAGCTCTGTGAAAGGGAGTGTATCATTCAGGTATAATGTTGAAATGTACAACTTCTGCTGCAGCTTTTTGAAAAATTCATCTGGAGTTATCACACCGTGTTTTACCTGTGAGTGAACCGCATAGTATTCCGTCGAACCTTCATACAGCCACAAGTGTTTGCTCATTACCGGATTTATAAAATCAAAATTCCCAATTTCATCTGAATGAATCCCAAGCGGGGTTACAATATGGAAAAATTCATGGGCAACAACATCTCTGAACGGCTGAATGAACTCCTCACCGGAAATTTCAGGGTAAGTGAATGTGGTTGAACTGAAATGTTCTAAAGCTCCCGCTGAACCCGAAAGCGAACTTCCTTCAAAAAGGTAAACCAGAATTGAATACTTGCTCGCGGGAAGCTCCCCGCCCAGGTATTCACCCTGCGCTTCAAAAAGCTGTTTGGTATGCTCTATAAGATACGCAGCATTTACCTTTTTATTTGGTGAATACAGCGAAAGAAGGATCTTGGTATTATTAACCATTACCGATGCAGTATCCGGTATGCTGTACATTATCGGGTTATCATGCAGCTCAAAGTAATTCCTGGGATTATATACATCTGTATCCGGTCCCGAACTTTCAAGAGGCATTGATGTTGCTCCGTAAAATCCTTGTGGCTTTGTAATTGATATTGTATAGGGCATATCTTTGAATCCTTCAAAATAACCTATCAAAGTGAAATTGTTGAGCATAAAAACCTCGGCAGAATCTATGCATGTTCCTGTAGGTTCAAACACTACCGGCATGCTTTGCGAGTGGTATGTATCTTCAACCCAATAACTGATCCTTTTAAGCCTCGAAGCCCCTGAAATTTCCCAGGTATTTGTATCAATTCTTGCTATATTCAGTTCGCTTCCCTCTTGGTCATATGCCTTCATATCATGCACAAATCTTCCGAAATTGTTTATTGTATATGTTCCCGGCACTATCTTGGGCATGAAATACCGTATTGTTTCAGAGGAAATCTGCGGAGGTTCAATTTCTACCTGCAGCCTGTGCTGCGAAGTTGCTTTGGTAAGATCAAATCGCGCAATGGTTCTCTGCAGGGCATCATTTTGACCATGTGAATAAGGTGCAAAAATAAGCGAAAACATAAAAACTGCAAAAATAGGATATAAACTGATTCTTTTCATTGAGTGTTTCCTGATTTTTTCTGATATATATTAGATGCAAAAAACCCCCTTGAGGTTTCAAGAGGGTTAATAATAAAACAATATGTTATTCATTTTAGTTCATAGAAAGAGACTTACCATCCAGTAGCAAAGTGCGCCAACCAGCCCCGAAAGCGGAATTGTAAGCACCCATGCCCATACTATTTTGCCTGCGACTCCCCATTTAACCGCTGAAAGCCGCTTAAGACTGCCCACACCCAGAATTGAACCTGTTATTGTTTGAGTTGTGCTTACCGGTATGCCGAAAATGGCGGTCATAAGAAGAGTGGTTGCCCCTGAAAATTCCGCGCAAAACCCTCCGATAGGTTTTAATTTTGTAATCTTCATTCCCATAGTTTTAACTATCCTCCAGCCGCCAAAAAGTGTACCAAGCGCAATAGCCATATGACAGGACATTACAACCCAGATCGGAACATGAAATTCCGCCTGGTAATTTGTAGCTACCAGCACAGAAACGATAATTCCCATTGTCTTCTGGGCATCGTTTGAACCGTGACCAAAACTGTAAAATGCGGCTGATACAAGCTGAAGCTTTCTGAAAACTCCGTCAACCTGCCGTGGCTTCTTATTCTTAACCACCCAGCTTGTTATAAGCATATAAACTAACCCAAGTATAAAACCTATAACAGGCGCCAGAACAATAAAAAGAACAACTCTTTCAAAGCCGCCCCAAATGATAGCCCCGAAACCAAGTTTCGCTATCGCCGCACCGCCGTAGCCGCCAATTAACGCATGCGAAGAACTGACAGGTATGCCGTAATACCACGTAAACAAATTCCAGAAAATTGCGCCAAGCAATCCCGCCAAAATTACATATATATCAATTTCGTCAAGCTTAACAAGCCCGCTGCCAACTGTTTTAGCTACTTCTTCTCCGAATGCAAATGCCGCAACAAAATTGAAAAAAGCGGCGAACATTACCGCCTTTTGCGGTGAGAGCACTCCGGTAGATACAATTGTGGCAATTGAATTTGCTGAATCATGGAAGCCGTTAAGAAAATCAAAGATCAATGCGATGATAATAACAATAAGTACCAGTTCAAACATACTCTACATATTCTTAATTAAGATTCCTTCAATAACAGTAGCCGCATTCTGACACTTATCAACTGCGCGTTCAATAATTTCAAGTAATTCTTTTTTCTTTATCAGTTCAACTACATCCTTTTCATTTTCAAACAGGTCCAGCAAAGCGTCTTTAAATACTATATCACCTTCCGTTTCAAGGGTCTTAACCTGCACTATCTTCTCAGTGGTCTGCTTCGGGTTTTGCAGATTCTTCACAACGTCAAAAAGTACATCTGTCTGAATCAGTAATATATCAGTTAGCTGCGGACCGAACTGAAGCTTCGCTTTCAGTTTGTACATGCTCATTCTGGATGCGATCGTATCAATTGTATCAACTATATCATCCATAGAATTCACAAGGGCAAATATATCCTCCCTGTCTATAGGGGTTATGAATGTATCATTCAGGTCGCTGATTACCTGGTGAGTCAGGTCGTCACAACGGTTTTCTATGAAGTGTATCTTATGTGAATACTCAGCGAAGTTATCCTGCTTATCCATCATTTCATCAAGCATTTTTGCCGCTTCAAGAACTGATTCGGCCAGTTCATTTAATATCTCAAAAAAGTTGTTTTGTTTAGGAAGAAATCGTTTAAACATAAATGTTCAGAAGTTTTAAAATGGTTAAAAATCGCTAAAATTTGTTAATTTTTCGATTTTTATGTTAAATTATGGTTAGATTTATGTTAAAATTATATAAAGAACTTGAAAAACATAACCAAAAAAAATTGAATGATATTTAATATTTTAATTTGTATGGGTTTAGCAGTGTATAGTAATAAAAAAAGAGGGTTTCACCCTCTTTTTAACTTTTTGTGATTTTCAAAAAATTTGATCAAACCCTATCTGCATTATCCTCAGGATTAAAATCCTCAGACTGATGCCTGATTATCTCTCCGCTGCATAAATAAACTACATCTTCTGCGATGTTTGTTGCTGAATCAGCAATTCGTTCCAGATTTTTAGAAATAGAACGAATACTGAAGTATTCTTTTGTTCTCGCTGAATCCTTTTCAATCGCATTGATCGTTCTCTTAAGCATTTGTTTGGTAAGCCTGTCAACTTCATCATCAGCCGCAAGCACTTCGCGCGCTAAAGCAACATCTGTGTTCACAAGCGCATCAAGACTCTTCTTTACCATAACCTGCACCTTATCGCTTACATCCCTGAATTCACTTATCAGGTCTATCTTCTCTTTCTTCGAAAGGTACCTTACCCGCTTCGCAATATTTGATGCCAGGTCTCCCATCCGTTCCAGGTCATTATTCATCTTAAGCACTGCAATTACAAAACGCAGCTCTTTTGCAACAGGCTGGTATAACGCGAGTATCTTCAGGCATTCTTCCTCTATCAATATCTCCAGCGAATCAACCTCCCTGTCTCTGGCAATAACCTCATCAGCCAGCTCGGTATCGCGTCTTTCCAGTGAAAGCATTGAGCGCTGAATTTGCTCTTCAACAATTGCGCCTAAGCTGAGTATCAGTTTCTTTAGATTCTCAATTTCTCTTTGCCAGTAATGTAACATAACTTTTCTTTCTAACCAAACCTTCCTGTAATATAATCTTCGGTTTGTTTTTGATTGGGTTTAGTGAAAATTTGACCGGTAGCTCCAAACTCTACCAGATGACCCTCGTAAAAAAATGCAGTATAGTCAGAAACTCTGCCTGCCTGCTGCATATTATGTGTAACAATAATTATTGTATAATCTTTCTTCAGCTCATTTACTAGGTCTTCTATCTTTAATGTAGATTTCGGGTCAAGTGCCGATGCAGGCTCATCCATAAGCACCACTTCCGGATTTATGGCAAGCGCCCTTGCGATACATAGCCTTTGCTGCTGACCGCCGGAAAGCCCCATTGCGCTCTTATCAAGCCTGTCTTTAACCTCATCCCATAACGCTGATTTAACAAGACAAGATTCTACTATTTCCATTAGCTTGTTCTTATCCTTAACGCCGTGCAGCCTGGGACCGTATGCTATATTATCGTAAATTGATTTGGGAAACGGGTTCGATTTCTGGAAGATCATCCCCACCTTCTTCCTTAATCCTACTACATCAGTCATAGGTCCGTATATATCGCTTCCGTCTATAAGTACTTTGCCTTCAATTCTTGTTCCGTCAATTATATCATTCATCCTGTTAAGCGTACGCAAAAAAGTGGATTTACCGCAGCCAGAAGGCCCGATAAATGCCGTAACTTTCTTCTCGGCTATATCCATATTAATATCAAACAAAGCCTGAACGGCCCCATAGTAGAAATTCATATTTTCAACATGAACTTTGTTCTTATCTTCAGTAAGTATTTCAGCCATTATAATTTTCCAGCGTCATTTTTTTATACTTGTGATCTTGATACCTGTTGCGCACTACCATTTATATTTTTTTCTTACCTTAATTCTCAAAACTATGGCAACAAAATTTAATCCGATAACCAAAAATAAAAGTACAAGCGCTGTTCCGTACTGCATTGGCAGTATCTTCTGCGCTTCGGGGTGCTGCGTTGCCAGAATATACAAGTGGTACGGCAATGCCATTACCTGGTCATACACAGAGCTTGGCAATTCCGGCAGAAAAAATGCCGCCGCTGTAAGCAGTATCGGCGCGGTTTCACCGGCTGCCCTCCCAATACCAAGGATTGCTCCCGTTAACATGCCGGGCAAAGCGTAGGGCAATACATTTTTGTAAATTGTTTCCCATTTGGTCGCGCCCAGCGCAAGACTGCCTTCTCTCATATATTTTGGAACTGCTTTCAGCGCCTCTTCGCTTGCTACAATAATAGTTGGCAGTATCATACACGCAAGTGTCAGGCTGCCCGCAAGCATTGATGAACCAAAATCAAGCGCTACCACAAATAATCCAAGTCCAAACAACCCGAATACTATTGATGGCACTCCTGCAAGCGTAACTATTGCCATTCTGATTGTCTGTGTAAATTTTGATTGCTTCGCGTATTCAGTTAAATATATCGCGCTGAACATTCCAAGCGGCAAAGCGACCAATATCGTACCTATCACCAGGAAAAGTGTACCAAGAATTGCGGGAAATATCCCGCCTTCGGCGCCGCTTTTTTTAGGATCACCGGTTAAAAACTCCCATGATATTGCCGGAAGCCCGTTGAGAAGAATATCTATCAGAATATATGCGATAAAGATCACTACAAGGTATGTTATACCCCGCATTATCCAGTATATTAATTTTTCACCTGTTCTTTTGCTCCCCATTACTTATCTATCATCCCGTATTTCTTAAGTACCCTGTATGATATCAGGTTAAGTATAAATGTCATTAACATCAAAACTATTCCCACCCAGAATAAAGCCATATAATGATGCGAACCTATGGTTACTTCGCCCATTTCTGCCGCAATTGTGGCAGTCATAGTTCTCACCGAAGAGAACGGGTTCATACTTATTACCGGCGCATTGCCGGTAACCATCATTACAGTCATTGTTTCACCTACTACCCTTCCCATACCCAGCATCACTGATGCCACTATACCCGAAAGCGCGGCCGGCACAACTACTTTCCATATGGTTTCAAGCTTGCTCGCGCCCAGCGCCAGCGAAGCTTCTTTGTAAGCGGAAGGAACACTCTTTATTGCGTCTTCTGAAATTGACATTATAGTCGGAATTGCCATAAACGCCAGCAGCACCGCGCCTGTAAGCGCGGTTAATCCTGTGTTCAGATCGAACAATTGTTTTATCAGCGGAGCAATCACCACTAATCCGAAAAATCCAAGAACAACTGAAGGGATACCCGCAAGTATCTCAATAAAAGGTTTCAGAAATTCCCGCTCCTTAGCTGTTGCAACTTCAGAAATATATACCGCTCCTATTATACCAAACGGGATTGCAATAATAGTTGCAAGCAATGTTACCAGTATTGAACCCGTTATAAGGGGAACTAACCCAAACTCCTCTTTCTGGAATGAAACGGGGTTCCATATATTATGGAAAAGCTCTCCGATTCCGGGCGAACCGATAAAAGGAAATGCTTCCTTAAAAAGGAATAAAAATATAAGCAGAACTATGATTATCGAAAGAGAACCACAGCTCTGCAGGAAATATTTTATTATCTTGGCTTTTAATCTTTGCTTATTCAACTGTTACCGGTACTTTTAATATACTTCTGTTATTATTTGCAGCTGAATTACTGTAATGTTATGTAACCTGTTTCTTCAACAATTTTTTGACCCTCAGGTGATGTTGCGAAATCAAGAAGAAGTTTATTGTTATTTGCCGGTTCACCGTTAAAATACAGGTACAGTGGTCTGGCGATCCCATATGATTTATCAAGCACTGTATTGTGTGTCGGTGTTACTGCCGGTGATGAATCATCCTTTTTAACCGGAACAACTTTGATGTTGCCTTCTTTTGTGTAACCAAGTCCAACATATCCAATAGACCATTTATCAGCTGAAATGGACTGAACAATTGATGATGATGCAGGCATAAGCTTTACTGTTGGTGCGAAGTTTTCTTTTGAGAGCACATGCTCCTGGAAAAATACATAAGTACCTGAATTACTTTCCCTTGAAAGCACTGTTATAGGCTGATCCGGTCCGCCGATTTCTTTCCAGTTCTTATAAGCTCCTGTATATATCTTCTTCAATTGCTCCATTGTTATATCTTTTAAAGGATTATCAGGATGTACAACTATAGCGATCCCGTCATATGCAATTGTTTTTTCAACAGCGTTGATATTTTTTTCTTTTGCCTGGTCTTTTTCCTTTTGCTGCATATCCCTTGAAGAAGCGCAAACATCCGTAGTGCCGTTTATTAATGCCGCAATACCGGTTCCTGAACCGCCTCCGGTTACTGATACCTGAACCTCAGGGTGTTTCTTCATGAATGCTTCCGCAAGCGTGCTCATTAAATGAACCATAGTATCTGAACCTTTTATGGTTACTGTTTTCTTATCCTTTGAATCGGTTTTATCTTTCTTTGCGCAGCCAGCTGCCGCAAATGAAAATAATACTAATACTAATAATGCTAATTTAATTGCCGGTTTTTTCATTTTTACAAATAATTTAGATTTCACTTATTAACTTTTAATGCAAATTATGTTAATAATTTTACCGTACTGTTAGAAAATTGTTAAGATATTGTTAAGAATTTTGAAGCGCTTAATCAATTTATTGCGGAATCTTAACAGTAAATTTGCTCCCTTTTCCGGGTTTTGATTCAACATCTATTACGCCGTTCATGGTATTTACTATGTGTTTCACTATTGCAAGCCCAAGACCCGTACCGCCCTCTTCTCGGCTTCGCCCTTTATCAACACGGTAAAATCTTTCAAACAGCCTCGGCATATGATCATCAGAAATTCCATAACCTTCATCCTCTACATATATGCACAACTGATGTTCTCTTTCGAAAGCACCTATCTCAATCTCAGTCTTCTTATCACTGTACTTAATTGCATTATCCGCCAGGTTACCTATTGCCTGCTCAAGCAAATGTTTATTTATATTGGCTGTAAGTCTTTCATCACAACGGATATTTACCGTGATCTTCTTTTCACTCGCTTTGAATTCATAATCTTCGGCAACTGATCTCAGAAGAGCGCTAATGTTCTCAGATGCTGTTTTTATCTCATCAGGTTTCTGTTCAAGCTTTGAAAGCGTTAACAGGTCATCTATCAGCAGGTTAAGCCGGTTAATATGTTTTGTGATTATATTTAGGAAACGCTCGGCATTTTTGGGATCGTCAATGGCACCCTCTTTCAGGGTTTCAATGAATCCTTTGATCGTGGTTACCGGGGTACGAAGCTCATGCGATACATTGGCTACAAGATCTTTCTTCAATGTATCAAGATGTTTGATATTTGAAATGTCATTAAATACCACCAAAGCTCCAAGAGCCTTGTTATCCATATCATAAAGCAGCGTTCCGCTCAGCTGAAGAAATACATCCTTATCATGCTGAAGAATTATCTCTGTTTCCTGGTTATTGCCCTCAAACAAAAGTTTCTTAAAGAACTTCTGTATTTCTGAAACTCTGACTACTTCCTGTAAAGTTTTTCCTGTTGGATTGCTGTCTTTAATATCCAGAATTACCGTTGCGTTTTCATTCAGCAGCAGAATTCTTTCTTCATAATCCACGGCCAGTATGCCTTCATTCATGCTTTTCAGCACAACTTTCTGAAGGTTATCCTGTTCACCTATAATATCCAGCTTTTCATCAAGCTGCTTCGCCATGGAATTCAGGCTCTCAGCAAGCCTTCTTAATTCCTCATCCTGCGGTGGATATATCTTACTGCTGAAATCTCCCTTCGAATACCTCTCTGATGCAAGGCTTATTTCGGTTATGGGATTAGATATATTCCTGATCGCTATAAAACCGATAACCAGAACAATTACACTGAAAAATATAAGAGTTGCCAGAAGTCCCGCGTTCGCGCCCGCAGCTTCTCTTTGCACTCCCGTAAGCGGGTAACCTGTTCGAAGTATGTAAACTATCTTTCCTTCTGTGTTGTACACGGGAACTGCGGCGTAGATGAAATCTTCCTTTAAAGTGAAGCTGTACCTCCTGGATATTCCGGTTTTTCCGGCAAGCGCTTCAATTACTTCCGGTCTGTCAGCATGATTATCCATGGTTTGCGGCTCTTCCCGGGAATCGGAAATTACCTTACCCTGGGGAGTGATAAGCGTTACTCTTGCTCCGCTTAGGTTATCATACCTCTTGGCAAAATTCTGCAGGTTGGTTGAATCCAGTTCCGAGGTTTCAAGCCTTTCTTTTATCAGATTCGACCGCTGGGTCAGTACATCTATATCATTTGTTATAATTGTATCATCAAAAAGTGAGGAAGCATACACCGCAAGGATTATCATTGGCAGAATAGAAAGCGCCGCAAATATATAAAATAATTTCCAAAGGAATTTTTTCCTCATTATCTCTTAAAAAACTCCCTTGCTAAAACAATGCATCACAGGTTCTCCTTAAATTTGTAACCTACTCCTCTTACAGTTTCAATGTATTCATTTTCTTCACCCAGTTTTTTGCGCAGTGAAACTATATGAACATCAATGCTTCTATCGGTAACAGATACACCCTCGCCTCTTGTTGAATCTACTATCTGGTATCTTGTCATAACCCAGCCCGGCTTTTTTGCCAGTGTTAACAGTATTCTGAATTCAAGATGCGTCAGGTCTATCTGTACGCCTTTGATCGTGACCTCGTGTCTGCCGGTATGAATTCTAAGATCACCACGCTCTATGATAGGTTTTTCTTCTTCTTCTTTCGGCGGTCTGCGTCTTAAGGTTGCTTTTACTATTGCTAACAGCTCCCTGGGACTGAATGGCTTTGTAACATAATGGTCAGCCCCTATTTCAAGTCCGGCAACCTTATCGGCTTCATCAGCCTTCGCCGTTACCATAACTATCGGGATCCCGGCCTTCTGTTTATCTGCCTTAATTATCTTCGTAATGTCAAATCCATCAACGCCCGGAAGCATCAAATCCAATATAATGAGGTCATAATCGTTTTCTTTTACCAGCTCAAGAGCGTCTTCGCCTGTGGATGCGGTTTTTACACGATATCCATTCTTGGTCAAATTATAATCTATTAACTCAAGTATATCTTTTTCATCGTCAACTACAAGTATTTTTTCCTTCATATTATTGAATATTTAATGTTCTTTTAATTTTCTTATTGTTAAAATTAGCATTACTTTGTTAATTTAGTGTTAAGAAAATATTAGAAATTAAATTCATCCAAAAATAACATTATTTGTACACTTATTAAATTCAATAATATGATTATAATCATTTGCAATTTATCAGATATTTCGCATTTTTGTACATAAATATTCGGCAAAAATGACCAACGAGATCTATATTCTTTCACTTACAGCGGCATCAATCGGTTTTATACACACATTGATCGGACCTGACCACTATT
The DNA here is from genome assembly GCA_002344125.1 of Ignavibacteria bacterium UBA2360. Taxonomy (GTDB): domain Bacteria; phylum Bacteroidota; class Ignavibacteria; order Tepidaquicellales; family OLB5; genus OLB5. Next base: position 142,405 of record DDTQ01000012.1, on the reverse strand, counting down.
TACCCTTTATTATGATGGCAAAAGCCGGAAAGTGGTCTAAGATCAAAACATTTTGGGTCACAATTCTCTGCGGCGCAGGGCATGTTTTGAGCTCAGTTGTGCTTGGATTCATTGGAATTGCTGCCGGAATTGCGCTTGATAAACTCGAGCTCATAGAAGGCTCACGCGGAGAAATTGCAGGCTGGGCGCTTATTGCTTTCGGGTTCGTATATATGGTGTGGGGAATAAAAAAGGCTTACAGGAACAGACCGCACTCTCACATACATGTTGAAACAGATGGTACATATCACACGCATACTCACAGGCATCATGGCGAGCATGTTCACGTGAATGAAAAAAAGAGATCGCTTACACCATGGATACTATTTGTTGTATTTGTGTTGGGACCCTGTGAACCACTCATTCCCCTGCTGATGTTTCCTGCAGCGCAGGAAAGTGTTTCTGGGTTGTGGATCGTAACTGCCGTTTTTGGATTCACTACAATTGCAACTATGATCTCTGTTGTAATGGTTTCCTTGTGGGGAATCAACCTTCTTCCGCTTGGCAAACTTGAACGATATACCCACGCACTTGCCGGTTTCGCGATATTTGCTTCCGGACTCGCAATAAATGTTCTGGGATTGTAGAACTACCGGGAATCCAGTTTATACTCTATCAAGTCACCTTCATTAATTCCGTGTCTGCTGCAATAACCGCCGTTCACTTCAACCACAAACTGCGATTTCACTTTGGATGGCAATGATCTCTCTGAATACGGTACAGTATTGCGGTGGATTGTGTTAATTACTCCTTTACTGTCTATAAATAATATATCAAGAGGTATTATTGTATTCTTCATCCAGAAAGATTGCATTTCATCGCGGTCAAAAATGAAGAGCATTCCCTTTTCTTCATCCATTTGTGTTCTGTACATAAGGCCCTGTGAACGCTCAGTTGGGGTCATAGCCACTTCAACATCGATTTTACTTAAATGCTGACGCGTATCTTTATTCAGAAAAGTTACCTCGCCTTCTTTAACCCATTCAGGTTCATTTGAACCTTTCTTTAAATATAGAAAGTAAATTAAGATAAATACCGCCGCGGGTATTAAGAATATTAGAACTTTCCTGGTTTTCCAAAACGGCGTTTTGGAAAGTTTTTTTCTTTTTATTGTATTCTTCGTATTTGACATAAACTAACTGGAAAGATTTCTCTTTCCCAAATTCCAGTTTGGGAAAGCAAACAAAAATAATTACCGCTTCCTCAAAACCATTTCAAGTATATCCCTGGAGCGCTGAGTACTCACTTCAGGCAAATGTTTATCAATAAGGTCAAATGTTTCTCTAACCAGGCTAAACATCTCTTTTAATGCGGCATTTTTTTCGGCAGATAAAACAAAATTATACCTGTTTATAAAATCACGGGGTTTTATGTTCATCTTTTGTAAAGTATGCTCAACCCCTTTTAATTTTCCGGGATGGTAGAACTCATTCAATCCGCACAATATGCCGATGATATTCCCGGTCATTTCAACAATTGATTCATAATAATACAGAATATCACCTCTGTCAATTGTCATTTTTTCAACAGCCCATTCCGGATGGAATTTTTTGAAATGGTTAACCAGCAAGACCTGTAATTCCTTCGGGTACTCTGTTTCAGCTTTCTTTATCAACGGCTCAAGCCAGCTCTGACCTTTTAAGATATACCCATCAATCAAACCCGATATCATAAGGTGTTTAGTCAGATCCACTTCAGGGTTTGTAAGCATCTCATTTATCAGGATTTCCGTTTCACTGAAATTACCGAATCCAAAATCGCATCTAACGCCATCAATGTAATAATATACTGCAAAGCCTTCTTCGGGCGAACCGTGATAAAAGTCACCCCCTGATGCTTTAGCGTCACTAATGATCTTATCAAAATCTTTCTGGGTCAGATTTTTATTCAGCATAATGATGGTATCAATATCTGAATTATCATCAGCATATCCCTTAGCAACAGAACCCGTCACCGCCGCTGCGCGAATATCCAGATCACTGAATAACTTAAGGTTTCCATGTGCCTGCTTTAATCTTTTTTTGCTGATTTCATTCATATATAATGCCCTTCTAATGTTTTAATGGAGGGCATAATTTTGAATTATCAATTTAAGCATTTTAAAGCTAAACAAAAGTTACACATAACGATTTGCGAGGAGCTTTAGCGCTTCGCCCGCCTATGGCGTTTATCTAGCAATCTTATAAATTCCTATTTCATACCTTATCTAACCGTTAATCCGTGAAAATCTGTAATATCCGTCAAATCCGCTTTCGATCTTACTTAAAAAAAATCAAGCAAATCATGTTAATCCTGGTTAAAACCAGCTTGATTTCTTCTTCCGGCGGGTACCGCCAATACCAAGCACTCCCAGTAAACCGCGTGTGACCTCACGCGCTACAGTCCTACCGACTTGTCTTGCAGTTGTACTTGTCAATACTTTTTCAACCGTACTTTTTTCTGTTTTGGCTGATTTTGTTTTTTGCTCACCGTTTTCTTCAGCTTCTTTTTTCTGCTCAGCCGCATGCTCTTCAATTTTTTTGTTCAGTATCTCCAGTGCGCTTTCTCTGTCAATAACTTCATTGTACTTTGCTGCGATTTTTGAGCCGGCAATTATTTCTTCTATTTCGGTTGGGGTAAGTATATCCATCCTTGAGCGCGGAGCGCACAGCAGCGTAGCTGCAAGCGGCGTCGGATTCCCTTTTTCGCTCAGCACCGTTACAGCCGCTTCGCCAATACCCATACTTGTTAGCAGGTCATCAATATCATAAAATTCACTCATAGGATAATTTTCAGATATCAGCTTAATGTCCTTTCTATCCTTGGCGGTAAAAGCGCGGAGCGCATGCTGAACCTTCATTCCTAATTGACTCAGCACAACATTTGGTATATCATTCGGATTCTGTGTGCAGAAAAATATTCCAACCCCTTTTGACCTGATGAGCTTTATAATGCTTTCAATTTGACTCAACAACGCGTCACTTGCTTCATTGAATAATAAATGAGCCTCATCTATGAATATCACAAGTTTCGGCTGGTCTAAGTCACCCTCTTCAGGGAAAGTATTATAAATTTCAGCCAGCAGGCTCAGCAGGAAGGTTGAAAACAACTTCGGTTTTTGCTGCATATCAATAAGCCTTATTACAGATATAATTCCTCTGCCATTGCTGTCGCATCTTGCAAGATCTTCTACTTCAAATGAACGCTCACCAAAGAATTGATTTGCGCCCTGCTGTTCAAGTTCAACTATCTTGCGCAAAATAATTCCAAGTGAACTTGATGATACTTTACCGTAAGAAGCTTCAAATTCCGCTTTGCCTTCTTCCTGTATGTACTGCAGCAGGCGCTTCATATCAGCCAGATCGAGCAGCGGAAGCTGCTTATCATCTGAATATTTAAAGATCACTGATACCAAACTTGATTGCGTTTCATTCAGCTCCAGCATTCTCGAAAACAACACGGGGCCGAACTCCGATGTAGTAGCCCTTAACCTCGTACCCTTTTCAGCAGAGATTGTTAAAAATTCGATGGTGTTTCCTTCCGGATTCCATGGCAGCCCAATGTGCTGCATACGCTCATCAACTTTCGGATTTGCCGTTCCCGGCTTTGCTACACCGCTTAAGTCACCTTTGATATCCATCACAACCACCGGCACACTTTTTGCCGCAAGTGATTCAGTAATTAATTGCAGTGTTTTGGTTTTACCTGTTCCCGTGGCGCCGGCTATAAGCCCGTGCCTGTTCATGGTCTTAAGCGGCAGCTTTATATGAGTGCCGGTTAGTACTTCTTTATCCAGAATTGCCGCACCGAGCGTAATTGTTTCACCCTTAAAAGCATATCCATCATTTATCGACCGGATGAATTTTTCTTTTCTTTCAGTATCTCCCATAGTTGTAATATATTAGATGTATTGGCAAAGATAAGGGTTTGATTTTTATTGAAAAATAGAAAAATTTAAAAATAAAAAAAGCCATTCAAATGAATGGCTTTTTTAATAGATGAAAGTGTTTAATTATTCTATCGTAAACTCTCTTGTAATTGGTGTAGAGTTATCAGTATTTATTTTAACTGTCACGGAGTAACTTCCCGGCTCAACTGCGCCATTTGTTGTAAAATTGGAGACTACAGTTCCTGATGATGTTTCCACATCAGCTTTTCCTAAACTTTCACTGCCGTGTTTCCATTCAAATGTTACTTTCGTACCCGAAGGTGCGTTCTTCAGATTTGCAGAACAGTATATTACCGGTGTTGATGAGGGAAATGTGGAAGCGTCAGAGTCACAAACATTGCTGCTGTTCTTTTCTGTGCAAAGCTTCACATCAGAAAGATTCGCAGTGGAAACATTGCAAGCCTGCAAAAATGCCATTGACACAAAAACTGAAACCAACATCATAGCTGCCAGTGTGTTGTTTTTTTTCATATCAGTATTCTATTTTGGTTAATGAATGGACGTAATATAACACCTAACCTATTAAAAAAACAACTATAAATTCTGTAGAATTTCCTCTATATGACCCGGTACTTTTACCTTCTCATAAATCTTTTCTATCTTACCTTTTTCATCAATTATGAAAGTTGTTCTTACAACACCCATATACTTCCTTCCATACATACTTTTTTCCTGCCAAACGCCGTAATCGTTGAGCATGGTTTTTGTTTCATCGCTCAACAATGTGAACGGCAGTTCGTATTTATCTTTGAACTTGTTGTGACTCTTGGTATCATCCGGCGAGACACCTATAACAACGGCGTTTTTCTTTTCTATCTTTTGGATATTATCACGAAAGTCGCACGCTTCCTGCGTGCAGCCGCTGGTCATATCTTTGGGGTAGAAATACAGCACAACTTTTTTGCCCCTGTATTCCTTCAGCGAAATTTTTTCACCGCTATCAGCCATAAGACTGAATTCCGGCGCCTTATCTCCAGCTTTTAACATGATTTTCTCCTTTAAACAACAAGGGGCTGCTGCCCCCTTGTAATATAATTTGAATCGCGGCTAAAGCCGCTGGAATTTATTATCGTAATCCACGGGCTAAAGCCCGTGGCTGCTCAAAAGTCCATATTGCAATTAACTATAAAAAGTAATTTCGAATCTTCTGCTATAATTTCAAATGATTAGCTCCCTTGAATTAAATTAACTTAGAATCCAAAATTACTTTGCGAGCGAACGAAGTGAGCGCGGCAATCTCATTTATCCCAACATCGTTACGAGCGAACGAAGTGAGCGCGGCAACCTCATTTATCCCAGCATCTTTGCGAACGAATGAAGTGAGCGCGGCAATCTCATTAATCCCAACATCTTTGCGAACGAATGAAGTGAGCGCGCCAACCTCATTAATCCCAACATCTTTGCGAGCGAACGAAGTGAGCGCGGCAATCTCATTGATCCCAGCATCTTTGCGAGCGAACGAAGTGAGCGCGGCAATCTCATTGATCATGAGATAGCTTCGCTTACGATTCTTACACTCCTGCAGCAGCTGTTTTCAATGCGTCAAAATTCACCTGCACACCCGGGTTTTCTGTGACCTCAACATACTTTATCACTCCATCTTTATCGATCAGATATACAGCCCTCTGAGCTGTTTCCTTTTGGCCATGCGCGAACTCAGCCTGCACAACATCGTACTTCCTTATCACTTCCTTGTTGAAATCGCTTAAGAGCGGAATTTTAATTCCGTTCTTTTCAGCAAAAGCCTTTTGCACAAATGTGCCGTCAACGCTGATACCCAGTATTTCTGCGTTCATACCCTGGTATGAATTGAAGTTATCGCTCATTGTACACATTTCTGTTGTGCATACACCTGTGAATGCCTGCGGGAAAAATAACAGTACAACATTCTTTCCTTTGTAATCACCCAGTGATATCTGCGCAAGCTCTTCTGATGGTGTGAATGATGGTAATGTGAATTCCGGTGCTTTATCTCCGACCTTTAATGCCATTTTGAACTCCCTTTTATCCTGAGCGAAGCGAAGGATCTCTCTTTGATCATCCGCTAACTCAGCTTTTATTTTATTTAATTTATATTTTAAAATCCACAATCAACAATCCCAAATCCGAGATCAAATATTTATCGCCTCACCGTATGCATCAGCTGCAGCTTCCATGATCGCTTCGGCAAGTGTGGGGTGAGCGTGAACGGTTCTCACTATCTGTTCGTAAGTTGCTTCCAGTGATTTACCCAGAGTAATTTCTGCTATAAGTTCACTCGCTTCATTTCCGCAAATATGCGCGCCTAATAACTCGCCGTACTTCGCGTCAAATATCAGTTTAACCAGACCCGCAGTTTCACCAACTGCCCTGGCCTTGCCGCTGGCGCTGAAAGGAAATTTGCCTACTTTAACTTCATAACCCAGCTCTTTAGCTTTCTTCTCCGTCATACCCACAGATGCAACCTGCGGCTGACAGAACGTAACTGCCGGTATGCAGTTGTAATCAACATCGGGCACATGGTGACCCGCTATTTTTTCAGCGCAGTTAATGCCTTCTGCCGCCGCAACATGCGCAAGCCATGGCGGACCGTTTACATCACCTATGGCGTAAACACCCGCAACATTTGTCTTATAGTCGCTATCAACCTTTATAAAGCCTCTCTCAACATTAACTCCAAGCTCTTCCAGACCGAAACCTTCAACGTTACCGGCAAATCCAACAGCTACAAGAGCAATATCACTTTCAATTTCAGCGTTATTTTTTCCGCTTACTTTTGTAATTACCTTTTCTGTTTTGCTGTTTGGCGCTGTCTTTTCAACTTTAATGCTTTCCACTTTTGTGCCTGTCATTACATTGATACCCATTTTCCTGTACTCCCTGCCAACAACATCGCTCATTTCTTTATCCTCCATCGGCAGTGGCTGGTCAAGCATTTCAACAACTGTTACTTTTGCGCCAAATGCATTCCAGAAGTACGCAAATTCCATACCAATAGCGCCTGCGCCGATAATCGTAACGCTCTCAGGCTGCTTATCAAGTACAATACCTTCCATAAATGATAACACGCGTTTACCGTCAACATCCATTCCCGGGAATGAACGCGCTCTTGAGCCGGTTGCGACAATTGTATGTTTTGCAACCAGTTCTTCTGTTAGCTTATCACCGTTATAGACTTCAATAAGTGTTCCGCCCGCATGTTTTTTCAGTTTGCCGTAACCGGTAATATTAGTGATCTTGTTTTTCTTCATAAGGTACTGTACGCCCTTTTCTGATTTATCGGCAACATCACGTGAGCGCTTAACTACCGCGGCAAAATCAAATTCAACGCCGCTGGTTGTTATGCCAAACTCTTTCGATTTTTTCATCATGTGCATAACTTCGGCTGCTTTCAGCAGCGATTTCGAGGGGATACATCCCCAGTTAAGACAAATGCCGCCGAGCCTTGCTGTTTCAACAAGCGCTGTTTTCAAACCTAGCTGCGAAGCGCGGATTGCCGCTGAGTAACCGCCTACGCCACCGCCGAGTACTACTACATCAAATTCACTTTTTGCCATTTTTTATCCTGTTTCCCTGTTTTTACGGGAAATATGTAATTTTTTGATTTATTTTATTCGATGGTATCCGCTAAAATACGCATTAAAACAGATTTACTCAATTCTGTAATTTTACCTTAGATCACCGGGGGAGAAAAAAATGCCCTCCCGTTTTCCATTTTTCTTTCGCTCTATCTAACAAGGCGTACAATTTACGGATTACAGGAGGGACTTAGGGGGTCATGCTTGAAGCTTTGCAGCATTTCTGTTAAGTTGGTTTTTCTTAACAATTCAAAGATAACAAATCAGAATTGCTTATGTAAAAGAAAAATTCTGCGTATTGTCGTTTATGCATTTATCCGGATTCTTTAAAAATCACTCAAAATCGATGAATTTCACTTTGCATTGTCGAAACGCACTCGAATCTGTAAATTTGTAGGATTTTTCCTACATTTCATTTCCGTTTATCCTATTGTTTTAGATTCCGTAAATATATATTTTCACGTTCCAATAATTAAAATTCCTAAAGGAGGAACATTGAAAAGATCACTTTTTATTTTTGCTGCTGTACTTGGCTTATTCATTTTCGGTCAAAGTGCTAACGCGCAGAACCAGAATTTTTCTATTACAAACAATACCGGTATGATACTGGTTGATGTATTCATTTCACCCAGCGCCGCTGATAACTGGGGAAGCGACGTTATCCCTAAAGATATGATCCTTGACGGCGAAACATTCGATTTCACATTCACAGGCGTTGATCCTGAACACTGCAGCTGGGATATTATGTTCACAGCTGATGACGGCGTTCAATATTACATGAGAGGCGTTGATCTTTGTTCCATAACTTCGATCACACTTTCAAAATAAAAAGTTTAAAAGTTCTCATAAAAAAAGTCTGTTCACAATGAACAGGCTTTTTTTATTTTGAAATATTGCAAAAAAAATAAAACTCTATTTATTTGTTTTTCAGTAATTTAAAATATCTGTATGTAAGTATTATTGAATTGAAATTTTAGTAAAGTTGTCCAAACTTTAAATATTCGTAACAAACTAAACAAGGAGCAAATCATGAAATCAACATTATTGATGATTCTAGTATTGTTTTTATGCATTACATCCACGTACTCACAATCTTTAAATGTCCATTCTGAAGCTTACCCGGACCAATCATTCGTCCAGGATAATTCACCATACGCAGTATTGTGGCGTCAGACTCTTGAAGCCAGAAGAAGCGGAAATGTTCAGCTGTATAACCAGCTAAAGGATAGGCTTCAAAGAGAATTCCCTGAAAGATTTACGGGAAACCAGAATATTGAAAACAAACCATTTCTGAATATTGAAAACTATATTCAACCGCCTTTTACAGGTGACTGGGGCGCAGGTGATTTTATAGTTGATAACGCACCGGCTTACCAGCCGCCTGCAAACAATACACAGGCAGGTCTTGATCTGGAAGTAGATTCACTTGGCAACAAATATATAGCTTATATATCTGCCAACAGAGATTCACTTCGCGTAATGAAATCAACTGATCAGGGAGCAACATGGGCATACATTGCTTCCATTAATCCCGGCGGCACAACAAAATGGCATTCATTCGATTTTTTCATAGCAGATTCAGCTAACACATTTAAGCTCGGTTTCGCAGCTTGCAGAACTTCAACTGTTTCGTCTTTTGACGGAGATCTTTATTGGTTAGTTTATGATGCAAATGGCGGCGGATTAAATGTAGTATCAATAATCAGTACCCCTTCAGGCGGCGGACATTTGAATCCTTCAATCGTAGCTGATAGTTATTACTGGTCATATGGCCTCACTTACTGGTTTGTAGCATATCAACACGTCAATTCTGGCACAGGTGCCGGTATTGGGCTAAGAGCAGCTTTATCAATGAATGGCGGACTTGCATGGGTACATGATTCTGTTAGGAATACTTTTAACGATTTTAATATTGATATGGATTACAGGCATGGCGCATCTTATGATTCTTTATATGTTGCCTTCACAAATGATCTTACACCTTCAAATGCGAACTTAAGACTCAACAGAATTGCACTTGGAAATTTCGGTACAGCCACCACATGGACACAGTTTAATGTACAGGCAACTGCTGATCCTGAAGTTGACCCTGAAATTGCAGTAAACAGGCAAACAAACGAAATGGCATGTATATGGACACAAACCACTGGCGGCGTTAAAAAAGTCATGTACAACTTCACAACGGAATCAGGCGCCTATTGGCCAAATCTTGGTGCAATTGCTAACTTTGCAAATGACTGCGACAGGGGCAGAATTGAGTGCAGCGAACAGCAGGGCGCTTACAGGATTTCTTATGTTTCCAAAGGATCTGCAAGTGTAGATACTGTTATATATACTTCCGCATTTACTTTGCCGCCTACCAGCAGAACTGTTGTAACAACAAATATTGATGCCAACACAACTACTTCACCCGATGTTTCAGGCTTCAGAACAGGTGTTAATGCTTATGGCGGCGGAGTTACTTTTGTTGCTGCAGGACAAAACAGAATATTCTATGATGGGTCAAATGTCTCACCAGTTGTAGGTATCAATAATAACGGCAGCGGAATTCCGCAATCTTTCAGTTTATCGCAGAATTATCCAAATCCGTTCAACCCTGAAACAAAGATAAACTTCGCTATACCAAATGCTGCATTTGTTACAATAAGCGTTTATAATACCCTGGGTCAGGTTGTTTCACAGCTTGTTTCACAGGAAATGAATGCAGGATTTTATACATATGATTTCAACGCATCAAATTTGACCAGCGGTATTTATTTCTACAGAATTACCGCAGGTGATTTCAGCGAAACCAAAAAAATGATGTTGATTAAATAAAATACCTCAACTTCAATTATTTGTGAATTTTACATCAACAAAAAACCCGGTCAGTTTTGACCGGGTTTTTTTATGCTCTAAACTGTTTCAGAACTTCAAATTAAACTTCAGTTTATATTCCTTCCCTCGCACCCCGCCTTTGGTGAACTTATCTTCACTAACATCAAAATCAAACAAATGAGCGTCAACATACGCATCTACCATATTTATTACATATACGATCAGGAAATACCATACAAAATCATCTCGCTGGTCACGGTAAAACTCACGAAGGGTTTTCAGATTCAGATCGCCATTCGGATTTAATTCTGTCTGAGAAGCTGTGTATTCATTTCTGTAATCTTTATATAGATTGTTGTTTCTGAAATACTCGTAACCAAAATAACCTACTAATCCGCCGATAATTGGTACTTTCCAGTATGACTCATTGTAAAACTGACCCGCACCAGGCAGCACCGCGCTCAATAGTACCGCCGTTGTAGGCGATTTCTTCATTCGGAATTTTTTTATAGCTGGTTCTTTCGGCTTTATGATAGTCATATTAGTATCAGCGGTCAATGAATCACTTTTGCGGCTGATCATGCTGAGCGAAAAAATTTCATTAATCCCAACATCTTTGCGAGCGAACGGAGTGAGCGCGGCAATCTCACTAATCCCGACATCTTTGCGAGCGAACGGAGTGAGCGCGGCAATCTTATCCTCCTTCAGTCTAAGCTCAAACATATCCTGTGCATCAGCGCTTGATGCAAACAAAAAAGGCACAGCTACTAATATCATAACTGTACCTTTTAACAAAATCTTTATTGCTTTATTCATTAAATCATTCTGATTTCAGAATATACCTTATTATTTAGGCGGCTGCTGATTCGGATCTACAGGCTGCTGTTGCTGCTGCTGATTTGGATCCTGCTGCTGCGGCTGCTGCATTTCATTCGGCACATTAGGCTGCGGAAAGTTCTGCTGCCCTGAATTTTGCTGAATAATACTTTCATTTGTTCCGCCGCTTTTGTTAATTAAAACGTTGGTTATCAATGAAAACAACAATAAAACCGTGGCAAGAATGCTTGTCAATTTTATCAAAAAATCTGCGGTTCTGCGAACACCAAAAACCATTGAAGCATCGGCGCCGCCGCCGCCGCCAAAAGTACCGGCCAAACCGCCGCCCTTTGATGACTGAATAAGTATAACTCCCATTAAGAGAATTGCTACTAAAACAAGCAAAATTATGAAAATACTGATCATTTTAAATCCTTTATATTATTATCTGTATTGTAGAACTGCAATTTTAAGGATAATTTTATTGATTTTAAAGTCTATTTTTTGGGTGCAAATATTCAATTCATCCGATTCCCCCGTTGTTGGTATTGCTTGACTTGTTTCTAAGTTCACCAACAACCCTTAAAAACAACTTCCCTACTCCCACCCCTGATTTTCAAGCAATTGCTCCGGCGGCACATCACGGAATTCCTTCGCAGGCATTCCCACATAAATAGTTTTGGCGGGTACATTCTTCGTCACAACAGCGCCGGCAGCTACCAGCGCGTCTTCGCCGATTTCAAGTCCGGGCAGTATAACCGCTCCCCCGCCTATCCTTCCGCCTTTACGGATAGTTACACCTTTAAAGTGCTTAAACCGCTCTTCTGTTCTGCCCAAATAATTGTCGTTGGTGGTTACAACACCGGGCGCGATAAAACAATAATCTTCAATTGTTGAATATGCTGTTATGTATGAATTCGTCTCAAGCTTACATTTCTTTCCTACGGTTGTAAAATTCTCAATGGTACAGCTTCTGCCTATTATAGTAAACTCGCCCACCGTAACATCTTCACGTACTGCTGCTGAATCTGCAATGAGCACATTATTCGCAATTTTACAGCCTGTATATACTACCACCTGCGCGCCTATCAAACATTCATCGCCAATTTCCGCCGGCTCGTATTTCTTATCTGATTTGAATATACTCCGCTTACTGCGCAGCGGCTGCTTGCCTAACACAGAATTAGCATCGATCCTTACACCATTACCAATCTTTGTCCCCGTGTGGATCACCACATTGTGCCCTATCTGGCAATCATCTCCAATCACCACATCTTTTTCAATTACTGCAAATTGTCCTATTGTGCAGTTCTTACCAAGCTTAGCGCTGCCATCAATGAACATATTGCCCATAGTCTGTAAAAATTTTCCTGTTTCCATACTATATTTCTTTGTGTTTATTTTTATTCTGGTAGTGTCCGCTCTCCGAGCGGACAGATATGACTTTGAATTCTATCAACTAATATACCCACCAATTAAAACCATTTCAAATCAATAAATCATACTGAAAAACAAATTCTCCGGGGCAGATTAAAGAAAGCTTTTATTTAAATACATGCTCCCCCTCTCTTCTCAGGAGAGGGGTTAGGGGTGAGGTTACAAATAGGTATGAATTTTTCCATTATTGAAATTAACGAACTACTTTTGCATATTTGCAAATAAAGGGTATTCTGCCCTGATTTTTGTTCATTTTATTACATGGAGGATTAACTATGTCATTCATCTTTACAGCACGCCATTTCAAAGCCCACGATTCACTCAGGTCATTCGCAGAAGAAGAATCAAAGAAATTTTCCCGGATTTACGACGGCATAATAAAGACAGAGGTCATATTAAGTTATGATAAACCTGAAAACAGCATAAAACACGCCGAAGTAATTGTCCACGCAAAAAATAACCGCACATTCACGGCTAAGGAATCATCAGATGATTTTATGAAGTCCATCACAGCTTCAATGGAAAAAGTTGAAACCCAGGTAAGGAAGTTTAAAGATAAACTTACCGATCACAGCGGCGATGTATCCGTTAAGCACATTGAAGCAGAAGAATAACAATTCAATTATATGAAGCACATTCATAGTGTACTAAAGAACATTGAGGAAATAAGAAAAGAAAAGATCTCTGTTGATTTTTTCTACAATGCTGCTAAAACCAGGTTCAAACTCTCAATGATATCTGATCCCGCAAAAGGACTCGATAAGATCATCCGTGACCCGCACATCAACCGCCCGGGTCTTGCGCTTGCCGGATACACGGCATTATTCACTTTTGATAGAGTTCAGATTCTCGGTAACACAGAAATGCGCTACTTAAAAACGCTCTCTGCCGAGCAGCGTACAAAAACTCTCAAAAAGTTCTTCTCTTTTAATATGCCGTGCGTTTGCCTTACTTTCAACAATAAGCCAAGCGATGAATTCATGGAAATGGCTGATAAAAAAGATATTCCTGTTTTTATCACACCCCTAGAAACAACCAAGTTCGCATATTTTATCAATGATTTCCTGGATGACCAGTTCTCGCCCCAGGTTGCCCTGCACGGCTCTTTTGTTGATGTATATGGCGTTGGTTTGCTCTTCTACGGCAGAAGCGGTATCGGCAAAAGCGAGATCGCGCTCGATCTCGTAGAACGGGGTCACCGCCTCGTTGCTGATGATGTGGTTATGATATCGCGCAAAGGTGATGGTATATTAATGGGAACCGGAACTGAGCTTGTTAAACATTTCATGGAAATCCGGGGACTCGGCATTATAGACGTTCGAAGCGTTTTCGGCATCAGAGCTATAAGGTTCCAGAAAAGGGTTGAATTGCTTGTAAACCTTGAAGAATGGGACCCCAAAAAGGAATATACACGCACCGGCCTTGAAACCGAAACTATCGATCTGCTTGGTGTAGAACTGCCTTTTGTAAGGCTGCCCATATTTCCCGGGAAGAACATTACTGTAATCTCTGAAATTATTGCTCTCAATTACCTCTGTAAACATTACGGCTATGATGCCGCAAAAGCACTCAGCGAAAAACTTGAAATGGCTATTAATAATAAATCAAAATTCAAAGACGGCAATATAGGATATGAACGCTCTGTTGAATACCTGGAACACGACTTTGAATAAATAAATACTAACTGTATGAAAACGTATTTTAACCTGATTCTCTGTTCAGCTCTTCTTGCCCTCGCGTCATTTAACTGCTCTAAAAAAGATAACACTACCACAGAAAAAACTGACTTCACCGTAATTGCCGCTACCGATACAACGGGCGCTGTTACAGGTGACTGGATCATACAGCGTGAGCTGGCTGACCCGCAAAGTTTAAACCCGGTTACCCTGCAGGATGCTACAGGCAGGGAGTTTTCTCAGCATGTGTTTGAACGCCTCATGTGGGCAGCCGGCAGAGAAGATTACGAGCTTGTCCCCTGGCTTGCGGAATCAGCCCCCGAAGAAACCCCTGACCATCTTTCATATACATTCAAACTAAAAAAAGGCATAACTTTTTCTGATGGCAAGCCGTTAACAGGCAAGGATGTTGTTTTCACATTCAAAGCAATGATGAACCCCCTGGTTGACGCGGCGCAATCACGGCAGGCTATTGATATGCTTAAAGATGTTGAGCTTGTTAACGGAGATGAATATACCGTTAAGTTCAATCTTTCAAGACCGTATTTCAAAGCTATCTACGCTCTGTCAGATTACCAGATAATGTCAAAAGCCGCCGCTGACCCCGAAAACCTTACGGATAAATACACCTTTGCGGAATGCAAAGATATCGCGACTGCGCGCGGCAATGAAAGCATGAAAAAATTCGCTGACTTCTTCAACTCCCAGGAAGCGAACCGCGATCCTTCCAGGTTAATTGGTTCAGGTCCCTATATATTCGAAAAATGGGATACCGGTCAATGGGTTTACTTCAAACGTAATCCAAACTATTGGAATAAAACCGCCGTTCACGGCATGACGTATCCCGAAAAACTCATTATCAGAGTTATTCAGGATCAAAGCGCGGCAACTGTCGCGGCAAAAAACAAAGAAATTGATCTCATGTACGTTACAAAACCTATGGATTTTGTAAAAGAACTTGCCAACCCTGAACAATTCAACATGAAAAAAGCCGATCCCTTCGAGCCGCAGTTCACATATATTGGTTATAACATGAGCAATGTACTTTTCAGTGATGTAAAAGTAAGATGGGCGCTTGCGTATCTTGTGGATAGAAACCTGATAATTGATAAAGTGCAATACGGTCTTGCTGTCCCTATCCAGGGTCCGGTTTATTTTGGTGATAAGAAAAATTTCAATCCCGACCTTCCGCCAATTGAATTTAACCCCGAAAAAGCCAAACAGCTCCTGACTGAAGCCGGGTGGACTGATTCTAACGGTGACGGTGTACTTGATAAAATTATAGATGGCAAAAAAGTCGATTTCAAATTCACTTATCTGCTGAATACAAATGAATCCAGAAAACAAACTATACTTGTTGTTGCAGATGCGTTAAAAAAAGTAGGTATCATAGCTGAAATACAAACGCTCGAATGGTCAGTATTTCTTGAAAAGATAAAGAAACATGAATTCGAGGCTTTAATGGGCGCATGGGTCTTAAGCGACTATCCGCCTGACCAATACCAGCTATTCCATTCATCACAATCAAAGAATGATGGCAGCAATTACGGAAGTTACTCAAGCCCTTTGGCCGATTCGCTTATGCAGGCTTACCGCAGCGAGTTTGATGAATCCAAACGGATTGAAATAAACAGGCAGCTGCAAAGAGTACTCTATGATGACCAGGCTTATACTTTCCTGTGGACACCAAAGGCGAAATACGTGTATGCTGACAGGTTCAAGAATGTAAGATGGTACCCGACACCTCCAACAGCTTATCATACTCCTGAGTGGTGGGTGCCTGTGAATCAGCAAAAATACCAGAACAAAAACTAACCCCTCAAAACTTAGGTTTAAGGTTTTTTGTATTACATGCCGGCAGTTTTTACTGCCGGCTAAATGTTTGATTTAAACAACAATTTTGAAACTTATTTAATATTAATCAGAATACATTTTGCAGTTGAATTTCTCATTATTATAGATAAATTGCGGTTTATAACGCAAAATTTTCGGATTTTTTAACAAAAAAATAAATTTCCCAATTTAATCAGATACAATAATCTATGAATAAATTTAAAATGACTGCCCTCTTTGCAGTTTTAATAATTTCTTTGGTTGTTGCCGGCTGCGGCGGTAAAACAACTCAGCAAAATAACAATAATGACCAGCAGACTTCAGAAATTCCTGCTGTTGATACTGCTTCAGCCGTAAACGGCGACTGGCTCATCATCAGAGAAATGTCTGACCCTGAAAAACTTAACCCTATCGTTTCAAACGATGCTTCTGCTACTGAAATTTGTTCTTATATATTCGAATCATTGCTTGCTCAGGATAAATTATCCTACGAGCTTATTCCTTCACTTGCCGGTTTACCTGAAATTTCCCCTGATAACTTAACATATACATTTGCTATAAATAAAAATGCTAAGTTTTCTGATGGCAAGCCTGTTACTGCCAACGACGTTGTATTCACTCTGAAAACCATAAAAAATCCTTTTGTAGATGACGCTGCTTTAAGAAACTATTTTGAAATGGTTGATAAAGCTGAGATGGTTGATGGTGATCAGTATAAAGTTAAATTCACTCTCACAAAACCAAATTGGAGAGGTTTATACACACTTGCAAGCTTCCAGGTTCTTCCCAAACATGTTCTTGATCCCGGCAACGTAACAGATAATTTCAACTGGGATGAGTTCAAAGATATGAACGTAGCAAAGAAGAATCCTGAACTGCAGAAATTTGCTGATTTCATAAACTCACAGGAAGTGTCACGCGAAGCAAAGTATCTTGTCGGTTCAGGCCCGTATATGTTTGAAAAGTGGGATACAGGCGCAGGTGTAACACTTGTAAAAAACCCCAATTACTGGGGCGGCGGTACTGTTACACCAAACTATCCGCAGAAAATTATATTCAAAACCATACAGGATAACTCTGCTGCTTTGGTTTCAGCAAAAAATAAAGAAGTTGACGCAATGTATGTTATCAAACCGTCAGATTTCTATAAAGATCTCGAAAATGCCGACCAGTTCAATATAGCCAAAGCGCGTCCATACGAACCTGCTTATACTTATCTTGCATGGAATCAGCTTAATCCCCTTTTCCAGGATAAAAAAGTAAGACTAGCGCTTGCACACTTAGTTGATAGAAAAACCATCATTGATAAAGTTATGTACGGCGATGGTACACCAATACAGTCACATATTTTTTACAAGAATACCAAACTTCTCAATACAGATCTGCCTGAAATTCCTTTTGACCCTGAAAAAGCTAAACAGCTTCTCCAGGAAGCCGGCTGGACTGATTCCAACGGAGATGGCGTTCTTGATAAAGTTATCAATGGCAAAAAAACCGATTTTAAGTTCACTTTCTTAAGCAACACCAATCCCGTAAGGAAACAGATCCTTCTGGTTATAGTTGACGCATTGAAAAAAGTCGGTATCCAGGCTGATGTTCAGGAGCTTGAATGGTCTGTTTACCTGGATAAAACCAAAAAACATGAATTTGAGGCAACATATTCCGCTTGGACCTCACCAACAACTCCGCCGGATCCGTACCAGATATGGCATTCTTCGCAGTCAGAAGGTGAAGGCAGCAATTATATCAGTTTCAAGAATAAAACCAGCGATAGCTTAATTGAAGCCTACAGGAACGAAATGGATGAGAGCAAGCGTATCGCTATGATAAAAGAATGGCAGAAACTCATTTACGATGAACAGCCATACACATTCTTATGGAGCCCGAGGGCAAGATATATCTACGATAAGAGATTCAAAAACGCAAGATGGTATAATATACAGCCAAGTCCTACTTATAATGAATGGTGGGTACCGGCAGGATCACAAAAATACACTCAGAATAAGAATAACTAAAAGCTAAAAGAAGAATGTCACAGTACATTTTAAAAAGAATCCTGTTATTTATACCAACGCTTATAGCTATTACTATAATTACGTTCACAATTTCCAGGCTTGCGCCCGGTGACCCGACGGAATTAAAGGTTGGCGTAAGCGGTGAAAATATGAAAGCTGATGAAAAAAGCCAGTTAAACCAGCAGGCCAAAGATTACTATAAGCAGAAATGGGGACTTGATAAACCCATCTACATGCAGTACCTCATCTGGCTTGGAAATATGGCTACCGGCGATTTTGGCAATTCATTTGTCGATAACCGCCCGGTTATGGATAAAATTCTGGAAAGAATTCCTGTTACAGCTCCAATTACACTTATGGTTATTTCGCTCAGCTATCTTATTGCTATACCTATCGGGATCTATTCTGCGGCCAGGCAATACAGCAAAGTTGATAGGTTCTCAACATTTATGCTGTTTGTATTTTATTCGCTGCCCTCTTTCTGGGTAGCTACAATGGCAATTGTATTCCTTGCAAATGTAGAATACATTAAGATCTTTCCTACTTCAGGGCTATACACACTTGGTTCTGATAACTGGAGCTTCCTCGAAAAAGCGTGGGATAGGGTCTATCACTTGATACTTCCTGTGACTATCAGTTCACTTGCCAGCTTCGCTTTTCTTTCACGCCAGATGCGCGGAAGTATGCTTGAAGTCATCAGGCAGGATTACATTAGGACTGCGCGCGCTAAAGGTTTGACTGAAAAAAAAGTTGTTATGAAGCATGCGCTTCGCAACTCTTTGATTCCAATAATAACCCTGCTTGGCGGTATCCTGCCCAGTCTGGTTGGCGGCTCTGTTATTATTGAGTCAATTTTCAGCATACCCGGCATAGGCCAGCTGGCTTTCCAGGCGCTTATTGCCAGAGATTACCCTCTCATTATGGCTGAGCTTGTTCTTGCTGCGGTTCTGACGATGCTTGGATTGCTGCTTGTTGATATACTCTACGCAATTGTTGATCCGAGGATCGCGTTTTCTAAGAAATAAAAATTATTACTTCATATGGCAGATAAAGACAGAAAAGTCCCGGAAAGTGAGTTCATTGCGGATAACACCATGGCAGGCGGCCCTATGCCGCAGGCAATGGTAACCGAAGGTAATGAGATTCCCGAAAATGACGGAAAACCACAGAGCGGCGGACCAAAAAGAAAAGTTGACCAGACTTACTGGTCTTTGGTAAGACACCAGTATAAAAAAAATAAGCTGGCAGTTGCGGCGCTTTACGTTGTATTCTTTCTGGTGGCTATGGCGCTTACCGCTGATTTTGTTGCAAACGATAAACCCTTGTACTGCAATTACAAGGGTACCACTTACTTCCCCGTAATTAAAGAATATATGGTTGATATGGGGCTCTCAAAATGGGAAGGCGAATTCCTGAACGTTGACTGGAAAACTCTAACCTTTGAAACCGCAATTTGGCCGCCCATAAAATTTGCTCCTTCAAATGTAGATCTGTTTAACAACTCCGCTCCGCCTTCCATAGAAACCGGACATTACCTTGGCACCGATGCTATCGGAAGAGATGTACTCTCTGGGTTAATTCACGGCTCAAGGGTTTCGCTGCTGGTTGGATTTGTTGCGGCCGGAATAGCCATAACTATCGGTGTTCTGCTCGGATCGATCGCGGGATACTACGGCGGTAAGGTTGATCTTGTAATTATGCGGTTTGTCGAAATTATGCAGCTCTTTCCCTCATTCTTCCTTATTATAACAATTGTAGCCTTGTATGGTTCAAGTATATGGTATATCATGATAGCCATCGGGCTTACAAGCTGGACCGGCAATACCAAGCTTGTAAGAGGCGAAATACTCAAAGTTAGAAGCATGGATTATGTTCAGGCCGCGGTTTCACTCGGGCTTTCCAATGTCAGAATAATTTTCAGGCATGTTCTGCCCAATTCAATCGCACCTGTACTTATTGCCGCTTCATTCGAAATTGCAGGCGCAATTCTCTCAGAAGCCGGTTTAAGTTTCCTTGGCTTTGGTGTTGCGGCTACAAAGGTTACCTGGGGCTCAGTGCTTTCTGAAGCAAGAGGCGCTACCAGTTCATGGTGGCTTGCGGTTTTCCCCGGATTTATGATATTTCTCACTGTGGTTGCTTATAACCTGGTTGGCGAAGGCTTAAGAGATGCTCTCGATCCGCGCCTGAGAGATTAATTTCAGTACACAGCTGTTTGCTTCACAATTTTAAATTAGAATAAACAAAACTTTAAACTATATTCAAAAGGAGATGTAAATATGGTATGGACTCTGGAACTGGCTTCTTACCTTGATGATGCACCATGGCCGGCTAACAAAGCAGAGCTCATAGATTATGCAATAAGAACAGGAGCTCCGCAGGAAGTTATCGAAAACCTCAGGGATCTGGAAGATACTGATGAGCCCTATGAAAGCATTGAAGAGATCTGGCTTGATTACCCCACCAAAGAAGACTTTTTCTACGATGATGAAGAAAAAGATTTCTGATTTTTAGAAGCTCAATATTTCATTAACCCCGAGCCATCGGGGTTTTTTATATACTATTTCATATTGAAGAATTTTACTGCTAACATACTTTGCTGCGTTTTTTGTTTTCTGGCGATATTCTCAGATGGGCTGACTGCCCAGGAAAAGAGAATTGAAACAGGAGATATTAACTTCAAATTCAGGCAAACCGAATCTTTCTCTGATGCGGCATTGCTGGATATACTCCTCATTCCCAGGGAGAAATATTTCAACAGGATCAATCTGGAAGAAGATATGCAGCGCCTCAATAAATTCTATTTTGATAATGGATTCTTTGATGTGGTTGTGGATACAGCAACTTCTGTTAATAAAGATGATAATGAAGTAAATGTTACTTTTATTATCATTGAAAATGCGCGGTATATTGTTAAAGAATTCAGGCTCCAGGGCCTTGATAAGGTACCTGATAATATAAAGAATGAAATTAACTCAAACAGGCTGGTTTCTGCCGGAACACCCTATAACAAAAACAATATCAACCTCGAAAAAGACCGCATTCTGGGCATTCTCCAGGATAATGGTTACTTTTTTGCTCAAATTGATACAGTGCGAAGCAAAATTGATTCATCCAGAAGAGGAATAATCATCGGTAAATTCTCGGAAGAAATGCAGAAAGATCCTGAATATAAAAATATGGTAATGGTGAGGATGCGTTTCATAGGTACCCAGGATGTTTACAGGTTCGGTTCTATAAGGTTCAATATAGAAAAGAATGATTATGATATTTCGCAAAAAGTTATTGCAAGGGAAATTGCTTTCAAAGAAGGCGATATCTTCAGTAAAAGCAAAATGATTGAAAGTGAAAGGAATTTCACAAAACTCGCTATTATCTCATTGGGGCGCGTTCTTCCGGATTCTGTCATCACTGAAACCCGAACGGTAAATACGGTGGTAAATATTGAACTCAACAACAAATATGAAGTGACGCCGGGTATTTATACTTCTTATCAATCAAACAGGCTGTTTCTTGGCGCTAACCTGGAGTACAAAGATAAAGATTTTTTCGGCGGCGGCAGAACTCTAAGCGTTACTGCGGAGGCGCTTTACAATTCAAGATACATTAACGGCGTTTCTCTTGAATTTACTTTGTTTCAGCCGTTTCTGTTTAACAACAATATTACCGCAACGCTTACTCCCAAAATTGCTTACTTTAGCCTCAACGAAGATGTGCAGGCAATAGCTTCCCAAAACCTGCTGAGACTCTCATATTACATTTCAGATCACACTTTCTACAGCAATGCGTTCAGTGATGTTACTTTCGACTATCTGAAACTTAGCTTGAATTTACTTGATACTGCCTCAGGAATTAAACAGGAAGAAAAACTATATTTTGTGAACAGTGTTTTAGGGTTAACTCTTGTTCACAATAATACAAACAGCCTGTTTAATCCTTCCAAAGGATTCTATCATTCCTTAACAGGTGAAACTGCCGGCAATATTCCAAAACTCATTAGTCTTTTTAATAAAAGCCTGTTCTATTCCCAATATTTCAAACTGAACACAGTAAACAGTTTTTATTTTGATATTTCCGGTGAACGGCAGGCATCAATTGTCGCTACGCACTTTGAGCTTGGCGATATTATTGAGTACGGCGTTAACGAAAATATTGTTCCTGTGCAGAGCCTATACAAATTCTTCATGGGCGGCGGCAACAGCCTCCGCGGCTGGCGCGCGCAGACCGGCGGTATCCTGGATAATCCTGAAGATGGAGGCAAATTCCTTATCGAAGGCAGCCTGGAGTGGCGCAGAAAACCTTTCCCTGACCGAAGCATACTTGCGCCGGTGTGGGGTGTACTCTTCCTTGATTACGGTAACGTGTGGGAAAGCGATAAACAATTCAGGTTTGATCAGATTGCCCTGGCCACAGGTTTTGGAATAAGGTATGATACCTTCGTGGGTCCGGTCCGGATTGATCTCGGCTTCAAGCTCTACGATCCGCTCGCAGATGAAGGCAATAAGTGGCTGTGGCAGCAGCCTTCAAATATTTTTAAGAACAAATTCGCTGTCAATTTTGGTCTGGGTAACGCGTTTTAAGGTATAAAAAGCAAAAGTATGTGGAAAAATATTATAGGACAGCAGCAGGTAATTGATAAACTGACATCAATTTTTCTAAGCGGAAAAACCGCCCATGCTTACCTGTTTGAAGGTACTGACGGAGTTGGCAAAGATGCTGCCGCTATTGAATTTGCCAAATTACTTAACTGCACTCAGCGTGTGAACGGAACTGAAGCATGTGATAGATGTGATAACTGCCGAAAGATCGGCTCCTTTCGTTCAGAATACTTCAGGATTGTTGTTGCCCTTCCCGCTTCCAAATCAGATGAAAGCGAAAGTGACCCCGTTGATAAGTTAGCCGCTGCTGATTTTGATGAATACATGGAGCAGCTTGCCCTGAAATCAGAAAATCCTTACCACAGGATAAACATTTCCGGAGCGAACAATATACGGATAAACAGCATCCGGGATCTGGTTAGTAAAATTTACCTTTCGGCGCCCGCAGGATACACCAAGGTTTTTCTGATATCTGAAGCAGATAAAATGAGACAGGAAGCTTCCAATGCACTTCTCAAAATTCTTGAAGAGCCGCCTAAAAACAGTATGATCATCCTCACAACCTCCAAAGTCAACTCGCTGCCGCAGACAATTATTGGCAGGTGCCAGCGCATACACTTTGAACCGCTTGATTCCGGCATTATAATAGATAAACTGCTTGCCGGCGGCGGATACACCGAGAAGCAGGTAAAACTGGCCGCTAGACTCTGCTTTGGCAGCTACAGCAGGGCTAATGACCTGCTGCAAATGGGAATTGAAGATCTGCGTAACCAGGCACTCGATTTCCTTGTATCATTGCTTAAAAACGATCCGGCTCAGGTTATTTCGATTTGCAGGAATATCTCTGCAAAAAATGATAAAGATAAAACGCGTCAATTTTTGTTCTTTCTGAATATTTGGGTAAGAGATTTGCTTCGGGTCAGATCTGCCGGCGAAGCCGCCGCTGATGCTCTTGTTAACTACGACCTGGCTGAAAGGCTTGGGAAGCTAAATGCCAATTTCCCGGATAGCGATATTTTCAATATCATTCTTGAACTTGAAGAAGCTGAAAAACTCATCGGGCAAAATATCCAGTTAACACTCATTTTGATAAATCTTTCTATTAAACTCAAAAAGCTCTTTAAAAAATAATCATAGCATTCTGAATATTTATTTCCGTATGTAAATTTCCTGTTCACCAATTTCCAGGATCCTTATCATTTCTTCTGCCTTATTACTGCGAATTATATCCCTGAATGCATAGAGAGGCTCCATTGGATCAGCCTGCGCAAAATGCAGCGTACCATAATGTATCGGCAGCATCCTTGAAGCTTTTACATCCTGAAATATCATATAAGCATCCGGCGGAAAGACGTGACTGAAAGTACCGCACTGTTTACAGTCAGCGCACGGACCTATTGGGATCAAAGCAAGATCTATCCTGAACATCTCACCTAACTTTTTAAATTTAAAAGGGTCATATCCCGTATCGCCTGCAAAATAAATCGTCATTCCGTTGTATTCAATAATATACCCCGTAAATGCCTTATCACCCCAAATATATCCATCCAGGCCGTACCTGCCGCCCCAATGCTGCGCAAATACGGTTGTGATCTTCACTCCGTTCACAATTTTAGTTTCTCCGGTCAATTTCGATTCATAACCGTTATCATTTTTCATACGGATAAGTTTCATATCGTAATCAGGCAGATAGTTTTCGAGGTCTTTCGGGAAAACAAGCGCTGTTTTGCTGCTTTTTTCTTCAAGCATCTCCAGGCTGGCAAGATTCAAATGATCAAAGTGTGAATGCGAAATTAATATTACATCACAGGCTGGGATATCTTCAGCATTCATTCCGGGCTCAACTACTCTTCTGGCAAACTCACCCGCGGTTTCAGTCAAAAACGGATCTGTTATAATTACTTTATCATCCATCTGCAGCAAAACAGTCGCATGTCCGATCCACAAAGCGGAAAGTCTCACATCCGGTTTTATCGGATCTTTTATCTTATTCTTTACTTCCCGCGGACGCTCGAAAAATGTAGGCACATTTTTTACAGCAACCATCAGCAGGTTGCATCCCTGCATTAAAAAAAGCTGAAGGAATGTAACTGTTAATAATATTTTGCCAAATTTTCTCATCAATAATATTTTAAATACAGCCCGATGTTATAACGGCTTAAGCCGTTTTGATTATACTCAAATTTTAGACCCATCATCCCGAAAAGGCTGTAAATTCCGGCTTCGTATGTTACACCATCATACTTTCTATCAGCGGATTGCTGATTGAAGTAACCTCCTCCCAGCGAAATAGCCAGATACTCGCCCCTCTGAAATACAGGTAGTACCAATCTTACGCCCGCATTATACATAAATTTTTTCAGGCTGTTATTTTTAAATCCGCCGGGTATTAATGATGGTTCAAAATAAGTTTCAACCGACCCCGAAAACCGCTTGTTTGGCTTGATAAAGAAAAAATTGAACGGTGAAACATATTTATTCGCGTTAAATGAGTAAGAAACCGGCACTACGTGCCATTGCAGTCCGAACCGGATCTTGGCCGATTCCTCGTTCCGGTCATCAAAAAGTGTCGGTGAAGGCAATGTCTGTAAAACAAGCCAGGAACCCCATTTAAGAAGCTCATTTTCATCTTTCAGCTGGCTGAATGCATAGTCAGACTGTAATAAAAACAGTAAAACTATGAAAATTTTAATATTTATATTGTAAAATTTCACCTGTAACTCTTGGATATGCAATAATACATTTATATTAGTTTCTTTAAAAGCTATTTTTGTACTTCAACCAATTATATTTCAATTAATGTTCGAATATACAGGCGCTGTTCATATTCATTCTGTTTATTCAGATGGAACCGGGAAGATTGAAGATATCGCCAAAGCGGCTTTTGATTCAGATCTCGATTTCATTTTAATGTCCGATCACAACACGCTTAAGCCAAAAGAAGATGGTTACGAAAAATGGCTTAATGGAGTTATGGTCTTAATTGGTTATGAAGTGAATGATATGTCTAACCGCAACCATTATCTTACGTTTGGTATTGATGAAGTTATCGGTACTTACAGAGAGCTTGGCAACGGAGAGCTTGGCTGCAAACTTTCCGCAAAAGAATATGTGAAAGAGATCAAAGATAAAGGCGGTATTGGTTTTCTGGCGCACCCGGATGAGGAACGCTCTCACCTGCCTGAACATCCCTCATATCCGTGGATAGAAGAAACCGATGATTATACAGGTATCGAAATTTGGAATCACATGAGCGAATGGATCGAGGGGATGGATGAAGGCAACAAAATAGACCGCTTCCTGCATCCGCTAAGATCAGTTATTGCTCCGCCTGCTAAAACCCTGAAAAGATGGGATGATGCCGCAATGAAAAGACATGTAACGGGCATTGGCGGAGTTGACGCGCATGCGCTCAAACAGAACGTTTTAGGCTTTTTTGAGGTTGAAATATTTGCGTACAAGGTTCTTTTTAAATCTATCAGAACACATGTTTTGCTTGATGCGGAGATCTCTAAAAATAACCAGGCAGCATTTGAAAAGGATAAAGCCGGGATACTTGAAGCCTTAAGAAAGGGAAAATGTTTCGTTGCCAATTTTAATAACGGTAACGCGCGGGGTTTCAGGTTTTACGCGGAATTCAGGGGTATCACATGTAACATGGGCGATACAATTTCAGCAAATGGCGAAAATGTTATCCTGCGCGCGCTTGTTCCCAAAGAGTGTGAGATCAGGCTGATCCATAACGGAAATCTGTTCAGCGAGAGTAAGGGCATGAATGCCGCATGGGATGTTAATCTGCCCGGAATTTACAGGGTTGAGTGCTGGACCGCTTCAAGAGGCTGGATATTTTCAAATCATATAAGAATAATATAAATTTACCTATAATATTGGAAAATAAATTGAGCAACTCCAAAGGCTTGGATTCAGATCCAAATGATTTTGATGGCGAAGATAAACCGCACAGTAACTGTGCAATATTCGGGATCTATGACCACCCGCAGGCGGCTGTTATGACCTATTACGGACTGCACTCGCAGCAGCACCGCGGACAGGAAGCATCGGGTATTTGCGCCTCAGAAAAACTTGAAAACGGCAAATACAGATTTAATATTCACAAAGGCCACGGTATCGCGCTGAATGTCTTTTCAGGCAAAAATACTCTGACAAATGTTCTGAAAGGTTCTGCCGCAATTGGTCATAACCGCTATTCCACAACCGGCGCTTCTGATAGCCGCGCGAATATTCAGCCTTTTAAAGTCAATTTTAAAGAAGGTCACTTAGCGCTTTCACATAACGGTAATTTTACCAACACGCGGCAGCTTCGCCAAAAGCTGCAGAACGAAGGTACGCTCTTCCAGACTTCTACCGACAGCGAAATTTTTCTGCATCTCATTGCGCGCTCTCGTCAGACTGAAATGATAGATAAGATACTCGATGCTGCAAGGCAGATAACCGGAGCTTATTCAATTATACTTTTGACCGATGACAAGCTGTTCGCTATCCGGGATCCCTACGCCGTAAGGCCGCTTTCCATGGCGAAACTGGGCTCCAGTTTCGTTTTCGCTTCTGAAACATGCGCATTCGATATTATTAACGCTGATTATGTCAGGGATCTTAAAGCCGGAGAAGTTATTCAGATCGATGACGAAGTCATAAGAACCGGGGAAGTAAAATCATTCTTCATAGATAAAAAACCCGAAACCAAGCACTGTATTTTTGAGTATGTGTATTTCTCACGCCCTGATTCAACAATATTCGGGCATACTGTAGATAAGGTCCGCAGAAAGCTTGGTAAAAACCTGTCGCTGGAAAAACCTGCGCCCAAAGCTAACATCGAAGATAAAAAAGTTGTGGTCATTAGCGTACCTGATTCCAGCAACACAGCTGCGCTTGGATACGTTACCGAAACAATTAAAAGTAATCCCTATGTTAAGCTTGAGCTTGGTCTCATCCGCAGCCATTACATCGGAAGAACATTCATACAGCCGGGACAGGATAACCGCGAAATTAAGGTTAAATCAAAATTCAACACGGTAAAATCAGTTCTGAAAGACAGGATCGTTGTTATAGTTGATGATTCTATTGTAAGGGGAACCACTGCAAGACAGCTTGTAAGACTGGTAAAAGAAGCGGGTCCAAAAGAAATTCACTTAAGAATTACTTCACCACCGATCATTTCACCGTGCTATTACGGAATGGATTTTCCCTCTAAAGGTGAGCTTATCGCAAATCAATGCGGCGAGGATCTTGAAAAGATCAGGGAATATCTTGATGTAAATTCTGTGGAGTATCTATCACTCGAAAAGCTGCATGATTCTGTGCCGCAGGGTGTGAATAAACATGGAGAAAAAGTAGGTTACTGTGATGCCTGCTTTAGTGGAAATTACCCGATTCCGATCGAGGAAATTGAAAAGACAGAGTTTGAAGGGTAGAGTCAAATTCTCAATACAATGGAATAAATTCAGATTAAGTTAATTTTTTTTTCTTACTTATTCTTTTCCTGATATTCTTCTTTCTTTCATTTCTGACTTCGATGCTTTTTAGCGCTTTTTTATTTTGCAGTGCAAAAAAATCAGAAAGTATTTTTTTCTCTTTGGCTGTTAATTCCCTGTTTTCGACATAAAAAGTTATACCTTCAGGTTCCTTAATGAATCCCATCACAAATTCTCCTTGAAATACTTTTGAATTAATTGTTGAGCTGCAAAATAGTCAATTGCCATAATATTACTCGTGCCAAATCTTCTAGCCCCTATTGTTTCTTCATAATGCGAAATTAAATTCGTTTTTGCAACGAAAGAAACATTGCCCAAATAGCCCGAATCCATTGAAAATTTACATGCAAAAGCAAACAAATTACCTGCTACTCCCTCATATACTCTATTTTTCCCAATGTTAAATGATGCATTTTCAATCAAATTAATAAAAATGTGATCAACATTTTTTCTAATACTCACCAAACCCTGAATAATTTCCGGATTTTCCCTTGTAGTCAATTTATAGACACTATAATCCTTTGATTCTTGAATCCAGTTAAATGCCCATCCTTTTTTCAGAAATTTAAAATCACTCTCTGCGACTTTTATCACAACTGTATCAAAAACCTCGCCGCTTACTATATTTCTAATGGAATTTATTAATGCGTCAATTACTATATTTACTTTTTTCTTCATTTCCCTCTTAAAATTTCCCTGATTATCTCCTCAGGCAGCAGGTCCATAAAATCCTTTCTTGTTGAAACTGATTTCACCATCTTATCGGCTTCAAGCCTGTTGTAACCCAATACCATTAACGCGGATATTACCTCAGACGCCTTGCTTAATTCTCCCAGCTTTCCCTGGTTCATTACAACACTTCCCTGCTCAGGTTCTATTTTTCCTATTTTATCCTTCAGTTCCATCGCAAGCCGCTCCGCTGTTTTTTTGCCTACTCCCGGTATTGCCGTCAGCGGCGTGTAATTACCCCGTGATATCATATCAATAAGCTCAGTATATTTTATTGCTGAAAGTATTCCAAGTGCAGTCTTCGGACCTATACCCGATACCGATATTATCTGCCTGAAGCATTCCCTTTCGTTTTCATCCTGAAAGCCGTACAGCATCACAGAAAACGGGTTATCTTTTATATGCAGGTGCACAGAAATATTGACCTCATCACCTGTATTACCGATCCTCTCAGTTGCTCCCGCCGTTGTACTTATACTGTACCCAAGCCCCCCCGCCTCGATTACAATCGATGTAACCTTCTTGCTGATGAGTTTTCCTTTTATATAGTCTATCATCTGTAATTTATTTTCTGCTTTGTATCTTCACCTTTTTGGGATTTTCCTTAACGTAAGATTCCCACGAATTGCTTTTGCTATTCTTAACTCCCCCGCCAAGCAATTTATTGTGGTGGCACAATGCCACTGCAATAGCATCTGATATATCCGCGCTCTTCGGCAGTGTATCTGCTTTGAGTTTCAGAATACTGCAAACCATAAACCTTACCTGGTCTTTTGATGCCGCGCCAAGTCCCGATACCGATTTCTTAACCTCACGGGGCGAGTATTCCGTTGTGGGTATCTGTTTATTTACGGCAGCAAGAATTGATACTCCCCTTGCATGACCCAGTTTCAGGGTTGATTGCACATTTTTTCCGTAAAACGCGGTTTCTATGGCAAACTCATCCGGTTTATATTCTTCTATCACATCTACCAGCGAATCATAAATTTGTTTTAAGCGTAAAGGCAGTTTATTTTTGGCGGGAATCTTAATTACATCATAACTCAGAAGCTCAAGCTTTTCATTTACTCCGCTTAAAACGGCGTAGCCGGTAAAAAGCGTTCCGGGATCAACTCCTAAAATTATCATTTACTTTTAAATAACCGGTAATGAATAGTACACTTATATTTATAACATCTTCACAGCTCACGTTCAAAAAATCAAACAGTGATTTTGCAGTCCCGCCTCGGCGGGATCACGTTTCACGTCTGACATCCTCATCCAAACTCTTCCATTACTTTTTCATCAATATCAGCATTGGTATATACATTCTGAACGTCATCATTATCTTCAATTACGCCAATCAGTTTCATTGTTGATTCAGCTGCGCTTCCTTCAACTTTTGTGGTTTGTTTTGGTACATATTGCAGAGATGCGCTTTCAATTTTCGCGCCATTCAATGCCGAAGCTTCAATAGCTTTCCGAACAGTTTCAAAATTCTCAAGTGATGCAGTCACTTCAAAAAAATCATCCGCGCCTTCCATATCATCTGCCCCTGCCTCTAGTATCACATTCATCAGGTCATCTTCCGTATATGTACCCTTGGCAACAGTAATAACACCCTTGCGTTCAAAATTCCAGCTTACCGCGCCTGATTCAGCCAAATTACCTCCGTGTTTGGAAAGCAGGTGGCGAAGCTCAGCAACAGTACGATTCCTGTTATCGGTCATCGATTCAATTATCAGCGCAACACCACCCGGACCGTAACCTTCATATGTTATTTCATCATAACTTACACCTTCAAGCTCGCCCGTACCCTTTTTAATGGCACGTGTAATATTATCAGCGGGCATATTGTTGGATTTTGCGCTGTTAACCGCCAGCCTTAAACGCGGATTAGCCTCTATATCTCCGCCGCCTATCCTTGCCGCTACAGTGATTTCCTTGATTATCTTGGTAAATACCTTACCGCGGGCCGCGTCAATTGCGCCCTTTTTCCTCTTTATTGTTGACCACTTCGAATGTCCTGACATACTATACTATAATAATATATTAAACTTACTTAATTTAAAATGTTTCCTGCTTCTATTTTTGCCTTTTGCTTTTTTGAAATCAAGCGAAGCTTGATTGAAATCCGGCTTCGACGGATACCTTTTGCCTTAAGCTAATTGATCTTAAGATCCCTTATCCTGAACTGAGTCTTCGTATTGCCGTTCCAGTGATTTTCTTCTACGGAATAAATAATATCAAGTTTCGTTCCTGTTCTTAAATGATAGCGTGAAGTCTCATCAAGATCAGGTGACTGGTAATATACACAATCGAAGCTGTAATTATCAAACCTGTTGCCGTTTTGCGTAGCCTTCCTCACCTTAAACACCGTAGTTGAACCATTATATGTCTTAGGGTCGCCAACTATCACAAGATCCCTCGTCAAAAATACCGGCGTCATGTTGCCGGGACCGAAGGGTTCAAAATGACTCAATATCTTCACAAACCTCTGGTTAACTTCTGATACATCGATCTCAGCATCAACCTTAATTTCAGGAACAAGCATTTCCTTGCCGTTCAATGTATCATTTATAATGGTCTTTGCTATCCTGTTAAATGTATTTCTGAATTCCTCAACCTTTTCAATTTCAATTTCAATACCCGCAGCATGAAAGTGACCGCCGAACTGTACAACCGCTCCGCATTCCTCTGATGTTCGCTTAATAGCTTCGTAAATATTGAAATTGTTAATGCTGCGTGCCGAACCTTTTGCGTATCCGTTAAAGGTGGTTAGAATAATTGACGGTCTGTAATACTTTTCAACCATCCTTGATGCAATTATACCAAGCACCCCAGGATGCCACTCAGGATTATGCAGCACTATAGCTACATCATCTTTAGCCTCGCTGTTAATTGTCTCGATCTTATAATTTTCGTATGAGCTTTGCGCCTGCAGATATATTTCGCTGTCAATTTTTTTGCGGTTTGAATTTTCTTTTTCAAGTACGCTCATTAATTCCTCAGCCTCTGCTATTGATCTGCTGGTTAAGAATTTTACCGCGCGCGTTGCGTCGCCAAGCCTGCCTACAGCGTTAATCCTTGGACCGATTGTGAACACAACATTTGAAGTTGTAATATGTTCAAGCTTTAAACTGGAGTTTTTGAATATTGTCGCGAAGCTGGGTCTTGGATTGTTTAAGATCTGCTTAAATCCATAGCTTATAAGAGTTCTGTTCTCGTCTATTACGGGAACCATGTCTGCGGCTGTTGCCACTGCTACAAAATCAAGCAGTGCCTGCCAGGCATTAAGCTCAAGCTTCTGGCAAACTGCCTGTATTAATTTAAAGGCTACACCGGTACCGCACAGACTCTTAAAAGGATAATTGCAGTCCGGCTGCAGCGCATCCAAAATGGCATATGCATTTGGCAGTGTTGCCGGCGGCTGGTGATGGTCACAGATTATCATATCAATGCCAAGTGAATTGGCATAATCAACCTTATCAACCGCGGTAATTCCGCAATCTATAGCAACAATCAGTTTTATGCCAAGCGAATTCGCATGGTCTATGCCTGTGTTTGAAAGACCGTATCCGTCTGTAAACCTGTCTGGAATGAATACTTCGTTGGGTACACCAAGATCTCTAAGGAATGTATGAAACATGGAAACACCTGAAGTGCCATCCACATCATAATCTCCAAAGATAAGGATCTTTTCTTTGTTCTTTATAACCTCTATGATCCTTTCGGAAGCGGTTTCCATTCCTTTCATAAGGAACGGGTCATAGAGATTTTTTAAATCATGGACGAAAAATTTCTTCGCATCAGCGCGTGAGTGTATTTTCCTCTCAACCAGTATTCCGGCTAAAGAGGCGGGTACGTTTATCTCCTGAGATAGATTATTAACCTTTTCTTCATCTGCTGCGCTTGATATTGTCCATTTCTTCCTGATTGCACTGGACATTCAATTTTATTTTATTTTATAGTGCCCGGAGCGAGACTCGAACTCGCACTCCGTAACCGGAACTGCGCCCTGAACACAGCGTGTATACCAATTTCACCATCCGGGCCGGTGTTTATTTATTAAATCAGGTAATTTTGATGCAATAATTACAAATAAACTGTTAAATTTACTAAATTTTTAGCTCAATCTCAATTATATAATTGATACTCTGCATACAAATATACATAAAATTTGCCGAATATATCGGCAGATGCTGGACCCTCTCACAGAAGAAACCGGATGTTATTTCCTAGTTCTTCGCCGACTTTGGTGTTTTCACCAACATCTAAATATAATAATGAATCTGTCGTTGGCCAAAAGTCCAACGACGGCATAGAATCAGCAGCCCTGAAAGGGCGAAAATATCTTAGCGATGGGCAAAGCCCATCGGAATACACGAACTGAAACCCGGAGCCCCATCGGGGCGTAATAAAATCGCTCACTCTCATTCCCCCGTTGTTGGTGTTGCTTGACTTGTTTCTAAGTTCACCAACAACTTTTCGCCGACGTTGGTGTTCTCACCAACGTCTAAATATAATTTGAAATCTGTCGTTGGTCAAAAGACCAACAACGGCGTAGAAATTATACAATAACTTGAATTGAAAATGAACATTTTTAGATTTAAGTTATATGAATTCTAACTACCACTGAATCAATTTATGCAAACGATATATAATTATTTAATTCGAGACCTGTATCTTTCATGGGGAGGTTTCATTAACAGCCTTTACTTAGACTCACAAATAGTATTATACTTTTTTATAATTGTTATATTTTGTTTTTTAGTCTATAAACTACGGAATAATAACATGAAGAAATTATTTGTCATGTTAATATTGGCTGGAATAGGACTTTATTTAATATTAATAATTCCTTTTTATAAAGGTAGACTTATAAATCTTAATTTTGTTTATGGTAAGAAATTAATAACCTCAATTGAAGAGTATAAAAAAGTAAACAGGTTTTATCCTGATAGTCTAGGTTTTCTAACAATTATAAACCTTGAAAATAAGACTTCAATAAATATAGAAAAAGGATTCAGTTACAGGCCGTATTACACCAAATATGATACCGGAGATAAACCATTACCTGAAATTCGCTACATTGAGAATTATTCTTTAAGTCTCAAAATACCAAATTTAAATAGTCCATTGTATATATATAATAAAACTAAACATTTTTTTATGAGTGATTAATCACGTTTTCAAATTTTGATTTTTATCAGTTGTTGGTGTTGCATGACTTGCATACCTGATTTTTTTTGTATTAATTTCACCTACGACTATAAATAAAAAAGCCGACTCATAACATGAGTCGGCTTCTAATACGAATCAAAATTTGTCTCTATTTCCCCGTTGTTGGTGTTGACACCAACAACCATATACAAATTTATCTCTTACAAATACTTACTAATTATACTCAAAAAATCCGCTTTGCTTCTGGAACCCATTATTGCCTCAACAACCTTACCATTCTTATCTATTATGTAGGTTTGGGGAACCACGTTTTGGTTCTGACCCGCCGCTGTCATATACTTGGCTACAAGCTCATTTGGTTCAAACACCACAGTGTATGAAAGATTATTCGTCTTCAGAAAACTGTTCAATACATCCTGGTTATCATCCACCGAAACACCTATCATCTTGAAATCCTTGTCTTTCAGTTCATTTGAAATTGTTGAAAGATCCGGCAGCTCTTTTCTGCATGGCGGACACCATGTTGCCCAGAAATTCAGCAAAATTACTTTTCCTTTATAATCTGAAAGCTTCATTTCCTTGCCGTTCTCATCCCATTTAAAATCAACCATCTTATCTTTGGCAACATCCTTATCAACATCTTTCACAACAAATGAACTGCCTGAAGCCGGCTTAGTATCCTGTTTCTGTGTCTGCTGCTGTGTGTTCTGCTCAGTATTCTGTTTGTTATCCGGGTATTTTACATCCGTTGAATCCTTCTTTTCAGAGCAGTTGAACGATACTGCCGCTGCTATAATTAAAACTAAAATTAACCTTTGCATTAAGTTATTTCTTTAATTGATTATTTATTAAACCTGGTGAAAGTTGTGTACATTTCCTGTTTGGGCATAGTAGTTACTGATGCGCAAACATTATCTTCCTTGTACCACAGGGTCATAGTACAATCGTTTTCATCAACTTCATCACACATGTAATATTTGGCCTTCACTATTTCATTCTGTACATCGTCTGGCAGCTCCAGATTCTTTTTATGCATAGCAGATATCGGGACCTGCATAATATAAATTACGGAACCGTCATTATTTTTGTATATTATATGCGCCAGTTCTTGACCTTTATATTCATTACATACTACCCCTGAGATCTTGTAATCTTCTATCTCGGGAACGTAAGGATCAAAATGCGCTTTTTCCATTACAAATTTCTCAACCTCAGCGGCATTGCTGGAAGTTAATTGCGGCTTAACATCACCCTTAAGAACTTTGTTGAAACTGTTTACAGCCTGTACCATTATACTGGATTCTGTACCGGCTAAAATATAGGGATTGCGGGTTTTCTTTCCGCCTGAAAATACAACCAGGCCCCCGATAACTACAAATGCAAGTACTGCAAATGCGTACCTGGGCACACCAATGAATTTTTCGGTGAATGCCTGTTTTAATGATTGCCAGAATGTGGGATATTCGGTTTCGGCGGCAGCTAAATTACCCTGATGGCTAACAGCTGTATTGTATTTTTTTTTAGAATCCGCTATCATGCTGTCAATTGAAAGCATTACTCTCTGATAAGTAGCGGAAGGAAGCTCGACTTCAGGTAACCTTGTCCGTAAAAGATCTTTGGTCAGAACTTCAGCTTTGTATTTAGCGCTCAGTTTCTGATCTTTGCTTAAAAGGTCTTCTATTTGTTTCTTTAAATCTGGATCTGTTATTTGGTTATCTGCATAGGATGAAATTAACTCATCTATGTTAAAAGTAGTAGTATTTAGACCCATAGGCATAGTATTTGATGGTTTTTGATAATAACAATTTTCTCCGTCTAATTCCGGTTTAAAAAAATGAATGCTGGTTTAAAAGACCTACGCCATTGATTCAACCGAATAGCCTCTCGACCTTGCATAGTCCTGAAGCTTTTTCTGTAATATTTTTCTTCCTCTGTGAAGGCGGCTTCTTACCGTGCCTATCGGCACATCAAGGAACTCAGCTATTTCTTCATAGCTTAATCCTTCAAGGTCGCACAGTATTACAACCGTTTTATAATCATCCTGCAATGAATTGAGAGCGTTCATTAATTCATCATCAAGCAGGTTGCTGAACACCTTGTGTTCAAGATCGTTCGGATCAACTACATCATCTCTTATTGAATCGTAAAAGTTCTGTACATCTTCATAATCAACTTTTGATGGCTCTTTCTTCGTCTTACGGTACTTGTTGATATAACAATTCTTCATTATCCTGAACAACCACGCTTTACAGTTAGTTCCACGCTCAAACTTGTGGAAGAACCTGAATGCGCGCATATAGGTATCCTGTACCAGGTCATCTGCTTCCAGCTGGTCACCGGTCATTCTTTGCGCGTAATTAAACAGCAGCTTCATATGCGGAACGGCTTCCATTTCAAAATCGCGCTTTCTCGCGTCTAATTCGGCCGGGCTCAGCTCATCTAAAGGATTATCTTCTCCTTCAGTATATTCATCATTTTCAGGGGCTTCTGTGGGCTCTATATTTTCAGGATTCAATATTTCTGCCTCGCTTTTTATTTCTGCTGATTTATTTATATCTGCCTCTTTTTTAATTTCTGCCTCTTTTTTGGAGTTATCTTTTTTCAATAATTTCTCGTATTTTTAGTTCATTAAGTTAATGAAATTAATGCACTATTTCAAGCAATACTATTTTTATAAATTACCCAAAATAGTTACTATATAATATGATAAAATTTTCCATAATTAGGTGTAAATATTTGTAAATTGAAGTACATTTTATGCATTTTACCTAACACTCGTTAGCGGGAACACCTGACACTTTTAACAGTTTACATACTTGTATATACTTAACACTTCAAGCCAATGAAAAAGATTTTAATTTACTCAATGCTCATATTTCTTGTTTCAGATTGCAGACCTGCTGAAAATTCTGCAGGAAGCACCAAAGAAAATTCCGCTGCCGTAAAGCCGGTTACCGGCGATAGCGTTGTGATCAATTTCACAAGCAGAATAAATGAGCTTACCGGCAAGCTTACTAGTGATTTCATTGTGAAAGAACATTCATACTTTGTTATTGCAAGTAACCTTAACGAAGCTGAAACTGAAAAGATACTAACCCAGACGATCGACCGCGCTGTTGATTGCTTCTACAATGACTACTTTCACACTAAACCCACAGAGGCAACAACTATTTTCCTTTTCAAAGATGACAAAACATACCGTTATTGGGCTAAATCGCTTTATGATGATGATGACCTTTCCAAATATGGTTACTACAAGCCCTCAGAAAAAACTATGTTAATGAATATCAACACCGGAACCGGCACACTGGTGCATGAAATGACACACGCGCTTGCACGCTACGATTTCCCCGATATCCCGTCATGGTTCAACGAAGGACTTGGCTCGCTGTACGAACGCTGTTCGCTTAACAACAAAACTATCCTCGGCTACGTTAACTGGCGCCTGCCGGCGCTGCAGGATGCGATTGCTGATAAGAGTTATAAGTCAATTGAACGATTAATGAAAACCAATTGGGAAGAATTTTACGGCGATGGAAGCGACGTGAATTATTCTCAAGCCCGCTACTTATGTATGTACATGCAGGAACAGGGTCTGCTGAAAAAATATTACCAAAACTTCCGTGATTCCTATAACGATGACAACACCGGAATAAAACAAATGGAAAAGATCACGGGTAAATCCATAAACGAGCTTGATGCAGAATACGTTGCATGGGTGAAGTCATTGAAATATGAATAAAGAAACTTATTTTAGAAAATATTCGTGCCACGAATAATAGTTTGAAAAGATTTCCAGAGATGATATTACTTTTTTTAAACTACAGTATATAACTATATATATATTCGTGGCACGATTAGTTTTTTCAAATACCCAGGTCTCCCCCTGATTCCCAAACTCCAGTTTGGGAATCTGTTAAAACTAATGTTGAAACAACACACCACAGAAGTTAAGAGTTCAGCATGACAAAGTATTTTAACTTGAAATACCCCTTCTTTTTCGGGATATTTGCATAATAAGTGTAATCTATCTCTTTCCCAAACTCCAGTTTGGGAAAGTATAATCACGTTTTCGGTCACTATACAAACAACAAAATAACCTCGTTCCCTCCAAAGGAGTCCATCGGACAAACTTCAGTTTGGGAACGCAGTAACTTAAGTACATTCTTTCCCGTTGCTGGTCTTTTTGACCAACAACAACAAAACATTATTTTTATTGAATAAACTCAAATTTGCAATAATAGGCTGCGGCAGAATAGCAGCAAGACACGCAGAAATAATAAACAACATTGCTGAACTCTCCGCGGTATGTGATATAAAACCCGAACGCGCGAACGATTTTGCCGAAAAATATTCAGCCGATCCCTACAATGCGATCGAAGAACTCCTTAAAAATGAAAACAACATTGATGTTGTTTCAATCTGCACTCCAAACTCATTTCATACAGAGCATACAATACTTGCGCTCAAAGCCGGAAAGAACGTACTGTGCGAAAAACCTATGGCTATCAGCGTAAGCGATTGCAAAAGGATGATGATAGAAGCCGATAAATCAGGCAAAGATCTTTTTATAGTTAAACAGAACCGCTTCAATCCTCCCGTTGCCGCACTAAAGGAAGTTATTGATTCCGGGAAACTCGGAAAGTTACTGAACGTGGAGCTGAATTGCTTCTGGAACCGCAACGATGAATACTACAGGCAATCGGACTGGAAGGGTAAAAAAGCAATTGATGGCGGAACGCTATTCACGCAATTTTCGCATTTCATTGATCTGCTCTACTGGCTGATCGGTGATTTTAAAACGCTTAACGGAATTGGCAGAAATTTTATTCATAACGAACTCGTGGAATTTGAAGATACGGGGGTTGTTATCGGCGAATTTGAAAACGGCGCTTTATGCACTATTAACTACACCGTAAACAGCCACAAGCAGAACATGGAAGGCTCAATCACAGTATTTGGTGAAAAAGGAACAGTCAAGATAGGCGGTCAGTATTTAAATGTACTGGAATACCAGTCAATAGATGGCTTTGAAATAACGGGACTCCCCGCTTCGCGGCCCGCAAATGATTACGGTTTCTATCAGGGCTCAATGAGCAACCACGAAAAAGTCTATGAAAACGTACTTGATGTATTGACCAAAGGCGGCACAATCGCCGCCAACGCCTACGAAGGAATGAAAACCGTTGAGATAATTGAACGGATATACAAGAGTATGGAGGGAAATGAATAAAATGCCAAATTCCAAAGCTCAAATGTCAAAATAGAATTCAATAACAACTCCTAACACCAT
The DNA here is from genome assembly GCA_002344125.1 of Ignavibacteria bacterium UBA2360. Lineage (GTDB taxonomy): Bacteria > Bacteroidota > Ignavibacteria > Tepidaquicellales > OLB5 > OLB5. Next base: position 103,015 of record DDTQ01000012.1, on the reverse strand, counting down.
AATCCAGTTTTTGATTTAAACCCGCCTTTGAAAATTACCGTCTGACTGCGTAAGCAGTCAAGGAAATTATTTGAGCAGAATCAACACAGGAAAATTTGTTTGAGTCACGCAAATCGCACCAATGGTGCGCATCATGCGTGACGAGTTATTTTCCTGTAAAGCGAAAATAATTTCAGGTAATTTTCAGCAGCGGGCGATTTTTCTTTGGTTACTTTCTTTTGATCGCTCAAAAGAAAGTAACAGAACATTTTTAGTAAGGTTGTTTATAGTACGTATGGGAACAGAATGTGATTCGGGAAATGTACATCTTCACACTCTAAAGCCAAATCTAATACTCATTCCCAACAGCAGGCTTCGCCTTCCTGATACCAAACTCCGGCGGTATATCCCGCAGAAACTCAAAATACCGCACCAGGTCATAAGTCAGGTTCTTAATATTGAATTTCTTAACTATTTCCTCATTGGCAATAGGCATCATTCTCTGTTGATACAGCTCGTAATACTCGATTATCAATTTAGCAATATCCTCCGGTTCATCGGGCTCGCATATCCTTACAGCGTCATAATCACGCAGAAGCTGCTTCGCAGCGCCGTCAGGCGTGCAGGCGAGTATTGGTTTGCGTACGCCAAAATATTCAGCAAGTCTTACCGGCGCAATCACTTCTGAGCCAACTCCCTTATCTATCATAAACCATAACACATCACTTGCCATCAGGTATCTTAGCGAGTCTATATGGCTAACATACCCGGGATTTACTACTGCATCCGAAACATTGTTTTTCTGTATAAGCTTTAAATTTTCCTTCGAGAGCCCCCCTATGAAACACGCTTCAATCTTTCCGCGCATTTCAGGCTTCTTTTCAAATGCAAGGCGCATGCCTTCAAAGAAATATTTTGGCGTCACAAGGTCGAAGAAATTCCCCGATGTTGTAAAACGCATTTTTGGTTTTTCGGGCAGTGGACCCTGCGCCGCAAGATTCAGGTCATCAATATCATATCCATGATGTATAATGTTAATATCATCATGCCTCAGGTAATCATACTCTTCTATAAGGTATTCCTTGATCCTTCGGTTGGTGGTGATAATTTCATCGGTTACCTTAATGACCTCCTGCTCAAGCTTCATATTACGCAGGCGGTGATATCCCATCGGATAATATGCGCTTGGTGAGTGCAGCCATGAATCTTGGTAATCAGTTACAAGGGGAATCTTATACTTCTCTTTCAACTCACCGGCTGCAATTAGCGCGGTGAATGATGGACCCGTTGCGTAAATTATTTCAATTTTATGTGATTCAATAATTTCTTTGCCAAGCTTAACAGCTTTACTTATCCAGCTTCTGTGTTCATCCGGCTGTTTGCGGTAGCGGCTGATGTTGCGCTTTAATTTCCTCGAGCCTTCATTGGGCAGATCCTTCAGCTTCCTGCCTGTAAGCAGGTTATTACCTGAGCCCGGCGTTCTGTAAACCTGTATTCCCAGTGATTCAACTTCCTGCAATAAACTGTCATCTTTGAAGTAATATGTCTTAGGGGTTGAGGTCAATACAACAGGCTCCCAGCCATATAACCTGAAATACTTGGAAAACTTCAACGGCCTCAATACGCTGCCCTTGCCCAAAGGCGGAAAATCATGTGTTATTACTAAAACTTTTTTCAATTATACTTTCTTATTTCCTGCATCGAATTGCCCGATGTTTTAATTTCTTTTGCTTCTGCTTCTCTTTGGAGTGCATTGACTGAGTCAATGCGCCTTTGCCTTTGCTTCTCTGTGAAGTGCATTGAATGAGTCAATGCGCCTTTGGTGAAACAATTAAATAATGATCAATTCCTTCGGTGAAGCATTAAGTACATCACGGCCGCCCTCTTTGGTGAATACATCATCTTCAATTCTAACGCCGCCCAATCCTTCAATGTAAATGCCCGGCTCAATGGTAAAAACAACATTTGCGGGAATCTCTATATCCATCCTCTGGCTTACGCTCGGCATTTCATGCACTTCAATACCTAACCCGTGACCCAACCCATGACCAAACTTACCTTCATACCCGTTATCATTGATATACTTCCGGGCAATTGAATCCAGCTCCCTGGTTTTGATCCCGGCTTTCGCTGCATCTACCGCAAGTATTTGCGAGTGAAGCACAACATCATATATCTTAACCATTTCATCGCTCTTTGGCTTACCAACTGCTATTGTCCTTGTCATATCGCTGCAGAATCCTTCATAAATACAGCCAAAATCCAGTGTTACAAGTTCACCTGCTTCAATTACCTTTTGGCTTGCCATACCATGCGGAAGCGCTCCGCGCCAGCCGCTGGCTACTATCGGATCAAATGAATCCTTCTCAGCTCCGTATTTTTTATGCCAGTAAGAAATTTCCGCTGATACTTCGCTTTCCTTCATTCCCGGCTTAATTATCTCCAGCAGTTTATCAAATACCTTATCTGTTATCTCACACGCCTTCTTTATTTTTGAAACTTCCTCAGCCGTCTTTATCATTGTCAGCTTTTCAATCCTCTCCGGCACGCTTACAAACTCTATCGCGGGTAGTGATTCCTTAAGCAAATGCAGCTGGTGTATTGTTATGTGAGTTGATTCAAATCCCACTCTACTGAATTTCTCATTCAGCATTGTTTCTTTAATATTCACAGCAGGCGAAAAATTTACCGCTATCTCATAGTCCTTTACCTGCTCATGTGATTGTGACTGGTACCTGAAATCAGTATAAAAATAATTTTTCTCTTTTGTAATTATTATGTAAGCCGATGAACCCGAAAATCCGCTTAAGTACCTTATATTTGGAATGTGAGTGATGTAAAGTGCATCCAGATCCAATTCCGTTAAGATATCCCTTATTTTCTCTATTCTGCCGTTTGACATAATTTAATTCGCTTTCCCTTTATTATCTATATGTTAAGTATATGCTAAAATTGGCTCAAACTACAAAAATACTCAAAAATCTTACGCTTAGCAATCAAAAAAATAGCCGGGTTTGCAGCCCGACTTTTACGTTAATACTTATATTTTAAAACAACTTACAGCTTTGCGTCACCTTACAAGCACCATCTTTTTTGTTTCTGTAAAACTCCGTGAACTCATTTTGTAATAATACACTCCGCTTGGATGATCTTTTGCATCCCAGCTAACCTTATAAGTCCCCGGTTTCATTTCAGATTCAGCCAAAACCTCTATTTCTTTGCCCGTGATATCATACACTGAAATTCTGACAAATCCGAAATCAGCGATCCGAAATTCGAAATTCGTAACAGGATTGAACGGATTCGGATAGTTCTGCCCTAAACTGAAATCATTCGGTACTTCACTGGATATCGGTTCTATCCCTATTACACTCACATTATTATATTGCCATGTATCTTTATACAATGAATCACCCTCGCCGCCGAAAATTATCATCCTGTCCTGCTCGGGGATGTAAATTCCCGTGTGACCCCATCTGGCCGGAGGCACAACTGCGCCCTGAACAATAAATTCCCATAAGTTACTTCCCATGCGGAATTTCCACATATCATTTCTGGCGCCGGTGCTGAGTCCCCCGAAAATTATAATATTACCTCCGTTATAGTATATCGTTGAATTCCAGAACCGCGCAGGCGGTTTCACCGCCGGTGTGATATTGTTCCAGGTATAACTGCTAAGCTGGCACTCCCATATATCATCACGCAGTCCGTTATCATCCTGGCCGGCATAAATGACCATTTTCCCAAGATCATTTGCATATACTGCCGCGTGCAGGCAGCGCTTTGGCGGTCTAAGAGAGATGGTCTTATCCTGCCACGTGCGTGAGTTTACATCAAAAGTCCACGTATCGTCAAATCTGCCGCCTGATGTGAATCCCGCAAAGGATGTAACTTTACCAGATACCGGTTCATATATTGATGCAGTTCCGTATCTCCTTACAGGAGCATTGGTAATATTGCCGTCTTCCCATAAAATACTCCATGTATTTGATGCGAAGCTGAATTTCCATACATCATTAAACAAAGAGCCGCCAATACCCTGCCCTGACCAGATTATCATAGAATTGCTGTTAATATCATAGTACGCGTTATGAGTGTATCTCGGCGAAGGTATAGGGCCGCCAATCTGCGTAACTATAGACCAAACATTGCTGTTCAGATTCAGGCTGTACATATTGTTCGTCGGTTCACCCGCGGCATTTCTGCCGCCGTAAACGATCATCCTGTTACCCGAAGGATCATATATCACCGACGCATTTTTTAAATGCTCAATATTTCCCGTGGTGTTAAGTTTTGACCATTGCGATATTGCCAAAGTATTCAATAATACAACAGCAAATGCAACCTGCAATATTAACAGTTTAAGTTTTCTCATTTAACTAACCTAATGTAAATATCGCTATTAAAGTTTCTAAATTAAATATATAAGGAAGTGCGTGGAAATTCTGATGTAAAACCTGCCATATGAACAAAATTACTCTAAAGCGTTAAGGGGAAGCGCAGGAGAATTATCTCCCGCACCTCGATTTTCTCACGCGCTAGAGGGTGGTGACTAATTTTATGTTAACTCGATTCTATTCTTCCGGTTCTGCGTAAAAATTTACCATGATCCCGTCCTGGTTGTAAACCTGTGCCCAGCGTACGCCATTAATCCAAATATAGATTTTATAACAACTGTCGCAAATATCATTATAACCGGGCTCCACCAATATACTTTTCATTTCATGCGTAAAGGCTGTATCATAAAAAACTCCGGTTATTGCAGAAGCAAACACTAAAGTGAAAACCAGCGAACGAAAATTCTTTAAAATGTTTTTCATGGCTTATTCCCTGTTAAGTTTCGGAATAAGCAATGATTGCTTTTACTTGGTGTTTAATAAAGCAAAAGTTATATCATTTGAAGTGAATAATTCAAATTCGGACTACTTAAATCATTGATTTAATTGATATTTTAAGCAATTTTAACTACATTCGTTAGAGCATTTGAAGTAAATATTACAGAATATTATGAAGTATAAACCGCTTTATAACCACGATCTCATTAAGCTTCTGAGATCATTTACACCAAAAGAACAAAAAAGATTTTTATTATATCTGGATTCAGATTATTTCACAACCAGGAAAGCACTGCTTTCTTTATATAAAGAACTGATCAAGTTTCACCCGTTATATAGAGATGTTAACTGCTCTAAAGAGTCTTTATACAGCGTGGTTTACCCGGATTTGGAGTATAACGGGGGAACGATGAGGGATTTGCTTTCTTCACTTAATGAAGCGGCAGTTGAGTTTATTTCCGTAGAATCAGTTTTAAGGAACAAAAAAAATGTTCATGAAAAAATTCAAGAACTTGCCCAAAGAGGACTTCACAAAAATTCTGCTAAAATACTTAGGGAATTTACAGAAGAAATCAGTATCTCAGAAAGAATTGATTCTGTATATTTTCTTGAAAAGTATAAGCTTCAGGTGCAGAATATTAACCTTAGAATGACATTCAGCAGTCAATTAAACAAAAAAACCATATCTACTATTACAGATGATTTTAAAATTGCTGAAGAATATATCCTTCTCTTCTCATTCCTTGAAATCACTGCAAACTACAGCAATCTTTTAGTATTTGACGAAAGATTTAGCGAAAAAAGATTTGAAGAAATAAATATCGCTATAAAGGATCTGTGTAATTCCGGTTTATACCGGCTGGTAAAAAGAGAAAGTAAATACAACTTTATATCACAACTATACATTTCAATGCTTGAAGCTTTTCATAAACCCGGCAAAATAGAACAATACCAAATTTATCGTCGCCTGATAAAAAAGTGTTCTGCTCTCCTTGCCGGGGATGAAATCTCTTTGCATTACTCAAAATTACTTAACTGCTGCACTCTCGGAGCAAAGTACAGTAAGAATCCGGATTATTACAATATCGAATTGCTGAATTTATATTTTACCTTTTTAGAAAATGGACACTATAAAGATAGTAAGACAGAGTTCATACCTGTAACATTGTTCCGTGCAATTGTCCTTCACGCGGTTAAAATGAAAAAGCTGCCCTGGCTGCTTCGAGTTATTAACAGGTTCTCTGAGGATATCATTCCCCGGGAAAGGGAAAACATGAAGCGTTTCGCAATGGCGTTCTATTACTATGCCTCCGGCAGAAACGGCAAAGCGCTGGAAACCATCGCCGCGCTTAATATTACACAGTTCATTTTTAAGTATGATATCTATAACCTCAGATTAAGGATCTACTATGAAGAAAGGAATTTAACCGCTGCGCTTGAACTTATCCATTCATACAGCCAGTTCCTGCGAAACGATAAAATGATGCCGGCCTCAAGGAAAGCCTTCCACCGGGCTTTCAACAAGTACGCCAAAAGACTTATATCTATAACTGAGGGTTCCGATAAATTTGAAGCCGGGCTTGAAATAAAAAAACTACAGTCTGAAAACTGCGTTTACAAAGATTGGCTTACCAAAAAGTTTTCACTTTTCGCCGCGTCAAAACGAAAATATGGCTTAACAGGTTAATTTTTCCAATAAAAAAAGGGACGCTATTAGCGTCCCTTGTAAAAGTATCCCTTTATCAATTCTTACAAAGCTTTCACTTCCGTCACCAGTTTCTGCAATGATGCTTTTGCATCTCCAAATAGCATGCGGTTGTTCGGGTAATAGAACAGCTCATTATCAATTCCCGCATATCCTGCTGCCATCGAGCGTTTCATAATGATCACGTTAGCTGATTTATCCACATCAAGTATCGGCATTCCGTAAATAGGACTCGATTGGTCATGCCTTGCGGCCGGATTGACAACATCGTTTGCGCCGATAATTATGCTTACATCTGTATTCGGCATTTCACTGTTGGCGTCCTCCATCTCCAGAAGCTTGTCATACGGCACATCCGCTTCTGCAAGCAGTACGTTCATGTGACCCGGCATTCTGCCCGCAACAGGATGGATCGCGTATTTAACTTCAACGCCTTTTTCCTCAAGCAGTTTTTCCAGCTCATGGCAGATATGCTGCGCCTGCGCGACAGCAAGTCCGTAACCCGGAACTATGAATACTTTCTTTGAATAAGCAAGAAGTACAGCAGCGTCAGGCGCTGAAATTTCTTTCACAGTACCCTGCTGCTTATCACCCCCTGAAGCGCCGCCGGCCGTGCCGAATGCGCCCGCTATTACATTAAAGAGCGAACGGTTCATTGCCTTACACATTAGAATGGTTAATATCGTACCGGCTGAACCTACTAAAATACCGCCTGTTAACATTACCTGGTTGTTGTAAACAAAACCGGCAAATGCAGCTGCGACACCCGTAAAGGAGTTTAACAGGGAAATAACTACCGGCATATCTGCCCCGCCAATTGGCATTACAAACATTACACCGTAAAGTACAGCTATACCAAGCACCACGTAAAGGAGCATGTTATCTGCCATCGGCTGCATCGAAAGATAAGTTGCAAGCCCGACTGCTGCCAGCAATATTACAAGATTAATGAATTTCTGTCCCGGGAATACTTTATCGCCAATATTGCCGTTAAGCTTTCCGAAAGCTATCATACTTCCTGTAAATGATACCGTTCCGATTATCAATCCCGCCATTATGATTCCAACCATTGCGGCTCCGCCATGGCTGAAATCGTGTTTGGTATATTCTACAATTGAAATAACAGCCGCGCATGCGCCGCCCATTCCGTTAAATAACGATACCATCTGCGGCATCGCTGTCATTTTAACCCGTTTAGCGGCTATCCATCCAACTACGGTGCCTATAAGGATACCGCCAAATATCCATAAATGATTGCCAATTCCGCCTTCGAGGAAAATAGCTCCCAAAATAGCGATTGTCATACCAAAGGCCGCAATCAGGTTGCCCTTTCTTGCGCTATCAGGATGGCTCAGCATTTTTAAACCCAATATGAAGGTAACCGAACCAATTAAATAAATTATATCTAATATATATTTTTCCATGTCATTTCTTCTTCTTCTTAAACATTTCAAGCATGCGGTCTGTTACTACAAATCCGCCTACTACATTTAATGTACCTAATATTACCGAAATGAAGCCTAACACAAGTGCGAGGTAATTATCGGGCTCTGCCTTGCCCATTACTATTATAGCTCCTACAATTACCACACCGTGTATAGCGTTTGCCCCTGACATCAGCGGAGTGTGCAGAACCGAAGGAACATGGGATATAACCTCGATCCCAAGGAAAACCATGAGGATCAGCAGGTAAATAAACCTGATGTTCTCACCAAGAAATGCTAATAGCTGTTCCATTATTTAACCACCTCTTTTAATTTCTCGTTAACTATTTCACCGTTATGCGTAATACAGGTGCCCTTCACAAGGTCATCTTCGAAGTTCAGGTTTATCTGCCCCTCTTTTAAAATGAGCTTTAAGAAAGTAAGCACGTTCTTACCGAACATCTTGCTTGCGTCAAACGGGATGGTTGAAGGCAAAAATGATGAACCTATTATTTTTACACCGTCAACATCTATTGTTTCTTCGTTCTTACTGAGCTCACAGTTACCGCCTGTGGATGCCGCAAGATCTACAATTACTGCGCCCTTCTTCATGGCAGCAACTGTTTCTTTTGTGATCAGTACAGGTGCTTTCCTGCCCGGTATCTGCGCTGTGGTAATTATTACATCAGATTTTACAGCATGGTCATGTATGACCTGTCTTTGTTTTGCTTTGAATTCTTCGGTCTGCTCAACTGCGTAACCGCCGGCTGCCTTATCATCCTTTGCGCCTTCAACTTCAACAAACTTCGCGCCAAGTGAATTCACTTCTTCTTTAACCGCGCTGCGTGTATCAAATGCTTCCACAACGCCGCCAAGCCTTCTGGCTGTACTTATTGCTTGCAGACCCGCTACTCCTGCGCCGAGTATCAGCACTTTTGCGGGAGTAATACTCCCGGCAGCAGTCATGAACATCGGGAAGAATTTAGGCAGGTTCGCGGCGGCTACCAAAACAGCTTTGTAACCTGCTACGGTTGCCTGTGAAGAAAGTACATCCATTGACTGAGCGCGTGTTGTTCTTGGAATGGTTTCAAGGCTGAAGCCCGATACCTTCTGATCCAAAAGCAGCTTTACTGTTTCCGGGTTAAAGAACGGCTGGAATATGGCAAATGCCACCGAGCCTGTTTTCAGTTTTGTGATCTCATCTTTTGTAAGTGAATTTATCCTGAGGATGATATCCGATGAAGAAAGCACCTTGGCTTTATCGCCTATTTCCGCGCCCTGCGCTTTGTAGTCTTCATCACTTGCAAAAGCTTTGCTGCCTGCGCCGCTTTCTACAAGGACCTGAAAATTCATCTTTACCAACTGTGCTGCTATTTCCGGAAGCGCTACGACTCTGTTTTCACCTTCCGGCTCTTTGAGAATTCCTATTATAGCCACTATTGTTGTTATCCGATTATTTTCAAAAAAATTATCTATCAAAATTAACAAAACCGCTCAAATAAACAAATGATATAAGTCATATTTTTTAGTGGTTTAATACCCTTTTAAGCATATTTATTGTTTAAATTACTTAAACCAAATTTTTTGATATCCTCCAAACCTCCCCGAAAGAGAACTCCGCGTTCCCCCTCATTCCCAAACTCCAGTTTGGGAATGTTTGTGTATCCGCAAGCCTAAGTGTTCTCTATAACATTACATACTGATAAGCCGCGTAGCGGCGTAATATCTCAGCGATGGGCGAAGCCCATCGAAACGGGCAAAACTTGAAAAAGCCCTGAAAGGGCGTAATAAAAATGCTTTTAAATATCCGCAAAGTCTCTCCAAAGGAGACCTCTGCGCTTTCCAGTCGTCAGTCTACAGAAATGGCAGTCAGAAAGAAGCACCAACGGCGGTTATTATGATAGCTTCTCGTTGGAGTGCATCAACTATGTTGATGCATGCACTGAACTGCAGGGGCAGTCAGGCAAAGTCAGTGCACTCCACGAAAGGCAATATTAGTTCATTGCTATAAAACCTAAGCAGAGTTTCCCCCTCATTTCCAAACTCCGGTTTGGGAATGTTTGCGTATCCGTAAGCCTAAGTGTTCTCTATAACATTACATACTGATAAGCCGCGTAGCGGCGTAATATCTCAACGATGGGCGAAGCCCATCGAAACGGGCAAAACTTGAACAAGCCCTGAAAAGGCGTAATAAAAATGCTTTTTAATATCCGCAAAGTCTCTCCGAAGGAGGATTCTGTGCTAAAGAAACGTAAAATCAACCCTCCCCCTGAAAAGGGGGAGTTGTAGGGGGTAACTTTTTTTCAGTATTGAGCCAACCCCAAATCAGCAGCTCCGTAGGAGCGGTATGTTTGTAGCCTATGGGCAACCATAAGTATATAGCTCCGTAGGAGCGGCATGTTGATAAAGCTACAAAGAGATAAATTCTATCTAAATCGCTCACTATTATACATCAATATGTCTATAAATTTTACTTAAATTGGCATACTAACCTCTTTTTCTAACAAAAACCACTCACTATCGCAAAAAATCCTCTTTTGATTAATATTTCCGGCTTTTTATCTTTGACATTCAAATTTAATCTGAAATTTTAATAAATTTAACACCATCTCAAAGGAGAATTCACAATGAAGAAAGCTTTCTTCGTATTTACTGTACTATGCTGCTTTTTGATCTCACAGGATTCATTTTCTGTCGATAAAAGAACGAAGTGGCTTTTGAAACTTGCTGAAAAAAAGAAGAACGGTTTAAAACTGAAATCAAGTGTCCTCGATAACCCAAGATCGGCGCAAAACATGCTTTCACACCTAAGCCAAAGTGATTTTGCCTCAAACCGGCTGTATGAAATCGTCAGTGATTCACGCACAAATAAAAATCCGTTAAGACTCGAAACAGGTGTCGGGCTTTCCAAAGTAGATACGACAAACTATTACCTTCTGGAGCTGAAACCCGGTTACAGCATCGGCGGCAAAACCTGGGCTTTTGATGTCGGCATAGACGCTCCCTTAAGATACCGCACAAGCAAGATCGCGTTCCGCTCACAGGATTACGAATCATTTACACAGATCCTGAGCACACTTAATTCAAGCTACGCGTACCTTTTTAACACAAAGTCATTTTCAGTTGTTTTCAACGGCGGCTTCAGCCAGATAAACAACGCCACACTCGGCAAAGGCTCCATCATGTACGGCTACAATAATTCACCCGCGTATGAAAACCGAAAGAACGGTATTTCTCTTGATGTTGCCTATAACGTAAGCGGATACCTGAACGATAATGCGGCTTCTGCTAAATTATTTTTAAGTGATATAACCTCCGGCGGAATTTTCGGGCTCGGATTCGAAGGCTCACCTTTAAAAGTTTTCGGTGGCAGAAAAGGAAAGCTCGATCTTCCCGTGCTGAAGGATTTCAACATCGGCGTTAACCTTGCAAGTGATTTCAATAAAAATGCCGGTATTACAAAAGTTTTCTATGATACCGATACAACAGGCGGCACAACCAGGTACTATCAGCGCGGCGTGGAAGATATGGGAGCTATGTCACTTGTGAACCTGTATGGCGAAATGGTACTCTTCGGACAAAAAACTTTTTCTACATATATTTACGGCGAATACTCAAAAATTGTAAAATTCGGAAGCGACGCTTCGGCAGGGCTTGATCTGGTGGCTAGAACAGAAGATAACAAAAACTATTTCTCACTAACCTTCCAGCGCAGATACCAGCAGGGTAAATACCTGCCTACATATTTTAACGGACTCTATGAAAATGACCGTTACCAGCTTATCACAAATGAAAACAACTTGACTCCCCCGCAGCTTTTAAGCAAAGCTTCACAGCTTGATACTGTTCAGGAATTAAAAGGCAGCGTGTTCTTTTCATTGTACGGAATGTTCATGAAGACATTCGTTGCTTACGCAACCTACCAGAAAATAGATCGCGGCGATCTTGGGGGTGAACTGTATCTCGTAGCCTCGTTCCCCAATATCGATGACAGGTTCTCGATCTATGCAGGCTATTACAAACGCAGAATTCAGGATACCGGCGAGTTATTTACCTTCAACGAAAACGCCACTTTTTTTGGACAGGCAAGTTATGTGCTGAGCGATATGATCATCCTCTCGCTTTCATACCAGCAGACCTTTGCCGCCGAACGCGACGCGAACAATAATGTAATTGGCTACGTAGCGCAGAAAAGATTCACACCCCAGGTCAATTTCATTTGGCCATTGGGAAGATAACTCAGATTCATTGCTGAGTTAAAACTATCCCCTCACTCTCCCCCTAGTATGGGGAGCTGGAGGGGGTTTCATGCTAAAACTACACAACTAACCTCATGTTTCCACACTTTGCTCCCCTCTCCTTTTAGGAGAGGGGCCGGGGGTGAGGTTGTCATTTTTAAGTATCCGAAGTGCCTCCCCGAAAGAGAACTCTGCGTTACAAGGTTTCCCCCGCATTCCCAAACTCCGGTTTGGGAATGTTTGTGTATCCACAAGCCTAACTGTTCTCTATAACATTACATACTGATAAGCCGCGAAGCGGCGTAATATCTCAGCGATGGGCGAAGCCCATCGAACGAAAGAACTTATATATCACAAGCCCTGAAAGGGCACAATAAAAAACGCCCGGTAAAAACCTTACCGGACACTATATTTTTTTGCTTTCAAGAAAATGTTAGAAACATTTTCGTAGTCCCGCCCTGGCGGGATTACTTCAATAATATCATCTTCTTCGTTTCTCTATAACCTCGCCCTGAGCTTGTCGAAGGGTCAGAAGTTTCAAATGAATATAAATACATTCCACTTGCTAAATTTGCACCATCAAATTTAATTTCATAACTTCCGGCTTTTTTGTATTCGTTTATGCTGAATACTTCCCTGCCCAATAAGTCATATACCTTGATAGTTATTTCTGCGTCTTTTGGTATCTCGTATTTTATGGTTGTTTTTGGATTAAAAGGATTAGGATAATTTTGTGCAAGATAATAAACAACAGGTGTTTTAATTGAAATAGGCTCAACCGCTATGGGCGGAAAAATTGTTGTATTTAACATACTGTCAGTTCTTACTGCATACATGTCGTATCTGCGGCTGCTCCAGTTTGAAAAATAATCAAATGTGCCGGCAAACAATATATCTTTATTCTGCAAAGGCAAAATTGAAGCGAAGGTAGCATAACTGTAACTAGGATAGTAAACCTGTTCTTTTATTAAATTAAAATTAGAATCCACTAATTGAGCTTTTGCGTAAGTATATAAAGTGGATGATGAATCTACCCTTTTACTGATAACAATTTTATTTGGATTTATTGCTGTCATATCATCGAAAAATTCTTTACTGGTGCCGTAGGGTACCCAAATTTTTGTTTGCAATAAATTTCCAGAAGTATCTATCCTTAATATATAAGTTTTTTCATCTATATCTATATCAGTATTACCACCAATTAAATAAGTATTTTTAAAATGACAAATTTTCTGTCCGGAATTTCTATGGTTACTTGCAGTATAATTTTTTTCCCATATCAAATTACCAGCGAAGTCTAATTTTACTACATAAATTTTTGTAGTGTCGGGGTTTTGGTTATAGCCTGTAAAAACAAACCCTGTTTGATTGGATTCTATTACCGAGTAAAAACCTTTTGTAGAAGTGCCATCGAAAATTTTCTGCCAAATAAAATTTCCAACCGAATCTATTCTTACAGCAAATGCCTTCAAGCCTGAATTTCCACATAGAATAAAACCATTATCATAAATTCTTTTCATGTCCCAACATAAAAATCCAACCGGTAACACTTTATTCCATACAATAATACCTTCACTATCAATCTTTACAACACTTAATGAATCTCCTAAATTTGCTATTACACAACTGCTATCATTTGAAAGTGCTGCCGTATAAAGACCTCCCGTAATTTTACGGCTCCAAAGTGTATCACCTTGTTGATTTATTTTTAAAACATAAGAGTAAGAAGTAATAATATTATCTACATAACCACAAAAGTAAAAACAGTTGTCCGGTGCAGGTAGTATTTTATATCCAAAATCGTTTTGGAAAACATGATAAGTCTTTTGCCACATAATGCTTTGACTGCTTAAACTTTGGCAAAAGATAAAACTTAAAACCAAAAATGCCAAAACTTTCAGTTTTGATCTGGATTTCAGGCGATATTGAGGATTTTTGTTCATAAACTATGTTCTAAATTTCTCCGCAGGATTGTTGAATATCTAGCTCAAAATAATACATCAAATCAGTCAATGCAATGATTTACGTCATAATATTCCCCTCCCTTGTGTCGCTGTGCATCCTCAAAAGACAACTTGACTATTGATACCTTTAGTATTCGCAGAGTCTCTCCGAAGGAGGACTCTGCGCTACAAAAAAGGAGTCATCAGGATCCGGCACCACTGACATGGGATTGATTCTATTTTCGACCGGATTTTTTACATTCCCTCTTTTCCCCTTGACTCTGCCATTAACATATATTATATTTATCTGTATATGTATAATACATATATACGAACTTTCCAATTCCTTTAACATGAAAAAAACTCTATTATTCGCATTTTCTCAACGTGAATTATCACCGTGATAATTTCTCTCTCAGGGTTAAAGCTATGGAATTTCAATCCACTCTCAACATGAAAACATTCATCATGAGAATGCCTCAACATGAATATATTCATAATGAGAAAATTTTACCGCTTAAAATGAGTTGTTTTCGCATGAAACAATTCTCCAAGCCAGAAAAAAAAGTATTCACCCTGAGAATCATAATGAGAAAACTTCAAATTCCTTTACGATCTTTATTTTAATGAATCAAATTTTGGGGGTTTTAAAAGGAACTAATAAAATTAACGATTATTAATAACTTTATTCCTAAATTGCAGGATTAAGTCAGTTTAAACAGGAGGATTTTTGCCAAAATTACAGCTTCATACCAAAATTGTTATCGGTCTTATCCTTGGTGCGATCTTCGGCGCTATATTCGCCATAAATCCAAACAAAGTTGAGCTGAATTTCAAAGATCACTCCGAACAGATTGAAAACTGGCAGGAGTTTACTTACCTCAAAAAAGATTCTGTTTTAAAAACATTCTATGGCGGAGACCAGCTTACAATTATTAAATACTACAAAAACCTTAAAGATAAAAAAGATGTAAAACTTAAAGTTAAACTCTCCGATGGCTCTGAAAAAACTTATGAAGCCGTCGCCTCAGTTGAAAAAGTAAAAACTATAGGCGTTTGGCTAAAACCCGTTGGCGATATTTTCGTAAGGCTGCTTAATATGATAGCCGTTCCCCTTGTACTCGCGTCGCTGATTGTGGGCGCCGCTTCGCTCACCGACTTAAAACATGTTGCCAAGATAGGCGGAAAAACTATCGGATTCTATGCGCTCACAGCCGTTATGGCCATAACTATTGGTTTACTATGCGTTAATTTCATCCAGCCCGGGCACATTATGGATCAAAGCTCAAAAGACCGCTTGCTTGATGCTTACCAGGATGACGCAAAGAGTAAAATTGAGCAGAATGTTTCGCTGAACATCGTGGAGTTCCTCGTTAATATCGTTCCAAAGAATCCATTTAAAGCTATCGCTGATGGTGACTTCCTGCAAATTGTATTCTTTGCTATCCTAACAGGAATTTTCCTTATGCAGATACCCAAAACAAAATCTGAGCCTGTAATCAATTTCTTCAGCGGCCTAAGTGATGCAATGATCGTACTTGTAGAAAAAATTATGATAATTGCGCCGTACGCGGTATTCACTTTAATAGCCGCTACTGTTGCCGAGTTCGGCTTCGGCATACTCAAAACACTTATGTGGTACGCGCTGACTGTTGTACTCGGGTTGTTGATATTGACTTTTATCGAGTATCCATTGCTTCTTCGTATCTTTACTAAAGTTAAACTTAAGGATTTCTTCAAGGCGCAGCGTCAGGTAATTGCTGTCGCTTTTTCTACAAGCTCCTCTGCCGCTACACTTCCTGTCACCATGGATGTCTGCGAAAAGCGGCTTGGAGTTCCCAATAAAATTGCCAGTTTTGTTTTGCCTTTGGGAACAACCGTCAACATGGATGGTACCGCGCTTTACCAGGCAGTTGCCGCCGTTTTTATTGCGCAGGTCTTCGGGTTTGATCTTACCTTAACACAACAATTAACAATTGTGCTCACAGCCTCACTTGCGGCCATTGGCACAGCGCCCGTTCCGGGCGTGGGATTGCTGATGCTTATTATAGTGCTCAAATCCATCGGCGTCCCCGAAGAGGGTATCGCGCTCATAATCGGCGTTGACCGCCTGCTCGATATGTGTCGCACAGTGCCCAATGTTATCGCGGATTCACTCGCCTGCGTAGTTATCGCCTCCAGCGAAGGTGAGCTTGGTGAGATTACCCCCGATGCGGAGTATGATGGAGCGATGTAGAGGACTAATGCCAAATGCCAAAATCCAAATACCAAATCGATAGAAGCAAAAAAACATTAACTGTTACAGTTCACTCTGCTCTCTTTCAATTGAAAGTTTAGAACCCCGAAGGGGTGACATTATTGTAGATTAATATAATTTCAAGTTTTTAGAACCCCGAAGGGGTGATATTATTGTAGATTAATACAATTTCAAGTTTTTAGAACCCCGAAGGGGTGATATTATAAACGAAAACAAAACCTCCAACACAGAGTCACGGAAACACTGAAAAAACTAAACAAATAAATAACCCCGGCATTAGCCGCTAACTCAAATTTCAAAGAGTTTTAATGCAACTAAAGGGCTTAACAAACAACGAAGTACAGCAAAGAATCAACAACGGGCAAATTAACCGTTCTACGGTTACAAAGACCAAAAAAATCAGTCAGATAATTATCGAAAACGTTTTCTCCGTTTTCAATCTGGTAATTACTTCTGTAATATTATTTCTGTTATACTTCTTCATCACCTCGGGCGATGAAAGGCTGCTGTATGATACTATTGGTACTACATTTGTAATTTCTCTCAATACATTTATTGCGGTATATCAGGAGATCCGCGCCAAAAAGGCGCTTGATAAGGTCAGCCTGCTGCTGAAAAAAGAAGTGAAGGTCATAAGGGATGGCAAAGAAATAACAATTGACCAGTCTGATGTTGTTATTGATGATATTATTGTTCTAGAGCGCGGCGACCAGGTTGTAGTTGATGGCATTGTTGAAGTTTCCAACAAACTTGAAATTGATGAATCGCTCCTAACCGGTGAATCACTGCCCATAAACAAAAAAAATGGCGATGAAGTCCTCTCAGGCAGTTTCTGCCTTTCAGGCAACGGGTTTTATAAAGCCGAAAAAGTAGGCGATAACAGCTACGCCAATGAAATTACCAAAACCGCGAAAAAATTTAAACTCAACTTATCTCCACTGCAGGTTAAACTGAACTTTATCGTCAAAGTTCTTTTTTCAACGGCCATATTCCTGGTGATACTGGAAATTATACGCAATCCTGATGGCTTTTCTGATCTTGATTTTGTACGCCGTATTTCAACCGTAATGCTTTCTCTCATTCCCCAGGGACTCGTACTAATGGCCTCTGTCACATTTGCCCTCGGTATTTACCGTATCAGCAAAATTGGCGCTATTATTCAGAAACTAAACGCTATCGAATCATTTGCCAACGTAAAGATAGTATGCACCGATAAAACCGGCACGCTTACCCAAAATAAACTTGCCGTGAACAGGATAACTCCCTTAACAACAAAGTACACCAGGGAACAGATCGAAGAATTACTCGGAACCTATGCGAAGCTGTCATCGGATAAAAATGCTACATTAAAGACACTGGAAGTATATAAACCGGATTCAGGTGCAAGTGCTATTGAAGAGATTCCTTTCAGCTCTGAAAATAAGATGAGCCTTTTGCAATTAACAATTGGCAATGAACAATTAACAATTGTTTTCGGCGGCTATGATATATTAAACGAAAGATCTACCGCAAAAGCTGCCGCAGAAGAAATATTTGATAAAGATGGCTTAAAAATATACCGCAATCTTTTATTCGGAATTGAAACATCCGGCAAAAGCCTGAATGCACTTGAAGAAAACCTGGATTCAGTACAAATTGAGCCGGTATGTATTGTATCTATCACAGACCAGGTCCGCGGAGATGTGATGGAAGCTATAGACCTGTTTCATAAAAATAAGATCGAGATAAAAATACTTTCCGGTGATAATGCTTACGCAATTCAGGCAGTCGCCAAAGAGATCGGCTGGGATATTAAAGATAGCGAACTCATTTCAGGCAGCGAAATTGAAAAGGTAAGCGATAGCGATATATTTAAGGTCATTATGGAAAAGAAAATTTTCGCCCGCTTAAAGCCTGAACATAAGCTCCGCATAATCAAAACGCTTCGCAAAGAGAAGATATACACGGCTATGATCGGCGATGGCGTTAACGACCTGCCCGCAATAAAAGAATCAGATATGGGCATTGCCATGGAAGAAGGCAGCCAGATAACCAAAGAAGTCGCAGATATCGTTCTGCTGAAAAACAAATTCGCGCTGCTGCCAAACATTTTTGATGAGGGTAATAAGATAGTTAACACAGTCAGCTCGGTTGCGAAGCTTTTCTTAACCAAGAATTTTATGGTAATTTATTTTACCATTCTTTCAATGTTCTTCGCTTTTGAATTCCCCTTAACACCGCGCAGGGTTTCACTTATAAACATCTTCTCTATCGGGCTTCCCTCGTTTATTATTGCGCTTAGGAATTCCAACGTAAGCAAGCTTACGAATTTTTCAAAAGACCTGTTCAGCTTTGTGCTGATATCAGCTGCTATACTTGTTGGAGCCTCATATATAGGGCAGTATTACACAGAAAAATTCTCAGGCTTCACCCCCGAAGATATACAGATGGTTATGCTTTCTGTGATGATATTCATTACATCTGTTAATTTCCTTTGTGTTGTCGCTCACAAAAACGAGAAGAACATGAAGCTGTATGTTCTTTATGCCATTGGGCTTGTTGCCTTGTACTCTTTCCTCAGCTTAACACAATCGCAATTCATACTCATTGGCTGGATCAAAACTTTCTATGAGATATCATTCCTTGAGCATCGCTACCTGGGAATTACCGCTGCGATTGCGCTTATCAGCGGAGCCGCGCTGTTTATATTGCAGCAAATCAGGACTAAACTAATCAAAACTACAGCCGGGTGAAAATAAAACTTCACATACAAATACTGATTGGTTTCATTCTCGGAATAATTTTCGGTGCAGTTTTCAGTGTGAATACAGGCAGCTTTCTTCTAACCGCCAAAAATAGTGAAATAGAGATCAAAGACTGGCAGCAGGTTTCTTTTTCAAAAGGAGATTCAACATTAGTTAGTTTTAATGAAAGCTCACAATCAGGTATTATAAGATATTTTGAATCCCTTAAAAAAGATAAGAAATCTGAAGGTGTAAAAATAAACGTAGTTTATCCTGCTTCAGGTGAAATTCATACTTACGAAAATATCTCATCTATTCAGAAAACAAGTTCTATCGGCGCGGATATAAAGCCTATTGGCGAAATATTCATTCGCCTGCTGAATATGATCGCTGTGCCGTTGGTTCTGGCATCCCTTATTGTAGGCGCAGCTTCGCTGCATGATGTTAAACATCTCGCCAAACTTGGCGGCAAACTGATGGCGCTCTTCCTGTTCACATCGGTAATTTCCGTAGCGCTTGCGCAGGTGTTGACGGTTGTCATTCAGCCCGGAATGCACATGACACCTGAAGCCAAAACCAGGCTTGTTGAAGCCTACAGGGATGAGATCAAAGCGCCGGTTCAGCAGGAATACAAAATGGATCTTGTGGAATTCCTTGTGAATATAGTACCTAAAAATCCCTTTAAGGGATTGGCAGAAGGCGATTTTTTGCAGATAGTCCTCTTTGCGATCCTTACAGGACTTGTACTATGCTACATCCCAAAAGAACGGGCAAAGCCCGTAATTGCCTTTTTTGAAGGAATAACGCAGGCAATGATAAAACTTGTTGAAAAAGTTATACTGATGGCTCCCCTGGCTGTATTTGCATTAATATCAGCAACTGTAGCTGAGTTTGGCTTCAGCATCCTTGGTACTTTATTCTGGTATGCGCTTACCTGTTTTATTGCCTTAGCGCTTGTGGGATTTGTTTTATACCCCGCTCTAGTAAAATTTCTTGGTAAAGTCTCCCCTATTCAATATTTCCTCGCGCAAAAGCAGGTAATGGCAGTAGCATTTACAACAAGCTCATCATCGGCAACACTGCCTGTAACTATTGATGTCACTGAAAACAAACTAGGTGTACCAAACAAGATCGCAGCCTTCGTGCTTCCTATCGGCACAACCGTGAATAAAGATGGCACTGCTCTTTACCAGGCAGTTGCCGCTATATTTATTGCGCAGGTTTACGGATTTGATCTAAGCCTGGCGCAGCAGTTTACAATTTTTATAACCTGCGTCATAACCGGCGCGGCAACAGCGCCCGTTGCGGGCGCGGGACTCATTATGCTTGTAGTTGTATTAAACGCTGTAGGCCTGCCGGTGGAAGGCATTGCGCTTATTGTTGGCGTGGATAGAATTATCAACATGTGCCGAAGCACTGTGAACGTTATTGGCGATACAATGGCAAGTGTGGTTATTGCTAAGAGTGAAGGCGAGCTCGGTGAGATAAAAGTTAAGGATTAGTTACCTGCCGCCTGTGAATCGTTCTTTCGGTATGTAAAGTTTATGCCCCATTGGGAAGGTCATTTCAATTCCTTCGGCATTCCAAATTACCCTGGTCTTTTTTATATCCTCATCACCCATCGGGTAAGGATCAAGGTAATTTATCACATGCCCGTAGCTGTTATCATCTTTTCTCGAGATCATAACAATATAGGCAGAACTTAGCGGCTGGTTTTGTTTTATAATTGATAGTTTATAGGGATCATTTGAATTATATTTTATGTAATCCCCTTGTGATGATTCCATAATTACCCTGTCGCTTATGGTAAATCCTAATAACTGAAACAAAATAACAATTATCAACACGCCTGTAAACAATCCCGCGCCAAGCGTGAATAATAAAACGAATGGTTTTTTCATTTGGATAGATAATTTAGTTTCAGAGGGCTCTTTTCAGAACTGCAAATTAACATTTATAAGGTTATAATTCAATTTATTTTGATCTAACTATTAAATTAATCAAGCATAATAAAAATCAGAAATACGGCGTATAATATTAAATAAATCAATGCGTAATAGATCAAAACCAAAATAACAGTTCTGTAAATCACAGAACCTTTTTTCATCTTATCAAAGAAACTTATGTAAAACCAGACAAGGAATGAAAAATTGAAAAGAACTGAGATTGAACTCATAAACCCCAGGAGATCAGGCACAAAGAAAATTATCAGCATTAACACGATACTTACGACCTGTCTTTGCGCAGATGAGTAAGTATTCAGCACAAACAACTCCGAATAATTATATCCGGATACCCTGAAAAACAAAAAGGTAAAAAATGTAAACAAAGGTAGAATAATGAACTCCACCGCGTTTATGTAGTTGAATATGAATGCAATGAACCTTCGGTTCAATTCTATTTCTTCATTGCTGCCGCCTGCAAGAAGTATTGAAGTCAGATCCAGTTTATAGGTAACAAACAAAATTGTTGCTGTAGTATATAAATAGAACTGAACGGGATTATAATATTTCTTTCTTTCACCTTTAATATAGCCCCGCGCTGCTGCGCCGGGATCCCTGAAAAGCTCCTTCATCAGGAAAAATTTGCCTTTTTCGGTACTGCCGAATAACCTGAGCAGATCTTTCACAAGATATTTCTTTGTTAATCTGCCCACCTCCGCGGCTTGACCGCATTGCGGGCAAAACTTGCCCCTGAATTCTGTGCCGCAATTTTTGCAATTTATCATTAATCTGACGGCTTATATATCATTTGAAAATGATGTTCTGTTTCCTCAAATACTCTAAAACTCAGCCTTTCATATAATACTTTTGCTTTATTATTAACTTTTAAGACCTGAAGTTTAATTTTAATTGAGTTTAAATGCGCATCTTTGATTATTGAGGTCATGATTCTTGTTCCTATTTGCTGATTCTGATATCTATCAATTATATACAAACCACTTACCACTAAATAATCATTTTCACTATAAACTTCCAGACTACCGGCAGGATTACCCTTTACTTCTATGATTTTCAGGATTTTTGCATCAAAATCCTTTTTGTGATATTTCAACTGCCAGTCTTCATCCCATCCCCGGGTTTGTTCAACATACTCCCCGAGGGCGTTCTTTCTTATCTTATACGATAGTTCGAAATCCTGGTTTGTAGCTTCTCTTAAAGTATATTCAGTCATCTTGTGCTTTCCACACTGTATATTGCAACAGGCTGAAGTTTCCCTTTTAACAGGACTTCTCCTATCAGGTCAATTTTGAATTTACCAGACCTTGGTATCCTTTTATACAGATTGCTCGAGATCAAAAAAGGTTTGTTGTGAGCGTTACACTGATCCTGTATTCTCGAAGCAGTATTAAGTACATCGCCATGGTACGCAATTTCTTTTTTCAGTTCACCTACCTCTGCTACTGTGACCGTTCCGCAGTTCATACCCGCTTTAAAAATGGGTACTATCCCGTATTTATCTCTGTAATAAGCGCTAACTTGATCAAGTTTCTTTCTGAATTCAAAAAAGAACTGAAAACAATTATCGTTCTCAATTCCCTTTTCCAGCTCCCAGGAAAGCACAATTTCATCACCCACATACTGATAGATTTCAGCTTTATACCTGGCTACAACTTCCGTTATATCGTAAAAACAATCCTGTATCAGCCTGCTGTATTTTATATGGCCCAGTTTTTCCGCGATCGTAGTAGAAGCCTGAAGATCGATGAACATAAAAATTCTGTCTTCAATGCGCGGGTTATAATACCTCCCCGAAAAAAGCTTCACCAAAATGCCGGGACCGAACTTCTTATTCACTTCTTTCAGAAAATTGATCAGCAGACTTATAAACGCGCCATACAGGTAAAGCGCGATTGTATATTGGCTGTTAAGGGTGTAAAGCAATGAATACATTAAGTTGTTTTCCCTGTTGATGATTATTCCATGCAAAACAAAAATTGAAACTATTGAAAAAAACATCGTAACAATATATGCGGCGCTTTTAAATGTGAGTATATATCTGAATGATCTTCGTTTGAACTTTGGTGTATCCAGAAAAAAATCAACCAGTGAAAGCAGCAAACCGTTTACAACGGCAACTATGTTGCCTTCCAGGAACATAAGTTCCATTTCAATTGGTTTCTTAAGGATAAAATACTGTTCAAAATCATACATACCAAAAAACCTGAAAACAACGAACATATTCCCCGCAATAAGCCAGGCAATCAGGTTAAACCTGATCTCTTTTATTCTCTTTTTCATTTTTATCAGCAGTAAACAACAACACAAAAATGTTTTTTAGCTGTTCTGTTTAAGTATATCAACAACTTTTTTGGCAATTTCTTTGCCAAGAATCTCAAGCTGGTCTTCCAATGGATGAACCCCGTCAACATCAGATACTTTGATATGAGCATTTGAATCCAGATATTCACATTTTGCCTCTGCAGCAACAATTTGCTGCATTGCCGCCAACTTTTTGGATTCTTCCTGTTTCCCCAGAAATCCCGCTTCATTAAACGATGAAAGATGCCCCAGCGAGGGCGGTGATACGATCAATATCTTCGGCGGTCTTCCGCCGAAAACCGGCGAGAGTATTTCTCTTATTAACGCGATCATTCCCCACGAAGACTCTTTGGCACTCTTACCTACTTCTTCCATCAGGTCGTTGATCCCCAGCATCACTATAACAAGGTCAAGCGGTGAATGAGCTTCCAGCAGCATCGGCAGGTATTCCTTTCCGTTTCTGTAAGGCGCAAACGGGAGGTCCCAGCATGTTGTTCTGCCGGTTAACGCTTCCGTGATGACTTTGTATTCCACACCCAATTCACTCTCCATAATTCCCGGCCAGGTATTTTCATAGGCAAACCGGCTGCCATTTACAGGATTGTAGCCCCAGGTAATGGAATCACCGTAACATAAGATTCTTTTCATAGTAGCTATAAATTAGTATTATTTTAAGATCAAAATTAACATATTTTTATGTAAATTAAACTAATAAATATCAGTGCGACTTTTTCCGGTTCAAGGGCATCATATTACTGTAAACCGGTTTATACTAAACTTCATTAATGACTATAGATTCAGCTAAATTCAGCGGACTTTTACAGCCGCATTATAATGATGCTCTGAAGTATTCAAGGGCGCTTTGCGCCACATGGTCTCCCGATGACGCGGAAGACGTGCTGCAGCAATCTTTTTTACTTGCCCTGGAAAACTTTGGCAGCCTGAGAGATCATTCAAAATTTCGTTCATGGTTCTTTAAAATTATAACTACAACATTTTATTCTTCAATCCGAAAACACTTCTGGAAGAAGTTCCTGCCTACTGATGCCGAACGCTCAGGTGTTCATTCAATGCCTGAAATTTTTGACCGGTCAGTACAATCAGAGAACAGAATTGTGCTGGATAAAGCTCTTTCGGGAATTTCTGCAAAAGAACGCTCTGCATTACTGCTTTTCGAGCTGGGAAATTTTTCCATTGAAGAAATAACAGCTATTCAGGGTGAAAAAAGTATTTCCGCGGTTAAATCAAGGTTAAGCAGAGCCCGGGCAAAATTGCGGAAAATTATTGAAAAGGAAGAAAATTCGCTTTCCCGGATGGGTGAATCCTCATGGGAACTTAATGGAGATTTAGAAAATGAAACACTCAAACTCATCACAGAGATCAGACCAGAACGGTAAATTGAATAAAGACAATAACAGAACATTGGAGCATCATTTTAATCAGTTAAAACAGGAAAACTACGATTCAACATTTCCTGATATTGAAAGCTGGATTTACAAAACATCTGTGAACCTGCATACCAATAAAAAATTAGCACAAACAAATGAAAGGACGCTCCACAAAATGAAAAATTTTTTCTTCGGCAGCAAGCTGCGCCTTGTATATACAATAGTTGCATTTGCGGTCATCATTGGCGCATGTAACATGCCTGTTACTCAAACTGAATCAGCGGGTAAGATGATAACGCTTGTCATTGCTAAGGATAACGGCGACTTCCAGTCTAAGATGAATGAATTACCCTGGATAAAAAATGCACAGGTTACAGCAAATGAAAATACCAATAATGGTGAGGTTCAAATGCTGTATAGGGTAATACTGCCTAACGCAACCAAGGATGAGGTTATTGCTTACGCAAATGAACTTGAAAAATTGGGCAATGTAATTACTATCAGAATTACCCCAATGGATTATGACATAAAACGCCCGCTATATTCCGCTGCGCTGCATGATTTTTTCAGTATTGATGTTGACGCAACAGGAAAGAATGATGAAGAATTGAAGAATGAAATTGAGTCCAAACTTAGGGAGCAGGGTGTTGATATGAAATTCAGATTCACAACCGGACCTGACGGCAGGCGCGAGATCAGGCTTGATAATGAGGGTCAAATTGATGTAAATAAAGAACCGAAAAGTTTCGAGATGAATATTGAAGATAATAATGGTAAGGAACATATCAGGTTCAAAACACAGAAAGCCGATCCTAAACAATTTGAAGGCAAATCAGATCCTGAGATCAGAGAAATGGTAAGAAAAGACCTTGGAAAAAATGACCTGAAAGACAGCGATATTATAATTGAAAGAAATGGCAAAGATGTAAAGGTTAAAGTAGATTTAGAAGAAAAAGAAGTGAAGTAATTTTACCGTATTTTTAAAAAACATAAGTCCGTTAATAGCTATATTTAACGGACTTTACTATAAACAAAAAAAAATGAAAAATATAACCGCAGCAGTAATATTCTTCTTTACAGCTTTAAGCTGCTTTACGCAAACAGTTTCTGTTTTCCTCATAAAATCTGTGAACAATGATCTTGAAATTGAAAAGATAGATCTTTCAGAAAATGAAGTTCAGGTTTTCCCAAGAGGCGGGGGTTCAGAAAACATTTCATTGGTAATACCAGTATCAGTAGGTATTTCAGGTGATTTATCAAAGGCTGCTGATAAATCCGTCATAGTAGCCCGAAACAAATCGGGTTTACTTGTAATTTCTGTTCAAAAACCGGATGGTACTCAAAAAGAACTTCTTTCAAAATCCGCATCTGAACTTGCTGACTATGATATAAGAGT
Organism: Ignavibacteria bacterium UBA2360; assembly: GCA_002344125.1. GTDB lineage: Bacteria > Bacteroidota > Ignavibacteria > Tepidaquicellales > OLB5 > OLB5. The sequence goes on along the minus strand of DDTQ01000012.1, from coordinate 76,865 downwards.
AAATATTACCGGTACCAGCCAAAAAAAGGTATTCAACATCAAAAACTATGATAAAATTACCGAAGATAATGAATCACCGGTAATTGATATGTTTAAGGGTCAAATCCCGATGAGTGAAGGAGATTATTCTATCACAACAGAAATTACAGCAGTCAAAAAAGAAGGAAGGATTGAAGGTGGATTCAACATTGAATATGATGGCGGGTATTATTTTACTAAGATCATGATAAATAATAAAGAAGTAAACGCTATTGTGGATCTGGGCGCTGCCAATTCATTTCTGCTTTCCGAGGCACTATCTGAAGAAGTGATCATGTACGATGTTTATGCCAGTGAAGTTTCAGCGGAAGGAAAGAAAAGTATTGAGCTTCCTCTGAGCGGCTTTGGAGGAAAGGTAAATAATCTTAGAGCGTGCGATATACAGAAAGTTAATATTGGCAGTATTCAATTTACTGGCAGGACTTTTTATGTTCTCGACAGACTAGCAAACAGCAAAAGCAGGAAGATTGAGGCGATAATTGGAATGGATATTCTTGCGCTTGCAGATTTTTTATACTTCGAAATTCCAAAGGATGACAAAAACGGGAAGTGCCTACTGAGTAAAAATTCAGCAGGAAAACACGGATTAGCCGTACCGTTCTCTTTATCACATGGTCATATTTTTTTAAACGGAGTGCATAATGATAAGGAACTGAAATTTTTACTTGATACCGGTTCACCTCTTAGCTTTCTCTCTGAAATCTTCGCGTCAGAAAACAAGATTGCCGTAAACGATGGAATTACTGTTTATGGCGCGGACAGCAATCCGGTAAAAACAAAAAAAGGTGTTGTTAGCGAAATTAAAATCGCACGTCACAACCTGGAAGACACGGAGTTTTACTTTGTCAATGGCTCCATTTTGGCAAATTACGGACTTGAATCAAATGGTGGTTTACTTGGAACATCGTTCTTAGCAAGTTTTGCGTCAATTGAAGTCGATTTCAGAAATAATTTGATCCACTTTAATTAAACAGTTCCTACTTTTTGAAACACAATTCCGTTATCAATTTTATCCTGTTGTGAAATGGTACATGAGCCAACAGCAAAACCCATCTCAATGGATGGGCTTGCTATTCTTCAATATTGAAATTAAACAATTACTTGATTACTTCAAGTGCGCATATTAACCCATGCCCGCAGCCAACGCCTTCAGAGTATGACATTTCAATATTTCTCAAAATTACCGCAACTTGAGGTCCAATCAAGCTTGCCCAAAAATCCACCACAGGGAACCTGTCCGCGTTTCTGTACAGCCATGTAATAAACTTCAGATCATCACCCATAAGCTCAATGTTCGTATTCTCAATGAAATCCTTCACCTTCTTATCCTCGCTGTTCATTAACGCTTCAAGCAGATATATGATCTTATTCCATTTGTGACTATAGTCTGTCAGTCTGTTCCAGACTTTGGGATTGATACCTTTATATGCGTCAAGGTGTTCCAAATCCACTTTCAGATGCGCCACTTCTCCGCGATAACCATGATCAAGCAGTCTGCTTACCTGGTACCTAAGCTGCATCGGTTTTGTACTAAGTAAACCCGTATCCATATGTCTGCTGATGAAAATGCTTCTATCAAGCATATACAGGATATTGATATTTACTCCGGCTTGCTGCGCCGCTTTATTCAGCAGCTTTTTCAGATCTTCAGGGTCCCAGTAACACAGGTCAAACCATTCTATATCTTCCTGCTGTCTTTTTTCGCCGGGTACAAGATAGGCCATAGTATAAGGCAGCAGAATTTTTTCTTCTCCCCAGTACTTTGGCCACGCAGGCGAATATTTGCCGTGTGTATCAAAAAGTACAACCGAGCCGTTGTTTGAATGTTTGAATATCTGTTCCATTAATCTTTCCATTGAATCAGGGTGCAGGTGTGAAAGCGAACCATAAGTAGAAAAATATAGATCGTAGGGTTTATCTTTTGTTACTTCCCGCGGTAAACCATCCTCAAGGTTGCCGTATTCAAATGAAACATTACCGTAATCGCTGTAGTTTGCTTTCCCCTGTGATATCATTGCGGGACTTATATCAATACCGCGGTATAGCTCTATATCAGAGTTTTTCAGTACAAAGTCTTTTGTTATCCCTTTTGAAGGATTCGATGGCGGGATATGCGTAAGAAGTTCAAAACCTTCCCCGCTTCCTGAGCCAAGATCAAGAATCCTTAGTTTCTTATCATCATAAGGTCTGTTTTCGATAAACGGTCTTGTTACCAGTTTCATAAAAACATCTTCCCAGAATTTCCTTACATTATCTTTCTTGCCCGTTAATCCTGAATCTTCCCTGCCGTAAAAACCCATAGAAACTGCCGATTCATAGAACTCCGTTCTGTTAGGTTTCCATTTATTCATAGGTTTTCCTTTCTAATTATTTGGTACAATATAAAATATTAATTTTTCGGTTAAGGAATCAAAGAAGTGCATGTTAATTATTATAATAGAAAATTTCCAATTGAGGTTCCGCCAGGAAATAAAAAAAGCTCATATTGCAATATGAGCTTTTCGAAAAAAAATTAGCACAAGATCTAATTACCACCGCGGAATTCCGTATCAACTACATCAAATTCACCTGGGTAAGTTATTGGACCCAGTATTGTGCTGACAGTTGGCTTTACTTTAAGCGTAACTCGTGATGAAGAACCGCTCTTACCCCCTAATGCAAGCGCTAGATTAATAAGATCGTTGTACTGACCGTTGGAAAAGAATTTAAGCAGGTCAAAAGACATCAAGATCGGGATGTTTGTTGATTGCCCCACACCAGGAACACTGATATTGCCAACATTGCCATTTATAGTCTCTTTACTGTCAATAAATAAACGCCACGCAAGATTTTCTATGACTGCACTTGATTGCTTGGTACCGCCGGTGCCGTCATTTGGATTTTTCGCGAGTACATTCAGTGTGAATTCAACAGGCAATTTACCTTGTGTGAATGCAGCCAGCAGGTTCGCAGCATCAATCACTCCTATACTGGAAATTGAAGTAAAATTTGAAAGTGAAACATTTGCAACTTTCATACCTGTAACTTTATCCAGTTTGAACTGAAGACGCTGAACATTGGTAATGGCATCCATTACGCCTGAACAGCCGAAATTCATAAATGCAAATAGCACAAGGAAAGTACCTATGATAGGTTTGTACAGTTTTTTCATTTTGGATTTATATTTTAGATTTTTGGTTTATACGAATATACCAAAAATTTTCTAGAATCCGAAAAGTAAACCGGCGTTAATTTGTATCGTTGCAATTGTCCTGCTGTTGCCAATTGGATGCTTCAAGTTTCCTGCGCTGTAATTTGGGTCTTCAGCGTCATTTAGGCTGGTATATGCGTCATTTCTATCGTTTGAATTTGTTACACCATCATAGCTTTTTCCAAAAAGATTCAGCAAATTGTATCTTAAACTCAGGTCCAGTGTAAACGATCTTCCAAAAGCAACCTCTGTACCAATAGAAAATCCTAATCCCGTTCTTGCCGCAGATTTGATACTTTTTTCACCGGAAGAAACTTCTGCAGTTCCCTGAAAATTATATGTGCCGCTAATTGTGGAAAACAATACATCTATTCCGGCATAGGGTTTCACCGGGCTAAACGGGATCCCGAATCCGAATTCAGTACCAAGTGTAAACATGAATACGTTATGCTTAATTTCAAGGGTGCTGTTTGGCTGCTCAGGATTGGCATTTCCATTGTTATCAAGTGATGCGTAACTGATAGAAAGCCTTCCGTTGAGCGGTCCGAGCTGGACTTTGCCCATAACACCATAATGCAGCCCTGATCTCAAGCCGTACTTCGTACCGGCGTAAAAATCTTTCACGTCTCCGCTGTAATCCACGGTTGGTGATGTCAAACCCAACTGGGGGCCAAGTTTAATGCTAATTTGTGAATAGCTTATGCCTGAAAGGAAAAGTATTAACAGTAATGTATTGAATGTGAGTTTTTTCATGATAATCGGTTTTATTTTCCGGAATTTTATTTTTTACAGGATTTCATTGTACAATATAAACAAAATTGCAGGATTCAAAGTTTTGATGTTTTTCAGAATTTAAGATCTATACCGGCTTCAATTATGCCTTTATCTATATTACCCGTACCACCTCTGAATGAAAATGCAGCATTCTTTGAAAAAAAGAACCGAATCCCTGCCTGACCATATATGTAAAATGAGTGTTTTTTGGTATCCGGAAACAATGAATTATTTATGTTATTAATGTATATATATTCAGTGGTAGAATAATTGTATCCTAATAATATACCTATAAATGGTATTACAGTTGGTGAAGATAGTTTATTCAGATGAAAGTTACCCTGCAATCCCATTAAAATATTCTGAGTTTTAAGTTCACCCTGGTTTCCTGAAAGTTCTTCTTTATGAGTATTGAATTTTCCCATAACTCCCGCCGTAAAAATTCCGGAATTATTTTGTGCAAAAGCGCGCTCGTAGTTTACGCCATAAGTTATAACTGCAGATTTTAAGGAGTACCCGATAACCGGGCCGGCAAGATTTTCGCAATTATTCAGATAAAGTCTCTCATTTCTTACTGCCGCGGAATCAAGATTTTTACTATCCTTTAATTGCGAATAAATTTGTGTTAAATTTAATGAAATTAATAACAGGATAAATAGATTATATTTCATAGCGCCGGTATATTTTTTAAAAACTGCTTAAATATAATATTAAGTTCTTCTTAAAAATATCACATAAAATTATCACAGGAAAATTCGTATTGCTAAAATTTTATCTAATTCTGGCATTGGTCCTCTCTCAGCTGCCGCTTGCTGCGCAGAATTCATCTAACATGCGAAAACTAGCAAACCTGAATGACCATCGGGCTGATGGCGAGTATTCCGCTTGCTGGGGCTATACAGCCCCAAATGGCAGAGAGTACGCAATACTCGGCTGTGCCAAAGGTACGGCATTCATTGATATTACTGACACGAATAATATTTACGAAGCTGCTTACCTGCCCGGATTAGATCAGGCTTCCTGCTGCAGAGAAATGAAAGTCTTCAGTCACTATGCCTATGTGGTTGCCGATGGTATTCCAAGCGGTTTGCAGATAATAGACCTTCAGTACCTGCCGGATTCCGTAAGATTAGTGAACACCTATTTTGTGGGTGATTTCACAATGGGTCATACAATTTCCCAAAGCGGGCCTTATTTATATATACATGGGGGTGATTACAATATTGGCGGTGTATTTGTTCTGGATCTCAGCATTGATCCGGTGAATCCTGTAAAACGCGGAGAGTGGGAAGAGTATGTTGTTCACGATTCACGAATAGTTAACGATACTATTTTTGCATGTAATATTTATAATCCACCGGGCAGAATCACGGTTATTGATGCCAGGAATAAAGACAACTTAACAACAATTGGATATTGGGAAAATGTTCCAAGTCCGGGGCCGCATAACATTGCAATTTCTGATAACATGAAGTATGCCTTTGTGACTGATGAAATTGGCGGCAACCCAAGACTTCTTAAGATATGGGATATTTCCAATCTTAATAATGTTATTAAAATTGCCGAATGGCAGCCTCCCGGTATTACCACTTCGATCATTCATAATGTTGAGCTCTTCGGAAGATATCTGTTTGCCGCTCATTATACTGCAGGTTTAAGAGTTATTGATATAAGCAATCCATTCGGTCCCGTAGAAGCTGCATACTATGATACTTTCCCTGAAAATGACGGTTTTACTTTTGAAGGCTGCTGGGGACCCTATATATTCAATTCAGAAAAAATAATAGCATCAGACAGGAACACAGGCCTTTATGTTTTTAAAACTAACTTTCCTTTAAAGGAAAAAAATCCTGCAATTGCCGAAAGTTTTGCACTTGGACAAAACTTTCCGAATCCTTTTAATCCAGTAACAACAATTAAGTATTCACTGAAGTTTGACAGTTACGTTACATTGCGTATCTATGACGCAGCCGGAAGACTTTGCGCAACAGTGATCGATGGTAACGTTCAAAGCGGTAATAGGCAGATCAATTTTGATGGAAGCCGCTTCGCAAGCGGCGTATATTTTTATAACCTAACTGCAACTTACAGAGAAGGGGTTACGAAAGTTTTTAATGAGTCAAACAAAATGATACTTCTTAAATAAAACAATACATAAATAATATTATGAGTACAATTTCACCGGAAGAGCACAAGCTTAGAAACGGGAAAAAGATTGTCATCAGGACGGCGCTTGCAAAAGACGCGTCACAAGTTGTGAAGTTAATGAAAGGTGTTATCAAAGAAGGTCCATTTACACTATATGAATCTGATGAATACCGCTCGACTGCAAAGAGTGAGGCTAAAAGAATCAAAAGATTCAGAGAAGCAGCGGGTAAGATATATCTGGTTGCGGAAGCGAAAAATGAAATAGCCGGTTTCATTTCATTTGATAACTGGGATACCAGAAGAACGCAACATACAGGATTGTTCTCGGTTTTTCTGAAAAAAAATTGGCGCACCGTCGGTATTGGGGGTCTTCTGATTAAGAGTATGCTTAACTGGGGAAAAACGAATCCTGTAAACCGGAAAATTTCGCTGGCTGTATTTTCTACAAACAAAAACGCAATCGCACTATACAAAAAGCTTGGGTTCAAGAAAGAAGGATGCTGCCCCAAAGATATGATCATCGATGGGAAATACGTAGATAGCATATTAATGTATAAGTACACCAAATAATCACGCTGTAAAAACAATTATTTATGAATTTATGTGTTGACACACATATTGTTTTGTATTATATTTGTTGCAACAAACAATGTAATTGCACACAAATTATTTATAAATGGGTGAATCTTTAAAGAAGTGGCTGAAGTTATCTAAGAATCTGGATCCGCGTGAGGAAGTTGATCTTAATCTGCGGGTGGCTGTTTCATTACTCGACACCGGTTTCAATAAATTGATGGATTCATACAATATCACCGGGGCGCAGTATAATGTTTTAAGAATTCTTAAAGGCGTTTACCCTGAAGGGCATGCAAGATGCGAGATTGCGACAAGGATGGTTGAAAGGGCCTCAGATATCACAAGAATTATTGACCGTCTGGAAAAACAGGGCCTGGTACAGCGTGATAGAACCAGCGAAGACAGAAGAATGTCAATTACGAAGATAACAAAAAAAGGAATAGAACTACTGGAAAAGATCAGTCCTCATCTTACAAAGGAACATCTTGAAAGTACCAAAGATCTTTCCGTAGAAGAATGTTTGCAGCTTTCTGCTTTATTGGAAAAATTGTACACTAACAAGATGTAAAAAAATTTGTCACAATATGTGTTTAAACACATATTGTTGAAACAGAGAAATTTCAAAAAAAATAAAAAAAAATAAATACCTGGAGGGTAGAAACATGAAAAAATGGAAAATTGATCCGGCGCATTCAGAAGTAAAGTTTAAAGTTAAACACCTGGTTGTTTCAACGGTCACAGGCCAGTTTAACAAATTTGACGCGGAAATTGAATCTGAAAACGACTCTTTTGAAAATGCCAAAATTACTTTTTCAGCAGAAACAAATTCAATAGATACAAAAAATGAGCAGAGAGATACTCACTTGAAATCCGCTGATTTTTTTGATGCGGAAAAATTTCCTGAACTGAAATTTGTTTCAAAAAAATTTGTTAAATTACCAGATGGCAAATTTGAAATGACCGGTGATATAACAATAAAAGGAATTACCAAAGAAGTAATACTGAATGCTGAGTTTAATGGCATTGCCAGAGGCTTTGATAACCTGCAGGTTGCGGGTTTCGAGGTAACAGGTAAACTGAACAGGTTCGATTTCGGTCTTCAATGGAATGTTATGACTGAAGCCGGAGGAATAGTTGTTGGACAGGATGTAAAGCTCGAGATCTTTGCCGAAATGAAGGAAGTTATCTAAGTGAAACAGAATGGATAGGATCGGTTACAAGTTGGTGAAATGAACATATTCAGGATAAATAAACCGAAATACAGAAAGGAACAAGTAAATTGAAGACAACGCTGCATAAAGCTGAAACACGCGGAAAAGCTGATCATGGATGGCTGAATTCACACCACACATTCAGTTTCGCCTCATACCACAACCCGGAAAGGGTGAGATTCGGTCTCCTGAGAGTACTGAATGACGATATAGTTCAGGCGGGCGAAGGATTTGGAACACATCCGCATGATAACATGGAAATAATCTCTATTCCGTTAAGCGGTGCTTTGGCGCACAAAGATTCAACGGGAAATGAACATGTAATAAATACAGGCGATGTTCAGATAATGTCAGCCGGTTCAGGGCTGTACCACAGCGAATATAACGCTTCTAAGAAGGAAGCAGTGAATTTCCTGCAGATCTGGGTCTTCCCGAAAGAACGAGATATTGAACCAAGGTACGACCAGAGATCATACGATCCGGATGACAGAAAGAATAAATTTCAGTTAGTAGTATCACCTGAAAAAGAAAGCAGCAGCCTTTGGATAAATCAGGATTCATACTTCTCACTTACTGATCTTGAAAAAGGCAGCAGTATTGAATACAAGTTACACAACCCGGCAAATGGGATATACCTGTTTTTGATTGAAGGTTCAATCCGGGCAGGCGATATTCAACTGAATAAGCGTGATGGGCTTGGTATAGAAGATACCAACAGCATTAACTTAACCGCAGCCGAAAACTCACAGCTGCTGTTAATAGAAGTACCAATGAAATAAATATTATCAAAAAATGCTAAAATAGCATAATATTAAGAATATTCCTGTTCGTTCACTTGAGGTTTAAATAGTTTACGCTCATATTGCGCCATATTAAATGCGAAAAAATAAAATAGTACAATGAGTAAAGAATTTGATGTAATTTCGGATGTAATCAAAAGGCGCAGAACCATAAAGCCCTCAAAAATGAACGGCAGGATAATTCCTAACGAACAGGTTCAGCAGCTTCTTGAACTTGCAGACTGGGCACCTACACATAAACACACAGAACCATGGCGGTTTTTGGTATATTCTGGAGATAGTGCCCGAAAATTTGTTTCTGATCACGCTGAGCTGTACAGGAAGAGTGTGAGTGAGAATAATTTCAATAATGATAAATACGAAAAAATTTTAGGTAATGGCCAGAATATTTCACATATTGTGGTATGCATTATGAAGCGAGACCCGCAGAAACGTCTGCCTGAAATTGAAGAGATCGCAGCAGCATCAGCTGCTGTGCAAAATATCCTGCTTGGAGCTACAGCATTGGGAATAGCAAACTTCTGGTCAACCGGCGGAATGACACATAGTGAGCTTATGAAAGAACATCTGGGGCTGAACTATGAAGATATACTCATTGGATTGATCTACCTTGGCTATTCAGAAAGTAATTACGAAGGAAAAAGAACAATTCCGCTCGAAGAAAAAATAACATGGAAATATGGAAAACAAATTGGATAAACTGAACATAGTAGGAATTGCAGGAAGTCTAAGAAAAGGTTCATATAACAGAATGCTGCTTGAGGCAGCGAAAGAAATAGCAACTGATTCAATGACAATAGAAGAATTTGACCTGAGCGGCATACCAATGTATAACACTGATGTTGAAAAAAGCGCTGTTCCTGAAATTGTTACGGAGTTCAAAGAAAAAATCAGGGCCGCTGACGGACTTTTGATATCAACACCTGAATATAATTACTCGGTGCCGGGAGTGCTGAAAAATGCAATAGATTGGGCATCAAGGATGCCTAAAGATACACCGCTTCACCAGAAGCCGGTTGCTATGATGGGAGGTTCCGGCGGAATCAGCGGAACCATCAGAGCGCAGGGTCACCTGCGGCAGATACTCGCCCATTCAAACATGCTTGACCTGAAAAAACCCGAAGTATTGGTTACTAAAATTCAGGAAAAATTTGACGGGAACGGAGTACTTACAGATGATGCGCTGAAACAGCACCTGATAAGATTTCTTGCGGCTTTTGAAAACTGGATAAGAATTTTTAAAAAATAATATTAATTACAATGAAGATACTGTATATTTTCCCGCATCCCGATGACGAATCATTTGGTCCCGCTCATGCTATGTCAAAGCAGCGAAGGGATGGACATGATGTGTACCTGTTAACACTTACCAAAGGCGGCGCAACAAAACAAAGGCATAAGTACGGGTATTCCATTGAAGAAATGGGCGAAGTAAGATTTAAGGAAATGCTTGATGTTGAAAAAGCGCTGAACCTGAGCGGTATGAAAGTTCTTGATCTTCCGGATAGCGGATTGAAGAAAATGGATCCCAGGGATATTGAAAAAGTAGTTTACGATGAAATTGAAAGATTAAAACCCGATGTTGTTGTAACCTATGCCGTTCACGGTATCAGCGGTTTTCATGACCACCTGATTATTCACGGTATCGTAAAACGCGTTTTCGTGGAAATGAAAGAGAAGCTTGGCTATCCCAAACGGCTTGCGTTTTTCACTATTACAGAAGAAGAAGCCGCCAAACAGACTCATTTCAAGATCAGCGGATCAAAACCCGAAGAGATTGATTGTATTGTAGAAGTTGACCGGGTCGATATTGATAACTGCCTTAAAGCGCTTGATTGTTACGTAACTTTCCAGGAAACAATAAAAGCTACTAACATACAGCAGCACATTACAAGCAAAGTTGTTTTTGAAATTTTCGGTGAAACACTCAATAAAAAGCTGAAAGATATTTTTGAAGGAATACAATAAATGATAATAATGTATGAGTTTCTCGCGGATATTGATCTGCCTGTCCCCTTTACGGAAGAATTTCTGAACCTTGTGCCACGCCAGCGCGCACAGGTTAACAAGCTGATGCACGAAGGTGTTATTTCAAGCTATGCGCTTTCTATTGAAAGCGGAAAGCTGTGGATTAATCTGATTGCTGAATCGGAAGAGAAAGTAAGCGAACTGCTCAATTCTTTTCCAATAGCGCCGTTCATTAGTTACACTGTTCATAAACTGACATTTCACAACAGCATCAACCTGAAGATTCCTGATTTTTCACTGAACTAATAATTAAAGGAGAAGCATAAAAGTACATTTTAAACACACTGAATGTTTCTCTTACAAATAATATGAAAATACCTGATAATACTAAGATCCAAAATACGGACCTTAAAGTTAAAGACCTGGTAGCTTCGCTGTATTTTTACAGTGAACTCATGGGATTTAAAATAATCGCACAAACCAAAAATTCTGCGCAGCTTTCAGCAAATGGCAGTTTGCCATACATATTACAGCTTACTGAAGATAAAAATGCCATACATAAACCTAATGGAACTACCGGACTTTTCCATGTGGCAATAAGGCTGCCAAACAGGGCTGAGCTGGCGCGTGTATTTTTGAGATTATTCAGCAACAAGATTAAATTTCAGGGCTTTTCTGATCATCTGGTGAGCGAAGCTATTTATTTGCAGGACCCGGATGAGAACGGTCTGGAGCTTTACGCCGATAGACCCCGTGAAGAGTGGCCCTACAACATGGGACAGGTAGAAATGGCTACTCTCCCTTTGAACCTGAATACAATTACCGATGAACTAAAAGACAGGCACGAATGGAGCGGTATTCACCCTGAAACTGATATTGGTCATATACACCTGTGTGTAAGTGATATTAAAAAGACGCAAAACTTTTACAGTTTTATACTCGGCATGAACGTAACCAACTCCGCTTACAACGGCGCCATGTTCTTTTCAGCCGGCGGGTATCATCATCATATAGGCACAAATATTTGGTCATCAAAGAATAGCTCCCCCGCCCCTGAGAATTCCGTGGGCCTTCAAAGCTATACGGTTAAGGTACCTGATAAAGAATATATTGAACTTATCTTAAAAAGAGCTGAAGAATCCGGACTCCTTTTAAACCCCTTTGACGGTAAAAAAGCGGAGATAAAGGATTTTGACGGAAACAAAATATTTCTGGTATTTTAGGGTAAATGGATTTTAATACTCAATAACAATTGGTATCTTGCGTCTTACCATTCATTAAAAAAGCAGCTTTAATAATGAAAACGGAAGTTGTTCCATATGATCCTGCATGGAAAGACAAGTATTTAAATGAATCCCTTGCAATAAAGCAAAAATGCGGAGATAAAATATTAATTATTGAGCATGCCGGAAGCACTTCTATAGAAGGCATGGCAGCAAAGCCCGTTATTGATATTTATATCGGGACAAGATCTTTAAGCGATGCTCATAGTTTAATAATACCTCTGACTGAACTGGGTTATGAATATTACAAAGATTTTGAAGATGTGCTTCCGTTCAGACGGTACTTCAGGAAATTCGTAGATGGTAAACGTTCCTTTCATATTCACGCAACGCATGCAGGTCACTATTTCAGGAACATAGACCTGATATTCAGGGATTATGTTTCAGTTAACAAAACCGCAGCAAAGGAATACAAATCCTTGAAGTTGAGGCTTGCTGAAATAGATTTTGAAGAACCACAGGGATACAACCACGCAAAGGATGAACTTTGCTTAAGATTGAAAGCCGAAGCGTTGAAATTTTTCGGTGATATGTTTGAAAGAACGGAATCAGAAGCAACATACCTGATGCACAAATTCTCAGATGAATCATCATTAAAGCGGGCGGAATTTAAAATGCTTCGCGAAGGTAATTTAACTGCAATACGCTCTGATATCTTCCCTGGCTTCTCTTTAAACAGAGCTTTGGGTATATCAAAAATTGATAATGAATTTCTTGATGGGATGGAAGAGTTTTATAAAGGTAAACCGGGTAAGTTTGCTTTGCAGATTCCACCTGAATTGATGAACCAGGAAACAGAAAAATTACTCAGCAAAAGGAATTATAGCAGCGGTAATTCATGGGTCACTTTTTACAGGGATACTTCCCCGATTGATTCAAAGGGCACTGATCTTGAGATCTGTGAGATAACAAAGGAACATGCTGCGGACTTTGCTTATATACTCAACGAAGTATTCGCCTTTCCGCATGAATTTGATGGAGTAGCTGCTTCAACCGTGGGTACGGAACCTTGGGTGCACTTTATGGCTTTTGATAAAGATAAACCGGCGGGTTCAGCCGGGGTTTGTATAACCGGTGCAACCGCATATCTCTCATTTGCAAACGTACTGCCTGAATACAGGAATCGCGGCGTACAGGGTGAGCTGCTCAAACTCCGAACTGAAGCAGCGCGCAAGCGCGGTGTAAAATGGATATTTGTTGATACCGGTGAGGATTCAGAAGAAGATCCAAACCCTTCATACTGGAACATCTTACGGTACGGATTCCGTTTAATGTATAACAGGCCAAATTATGTAAAAGTAAATGAGCCTGAAATTTTAATCTAAACTATTGAAAATAACTGTCATCCTCCTTGTTTCTGTGTTCAATATATTCTGTCAGTCCAAAGAAGTAAAATTGCTTCCGCCGGATGAAGGTATTTACCATACTGCGTTTTCTACAATATATTCATCTTCAAATAATGTAGCGGCAAATGAAGTGTCATATTTTGAGAATCTGACAGGAAAAAAAATTGTCTGGCTGAATTTTCAGAGTGATTGGTTTGAAGGGATCAAGTTTCCCGCAGAGTCCGTCAAAAACATCTGGCAAAGCGGGGCAATCCCTTCAATCAGAATGCTGCCATGGAGCACCTATGATAAAAACGACAAAACTTATTCACTCAAAAAAATTGTTGATGGAAAGTTTGATAAGGAGCTCAGAAAATGGGCCAAAGACCTGAAGCAGACCGGAATTCCTGTTTTGATCGGATTCGCAGGTGAACCTAATGGCGATTGGTTTCCATGGAGCGGAATACAAAACGGAGGCGGTAACAAAACAGGGTACGGTGATAAAGATCTTGCAGATGGACCTGAGCTTTACCGCGATGCATACAGACACATTATAGATCTCTTCAAAGATGAAGGCGCATTAAAAGTTACATGGATCTTTCATGTCAATTCTGTTGGCGCGCCTGATGAAGAGTGGAACGATATAAAAAATTATTACCCGGGCGATAACTACATTGACTGGATAGGCATCAGCGCCTACGGCGCACAAAGATGGGGCGAGAGTTACCAAAGATTTGTGGATATTATGAGACCCGGTTATGACCAGCTTTTGAAGCTCTCGGATAAAAAGCCGATCGCAATTCTTGAATTTGGAGTAGCGGATTACCTTCCGAATGTTAACAAGGCACTCTGGATCCAAAGCGCGTTATATACTGTGCAGCAGCCTGAGTTCAGCCGGATCAAAGCGATAGGTTGGTGGCACTCCACCTGGATAAACCATGACGGGACAATGTCCGCAATACAGGTTGATTCATCACCAGAAGCTCTCAGGTTTTACAAAGAAGCAATAGCCCAGCCCGTATTTGTAACCGAATTTAAATTAAACAAATAGAACATTTGATCATTTTCACTCTGAACACCTGACTGACGCAGGCAGTTGTTTCAGGGTTCACAATAATATAAAATCAAAATGCTGAAAACATCGTGCTCAGGCAATCAAGAGTTCAGCATGACACAATACATACATGAACGATAAAATAGTTATAAGCATATGCGGCGCTGCGGGCGCCGGTAAATCAACCCTCGCAAAAAAGCTCGCGCGTGAGCTTGGCGATACAATGGCAGCAAGAATTCCCGGTGACTACTACATGAAATCATACAGCGGTGAACCGCTTGATGAATACATGAATACACCATTCAATTACGACTGGGATCTGATAAAGAAAGTGATTGATACACCTATCGGCATTTCGGCTGAAAGTCCTGATTTCGATTTTAATAAATTGTTAAGGATCGATAAGACCGGCGGCAAACCTTTTAAGGTTTGCAGGTACATGATAATTGATACCATTCTCCCCTATCCCAAAAGCAATTATACTTTCCGGCTATCTGGACCCGAAGACCTTAGGTTAAAGAACATCAAGGAACGTGACAAAGCACAGAAAACCAATTCAGCAAAGAACTGGCAGAAAATGGAAATTACAGCAAAGGAGCTTGATTCAAAAAAGTACAGATATAACCTTGTGCTCAGTTCCTTCAATGATGTTGATGTTAACGTAGGGAAAATTGTTGATTATTTGAAGTAACGGTTATATACTCATTACTTTTTTGCCCTGGCAAAAATTGCAAACTGTAAGAAATACTCGTTTAATAAGTTCATTTCGTGTCTAAGGTTTGTAAACCTTTTGGGATCAAAAAATAGAAAGCAAAATAATTCCCGGCTTCGTGAAATTTCCTTCAATCTATCTTTCCACCTCTTATCAGCAAGTGTAAGATCAAAAAGCTCCAGAGTTCTGTCTATTGCTTTTTCTAATCGCGAAAGATCACTTTTTTCATAGGAAGATATTGATCTGTTTACTTCACTTCCAATATTTGCCAGTTGCTCGGCAAGCGAAAGAGTATTCCACCTTCCGGCTGCCAAATCTGCATGTATATGTTTTTCAATCAACAATATTTTTTTTTATTATGTTTAAAATCTTGTTGCGGATTTCAGAATCTTCAACTCCTCTTGAACGATTACCTTGTCTTGGCCGGATATTGATCATGGAGTCAAATTCTATCATTTTATCAGCTTCATTAAAAGGATAAATATTGATTCCCCAAAGATCATTCTGGATTGACCCCTCCTGCAAAAGCAGTGCTTCTTCGTCTGAATGCAATTCTGCATCAATAACCATTATTTCTCTTTCTATATCAACAACCGCTTTCACAAAATCACCAAAACTATTCTCTGCAATTTTTTTCAGTTCAGAAACAGAAATTTTTTCTTCAATTATTTTCAATTCTTACATAATTAATTAAAATTTGCTGCCCAAAAGCTCTCACACCTGCAGCACACCCGGATTGAACTTAGGAATGTTTGGATTATTATTTGCGCATTCCAGAGATGTTGAAATCACCCTGCGTGTTTCAGCGGGATCAATTATTCCGTCAACCCAAAGCTGCGAAGCAGCGTAAAGCGGGTCAGCGTGTTCATCATAGTGATCCTTAATTTCCTTCAGCATCGCATTCTGTTCCTCTTCGCTTAACTCCTTGCCCTGCTTCTTCAACTGCCCAACTTTAATATTGAGCAATACACTTGATGCCTGCGCACCTCCCATTACCGCAATTGATGCGGTAGGGTAAGCAAAAATGAACCTTGGGTCATATGCCTTGCCGCACATAGCGTAATTGCCCGCGCCGTAACTATTGCCAACAATAATTGTAATTTTCGGCACTACAGAATTTGCCACTGCGTTAACTATCTTCGCCCCGTCTTTAATTATACCCCCATGCTCTGCCCTGGAGCCTACCATAAATCCTGTTACATCCTGCAAGAATACCAAAGGTATTTTTTTCTGGTTGCAGTTCATAATGAACCTTGCGCCTTTATCAGCGCTATCGGAATATATCACTCCCCCAACCTGCATTTCGCCTTTGGCAGTTTTTTCGATCTTGCGCTGGTTGGCAACAATTCCAACTGACCAGCCGTTTATTCTTGCATATGCCGTAATAATAGTCTTTCCGTACCCTGCTTTATATTCATCAATTTCACTTCCATCAGTTATCCTTGCAATAAGCTCATACATATCATAAGGCTTTGCTCTTTCCTGGGGCATAATGCCGTAAATTTCCTTTTCGGGATACAAGGGATCTTTAGCAGCAATTCTATCAAAGCCGGCTTTTTCTGTATGGCCAAATTTACTAACAAGGTTACGTATAGTTTCAAGGCACTCTTCATCGCTTTTCATTTTATAATCTGTAACCCCGGATACTTCAGTATGAACTGTCGCTCCGCCAAGTGCTTCATTTTCAATGTTTTCACCAATTGCCGCTTTAACCAAATGCGAGCCTGCCAGAAAAACGCTGCCGCTTCCTTCTACAATTAAGGCTTCATCGCTCATTATTGGCAGGTAGGCTCCGCCTGCTACGCAGGGTCCCATAATAGCCGCTATCTGCGGAATACCCATTGAGCTCATAACAGCATTATTGCGGAAGATCCTTCCGAAGTGCTCTTTATCGGGAAAAATATCTTCCTGCAGCGGCAAAAATACGCCCGCAGAATCAACCAGGTAGATTATTGGCAGCCTGTTTTCAATTGCTATTTCCTGCGCTCGCAGATTTTTTTTGCATGTAATTGGAAACCATGCGCCGGCCTTAACGGTGGCATCATTTGCTACAATAACGCAATCACGCCCGTGAATTTTGCCGATGCCGAATATAGTTCCGCTTGATGGAGCGCCGCCGTATTCCTTATACATTCCGTAGGCTGTAAACAGCCCGATTTCCATAAAAAAGGAACCCTTATCTATCAGCAGTTCGACCCGTTCGCGGCAGTGGAGTTTTTTCTGTCCGTGGAGTTTTTCGATTGCCTTTTTCCCTCCGCCCAGCGAAACTTCCTTTGAGGCAGCATTTATTTTGCGCATAAGGTTCTTCATATTATCTTCACGTTCGTGAAACGTCTGATCCTGTGTGATATTGGTTTTTATGGTAGCGATGGTATATCTCCTGTAATTTTTTGTGAATTTACAAAGATAAAAATATAAGTGTTAAGATACTACAAACAAAAAAGGAACGGTATTTCCGTTCCTTTTGGCCCTTCGACTCACACGCCTTAGGCGGACACAGCTCTTAGGGTAAGAAAATAAAAAAGGAACAGTATAATCCGTTCCTCTTTTGCCCTTCGACTCCGCTCAGGGTGACAATAATTATTTATTAACTCGTAATTCCTAATTCTTAATTCGTAATTGATTAAGCGTACTTAGTTGTTGATTCCTGTATATACACGGGCTGATCCTTTTTCTCAATTACTTTATCAGTAATTACGCACTTCGTAACATTTTCCTTGGAAGGAAGCTTATACATTATATCTATCATAATTTCTTCAAGGATAGATCTCAGGGCGCGCGCGCCGGTTCCCTTTGTAATAGCCTTTTTTACAACTGCCTGCATTGCGCTGTCTTCAAATTCCAGCTCAACGCCTTCCATTCTGAAGAGCTTTTTGTACTGTTTAACTATAGCGTTCTTCGGTTCAGTTAAAATCGAAAGCAATGCTTCTTCATTAAGTGAATTAAGCACGGCGGTAATCGGCAGTCTGCCTATGAACTCAGGTATGAGACCAAACCTGATAAGATCATCCGGTTCCACTTGACCCATCAGTTCATCATACTGCTTTGATTTCTTGCTGATTATCTCTGTTCCGAATCCAATGGATGTTTGGGAAACTCTTTGATGTATTACCTTCTCAAGTCCGTCAAAAGCGCCGCCGCAAACAAACAGAATATTTTTAGTATTTATACTAATAAGCGGCTGCTCAGGATGTTTCCTGCCGCCCTTAGGAGGTACGTTGGCGGTTGTGCCTTCTATGATCTTAAGTAATGCCTGCTGTACACCTTCGCCGGATACATCACGGGTGATAGAGGTGCTATCGGATTTACGTGAAATTTTATCTATCTCATCCACATATACAATACCGCGCTCAGCCTTTTTTACGTCGTAATTGGCAGATGCAAGCAGGTGAACAAGTATGGTTTCAACATCATCGCCAACATAACCGGCTTCTGTGAGCGTGGTTGCGTCTGCTATTGCGAACGGTACATCGAGTAATTTTGCCAGAGTCTGCGCAAGGAAGGTTTTGCCGCTGCCAGTGGGACCGATAAGCATGATATTGCTTTTTTCTATTTCAACATCATCAACATAACTGAACTCATTGGAATCAATTCTTTTGTAATGATTGTAAACCGCCACAGAAAGAACTTTCTTCGCGGCATCCTGACCCACTACATACTGATCCAGGAATTTTTTGATCCCCTCAGGAGTAAGTTCATGTCTTTGGGGCAGGTTTTTATTCAGACTTGCAGCTGTGCTCTGCTTTATGATAGTCATCGCGTTGGTAACGCACATATCACATATATAGACCTTTTTCCCAACGTAGTTGGATGGTCCCGCTATCATGCTGGTAACCTTATTCGCGCTTCTGCCGCAGAATGAACAAACCGGTGAGTTAATGTTTTTGATGTTGGTTTTATTGGACATGTTTTAGATTATGATTGTTTAGTCCCGAAAATTTCACTGCACTATTAAACTTGTACTGGAGAGGAGACTCGAACTCCTAAGCCTTACGGCGCATGCTCCTAAGGCATGTGCGTATACCAATTCCGCCACTCCAGCAATTATTTAGAATTGTTAAAATCTCTTAAGCCTTACGGCGTCCCGCCATGGCGGGATGCGTATACCAATTCCACCACTCCAGCTTAATATTTAAAAAGAACCTCTCAAACTTAAACAATAAAGAATTAAAAATCAAGAACCCTTTAAAAATAATAGACTTAGGACGATAGCCTAAAGAATAAGTTTAATTATAGTTATATAATAGGGTCCCATAGCTTTAATGCATTAAAATATATAAAGGTTGCAATGAATTCAATACTGTAAAAACATTAATTTAAAACATTTTTCAAGTCGGCGCGACTGGACTTGAACCAGCGACCCCCACTACCCCAAAGTGGTGCGCTACCGGGCTGCGCTACGCGCCGAATAAATCAGTACAAATTTAAATATTTAATACTAACAAAAAAAGTCAACAAGTTTGCTTAATATATCAGCCACTTATACTGCACCCTCCTAAACTCGTGCCACGAATAAACAGAACGAAAATTCTAAATTACTGAATGATTTATGAGTACTCAAAAAATTCTCAATTCATCTGATTTCGTGGAACGAGTAAAGGTTGCTGAATACCTTAGAAAGTCAGGCAAGTTCAGCATGTCAAATTATTTTTTTAATTAATGAAAATTTATACTGATCTACAAGCTAAACAGTCTCATCATAACGGCGTCAGGGCTTAAGTCCGCCATAGTTTATTGCAGCATTTCCCCCGGCTTGAAAGCCGGGGTTAAATAGTTTTGAGGAAAACTCTGCGTTTTGGGAATAGTATACTTCCCCTCATTCCCCCCATAGGGGTCATAGACAAACTCCTGTTTGGGAATGTAAGCTTGAAACAACTTCATAAAAAAAGTCCGAAAATTTTTCGGACTCCAGATAAAATTATTCCTTCCCGTGCTTCGCACTATAAGGCGGGCACTTTGCTCATGATCAGTTAACTAATCATCTAATTGGTTATACAACTCTTCAAGAAACTTCCTCATTTCCTTAAGGTCTTCAACCATCTTATCGCTGTCTTTTTCGCTTTCTTCCATTACCGCGGTTTCTGCTGCGCCTTGCTGGCTATCAAACAAACTTAACTCACCCGCTTTTTGCTTCTGCACATCAACAACATTCATATCCGATTTCTCTACGCCATCATCACCAACATTATAGTTCTTTAATATCTTTTTAGCGCCTTCAATGGTGTACTTTTCTTCTTTAAGTAATTTTTTTATCAACAGGATCATCTTGATATCCTTGTTTGTATATATCCTGTTTCCTGATGAATTTTTAGCAGGTTTAAGCTGTTCAAACTCTGTTTCCCAATACCTTAGTACATACTGCTCCAGGTCACATATTCTGCTCACCTCGCTGATTGAATAATACAGCTTCTTCATTGAGAAATTTTTCATAGCCATAAATTTAATTCTTATGATTTAATTCAAAAATACTTATTTTTGTGATACTTTTCAACAGGTAACTATTAAAATACTTCATTTAAATAGATTAGTCAATAGCAAATGAAAGAGGTTATGCGTAATTTAATTAAATTATGGAAAAAATGAACGAAATACGTGTTAGATTTGCCCCTTCGCCAACCGGATTTTTACACGTGGGGGGAGCAAGAACTGCCATTTTTAACTGGCTTTTTGCGAGGAATCAGAATGGCAAATTTTTGCTCAGAATTGAAGATACTGATCCCGAAAGAAGTAAAAGTGAGCTTTCAGAACAGATAATAAGGAGTATGGACTGGCTCGGAATGGCACCAGATGAACCTATTGTTTACCAAGCGCTGAATATAAAGAGGCATAAAGAAGTAGCTTATGATCTGCTGAAAACAGGAAATGCTTATTATGCATTTGAAACCGCAGAGGAACTGGATGAACAAAGGAAACAGGCTCAAAAAAACAAGGTCAATTTTAAATACAACCGCGCTTCTTTAAAGCTTGATGAAGACACAATCAATAAATATCTTTCTGAAGGCAAACCGTATGCGATAAGGTTTAAAGTACCTGAAGGCGTTACGGAATTCAACGACATTGTTCACGGTAAGACTTCGTTCAACAACTCAGATGTTGATGACTTCGTTATTTTAAGATCAGACGGCTCGCCCGTTTATATGATAGCCGTTGTTGTTGATGACCACGATATGAGTATCACTCATATAATTCGCGGCGATGATCACCTTTCAAACACGCCCAAACAAATATTGCTCTACAAAGCGATGGGATGGGAAGTGCCTGAGTTCGCGCATTTACCTATGATACTTGATGAAGAGAAGAAAAAACTTTCCAAACGCAGAAGCCCGGTTGGTGTTGAAGATTATAATTATAAAGGATATCTGCCTGAGGCAATGTTCAACTTTTTAACCCTGTTGGGTTTCTCTCCTCCCCTCTCCTCTCAGGAGAGGGGGCAGGGGGGTGAAGTTGCAGCTCCTGAAAAAATTGAAATTGTTTCCAAAGATGATTTGACAAAAATGTTCACATTCACAAGGGTAAATAAATCATCTTCTGTGTTTGATATGAAAAAGCTCAACTGGATAAACTCCGAATATATCAGGAGTGCTGATACCGGTAAGCTTATCGGAATAGCCAAAGATTCAAAATATCTCATTGAAAACGGAATAGACTTTTCGAAATTTACCGATGAATATATATCATCTGTAATTACTCTGATGAAAGAAAGGCTTAATACTCTAAACGACCTCTATGATTTTGGAGGATACTTTTTTATTGAACCGGAAAACTTTGATGAAAAAGGGCTTGTTAAGTATTGGAATCCAGAATTAAAACCGGTGTTCGCAGAATTTCTGAATATTTTGGAGCAAATTGAAAGCTGGAAAGCAGGTGAAATAGAGGAAAAACTACGAATTTTTGCAGAAACCAAGGAAATTAAAGCTGCTCAATTGATTCATATCCTGAGGCTTTCAACGACAGGCAAGACGGTAAGCCCCGGAATTTTTGAGGTTATGGAAGTATTAGGCAAAGACAAAGTCACCAACCGAATAAAACATTTCATTTCTAGTATCTTAACGGTATAAACACCCTCCTGCTTTCAAGTTATTTACAGATTAAGATCATGAGTTATCTTTGTATGTAGAAACAAGACAGGAACAGAAATATATCATGCATTAATGATATATTATACTATTTGATTGTACCGAAAGAGAATATTTTAACCTGATGTCAAAATCATCTACGTAAAAAATATTTCATAAATTTAACGGAGATCTTACAATGAAACTTTTAAGAATTGCTTTACTACTATCTTTTTTTCTTACATTAATTTTTTTCAACATGAATTGTAGTGATGAATCTAACTCGAGTAACACTATTGGGAATAATGAAGTTTTAACAGATGATCCATCAGAGAATGTAATTTTACTTATCAAAGAATATGTTCTAGTAACACCGCAAATAGGTTCACCCTTCTATGGCGAAATACCAGTTGGAGGTGGTACTTATACTAATTGGCCCCCTTACGGATATACAAAGGGTAACTTTACTACTCCTGATGATGATAGAACAATTGAAGGCACAAGATATCAGACTCAATACTTTATAATTACAAAGGGTACTACATGGAGATGTGAAACAACTAACTGTGGTGCAAGATTCTCAATTAATAATGGAGTTTTAAGTGAAGATCATCTTTTTAGCTCTGGTAGCTGCAACTCGGGTTACAATTGTGCAACAGGTACAACATGTGGGTCGTATAGCGACGTGGACAATGTTAATTTATCAGAAAATACCACTTATAATTACTCAGTGGGCGCAGATTGCCTTGTCGGGGATAAGTGGGAAAACGAATAAAAACGTAATATATATCACAAAAAAAACGGGTATTATAGCCCGTTTTTTTATTGATAAGTATATTGATTCTTTATTAATAGTTCATTACTTTTGAAACAATAATTCATATCATTAATTAATAAACCTCTCCTGAGAGAGAGAATTTTTGGAGGTAATAACTAAATGAAATTTCTTAAACTTTTTGTATTGGCGGCAGCATTAATTTTCTCAGCTAATACCTATTCACAATGGATATACTGCACAGGTTCTGGTAGCATTTCCGGCTTGGGCTCAAACCCCGGTGTTTATTGCCTTGATGGTAATACAGCAATTGCTGTTGGCGGTGTTACAGGCGCACCCAGAGTTTTCAAAACAACCGATGGCGGAACTACATTTGTGAACGCATCAGGTAACCTTTCAGGCGGCGAGCTTTATGCAGGCTGCATTATTGACGCTAACACTTTTTTAGTTGGTGATGGTCCTGCATCAGGTTCAGCAAACATTAAAAGAACATCTGATGGCGGAACAACCTGGACAACAGTTTTAACAACAGGCGGCGCAGGCGGATTCTTTAACGGTATAGTTAAAGCTGCTACAGATCCCAACTTCCTGATCGCGCAGTCTGACGCGTTTGCAGGTACTGCGGTAATCTTTGTTTCAACAAACGGCGGCTTGAACTGGACAGCACAGAACCAGACCGGCGTTGGTTTCACAATCGGTTCATTACCGGCTGTATTCTGCATTGATAACCAGTTCTACGGCTGCGGCGCGAGCACTGCCCCAAGAATAGGTTACACAATGAACGGCGGTTCAACATGGACAGGTACTGCAGCAAGCGTAACAGGTACATTTACCTCAGGCGCTGCATTCCATAACAATAAATTAAACGGTTTAATTGTATCAAGCGCTTCATATCCAAACGTTTCGCGTTCAACCAACGGACCCGGCGGTCCATGGACAACTGTACCGACAGGTATCGCAGGTACAAGCACACTTAACGTTTTAAGATGGGTTCCGGGAACAGACATTTGTTACATGACCACATCAATGGTTACAAATTCAATTCTTGTTACCACAAACAGCGGATTAACCTGGTCAGGTATGACAACAAATTCAATCACAGGTTTCTTTGATATTTCGGTTCAGAATAACGGCGGTACTATCAACGGCTACGCTGTAGCAGGTGACGGAAGTGTTGTAAAATTATCAAGTCCGGTTGGAATTGATCCTACAAACACAACCACACCTTCAAAATTCGCATTAGAGCAGAACTATCCAAATCCGTTCAATCCTTCAACAACAATTAAATACTCAATTCCTGTAAGCGGTAATGTATCAATAAAGGTATATAACAGCTTAGGTGTTGAAGTTATGACAGTTGTTAACAAAGATCATGTTGCAGGTAACTACGTTGAAAACGTTGATCTCAGCGCGCTTTCATCAGGTATCTACTTCTATACTTTGAATGCTAACGGATTCACAGATACAAAGAAAATGATGCTTGTAAAATAACGAAGTAAAAAAGCATACAGATTTAAAAGAGGCTCTCTGAAAAGAGAGCCTCTTTTTTTATGTGATTTGTTTTGATTTGAAAGATAAATACTTCAATCTTCCTTTATAAAAGTGACTAATTCGGAATATGCCAAGCTGTATTGAGACGTGCCAACTGTCAAGCCAGTCAGGGCGGCACGTATGTGCAGGGCTTTGTTTGTCATTCCCCTGCCTGCCGGAGACAATGGTTCTACAAATTAAAAAACCCCGAAGGGGTGAAATTATTGTAGTAGAACCCAAAAAACAAAATCATAACCCCGAAGGGGTGACATTTAAGTCATATTCAGAGCGATACCACCCCAGAAACGGCTCTCGCCGTTTCTTTCCCCTCCTTAAAAAAACTGCAGTTGCAGTCTAGGGAGGGGAGCTTTTATATATTAGTGCCTTCCTACGGCAAGAGGATTATGACATATTGAAAACCCCGTAGGGGTGACATTAAGATCATAAAATTTTGGCGCATTCAACTCGGATTTTCTCCTATATACCAATGGGTTTTTTAAAATTTTTGTGACCCCCTCCTGCTCCCCCTCGTAGGGGGAGGGTAACATCCACTAAGGGATGGCATAGATTACTCAAAACATCAATTTATCATAATTGAGTCAGGGCTAAAGCCCCATTTCATTTATAATCACAGTGTCCCCGGCTTAAAAGCCGGGGTTAAAATAGTTCTGAGTCAAAGTCATAGGGTGGAAGATTTTATCGAGACCTGCAAAAAGGATCTGAATTGACATGATAATACTCGTCATTCCCAACCCGCATCAAGTGAGGGATAAACTCCGGCGGGTCACATCTCTATCAGCATGTCATTCCCGCGAAAGCGGGAATCTAGACGAAAATCTTGGATAGCAATTAAATCCATGAAACGAGTTAATCCTTGTTTTGTTTGTCATTGCTGTTCACAGCTTTTCCTCAATACTTACCAAATGGTAAGATTAACATTTCTATTGTGACCCCCTCCTGCTCCCCCTCGTAGGGGGAGGGAAGATTACCCGAAGGGGTGACATTTAAGTCATATTCAGAGCGATACCACCCCAGAAACGGCTCTCACCGTTTCTTTCCTCACCTTAAAAAGACTGCAGTTGCAGTCAAGGGAGGGGAGCTATTATAAGTTGTTACCCGCTTTCGCGCCTGCCTGCAGCTGGCAGCAGTACGACACCGGGAAAACGGGGTTTATCATTTTCAATTGAGATTATTTCTAATAATCGTTAGATTAGTGGAGTAATAATTAATTTTCCCAAAAAAATCATGATAAAAATCGCCCTTTGGCTGATATTACCGGTTTTATTAGTAAACTCTAACCTTTTCGCGCAATGGTCAACAGTAGCTCAATTAACTCCATCGGAATTGGGGAGTTATCCTTCGGTATCAGTGCCAAACTGCAGCACGGTAGTTATTGCGGGAGGCTCTAACAATGTGCCTAAGATCTTTATGACAACCAATTCAGGGTTAAACTTCACAGATATTACAGGTAATATTACTACAAACGAACTGTACTGCATTTATGCTTTAAACAGCGATACAATTTTTGCCGGTGATGGCGGCTCACCCGGCGGCAGCGGCGGCAATGCACGGGTATATAAAACCGTCAATGGCGGGCTAAACTGGAGTGTAATGCTTTCCACCGGCGGCAATAACGGCTTTATAAGCGGCATCAAGTTCAGTAAAACAGACCCTGATTTTGGCATTATTGCCAGCGATCCAGCAACAACCACTGACTCATTCTGGATCGCTAAGACACGCGATAGAGGCAAAACATGGCAGCTCACAGAAGCGCCGCAAACCGCGCCATACATAACCCAGAATTCTCTCTTTGTTGTTGACAGCCTGTTTTACGGATTCGGGCTCATCACAACTCCCCCGAAAATATACATGACAACAAACGGCGGCGTAACATGGTCAGTTAAGACACTAGGTTTAACCGGCACTTCAGTGCCCTCAATTGCGTTTCAGAACGATAAGCTGAACGCAATAGCGCTAAGTGACGCTGTTGCCCCAAACATCGCAAGAACGACAAACGGCGGGCTTAACTGGGAAACTATTAATAACGGCGCTAATTTAACATATGCGGGTATTGTAAAATGGATCCCTGGAACAGAAATTTATTTCATGGCCTCAGGTTTTATGAAAAGGACTTCAGATAACGGTTCAACATGGGAATCCATGGAAACCGGGGAGGTAGTTAATTTCAGACAGATGGATATTTACAGATCATCCGCAAATTCCATTTGCGCTTACGCGCTTGCCGTAAACGGCAAGATAATCCGGTTTGAAGGAGAACCGTTCGGAATTGATCCTGAAAATACGAACGTTCCGGTAAGGTACGCTCTCGAACAAAATTATCCTAACCCGTTTAATCCTGTCACAACCATAAAATATTCTGTACCTTCGGCAGGCAACATCAAACTGGCAGTCTTTGATCTGAATGGAAGGCTAATTAAAGAGCTTGTGAACTCGCATCATCACACAGGTAATTACATTGAATCGGTGGATATGTCCGCTTACGCATCAGGAATTTACATATATGAGCTAAGCTCAGAAGATGTATCCATTTCGAAAAAAATGGCGCTTATAAAGTAAAGTTTCAGGGTTAATTGTTAATTCACAATTGTTTGGTTATATTTGACCCGTTATTAAAATAAAAACTAAAATATGAATCCGATAATTCATCTTTTCCTGGCAGGTTTCTTTTCTGTGGTACCGATGATAATTTACCTTGTTATCATTTGGTGGATGGATAGGTACGAGCGTGAGCCGTTCTGGCTTGTCAGCTTGAATTTTTTATGGGGTGCTACCGGTGCGATTATATTCGGCATAATTGGCAGTATTATTATGGGTCTTGGTGTTTCTGAGTTTATTTACCAGTTCGCCAATGAATCTGATGCGGGCACGTTCAACAATCTCGCGGGTGCTGTTATAGTTGCTCCCGTTGTTGAAGAAATGACCAAAGGCATCTTCCTGCTGATGATAGCATTAAGCAAAAATTTTGATGGACCGGTAGATGGTGCTGTATATGGCGGAGCGGTTGGGCTTGGGTTCGGCATGACCGAAAATTTTCTTTATTTCATGAGCTTCCCGCAGGATTATGTGGGTCTGTTTATGCTCATAATAATCAGGACACTCTTTTCAGCGGTACTGCATTGCTGCTGCCAGGCAGTGTTTGGCGCGGCCATTGGTTATGCTAAGTTCAAAGGTATGTTTGCAAAGATGACCATAATCCCATTAGGTCTCGGGCTGGCGATGTTCATGCATTTTATGTGGAACCTGACCGTAAGTTTCAATTCAACCGCGCTTATCGGCTTCGCGTTTATGATAATGTCTGTGATAATAATTTTCGTAGTCTTCCAGTTTGCGGTTCATAATGAAGGCAAAATAATATTACGTGAATTAACCGATGAAGCGAACACTACGGGTTATATTCCCCGGGAGCACCTGGCTCACCTTCCGTTTACATCAAAGCGCGGAAAAAAGGGGTGGCTTGCGAATCATATTAACCACAAAGATTATGTTAAGACCGCGATAAAACTTGCTATAAGGAAGAACCAGACAAAAAGCCTCAAAGCGAATAAACAGGCGGCTTATCAAAGAGAAGTTGACGCTTTGAGAAGCAGGATATATACCATGGTGTTTTACCAGCAGCAAAAAACTCAGTGATTTTTCTAAATAAAATGTTGAAAGCCAACCCTGATCCAGGGTTGGCTTTTTATTTCCGCAAATGACACTTTCAATCGTAATAGCCAACTGGAATACCCGGAGACTTATTGAAGAATGTTTGAGTTCAATATTTGATACTACTCCGCGGGGCAAGCCTGAGTACGAGATCATTGTGATTGATAATGCTTCAACTGACGGCAGCAGAGAGTTCCTCCGCGCGCTTAATGATAAGATCACCCTGATAGAAAACGACACAAATGCCGGATACGCAAAAGCCTGTAACCAGGGTATGAAGGCTGCCCGGGGAAAATATGTGCTGCTGCTTGGCAGTGATACATTAATGCAGCCAGATACACTTAATGAGTGTGTTAATTTTCTGGAAAATACTTCAGATGCAGGCGCAGTTGCCTGCAGACTTATAAATCCGGACGGTTCGCTGCAGAGCAGCCTGAAAAAATTCCCAAGGCTGAAAAATGCGTTTTACACCTACCTTTCATTTGATAAGCTGAACAGGGATTACGATATGACAGATTTTAGTTACAGCAGAACCTGCACTGTTGATCAGGCAGCGGCAACTTTTTTAATGATACGAAAAGATCTCATTGAAAGTATCGGCTGGTTTGATGAATCTTACAGGATCTTGTACAACGATGTTGATCTATGCAGCCGGATTTGGCAAGCCGGCAAAAAAATATATTTTTTGCACACGGTATCAATAATTCATTACGGAAGCCACTCAACCAAAAACGCTGATTACCCCTTAAGAAAAATAATGTACAGCGATATTTACAGGTATTATTCAAGACATTTTGGCTTTAAGGCTAAGTTTTTATACCCTATTTTAGCAATCAGGCTGTTAATAGTTACATCAATTAAAGCTTAAATAGCCAATTAATATACCGAATGTCATCATCATTAAGAGATAAAGTAATAAAAAATACTTTTTACCATTTTGCCGCACAGGCATTCGGCTTTTTATCCCCTTTCATCCTGACTCCACTTATAATAATGTACATAGGTCAAACAGAATTCGGAATATATGCTATAGTTTTAGGTTTTATTGGTACATTCGGGCTGCTTGATTTCAGCTTTTCAGCTTCATTTATCAAATTCATTTCAGAATACTATAACCAGGGTAAAACTGATGAGTTGAACAGAACAATAAATACCGGGCTCTTTTTTTATATCGCTTTTACACTTCTAATATGCTTAATTGTACTTGTATTTTCACAAAGCATCCTGAAACTGATAAATATTCCACCTGACCTTTTTGAACTGGCAAGGTTTTCGCTGTACATTAGTCTGCTGATATTTTTTATCGCCACATCAAGCACAATATTTGTTTCTATACTTATAAGTGTACAGAAAATGTATCTTAACAGTATAGCAGGCCTGGTGATCAATATCCTGAATTTTATCGTCACATATTTTCTCCTTGTCTCCGGTTACGGCTTGAAGGGTATTCTATACTCGCAGCTTGGGGCGGTCTTAATAAGTGTATTTTTCAATATATTTCTGGCATTCAGGGAAGTACCCGGAATCAAGATTTCACCTGCATTTTTCAGCGCCGGCACTTTCAAGGTCATGGGTACATTCGGATTACAAATGCAGGTACCCAGATTTTCAACATTTCTTTCTGAAAAGTATGATGAATTTCTTCTGGGTTATTTTTCAACCCTGGGAAATGTTACTTATTTCAATCTCGCAAACCGTGTTACCAGATTGGGAAAATTCTTCCCTCTTCAATTGTTTCAGCAGGTAGCCCCGGTTGCTGCTGAACTGAATGCAAAAAAAGAAGAGAACAGACTCAATGATCTGTTTTTCGAAGCTACAAAATATTTAACGGTATTTTCAGCTCCTATTTTCCTGTACATCCTTATTTTTGCAGATTTGATAGTTAATACCTGGATGGGTCCGGGCTATGAGATAACTGTGTATCTGCTTAGATTCCTTGCAATAGGACAGCTTGTAAACCTGCTTGTTTCGGCCCCGGGAAACTCAATAATACCCAATCTCGGTAAACCCAAATTTTTAATGTACGAAGGCTTAATTAATCTGGCGCTCAATCTTGTTCTTAGTTTCCTTCTGATCAAATACTATGGCATTCTTGGCGCGGCAATTGGTACTGCTGCTGCAACGATAATTTCATCATTTTATATATATTTTACATCCGCCAAATACTTCAAGGAAAATCCGGTAATGTTTATGCTGCGGAGTTTATTTAAACCCTTAACTATTTCTTCGGCACTGTGTGCCGGTTTGTTTGGTATTTACTATCTTGCAGATAATTATTTTAGATTTGCTGAAAACAGGTTTACCGGACTGCTTCTGATTTTTATCAGCTCCGGACTTTTCTTTGTGATCTATATCCTGCTTTTGTGGAAATCGGGTTATCTTATAGATCGCGATAAAGATAACCTTGTAAAACTTTTGAACATTCTCAAGGCACCCGGCATCAAAAAGTAGCTTCTTTGTAATCATATCATTTAAGGACCAAAGATTATATTTGAACAGAACTGCAGCAATAATAATTGTGAATCATAATACAGGTACAATCCTAAAAGAATGTATCAATTCTGTTTTGCAATATGAAGATAAAGATAATCTGGAGATAATTATAATTGATAATTATTCAAACGACAATTCACGGCTCATAATTTCTGAATTGACGCAGAAGCATAACTTCATCAGCTCCATATTCACTGATTCAATCATTAGCTTTTCGGCGGCAAATAATCTGGGTATAGTGAAATCCGGCAGCGAATTTGTTCTTATCATGAATCCGGATATTATCTTTACAGAACCGCTACTGGAGAGTTTGGTTTCATTGATGAAAACGGATGAAATGATAGGAGCAATTTCTCCGGCACTGACAGGAATTGACGGTAAGTTCCAACGAAACTACTTTCAGAGATATCCTTCTCTTAAACAATTCATCTATTATCATTCAGTTCTTGCCCCTTTGTTTAACAAATCAGCCAAAAGAATGAATATTTATCTGGAGAATCAGGATATTGAAATTGATCAAAAGAAGATTTTTTATACTGAACAGATTCCCTGCGCCTTCTTCTTAACCAGAAGGACTATTCTTGATAAAATTGGTTTAATGGATGAGAATTTTATTCTCTTTTTCGAAGATGTCGATTTGAGTTATCTGGTCGCAAAAGAAGGTAAGCTTGCTGTAGATACAAGATTAAAAGTTACCCATTTGGGAGGCTCAAGCTTTAAGACCAAGGATAACTGGTGGATGCATGGAAGGTACATTGTAAGCATGATCTATTTTTTTAAAAAGCATTATAGCGGATCCAAAGCATTTTTACTGAAATTTTTGGTTTATATAAATTCTTATTTCGTATTATCCATAGAGTATGTTAAAAAAGTGTTCGGCATTGATGATCAATACAGAATTAACAAACATAAATACCTTTTAAAATTGCTTAAGGGTTGAATATAAAAGAAAACTACATACAATATGGTGTGATTACATTACTTGGAGGCATTCTTGCATATCTTAACAGGAATGTGCACGTAGATGATGCGCTAATTTACTACAGGTATATTGAAAATTTCATCAGCGGCAATGGGCTGGTATACAATATTGGCGAGAGATTTAATGCTCTTACTTCCCCGCTATATATCTATTTATCTATACTACTTTCTACTATTACAGGAGAAGTTGAAATTACTCAGGTAATCCTGAATTGTTTTTTGATGATAACTTCTTCTTTAGTGCTTTTGAAAATATTCGATACCTTTAAATTAAAAACAGCCGGCTTTATAATTGCAGTCATTTTCATAACTTCAAAGTACTTTTACACTGTTGTTGGTATGGAAACAAATCTGTTCATACTTATGTGCCTGCTTTGCATTTATTATTATTTGAAACTCAAATTAAATGCACTTTCAATATGTTTTGGTTTTCTTTTAATAACGCGCGGAGAAGGTTTTTTTCTTGTTTTGATCCTATTGTTTTTGTTATATCGCAATAACAAAGCTCTCTTTCATTACAAGTATCTTTTGATATTTGCATCAATCATTGCAGCCAATTTTTTGTTTAATTATTACTATTACGGAGAGTTCCTTCCACATACATTAAGCGTAAAGATCGGACAAGGTCAATCCGGGTTGTGGGGCAAATATTCATACCTTTTCGGGTCCTCTTATCTCTTCGGTATGTTTAATAATCAGGCTTTCTACATTTTGTTTATTTTTTCTGCTGCTATTTATGGTTTAGTCAGTCATTACAGGAACATTGTTGTGGTAATACTATTGATTTTTCTAATTTTGCTGAATATATTCTATTTATCACTAAATATTCCAAGCTATCATTGGTATTATTCGATTCATTTTTTAACCCTGTTTGTATTGTGCGGTTTAGGGATAACTGAGGTAATATCAATGACATCACGGAAAATATCAAACAAAACTCTGAGAATATCTTTTTTATGCATTCTCTTTATATATCCTGTTTTAACGCAACTTGAAATTGCACGTCTTCTGGCGAATGAAAAACCACACACACAGTACAAAAAGATCGGAGAGTGGTTCCTGCACAATACCGAAGATGGGACTGTAATTGCCGCTGTTGAGATCGGGCATATTGGCTGGTACTCAAAACGATACATTGTGGATATACTGGGATTAACAAATCCTCTAAATGCAGATTTCATTTCTTCAGGGCAATTTACCAAATGGTATGATGTTTATAAACCGGACTATATTATATCTCACAATCCGCCCTGGCCGCAGGAAGTATTAATTCATGATTTGATATCCAGGGGTGAATACATTGAAATACCGGTCGATGGTGTGAAAGATTATAAAATTCTTAAATCTGAAAGAAAACATTGATAGCTATAGTTATACCAAATTATAACGGAATTGAACATTTAAAGACCTGTTACGGCTCTTTACACGCTCAGACGTACAAGGATTTTAAAGTGATCTTATGCGATAACGGTTCAAAAGATGATTCAATCAATTTTACCAAAAGTGAATTTCCGGATTCAGTTACAATTCCAATCGGCTACAATTCTGGCTTCGCAAAAGCTGTGAATGAAGGCATTAAGCACTCCTTTGCCTTACCTGAGTGCGAATTCATTTTCCTTTTGAATAACGATATTGAACTTGAACCAGGTTTTCTCGAAACGGCTGTTGTTTCATTAAAAGAGACAAATGCGGATATACTTGCAGTCAAAATGCTGAACTACTACAACAGGGATATAATAGATGATTGCGGCGATTTTATAAAAGCAAACGGCGGCTCGCCGCTTGCCCGCGGCAATGGTGAAAAGGATACCGGTCAATACAACAGCCCCGAATACATTTTCGGCGCCTGCGCCGGCGCGGCATTTTATAAAAGAGAAATATTTGAAAACATCGGTATGTTTGATGAAACATTCTTTGCTTATTATGAAGATATAGATCTCAGCTTCAGGGCTCAGCTTGCGGGATACAAATGTTACTATGAACCAAAAGCCGTTTGTTATCACAAACGCGGGGGTACAAGCTCAGTGGCCACCCACGGCTTTCAGACAGAAATGTGTGAAAGGAATCTTGTGCTTATGAGGATAAAAAACTACCCGCTTAAAATTTTTTTACTGTACCAGCCTCTCTTTTTCCTGGCGCGCTTAAAAAGATATTATTCATTTATCAGGCTTCATTCATTTGTAATATTTCTTCGGGCTTTAAGAGGATATTTAAGAGGCTCAGTTCTTGCAGTTACAAAACTCCCGGAAAGATTTAAGATACAGCGCAGTAAAAAGGTCTCAGCCAATTACATTAAAAGTTTATTTGTAAAATGAACGAACAGGTTTCCATAATAATACTGAATTTCAACGGCAGGCAGTTCCTAAAGGATTGTATAAGTTCTGTACTGAATCAGGAATACAGCAATTTTGAGCTGGTACTGTTTGATAACAATTCCACAGACGGAAGCTGTGAATTTGTAAGAGAAACGTTTGCCGATAACAGAATAAAAATTGTGCGTTCAGAAAAAAACCTTGGCTTTGCCGGCGGAAACAACGAAGCCCTAAAACACTGCTCAGGTGATTTGATAGTATTGCTGAACAATGATACCATTACGCGCGCCGGATGGCTCGAATCTCTGGTGAACGCAATGAAAGACGGCAATACGGTTGCCTCCTCATTCGTTGTAACAGAGGGCATCCCTGCGAAATATTATGAAACAAACGGATCAGTTTCATATGTGATGTACAATATCATGAACATCTTTCCTGAAATTGAAGATGAGTTTTACCCGAACGGCTGCTCGGCGATATTCAGGAAGAGTGAAACAGGTATCCCGTTTGACAGCGATTACTTCTTCTATGGTGAAGATGTTTTTCTCGGGCTGAAAGCCCGGTTTATGGGTATGAAGATCAGGTTTGTCAGAGAATCCGTTGTGGATCACAAGGGTTCATCATCTGAATCAGCAAATGCTTTCCGTACATTTTGCAGAGAACGGAACCGTTTCCTTAATCTTTATACATTCTTCAGTATCGGGTTTATACTTAAAATGATTCCTTATATTACATTAAATCACACGTTGAGAACAATTCAATCATTGGTTTCAAAAAATATTTCTTTTCCCGGTGTTGTTAAAGCATATTTTTGGTTTTATCTTAATATCCCCGCAATAATTAAGAAACGAAAATCGCTGAGATCATTCAAAAAACTCGATGAAAAAGAGGTAATAAAATATATTTCAAGCAAGGTTGTTAACCCGGATTCAACCCTGGCATCGGTTTTAAATCCGCTTTCCTATTTTTATTCCCGGCTTGTTGGTATAAAACCTGTTGAATATTACCTGAGAAACAATATTCCTTTTTGAATTATACTCCCCTATTCACTTACTACAATCAATTTTAATGCTTATTTTTGTACTCTAACAAAATAGATCTTGGAAAAATTTAAGATATTACAGCTGATTGATGGCGGTTTTTTGGGCGGCGGCCAGACGAATGTACTTTCTATTGCAATGAATGCAGATAGGGGCACCTTTGATATTTCCATAGCCGCCAGGGGCGGCGAGAAATTTGAAGAGGAAGTCCAAAAAAGTAATATAACTTTTCACCCGCTTGAACTGCCCAAAGTTATGCGCACAAAATATCTAAAACCTTTGCAGGAACTCTATGATGAGAATAGATATGACCTGATACATACACACGGCGGAGTTGCGGGATTTTACGGCAGAATACTGAAGAAACATAATCCCGGATTGAAATGCGTTCATACAATTCACGGGATACACTATATAAACAGCGGTAACATCTTCAGGAAGAGCCTGTCCAGATCAATTGAACAATACCTCGTTCAGTTCACAGATAGAACAATTTGCGAAACCCATAATGATTTTTTAACTGCGGTAAAGAACCGAATTGCGGACAGAGCCAAAACTGATATTATACCAAACGGTATAAATACAGGAACATATGCAAACTTAAAAAAGAATTCTGCGCTTATGCAGCAGCTTGGGCTGAATGAAAACAATTTTATTGTAGGGAATATTTCGAGGTTTGATGAACAGAAGAACCAAAAGCTGATATTACAAACGGCTTATTTCCTGATCAGGAAATACCCGCAAATAAGATTTATATTTATAGGTGCCGGCAAAAATCTAAAGAATATGCAGGATCTTGCAAGAGAATCCAAACTGGAAGATTTTGTGATCTTTGCCGGAGAGCAGGAAAACCTAAAGGATTACTATTCCATTTTTGATATTTTTGTTTTCCCTTCGCTGTGGGAAGGTATGCCGTATGTGCTGCTTGAAGCGATGGCTTCAAGGCTTCCGATCATTTGCAGCTACCTGCCTAACCTGCTTGAAGTTATCAAGCCTGATCACTCTGCGTTAATAATTGATCCCAGGGATATGGATGATCTATTCAGGAAAATTTCTGCGTTATACCAAAACAGTGAGCTCCGTGAAGAGTTAGCCCAAAACGCCATGATTGAATCCACCCAGTACGATGTTACCGAAACAGTTCCGCAAATAGAACAGATCTACCGGGAGCTGCTGAAACAATGAAACGTATAGGAATATTCGGCGGTACATTTGACCCCATACATAATGGTCATCTGATCATGGCCGAAAACGTAAAGGACCAAATGCACCTGGATGAAGTAATGTTCATCCCTTCACGCATTCCTCCGCTCAAAGATGCAGAGAATATTTCCGCTCCCGAACACAGGCTTAATATGCTGAGACTGGCAGCCAAAGGCAGCAGTTCATTTAAGATAAATGATATTGAGCTGAAGATGACAGGAGATGAACCAAATTACACTGTAAAAACACTGCTCAAACTGCGTGAAGAGTTTTCCGCTGAACAGGTGAAATTCTACCTGATAATCGGAATGGATCAGCTGATCAACCTGCATAAATGGAAAGATCCGGGCAAATTGTTTCTTTTGACAGAAGTTGTTATTATAAACAGGCCGGGATACCTTATCCAGCAGGTTGAAAATGAATACGCAAGACGCGGTATTTTTGTACCGGTACCCAATATTGATATTTCCGCGACTGACATCAGGTTCAGGATAAGGGAAAAACGCTCAATTAAATACCTTGTTCCCGAAGAAGTTGAAGAATACATCTACAAAAATAATCTGTATAAATAAAAAGTATATATTTTAATGAGTAAAAAAAACGGAACAGTTGTTATGAAGTTCGGCGGAACTTCTGTGCAGGATAGCGATTCGATCAAGAACGTGATAAATATTGTGAGAAACACTGATGCGAAGAAAGTGGTTGTGGTTTCCGCAATTTCAAGGGCTACAACTACCCTGGAAATTATCGCAAGAGCCGCTGCAGCAAAAGATGTTAAAGAAGCAGAGAAGCAGCTTGAAGAAATTATCAACAGGCATCATGTTATTATTAATGAATTGGTTTCAGATAGCTCCCTTAAAGCCGCAGCCGCCGAGAAGATCATTAACTACCACAGGCAAATAGCAGAGCTCATAAAGGGTCTTGCAATAATAAACGAGCTCTCACTGAGGATACTTGATGCTTTCAGGGTGTTTGGCGAATTGATGTCTTCTAATGTTATTTATTACGCTATGCTGAATGACGGGCTGGAGGCAGAGTTGATCAATTCACAGGATATTATTAAAACCAACAATGACTTTTCGAGGGCATACCCCAACTTTGAGCTTTCACAGGTAAATGCAGATAAAAAAGTAAAACCTCTCCTGGCAAAAAATAAGATCGTACTGGCCCAGGGATTTATGGGTTCCACCGAAGACGGTATACCTACAACAATGGGCAGAGAAAGCTCAGATTTTTCTGCGGCGATCTACGGCTCATTGACTGATGCGGATGAGATACAGATTTGGACAGATGTTGACGGTGTTTTGACCTGTGACCCTAATATCATTCCGGATGCGTTAAAATTAAAGGAGATATCTTTCAAAGAAATGGAGGAGTTATCCAACTTTGGCGCAAAGGTACTGCATAAAAACTCAGTAAAGCCGGCGTTGAAAAAAGATATTCCTATAAAGATTCTGAACTCAAAAAATACCGCATCAACCGGAACAATTGTAAACTCACAATTGAAATACAGCGAGCATATTAAATCAGTTACATATAAAAAGAATATTATAGTACTAAGGGTTAAGCCTAAAGAATCACTGAACCAGTTCATTTTTTGGGAAATGATGCTGAATATCCTTTCTAAACATAAGCCGCAAATTGATATACTTCTTTCATCAAATAATGCGCTTATAATAGTGATAGCTGAAAGCGCATATACAAAGATCCACTACGATGAGCTTAAAAACGAATTTGATGAAATTTCGGAATGTGAAATTGTAAAAGATAAGGTACTCATAACACTTGTGGGCTCTGATCTTAATTCTATAGAAAATTTTGAGCAAAGTGTGTTTATCTGCAACCCCGGCATGAAGGCTGAATCTGTTATTTTCGGCTTTAATCCGCATAGTTTTTCGCTGCTGGTTAATACAGAAAACTGTAACACAGTTCTAAAAAACCTTCATAAAGAATTTTTTGAAACTAAATCATCAAATTCAGGTTTGTTTGAAAAAATTACCAAGAAAGAAGAAAAGAGCATAGCCTAATGATAAATATAGCGCTTGTTGGTTACGGTAAAATGGGGAAAATGATAGAAGAAATTGCCCCGAAAGAAGAATTCAATATTTCAGGTAAGTACGATGTAATAAATCCGGTGAAGGAACATCTAAAGAACAATACTGATGTAGCCATAGAGTTTTCAACTCCCGCAAGCGTGATAGAGAACATTGAATTTCTTTCATCAAAGGGAATAGATGTGGTTTGCGGCACTACCGGCTGGTATAATAAATCGGATGTTGTAAAGGATATCATCAAAAAGAACGGCACAGGCTTCATTTACGCAAGCAATTTTTCTGTTGGCGTGAACATATTCTTCCAAATGGTTAAAAATGCCGGTAAACTGATAAATAAGTACCCTCAGTATGAAATACTGATCAAAGAGACTCACCATACCCGGAAGCTTGATAAACCAAGCGGAACCGGGATAAGAACCGCCGAATACCTGCTTGAAGGAATAAGCAGAAAAGATTCTTTTACAAGCGATTCGGCTGAACCGGCATTTAATGAGATCAATATTATTTCTGAGAGGATTACTGACGTTGTTGGGAAACATGAAGTTGAATTTGAAAGTGATGCTGATACCATTTCACTTATCCATAATGCTAAATCACGCCGCGGCTTCGCTGAAGGCGCGCTGCTGGCGGCAAAGTACATAAAAGGAAAAAAAGGATTTTATAAGTTTGAAGATGTATTCAGTGAATTAATAAAATAACAAATTCAAAACAATGGAAGAGAACAAAACACCCGAAAATACAACCGTTGATACAGATAGTATCCCGGCACAGCAGGAAAGCATTGCGCTTGGTGATGCGATGGCGGGAGTATTTACTGAACCCGGGGATACGTTTGAAGCAGTAAAACGCTCAGCCAAACGGAACTATTGGCTGGTTCCGCTGCTAATATTGATAGTGGTAAGTATTCTTTCAAGTATTCTGGTCACACGCGATGAAGAACTGGTATCTGAAATTAAAACCCAGCAGCGCGAAGCAATGAAGAAGAGGTTTGATGAAGCCGTAAAAGATGGTAAAATGACACGAGAAGCTGCTGATGAACAGCTTGATAACACCGAAAAGATGTTCGGCGGATCAATGTTTGTGATCTTCGGAATTGTGGGTTCTGTTTTCGGTGTATTGATAATATTCTTTCTGAAAGCGCTGATCTATTGGGGCGGACTTAAGATCTTTAAGGGTACAGCCGGTTATGTTGATATTATGAACGTATTGGGCCTGACAGCCCTAATAACATCTATCCAAATGGTAGTAGATACAGTGCTTGCCGTTTTGATGGGTAAATTGATTATGAATATAGGCCCGGTGCTATTGGTCTCACAGGAAGCAGTAGGCAAAGATACATTTACGCTGCTTGCTAACTTTGATTTAATTAACATATGGTACCTGGTTATTGCGGGAATTGGTCTTGCAAAGGTCTCCAGCCTCAAAAACTCGCAGACAATTCCATTTGTATTTGCGTTGTGGATAGCATGGGTTTTACTTTCAACTTATGGTCCATTCAGCATGTTTACGGGAAGGTAGAACAGAATTTTAAGTATAAGAAAACCCGGTTTTGAGCCGGGTTTTTCTTTTTATAAAGAGGAATTACTTTGTAAGTATCATTTTTTTTGTTAGTGTGAAACTGCCGCTTCGCAATGTATAGAAATAGATACCCGAAGCTAAAGCAATTCCATTTAGCTCTGCGGAATAACTTCCTTCTGCCAAATATTCATTTACAAGCCGGGAAACTTCCCTGCCTAATGCATCATATACAGCAAGTTTAACCATCCCGCTTTTGGGAATATCGAAATTGATCCGGGTAACCGGATTAAACGGATTTGGATAGTTCTGGTACAAATTGAACCGTTCCGGTGTTTCTGATGAAATGTTCTGAACACCTATCAGTTGATTTGAAAGCAAAGCCGCAAGAGGGCCGCCGTATGCACCAATATCATTTCTCAAAGTACCTCTTGAAGGATATTTGGCAATCAACGGATTATTTTGATCCGGCATATCGTTGTAAATAATGCTTGAATCCCCTTTATCTATACATGGAGATGAATTCTGCAGAACATAGTTCGAATCCGCAAACAACGGGTCTGCGTTAATGTTGCCAACTCCCGAGTTAACTCCCTGGATCAAAGAATATGTCATTCCTGCTGAATAAGAGACCTGTGTATTTGAAGGTGATGGATTTCCCCAAATTATGTTATTCTTGAAAAGTGTTGAAGCGCCGCCATAAATTCCGCTGTATCCTGTTAGAGATGAATTACCTGCGACTGTATTATTTACTATAACTATTTGTCTGATATTATTGCCATTTATCCAAATTCCTGAACCTGCACCGAACTGGACAGAACCATAATTAGCGCATACAATATTGTTTTTCAATTGACCCCCCGTATAATTAAGCACAATACCTGCTCCGTAACGTGCAGAATTATTCATTACAATATTATTGTAGAATCTTGGATAGCCGTCACCCATCCTGATCCCTCCCCCACCTGTACTTATAACACCGGTTAAATTAGTTATCACATTGTTATGAATGATATTGAACCGGATTACCGGAGATGACAATGCCGTCAGGATACCGCCACCTTCGCGATACAGCCCTGCAAAGTGCTCATCGTTCCACTTTGTACCGGTTCCGCGTGTGATCGAAAATCCCTGTAACACAGCGGTTGAATCTTCTCCGCTGCATATTATTACACAGCTGCCTGAATCAGGCTGCGAGGGATTGCTTCCATCTATTATTGTTGAAGTTATCAATGAAGGATCGTTTGTCAAATAAAATGTACCGGTTACTACAATATTTTTACCTCTGAAATTTATGTTCTCCAAATATGTTCCGGGAGCCACAAGTATTGTATCTCCATGAGCTGCCGCGTTTATGGCTGATTGAATTGTGGAATATTGTGATGGTACATTTTTTACTTCTGAGTTAACAAAACTGTTTTCTAATACGAGGGCTAATACAATAATTAGTATTATTTTCATTAGTTAAATTAATTTGTAAAATTAAATATTTCTCTGAACTCTTTATGTTTTAATATATCTCTTAAAGATGCAACAAAGTCGGGCGGCTCCTGAAAAGGACTCTCGCGAAAGAGTTGCTGGGACCTTTCTTCAAGAAGATCATCCAGTTTTTCCGCTCTATCCCCTGCTGTAGATTCTACGGTATGCACAAAGTTGATATTGAACAAAAGTTTATCAGGATTCACATAACCGCTATCAATTAAGGCTTTGGTTTTCTTATCGCAACTGCACGGATTATTTCTGTCTATTAGTCCGCACCTGTTATGCATAAAGTTATAAAGCTGTCTGCGCGCCCGGGAAAGTTTCTGCCGGAAATTATCGCGGGATATATCCATGATCTCCGCGCCCACTTTATCGCTCACCTGGAATATGCCGCCCAATATAAATACAAGTCGCTGCTCTCTATCCAGGCAAAGCAGCATTCCTGAAATGCAGCTTACTTTCACTTCGTTTACCAGTGTTTTCATTTCAACCTTGTAATTCTCCTGCAATGGCAGGTCCTGGTCAGGTACATTTTCAATTATCTTCCAATACTCATCAAAATTATCTGAATGCTTTCTTTCACCCATGGATTTCTTCATGTTCAAAACCTGGTTTATGACTATTCTGTATGCCCATGTTCTGAAAGCGCATTCTTTCCTGAATGATGAAAGTTTGGTAATTATCTTTATCAGCACTTCCTGTGTTACATCTTCAGCTTCCTGCGGATAAAAAACCATCCTTAACGCAATGTTATATATCCATGCCTGGTGGCGGTAAATAAGTTTCTCTAAAGCCTCACGGCTGCCTCCAAGGGCAAGATCTATCAACTGATCATCTTTCTCATCAGTTGATACCTTCTCAATAAACGGATTTTCTATCATATTATATTAGACTGAAATTTGTGAGGGATGTGACAATACAAACCATTATGTAAGCTATTGTTTACTATAAGTATATGAAATTATTTGGAGCTATACTTCTTCCTGGTCTCAATTTTTTCAAGTTGACGTTCAATTACAGCCGCAGCCAGATCTTCGGCAATCTCATCTTTAAACGGGCTGTTAAAAATTACATCTGTTTTCTTCTGGCTTACATCTATTCTGTAAAGTATATGCAGCAGTTTTTCCAGATTGGTATCCAGCATTTCTCTTATACGGGCAGTGAGTATTTTTTGAATTTCCTCAATTGTAATTTCATTTACTTCTTCCAGTTCAAAATTACCTGAAATTATCTCATAAACCTGCGAACTTTCACCTGTCATACTTTACTGAATTTTAATTGCTTCAAAATTTGTTATTTCACCTTCGCTGATTTCGTATCTGAACTCAATAGGATTGCAGCAAACTTCGCAATCTTCAACAATGGTTTGCTGCTGAACGCTTAGATCAAGTATTACAGATACTTCCTGCCAGCAGTACGGACATGTATAAAAGTATTCCATATCAGAATTCAGTCCTCATAAGCTATTCATTTCAAATTCACATTTGTGGATATTCCACTGAAATCCTTCATTCTTCAGAAATTTCCTTGTGCCTTTAATATGTTCAAGTAATTCATCTCTCATACCGTTCTTTACAAGCTCCCCAATGTATCCGAACAATGAATAATCATGCGCGCATGAATTATTTTCCTGCCGTTCGCCAACAGTGCATTTACCGCACTCCCAGCTTACAAGTTTGCACAGCGGAACACATAACAGGAGTTCATCGAATCCATCGGGCCAATCCATAGCAAGCCATGCGTCATAATTTCTTCCCCGCGCTGAAATTTCGAGTAACTCATACCATGATTCATCGTTTGACGCAATTTCTTCAAGTCCATCCAGTTGCTGTATAGTCAATTCAATTGCGGCTTCTTTAGTTGAGCCGTTATTCAGCCATTGCTGGTAAATATTATTGTAATTCAGCAGTTTATCAAGCACTGATATTCACTGCCTTCCTTCGCATCGCTGCATAAACCAATACCGCTGTCAGTATCAAAACACCGCCAATGATAAGCGGTGACGAATAATCTTCAGCTGTTATATGCCCGGGTAAAAAGGGCAATCCGCCTGCTGCGATCGCCAACCCGAACGAAAGTCCGGCAGCAGTTGCCGGAAGTTTTTTCATATTTTTATAAAGCGCAGTAACCATAATCGGAGTAACTGATTGCAGCAGAGCTATACCCGGCAGTAAGAAATAAATACTTGCTTCACCCATTATCAGAAGGGGAATGGCAAGCAGCAGCGCCGAAAATGAATACCTTCTCCACCCGATAAGATCACCCGCATATCCGCCGATTATCTTGCCGCCCGCGGCAGAAAGTGATATAAGTATTATATTGGTAATTTCACCCTGCTCTATATGCTGGAAAATATTCCAGACTGCTGAGCGCAGCGCAATTGCCAGCAGAAGTACAAGCATAATAAGATCATGCTTTTCAAATTCGTTGGCCTCACGCGGCGCCTCATAAGGCAGTAAAGGTATTTTTAGCGCAAAAATGAATACAGCAATTGCTGCAAGCAATACTACAATAAGCGCCGCAGGGAATATGCTGCTAATTGCGAGGTAGCCGCCAATTGCAAGTCCTGCAACACCCGGAGCCGAAAA
The DNA here is from genome assembly GCA_002344125.1 of Ignavibacteria bacterium UBA2360. Classification (GTDB taxonomy): domain Bacteria; phylum Bacteroidota; class Ignavibacteria; order Tepidaquicellales; family OLB5; genus OLB5. The sequence continues at coordinate 33,091 of DDTQ01000012.1, read as the reverse complement.
CAGACCCGCGCCGGAAGATCTATCAGGGGTTGAGCAAAGCGCCAAAGCTCCCCCGCCGACGTGGAACACAGCCGAAGCAAATCCCGCGCAAAGTACAGAAGCGACCGGATGAATGAAATACAGTATTACTGCTGCTGCCATAAGAATAAGGCCGGTCAGTACAGCAAGTTTGGGGTTCTTCAGTTTATCGGTAAGTAAACCCGCAAGCGGCTGCGCGCCAAATGCGAGCAGATTGTACAACAGCACAAGCGAACCAACTCCATAAATTGACATGGAATTAGTCAGACTGCCAAGAACCAGTCCTGCAGCGCAATCAGATACACCATGGGCTAAACCAAGCGTTACAGGCAGAACAATTTTTTTCATAATGAGATCTTGCTTAAAATAAAAAGCTCAAACCGGCAGTAACCAGATTTGCCGAAAACGCAATTAAAGCGGCTTTTTTCAGGCTGATATTAATCAGAAGTTTTACCGGGTAAATTTCTGCTAAAAATACAATAATTTCAGTAATTAAAAAATATATATTGAAATTATTATTCAGGTCGTGTTTGAAATACAATTCCGAATAGAGATAAAACGCGAGAGGATGTGTTAAACCATTAATAATAACGGAATATAGCAGCAGTTTCAGGGGTTTACAGCGTAAAAAGAGATAATATACACCAAACTCAACAGCCATTGTTAAGAACAACGCTGTAAAATAGGTCTGCATATTACTTTTTCATTTTCCTGATAAGTACAATTGAGACAATTCCAATTAACGCAAGCAGCGGTATAATGATGAAAAGGTATGATGAATATTTCTCAGTTGGTGAAACAATATCATCTCGTATATTTCCTTTAGAGTCTTTGGCATCAATGATATTATTTTGGGAATCTTTATATAAAGTTCTTACAGATCTGACCACCATTGTATCGGTTTCAATGCTTTCCACCCGAAACTGCTCTTCAACAAAACTGTACTTGGCATCCCTATCAGCATAGGAACTGCATACAACCTTTAGTGAAGGGATAAATTTACCCGTTTCAATAAAGCTTTTCAACTCCTTAACTCTCAGATCGTCATTCCCGATATTGTTCAGAGAGTCAAAGGCTTGAGTGTTAAATTCACTTGTTTTAACCGCGTAAATTACAGGAACTCCAAATTTACAGGAAAGTTCGATCTTACTTTCTGCATTCAGGATAGCTCCATAAAGCATTGGTTTTCCGTTGGAAGTATTGACAGGGTATGCAACAAAAGTATAATCAGGGTATGAATCTGTATTGGTTACTTCAAAGCTGTAAGATATCTTTTTCTTTCCTTCGGGAAGGAGGTCTGCTTTAAGAACAGAACCAAAAACAAACAACAGTACAATTGTAATAATTAAATTGTTCATTTCACCCTCCTTCTCATCAGGAAATATTTGTTTAGTTTACGCTTGCGTCGTCAAAACCTTCAAGCCAGCTATCTATAACACCCATGAAAGATTTTAAACAGCCGTCTTCAAATGGCGAGATCAGGTTTGCGGTGTTTACCAGTCCTAAAAATGACTGGCTGCCTCCGGCTTTACATAGCCTTAAATAATCTTCAAGAGCCTGTTCCCTGTTTTCATTGGATCTTTTCCAGAACTGAAAAGCGCATATCTGAGCCAGGCAGTAATCTATATAATAAAACGGGCTCATATAAATGTGTCTCTGCTGCTGCCATCTGCCGCCTTTTTCAAGGAACTCATTGTTGTCATACTCGATGTATGGCAGATATTTCTTTTCTATATCCAGCCATGCCTGTTTTCTTTCAGCAGGTGCAGCCTCCGGGTTATCATATACCCAATGCTGGAATTCATCTACAGAAACTCCGTAAGGAATGAAGATAACCGATCCTTTAAGATGTGAATACTTGAATTTATCTGTCTGGTCTTTGAAGAAACAGTTCATCCACGGCCATGTTAGAAATTCCATACTCATTGAGTGAATTTCACATGCTTCTGAAGTTGGGAAGAAATATTCAGGAATTTCAAAGTTACGGCTTGAATATGCCTGGAACGCATGACCCGCTTCGTGGGTCAACACTTCTATATCACCCATCGTACCGTTGAAGTTTGAAAAGATGAATGGTGACTTATATTTTTCTATGAATGTACAATACCCGCCGGTATCCTTACCCTTCTTATTGACAAGGTCCATCATCTCATTATCTAACATAAAATTAAAGAACTCGTTGGTCTCAGGAGAAAGCTCGGAGTACATATTCTTGGCGCAGCTGACGATCCAGTCCGGGGAACCATGCGGCTTTGCGTTGCCTGATTTGTAATCAAGAGGCTGATCGTAATATTTGAATGATTCCAGACCAAGCCTTTTCTGCTGTTTCTGCTTAAGCTTAACAGCAATAGGAACAATTGTTTCCAGCACCTGGTCGCGGAAATTTTTCACCATCTCTGCATTATAATCCGTTCTTCCCATTCTGTCATAACCCATCTGCACAAAATTCTTATAGCCCAGTTTCTTTGCCATTTTTGCGCGTATTTTCACAAGCTCATCATACAACCGGTCGAATTCCGCTTCATTTTCAGCAAAAAATTTCCATTTTGCTTCATTTGCGGCTTTTCTCATTTCCCTGTCAGTTGATTCCATGTAAGGGATCAAACCCTGAAGGTTCTTTTCTTCACCATCAAAAAATATTTTAGCAGAAGCAAGTAGTTTGGAGTAATCCGTTCTTAATTCATTTTCTTTTTTCAGATCTTCAATAATTTCAGGAGAAAAAGTTCTGAGAGTTACTTCGGCAACATCAAACAACTGTTTGCCCCACTTTTTTTCCAGCTCTGCCCGGTATTTTGAATTTACTATTGCTGTATAGTACTTATGAACAAGTCCGTCAAATATCGGCGAATTCTCGTCGTAGAAATTTTGCTCTTCTTCAAATTCCTTATCGTTTGTATCAATTGAATATTTTATGCTGGCAATAGTTCCAAGTGTTTGGAATTCCATGCGCAGATCATTTATGTTCCTTATCAATGCATCCTGTTCATCAAAGCTTTCAGCTTTCTGAAATAAATCCACCAGGTGCTCAAATTTTTCTGAAATAACCGAAACGTTGGGGCGTTTGTATTCTATTTCACTGAATTTCATTTGTCTTAATTAAATTTTAATTTGTTCGTTATAATAATCCTGTAATTTAATAAAGTTTACATTTAATTTATACAGAAAAGTTAAGATTTTTTGTAATATATTCAGTTAACGTTAATAATATGTGTTTACCTACTTCAAAGCTGACGCTTTACAAAGTTAACTGTCATCCTGAGCGGAGTCGAAGGATATCATGCAATACTACATGTTATGCTTTTCCGCCTGACTGCCTTTTCTGCGCGGAAAGAATTGTCTTTCTCAGCCTTATGTTCTTAGGAGTAACTTCTACAATTTCATCATCATTAATGAACTCAATCGCTTTTTCCAGTGTCATTGGTGTAACAGGCGTTAAGATAATGCCTTCATCTTTGCTCGAGGCCCTCATATTTGTAAGCTTTTTAGGTTTGCATGCATTTACGTTAAGATCGTTATCTCTGTTATGCTCACCAACAATCATCCCCTCATAAACAGCTTCGCCCGGCGAACAGAAAAGTGTACCCCTGGGTTCAAGGTTAAACAGCGCATAACCAGTGGTTTCGCCCTGCCTGTCTGAAATAAGTGATCCCGTATTCCTAACCGGGAAATCACCGCGATACTCTTCGTAGCTTTCCAGATATGAGTTCATAATTCCTGTTCCTTTTGTATCTGTAAGGAATTCGTTCCTGTAACCAATGAGTCCGCGTGAAGGAATAGTAAATTCCAGTCTGACCCTGCCTGTACCGTGATTAACCAGGTTAACCATTCTTCCTTTGCGCTGTGAAAGCTTATCTGTAACAATACCCACAAAGCTTTCTTCACAATCGATAAACAAATGCTCGATAGGCTCAACTTTTTTGCCGTCTTTTTCTTTGTATATTACGTGCGGTCTGCCGACAGACATTTCATACCCTTCGCGGCGCAGTGTTTCTATAAGAATAACCATCTGAAACTCGCCTCTTCCTTTTACTATAAATGAATCGGCGCTCTGGGTTTCTTCTACCTTTAAAGCCACATTTCTAAGGGTTTCCTTTATCAGCCTTTCTTTTAATTTGGCTGACTGTACATACTTACCATCTTTACCTGAAAAGGGCGAAGTATTTATTCCAAATATCATTGAAATAGTAGGTTCATCAACCACAATTCTTTTCAATGCCTTGGGGTTATCTTTACTGCAAATGGTATCGCCGATGTGTACATCCTCAATTCCCGAAAGGATCGCAATTTCGCCCGGCTCAGCATTTTCAACTTCCTTTAGTTTCAAGCCTTCGTACACCTGCAGTTTTGTTATCTTAAGCGGCTTTTGTCCGCCATCCTCGCCGATGCATACAAGCTGATCGTTAATGTGCGCATTGCCGTTTGCAACTCTGCCAATTGCAAGCCTGCCAATGTAATCGGAGTAATCCAGATCTGATACCAGTATCTGCAAAGGTTCGCTTTCATCATAAGCAGGACCCGGTATCTGTTCTATTATTTTATCAAACAGCGGAGCAAGGTCAGTTCCTTTGCCTTCAAGTGTAGTCTGCGCGATACCTTCTCTGCCGATAGCGTAAAGTATAGGGAATTCTATCTGCTCTTCAGTAGCATCAAGATCAATAAATAAATTATAAATCTCATCAAGCACTTCCTTTGCGCGGGCATCTTTTCTATCAATTTTATTTATAAGGACAATGATCTTTTTATCTGATGTTAATGCCTTTTTCAGTACAAATCTTGTTTGCGGCAGCGGACCCTCTGAAGCGTCAACAAGCAGTATCGCTCCGTCAACCATCATTAATGCGCGTTCAACTTCTCCGCCAAAATCAGCGTGACCCGGTGTATCCAGAATATTTATTTTGACACCATTCCATAATACTGAGCAATTCTTCGCTGAAATAGTTATCCCTCGCTCGCGCTCAAGATCCATATTATCCATTACCCGGTCTTCTACTTCCTGGTTTTCGCGGAACATTCCGCTTTGTTTGAACATGTGATCTACCAGTGTCGTCTTTCCATGATCTACGTGCGCAATTATAGCAATGTTACGTATCTTATCATTGTTAACAAGTTTCTTCAAGTTATTTCCTGTTTCTTTTGATTAATTGAGAATTTTTGTGTGATTTTGTGTCTAAATTCGGGGATTTTGGGCAAGAAAATCTATAATTTTGACAAACAAATATAGAGATTATTGACTTAAAAAAACAGTCAAAAATACCATTATTTCAATGAAAATTACCTATTCTATTGATTATAAATAATATTCAAATTATATTTATATAAGTGCTTATATATATTAATTACTAATATTATGGAATTCATCAAACAGTTAGGCGAAGTTGCATTTGGAACAAGATTAAGATTACTTACCGACCGGTTTATGCAGGATGGGGCAAAAATCTACCAGGCGCAGAATATTGAATTTGAACCTCGATGGTTCACTATGTTCAGCCTGCTGAGCCAGAAGTCACCGCTCAATATTTCCGAAATAACTACCGAGCTTGGTTACACTCAGCCCGCAGTAACCCAAATAGCGAATGTGCTGATCAAAAAGGGTTTGGTGAAAGTTGTTAAAGATAGATCTGACACCCGGAAAAAATTGCTGGCGCTTTCTCCCAAAGGACTGGAACTGCTTGATGAATTAAAACCCGTTTGGCAGGGATTTGAAGATGCCATCAAAGATGTTTTTAAAGAAACAGGCTTCGACCTTATGTTTGTCATCAATAAAGTTGAAAACTCACTTGATGATAAGGATATGTTCTCTAGAGTCAGCGAAAAGATCAAAGAAAAACAGATCGGTAGTGTTGAGTTAATAATGTACAGCAATGAATATAAAGAGCTATTTAAAACACTGAACTATGAATGGCTTGAAAAGTATTTTAATGTTGAACCTGAAGATGAAAAGCTGCTTAATAACCCGCAGGAAGAGATAATTGAAAAAGGGGGCGAGATAATATTTGCGAAATATAAGAATGAAATTGTAGGTACCGCTGCGCTGATAAGTGCTTCAGGGGGAGAATATGAACTTGCTAAAATGGCTGTCACGCATAAAGCGCAGGGCAGGCAGATAGGTAAAAAGCTGGCAGAAGAAATTATAAGGCTTGCCAAAAAGAAAAAGGCTGATCTTCTTTTTCTGGAAACGAATGTAAAGTTAAATGCTGCCTTGAGATTATATAAAAAGCTCGGATTCGTACTTACCGAAAATCACAACTCAAAATACGAGCGATCAACTATCAAAATGGAAATGAAGTTTTAAGGATAGCAATGAAACTTTTTGCTGCCCGCGGGCGTCATATTACTATAAAATTATACATAAGGAGTTATATAAATGCTTAACTTAAAATTAATCGTTATTTTTATCACTTTTATCTTGGCTGCTAAGATATCATTTGCTCAGCAGGAGCCCGTAAAATTCTCGTTTGATTCTAAAGTAAAACAGCAGACAGTGAAGAAAATTTCCAATTTGCTGGATGAAAATTACATCTTCCCGGATCTGGCAAAAAAAATGGGCACGCTCATCAAGCAGAATCTTGCCGCTGGCAGTTACGATGGCATTGATGACCCGATGAAGTTTGCCGAAAAATTAACTGCAGATCTGCAGTCAGTAAGCAATGATAAACATATTCGAGTGAGATTCTCACCCGAAGACGCTAAGCGTCTCATTGAGCAGGAAAAAAACGGCAGTGACACCGATGATGAAAAACACTGGAATGAAATGATGAAGAAGGAGAACTACGGATTCAAAAAAGTGGAAAGGCTGCCCGGTAATATTGGTTACGTTGATTTCAGGAATTTCGCCTCACCTGATTACTCAAAAGAAACAGTAGCCTCAGTTATGAAATTCCTTGAGAACACTGATGCTATTATATTTGACCTGCGTTTGAACGGCGGCGGCGACCCTGCAGGAGTTCAGTTGATCTGCAGTTACCTTTTTACAGAAACACCGGTACATTTAAATGACCTGTATTACAGACCCACGGATGAAACCAAAGAATACTGGACACTCAGAAAAATTGACGGCAAAAGAATGCCGGACGTTCCCGTGTATGTACTAACAAGTAAATTTACTTTTTCAGGCGCAGAAGAATTCTCTTATAACTTAAAGAATCTAAAACGCGCAACAATTGTGGGTGAAACCACAGGCGGCGGTGCGCACCCGGGGGGTGTAAGAGCCATAAACGAAGGGTTTGCCATCTTTGTACCAAACGGCAGAGCGATAAACCCGATTACTAAAACAAACTGGGAAGGTGTTGGCGTTGAACCGGATGTAAACATAAAATCAGAGCTTGCGCTTGAGCAGGCGCAGATACTTGCATTGCAGAAATTAACACAGAAATCAAAAGATGAGCAGCAGATCAGAACAAACAATTGGATGGTTGAATCATTGAATGCCCTGCTGAACGCACCGACAATAGATGAAATCACATTGAAGAGCTATGCAGGGATTTATGATGACAGAACAATCACCTATGAAGCAGGCAAGTTGTATTACCAGCGCAAAGGAAGACAAAAATACGCTATGACGCCGATGACTGAAGATACTTTTATGTTCAAAGATCTTGACTACTTCAGGCTAAAATTTGTGAAAGATGCGCTTGGTGTTGTATATGAGGTAAATGGATTGTATGATGACGGGCATATGGATAGATCGAAGAGGACGAATTAAAGGAAATTTGGAGTGCATTGACTGTGTCAATGCATGCATCAACATAGTTGATGCACTCCGAAGAGATAGTCCCCATCGCAGATAACTCTTCTTTCAATAACGATAAACTAATTGAAGTATTCATTGTGTCGGGTCGTAAGACCCGACACCACCGGGACGGTGTCATGCTGAACTCATTTCAGCATCTCGGCTCTTTTGTTGGTCCCGCTTTAGCGGGATGCTCATTATCAGTATAATTCAAGATGATTTACCGGTTGCTATTGCTTAACTCGAAAACCTAAGAAGAAATCATCCAAAGTAAATCCCCATCGTAGATTAATCGTTACTCAATATTAAAGATAGATTGAGGTAAATTTCGTATTCGTAGATCCAGTCCCCCTATTCAAGGGGGATTTTTATCGTGTCGGGTCGTAAGACCCGACACGATTGGAAAACATACTCTGCGAGGAACGCAGTGACGAAGCAGTCTCATGAATACATGACAAGATTGCTTCGCAAGGCTCGCAAAAAATAACTTATTTACTTCCTCTTTTCATTACTTATCTGTTTACCAAGCTGAGAGATCTTCTTCCATTTTTTCTTTTCTTCAAGTTGCGCTTTTTTATCCTGCTTGCGCTCAAAATAGCTTACTTCGCTCAAAAGTTTTTTGTAGCTTCTGAATCTCCCCTCATCAAGCTCTCCCTTTTCAATGGCGCCTTTTACGGCGCAGCCGGGCTCGGATTCATGCTTACAATCCGAAAATTTGCACTCAACAACGAGCTTTTCGATATCCTCAAACAATTCGCTGAGTCCCTCGGCGCCTTCCCACATCTGTATTTCACGCATTCCGGGAGTGTCTATTATGAGTCCCCCGCCCGGCACCAGTGTTAATTCACGGTGTGTAGTTGTATGCCTGCCCTTATCTTTGTAAAGACCAATTTCCGATACATTCATCTTTTCCCAATCCAGCATGCTGTTAATCAGGGTTGATTTACCCACACCTGATGAACCTATGACGGCAATTGTTTGGTTACCTTCAAAGTATTTCAACAGCTCATCAATTCCCGCTTTTTGTAAAGCGCTTACAATATGTACATCAACTCCCTGGAAGCGCTGCTGCACTTCAACTAATTTCGCGAAAACGTCCTCGCAAAGATCCGCTTTGCTGAGCAGTACAACGGGCTTCACATTGTTATCCCATGCCAAAGCCATATAGCGCTCCATACGGCGCATGTTGAGATCCTGGTTCAACGAGCTTATTATGAACACCGTATCAACATTTGCTGCAACTATCTGCTCTTCAGTGGTTGAGCCGGCTTTCTTCCTGGAAAACTTTGTTTTCCGCGGCAGCACATCGGTTATAAACGCTTTGTTCTCATCCGGCATGTGTTTAAATACAACCCAGTCACCCACTGCAGGCAGTAGATTGGAATCATCCGTGCTGTAAAACAGCTTGCCTGATTTTTCCGCGGTAAGCTCGCCAAATTCAGAATACAGTTCATAATAATTTCTGTGTTCAACCGCTACTCTTGCGGCATGTAATCCTTTTGTTGCATATTCAGCAAAATACGCTTCAAAAAAATCATTCCAACCGTATTGTTTTAAATCGTGTTTTTTATTCAATAATGATTTAGTTTACTTTATTTGATTTCTGTTGTTGGTGACAACACCAACAACGGGATTTTATATTACAAATTTATGTAGTTTTTAATGAAATCACTTGTTAATTTAAATTCACACCCGTACTTAAAGGGTTTAAAACCGAATTCTTCATTTATCCTATACATATGTGTGTTCCAGGGCATTGTATCAGTTTCAATATTTGTAAAATCCTTGTTTTCTTCAAGCAGTTTCAGATACATTTTCGCTTTTAAATATGCGGCAAATCCTTTGCCTCTGTGAGCTCTTGCCACTGCGGTGAATCCCCCGCTATGCCTTATGGTTTCTTTGTTATCCTTATCAACATATAAGGAACAATATGCGGCAATTTCATTTTCAGGCGTCATTAACATATACATCAGCATCTTCGCACCGGAAAGTTTTTCTGAGTTATCCCTTAGTTTCCAGTCTTCTTTTTCCATGCGTTTTCTATTCTGCTTTACCGGATTTAAACTCCTGTAATCTTCCAGAATTTCATACATCAAAGTAGTAAAGTTATCATAAAGCTCTTCAGAAAGCTCTTCACAAAACATAAGCCTGTACCCGGTAGTATTTGTTTTGGAAACGATACTGTTATAAAAATCCTTACTCATCTCACTTCTCAGAATTCTTGTATTTATCATCTCTTCCTGAATTTCGGCTTCAATGCTCTTTAACGCTGCAATATTCCTTTCTTCAAATGTCCAGTGATAGATTTCCTTGATATCGTATTTCAGCATGTATTCATGAGTTTTGCAGAGCATTACCCGGAGCAGTGTATGACTGATCTTATCGCTATCGAAATTAAAATTGAAACTAGCAGAGCGGCTATCAAGCATAAAGCCAATCCAGCCTACTGATACACCATCAAAAAATATTGAGTATTGCTCAAACGATTTACCTTTATATGCCTCATAAAATTTATACCACTCTTTCTTCCAATCCTCGGGTGTTTCATCCGGATCGAAAGACTCAGGATTGAATTTATTTTGGATTCGCTGAACCATATCAAAATGGCTTTTCAGCTCTTCCGTGGAAAACTCATTAAGGAGGATAGTTTTGACCATAATTTTACCGGCTGTAATATTCATAATTGTAATCTGTAGACAATTTCACCTTCTTCTACTCTGCCTGTATCTTTAAATCCAAACGATTCATACAGCCTCTTTGCAGTATCGTTTCCGGGTACAAAGCTCAAAAATACTTCGTTGCAATTGTGGCTATTTTTGATATGCTCAACAGCCAAAGTTAATATCTGCCTTCCATATCCTTTGCCCTGGTGATTTCCATCTATCATCATCCTGATTATCCACACAGTTTTGTCGGCATCGTCAATGCCGTACATTGTGAATCCAACAGGCTCTTCCCCGGCATAAGCCGCCAAACAAATCCATGTGGAATAGAATTTTGACTGCGCAACAGAATAAGCATTTGGCGCAACAAAATCCTGCTGGCTTTCTTTTACTTTGAGCTTCGATATCTTGCCAAGATTATCCGCAGTTACTTCCTTTAGTTCTATTTTCATATTTATTGGTTATTTCCTCAATACTAATATCTGTTCATTTGAATTATTGTTTAATTCTTCACGTTTAAAACTGCCGTATATGTTTTCAATCTTAAATTTTGTCCGCCCAACCAGATTTTCAAGTTCATACCTGAAGTAATACCTGAGTGGAGTTGAAAACGTATCGGTTTTTTCCAGGCCGTCTTCTTCCCAGATGAACTTGAATTTAAGATCCATTTGTTGAATAATATGATCATAATTCACCGAAGCAAAGCGCTGCAATTTATGTCCCGCCAGATACTCTCCGTCAAATTCCAGAATGTTTTCAACAGGATTTGTTAACCTTTTAAGATCAGGGTTAAACACATCAAATATCAATCTGCCGCCGTCATCAAGCACGTTGTAAATTGAATTGAGCGCTGCAAGCTGATCATCAATTGTTAAAAGGTGCTGGAATACTCTGAACGGTGAAATTACAAGCTTGAATGACCTGCCGGCATCAAACCTGCGGATATCTTCAGCCCATACCCTGTAATGATCCTTTGCGGGCAGTTTTTCTTTCAGCTTAGCCAGCATATTTTCGCTGTAATCAACGCCAAAAATATCCGCCCCACCTTTTAAAGCAGGCAAAAATATCCTCCCTGTACCCACACCGGCTTCCAGGACTTTGCCATCAGTGTTCTTTATCTCATCCAGGTAAAATTCCGATCCGGCTTTTAGAATTGGAAATGAATCATAAACCGCATCATAAAATCTCGTGACAGTTTCATTGTAGTAATATTCATTTTCCATAAGCCGGATCCTTTCTGTATTGTGATAAAATATTGTTGTGTTCAACAAAGTATTTAATTGTATCATGATGGCGGCTCCATGCTTTCCACACGCTAACCGCCCAAAGCTCAACTGCCTGTTTATGCTCCGTGATATTTTTCGCTTCCGCAACGTGAGTTATATTCAAAGTGCCGGCGAAATCCGGTACCGGGTCAAGCCATGCGTATTGCTCTTTGAATTTAGAAATATTCAGCATAACATCATTGGCCCGTTTACCCGTTATACCACACTCAAGCTGCAGGTAAAGCCTTGTTAAATGTATAAATACTGATTGAATTTCTTTCCTGCCCGGGTTTCCCGGATGTTGAGCGGCGTACGTATCCACCGTAAGCCTGTGCGTCTGCCACAGCTCATTATAGTCGGTGTATTCCTTGGCAAGCACACCGCAGAAAATATCCCAGCAGCCCGCATCTGATCCGATGTAGGCGTGCTTGGGTCCGTTTACATTTTTAATTACAGCTTTGCAGCCGTAACATTGTATCAAATTATTTTTCATTTCAAATTTCTCTTTAACATGCCGCTCCTGCCCCATAGGGGCTCCTTCGGAGCTGAGCTATTCACTATTCTTTTTTTACTCATTGCTCATTACTCATTACTCATTACACATTGTTAATTGACATTTCCTTATGCCACATTCATCACTTCTTTTTCTCTTTGCTCCCTTAGCTGTCTTGTGTACAGTCTATAATATGCTCCCTGCTTCTTTATCAGCTCTGTATGACTTCCATCTTCCACAATGCGGCCTTTATTAATTACAAGGATCCTATCGCAATGCTTTATTGTTGAAAGCCTGTGAGCAATAACAAGCGAAGTACGCCCTTCCATAATTCCCGCTATACCGCGCTGTATCTTGGCTTCAGTTATAGTATCAACCGAAGATGTAGCTTCATCCATAATGAATATCCTGGGATCAGCAAGCACAGCGCGCGCGAATGAAATGAGCTGTTTTTCGCCCATTGAAAGATGTTCGCCGCCTTCGCCAACCTGTTCGTTGAGCCTGCCTGTGAAATCCTGGGCACCTACAACATTTAAGGCATTTAAAATTTCCATTTCAGTTGCATCTTCCCTGCCGTAACGGATATTTTCCATTACGGTTCCGCTGAACAAATGCGGTGTCTGCAATACAACTCCAAGCTGACTTCTTAAGCTTTGCATGGTCATATCTTTGTAATCCACGCCGTCAATTCTAAGCACACCGCCTGTTGGTTCATAAAACCTGCAGATCAGGTTAATTATGGTCGATTTTCCGCCACCGGTTTCACCAACAAGCGCAATTGAAGTACCCGCCTCAATATGCAGATTCATATTTCCAAGCACCTGTTTGCCTTCTTCATAGTGAAACGATACGTTTTCAAAATCGATCTCACCGTTAATTCTGCCGTAACTTCCGGCTCCTGATTTATCCGTTATCAAGGCTTTAGTGTCAATAAGTGAAAATATTCTCTCACCTGCGGATATACTGTTCTGCGCCTGCGAATAGAACCGTGATATATCAAGTATCGGCTCAAATATCATAGTTGCATACCCAAAGAATGCGGCAAGCGTACCGACAGTAATTGCCGCCGGGATAGTAATAGCCATTGAACCGCCGTAATATATCACAAATGCTGCCGCAATTGATCCGCCGAAAATTATGAGCGGCATAAAAATTGCCTGGTAGTAAGCAGCCTTGTAAGATGATACTTTCATTTTTGTACTCAGATCCTTAAAGTCATCACTGACCCTTTCTTCCTGAACAAGGCTTTTGTTCACTTCAACACCGTTGATATGTTCATTGAATCTCGCAGTCATTTCGCTGTTATATTTCCGCGCTTCACGGGAATATTTAAGTATAAGCATCCTCAGTTTGAACGAAATAAGCGTAAGTACAGGGATAGTTAATGTAACTATCAGCGCCAGCTTCCAGTTATAAATGAACATAGATGTTACGCAGAAGATAATCATGCCGCCACCCCAAACCATCTCAATCATTGACCATGAAATTAGCTCTGTTACCTTGCCGGTATCAGATGATATTCTTGAAAGCAGCCAGCCTACCGCGGATTTATCAAAGAATGAAAATGATAATTCCTGCAGCTTTATAAAAAGCTCCTGACGTATATCATACATTACATATTCCTGAATTCTGCCTGCGAAGTTGATAAAACAGAACACTCCCAGCGAAAGCGCGAGACCAAGCCCCAGGAAGATCAGTCCATAGTTTCTGAGACCTGTGGAATCAACTTCGGGCATAACGCCTGTATTTTTGTATGTATCAATTGCCGGTACAATGATGTTATCCAGCAGGCTGAGCCACACAAGCGGGTAAACCGCTTCAACAAGGGCTACCAGCAGTACAAATCCTGTAAATCCCGCCACCCATTTAGGATAGCGAAAGCTGTACTTTAAAAGCCGTCGTAAAAAGGGCCAAAGAGCTCCTTTTGTTCTAAATTGTTTATCTTTTAGTTTTGACATTGTTATACTTTTTAAGATCCTTCCCTTTCAAAAGGGAAGGATAATTTTTAATTATGCGATCGTTTTATATTCTTTTTCACGTTTCACTTTTGACGTTTCACGTTTTACATCAGATGCCTTATCAATATCTTCATTTATCTCATCTTCAATTGAAACCTGGATATCGAATATTCTTTTGTAGAATCCATTGTTTTCAATTAATTCTTCATGGGTTCCTTCTTCTATGACCCTGCCTTTATCAAGCACAATTATCCTGTCACAATCCTGCACGGATGTTATCCTGTGAGCAATTACAATTGTTGTTTTAGCAGCGGTTATACCGCGAAGCGCTTTTTGAATTTCAAATTCCGTTTCAGTATCAATTGCTGATGTTGAATCATCAAGAACAAGTATATCCGGATTCTTCAGAAGCGTTCTGGCAAGCGTTACACGCTGTTTCTGTCCACCTGAGAGCGTAACGCCTTTTTCACCTATTACCGTATCATAGGAATTCGGGAAATGATCGCTTATGATATCATGGATGTTTGCTACCTTAGCTGACTCAACAATTTCCTCTATATGAGTATCCGGATTCGAATACGCTATATTTTCCTTAATTGATGTAGAAAACAAAAATGCTTTCTGCAATACAACACCAATTTTACTTCTCAAGTAAGGCCTCGAGTATTCATTGATATCCCTGCCATCGATCCTTATAGTGCCGCTATCAGGTTCGTAGAATTTCATCAGCAGTGAAATTATTGTCGATTTACCCGCTCCCGTGGGACCCAGCAAAGCGACCTTCTCACCCGGATTTATCCTCATGGTCACACCGTTCAGAATATTGGCTTCTTCATCTTCGTATTTGAAGTACACATTATCAAATTCTATCAAACCTTTTAGCTCCCTGCCTTCATTGCTGTAACCTGAATAATCTTCCCCGGGATACTCCAGAATTGAGTATATCCTTTCAATCGCTACACGGGTCATACCCATTTCGCTTACAAGCTGCGCAAGTCTGCGCATCGGCCACGTTACATAAGATGCGTATGTAAAGAACGCGGTGAATTCACCGATAGTGATCTGATTTGAAAGAACATAATACCCGCCGGCAAATATTGATATCGCAAGCTGAGTATATACCAGCACATCGCTTCCCGGCCAATATATTGAATGCAGCTTAAGCAGTTTCATTCCCCATTTGCGTTTTTCGGCATTTTGTTTGGTGAATTTTTCAATTTCATAATTTTCCTTGGCGAAAGCCTTTACCACTCTTATCCCTGATAGATTTTCCTGCACCATTGCTGTCAGTTTATCCTGCTCGGCTTCATGTTTGGTCCATATCTCACCTTCCTTTTTAAAAAAGAACACGGAGGCGACGAGCATTACAGGGAAAAGTGTTATAGCTATGAATGCGTAACCCGGGCTTACCATGTACATCATTATGAAAGCGCCGATAAATATTGTTGCAAGTCTGATTGATTCCGTTACCTGCATGGTTGCGAACTTGCGAACGGTTTCAACATCGCCCGTGCAGCGCTGTATAAGCTCACCCGTTGGTGTTTTACCGAAGTATTTCATCGGCAGATGCTGAAGGTGGCTGAATAGCCTGTCGCGCAGCTTCTTCATAGCCTTTTCTGTGGAGGCTGCGGAAATTACACTGGAAGAAAGCATTGTTATACCGCGCAGCAGCGCGATTATCAGGAAGATCACTCCCAGGTAAACAAGTATCATACCTGAGTTTTCTATTTTCAGCTCCGGTAACACAGAATAGAAAAAGTTAGTGATCCTGTCATCGGTTGATACAGTGTTGCCTTTACCCGTTACAAAGAATGCTATTATTTTATCGACTGTCATTTGCAGTATTTTGGGCTCAAGCAGTCTGAATCCAACTGAAACTATGAGCAGCAGCGAAGCTGCAATGTACTCATACTTCCATTTTCCTAATATTTCGAATAATTTCTTTAAACTTTTCATTGTAATATTATCGTTTTAAACTTCTCTTCTTAGTGCGACTGCCTTCGGGAGTCGAAGCAATCTTTTGAAATTTTAATCTTTGCGAAACTGCCAGAGGCAGTCGCGGTGATCTCTACCTTAAAATATGGAATTGCTTCAGGTACCAAAGTACCTTCGCAAAGTTTGAATCAGTGTAAAAAAAAACCGCGAGTCTTTTATATGACCCGCGGTTTGCATAAACTTTTGTATTTTATGAGGTTCTATTCTAAAAACCTCCGTTTATCGCTAACCAGCGGGCATAAAATGTCCACAAAGAGCACTGATGTTGGTGCTGTATTCTGGATCATATATATTTTAATGCCGTTTCTCATATTATTCTTGTTTGATTTTAGAGTCCTTTTACAAGCTCTGGTTAGTTATAAATATTTGTGAGTTAAAATTTGGTGCTAAATTGTGTTATTACAAAACTAATAATTTTTTAAGTGAGTGTCAAGAAATAATTTTATAATATTTTACAAAATGTCATTTATGAAGTTTAATCAATGAAAAAAATTATTTCAGCACAACCATTTTTTTAACATCGGCAAAGTTTCCGGCTGTAAGCCTGTAATAATACACTCCGCTAGGCAGATTTGATGCATCCCAAAGTGTTTCAAACTGCCCCGCTTTGTATTCGCCGTTATACAATATTGCAATTTCCCTGCCGGTGATATCGTAAACTATAAGTTTAACCATAGAACTGCTGCTGCTTGCGGGAAGATCAAACCTGATTGTGGTTACCGGATTAAACGGGTTTGGATAGTTTTGGTATAACCTGAATTTTTCCGGTATATACGTGTTTATTTGAGTTATTCCTATAACTTTACTGCATGGATCAGCAATATTGGTAACAACTATCCGTTCAGAACTTATATATCCCCCGTTGCCATACGGCACGTAAACATAATAAGTATCAGCCGCTGTAATATTTATTAACCGGGTGGTCTCTCCGGTTGACCATAAGTAAGAATTGTATCCTTCGGGCGCTTCAAGGTAATGGCTGCCCATGTTTTCACCGCATGAAAGAGATGGTCTTTGCAGTGTAAATGGCAACTCTGTGTAATTGAATGTCCTGTAGGATGTCATGCTGTCAGCGGAGCTGACTTCCATCACAATGCTGCCATCAGGTTTAACTACGCTGAAAGTCGAATTGCTGCCCGAGAGTTTTCCCCAGTCAATAACAGTATTGCCGTTTGCGAGTCTTTGCGCGCCGCCGGTGAATCTGCTGTAAACATTGTTACCGTAAGTATAGCTCCATACTAAATTTGCTGTTAATGATGTTTCGTTTAATTGATACTCCAGTGCCCTTGCGGGGTGAATTGGATTTGTATTGTAACCGTTATCAAACAGCGTAACATTCCCGTTTGATATCCTGCGGATATCATGCTGCCCGCGGAATCCCGAATACGGATCATTACTGAAAGTAAACTGATTGCGCTTACCGCCAAGGCGCCACATGATGGCGCCTGTTTGCCGGTTTATTTTTGTAATTTCGTTGAAGTGGCGTGATGATAACAGAATATTTCCATCGGTATCCCGTTCGAGCGCGTTGCTGTGAGTCCAGTCAACCAGCGTAGGTGAAAATAACCACTCTTCGCTGACATCACTGAACTGAAAATGCTCTGATGCCTTCCATGTAAACACCGCGTTATTTTCATCGTCTAGCTCCTGAACTATAACGCTGAGAACAGTAGCAGCATTGCTGCCGGGTGAACCGTTTCCGTTGAAATAGTTGTATGAGGATAGATCCATTGTAATTAGTTCATACGCCAGCACAAGGTAATTTCCGTTTGGCAGCAGCTGCACATCGTGCAGATCGGTAAAAATTCCGCCCGGGCATTTAACTGAATCAATTACATTGAACATACTATCCAGTATGTGGTATCTTGCTCCTGCGTTACTTCCGGTCGGCGCCGCATGAGAGATAGTGCCGTCAGGCAGCAGTTTAAAATCGTTTTGTGCCCTGGTATATTTTTTGATAAAGATAATCTGCCCGAAGCGGTCGAGTATCATTGAATTAAAATTTTCAGCGGGAGTGTTTTGCTTAAGTCCGTGGATGAAATAATAGCCCGTTGTTGCATCAGGATCATTGATTACGACAGAATACTGCGGAATAACCTGTGCATTTACCGCAACAGGCAGAAGGACACACACTAAAATAAAAATTCGTTTAACCATATCTCACAATATAATTAAACGAATTCAAAATCTAAACAGAATATGTTTTTTTATGTAGTTTATCTAAACTACATTTTCACACTTCAATTTCACCCTTTATTACAGTCACACCCTCGCCCGTTAAGTAAACTCTGTCACCTTCAATCTTAATATCAATCGTGCCGCCGCGCTCGGATGCCTGGTAGGCTTTGAAAGTGTTCTTGCCAAGTCTGGATTGCCAGTATGGCGCCAGCGCGCAGTGTGCGGAACCTGTTACAGGATCTTCCTGTATGCCTTTTTCCGGCGCGAAGAATCTGGAAATGAAATCATAACCCGGCATATCTGCCACGGCTGTTATGATGGTTCCCCACCCTGGAAGTTTAAGCATCACATTAAAATCAGGTTTCAGATTTATGATATCTGATTCGCTTTCAAGCTCAATAATATAATTCCATTTTGTCATTCCCACATACTTTGGCTGCACTCCGCCAATTGCGTCGATCAGCTCGGGGGGATATTCAATTTTCTTTTGCGGAATCGCGGGCAAGCCAAGCGTAATCTTACCCTGGTTGTAATTGCAGGTAAGCAAACCGCTTCGCGTATTGAAATTTATAGTTTCATCCTTTTTGCAGATACCTTCCTGCCACATGATGTGTGATGAGGCAAGTGTCGCGTGACCGCAAAGATCAACTTCACTGACGGGTGTCATCCATCTTAAACTGTAGGTATCGGAATCCTTTTCCTTTAGCACGAATGCGGTTTCGGCGAGATTCAGCTCGAATGCAATATTCTGCATCAGGCTGGTTGGTATTTCTTCTTCGAGCAGGCATACTGCCGCGGGATTCCCTTTGAAGGGTTCATTAGTAAATGCATCAACTGTGAATATTTGTAATTTCATTGGATGAGATAATTTTTAGTTTGAATATTTAAAATAATCGGAAGTTTGTGATTAAGCAATATGTATATTTGTCATACCCGCGAAGGCGGGTATCCAGACGGAAATGATTGATTGGGCTAAAATGTATGATAAACGAATATTTTGGTATGTGCCAAAAAATACAGGATTAATTTTTGAATTTTCGACCAACATACATAAAGCTTCTTAATAAATTAGGGACTATATACCTGCCTACGCAGGTATGACAAGCAGTAAATAAAAAGCCGCTCAGGATTAGAGCGGCTTTGAAAATTATTTATTGAATTAGATCTCGCTTTTTGCCTTTGGAAGCTGCCCAGGAATAGTTACTTAATCAATACCATTTTCTTAACTTCAGAAAATTCAGATGTAACAATTTTGTAGAAATAAATACCACTAGACTGATTAACTGCATTCCATTCAATTTCATAAATTCCCGGAGTCAGGTTTTCGTTTACAAGTGTTGAAACATTTCTTCCTAAAGCATCATAAATTTCCATGCTAACATTTCCTGGTTCAGGAATGTGAAATTTAATTTTTGTCATGGGATTAAATGGGTTTGGGAAGTTTTGTTCAAGCATGAATTCATAAGGAATATCAGAACTGATATTATTTATTCCAATAGGATTACCTGTCGGATTCTTATTATAAAATATCTCAAAATGTCCGGTTCTATTATCGTACCAAAACACAAATAAATTAGTTCCCGAAAATATTACATTTGGAGAATAAGAATCATCAATATCTGTAGTAAGTCTGTAATCAGCTGACCAATTACTACCAATATCACTTGATTGCTTGTAATAGATATCATAATTATTATCACGCGTATCACTCCAAACTACATGACACATGTTACCTGAAACAATTAAATCAGGAGTAAACGCATTTTGGTTAATATTACTGGATAGAAGAAAATCAGAACCCCATGACAAACCACCATCTGATGATTTTTTATAGAAGATCTTATAATAAATTTCTCTTGCATCAAACCAAACTATATGAATATTTGCTCCTGAAACTGATATTTCAGGAAGTCCGGAAAGTGCTGAATTAGAAGTAAGTCTTATATCAGAAGACCAATTTTGCCCAGAATTTTGAGATGATTTATAATATATTTCTGCATTTCCGTCTCGGTAATCCTTCCATACAATATGAATGTCTGATAAATTAATTCCTAATGACGGTTCTATAGAATTAAAGGAATTATTAGTTAGTCTTTCATCATTACCCCAGTTTATTCCCGAATTAGATGACTTTTTATAATAAATTTCAGCATTTCCATCTCTTACATCAGTCCATATCAAATGAATATTTGTACCTGTACATTTTAATTGCGGATCCTCTGAATCATAAGTAGTATTTATTAATCTGACAGCATCAGACCAGTTATCACCGGAATCAATGGACCTCATATAATATATTTGTTTGTTTCCATTTCTATGGTCAATCCAAACAACATGAACAATATTTCCTGATACAGTTATTTTTGGTGTTTCACAAGTACCTGGAATAAATGCCAATCTAATATCAGGAGACCATGTTAATCCATTATCTGAAGTTTTCTTGTAAAATATTTCAAGAAAATTCCCCTCTGATTTTGCCCATACCACATGGATAAAGATGCTATCTGCGGCAACATTTTGTGTATATGATTGCAGTGGATAATTTGTTAATTGTATATCCTGTTCCCACTGTGAAAATGATGACATACCGGAGAAGAAACATATTATCAAAATAAACTTGTACATTATTTTCTTTTAAGTTTACTAAAGTAAGTTCCAATTTCTTTTAAATTTATATACAAGAATCAAAAATAATTGTAAGTTTGTGATTAAGCAAGGTAAACCTTGATTAACATGATTAAAGGATTGCCATTATTCTTTATGGCTTACATGTTAAGCTTTTAATCCTGATAATCATGATCAGACATAAAAAAAGCCGCTCTGGATCAGAGAGGCTTTGTAAATCTGTGAAATCCTTAAATCAGGATAATCTGTGTCTTATTTTGTAAATACCATCTTCTGAACTTCAACCATTTCAGGTGTTTTAATTCTGTAGAAGTAAACGCCTGATGGAAGGTTAGCTGCATTGAAAGAAACTGCATGTTCGCCTTCTGACTGGTTTTCATCAACTAAAACCACAACTTCACGGCCTAGGCGGTCGTAAACTGTAATTTTAACGCTGGTTGAATTCTTTAATGTGTATGTAATTTTTGTTTCGGGGTTAAACGGGTTAGGATAGTTCCTTGCGGTGAAATATGACTCACCGTTATTCATATCAGTCTGAGCGGTTTCCTGTTTAAGCTCTTTGCTGTAACGCTCAGAGATCATTGCCACGCCTGTTTCAATAGGACCAGCAGAGAATTCTTTTCCGGTCTGGAAAGAGAACTGGATACCTAAAGCTTCCTGCTCTAAGATAGAAAAATCATCATCTTTTGTTTTTGAAATGACTTTAAATTCAGATGGTGTGATATTGAAATGAACTTCTTTCCAGCCTGAAAAATTCATGCTGAGTGGTTTTGATTCAAGTCTTACATCTGTGTTTTCATCGTACTTACCGTCATTGTTTTTATCAAACAATACCTGGATAGTAGCTGTCATATCATTGTTGATACCCTGAAGCATAACAGAAAGAATGTTATTTTCAGCAACCTGCAGTTTTTCTTCTTTTCTGATGAGCCCTGCGAACGAATTCGGGGTAATGCTCTTGTTTTGTGAGGAAATTACGCCGTAGCCGTTTTCGAGGTTATCCTCTTTGTGAGAATACTTCATAGTAAGATCGCCGCCTGAATACCAGCCCGGCATAGTGTGATCACCAAAACTATCGATAACGTATAAGTTTGAATTTTGCGCAAGGACTGTTGAAGCTGAAAGTAAAACTGCAAAAATTGTAAATACAAATCTCGTAATGAATTTGATCATTAAATTACCCCCAATGGTAAAATATTTGAAAATGTTATTAAATGATAAGTATTACGGGTAAACTACTTAACCAGAGTCATTCTCTTTACAGAGGAATAATCTCCGACTTGCAGTTTATAGAGGTAAATGCCTGCGGGCAGATCGTTAGCATCAAATGTAACTTCATAGTATCCGGCTGTTTGATAGCCGTCAACTAAAACCCGCACAGACTGTCCGACAAGGTTAAATACAGTTAATTTAACGTTGCCATCTGTCTTCAGATCATACGAAAGTTGTGTAGATGGGTTGAATGGATTGGGATAATTTTGATTGAGTTCGAACTTATCAGGATTACCCTTGAAATCCATCAGCTGTTCTTTATTATCGGCGCTCACTTTTAAAGTGCCGAAGACAAAGAATAGGCTAAATAATATTATGTAAACTTTCGTCATTTACTGGTTTTATCTCTAAAATACTTAGTGCAAAGTTAATTATAAATGTTTTTAATGTCAATACAGCGTATACTGTAAACCCGTGATATTTTAAATATGGAAAAACAGCTACTTAAAAGCTGTTTTTCCATAGAAACTCCAATTACTGCATTTTTAAAGCAACAATGCGCTCCGAACCGCTCTTATCAACAACTTTCAGCAGCACCGGGTCGCCTGTAGTTTTGCCGCTTAGTGCGTCTGAAAGGTCGCCTGCATTATTGATCTTCTTCTTGTTCGCTTCTATAATTACTGATCCTTCCTGCAATCCGCGGTAGAATGTTTCAGAAAATTTATCCACAGAAGTCACAAGAACACCGCCTGAAATATTATATTTTTCTTTTAAAGTTGAAGGGGCATCCTGTACGCTAATCCCCAGTCCTTTTACGGTTGTAGAATTAACGCCTTTATTGCTTCCTTCTTCTTTATTGTTATTCATCGAAGTCTGTTTCTCTTCTTCAGCCCTTGGCTTCAGGGTTACATCCTTTTCAATTGTTTTGCCGTCTCTGAATACATTAAGCTTAGCTACATCACCGGGGCGCTTGCTGTTGATGATCACCTGAAGCTCGTTGGAAGCGTTAACTTCTTTGCCGTCAACTGAAAGAATAACATCACCTGCCTGCAGGCCTGCTTCATCGCCGCCGCCGCCTTTTTGCACGCTCTGAACAAGTACGCCTCTGGCTTTATCCAAACCAAGGCCCTTAGCCATAGTCTCATCAACAGTCTGTATCTGCACACCAATATATCCGCGTACTACTTTACCTGATCTTATGAGTTCCTGAGAAACTGACTTAACAATATTAACAGGAATTGCGAATCCATAGCCCTGGTAGTAACCGGTATTGGTTTTAATAGCGGAATTTATCCCCACTAACTGACCGTTAACATCTACCAATGCGCCGCCGGAATTACCCGGGTTAATAGCAGCATCAGTTTGAATAAAATTCTCAATTGCGTAACCTCCGCCGTTCACGCCGATATTTCTTCCAAGCGCGCTAACGATACCTGCGGTAACTGTGTAGTTGAGCCCAAGCGGGTTGCCAATTGCAAGTACCCACTCCCCTACCTGGATGTTATCTGAATTACCAAGTGACATAACAGGCAGATCGCTTGCTTCAATTTTAATTACAGCGAGATCTGTGTTTTCATCAAGACCAATTACCTTTGCGTCAAATTCGCGTTTATCGGTAAGTACCACTTTAATACCATGCTCACCCGCGCCTTTAACAACATGATTATTGGTTACAATATAACCGTCACTTGAAATAATAACACCTGAACCGCTGCCCATCTGCGGGCCCGGGTCAGGCATCTGGCCTTCAGGTCCGAAGAAGAATTTGAACGGATCGTTCTCATCAGGCTGCTGGTTGTTTTCGTTCTTACCGGGCCTGGATTTTACTTCTATATAAACAACTGTTGGCGTGACTGTTTTGCTTATCTCTATAAAAGCGTCATTCAGACTCTTAACATTCGGATTAACCGTCAAAGGCGGTGTTGTTTTAAACTCGATCTGTGAATCAGAGTGCACAACTTTGACACCGCTGAAATTTGCTATCAAAACAGCGCCGAAGATTATTGAAAGCAGCACAACGAATCCTGCTGCTATTATTGATTTTCTAGGCATATTATTTTTTTCTCCTTAATTCGTTTTTGTTTACTGCGTTAAATATAGTAAGAATATTTCTATAATTTAAGATTCTCCTCAATTAGTAATTCAGAATAGATCCTGTGAGTTAAAAACCTTTTTAGCGTTTGAAAATCCCGCATGTTCAAAATGGTCACGCAGGTAATTTTCAAAGAATTTTTCAAGCGCAAATACCTGTTGCTTTGATATATTAAGAGCCATCATAGTATTAAAGTTCCCCCCGCTTAGAACCTCGAGTGCCTTTTGATCGCCGCTTGAAAACCTGTTTTCGTAAAAATATCTGTTTTGTGCTTTAATTTCAACATTCTCATCCGGTAACATATCTATATTAATGTTATATCCCAAAAGCTCCAGCAGTCTTAATTCAAAGTTAAATAACACATTAACATAGTTTTTAGTTGCACTTTCCAGGATCTGGAGTGAATTTGCCAGTAAATTGTAAATTTTTGTATTTTCCTGATATTCTGCTGTTGTACGGTTAACAAGCTCGATCATCCTGTAACCAAACTGCATTTTTTCAAAATCATCGTAAATGCTGTTTAAAGTAATTAGATGCTCGGCACCCGAAATTAGATGCAATGTGCGGGTCTCTTTATAATAAAATATTATCTTAACCAGCGCCATTGTTTGCAGCGCGCCGCCCCAGCGGGATCTTGAATTGCGGACTCCCTTTGCAATACACTTTATTTTTCCGTGTGAATTGGTGAAAAAAGTGATGATCTTACTGGTTTCCCTGTAATTGCTGCACTTTAATATAACCGCTTCTGTTTGTATTATTGGCATTTGCTGGATTAATCTTCTTCTTTTCTTAAGGTCTGTATGTAAGCACTGAACATTTGTTTCAATCCACCGAAGTTATACGGCGGGTAATGCACTTTGTATTCCGTTATGATCGCTGTAATAAGTTCGTTCGGCACAAGATCAAAAGCGGGATTCATAACTCCATACTCAGGCAGTGTTATTTTTTCTCCGTGCACTTTGGTAATTTCATCGGGATCGCGTTCTTCGATCTCTATATCTTTGCCTGCGGCTGTTTCAAAATCAATGGTACTTCCCGGCGCTGCAACGTAAAACGGTATCTTATGGAACGCGCAGTTCACCGCAAGCGAATAGCTTCCAACTTTATTCACAACATCCCCGTTTGATGCAATCCTGTCAGCACCAACTATCACGCAATCTATCATCTGGTCCTTCATAAGGTTCGCAGCCATGGAATCAATTACAATATCAAAATCAATTTCATTTTGTTCAAGTTCAAACGCGGTCAATCTGGAGCCCTGCAGCAGCGGACGGGTTTCATCAGCATACACAAACAGATCCTTGCCCTGCTGTTTGGCAGTATAAATTATTCCAAGGGCTGTACCTATTCCTCCTGTTGCAAGCTCACCTGCGTTGCAGTGCGTTAGAATGGTCATTTTATCGGTAATAAGCTCAGCACCGTTAACGCCGATCCGTTTGCACATCTCGGCATCTTCATCATAAATTGCGTCTGCCTCTCTTAAGAGCAGATCTTCAATTTCGTTAAAATCTTTTTCAATGTTTTCTTCAAAAACCTTTGTCATTCTATCGAGGGCATAGAAAAGATTTTTGGCAGTCGGGCGGGAATTCCGAAGTGTTTCTGTTACCTTATAAAAGTGGATCTCAAAATTCTTGCGGTTTTCAGTGTCGTAATGGTGAACGCCCATAACCACGCCGTAGGCGGCAGCAATGCCAATAAGAGGCGCGCCTCTTATTTTGAGCTTTTGAATTGCATCGGCAACATCCTTATAACTTTTGGTCTTTTGATACTTCTCCTTTAATGGCAGAAGTGTCTGGTCAAGGAAAATAAGCTCGTGTTTATTTGTATATTCAAGCTTATCTATCATACCCATACCGTTATACCATTTATTAATTTACTTTTTCACCCCTTCCGCTTCGCCTCCTCCCCTCGCAAGCGGGGTGGATGTTCGGCGTAAGCCGAACAGACGGGGTGTGTTATCAATGAGAATTTAAATAAACCACTTCAGTTGCTATTCGGTGTTTCTTACAGTTCAGCCGGCTCAAAAGTTGAGAACCTTGTGAACTCATTGAACCTGTCTTTAATTTTGAGATGAGAAAGCTCACGTGTTCCTTCGAGCGAAAATTTTTCCACGCAGAATGATGCTATTGTGCTGCCGAAAATAACCGCGCGTTTCATGTTCTCGAATGATATATCATCCGTCTTCGCGAGATACCCTATGAATCCTCCGGCGAAGCTATCGCCGGCGCCTGTTGGATCGTAGATCGATTCCAGAGGATAAGCAGGAGCGCTGAACAATTCGTTTTCATGGAAGAGCAAAGCGCCGTGCTCGCCTTTTTTTATGATAACAATTTTAGGTCCCAATGCCTGGATCTTCTTTGCTGCTTTAAAAAGGTTGGCTTCGTGGGATATTTCTCTGGCTTCGGAATCGTTAATTATGAATACATTGATATGCTGCAGAACGTCAACAAGGTCATCATACGCGCCGTCGATCCAGAAGTTCATAGTATCGGCTACTACAAGTTTTGGATTCTGCATTTGCAGGTAAACTTTTTTCTGCAGTGCCGGGTGAATATTGCCGAGGCATAGATACTGGCTCTTCTGAAAAGTTTCGGGAACGATCGGGTCGAAATCAGCGAACACGTTCAGCTCTGTGACCAGACTTTCTCTGGTGTTCAGATCATAATCATACTTACCGTGCCAGTGAAATGTTTTGCCGTCTTCTTTTATCTGCAGACCTTCAAGGTCAATTTCTCTTTCTTCAAAGTACTCCAGTTCTTTCTTGGGAAAATCTCCGCCGACGACACCAACCAGCCTTACAGGCTGTGTGAAATATGACGCTGCTACTGAAATAAAGGTTGCAGAACCGCCTAAAGTTCTTTCAGCTTTACCAAAGGGTGTTTCTATTGTATCAAGCGCAAGTGAGCCTACTACCAGTAAAGACATTACTTCTCCTTATTAATTATATTTATCGTTCCGTTTGAACTCAAAAAATTCTGTATTCAGCAAAAATAGCATTCAGTTTAATGAAATGAAAGAAATTAATTTTTGCCGAAAATGTAATTGATTTAAAGGAAATTAATATGTTCATTAAATGGCAAAAAACATGTGATCCGCTGCTTAAGCTGTTGTTTACTTCTGCCGAATTTGAACTCCATTTGTTACAATAGTACATGAATTCAACTCTGAATATCTTTCAATTCCGGCGGTTCCAAAGTGAGCTACGGACCGATTCTGCCAATATAACGGGCCAGCTTCACTCCTCCCCCTTTTACGTTATTGAATAGTGCAGTTAATTACTATATTTTGCTACTATTGAAGTACAAAACACTCAATTTCAATAGAGGATAAGGGAATGGTTAAGAAAATATTCATT
Source organism: Ignavibacteria bacterium UBA2360 (assembly GCA_002344125.1). Classification (GTDB taxonomy): domain Bacteria; phylum Bacteroidota; class Ignavibacteria; order Tepidaquicellales; family OLB5; genus OLB5. The sequence continues at coordinate 5,508 of DDTQ01000012.1, read as the reverse complement.
ATAACAGTATTTGTGAGCGGCCTGATTTTCGGGGGCTGCAACTCCCCTATATATGAGATCGTTGAAGTTGAAGAGCCAATCGAAATAAAGGAAGAGCCTAAACAGGAATCTCCTCCCTTAAGCGATATAAAGGAAGATACCAAGCCTTCAGAAAATAAGTTTAGTGAAAAGAATGTTATATCAAAATCTTATATCATACAAATTGGCGCTTTTAATGACGAAAAAAACGCTGACAGGTACTATAATAAAGCAAAACAGAGTTTTGATGGAATGGATCTGACAGTTAAGAATATTGAAGGTCTTTACAAAATAAGGCTGTCCGGATTCAGTTCGCGTGATGAGGCAATTTCATTCCTGCAAAAGACCAGGGATGCAGGATTCAGCGACTCGTTTGTTGTTGAGCTCACCCTGATAAAATCCGAAAACAAGTAAACAATTTTACTAAAGCAGAATAGAATTATTCTGCTTTTTTTGTCATAAATTTTAACCCTATTTGAAGAAATTACTAACTATATTCAGCAAAATAAGTAATTATTATTACTTGAATTTATGGTTTTTTATAAATAATTTACAAAAACAACCATAGTTATTATAGAGTAATTTTTTACATTCTAAATTTATTTAGTAGGGAATAAATCAAAGCTATGAAATTATCATATTTCTGTATAGCATTACTGTTTACCATTGCACCATATTTCATCGGCTGCGGTACAGGCTCTTACAAGATCGAAGATTCCGAAAAACAGGATACAACAAAATTTCAGCAGACCGGCGCAAAGCTCAAGAACGCATACAAAATTCAAACACCACCACGCTTTACCTTGCAGGTTTCAGGAGGTTTAAATCTGGGGATGGCAGAACTTTCATCAAACTTCAATACTGTTTTTGACTCAGCCCAGTTTTCAGAAGGTTTGAATTTCGGCGTTAAGAACGGTTATGGAGCTATGATCATAGGAAAAATCCCGCTTCACAAAGAAGGAAACGTAAGATTAAATCTCTCTGCCAACTTTAACCGTTTCACAAGCAGCTTTCTTTCATCATCATCAAAGTTTGGCGATGTAAGCTACAATGTTTTTGCATTTGGTGTTGGCATAGAAAATTCATTCAACCCTACCTTTCGTTTGAAGCCTTACATTGCCGGCGAAATGCAGGCAAATATCATCTCAGGCAAAGCAAGTATAACAAGTCCTACAACCGGTCAGATCAGGAACATCACGATCAAGAATTCTTTTAGAATTGGGTACGTAATATATACAGGATTTGAATACATGTTCAATAATCAGGTGGGCGGCAATTTCGGGATCAAGCTTACAAATTCAAATCAGATCCTGAAATCCACAAAAACAAGCGATAATCCTGATGAGGTTCCGTTAAGGGATAAAAAGGACGATACCGGTGAAATAGAGTTCGGTGGCTTTAAGAATTTTATTTTCACAACATTTTATGTTGGTTTCAACGTTTATTTTGGAGTGAATGATATCATTTATAAGTTTAAAAAATAACAAGGACGCTATGAAAAGCAAGATATATTTACCGGCATTATTACTCACAGTCCTTTTATCAAGCAGTGTTTTTGCTCAAAATACACAGATAAAGAGATATATGATAGTAAGAAGCTCACCGAGTTATACACTTCAGTTCAATATTGATTATAACCAGTCGGTTTTTGAACTTTCCGGCGCATATAACGATGACTATCAATCTAAGGTAGTTTATAATGGTGAATCTTTCGGCGCGGATAAAGGTTATGGCGCAAGTGCGCTTTCCAAGATCATACTTAATGAAAGAGGCAGTATCAGGTTCACACAGTCATTAACTTTTAACAGGATTCTTTCATATACTTTCGGTACCAAAGAAACAGTTGCTGATAACGGACATGCAAATTATAATTGTTTTACTGGCGGATTAGGACTTGAATACAATTTTACACCTGCCCACCGCTTCAAGCTTTACATAGGAGGCGAACTTAACGCAAGCATGATAAACGGCGATGTGAAAGTCTGGTTTCAGAACAGAGGCGGAACGCCGTATAATGAGGAGTATAAGATAACAAATTCATTCCGTATGGGCTATGGTGTTATGATAGGATCTGAGTATGTAGTTAATGAATCCTTTGGACTGAATATTGCTGCCAGGCTGATCAATGCTAATGCATTCCTCAAGCAATCAAAAGGTACCAATGCAGATACAGAATTTCAACTGAGGGATAAAGCCGATCCTAACTTAAAACTTGCCGGAGATCACAACAAGAAGTTTTCCTTTTACAGCATAATGGCAGGAGTAAGTTTCTATTTTGGCGTGAAAGAAAAACGCTATAAATTAAACTAGGAATTACAGACGTTTTTTAAGTGGTTAGCTGAAATTGCTATTTCATCTAACCATTTTTATTTTCCGGAGGAATAAGTCACAGATTTTTGACCTTTGCAAGTACATTAAATCTAAGCAGTTACAGTTTTATTTTAAATTATCCCTTTACTAGTCTTGTTTTTCTTAAGATTATGGCTTATATTGACTTAGAAAATTATGCTGAAAATCACAAAAATATTCCTATCGGTATTTATTGCTCAGGCAGCGATCTATTTTTCTGCATGCTCCTCCGGCGAATATGAGACCGAAACTTATACTGTCAATTATACAGAAAAGACTGTGGTTGCAGATACAATCAAAAAAATAACCCTTAACGATGAATCAATTAAACAGGATAAAAACGATAAAGATAATATAAAGGATAACACCAAGGAATCTTTTTATTATACAGTTCAAATCGGCGCTTTTGCGATGCACAATAACTCCGACAGGTTTTTAGAAAAAGCTAAAACGATCCTTGGTGATGCTGTCTATTCTGAAGAATCAGGCAGTTTGAATAAAGTAAGGGTCGGAAAGTTCAATACAAGAGCAGAAGCGATAAAATATTCTGAGGTCGTAAGATCAAAAGGATATTCAGACGCTTTTGTAGTAACAAAAAAGAACTAAGAAACAATAATGAGAATAAGATACATACATATAATACTGTTTCTTATAATATCCGTTTCATCTATACATACACAGGATGAAACGGGAAAAGTCACATCCAGAGATACCGCATACAATTCCATAGCACCCACAAAAATTCTCAACATGCTGAAACCGGGCAAAGCGCCCCGTGTTACTTTGCAGCTCAGTTTTAACTATAATATAGGGCACCTTGATCTCGCAGCCAATGAAAATACTTCATTCAATAAAAATGACTTTATTGCAGGTTCTAACTTTGGTACCAGGTACGGTTTTGGAGCCGCATTAACCGGCAAAATTGCGCTTCACAAAGAAGGCAATGTAAGACTAAATGTAACAGCAGGATATAACAGGTTCATGAGCAATTTTGTCATTTCCGAATCACCCGAAGGTAAAGTAAGCTATAATGTTTTTTCAGGGGGTATTGGCATTGAAAACAATTTCACGCCGGCTAAAAAATTCAAGCCTTATATCGGATTCGAGCTTGTTGCAAGCATGATCGGCGGAAATGCCGTCCTGGCGACAGATTCTACAGATTTTAACCTGAAGATCAAGAACTCCGTAAGGTTCGGCGCTACTTTCAATATGGGCTTTGAGTACGCTTTCAACAATAAAGTTGGCCTTAACCTGGGATATAAGATCACACACGCGAACATCATTGGCAAGCAATCTAAAATATCATCTGTAATTACTGAAACAACACTGAATGATGATAAAGTAACTTCCGGAGAAGTGGTCCCGTACGGCGGATGGAAACAGTTCCTGTACAGCTCTTTTTACGCGGGTATAAACTTTTACTTCGGCATGAAAAATAAAAAATGAAATTAAACTGAATGCTAAATCAACTTTTTAAAATATTATTTATCTTCATGGTGCTGATATCCTGTACTTATGTTAAAGCACAGGATACTTCATTCACTATAAAAGTTGATACAATTAAGATACAGAAGACAAAGACTATTACTATTGTTAAGGTAAGAACAGTTCCGAAATTCATTCTTCATTTTAATGGAGGGCTGAATACCGGCGCAATGGAGCTTACAAGTCACAATGGCGGATTCAGCAGAGATAATTTTTTGTTAGGCAGAAATTTTGGCGCCCGCAACGGATTCGGGTTCAGTCTGGTTGGCAAATTGCCTTTGAACAAGAAAGGAAACTTTTGGCTTGATATCATTACAGGCTTTGACCGCTTCCAGAGTGATATTTTCGCTAAGAATACTGAAGAAGGTAAGGTAGCATACAACTCCTTCAATGGCGGTGTTGGTTTGGAATACAACATAACGCCATCACACAAAGTAAAATATTACTTCGGCGCTAATCCGCTCATAAGTGTGATATCAGGCAAAGCGGAAATTACGAATCCCGATAACAACAGAGTTGACATAAAAATTAAAAACAGCCTAAGGATTGGCTACCAGGCATTTTGGGGTCTTGAGTACGCAATTGAAAAGAATTTTGGTTTAAACCTTGGTATAAAGTTTACTCATGCAAACCTGCTGATGAAAAAATCAGAATTGCCCGAATTTGACGAAACAAGTGTTACTCCAACAACAAATGTGGGTCTTAATGACGACGCTTCCACTGATCCAATAGAATTTGCGGGATGGAAACAATTCGCATACTTCAATCTGAATGCAGGTTTCAGTTATTTCTTTGGAGTAAAGGAAATGAGATATAAGGTACCCGGAAGGTAAATTCTGGAATGATTCTTAAAGCGGCGATAGCCGCTTTTTTTATGTTCCGAATTGAATGCGCTTATGGATTATACAATTATGATTACATTAATAATGATTAAACGATAGTAATATTATAGCAATTCACTTTAATAGTTTGTAAATATAAAGAATTTACATTATTTTTAACTAATCAAATTCCTAACAATTTGAAAAAACTGCTTAAAATATCGCTTACTCTGTTTATTACTGCAATTATTGTACTTGGCTTTGCATTGCCTTTAAACCCGCCCAACGGTTTTTGGTACCAGCAGTTTATGCCGAACCCTGCAGGCGGGCAAATAAGGGATATTTATTTTATTGACAGCTTAACTGGTTTTGCTGTAAGTGACAGCAGTATTTTAAAAACTACTTCTGGCGGAGATTCATGGGCAGTTAAGTTAACAGGTTATTATATCTTCAATAGAATTAAATTTATTAATTCTGCTACAGGCTTTGTAGGCGGAGGCAACAATACTATATTAAAAACAACAAACTCCGGAGAAAACTGGACACCCATTATATTGCCAAGTATATATCCATTTGATATGAGTGTTGTATCAGTTGATAGCATTTGGCTGGTAAATACTAACGGTCTTACCGGCGGTATCTTCCGCACCACAAACGGCGGTGCGAATTGGGAGCAGCAGTTAAACCTTGGCAGCCAGAATCCCGGCAAGATATATATGTATAACAGCAGAATAGGATTTGCATCTACCGGTGCCGGACTATATAAAACAACAAATTCAGGAACTAACTGGAATAATGTGTCGGGTAACGAAACTTTTTTTGATATGTATTTTAA
>DDTQ01000002.1 GCA_002344125.1 Ignavibacteria bacterium UBA2360 | reverse complement strand
GGCTCAGGGTGAAGACCCTTCGACTCCTGGCGGAGCAGTCAGTTTTTCAGCAAGGCAAATGTTAGTACTTCTGTTTCGCTTAGAATTTAACCCGTGGATTGCTCTTTACCGGATATGCTATTGCGAGCCCTAAAAGGGCTCGACTACGGAAATAAAATTCCGTTAACGTAGTCGAAGCCTTTTAGGCTTCATTTCGCGCTTATTTTTGTAAATTTTTTGTAAAGAAGTCTGCGGTAAGCTTTATCACTTCTTCAAAAGCATTTGTTGTACCTTTAAAGGGATGTTCCACGCCGAACGTATGACCCGTATTTTCTATGATAACAAGTTTTGTGCGCTCTTTATCTGCTGCGGAATAAATTTTCTCTGCATCTGCATATTTTACGGCAAGATCTTCTTTGCCGTGAATTATGAGGAACGGTATTTTTAAGTCAGATGCGGCTGCCTGAATATCTAGTCTTTTGGAATTATTCTCTATATCATTAAGCAGTGAGACATTCATTTTCATCAGCTGGTTAGTGCGGGTGTTGGGCATTTCTATGTAACCCTTTTCGCGCCAGCGTTTTTTCTGTTCTTCGGTATAGCGGTCAAAACTGCCAACGGAGGCAAGTGTAAGCAGCGCTTTAATTTGAGGGTGTTCAGCGGCAGCAATAACGGCAATTCCGCCGCCGCGAGAGTGACCGATCAGACCAACTTTGGTAATATCTATCTTCCCGGGGAATTTTTCGGAAAGCTGCGGCAGGTAATTTATTACCGTGCTGATATCGGTTAATTCAGTTGAATGCGTATTTTCAGCAAAGAGATCAAGGCGGGTGAAATCCATTGGTGATGCCTTTTCAACTCCGTTATATGAAAAATTGAAGCTTAGTACCGCAAAACCGCCGGCTGCGAGTTTTTCGCAGTAATAAGGGAATCCGCCCCAGTCTTTGAATCCTTTAAATCCATGCGCGAAGATCAAAATTGGTAATTTTTGGGCATTGTTTACAGAATTGAGGTATATTGTACAGTCAATGAGATTGTCATTTTCCCGTGAAATGGTGAGATTTATTCTTTTGGTTGGCATTTATTAATATTTTTCGTGCAAATTATCTAATATTGATCAGTCTTAAGTCCAAAAATGTTAATAATTTAATGTAAACGCAATGTTTTCCTAAAATATTATAAATTTTGGCTTGTTTTAAAAGCTCAAAATAGATATTATGCGCTATTCAATTAACTAAATTTCAATAAATCGGAGAACTATGACTAAAATTAATTCCGCTTTAGGCGTTTTTATGCTGGCAATATTACTGTTCGCAGGCAGTGTTAATGCTCAGTTAAGACTTTCAGGAAACCAGACAGATAATCAGAATTACACTGAACCTGTAAACTTCCTTCCAAATTCAGTTTTATTTAACCAGATGGATTCAGTTGGCGGTACAGGCTCTGCTTCACAGCAGTTCCCTGACTTTTCAAACAACGTGATTGAAACAGCTGAAGATTTCATCGTACCTGCCGGCGTAAGCTGGAGAATTGACAGTATTGATGTTGGCGGCCAGTGGAGCGTAGCAGGTCCTATGGTTACAATCAGGTATAACATTTACGCTGATTCAGGTAATGCAGGTATCAGACCGGGCGCATTATTATTTGCTGATTCAATGATCGTGCCTATCACAGCATTAACAAATGCGAGTCCAACATTCAGACTTCCAACTTCACGTACTTTAACAGGCGGAGCAAGCGGAACAAAATACTGGATCTCAGTTATGACCGTTCATCCGTTCTCAACATCAGGACAGTGGTTCTGGTCAACAAGACAGACAAGATTCGCACCATGCGTATTAAGAGATCCGGGTAACCTTCTTGCAGGCGGTACTGCATGGAGAATAACAACTACTGCTCCTAACCAGGGTGTGCAGATAAGATTAAGAGGAGAAGTTTTAACTCCTCCCGCTCCGGGCCCACAGACAACAATTTGCAGAAGCGTAAACGTTCCATTACCTGACCATTCATGGGCAAGAGATTCCGTTCAGGTTCTTCTTGGAAGCGGATGCGTTATCACAGACGTAAATGTAAGAATTGATACAGTAATTCATACATGGGATGCAGATCTTTCATTTTACCTGAACAAAGGCGCAGTTTCATCATTAATAATTGATAACGTTGGCGGTTCTGGTGATAACTTCATCGGAACAGTTCTTGACGATTCAGCAGCTACATTAATATCAGCCGGAACAGCACCTTTCACAGGAACATTCAAGCCTTCAAATCCGCTTGCACCGTTTAATTTCGGCGCAGGTTTAGGTGATGGTTACTGGAGACTTTCAATCAGTGATACAGCAACCGGCGATACAGGTTCTTTAAGAAGATGGTGTTTGGTTATTTCTTATACCTGCCCAACAGGTGGAATTCAGACTATTGAAATTCCTAACTATTACAGTTTAAGCCAGAACTATCCTAATCCGTTCAACCCATCAACCTCAATTAAGTTCACAATGCCTCAGGGTGATAACGTGAAATTAGTTATATTTGATATTCTTGGCAGAGAAGTAAAAACTCTGGTTAACGAATTCAGAAATTCAGGTACATACGAAGTTAACTTTGACGCATCACAGCTTTCATCAGGCGCTTACTTCTATAGATTAGAAGCCGGCGAATTTACTGATACAAAGAGAATGCTTTTAGTAAAATAATTCAGTATTAACAGAATTATTTAACGGTTTTACAGCCCGCGCATAGAAGTATGCGCGGGTTTTTTATTGGCTGCCATGCTTTCCTGAATTATCCGACACCTCAAAGTACAGCGTACTTACTCTTATTAAATGGCATAATGAGCACATCTGTTACATAAACGCTACTGAATAAACGATTCTATAATTAGAGAATTGCGTAAAATTTAAGATAGTAACGCTTAAAACCGGTAAAATTTAACTGAATTGTATAAATGCCAATAATCCGGATCCGCATTTTAAAAACTTTTCACTTGACAACACAAAATTTATTTAATATTATGCAAAATTCAATTAACTATTTTAAAACCAAACGGAGTAAACATGACGAAGAATAAACAACTTCTTTTGCTGGCTGCAGTATTAATAACTGCAATTTCAGTCGGTTTTTTCAGTTTGAGCAGTGATGGTAATCCAACCTCAACCATTGCGCCAAATACAAACTCATCTGCTATAAACACTAACAATTTACCGGATGCTTTGGTTGGAGCGTGGACTACAGGCGCTACAGTTACAACACAGGTTTATTTTGGCGGCAGTGATTCATACCAGAGAAATGATACAGGCTGGGTGTTTACTGTTGGCGGCAATGCACCATCTGCAGCAAGCGGTGTTACACAAAAATACAATGTTAACACGAATACATATTCAACATTGGCAGTACTTCCATACACAACAGTTGTAAACGGATGCGCTGTTTTAAAGGATTCACTTTATACAATGGGGGGTTACTTAAGCGGTACATCTCCGACAGCTAACTTCTATAAATATGATATCAACGCAAATACATGGATTGCAAGAGCTTCGATGCCCGGTGTAGCAGCATTTTGTAAAGGTGTTGGATACCAGGATAGTTTGATCTATGTTGCAAGAGGATATGACGGAGCAGCAGTATCAGGAGCAATTTATCTTTATAACTCCAATACAAATACATGGAGAACAGCTACTCCAATGCCGGGAAACAGGTTTGGCGGAGCTTTTTCACGTTCAGGCGATACTTTGGTTTATGTTGGCGGAGCAGATCTTTCATTGTTCTACAACACAACATACAGAGGTGTTATTAGCTCATCTGACAGAAGCGTAATCACATGGACAACCGGCGCAGTTTGCCCGGGTGTTGGTGCAGGTATGTACAGGATGGATTTACGTCCCTGGGGCTGTAAAGGTCTTGTTATGACCGGCGGAAGCACCGGAGCAGCATTCACATTAACATCAAATATCTGTTATACTTACAGCCCCGGTTCAGACACATGGACAGTTCAGGCTAACAAAACAACAGCATGGAACAGCGGGCAGAGCGGCAGCGTAAGACTTGCAGGAAACATCTGGAAATTAGCATGCGTATCTGGGTACAACGGTACTGCGACAATAACAAATACCGAGATCTTTACAGATACTCTTTGCCCGGCACCACCAGCTGGCCCACAGACAACAATTTGCAGAAGCGTAAATGTTCCATTACTTGACCATTCATGGGCAAGAGATTCCGTTCAGGTTCTTCTTGGCAGCGGATGCGTTATCACAGATGTAAATGTAAGAATTGATACAGTAATTCATACATGGGATGCAGATCTTTCATTTTACCTGAACAAAGGCGCAGTATCATCATTAATAATTGATAACGTGGGCGGTTCAGGTGATAACTTCATCGGAACAGTACTTAACGATTCAGCATCAACATTAATTTCAGCCGGAACAGCACCTTTCACAGGATCATTCAAGCCTTCAAATCCGCTTGCACCGTTTAATTTCGGCGCAGGTTTAGGTGATGGTTACTGGAGACTTTCAATCAGTGATACAGCAACCGGCGATACAGGTACTTTAAGAAGATGGTGTTTAGTTATTTCTTACAGCTGTCCTGTTGGCGGAATTCAGACTATTGAAATTCCTAACTATTACAGTTTAAGCCAGAACTATCCTAATCCGTTCAACCCATCCACCTCAATTAAGTTCACAATGCCTCAGGGTGATAACGTGAAATTAGTTATATTTGATATTCTTGGCAGAGAAGTAAAAACTCTGGTTAACGAATTCAGAAATTCAGGTACATACGAAGTTAACTTTGACGCATCATTACTTGCCTCAGGAGTTTATTTCTACAGACTTGAAGCAGGTGAATTTACAGATACAAAGAGAATGCTTTTAGTAAAATAATTCAGCATAAACAGAATTATTTAACGGTTTTACAACCCGCGCGTAGAAATATGCGCGGGTTTTTTATTGGCTGCATTCTGAAAAGACAGCAAATTTTTAAATTGAAAATCGTTGAAAATATGCATAACCTTGTAAATATGAAACAAATAACTATCCTCATAACATTTTTAACAGTATTAGGTTTAAGCACCCTGTCACAGGAAAATCCCATATTCATTGAAAGTAACACCATTCAACCGGTAACAGGCAATTCAAATTTCCCGGCAGGTGATACAAATACATACGTAAATGGTATGTGGAGCAGGCTCAGTGAGCTTCCGGCTGCTCTGCTTGGCACAAATACATATTATGATTCACTAAACGGCAGAATATTTATTTGCGGCGGCGCGAATTCAACCGGAACGCCGACCGATTCCTGCTTGTGGTATAATATTTCCGGGGGTTCGTATTCTTTGGCAGCCTCGCTGCCGAGACCAAGATGGTCGGGTAAGCTTGTTAAGGTAAAAGACGCGTTATATCTTGTGGGGTCAATAGATACTTCTTTCACAACGCCTGACGGGCTTATATTCAGGTATTCCCTCCAAAACAATACATGGTCAATAGCAGATACGATACCCGCGCCTTATGTTCATGAAGCGGCAGTTTGTGTGCTTAAGGATAGCCTGATAGCAGTGATAGGCGGCTCCACTACAGGATTTCAGGGCGCGATAAACCTGGTGAGAATTTACGATCCCGCAACGGGAATATGGAAAAATTCAAATGTTTTTCCGGTTAATATGACAACCGGACACGCTGAATACATTCAAACTGAGCTGGACAGTCTGATCTTCGCAGTTGGCGGTTTCGGCGCAGGCAATTTGAATACAGTTTTCAGAGGCAGGGTTGACTATTTTACTTCTGATACAATTTTTGTGGCATGGCAATTATACGGCAGTGTTCCTTTCAGCCGGCCTTTGTACAGGGTTGCCGGTACCAAGTGGAATGATTTTATGCTCTTTGGTCCGGGAATGACAGGCAGTACTTCTGTTAATGAAATATGGGGTCTGCGTTACCAAGATTCAATAGGCGTTTGGACTGGCTTCCTTCCCGCGTCAGGTGATACGACGGCTAATATATCTTCCTTTGCGGCAGCGACGGGAAGTGATTCGAATTATTTTTATCTTTTTGGAGGATTTAAGAATCCGAACGCAATTAATACAGCGCAGAAATATTCATTCATAACTCCTCCTCCTATAGGCATAACAAATATTTCAGTAAATGTTCCGGGTGAGTTCAGGTTATACCAAAACTATCCAAACCCTTTCAACCCGGTAACACGCATAAAATTTGATTATCTAAAAAGCAGTGAAAGCGACGTAAATTTTGCAGTGTATGATGTTACAGGCAGGCAGGTTTACAGGTATAAATTCACAGGATTAACAAGCGGCACCTACGAGATAGATTTTGACGGAAGTGAACTTTCCAGCGGATTGTATCTTTACAGGCTTCAAAATGGTAAAAATTCAGCCACAGGCAAGATGATATTACTTAAATAATAACGTTATTAGCTAACCAATATCCTTATTGATTTAACCTCTTTAATTACCTATTTTATGGTATAGAAAAATTGTAACTCAAATTTTCCAGGGGGTGGAATCATGAAAAAGTACTTTTCTTTTCTTCTTATAACAGCATTCATTATCAGCACAATTACGGTTTTAGCTCAAAAGCAGCCCAATCAATGGTGCGGCAATTTTCCTGTTATGCCCGGAACGGGCACGATTTGGGGTCATGCTTCAGTTGTGCTTGGTGATACAATTTATGTTGCCGGAGGATCTTCATCGGGCGCGCCATCAACAAGTTTTTACAAGTATTCCATAAGCGGCAACGTCTGGCAGGTTGGCCAGGGTACACCGGTATCAAAATCAGGTGGTGACCTGGTTGCATGCAGAAACAAGATCTATTACATTGGCGGCGGGAATACGGCAGTATCAACAGGGACTTCGGAGACATTTGTATATGATCCCGCAACGGGAATCTGGAGTTTGCTTGCTGATATTCCGACCCCGGTGACAGGCAATGTTGCCGAGTGTTACGGTGATAGCCTTATATACAGTATGCTGGGCGGCTGGAATACATACGAAACCCTGATCCAGGTATATAATGTAAACACTAATACGTGGTCTCAGGCAACGCAAATTTCTTCAGGTAACGGCCGGCGCAGCTTTGCCGGAGGGTTACTTGGCAACAAGCTGTTTGTTTGCGCTGGATTTTCGGGGTCATTCAGAAATGATTTCTGGGTAGGTACTATTAATCCTTCAAACCCGCTTCAGATAACATGGCAGCAGAGGACGAATATAGCAGTAGCAACAAGCAGGCCCGGAGGTACGGCAATAATGGGTAAGTTTTATGTTGTGATGGGAGAAATTAACGGCGGAGCGGGGAATGATTCCGTAGCAATTTGGGACACCACGACTTCAACCTGGAGCTACCGTGACGGCAAACCGACAAGGACAAACAATCTTTACAGCGCAATATCGGCAAGTATAACATATTGCCAGGGGGTTCCCGGCGTTAAGATATGGTGCGCAGGCGGCTCGATTCAGGGACAAACCACCAGGCCGCTGGAAGTATTTGCTGACACATGTCTTTTAAATTGTACGGGGCCGTTAACCGGAATCAATTCCAATTACATACCTGTTCAATTCAGTTTAAAACAGAATTATCCAAATCCATTCAATCCGCAAACGAAAATATCATTTGATATTCCAAAAGGTAATATTGTAAAACTCACAATTACCGATATACTGGGCAAAGAGTTATTTGTGCTTTTGAATGAATACAGGCAGGCGGGCGCGCATGAAGTAGTTTTTGACGGCAGCAGTGTATCCAGCGGGGTGTATTTCTATAAGATAGAAACAGGAGAATTCAGTGATTCCAGAAAAATGGTGTTAATTAAGTAATAATAGACAGATAAAATTATTTTATCTACACTAAATACGTTATTGTATCACCATATAGGAGTAATTAAATTTACTACAATTAGGGGGTAATTAATTTCTTAATTACTAGAAAAGGAATAAATTGTATGAAATGGTTAATTACATCTGTAGTTTTAATTTTGAGTTTCACAATGATCAGGGCACAGAATCCTGATTATGATGAGAACTATACACATGGAAATCCTTATACACCTGAAGTAAGTCCATATATGCTTTCAGGCAGCTGGACTACGCTTTCCAATTCACCCAATTCACTTTCGAGGAGCTGCTGCGCATATGTAGAAATTGCAGGAGTACCGTACGTGTACCAGTTTGGCGGAGGAAATTCATCAGCTGATATGCGGAGGGTAGCAAGGCTGAACCTTGCGACAAATACCTGGCAAAACAGTTATTCAACAATGCCATACCAGATATCAGCCGGAACGGCCGTGACAATGAACGGCGGGAGTTACATTTATGTATTTGGTGGAAATTCACCAAATGGATTGGGTAAAACCCTAAGATATGATGTTGCGGCAAATTCATGGCAAACTATGGCGGATATGCCGACAAAAATAACAGATGCTCTTGTACTTAAACACAGCGAAGGATTTATATTTGTAATAGGGGGCGGCGATGGTTACTTTGGTTCAAGCTCACTTAAGACAAACAAGGTACAGTTGTATAATGTAGCAAACAATTCATATTCATATTCAAGTGATCTTCCGCTGCCCAATGCGATGCTTGGCGGAGGAATCTACCGGGATACAATAATAACTGTAGGTGGTTATACAACCGGCGGTGTAGCGATAGCGAATTGTTACAAAGGAGTAATTGATCCAAATACCAAAATAATAACATGGACTTCAATTGCAAATTACCCAGCCGGACCGATATCAAGAATGGCATCTTATGTTGCGGTAAAATCAACAGGTGTAGGAATAATGTGTACCGGCGGCGCGCTAGGCGGCTCGGTTCCGACCTCGCAAACACACTTCTGGAATTTTTGTACACAGTCATGGCAGCCGGGTCTGCCGGATAACACGCAGGCAAGATCGAACTATAAAGCCTGCGGCAAAGGCTATGACCAGATATTTACAGTAGGGGGTTATACAACTAATCAGAATTCAAACAAAACGGAATCATTGACTTTCAGTCACATAGAGGGACCCTGTATGAATATGGTTGGTGTAAACGGAAACAATAACTTAACCCCGGAAAGATTTGAACTAAAGCAGAATTATCCGAACCCATTTAATCCTGAAACAAAGATCAGTTTTTCTCTGCCTGAAGCATCAAGCGTAAAGATAACGATCACAGATGTAAGCGGCAGGATAGTAAGTGAACCTGTGAACAGGTTCTACATGACAGGAAATCATACTGAGACTTTTTCGGGTTCAGAGCTTTCCAGCGGAATATATTTTTATACAATTCAGGCCGGCAGTTTTAGAGAAACTAAGAAGATGCTGTTAATAAAGTAAAAAGATTAAGGTATTGGTAACAAAAAAGCTCCGAAATTAAAGAATTTCGGGGCTTTTTCTTTATCCTATTTGTATTGTAATAACACATAAAAAATATTATTATTCAATTAATAATAATATAAATAGATTTTTTGGAGCGAAAATGAAGGTTAAATTTTTACTTTTGAGTACTGTATTATCATTTTTGTTCGGCAATATAAATGCCCAGACATTTGTTAATGCCGCACCAACTACCGGTTTGCTTCATCAGTATAACGGTTCATTTAACGGAGCGGGAGTTACTTTCTGCGATCTGGATAATGACGGGTTGGATGATATAATATTTCCGAGTTCACAGAATGAGCGTATTAAGATATTCAGGAATAATAACGGTCAGTTCACAGAAGTTGCCCTGGCATTGAATATACTTGATGTGCTGGAATCGAAAACCGTGCTTGTTGCTGATATTGATAATGACGGTGACAGGGATCTTTTCATTTCGAACTTAACAGGAATAAACAGATTATACAGAAACAACGGTTCGGTATTTGAAGATATTACTGCCACCTGCGGAATCTTAATGAACGATTCACTGCATTCCAGCGCTGCAATGTTCTTTGACTATAATAAAGACGGTTTGCTTGACCTGTATGCAGGAGTGTATAGCGGTTTTGGAAATAATATAAATTATTACAACATGCTGTACAAAAATACCGGCAACGGAACATTCGAAAATGTTTCAGTTTCATCCGGAGCAGGAAATTTAGGAAACAAAATTCTTGCAATATCAACAATTGATTACAATAATGACGGCTGGGAAGATATCTACATAGCAAATGACAGGCGCTTCGGGAACACAATGCTGAGAAATAACGGTAATGGTACATTTACAGATGTAAGCGTTATTACAGGCACAAATCTGACGATGGACGCAATGGGACTTTCTGTGGGAGACTTTGATAATGATAACGATCTTGATATATACATATCAAACGGTGAAGAAGGTAACGCGTTCCTTAAAAATAACGGTAACGGCACATTTACAGATATTGCAGCAGACCTGGGAATGAGTGTGAATAAAATCTGCTGGGGTAACAATTTTTTAGATTACGATAATGATGGTGACCTGGACCTGTTCATTTCATCATCGGGCGGAAACCCATACAGAGAAAACATGTTATTCAGAAACAATAATAACGGAACATTTACACGAGTTACGGGTTCCGGAGTTGACAATACCCACTACCTGAGTTACGGAAATGCAATTGGTGACTTTGATAACAACGGATACATTGATATCGCGGTATTAAATGATTTTGAGCCATGCCTGTTATGGAAAAGCAGCGGCGGCGTAAACAAATGGATCAAGTTAAAACTGGAAGGCACTGTAAGCAACAGGGATGCAGTTGGCTCGAGAATATATGTTTACCGAAACGGATCAAGATTTCTCAGAACTACTCATTGCGGGCAAAGTTATTGTTCACAAAACAGCTTTATACAGACAATTGGAGTCGGTTCGGTAAATGTAATTGATTCAATAGAAGTTATCTTCCCCAGCGGGATCAAAAACACCGTTACAAATGTAAGTACCAATCAAACGATAACGATCGTTGAATCAGGGGTTATAGGTATTAACGGCAATACTAATGAAATCCCTTCGCAATACATGCTGCAGCAAAACTACCCGAACCCGTTCAATCCATCCACAATGATAGAATACTCTCTCCCAGTGAGTTCACAGGTTACAATAAAGATGTATAATATCCTGGGTGTTGAAGTAAAAGAACTTGTGAATGAGATAAAATCAGCCGGTAGTTACAATTTCCATTTGAATGAGAATATAACATCAGGGCTTTCCTCGGGGATATATTACTATAAGATGACGGCAGGAAACTTTACAGATACAAAAAAAATGATTTTAATAAAATAACAGTTTTGGTTAAAATGAAGAGAACGATCAATTATTTAGTATTGCTGGTATTTATTTCAGCGTTGGTCATTGGATGCAGTGACAGTGATACTTCTGTAGGTAATGTAACCGCGCCAATTTCACCTCCCGCATCATCATACGATGCGAAATACGCAATTGACTGGATGTGGCTTTCCGGAAAGATAGTCGCAGATGAGAGCAGAGATAATCCGCCGCAGGCCGGCAGAATATATACCTATTTATGTATCGGCTTATATGAATGCGTTGTACAGGGTATGCCCATGTACAGATCAATGAGCGGTCAATTGAATGAGATGCCTCAAATGCCGATGGCTTATCCGGCATATGAATACGACTGGTCTTCTGTGATTACGGGTGCAATGCCAATCCTTTTCAGAGGGTTGTACCGTGTTCTTTATACGCCCTCTCATAATATGATAAATAACATGGCAAACAACCAGAGGACACTGAAATACGCTGAAAAAGATTCCGCAGTAATAAACAGGTCACTAATGCTTGGCGAGGCAATTGCTCATAAGGTACTGGAATGGGCAAATACGGACGGCTTCTATAGGATATACGGCGCGCCTTACAATCCGCCAACAATTTTTGAAAACCCATCTAACTGGGAGCCTATAAATCCGGGAGATACTGCGGTTGAGCCATATTGGGGAACATTAAGAACTTTAGCGGTTCAGAGCGCATCTTCAAATTATTTGCCGCCTTCTTATGGTTTTGATACGACAGTTGGTTCACCTTTTTACAACGACCAGCTTGAGATCAAGCAGATAAGGGAAAACACGACACAGGAGCAGCGAGATATAGCATTATTCTGGAGAGATAAGCAGCTAACATTGCAGCCCCCGGGACATTGGGTTTCAATTGTATATCAAATGATCGCCAAACATGACTACAAACTTGATAAAGCCGCTGAGGCATTCGGTTATTTGGGAATCGGGATCGGTGATGCGTTTATTTCGTGCTGGTATGCAAAATATTTTAATAATTATTTGAGACCGCAGTCATTTATCAGAAGGTTTATGCAGCCCGGCTGGACGCCATTAGTGCCAACGCCTCCTTTCCCTGATTATCCTTCGGGTCATTCAACAAGCTCGGGAACCTGCGCGTATTTAATGACAAAGGTATTCGGTGAAATACCATTTACAGATACAACACATTTACGTATCGGTATGGCGCCGCGTTCATTCAATAATTTCAAGGAAGCGGCAGACGAGTGTTCAAATTCCAGGGTTTATGGCGGTATCCATTACAGAAATGCCTGTGAAAACGGGGTAATAATGGGTGAGAATATAGGTGCTGATATATATAACAGAGTTAGATTGAGGAAGAATCAGTAAACAAATTTTGATATAAAAAAGCCCTGAAAGTTTTCAGGGCTTTATCATTTAAAACCTTTACTTAGTTATCATTGTTTATGATCTGTTTTTTGTAAAGCGCAGGATTGGTAACTATCCATAGCGCAAGAATAGCGGCGTAACTGCCGCCCCGTTCGATCCATTCCCAATATGCGTATGCAGGGTAGAACATTTCACTTACGATTTTCCATATCAATAGAGGGATCAGTATGCTTCGCAATGGTTTTATGAGTACAAGCAATGCGGTAAGGATCTCAAAAATACCAACTATATTGGCAACTGCAAGAGGGTCTGAAATCCCTAGTGAAGAATATTGATTTAATAACCCCTGTTTGTGGATGAGGTTAAGCCAGCCGTGCCCCAGCAGCAGCAAAAAGACTGTGACCCTTAAGCAGACTTCGATATTTTTAAAAACGTTTTGCTCAGCTGTGAAACGGCTCTTCATTCGGGAAATGGAATCTTTGAAATTGTTACCAAAGCCAACCAGGAGGAGCATTGCAAAAGGCACGCCATAGTTCCCTGCACGTTCTAAAAATTCCGCAAATGGTTCATTTGAAAGGGGTCTTAGCAGGGCAGTGAAGATCCCCCAAATCACAAGCCAGAGAGGGACAATTCTCATCGGGTAAATTATAATTAGAATACCCATTATTATATCAAATGTGCCCACAAGAGGCATGAGCTTGTAAGCTGTTTCCTGCCCGATCCCGAAAACGGCAAAATAATTACACCACACCTGTTTAGTAATAATGCCGAAAGCACCGTGCCCGATAAAACACATTGCGATGGCAATTCTGAAAATTTGATATAGTTTAGCTTCGGTGTTCTGCTTCATCAAAGCTTATTGGTTTTGAGTTCAGTTAGAATTGAGGTATTTCCATGCAAGGTATGCCATGAATGCCGCGCCTTTTGGGATCAGTTTTTCATCAAGGTTTAGTGTTGAAGTGTGAAGCCCGGTTGTGTTTCCGGCACCGATCCAGTAGAATGTTCCCGGGCATTGCTTCAGGTAGTAAGCGAAATCTTCAGCGAACATAAACCGTTCACCTTTAAATACATTTTCTTTGCCGGTGAATTCAATTGCTGCTGTTTCGGCAAACTTTGTTTCCGCGGGAGAGTTGACAAGCTCAGGGTAACCGGGTGAAACCGTAAACTTGTACTTAGCTCCGGCCGAAAGGCATATGCCTTTGATTGTGCGTTCAATGAGTTTGAGAGTATTTTTCCTCAGTTTCTCATTAAGTGTTCTGACAGTACCTGAGAGTTCAACTTTTTCGGGGATCACGTTATTTATTGAACCGCCTGAGAATCGGCCAATTGTAATGACAATTGGCTCATATGGGTCAGTATTTCTTGAAACAATAGTTTGCAATGCAATAACAATTTGAGAAGCAATAACAATCGGATCGATCGCGCCTTGCGGTCTGGCACCGTGCCCCGCTTTACCAATTACAGTAATATAAATTTCATCCTGTGAAGCCATCATAACGCCCGGGAAGAATCCGGTTTTACCGGCAGGTTTGCCGGGCAAAATGTGCTGCCCGAAGATGGCATCAACTTTTGGTGATCTTAGTACCCCATTTTTTATTAGTAGCGAAGCACCTCCGGGATTTTTTTCTTCTGCCGGCTGAAAAATGAATTTTACTGAACCATTAAGCTGTTTTTTCAGATCTTTCAGAATCATTGCTGCGCCATAAACCATTGCGGAATGCGCATCATGCCCGCAAGCGTGCATTATGCCCGGATTTTTAGAAGAAAACTTCAAGCCGGTATTTTCAGTAACAGGCAGCGCGTCAATATCAGCTCTTAAAGCAACACATTTTCCTTTGTTACCATTTAACAAAGCGTAGAGACCGGTATCAGTTATTTTTTTTACTTTATCCAAACCTTTTGATCTCAGCTTATTGAGAATGAGTTGGGTTGTTTCGTGTTCATTAAACGCAGTTTCCGGGTTAGCATGCATCTGCCTGCGCAGTGAAATCATCTCCGCGGAGTATTTGCCAGCTAATTTATTTATGGTTTCTTTAATGTTCATAGGTTCAAACTGATCAATAATCTATTCTGAAATTGCCCCAAAAAATATTTTCTCCGAAAGAAATATTACGGTCAACATATTCAAAATTTCTGCGCTGATATCTGATGGTGAAATAGTATTGTTTTATCGGTTCAAATTCAAGCTCAGCTATTATTATGTTAGTGTTGAGCCTTATGCCGCTTAAGAACTCGTTTTTTCTTGCAAAGTCTTCGCTTCCGTTGAGAATGCTGGAACCAACATTTATAAAATTACCCAGACTATCTGTATAATTCAGGCCTGTTCTCTGCATTTTGTAGGTTACGGCTAATCTGAGCCGGCTTCCAAAACTATAATTGAGTTTAAAAGCATGTTCATCGGAGTTTGGATTCAGCGAATGCCCTATAGGCAGATTCCAGTTTGAATAGGAATTATTTATTTCGCGGTGGGCATACACAAACGGATTAATGCGGGTGAATTCGTAAGTCACTCCAAGGTTTGGCAGTGTAAAAGCGTTCTGCCAGTTAATACCGCCCTGTAACGCGAATTTGTTATCGTTGCCTTTGGCTGAGTCGTTACCAAGTGTCTCAAAATTGAGATCATCTATCAATAAACTGCCCTGTATGGCTAAATTCCTTACAGGGAACACCTGTATATCGAATCCCAAAAGGGTATTGTTGGAATTTTTGCCGGGGAGCTCCGTGTTCATATCAGCAGAAGTTAAGAAACTTATGGGATTAATGAATGCGAAGTTGAGGGGAATATTGCTGTAAACAACCATTTCATTGAATGCTAACCTGAGTGAGTTGTTGAAAAAGGGTCCGAGTTCCAGTCTGTGGAACACCAGGTATTTGGACTCGAGCTGTTTGCCCACTGAATCATTGCCGACAATGCTTGAATGAAAGAAAGAATATCTTACTTTTTTATAGTGAAGGTCCAGTTTCAGAAAATCAAACGGCGCGGAATTTTTGTTGGAAAGAAAAAGTTTATCAATAAAACCGGGTCCGAAGCTCAGGGCTTCTCTGCCCACTGTTAAACCAAGCCAGTCAGTGGATGGCGCATATCTTAAATAGCCTTCATAGCTATCAAAAGTTTTGTTGCCTTCGCTAATGTACTTTCTAATGGATGACAGCTTGGGATCGATGAATGCGGTTTTTTGCGCATCTTCGTTTGTGCCGCCCAGCCTTACACCATTGGATAACCTTAAATAGTAACCCACAGATTTGAATAAAGTACCTCTTATTCTTGTGCCCAGTTCACCGAGTAAAACGTGGGGTCTGCCGGAAGAATCTCCATCGAGTCCCATATACCTTATATTTGCGATACCATCCCAGAAGAATGTTACATTCGAATCTGTGTTAGAGTAAAGATATTTCTGCTTTTTATTGTTGAAAATTTCGCCTACTCCTTTTTTTGAAAAAAAGTCGGAAGATTTTTTCAGGGTACCGTACATATCATATTCAAATTCGGTAGTGTAGTAATCAAGCAGAAGTTTATCGGTTTTGGAAAGTTTGTTTTTCTTTGCTGTAATATCTTTCAGCAGGTTTCCAGCTTCTCTTCTGGAAATGGGTCCCATGGATGCTGAATAGTCATCAATTACTTTATTTGTGAACATTCTATCAAGGAAATCATAAACAGGATTGGAGAGCGGTACTAATTCAACCTGAGAAAACGCAGATTGAGTAATGCACACGACGAAGAATATTGCAATAAAGTATTTGAACTTTCCCATATAATTTTAGATTATTTTCAGAATCAGTTTAATTGTTTAAATTTTTCCCTGAGCTCAAGAATGACGTAATGAAACACAATGGAGTGAATACTCTCAGCGGTGCACATTTCATTCAAAGGTACGTGAAGTTTATGGTGCGCAATTTTATAGAGTTTGCCGCCATCATAACCTGTAACTCCTATAGTAGTCATTCCGTTTTTATTTGCCCATTCGATTGCTTTAACAATGTTAGGGCTGTTGCCTGAACCGCTGATGGCAATTACAAGATCACCGGGTTTAGCATAAGTGATGAGCTGCTGTTCGAAAATGGTATCATAACCTTCATCATTTGCCTGCGCGGTCAAAAACGGTGTATTATCGGTAAGG
Organism: Ignavibacteria bacterium UBA2360; assembly: GCA_002344125.1. Taxonomy (GTDB): domain Bacteria; phylum Bacteroidota; class Ignavibacteria; order Tepidaquicellales; family OLB5; genus OLB5. The sequence goes on along the minus strand of DDTQ01000002.1, from coordinate 137,461 downwards.
CTTAATGCCTTTAGTCTGATCTCGTGTTCGGGGTGGATCTTTGTTCCCTTGGCGAGATCCTGGGCAAGGTGTGAAGCATTCGCGGAACTTCCGCCATTGCCGATAATATAGACAAACTTATCATCTTTATAGGCATTCACCAAAAGAGAAATAAATTCTTCAATTTCAGAATTATCAATTTTATCTAAAGTATCGTTTAGAAGATCTTTATAACTTTTGAATTTCATGCTTTGGCTGCAATATTTATGTAATTTACAAAGATCATTATAAAATAAACATAACGAAATAAAAAAATTGCCTAATCATTAAGATCAATTATTTATCGTTCTAACAACATTAAGCTGCTTCATAGTTTTCTGAGCATAATCAAGAATATCCTGTATATTTGTTTGCGCTCTGAGATAATCCGCGTATTCTTTCACGCTATCCTCTGCAGTTCTCAAAGGAGACCAGCCCAAAGCCTTCAGTTTAGAAATATCAGAACAGGCATTTCTTGTATCACCAAAACGGTATTCGCCGGTTATATTGGCAATAATGTGTTCTTTGCCGAATTCCTTTGCTACGATTTCAGAAAAACTTTTTACAGTATAGGGCTTCCCGCCGCCAACATTATAAGCATTATAGTCTGCGCGTTTATCCTGCATTACGAGGATATTTGCATCAACCACATCGTGTACATTCACAAAATCCCGCATCATCATTCCATCTTCGTAAATTGTTGGCGCCTTATCGAAGAAGTATGCCAGTGAAAAGATCCTGCAGGCGCCGCTGTACATATTGTAGAATGACTGCCTGGAACCCTGTACAATAGAGTATCTCATTGCAACGCTGGGAATGTTATAACGCTCTCCAAAGTTCAGCGCCATGAGTTCCTGGGAATATTTTGAAATTGCATATTGATTTGGAGGGCATGCATAGGTTTCGGGTGTCCATATGTATTCAAGTGGATTTCCATTTCCATCAGTAAAATCCCATTTGCCCTTTTCCAGTTGTTCGTTTGATCTTCTTTTGGGATAGATCAGGTTACCATTTAAGTCTTTATATATACCTTCTCCGTTTACAAATTGCGAAGAAGCTACAACGATTTTTTTGATAGGAAGGTTCTTTGCGACAGCAATTTCGTATATCAAGGCTGTGCTCACAGAATTTACATGAAAGAAAGTTGAAAAGTCAGGGAGGTAATCCTGGTAAGCAGCAAGATGGAAAACATAATCAATTCCCTCGAGAGCTTTTTCAATTGTTTCCCTGTCCCTTACATCTCCTAAAATAAACTCAGCCTCTTTGGGGATATAATCCGGTTTACCTTTCAAATGAACAGGTTTTTGCAAGTTATCAAGTATCCTTACATCATAACCTATTTTTAAGAGACGATCAACGGTATGAGAACCTATAAATCCTGCCCCGCCGGTAACTAGCACTTTTTCCAAATTATAATTCCGGTTTACTTTATTTCATATCTTGTTTGATCAAAGATTATTTTGCTGCCGTATTTTTCAAGGAAGAACGGAAGTTCACGGTATTGCATTAGATTTCTTCTGAGTGTATCCTGTTTATCTCTTTCGCAGTAAACCAGTAAGAATCCGCCTCCACCTGCGCCGGAAATCTTGGCTCCCAAAGCTCCGCCATCCATGGCGAGTCTGTGCATTTTATCAATTTCTTTATTTGAAACATTTGAAGCCAGCTGCTTTTTCATTTCCCAGTTCATTTTCAGGTTTTCGCCAACCCGGTTGATCTCAAGATTGTTTAATCCGTCAAGGGTATCATATGCAAGTTCTTTGATAGTATTGTGAAAAGAAATATTGTTTACAACATTTTTGCTTTGTTCTTCAAGAATTGATGCAGCTTTTCGGGTTGTATCAGTAAAAAAGAGCAATAGATTTGATCCGAGTTTTCTTTTGGCTTCACTGATAAGATCAATAGATGTTACATCCACGGAATCATCTTTGCAGAATTTAAATGATCGTAAGCCGCCATAAGCGGCAATGTATTGATCCTGTTTCCCAATAGGTCTTTTTAGAATATCTATTTCAATTTGACATGCTTCTTTAGCCAGTGTTTCGGCAGTTACAAGTTTGCCAAGGTACTGATAAAAAGCGTGCAGCAAGCCTACAGTTAAGCTGCTGGAAGAGCCGAGGCCAGAACCTTCAGAAGGAATATCCGCGAACATCATAACCTCGAAGCCTTTTGTCATTCCCGTGAGGATAGCAGCTTCCCGAACGAGCTCATGTTTAATTTCGTGTATATTATTAACTATTTCTTTGGTAGAATAATCAACATAAATATGTTCATCAAATCTTTCTTTAACCATTACATAAATATACTTATCAATCGCAGTGCTGACTACGAAGCCTTCGTTTTCTCTGTAATAATTAGCCAGGTCTGTGCCGCCGCCTGAAAGACTAATTCTTAATGGTGTTTGAGAGATTATCAATTTAATTGTTCTTTAACTGTGCCGGATTTATCATCCGGTATAAAAATATATTTGTTCCCATCTGAATCAGTGGCTGTATTTTCACTATTAAAGTTAAGCCTTTCGCCGGTTTTGGCAATCCAGTATCTGAATTTGGCCGGATTCCCGGTAACAAGGGCAAAGTCAGGGACAGATCTTGTCACAACAGAACCTGCACCAATTAAACAGTATTTTCCAAGTGTTATGCCGCAAAGAACGGTTGCGTTAGCCCCAACGCTTGCTCCCTTTTTCAACAGGGTCTTAAGATAACTTCCTGAATGCCGTTTGCTTCGCGGGAACATATCGTTTGTAAATGCAGCATTTGGACCAAGGAAAACATCGTCTTCAATTTCCAGGCCTTCCCAGAGAGAGATACCATTTTTAATTGTAACCCTGCTGCCGATCTTAACGCCGCTTTCGACAAATACATAATCACAAAGATTACAATCTTCACCAATAGTGACATTTTTCAGAACGTGGACAAATGCCCAGATCCTTGTTTTGTTTCCAATATCATCTGATTCAACCAGAGCATTTGGATGAACGAAATAATCTTTTTCCATTTATCAGTTTGTGTTAAAAGATTCGCCGGATTTTTCGAGTAATTTTACTACTTCCAGACCAATTCGTCCGTCATTTATGAGCGGCTTATTATTGATAACTGAATTTATGAACTCCTGGCATTCAAGTCTTAGTGGTTCATGCTGTTCTAATGGAATCACTGTAATTTCACCTGACTGGTATCCCAGGGCGGCGGTATCGCCGGCTTTGGCTTTTATCCTGTTATCAATACCTAAACCATAAAGTTTTAGTTTACCATCAAGTGCCAGCATTTCATCATAAACAAGAGTACCTTTTGTCCCGAAGATCTGCATTAATCTTATTTTATTCGATGACAGCCATCCAAGATGTATATGCGAGGTTACACCGCTTTTGAAACTAAGATCAATATGAGCATTATTTGTATGTCTGAACTTATTCTTAGAGCCCGGTGCATTAAATGCACCGAACGGGTATTCATTCCTTGCAGAGCTAACCTTCAACGGGGATTCATTCAATAGATACAGGATAATGGAAAAATCATGGGGACCCAGATCCCAAATTACGTCAACTTCTGATTCGGGAGGTCCTAAATTTATCCTGGTTGAAGTAATATGCAGTACTTTGCCTATCGATTTTTTCTTAAGGAGCTCCTTTATTTTTCTGACAGCGGGAGCAAACTGAAACACATGCCCAACTGCGAGTTTTTTGCCCAGTTTATCAGCAGTATAGACCATTGACTCAGCCTCATTGGTGCTGTATGCCATAGGCTTTTCAACGAAAACGTGTTTCCCAAGAAGCATAGCTTCTTCAGCGAGATCTTTGTGGGTTGTTACGGGAGTGGCAATAATAACGGCCTGAATAGTCCGGTCTTTCAGTATTTCTCTGTAGTCTTTGGTTGTTTCTATAGAAGGGAATTCGTTTTTAATATATTCCAGTCTGCCAGCTTTTAGGTCACAAACTTTTTTTACATTACAATTGGGCAGGCTTGAAAAATTCCGGATCAGCTTGGGACCCCAGTAACCTGTTCCGATAACTCCTACATTTACAGATTTAGGTGAACGTTTGATCTTAAATTCCTCCTTTGCCCAGTACCATGACCGGTATTGTTTTGAATAATATTTTCAGATCAAGCCATAAGGATTGATTATCAGCATAATACAAATCGAGTAACACCGAATCGCTGAAAGTTACATCTTCCCTGTTACGGGCTATTATCTGCGCAAGTCCGGTGATGCCGGGAATCACTTTATACTTAAGTTTATGCCAATCTTTGAAGTGCTCATACTCGTACGGTAAACAGGGTCTTGGTCCAACCAGGCTCATACTTCCAGTAAAAACATTCCAAAGCTGCGGAAGTTCATCAAGACTGAATTTGCGCAGGTATTTGCCAATGGGCGTAATCCGGGGATCATTTTCAAGTTTTTTATATCCTTTATTAGCCGTAATGAGTTTTTCCAGATGAATCTCATGGGCCTTTGCATCATTATTGGCGAACATAGTTCTGAACTTGTACCATGTAAAAACTTTTCCGTTTTTGCCGATGACGTTTGTCTTGTAAAGAACCGATCCCGATGATGATAATTTTATTGCAGCCGATATCAGCAGCCATACAGGGAAAAGCAGCAGCATCAATAACCCGGAGGCAGCGATATCAAATATCCGTTTGAATTTTTCAGAGTATAGCGGAGAGAGTTTTGGCGAAACAGAAATTACTTTCAGATCGTGGTATTCGCCTTCATCGAGTTTTGCCGAGATTATATCAAAATGATTTGAAACCAAGTTAACATGACAATTTGTAAGTTTACACTTTTCAATAAGATCCAGCAGCTTTTTGTTTTCTATATTTTGAATGGTAATGAAAATTTCATCTATTTCCTGTTCTTCAGAAATATCTATCAATTCTTCGACAGTACCAATAACAGGAACCCTGTTTACAATTTTACCTTTTTTATCCGGGTTTTCATCAATGAAGCCTATCAATTCAATGTGGTAGTGCGGCTTAACGGTCAGAATTTCAGAAAAGAAAATCCCGAGGTTTCCCGCACCAACAGCGAGAGCCCTCCTGGTAATGAACTCTTTCAGGTTGCCGCCAACATAGTTCGCTCTCAATATCCTGCGGAGCAGCAAAACGCGTGTAATAAAAAGCAGGGTGAATGAAACAGTAAAATAAATTATGACCTGCGTTCTTGAATCATGAAGGGCTTCCTGGGTTTTGATAATGAAGATGCCAATAATGATTATTATACTATTGATGAGCAGTCCTTTCAGGATCAAAAGAGTATGCTCGCCAACACGCAGAAAGTACTTGTGCTTGTAAAGCTGGTAATACCTGAAGATTGGTACAATGAGCAGCGCGCCCGCAAGAAAGATCAGGAATTTTTCGATGAACGAATATTCCGTTAAATATACTTTAATGCCGGGTGCAGTAAAATAAAGCGCCAAAACGAAAGCAATTAATGTACATAGAATATCGTTAACTGAAAGGATCAGTTTTTTGGCGCCCCATTTTTTGATGAACTCGTCTATCATTTATGAATAGAACTTTTTAATTGTACTGCAAACATAGTGTATCATTTCTTCGGTCATTTCCGGATACATAGGAATTGAAAGTATCTCACCTGCGAATTTTTTTGCAACCGGAAAATCATCGGGTTTATAGTTCAAATGACTGTAAGCTTTCTGCATGTGCAAAGGGAGAGGGTAATGCAATCCGTTCTGTATACCGTTTTTGTTTAAGTGCTCAATCAGTTTCTCTCTGTTCTTAACTCTTATTATATACAAGTGATAAACGGGATCAATGTACTCAGGATGCCAGGGTGTAATAACCTCTTCAATTCCGAGTGAAGCAAATGTTTCGGTATATAACTTTGCATTTTTGCGGCGCATATCTGTCCATTTTTGAATGTATTTCATTTTTACATTGAGTACGCCGGCTTGAATTTCTTCAAGTCTATAGTTGTGGCCTTCAATCTCGTGGATGTATTTTTCGATTGAACCATGCTGGCGGAATCTGAGCATGAAATCATAAAGTTTTTTGTCATTTGTTGTAACTCCGCCGCCTTCACCATAAGCGCCCAAATTTTTACCCGGATAAAAGCTGAATGTTCCTATAATGCCCAAACCACCGATCTTTTTACCTTTGTAGGTCGCAAGGTGAGCCTGTGAGCAATCTTCAACAACATGCAGGTTATGTTTTTTCGCAATTTCAAGGATCGCATCCATTTCAGCGGGCTGTCCGTAGAGATGAACCGGGATTATAGCTTTTGTATTGGGGGTGATTGCCGCTTCTATTCTACTAATATCAATATTGTAGGTTTTTTCATCATTATCTACAAAAACCGGCTTAGCGTAACATAAAGAAACGCCTTCGGCGGTTGCAATATATGTATTAACGGGTACGATAACTTCATCGCCATGCTTTATGCCAAGGGCATGCAACGCTACATGAAGAGCATCAGTGCCCGTACTCAATCCAATGGCGTGTTTCACTTCATGCATACCTGCGAAATCTTCTTCAAATTTTTTTGCTTTTTTTCCGCAGATATACGCGGTATTATCGAGTACGTCATTTATTTCGGAAAGAATCTCTTCTTTGATACCCAGATATTGTGTTTTCAGATCAACAAAAGGAACATTCATGTGATTCTTAACTTTCTATTATAGATAAGTTTATTTTTTAGAAATTTGGTTAAATTTAGTTATAATTTAACGTTTTTGAAACCCAAAAACATAATTTAAAGACGGTAGTGAATGGGGTGAAATGACGTAAAAGGGGTTATTTTGCTTTCTGTTTATTGAGAATTATGGAGATAATTACTGAAAGTACAAGTACTGAGATTATAACTATCAGAGAGATAAAAACAGGAATGTGATAACCGGGGAACGCTATAGGAACGAGCATTTTCACTCCTACATAACAGAGGATAATTCCTACACCTTTTTTCACAAATTCAAATTTATCAGCAATTGCTGAGAGCAGGAAGTACATTGATCTTAAGCCAAGCACGGCCAGGATATTTGAAGAAAATACAATGAACGGATCGGTAGTGATTGCGAAAATAGCGGGTATGGAATCAATTGCGAAAACAAGATCAGTTGATTCGATCACAATAAGGCATACAAAGAGCGGGGTTGCGTATTTTACACCATCACGTTTAACAAAAAAATGATCGCCATGGTAATTTGTGGTGACTTTGTAAAATCTTTTGAAGAGTCTGAGTACTTTATTTTGCTCAGGGTGAATTTCTTTTTCCTTACCAAAAGCCATTTGGTAACCTGAATAGATCAATATTGCGCCGAATATATAAAGTACGAACCCAAAATTTGAAATTAAAGCCGCTCCGAGAAAAATAAATATACCGCGTAAAATGATAACGCCAACAATGCCCCAGTTCAGTACACGGCGCTGGTACTCAAGGGGTATTTTGAAGTATTTGAAAAGTACTAAAAAAACGAAAAGGTTATCAACGCTCAGCGATTCTTCAATTATATAACCGGTTAGGAATTCAATGGCTTTCTGCTGTCCTAAAAAATAATAAACGCCCGCGTTAAATACCAGCGCCACAGAGATCCAGAATATAACCCATTTGAGGGCTTTTTTAGGAGACATTCAGCAGTGGTATTTTATTGGGGTAGTTCGTTATTTATCTCTGCGAACTCAAAATTTCCTGAGGCGGGGTTCCATGAAATGAGAGCTTCATCACTTGCGCCTTTGCCGTACTCATTTGCCATTACGAAATTTATGCTGAAAGGTTTTTTGGTTGAATCAAATCTTATAATATAACCATTATCAGCGTTCACCTGTTCAAGCAGGTTACCTTTTGGAGTAGAAAGTTTTTCTTCCATTTTAAGCAGAACTTTCCATCCGTCGGATTCTTTCTGCAGGAAGCTGCCTTTTTTTATCCAGAAGCTGTTATCGGTTTGTTTCATTACTACGGCTGCAATAGCGGATTGTTTGCCGTTTCCAAGGAGATCGCCTTTTGCAATTACTTTTACTTCATCGCCATAGAGTGTTACGGCGAACTTTTTATCTTCTTCCAAGTTGGTTAGGCTGGATTGAGTTTGTTTATTATCGCTTCCACAGGAGGTAAAAATTAGAATAAATGCAGAAAACAGAACAAAATTGAGAAAAATCTTCATTTAGATGGACTTAATTATTGTTATTATACAAATATAATCAAAGGTTAATCAAGGTTAAAGGGGAAATAGAGGCAATTAATTATTCATTATTAACTATGTAACTTATTCACTTTTTATATTCACCCTTATTAAGTAACTTTGCACTTAATCAATAAAAAATATGGGACTTTTTGATAAATTAAAGCAGGGTTTGAAGAAAACCCATGAGAATATATTCAATAAAATTGATAAGCTTGTTAATGCAAAAAGCGAAATTGATGACGATTTTCTTGATAACCTCGAAGAAATTCTGCTAAGCAGTGATGTAGGTGTGAATACTACAGAAAAGATCATAAAAAATCTGAAAGAACGGGTAAAAGAAGAAAAGTATGAACGGACAGACCAGCTTAAAGCAATTTTGCGTGATGAACTTAAAAGAGCATTCATAAGCGGAAACGGCGAAGCAAAAAAACCATTTACAGTTGATAAGAAACCGTACGTAATTATTGTAGTTGGCGTTAATGGTGTTGGCAAAACCACATCAATTGGCAAAATGGCGTATAATTATAAAAACGCAGGTTATAGTGTCCTAATAGGCGCGGCGGATACTTTCCGCGCGGCTGCCAATGAACAGCTTGAAACCTGGGCAAAACGCTCAGGTACAGAAATTATTCAGCTTGCTCAAGGGTCAGACCCCAGCGCAGTGGTTTATAATACAATTCAATCAGGTATTGCAAAAGGGTATGACGTCGTAATTATCGATACTGCCGGAAGGCTACATACAAAAGTAAACCTTATGGAAGAGCTAAGCAAGATTAACCGCGTTATCCAGAAACAGCTGCCTGAAGCGCCGCACGAAGTGCTGCTAGTGCTTGATGCGACCACGGGACAGAATGGTATGACACAAGCGAGAGAGTTCAGTAATTCCATACCGCTTACCGGACTGGTTTTAACAAAACTCGATGGTACCGCCAAAGGTGGTATAGTACTCAAGATAAGCAGTGAGATGAAAATTCCCGTGAAATATATAGGCGTAGGCGAACAAATTGACGATCTGCAGGTATTTGATAAAGAGAGTTTTGTAAAGGCGCTACTTGAAGATTGAAGAATCCTGAACGAGGTGAAGGATCTCATTCGGTAAGCAGATTTTTGCCGCGGTGAATTAGACCCTTCGTTCCTTCCTTCGCTTCGCCAAAGGTTGATATTATGCCAAACCAAATAAAAATATTACCTCAATTCATTGCTAACCGCATAGCGGCAGGGGAAGTTGTTGGCAGACCCGAAGCTGTTGTTAAAGAATTAATTGAAAATTCAATAGATGCGGGCGCGACATCAGTCCAATTGATAATACGTGATGCCGGTAAAGCATTGATCCAGGTGATTGATAACGGCAGCGGAATGAATGAAGATGACGCCATACTCAGCTTTCAAAGGCATGCAACCAGCAAAATTTCCGCAGCAGATGATCTGGAGCATATCACAACGCTGGGCTTCAGGGGCGAGGCACTTGCTTCGATTGCGGCGGTTGCACAGGTTGAGCTGAAAACCAGGAGAGCAGAAGATGAACTTGGTACACAAATTAAAAATCACGGAAACGAAATTGTTGAGCACACAAAGATACAGACTGAAAAAGGCACTTCAATTGCTGTACGGAATTTATTCTACAACACCCCCGCCCGCAGAAACTTTTTAAAGACCAATCAAACTGAATTCAGACATATATACGATACATTCACAAGGCTCGCTATTGCGAACTTTGGGCGGGCATTTTCATTCATAAATGAAGATGAAGAAATATTTGATATGCCGGCGCAATCATTGCATGAACGATTGACTTCTATCTTCGGGAGGGAAGCAGGTGAGAACCTGCTTGAAGTGGAACATTCAAACGAACTGCTTTCGCTGAAGGGATATATTTCCAAACCCAGCTTCACCAAAAAAAACAAACAGGACCAGAATCTTTACCTGAATAACAGGTATGTAGTAAGCAAAGCATTATCATTTGCTGTACACTCAGCTTACGAGGATTTGGTTGATAAAGGTGATTACCCGAACTTTTTTATTTTCTTAACGCTTGACCCGGCGAAGTTTGATATAAATGTACATCCTTCTAAACTTGAAGTAAAATTTGAAGAAGAGCGGGCTTTGTTCAGTTTCATTCGCAGGGGTGTGTGGAGCACACTTGAGAAGAATGATCTTGTTGTGAAGGTGAAGATACCTGAAACAACTGGCTTCGATATTTCACAAAACAAAACTGCTTATAACGCCAATATATTCAAATCTTCGAACTTTACAGGCAAAGTTCCGCAGGCTGGGGGATTTACTTTCAAAAAACATGATGGCTTAACAAATGAGCCGACCGTAATACACGAAATGTTCGGTAAAAATTCAAACTCAGCATTTGAATTTACTGATGAGGGCATACCTGAACAGGAAAAGACACCACTTGAAGAGAAGTTATATAAGGAACCTGATACTGACAGCCTGGTAAGCAAAAATGAGATTTGGCAATTCCAGCGGAAGTACATCATGTACCAGCTTGAAAGCACACTAATGATAATAGATCAGCACGCCGCGCATGAAAGGATTTTATATGAACAGGCAATTGAGAGACTGAATTCAAATGCTAATTTAACACAGCAGCTGCTCATTCCCATATATACGGAACTGAACCCTGTTGATTATGAAGTAGCAAAAGCAATAGAGGCAGAGCTTGGTTCACTTGGATTTGAAATTGAACTGCAAAGCAAAAGGAAGGTTAAGATAAAAGGAATTCCTTCTGATGTAAGAATAGGGGATGAGGGAAAAATACTTCAGGAACTTATAGATCAGTATAAGGAGTATGATATAAAACTTAACCTGGAAAAGCGCGATAACCTGGCAAAATCTTATGCATGCAAGCATGCAATAAAAGCGGGTGATCATTTAACCGAAGGTGAGATGCTGAATCTTATAGATAAATTGTTTTCAGTAAAGATGCCGTATGTTTGTCCCCACGGCAGACCCACAATTGTAAAGCTCTCGATGGATGAACTTGACAAGATGTTTTACAGAACAGGGATATAGTTTATAAAACCTCAAAAGTTATAAAAACTTTTGAAGTTAGTTACTTCAGCAATATACCGGGCAGTTCGTCAATAGAATCAACCATAAACGCAATTCCTTTGAACTCATCCCTGCTTAAATGATCTTTAACCCATGCGGGGGTATGTTTATGAACCCGCTGAATGACCTTAAGTTTTTCAAATCGTTTGTCATTAAGCCTTAAGTACAGCGGCAGCGCAAGATCAAGAGAGAACACATCACCAATAACATAATCAGGCATTTCAGCAAGAAGGATCTTAAAATAATTGCTGCGCCTTAAACATACTTTGAACCTATCTGTTATTTCATAGAATTCAGGAAGTTCTGTGAATGCGCTATCAATTATAAATTTTCTGGCATCTCCTATTGCATGCAGCCTGCCCCTTACAATGGCGTTTTCGTTGGTAACAGTGTGTCCCGCTTTGCGGAAAAGATGTTCAATCTTTTCTGTTTTAGAATTTGATACTACAACAATTTCTACACCCGCGGCGTTAAGCTTTTTGATGACCTCACCGGCTGTTTCAACCGGTTTAAGTTTGCCTTCCAGTTTGAACTGGGTGGTTGATTTCATGAAGCAATCATTGGAAAATTCAGCCAGTGTCATGTTTGTTTTTTTGCCGATAGCATCTTTCAGCCTGGCAAGCTCCTGCTTAAAGTGTGAGTATGAGCGGTCACTTGCTGATCTTTCTATGTAATCAAATATGGCGTTATTATCGCCAAAGGGGTCTTCCTGGTAATAACAAGAAACTCCGCCCCCGTTAAACCAGCCGTAATCATACGGAGTATTATCCATTTCATTTTTCGATTGCTGCAGAAGCGCATCAATTGTTTCGGGTGTATCGCCGGTATGCGAAGCAACGGTATTAAGAATATATTTCCAGACATAATCGGCTTCAATATGCTGATTTGTCCACACGCCGTCAAAATCTGATATTAATTTAACAATAGCCATAATTTACTTTTTAAATTACTGTAAATGTATTATTTTCGGGGATTAATTTTCAAATTTAACATTAATATACAATTAATTTAATGCAAGAATCCGGTTCAAAAATTTCTCAAAGCAGTTCTAAGAATGTAAAAGCAATAGTTATTGTTGCTGCGCTGGGATATTTTGTAGATATATATGACCTGATACTGTTCAGTATAGTAAGGATCCCATCTTTGAAATCCCTGGGTGTAACAGGTGACGCGCTTCTTTCAGACGGTGTATTGCTGCTGAACATGCAGATGGCGGGAATGCTGATAGGCGGAATATTGTGGGGTGTGCTTGGTGATAAACGGGGCAGGATATCTGTGTTGTTCGGTTCAATCATAATGTATTCAGTCGCAAACATATTGAACGGATTTGTAATGGATGTACAGCAATACGCAGTACTCAGGGTTATTGCAGGAATTGGTTTAGCGGGTGAGCTTGGCGCAGGTATCACTTTGGTTAGCGAGGTGATGAGCAAAGAATCCAGAGGTTACGGAACTACCATAGTTGCCTCGGTGGGAATTCTGGGTGCCGTAGTGGCTGCATTGGTTGCTGATATGTTTGACTGGCGGACCGCATATTTTGTGGGCGGTGGAATGGGATTGCTGCTGCTTTTTCTTAGAATTGGAATATATGAATCCGGTATGTTCAAAAATATTAAATCAGGTGAGATAGTAAGGGGCGAGTTCCTCCATTTATTTACAAACTGGAACAGGTTCAAGAAGTACGTTAAATGTATCCTGATTGGCGCGCCGCTTTGGTTTGTTGTAGGAATACTCATTACATTTTCAGATGCGTTTGCCAAACAGCTTGGCGTTGAAGGAGTTGTACCTGCAAAATCCGTTATGTTCTGTTATATAGGGCTTGCTGCGGGCGATATGCTGAGCGGATATTTGAGCCAGTATTTCAAATCAAGAAAAAAGATCATACTTGCATTTATCTTTGCGACAAATATTCTGATAATAGTATATCTGTTTTTTAACACATTCGGTTCATTCTATTTTTATACTGTTTGCATCGCCCTTGGTATTAGCTGCGGTTATTGGGCTGTATTTGTCACTAATGCCTCCGAGCAGTTCGGCACTAATTTAAGGGCTACGGTTACTACAACAGTGCCAAATTTCATCAGGGGTACTGTAGTGCCGCTGACGCTGCTGTTTCAATTTCTGAATCCATCGGTTGGAATAATTTATTCAGCGGGTTTGGTAGCAGGGCTTGCCCTGATACTTGCTTATATTTCCGCAGCAAGACTTGAAGAAACATACGGAAAAGATCTTGATTATATAGAAATGATCTGAATTGGAATTTAAATAATTATGTTTAAGTGAGTTAAAAATAATACAAAAAATAGCATTTCAGATCAATTGCATAAACTTTAATTTGCAGGCTAACAACAAAGTAAACATAGCAAGTTAAATAAATGAAAAAAATATTTCTGTTTTGTACGGCAATCCTTATTTCATTCCTATCGGTAAACACGGTTTTTGCTAATTATTCCACACCCGGTTCTTCGGTCAGCTGGAATTTGAACGATCTTGTTTCAAATTCAGGCGGAGTGGTGACATTTTCATCAGGTACGTATTTCGTTAATGATACATTAACGGTATCATCAACTGACACGCTGAAAATTCTCACAAATTCAACGGTGAAGCTTGCATATAATGTTGTATTTCTTGTAAACGGTACAATTATTGTGAACCCCTCAGATTCAGTAAAGTTTTCCTCCATTGATACAACACAAAAATTTTATGAATTGAGACTGGATGGAGCAGGTATAAATAGTTCATTCAATAAATTTATTTTTGAATACAGCATGAATGGAATGCGATTGCTGAATGTGAGTCCACAGTTCACAAATTGTACTTTCAGGTATAACTGTTTTGGCGCAACATTAACTACGCCTGCGCTGAACCTGTTTAATTCAAACGCAGTGGTTACAAACTGTTTATTCTACAGAAATTACCGTGCTGCAATTGCCGGCGGTTCAAACATAGCAAACGCACCGCAAATTACGAACTCTCAATTCATTGAAAATGTATTGACAAGCGGAAATGTGCCTCAGATAAACCTGGGCCAATCAGGCGCCGGTACAACTGTGATAAGGGGATGTACTATTATAGGTATTTCAGTGCTTTCAGGCGGAATTGCAGCGCTTCCAACGGGTACACTTACATTAATTGCTGAAAATAATTTGATTAAAAAAAACCGGTATGGCATTGCGCTTAACGGCAGCGTAAATGCAATAATCAGGGGAAACACAATTGACAGCAATAATATTCAGGGATTGCCTCTGAGTGGAGGCAGCGGATTGAATTTTGTGGGTTCAGGTGTAAACGCGCGTGTATCAAAAAATATTATCAGGTGGAATTTATGGGGTGTTACCCTGCAAAGCAATGCGGCACCGGTGTTTGGTGATTTGAGCATATCTGATACTAATTACATTGGTATGAACCAGATACACAGTAATTCAAACAGCGGAGTATTTTACGATTTTTACAACAATACTCCGCAACCTATTAAAGCTGAAAATAATTTCTGGGGAACAATGATACTGGATAGCGTAGAGGCACACATTTTTCATCATCCGGATATCGATTCATTGGGAGTTGTTGATTACCTTCCATTATGGACACCGGTTGGTATTTCCCCAGTGAATACTGAAATGCCATCGCAATACAGACTGATGGATGCTTATCCAAATCCATTTAATCCTGAAACGAATATCAGGTTTGAAATTCCAGCAGCAGGTGATGTAAAGATCTCAGTGTTTGATATAACCGGCAAAGAGGTTTCCCTTCTGCTTAACAGCTATGTTAATGCCGGTAAGTATGAGCTCAAATTCAACGCGGGTAATTTTTCAAGCGGAGTGTACTTTTACACATTGATTTCAGGAAGTTACTCATCCACAAAAAAACTGGTTTTAATCAAGTAAATGATTAAATTAAGGTATAACATAGGTTTATATGCAACAGATGCTTTGCACTAATTTAATTGTTAAAGCAAACTGTTTTAGCTAAATTACGCAATTACAAAAAACTAATCATGTTAAAATAAATGAAAACACGCAGGACACTTTATTCAACTGTTGCAGTTATTCTTGTATTGATACTGGCTTTATACGGTTTTAACACAAAGGAAGAGAATAAGCAATACGATTCATTTACTCAAAGCCCGATAGTTAATAATCATTCAGTCCATACTGAACCGGGTGTAGTTGAGCAGGATGAAAAGCATTCACAGGTGAAAGTATTTGTGAACGGCGAAGCTGACGCGAAAAAAATGGAATCAGCCGGTTTGCATATAGACCACGCTGAGAATTTCGGCGATTATTTACTAACATGGTTATCTGCATCTGAAATTGAAAAATTAAAAAAATCAGGGGTTGCTTACCAGATCACAATAGATGACTGGATGGAATATTATAATGCCCTTCCTAAAATGACTGAATCTGAAATGAGAGCCGCAATTGAAAACTCAACATCTGATTACAATATAACACACTCTGTATACGGCTCAATGGGCGGTTACATGACATATCAGCAGGTAATAAATAAGCTTGACAGCATGAAGCTGGAATACCCGGGACTTATCTCAACGAAGTTTTCGATTGGCAGCACACATTTGGGTAATCAAATGTGGACAGTACGAGTATCCAACTCTCCGGATGCACCAACCGGAAGGCCCGAAGTTTGGTTCCATTCACTGATACATGCAAGAGAGCCAATGAGTATGACACAAAACATGTATTTTATTTACTGGCTGCTTGAAAATTATAATATAAACCCGCTGGCAACTTATATACTTCGTTACAGGGAATTATATTTTACTCCGGTTTTTAATGTTGATGGTTATCTTCATAACCAGACAACAAATCCGAATGGCGGCGGAATGTGGCGTATCAGCCGCAAACCCTGCACAGGCGGTACGGGCGCGGATATGAACAGGAATTACGGTCCATATGCATTCTGGAATTTTGGCGGACCCGGCGGACCGGGTTCCACAACAACCTGCGGAGATCAGACTTTCCGCGGTGACCTGCCGTTTGACCAGGTTGAAACACAGAATGCTATGAATTTTGTTAATTCAAGGAATTTTAAAGGCGCATTAAGCTACCATACATACGGCAATTACTTTATCAGACCCTGGGGTTATTCAGGGTTACCATCACCGGATGAGAATACATTCCAGCATTTTTCCGCTGATATGGCACTGCATAATCATTATACACTTGGAAGATCACTGGAAACAGTAAATTATACAGTAAGAGGCACAACCGATGACTGGTATTACAGTGACTCGGGTCATGCAAAAATAATCGCTATGACACCTGAAGTGGGAACCGGAACTGACGGCTTTTGGCCGGCTCAGAACAGAATACTCCCGCTTGCGCAGAGTACGGTATGGTCAAACACATACTTTGCGCTTTCATGCGGCAGCTATGTTGCGCCCGTTAATACTCAGCTGAATAAAATTTCATATACAGCAGGTGAATCAGGCAACATAAAAGTTCATTTTAAGAATAAAGGGTTACTTACCGCCGAAAACGTAAAAATTGAACTTGCGTCACAGAGTCCGTTTATAAATATTTCATCAGTTTCATTTAATTATAATTTTATTAACTCATATTACCAGGATAGCCTCACGCTGAACTTCAATATCCTGAGCTCAGCGCCAAACAATTCAGGTTTACCGATAGTGCTGAGAATAAAACAAAATGATACAAGCGTAGTCCACCTTCAGAAGATCTATGTTTGTATAGGTAACGGAACGACAACACTTTCTGACAGCGCGGAAAACGGTAACGGAAACTGGACGATGTCAGGCGGATGGAATACAACAACGGTACAGTCTTATTCGCCGACAAGATCATTTTCTGAAAGTCCGACAGGAAACTACGGCAACAGTTCCAACAGAACAATGACTCTGACGACGGCAAGAAATGTATCATCTATGCCGGTTACAATACTTAGCTTCTACCACAGGTACAACATAGATATACTTGATAACGCTTACGTGGATGTATCGAGTGATAACGGTGTAACATGGAATTCGATAAAATACTATTACGGCATACAAAATGAGTGGAAGCAGGAAGTACTTGATATAACTGAACTGGCAAATGCTTCTCCGACATTTAAGATAAGGTTTTCAGTAGTAACTAATACCAACACAGTTGCCGATGGCTGGTATGTTGATAACATAAAAATTTCCAATTATCCTGATGCGTTAACATCAACAGGCAATAATCAGCAGATACCGCTTCGTTTCGGGCTGGAACAAAATTACCCAAATCCGTTCAATCCTTCAACTGTTATCAAATACCAGGTTCCGGAAAACGTGAATGTTAAGCTTGTAATTTATGATATGCTGGGCAAGGTTGTGAAAACCGTGGTTAATGAACATAAAACGGCAGGGAGCTATGAGGTTTCTTTTGACGCAAAGGGTTTGGCATCGGGAATGTACTTCTACAAGATGGAAGCCGGAGATTTCAGTGAAGTTAAGAAAATGATGTTCATTAAATAGATTTGAGCTGAATCAGTAAGATCTTAAAGGGCG
Organism: Ignavibacteria bacterium UBA2360; assembly: GCA_002344125.1. Taxonomy (GTDB): domain Bacteria; phylum Bacteroidota; class Ignavibacteria; order Tepidaquicellales; family OLB5; genus OLB5. Next base: position 119,735 of record DDTQ01000002.1, on the reverse strand, counting down.
ATAAAATCGCCCTTTTCTATTGTATTTTGGGGGAAAATATACGGAAATTACTAACTAAAACCCCTAAGTTACTCAAAATTTAAATGATTGATTTAGCATTGAAAAACCGTTAAATTAAATCATTATTCCAATTATTACTACTATTTATTATGAAGAGCTATAAAACTACTGTTCTAACCTTAGCTTTATTTACAATTTTAAGTGTAACGGCATATTTTACATTCAATGCATTTGGCTTTGAAGAGCAAAATATCACAGAAGCTTCACAGAAATATTCACAAGTCAGGATCTTTGCGGCAAACGATAATGATTTTAAAAGATTGTCAGATGCGGGGCTTCACATAGATCACGCTAATTCAAAATTGGGTCACTTTCTTGATGCATGGCTTTCTGAATACGAAATTGACCTGTTGAGGAAGTCCGGGGTTGGCTACGAGATACTTGTTGACGACTGGATGACATATTACAATGCGCAGCCAAAAATGACAAATGCTGAAATGAATGACCAGATGATCCAGACTTATGTTAAGGATAATATAACACATTCGATATACGGCTCAATGGGCGGTTATATGACATATAATGAAGTTGTGGCCAAACTTGATTCTTTGAGAATGTGGTATCCGCAGTTCATATCAGAAAAATTTTCAGTTGGAACGACATACGAGAACAGGCAGATGTGGTGTGTAAGGGTAACAAACGGTCCGAATGCGCCTACAGGAAGGCCTGAAGTGCTGATGCATGCATTGATACATGCACGCGAACCTGAGAGTATGGAGACGCAATTCTATTATATGTTTTGGCTTTTTGAAAATTATAATTCAGATCCTATTGCAAGATATATTTTGAATAACAGGGAAATATACTGGATACCGGTTTTTAATGCTGATGGTTATGTTCATAATCAAACAACCAATCCAACCGGCGGAGGAATGTGGAGAGCTAATAAACATCTTACAAGTCCGCCAAGTTTAACCTGCGGACCTGTTGACCCAAACAGAAATTTTGGTACCTACCAATTCTGGAATTCACCCAATGGCGGTTCCAGTACCGATGCGTGCAGCGGAGGACAGGGAACATACAGAGGGACATTGCCATTTTCAGAACTTGAGACACAGAACATAAAAGCATTTGTGAATTCTCGGAATTTCAAAACTGCATTCAGCGCACACACTTACGGCAATTTTTTGATAAAGCCGTGGTGCTGGCAGGATCCCGTTGGCACACCTGATGACGCGATTTTCAATATATTTCTGAATGACATGAAAGCCATAAACGGCTATACCGCCGGTTTTCCTTCACAAACGGTTGGTTATGAAGTAAGAGGCGGCACTGATGACTGGTATTACAATGATTCCGGTCATACCAAGATATTCAGTATCACCCCTGAAACCGGAACAAGTTTTTGGCCGGCACAAAACCAGATCATTCCGCTTGCGCAGGGGATGCTTCATGCAAACCAGTATATTACGCTTGTAGCAGGGCCTTATGTAAACTACCTCAGTTCAGCTTTCAATCAGCCAACATACACTCCGGGCAGTTCGGGCAGTTTTAAAGTAAGGTTTCAGAACAAAGGTGTGATGACAGCCAACAATACTAAAATAATCCTGACCCCGGCAAACGCAAATGTAACTATCCCAACACAGTAGCTGAATTATAATATGGGTATAATGCAGCAGGATAGCGCAACGTTTAATTTTACGGTTTCAGGCGGAGCGGCAAATAATTGCTACATTCCGTGTTTTCTTACAATCAAACTTGATACAGCTACTATATATACACAGGGTGTTTACATACCGGTAGGTACACCAACTCCAATAGTTGTAATAGATGATAACGCTTCTTCATTCGCTAACTGGACAGCAGGCGGAACGGCCAGCACCTGGAATACATCAACGGCGCAATCTCATACAGCGCCAACATCGTTTACTGAAAGCCCTTCAGGCAATTACCCCGCAAATTGTGATCTTCATATGACATTGACAACGCCGCTTAATGTAAATGCCAATCCGGTTGTAACATTGAGTTTCTGGCACAGGTATGTGACTGAGCTTGATTATGATTATTGCAGGGTTGAAGTATCAAATGATGGCGGAGCCAACTGGCAGCTTGTTAAGCAGTATTCAGGTTCAAGTACCACATGGACCCAGCAGACATTTGATATATCCGCATACGCAAACGGATCAACCAATTTAAAAGTACGTTTCAGGTTAACCAGTGACGCGGGTCTGCAGTCTGATGGCTGGTATGTGGATGACATAAATATTTCAAAATACTGTGTTGGCAGTATTACAGGTATATCCAACAATACCGGATTACCGGTTCAGTTCTCACTGGCTCAAAATTATCCTAACCCGTTCAATCCTTCAACATTAATAAAATACCAGCTGCCAAAGGCAGCCTATGTGAAAATAAGCGTGTTTGATGTTTTAGGAAAAGTTGCGGCAACATTGATAGACGGAAACGTGGATGCAGGTTACCACCAGATAGAATTCAATGGCTCGGAACTTTCAAGCGGTCTTTACTTTTACAGGATAGAAACGGACGGCTTTACAGATGTTAAGAAGATGATATTGGTTAAATAAAGAGTTTCATATTATAACATATTTATAAACTTCACTAAAAGCCTGCTGCAGTTTGGCAGGCTTTTTTTTAAAAAAGAATCAGGAATTAAATTATGACAAAAAGAATTATTTTTACACTTTCCCTCTTCGCTGTTATTATGATAGCAGCAATTGCTTTCAGAAGCAATGAAACCACAGTATATTCTGATAACGTTCAGGATAATTTGAACAATCTAAGGAGAACCTGCGGTGCCATGGAAGATCTGGAAATGCAGTATAAACTGGACCCAACTTACCGAACCAGGATGGCAGAAATGGAGAAGTTTGTTGAAAAATTCGCCAAAGAACACGGAAAAAGAGATGGAGAAAGACTTGTAATAACAATTCCTGTTGTAGTTCATGTTGTATGGAATACGCCTGCGCAGAATATATCTGATGACCAGATACTTTCCCAGATAGATGTATTGAATAAAGATTTCAGAAGGCTGAATGCTGATACTGTAAATACGCCTGCACCATGGAAATCACTTGGGGCTGATTGCCAGATAGAATTTAAGATGGCAAGACGCGACCCGAACGGCAATCCAACGCTTGGAATAACCCGTACACAAACAAGTATAACAGAATTCGGACAGAGCTCGGCATTGAAGTTCACTGCTTCAGGCGGACGCGACGGGTGGGACAGAGATAAATACCTGAATCTTTGGGCAGCTAATTTAGGAAGCCAGCTTCTCGGTTACGCGACATTCCCCGGCGGCAGCGCCGCACTGGATGGTGTTGCTATAGGCTACAATTATTTTGGCACAGTAGGAACACTTTCACCGCCTTTTAATAAAGGCAGAACGGCTACGCATGAAGTGGGACATTGGTTATGGCTTTACCATATTTGGGGCGATGATAACGGTTCCTGCGGCGGCTCTGATCTGGTTGGTGATACACCTAACCAGGGTGCCGAGTACTATGGATGCCCTACTTATCCTACAGTTGACGCATGTTCTCCCAGCGCACCGGGCGTAATGTTCATGAACTATATGGATTATACTGATGACGCGTGTATGAATCTTTTTACGCAGGGGCAATTGGTAAGGATGAATTCAGCATTAGGCGGACCCAGGGCACCTATCCAGTCATCAAACGGACACATAGACATCAGCGGTTCACCGATATGTTCGTTTAAAGCAGATAGTTTATCTATTGAGTACAATAACCCTGTGCAGTTTTCTGATCAGTCAGCAGGAATACCGACAGGCTGGCAGTGGACATTTGCAGGAGGATCTCCTTCAACATCCACTTCGCAGAATCCATCGGTTACTTATACAACACCGGGTTTATATACGGTAAAACTCCGGATTAGCAACAGCTTTGGCGCGGATTCATTGACCAAGACATCTTATATAAGAGTACGCGGTGCCGAAATGTCATCATTTAATGTTTTAAATCCGCCCACATTTACCAGGCTTGGGGTAAATTCCGGAGATACATCAACGGTTAATTTCAGCTGGTCAAAGAGTTCAACAAATAATACGGTAAACTACAAGATCAAATTAAGAAAAATAGGCGGGTCAACTGACTATCTGTTCACAGCCAATTCCAGCGGTGTTGATTCTGTTGCTTCAGTCAGGAGAAGTTTACTGGATTCAATTGCAGTGCAGATGGGTGTAACCGGAGATTCGGTCAGATGCACGTGGCGCGCATGGGCATACAACGGAATTGATTCACTTCAGTCTGTAAATTCGTTAATAGTATCACTTGTAAGATCACCAATTGGCATACAGGTAATTTCATCTGAAATTCCGCAGAGGTTTGCATTGTACAATAACTATCCAAACCCGTTCAATCCTGTAACAAAGATCAACTTTGATATCCCGAATATCAGCGGTGATAAAAAGGTTCAGGTAGCGGTTTATGATGTGCTTGGAAATCTGGTAGAATTAGTTGTGAACCAGGACTTGACTGCGGGTAAATATTCGGTTGACTGGAACGCTTCAAATTATTCCAGCGGTATCTATTTTTACCGGATCAACGCAGGAAGCTTTACAGATACAAGAAAAATGATATTGGTTAAGTAAAATTACAGGGCTGTTTCGAAAGAATTGTATGTGAAAAATTTTATGACAAAATTTTTCATGGTTCCTGTTCACGGGAATTACAATGTACTTTTGAAACAGCCCGCTTTTTTTTGGATTGAACTAACCACCGGTATGCTCGCAACGGATACTCTCAAATTAATAATTTCCAATTACCCCCTTTTAAAAAACATTATAGTTTATTAAATTAACAAATGACCGGGAAGTATATTCTAAAATACGTTTTGCTGATATTGATCCATTTAAATATCTGTTATTACATAACGGGATGTTCAGGTATAACTGTGGATAAAAGAATAACGGTAAGCCCGGATGACTGGTTAATGGCCGGGGGTTCACCGCAGCAGCAAAATGTATCTAAATTCATACTTGCACCACCGCTTAACTTAATGTGGGATTATAACCTGGAAGGCGGAGTCGGGCCATCAGGAATAACAGCAAGCGATGCGGTTGTATTTGTTAACGCTCTGCAGGGTGAATTGTTCACGTTTGATGTAAATACCGGCGGGAAAATTGGCAACTTAAAATTTTTGGGTAAGGATTGCAGTACTGCGCCGCTTATCCTTGGAAATGATGTGATATTTACTTTTGCCGGAGATAAAAAATATTCCATAGCATCGTATAACCTTGTTTCAGGTGAAATTAACTGGCGGAAGAACTACGGAGATATACAAACATCACCTATTTTACATGAAGGTTTTGTTTACTTCAGCAACTTGAACGGAAGTTTTTATAAACTTGAATCAGCCAGCGGGAAAATAGTCTGGAAGTACAATACAAAGTCACCTGTTCATTCAACCTGCGCAGTCAACGGTAGTACGGCTGTACTGGGCAATGATAAAGGCAACATCATGGGAATAGATATTACTGCGGGTACTGAAAAATGGAAGATCGAGACCGGGTTACCTGTGATATCCACTCCGCTGATATACGAAGGGAATGCTTATTTGGGTTGTGATGATTCAAATTATTATTCAATAGAACTTGAAACAGGCAAAGTCAACTGGAAAGTGAATCTGCATACAAAAATGATAGCAGGTTCAGCGATAGATGGCAACGGTAACATTGTTACCGGCTGTGTTGATGGCAGCATTTATTCGCTTAATCTGTTAAGCGGTGAAGTAAGCTGGAAAGCCGTAACATACGGTGCAGTTGTTTCCAGCCCGGTGGTTTCAGGCAATTATATTTATGTATCATCATATGACAGCTATATTTATTCACTTGATGCTTTGACAGGTAAGGTGCTGTGGAAAAGTATGCTGGAAAACAAAGTGAAAACATCACCGGTAGTCTGGAAGGAATATCTATTTGTAGCGGCAGATGAAATGCTGTATTGTTTTACAAGCAGGAATGTTGAAAAGAAATTTTAAAATATTAGTATTTGCTTTGTTCCTCAGCCCGGCTATTTTGCACGCGCAGGAAATTGATTCTGCATTGATCAATTATAATCTGATTGATTCATACCCGCAGAATGCCGCTGTATATGTTAATGATGAATTAACCGGCAATACCCCGTTATATTTTATGTGGAGCGACAGTACTTTTCCTAAAACTCTGAGAATAAAATATAAAGGTTACATAGAAGAATCTGAAACAGTAAACAGCAGCGGTATATTCAGTAAAAAATATATTTTAAAGCCTTCAGGCAGGAATTTATTGATAAATCCTGTGAAGGCGGATAAGAATACACACTTTGAAACGAAGAGGAAAGTTTTTCCGATAGTTTTATCTTCGCTTGTAACAGCCGGAAGCGGGATTGCGGCATTTTATTTTAAATCAGAGGCATCAAAAAATCAGAAGAACTTTGATATATACGGCGATCCTGCGGAACTTGATAAAAAGAAGGATAACAACCTTATCGGTAATATTTCCATAGTAGCGCTCCAGCTTGGATTTGGCGCCCTGATGTATTTTTTATTCCTTGATTAGGAGAATACTATTTGTACGAAAACCGTTTTGATACTTCCGCAAAGCTGATATCGTAACGGTACTGCACGTTGAAGTGACCACCACTGAATTCAAGATGTGTGTATTTAACCCCGATCTTCTTCAGTTTATCACAGAATATCCTGGCACCTGACTGCAGCTTAAATTCATCCTTTACACCGCAATCAACATATATGTATTTGAGTTTTTTCAGGTTTGCTTTGTATTTGGCAACAATCCGTGCCGGATCAAACTTGAGCCATTTATTCCACACTTCAGTAATAATTTCGCCTGTGTAAATATCAAATGGAAGATCAAAGTTGTACTCTTTTCTTCCGGGGTTTGGTGAGTAACACGCTGACATTCCGATTGTATTAATGATATTATGAAAATCGCTGCCCTTGGGCTGTTTGTTGTTTATCTGTGTTTTGATGAAGTTCTCGACGGCTTTGTGACCCTTGCCGTATTTTTGTATCAGTACAATAAACTCGGCGAAATGTTCCATGTAGCAGTATTCAAAGGCGGAATCGCCTGAGTGTGTGGCCATTAACCCGAATACACCGGGATTGCGCATTGCAAGCCACATTGCGCCGTAACCGCCTGAAGATTTGCCGATGATACATCTGGATGCTGCCTTTGGCAGCGTTCTGAAACCGGCATCAACAAACGGGACAATTTCTTTCACCATGTAATCTTCATACCTGCCGGTCGCCGCGGAATTAACATACTGCGAGCCGCCGTATTTGGTGAAGCAGTCCGGCATAACAACTATCATTTCTTTGATAGCCTTTGTTTTTATAAGTCTATCGAGCCTTTGCTGAATATTTTCTGAAAATGGAGCAAGATTCATATTGAGCGCTCCGTACCCGGTGAATCCCGAGATCAAATACATAACGGGATACCTTTTGGAGCCGGAACTGTAAGATGGCGGCAGGTAAACCAGTACTTTTCTTTTGAACGGATCATTAAGTGGATTGTTCTTTAGTACAGTGCTTGTATGATCCAGAACTCTGACTTCGCTATTCATAATTTAGATGTTTAGTTTCCAGTTTTTGATTTCTTCGTAGGTTCTGTAATCAGTAAGGTCAAAATGCAGCGGCGTAACAGAAATGTACTTATTCTGTACGGCAGCTACATCATACTCGGTGGAATCATCACGGTAAACCATATTACCTGTTAGCCAGTAATATTCTTTGCCATGCGGATCTTTTCTGACTTCAAATCCATCTTTCCAGTAAGATCTCCCTTGTTTTGTGATCTTTACCCCTTTAATTTCGGCGGCAGGAAGGTTGGGTATGTTCATATTCAGTAGTGTGCCTTCGTGCAGGTTTATCTTATCATCCTCCCACATCTGTTTTATAATGTCGGCAGCCATTTTGGCGGGTTCAATGAAATCTACATTATCAAATGTGGTAAGTGAAACTGCAATTGAAGGTATTCCAAGTATGGTACCTTCGGTAGCTGCTGAAACCGTGCCTGAATATATAATGTTTATTGCGGTATTTGCGCCGTGGTTAATACCTGAAACCACCAGATCGAACTTTACATCCCTAAAGAAATGAAGTACGCCTATTTTAACCGCATCAGCCGGTGTTCCTTCAACGGCAATGCCGTACAGGCTGCCGTTTTTTTTATGCTCGTATGTTCTTAGCGGTGTAAAGATGGTTATGGAGTGCCCTACTGCGCTTTGCTGTGTATATGGCGCGGATACATAAACATTGGCGAATGTCTTAAGCTCTTCCACAAGTCTTTGCAGCCCGGGAGCTTCTATGCCGTCATCGTTTGATACTAATATATTGGGTTTTGAGTTCATCAGAATTGAGAAGATCTTAATTTAGTTTAGTAATAATTTATGCTGCCTCAGGGGTGCAGAAGCATCCACAGTTCATCAAGCAGGGCAGGCAGGTTTTCACCTGAAATTGAAGATATGTTCATCACTATGACTTTCTCTTTGCTTTTGCCTTTAGGGAAACGTATCTTTGAAAGTCCTTTAACCTGCTCAGGTGTTAAACTATCTATCTTGCTGAAGCAGATCAGCTTCGGTTTTTCAAGCAGTTTTTCATCGTAGCTTTTGAGTTCATTTACCAGAATATCATAATCTTCTTTTTTATTCTTCTTGTAGGGAATAAGTGTCGCATCAAGCAGGAATACAAGTACCTTGGTACGCTCAATATGTTTCAGGAATCGTATGCCAAGACCTTTGCCTGTATGCGCGCCTTCTATAAGCCCCGGAATATCAGCAACCACAAAGCTCTGGTAATCTTTATATCTAACAATACCCAGGTTAGGCTGAAGTGTAGTAAACGGGTAGTCTGCTATTTTAGGTTTCGCCGCGGAAATTTTGGAAATGAGAGTGGATTTCCCCGCGTTGGGTAAACCAACCAGTCCAACATCAGCAATGAGCTTCAGCTCAATTTCAATTTCTTTTTCTTCGCCTTTAATCCCGGGTTCAGCAATTCTTGGCGCCTGGTTAGTTGATGTTGCGAACCTTGCATTGCCTCTGCCGCCCTTGCCGCCTTTCAGTGCGAGAAATTCATCGCCGTTTTCAATAAGATCAGCGAGTATATAACCCGATTCAGCATCTTTGATAATGCTGCCGCATGGTACAAGAATAACCGTATCCTGCCCGCTTTTTCCGGTTTTATCGCCGCCAAGCCCGTGAGTGCCGTTTTGCGCGCGGTAGGTTCTTTTATACCTGAAATCGATAAGTGTAGCCAGTGAGTTATCGGCTTTAAACACTACATTTCCGCCTTTACCTCCATCGCCGCCATTGGGACCGCCTTTTGGCACATATTTTTCCCTGCGGAAACTTATACATCCTCTGCCGCCATCGCCGCTTTTTATGGTAATTTTCGCGCTATCTATAAGCATTTATACTGCCTTATTCTTTCCGTTCAATGTATCATTTTTTATAAAATGGTTTTGGAAGATATCCACAAACTTAACAGCCGCATCAGAATAGAAGTTCACTTTCTTTTTACTATAGAGATCTTCAATGATCTTAACCGCTTCATCCCAGCTGTTTTTATCAAGTATCTGGTTCACTTTTTCATTGAACTCATCTTCATTTTTGCTGAATATTTTTTTGATGATCTTCTTTTTGTATGAGCTTTCGCAGAAGAGGTCTTCTATCTGTCTTTTGCGCTTTTCTTCGCCTGTAACCTGTACAGGCGGGGAAATGCGGTTGAACTTTGAAGCGAAGAGCAGGTCATCTGAGTAGATATCTTCATCAATTACGAGTGTGTTCTTTTCTTCCTCCCGAAGCAGTGCCTCCTGTTCGCGGATAAGTTTGATGTTTATCTGCGGAATATCTCCTTCAAGTGGTTCATCTGCCTTAAGTATTCTTTCAATTTCTTTATCAGCATTTTCTTTGTTGATAAAATCTGTTTTAGCTTTTGAAATTATCTGCCTTATTTGTTCATCGGTAATGCCGCTTTCGCCTGAATCCCTGGGTAGCTTTTTGTTTTCGGGATCCATAAGTTCAACGGCTTCCTGTATGAATATTTCATCGCTGAAAAATCCGTCAATCTTTTTCTTTATTTCGGTGTAACCTTTATCAGCAAAATACGCTGAAAGAATTTTTCGCGGCAGTTTGATGTTTATCGGGTTATTTTCGCCGAGATCGTGGAAGAAATAATAAAGCAGCTTAACAAGGTTCATCCTGTGCGCCTGGCTTTGGCGGCCGGATATTTCTTCGTAAATGTTCCGGTTAACTTCGTTCAGCAGGTGTTCTATCTGGTTGTATGAGACGACTTCGAGAGAATTTACCGCAATAAAATCCTCTATGTTGGTTATATAATACCCGTAGAACTGGAAATACTTTGTACGGTTATGTATAAATGCCGCCGGCCTTGTTTCAAGCTCGCCAAAAAGAAATTTAAGCAGGGTGTTTTTGGGCTTGATGATATAATTGATATTGAAGACTATAGCCTTATCAAGCAATTCCTCAAAATCCTTTTTATCAATGGGCGCGTTGTGTTTGGGTATGTAATTTTCGAGAAAGCTGATAATGAACGGCGGCAGCGTTGAATTCCATATCCGTTCAAATGTAATTCTGCCGGCAGGAAATTCAAGCATTGACATATAATCACGGAACTTCCTTTTCGCAAAATCCTGAAACATTAAAATTAAATCCTCCTTGCGGAATTTATTCCAAATTAAGCTGTGACCTGTTTATAATTCCCTGTTGGAAAGTTCTTTTTTAAGCTGGGAAATATGCCAGGTAATATTTATTTCTTTTGGGCAAGATTCTATACAATTGAAAATTGTATGGCATCTCCAGATGCCGTCCGGTGTATCTATGATATCAAGTCTTTCATCAGCGGCTTCATCGCGTGTATCAAAAACGAACCTGTATGCCTTTAACAGCGCAGCGGGTCCGATGTAATTGTTATTTGTCCATGTGCTTGGGCAGCTTGTGGTACAGCAAGCGCATAAAATACATTTAGCCGATTCAAACAGCTTTTCGGCATCTTCGTTGGATTGTAATCTTTCGCTGTCTTCTGAAACAGGGCTTGTATTGATAAGATAGGGCTTAACAGCTTTATACTTTTCGTAGAAATCTGTCATATCAAGTATCAGATCTTTGACAATTGGCAGCGAAGGAAGAGGCTCAATAACTACAGGCTTTTTGGTGTTGATATCCTTAAGTAATGTAGAGCAGGCAAGATGATTTCTGCCGTTTATCCTCATACCATCTGATCCGCAGATACCGTGAGCGCAGGAACGCCTGAATGCAAGCGAGCCGTCATGCTCCCATTTTATTTTGTGGAGGCAATCAAGCACGGTCATGTTATCGTGACCTTCAAATCGGTATTCCTCAAAATGAGGTTCCTGGTCCGTTTCGGGATTAAATCTGAGTATTTTAAATGTTACTTGCATATCGCTTAAAATTTAGAATTTTTTGCTTTTAATTTTTTACTAAGTCATCCGATGACTTTAAGTCATCGGATGACTATACTGACTGCTCTTAATATTTTCTTTCCATAGGTTCAAACTGTGTTTTCACCACAGGTTTGTAATCTATCTTAGGATCGCCGGAATCATTTTTGGTTATGAAAGTGTGTTTCATCCAGGTACCGTCATCGCGTTTGGGGAAATCTTCGCGGGTGTGCGCGCCGCGTGATTCCTGCCTGTTGAGAGCGCTTTCGTTAATGCTCTCGGCAATATCAAGCAGGTTACCAAGCTCTATGGCTTCAATGAGATCGGTGTTAAATACTTTGCTCTTATCCTGCACGGTGATGTTCTTATATCTTTGCTGGAACTGTTTGATTAGTTCTTTATTTTCAGCAAGATCTTTTTCATTGCGGAAGATGCCGCATTTATCCATCATGCTTTGCTGAAGTTCTTTGCGTATTTCAGCTATCTTTTCACTGCCGCTTTGAGCAAGCAGTCCGCTCATCATTTCACGGGTTTTTTCTTTGGGGTCTGTGTTAAATGGATGATACTCAGCGTGCTCAAGGAATTCGGAGATCTTCTTTCCTCCGCGCCTGCCGAATACAACTATATCAAGCAATGAGTTTGTTCCAAGCCTGTTGGCTCCGTGGACAGACACGCAGGCGCACTCACCTGCAGCGTAGAACCCGGTAATAAGCTTGCCGCTATTATCCGCGTAAACTTCGGTATCGTAGTTTGTCGGAATTCCTCCCATTGCGTAATGCGCTGTGGGCTGAATTGGCACTGATTCTTTGGTAGGCTCAACGCCTAAATATGTTCTTGCGAAGCCGGTTATTTCAGGGATCTTCTCATCAATTACTTTTTTGCCTAAATGTGTGAGATCAAGATTAATGTAATGGGTGCCATCGCTGCCCAATATACCGCGTCCAGCGCGAATTTCTGATATTATAGCTCGTGATACCATATCTCTTGGCGCGAGATCTTTTACCGTGGGCGCGTAAACTTCCATAAATCTTTCGCCGGCGTTATTGCGTAAAATGCCGCCTTCGCCGCGCGCGGCTTCAGAGACAAGAATACCTAAGCGCCACAGGCCGGTAGGGTGGAACTGGTAGAATTCCATATCTTCAAGGGGCAAGCCGGCTTTGTAAACCAATGCGCAGCCATCGCCCGTGCCAACGTGAGCGTTGGAGGTTATCCTGAAAGCCCTGCCGTAACCGCCGGTCGCGAACATAATAGCTTTCGCCTGGAATGTATGAATTTCTGATGTAGCCATATCTATGGCGGTTAAACCTTTGCAGATACCATCTTCAATAATAAGATCAGTAAGGAAATATTCTGAATAGAATTTTACATTATTTTTTACGCAATTTTCATACAGGGTTTGCAGCATAACGTGGCCGGTTCTATCAGCGGAGTAACATGAGCGCATTACCGGTACGCGTTTGGAATTGGGATCATTTGGATCTTCGGGTTTTGTGTGCCCGCCAAACCTGCGCTGCGCAATTTTGCCTTCCTTTGTTCTGGAAAACGGCATGCCCATGTGTTCAAGCTCAATGATAGCTCTTGGCGCATCCTGGCACATAATTTCTATGGCATCCTGGTCACCCAGGTAATCAGAGCCCTTTACGGTATCGAAGGCGTGGTTAAGCCATGAATCCTGCTCTTCGTTTGAAAGAGCCGCGCAAACGCCTCCCTGCGCCGTTCCGGTGTGGGAGCGGGTTGGGAATACTTTGGATATGACAGCGCATGAACTTCCTTTGGGAATTTCAACAGCAGCGCGCAAGCCGGCGCCTCCGGCGCCTACAATTACAACATCAAATTTGTGTATCATTTGTATGAAATATTAGTTTAGACCGCTGACAGCTCAGCTATATGATCAGCAGATCAGTTCAGATCTCTGATAGCTTTTAGCAGGTCAGCTTTCTTTTTATTATCTTCAGTAGTATAAGTATAGATACTTTTCAGATCCATGTAATACAGCATAGCGTCGGTCTTCTTGCGTTCTTTGCATGCTATCATTCCAAGGAGGTAGGGAATATCCAGGTAATATGTTGAACCATAGGTTACCATTTCCATATCATAGGCTTTTTCTATGTACTGCTTGGCAGTACGGTAATCTTTAAGCTTGTTAAAATATACCGAGCCCAGTTGAATATACGCCTGTGTATAAAGCGGATCTTTTTTAATGAGTTTTTTATATTCTTTGATAGCCTTGTTATATTTACCCATGCTTTCATAGATAGTGCCTATCTGGTACCTTAAATAGTTATCCGAGGTATCTTTCTTAGACATCTTTTCATAGAACTCAAGCGCCTTCTTGTAATCCTTTGAGGTAGTGTAAGCGCTTGCAAGGCTTGAGGATAGCAGGTTCAGTAAGCTATCGCTCTGGAACCGGGCTTTAATTGTATCGTACAGATTTTCAGCTTTCGGGAAGTTTTCGCAGTACACGTAAAGATCCATCATATCGCGGTAAACGTTGAATGAATCAGGGGCGATATCAAGACATTTGTAGTAGAATGATTCAGCCTTGTTAAAATTCACCCGGGCAATGGAATCCTGCTTAACGACAAAAGTATCAATTACTTTCATTGTATCTTTTTGCTTAACATAGATCCAGTTATATGTAGCCTCTGATTTGTAGTTGCCCGCAAGCCGGAGGTTTGAGTAATACAGGCTCTCTTCCCGTTTCTTTTTCGCTTCGGGATTGTTATCTATGTTGGCAATATCAACTGAGTTCATAAAATAAACAAAGCTGTTTACAGCAATTGCGAAGTTAAGATTACCGTAGCCTGAATAAGTATATGTTGTGATACCGATAACTTCACCCTTGCGGTTAAACAGCGCGCCGCCTGAATTACCCGGAGAAATTGCGGCTGTTATCTGAAGAACTTTTTCAAAATTCTTTTCTATGGGTGAGTATGTCACGGGATCAGTGAATGAAACTTTTTCATTATCGCGTATGCCGGCAATGATGCCCTGTGATATTGTGTATTCATAACCAAGCGGTGAGCCGATCGCGAAGACTTCCTGGCCAACTTTAATAGCATCTGAATTGCCGAATTTTATTGTGGGGAACTTCGTTCCGTTGGCGTTCTTAATACGGATAATTGCCATATCATTTTTTTCATCAATGATAAGTAGCTCCGCATCGTAATATGTGCCGTCGGCAGTTTTTACAATGAGGCTATCAATGCCATCAACAACATGGTAATTGGTGCCAATTAAGCCATCTTCGCTGAATATGAAGCCCGAGCCGTTTAGCAGCGTGGTATCTATGGTGCTGTATGAAAAGTAGGAATAATAATTATCTGTGTGATACCAGATAGATATCAGCGCGGATTTATTCCTTTCGATGATCTGCTCTGCGTTGAAATTGGATGAATCAGAGAGCATCTGCCTGTTAAGCGGTTCATTGCTTTTTTCCTGCGCGTAAACAGCAGATGAGTTAAACGCGGTAAAGGTTACCATAAATGCAGCCAAAAGCCAAATGTATTTTATCAAATTGATTATGATTATTTATTATTTATACTTGTTTTTCACCTCACCCCCGTCCTTTTCCCAAAGGGAAGAGAGGAGAAATGTGTGAAGAATTATCAGCAATTTGTTATATGCTTTGTGCTCACCTCACCCCCAACCCCTCTCCTGAGAAGGAGAGGGGAGAGAATCCGAAAATTTATCGGTCTGTTTCCACCAATCCTGTTAGGAGAAGGGGTTCGCACCATTGGTGCGAATTGGGGGTGAGGTTCTTGCTACTTGTGTTTCCACTCAGGTTTACGTTTTTCAACGAAGGCACTCATGCCTTCTTTCATATCATCACTGGCAAAGAGCAGGTAGAACGCTTTGCGTTCATACTCCAGGCCGCCTTCAACGGTGGTATCGAATGATTTCAGTATGGAATCCTTAGCCATTTGCAGAGCCATTTGCGGCATAGAAGCAATTTCCTTTGCAAGCGCCTGCGCTTCTTCGAGGAATACTTCATCATCGGCAAGGCGTGTAACCAGGCCTGCTTCGAACATCTCGCGGGCGGTGTACATTCTGCCGGTTAATATCATTTCCATCGCGCGGGCTTTGCCGATTGCGCGCGTTAAGCGCTGGGTGCCGCCGGCACCCGGTATGATGCCAAGCTTAATTTCCGGCTGGCCGAATTTTGTGCTTTCCGCGGCGACTATCATATCGCATGCCATGGTAAGCTCACACCCGCCGCCGAGTACGAATCCCGAGGTTGCGGCGATAATCGGTTTTTTGATCTTGCGGATCTTATCCCACACGGAAAACTGGTCGCGGATATGCATATCGATGGCTGATTGAGTTGCCATTTCCTTTATATCAGCTCCCGCGGCAAATGCTTTTGCACTGCCGGTGATGATTATGCAGCCCACTTCGGTGTCTTTATCAAAGCTTTCAAGCGTACTTACAAGCTCACCCATAAGCTCGATATTGAGCGCATTTAATACATCGGGTCGGTTAAGCTGTATCTGCCCGACCTTTAATCCTTTGGGATTATCTAATTTTGTGACTAATATGTTTTTGTAGGTGGGTGTATCTGACATAAAAATCTGAATTTTGCTTATTTAAAGCACAAATTTAAGGAAAATAGCTGATAGTTACAATATAATAAGGATATTATGGCAGTAAAAGCAGATTCTTATGAGTTCTTCATCTTATGAAATTCCGAATTCTTTATCATTTCCTCATCGCCTAACTCGAGAATATCGAGTTTACCCAGGAACTGCACATTTGCGCCTTCCTTTATCTCAACTCCGCCCTTTATTGTGACATTTGAGCTTTTGCCAAATACAACATTCGCCCCTTTGCCTATAATTACTTTCGGTTTGGCGGCTTCCGGTTCGGTTACCCTGTAAACGGTTGAGCAGTAATTGCACTTAATTTTGCTCTCTCCAAGCACGGTAAAATCGTTGGAGCCGCATTGTGTGCATTGGTATTTTTGCAGGTTCATAGTTTTATATTTTTTGTTATTGGTGAACTGCAAGGCAGTCAGGCAAAACCAACAACGGGGTTAATTCTATAAGATTCTTGCCTTCCACACCATAGGCGGGCACGGCGCAGGAATGACAAGCGAAAAAAAAAGAGAGAGTTATGGGGTGAGGTTATGTTTTGTTTATGCCTTGCTGCTTCAACTCCCTGACTGGCTTGCGATGAAGGTGTTTCCCAGTCATCGGATGACTTGAAGTCATCCGATGACTACTGTTTTTTCTTTTTTGCTGAAGTTGCGCCATATAATGGCGGCGAATATAATGAGTCCGCCGATGATTGAATACACCGAGGGCGCCTCCCCGATGCCTACAAATACCCAAATGGGATTAAATATCGCTTCGAGTGTTGCTATTATCATGGATTCCGTTGCCGATACGTATTTAATGCCTTCGTTGAATATAATGTAGCTAACGCCTATCTGTATGGCGCCCATATAGAGCAATATCAGTGATTGCGTGAGATCGAGCGTAAAATCAGGGAACACAACAAAGAACGCTATTACCGCAACAAGTACGTTACCCATTATAACGTTGTTCAGTGTGTTATCGTTTTTGTGTTTAACCTTTTTGTACTTAAGCAATAGACTGAACATTGCAAAACATACGCCGGAGGCTATTGCAAGCAGGTTTCCGTAAATGTTACCAAGCTCCAGCTTCCCGAAGAAGAAGAGTACCATCCCGAAAATACAAATTATAATTGTAACTACATTTTTGGAATCGAATTTTGTTTTAAGGAAAAGCGGCTCAAGTACCACCAGATACATTGGCGCGGTGAACTGCAGGAATATTGCATTTGCGGCAGTTGTCATTTTGGTGGCAAGTACAAAAAGTATCAGAATCCCCGCGTAAAAAATTGCGGCGAAGTTAGAGACGCTGTCGAATTCAAACTTCAGCTTTTTTTTGCGCGCCATGGTTATGAAAAACACCGTTAGCGCCGCAATTAGTGAGCGGAAGAAAGAGATCTGGAACGCGTTAATGGTAAGGTATTTAATGAAAAATCCGCTTGTGCTCCACAGGAATGCCGTGAAGGAAATGTATATGAGTCCTTTGCGGTGGTTTGGGATTTTGTTTCTCATCCGATGACTTAAACTCATCGGGTGAATATTCTAAATTCATCGGATGACTTAAAGTCATCCGATGAATTATTTATATATCCCAAAGTTATCGGATTACTGGAATATTTTTTTTCTTTTTTCAGGATCAATGTTTTGATATGATAATTTATAGAATTCTTCAATAGTTTTGAATTCAATTATATTTCTTCCTAATTCTAAATTACAAATTTGGTCCCGGGATTTTCCTAAATACTCGTTAAACGATGAATACTCCCAGCCTTCTATACTTTCTGCTATTCCTGCTTTTAGTGGATTTTGATGTATATAGTTAAAACAAACAATGGCACAGTTACTCACATTCTTAGCTTGTGTTCTTTGCTGAAAAAGTGATCCGGTTCTTTCTTCCTGAAGATTAATTGCCCTTGTAAATGATCTTAACATAGTGCCAATTTCCTTGTTCAGCCTGTTCTCTTCGTTTTCCTGCTGAATACGCACCAGCATATGGAAATGATTAGGCATGAGGCAATATGCAATCAAATCTGTGTTAGAAGAAACATGGATCTTAATTTTGTTCCTGAAAAACTCGTAGTTCCTGGTCTCAAAAAAGATTTCTTGTTTATTATTGCCTCTGTTGTAGATGTGATATAAGTTACCGGAAGAAAATTTCATTTTTTATTTTTATCAGTGATCGGATGACTCAAAGTCATCCGATCACTAGTATCTACTAATATCTTTTAAAAAGTACATTTATTCAATGAAGTATTAAATATGTTGTTGGTGAACTTCAAGGCAGTCAGGCAACACCAACAGCGTGGGAACACCGGGGTTACTGATACGATGACTTGAAGTCATCGTATCAGTGTGGATATATTTGCATCATGGAAACATGCACAAACTGCGGAAATGAGTTTTCGGGTAAATACTGCCCGGAATGCGGACAGGGGCGTATTAAGCGGCTTGAAGTTAAAACCATAGTGCATGATGTTACACATGGTATTTTGCACTGGGAAAATTCAATTCTCAAAACGTTTAAGGCTTTGCTGTTTAAGCCCGGTAAAACTGTTAATGAATACATTGAAGGGAAGAGAAAACATTACGTTAAACCGTTCTCATATTTCATTTTCATACAAACACTGTTTGTTGTGTTTTTCCACAGGCTGAGCGAGAAATATTTTGCCTTTATAAATTATACAATAACAGGCGATAGCGGAAAATTCCCCGAAAAAGCGCTGGAATTTCAGCACATGGTATCGCAAAATATAAATTACTTCAATTATTTCATGCCGGTAATTTTTGCATTCATGCTTTATCTGTTTTTCAGGAAAAAGAAGGGCATAAATTACGCGGAGGCACTGGCAGCATCCTTCTACTGGGTCGCAACCGCACTTGTGTTTTCAGTTGTGCTGATGTTGATTTCAATTCTTGATGTGCGAACCTGGAATTTGAGGTTTGCAGCCAGTACGGTATATTATATCATTTGTATAAAGACATTTTCAGGTGAAAGCTGGGGCAAAGGAATAATAAAGGGAATACTGGTAACAACGTTAAGCTATATAATATTCGTTTTGTTCATAGTCATTCTTGTTGTGCTTTACCTGAACATCGCGGACTGAACCCGTAATTACGTTTTTTCGTTGTGAAAGTAAAAAGGTGATATTTTTAATATCACCTTTTATATTCAGAACCGGTATCTTGAATAAGTTGTTACCTGTAATCAGCAAAGAGAGTTATCGGATTGGATGCTACCTTTACGTTATCTTTGATTTCCAGAGACTTTGTTTCAATAACAGAAATCAGGGCTGAACCCTGGTTGCAGACTATTATGTAATTACCATCAGCGGTGAAGATTACATCTGTTGGCATAGAAAGTCCGAATATGGTCTTTGAAACAGTATCGGTTAGGGCATCAATAATAGTGAGGGTATTATCCTTAACATTGGTAACAGCAATTATGCTGTTATCAGGCGAAATGGCAATACCGCGGGGTGAAGGGATGTTCTTTATCTTAAGCACTACCTGCGAAGATGTTATATCGATCTTTGCCACTTCGGCGGAATCATAGTTGGCGAGATACCCGGATTTTTCATCGCCTGTAAATGCCATTGCCATGGGTCTGCCGCCAGTTTCTATCTGTGAGATTATATGCAGCGTTGCAGGATCGATGATCTTAATGAACGGAGTGAAGATCTGCGGTAC
The DNA here is from genome assembly GCA_002344125.1 of Ignavibacteria bacterium UBA2360. Lineage (GTDB taxonomy): Bacteria > Bacteroidota > Ignavibacteria > Tepidaquicellales > OLB5 > OLB5. The sequence continues at coordinate 100,017 of DDTQ01000002.1, read as the reverse complement.
AAATATTTTGCCGGAATTTTTGAGATAGTACATTTTACCGGTGCATGTTTCCTTAAGCGCTTCAACGGAATTATCAAGTGTGTTTATGACATCTAAAGTGCTTTGAGATTCATGGGAAACAAGGACTTTGTTCAGCCCCGGGATCTCGAGCAAATCTGCGGGGTGATCCTGGGTTTTAACGGTTTTAATGAGTCCGTTAGTTTTGGCGTCAAAAACGGTTACATCACCTGAAGAGAAATTTGTAATGTAACCTTTGCTTCCATCCTGCAGGATAAGCGCGGAGCATGGCCCCTTACCTCCTGAAATTTTTCCTTCTACTTTCATTCCCGACGGGTTGAAAACAGTAACGAAATCACCGGAAATATGCGGTATGTAAACCAGCCCGGGCTTACCGATATTTTCGTATTGATCGGGAAGCATATAGTTTTTCTGCTCTTTGGTGAACTTTTCGTTTCCGCAGGAACACAAAAACAGAACTAATGTAACCAGCAACAATGTTAAGTGTTTCATTGTATTAGTATTTAGTTGTGTAAAATACTACTTTATTAAGACCATTTTATTTACTTCTGAAAAATCACCTGCTATTAATCTGTAACAATATATTCCGCTTGGATAAATTGATGCATCCCATTGATATTCATAGGTTCCGGGGGCTAATTGTTCGTTAACCAGGCTGGCAACTTCACGGCCAAGCAAGTCGTACACAGAAAGTTTTGTTAACACACCCCGTCCGCCTTCGGCGTCCACCCCTCTCGAAAGGGGAATCTGGAATTTAATCTTTGTTACGGGATTGAATGGGTTGGGATAGTTTTGTTGAAGATCGAAATTTCCCGGCATTGATCCTGAAATGGGTTCAATACCCACTGTTGAACCGCCAGTTGTTGTTCTATAAATAATTCCATTATCACATACGGCCCATCCATGGGTATTGCTGAACATAAAAATATCATTGAGTATCTCTGTGCCACTGTAACCGTCATTGATCCAGTTTATACCACCATTATAAGTCTTTATTATATCCCGTGCGGTACCGCTATATTGTGGGATTACCCACCCTGTTTCGGCATTTAAGAATGAAAGAGATATTCCCCAACCCGCATTAAATGAAATAAACCAGTTAGCCCCACTATTAGTAGTTTTCTTGACCCCATCCTGTAAAACAGCGTAACCTGTTTGAGCATTCGCGAAGTATAGTTCGTAGCATTCACTTCCTGTAACCTGAGTTGACCAGGTTTGACCTCCGTCAGTTGTTTTAATAACTGATACCGGACCTGAAGGCATTCCGCCTGCCCAACCTGTTTGTTCATTAACAAAAAATACACAAGAAGAATTTACGTACCCCATTGGCAATGTCGATACCCAGTTAGTTCCACCATTAGTAGTTTTAAGGAAATAGGAACCTGAAATCCATCCTGTTTGCGCATTTAGAAAATGCATATTGCGAATGTAACCGTTACCTTGTCTTTGCTCAGTCCACGTAATTCCGGCATTTGTTGTTTTTAAAATTACATTTACAAATGGGGAAGTATTGTTATCCCCGGTTATCCATCCTGTTTGATCATTAACAAAATACAGCATATACAAATTAATACCGTTTAAGGTAAAATTTGTTACAGTCCAGTTTTCGCCAGCATTAGTAGTTCTCATAATAATTGATGGTCCGTAACCAACAATTATCCCTGTATTTTCAGATGTGAAATGAACAGAGCGAAGAGTAGAATTTGACCCAGAGGGGATACTATACCATCCATTGGGCAATGCATTATAAGAATAAAAATTAGTTAAGTTAAATATCATTAAAATAATTAACAGTTTACTCTTTCCCATTCGCTTAGAAATATTTAATTTATTTAATTAAGACCATTTTATTTACTTCTGAAAAATCACCTGCTGTTAATCTGTAAAAATATATTCCGCTTGGATAATTTGACGCGTTCCACTCAACTTCATAAGTGCCGGGTGTAAGTTTCGCATTTTTCAAAACAGCAATTTCATTGCCAAGGATATCGTAAACTACCAGTAAGACGTCCCAGCGGGACGTCTCTACAGAAGCGGGAATCTGGAATTTGATATTTGTTACAGGATTGAATGGGTTGGGGTAGTTTTGGTATAACCTGTATTCATTTGGAATTTCATTGTTGCTGCTAATCCCTGTTGTGATAGGTCTGAGTTTTACATTCAGTACCGTTGCCTGGTCATTTACCGCGGTAATATTCTGCACAGTTTTGCTGTAGTAGCCGGGGGCGGAAAATGTGAGGTTATAACTGCCGGCAATCAGCATACGGTAATACATCCCGAAGAGACTATCGGAATAAACTTCGGAGCTATCCATATCAAATCCGGTAATAGTAACTTTAGCTTTTACGGGCAGATCGGTAAGTGAATCTTTCACGCTGCCATTGATGCCATATTGTGCCTGCTCAAGATACCCGATGAGTGAGCGGTAAAGGTAATTCCAGTGCGCAGGCAGCTGCGCGGGAGGAAGAAGTTTTGTATCTGAAATTTCAATTGTTACTTCCCTTGAATGCCTGTAGTAATTCTGGTAATCCTGACGAGAGCCGTGGACATAGTACCACGCATAACCGTTGGTTATGCCGTTAACGTATTCATTCATATAGTTTGCGGGCGCGTAGATGTGGACAGTATCGGCAAATTTTCTGGAAACGCGGATCCACCATGCGTCATCGGCTGCAAGCCTTGGCCAGCAATCCCACGGGTAATTTACAACTTCAGTACCTCCGTGAAAATTAGCAGAGAGCCGCCAGTAATATTGCCCTGCGGCATTCATGAAATTTATTATCTCAGGCTGCAGGCTGGGGGTGCCGTAATAATCGGTGCCGGGATAGTTGCGGTTGAGATCGATATTATTCGCATTACCGCGAATTGCCCCGTTAACCGTACTGTTGCCGCTTCTGTATGTGCCATCGGGGTTGTGAAGCGGGTTGATCCAAATTTCGGAATTATTAACAAGCGAGGTAATTTGTGGATTTGTGCCGTAGCTGCTAAGCAGGGTATGGATCAATCTCAGCATTAACACATAGCCTGTGGTTTCATCGCCGTGCATTGAAGAAGTGTACATGACCTTCGGTTCAGGCTGCGGAGTATTCACGCTATCTGAAATTACAGCAAACAAGATCTGCCTGCCCTGAACAGTTGTGCCGATATTAACTATCCTGCACAGGCCGGGATAATCTATGGCGAACTGGTTCATCATCGCAACATACGCATCGTAGGTTGGGTAGGCATCCCATTCCATAATTTCCGCGGGGGAGTCCTTCATGTTCAGATCAAAATCAGCATCGCCGGGGTGCGGAAGAACGGTGAAAGGAATATTCAGTTCCAGGAACCTGCTGAACTCAGTAGTATTTGCGTAAGCAAATACGGTTTCACCGGTGAGTTTATCAATAGAAATTATTTTCGATATTTCGATTACTCTGGCTTTATCAAAAACCGTGAACGAGAAGTAAACTTCACCTTTGCTGCTTAAGTATTCAGCAGCTTTATTTTTTTCAGTGGGGTTTATCTGTGAATATGCTCCAATGGTGAAAATAAATGCAGCAAAGATAAAATATGTAAATAGATTTTTCATAGGAATTGTGTATTTAAAGATCATAAAAATTCAATATAAAATACTAATTGTACGGCAAGTTATCCTATGACTTGTTACGCCGGAAAGTATGATTATTATATATATGAATGGGTGATTTTAGCGTAAAATCAATAAAAAAGCCCGGTTAATGCCGGGCGGTTTGAATATCGTAAATGAGTCAGGGCTAAAGCCCTGTTTAGTTTAGTGCTGTCATATCCCCGGCTTAAAAGCCGGGGTTAAAATAGTTTTGCAATAAAAACCAAGATGAAGGAAGTTTCAAAACAACATTTTATCTATTCAGGGCTAAAGCCCTGTTTAGTTTAATGCTGTCATACCCCGGCTTAAAAGCCGGGGTTAAATAGTTTTGCGACAAAATCCAAGAAGAAGGAAGTTTCAAAACAACAATTTATCAATCAGGGCTAAAACCCTGTTTAGTTTAGTGCTGTCATATCCCCGGCTTAAAAGCCGGGGTTAGGGTTGTTGAGAGATATTCCAAAATGCAATGCTGCACGTTTAACTTTTTAATTCTATAAGTGCCCTTAAATGACTCGATGGCAATAAGTGATCTTAAACTAAAACTCCGCGCTGACGCCAATTGTTGGCAGTATGCCGAGGTTCTTGTTGGTTTCAATTTCGCGGGTGAATGGGTTCCATTCATACTGATATACATTTTGTTTATTATAAATATTCTGAATATCAATGTATGTAGTCAGAGTCCATGCCTTAAAGAAGAATCTTTTTTCGGCTCTTACATCAAGCCTGTGATAAATTGGTAAAACCTCAGTGTTATATAGATCATAATTTATACTTCCGTCGTTTGGGTTGATGGGTGTAAAGGGTCTGCCGCCTGCCATACGGAATTTCGCGCTGAACTCCCATGTTTTACCTGCTTTGTAGCCGCCGTTAATATTTACAACAAAACGGTTATCCCAGTCAGAGCGGCGTTCGATGCCATCAAGGGCTTTGTATTTAACATCGCTGTATGAAAGACTAAGAGTGCCATAGAAATTTTTTGTAAGAGCTTTCTGAAGGAATATTTCAAATCCCATAGCCTTACCGGTTCCTTCGCTGCGGAGTTCTTCAAGTCCGAAAGAATTTTGAGTTTCAAATCCGCTGTTATTTGCAAGAATGAGGTAAGGACGGTTAACGCTTACCGGGTAATATTTGTAATCTTTGAAATAACCTTCAACTGTAAGCCGTGTGCTTTCATCAAGCAGGTATTCAATACCTGCAATGTAATGGTCAGCCCTGATATCCCTCAGGTTTTTGTTTTCTGCCTCGGCAACTATCCACAGGTAAGAAGGAGACTGGTAAAATATACCGTATGCCAGATTGAAGTTCAGCTTTGGAGTAATTGTGACCGAAAGACTTGCCCTGGGGGAGATATAGCTTTTTTCATTTATGAGATCAAAGTAATCGTACCTGATGCCTGCGGTAAGTTTAAATCTGTTCATCAAAGTTTGGGTGACTTCGGCGTACGCGAAAGCTTTTGATGTTCTAATATCTTGAAGTATCTTTACGGCAGGAAGGATCAGGTTATTGCCGGTATTGGGATCTATGTAGTACAGGGTATCGGCCTGTTTATCTATATCGTAATTCAGTTTAATTGTTTTACCGGAACCACCCAAAGAAAGATAGGTGTTTGCCGCAAGTTTATTGCTGTATTCCAGTTTAAGCTGAACGTCGCCTTCTTTGGAATCGTTTCTGAATACTTCTGTGAAGTTGCTGTCTCTTTGAGAAAAGTAATATTTGGTAAAATTCCGCGCTACTGATGAAACAAGGAATGAGTTTTTATTTATAAGTGTTTTCCAGCTTAACCCGGATGAGTAGCTGTTCTGGTTGTTGGTGAGGATATCCAGGTTGTTTTGTTTCTTTTCTTCGGTATCGTTGTTGAACCTTACTTTATCAAGCGCGCCGAATGAATTGAACTCAATTGAGTTATTATTATTGAGCCTGTAGTCAGCCTTGAGCTGAAAATCTGTGTATTCAGGTACAAAGGAAAAGCCTGCGGCATTAAAGATGAGATCAAGGTAGCTTCTGCGTGCAGAAATAAGCCAGCTTGATCTATTCTTTTTGGATATTGGTCCTTCAAAGTTAGCGCCAAAGCCGGTACCGCTTAAATTGATCTTTCCGTAAAATCTCTCTGAGCTGCCGGCTCTTTGTTCAATTTCAACCACAGAGGAGAGTTTATCACCGTACTTGGCGCTGAAGCCTCCTGTAAGGAAATTTACATTCCTTACGAAATCTAAGTTAAGCACGCTTACGGGTCCACCGGTTGCGCCCTGCGAACCGAAGTGATTTATGTTATTCACTTCAAAGCCATCCACAACGAACAGGTTTTCTGCCGGTGAGCCGCCGCGAACCAACAGGTCATTTCTGCCATCAGAAGTGAGTGAAATACCGGGCAGCGACTGGATCACCCTGCCGATATCTTCCAGTCCACCGGGGAAGCGGCGTATTTCTTCGAATGTCAGAGATTTATATGATGTTGAAACATCACTTGGTTTGCGGAAACGTGAATCTTCAATTACAACTTCATCAGTTGAAACACCCTGAAGTTCAATTATGAGTTCACGGTCAATACCGGTAGTTATCACTACATCAGTTTGAATGAATTTTTGATATGACGCAGAGGTGAATTCCGTCTGGTAAGTACCGAGCGGTATGCCGGTAATTCTGAAACTGCCGTCTTCCTTGGTTTTTGCGGTCAGTTGTGTACCAAGTAACCGGACATTTATATCTTTAAGGGGGGTTTGAGTGCTTTTATCTAATACAATACCCGTTAAAATGCCGTTTTGCTGCGAAAATGATAAAGAAAATGAAGCAAACAGTAAAAATACAGTAAGTATTCTTTTCATTTGATATTTTGGTTTGGAATGTAAGTAATGTACAAATCTAAATTGGGATCGTAAGAAATAAGTTCCAAAGAACATAAAATTAAGAGTTAAAAAAACAAATACTAAGTAAAAGCCGCTAACTTCCCAAAGCGCAGCTTATTTAGCAAGGATCATTTTTCCGGTTTTGATGAAATTGCCCGATGTTAATTTATAAAAATATACTCCGCTGGAAAAATTTGATCCGTTAAATGTAACTTCATATTCACCTGATTTCAGGTACCTGTTCAGCAAAACTTCTTTTACTTTTCCTGTAACATCATATACTGAAATTGCAGTAATATTCGCGGATGCTAAACTGAACCTTATTTTTGTTTCAGGGTTAAAAGGATTAGGATAGTTTTGAGATAGCGAATACTCAAGAGGAAACTGGCTTGTACTACCAATAGAAGTAACTATTGCTCCGCCGCCGTTGTTAGTTTTAAGAATTGTTCCATTGTTGCCGCAGGCATACCCGCGGTCATCTGATAAATAGAAAAATATCGAATTCAGGTTTTGCGAAGTTGGGGTGTTCTGGAAGCCAAAAATGTTTCCGCTGTTTGTTGATTTTAAAATTGTTCCGCCATCTCCGCAAATATATATACGCGAAGTGTTGTTTACCGAGTATTCAACAGATCTTAATGTGAGAGTTGTATTGCTGTTTTGCGCGAACCAGTTGTTGCCAAAATTTGAACTTCTCCATATTAAGCCGCCTGTTCCTGTTGTAAGATCGGTGTTACCAAAGAGAGGAACACCGAAGAGATCTTTGGTGGTACCGCTTGTGATCAGCTGCCAATTTATACCCGAGGTCCCTTTTAAAACTGTTCCGTTACTTCCGACTATGTAATTTGAAAATATCGCGCAAACAGCGTTCAGCTGTTCTGTTGTTGGGCTTGGTAAAGAGAACCATGTCAGCCCAAAATCAGAACTCTTTATAATAGTACCGCTATCGCCAACAGCAACAAAATTAAAATCGCTGATATCCCTTAGTGTTTTGGTTGTGGGAGATGTAATTGTAACCCAGTTTGCGCCGAAATTTGTTGTTCTTAAGATAATACCACCTTCACCCACAGCCATAACAGGCGCCGCAGAGCTTTCCATGAAACATATGCTGTACAGATCTTTTGTAGTGCCGGATACCTGCTGCACCCAGTTGGTTCCGCCATTGGTAGTATGCAGAATTACACCGCCTTCGCCGCAGGCCCAGGCATTGTTTTCGTTGCCGTGGTGCGAATTTATTGAGTGCAGATCTACTGATGTACCGCTTACCTGCTGGAACCATTGAGAGTTTGTGCCAGCAGAAAACATCAGTGTTAACGTAATTATTCGGATGAATGAAAGTTTCATTGGAGTTATTTAATTAGAACCATTTTCCTGGTTTCTGTGAAATTATTTGTTGTTAAGCGATAGAAATATGTACCCGTTGAAAGTCCAGAAGCATCAAAATCTATTTCGTATGTGCCCGGATTCAGATCTTCGTTAACAATTGATCTGACCTGTTTGCCTGATAAATCGTAAATAATCAGCGAAGTGAACACACCCTCACGCCCAGGCGTGACAAGCTGTCCTTCGGACACCCCTCTAGAGAGGGGAATTTGGAAACGAATTTTTGTTGAGGGATTAAAAGGGTTTGGATAGTTTTGTTCAAGTGAATATTTTTGCGGAATTTCAGTTGAAATCGGTTCAATACCAATTGTTGATGAGTATTTAAATGTAATAAAATCTGTGTTACCCAGATTATCGCTTCCGCCTGTTACGTAAACATTACCCTGGTTATCAACTGTGAGCGCATTGCCGCTATCGAATTCATTGCCTGTGCCGTTATAAGTTTGTACCCACTGCTGCACGCCTGCGGCATTATAACCAATGGTAACTATATTTTGCGGATTGCCTGTGCCATCACCGACTATACCCGTAACATACACATTCCCGTTTGCATCAGGGGCTACCCAGTTGCAGTAATCATTGCTTGAATCGGGTCCGGTATAGCGCGCAACCCATTGCTGAACACCGCTGCTGTTGTACTTTATTGTACAATAATCGTCACCTGTGCCTATTCCTGCGCTGTTGCCGGTAATGTAAACATTTCCCGCGGGATCAAGGATAATGTTCCATGCTTCATCCCAGCCATCAGGTCCGTCATATCGCTGTACCCATTGCTGCGCGCCTGCATTATTGTATTTTACGGTGCAATAGTCTCTTAGGGTGCCGCTGCCATCACTGTAACCGGTAACATAAATATTACCGGAAGCATCTATAGCATTTGAAGAGGGGAAGTCTTCTGCATTTCCCGGGCCGTTATAAAACACGGCCCATATCTGGGTACCGTTTGCGTCATACTTAATTGTTATATAGTCAAGGTCACTGCCTGTTCTTGTTACTGCGCCTGTTACGTAGGAGTTTCCTGAATTATCAATCGCAATTGAATTGCCGTAATCATCGTTGTTGGCGGAGCCGTTGTATCTTTTAACCCATTGCTCAGCACCAGTAGAATTATATTTTATAGTACACATATCATCCCCTGAGGCACCACCGTTGCTGTAGCCGGTAATGTAAACATTGCCGGCGTTATCTATCTGTATAGAATAAACTTCATCGGTGGCATTGCCTGGACCGTTATAACGGGCTGCCCATTGCTGAACACCTGAGGAGTTATACTTTACAACGCAGTAATCAAAACCCGTTCCGCTGCCGGTACTTGTACCGCTTACATATACATTGCCTGCATTATCAACTTTAACCGTGTATGCGTCGTCATCGCCGTTTCCGGGTCCGTTATACCTGCCAACCCATTGGGTTAGACCTTCGCTGTTGTATTTAACAACAGCAAAATCCTTGCCCGAACCTGATCCGGTGCTTGCGCCTGCAACGTAAACGTTGCCGGCACCGTCCACGTAAATTGAGGTAGCTTCATCATAGCTGTTGCCGGGTCCGTTGTATCGTTTTTCCCAAACGGTAGAGACCTGTGAGAACAATTGCACGGAAAGAATACAAAATAAAAATAGAAGTACTATTTTTTTCATAAGTTTTATTTTATTAATACCATTTTTTTAGTTTCTGTAAAATCAGTTGTTGAAAGTGAATAAAAGTAGATTCCTGATGACAGGTGAGAGGCGTCGAAATCTGTTTCATAAGTACCGGCTTGCAAAAAGTCATTTGTTAAAACATTTATTTCTTTTCCCAATATGTCGTAAATCGAGAGTTTTACTAAAGATTGTTTTGGAACGGAAAATCTAATCTTTGTGGCCGGGTTAAACGGATTAGGATAGTTTTGCGATAACGTAAACTTTTCCGGATGTTCAGCCGAGAGCTGTGTAATCCCCAAAGCACCACCTCCATTTGTTGTTTTTAGAATTTGACCGTTTAAACCAACGCAATAGCCTGTATTTGCATTTATAAACGAAATAGATTTTAATTCTAAATTAGTAGAATATTGTTCATACCAATTTAATCCACCATCATTCGTTGCCTTAATCACACCGCTCGTATATTCAAATCCACCAGCAAGATATCCAGATTGAACGTTAATCATTCTTAATGAATTGACATAATGACCCATATTATCAGAAATGATAGACCAGTTACTTCCGTTGTTAAGTGTCTTGAAAATTTTTCCCTGGCGACCTGCTACAAACCCAACATCAACTGTAGGAAAACTTAGCGAACGAAGACCTATTGGATTGTAAATATGACTTTCAGACCAGTTATTTCCACTGTTTGTTGTTTTCAACACAAGTCCATTGCCACCTGCAATGAATCCTATTGAATCGTTCAAAAAGTTGATACTCCCAAAAGTTTGAGTGTCGTAATTTAATTTTTCTATCCAGTTAATGCCACCATTAGTTGTTTTGAGTGCTCTCCCGGTAAGTCCAAATTGACCAATTATCCAACCTGTATTTTGATTCATGAAAAAGCATTCATTCCAATCTCCTTCAACTGTTTGTGGAAAGTAATTCAAGCCACCATTTGTAGTCTTATAAATTGCGTTTACTAATCCGATAATCCAGCCTGTATTTTCATTAATAAAGTAAAGTGATGTCAAAGCAGCTTTACTGCAATTCCATTATTATATTGTGAGAACCAGTTCAAACCGGAGTTTGTTGACTTAACAATATTACCTGTCGGAAAGGGTAAACTCCCGCTATACCCAAGGGCATAAATGGTATTTCCAGTCAAACCTTGTACTTCTAATAAATCAATATTTGTTCCGCTGTTTAAAGTAAACCAACCTGATTGGGAAAATACTGAACAGTGTAAAAACAACTTAAGTATAATTAGAAAAAGGAAAAAATGCTTAGAAAAGTTACGAAATAAAGTTTTCATAAAATATTGAATTTATAAGATTTATTTGAAATCCTTCCAAATTAACTTATTGATTTAAAGTTAATTATTCAATAGAAATATCAGAGATTTGCTAAATTTGCAACAAAACCGCGGATTTCCTGCAGTTTTTCAGCGGAATTATGGTGCTGGGGAATGCGGAATTGCACCGATAGCGACTGCTTTCCCTGTTTTACCCTTGAGGTATTTTTGTAATTATCATTTATATAACCCAGCACTTTTTCAAAGTAACCGCTTGAGAATATGTTTTCGTTGTTCATATCAAAGAATAATTCAACAACGCTGCCTGTAACATTCATCTTATCAAATCCTGCAGTGGAGAGTATTAATTTTATTTCAATGTGATCTATGAGTGAAATTACTTCATCGGGCAGTTTGCCGAAGCGGTCAACAAGCTCAAGCTTAATTTCATCAAGCTCTGCCTGAGATGTAACTTTCGAAAGACGCTGATAAATATCAAGCCTGGTGTTTTCATCATCAATATAATTTTCGGGGAGGAACATGCTTATATCGGATTCAACAAGCACATCTTTAAATGCAGGCTTGGCACTCTTTTGCGTAAGCTGCTGAATGGTTTCAGCCGGCAGTGATTCAGCGGGAATGGTTTCTTTCAGTTCGGTCACCGCTTCATCAAGAAGCTGCATATACATATCAAACCCAATTTCACCAATAAAGCCGCTTTGCTCTTTGCCAAGCAGGTTTCCTGCGCCGCGGATTTCCAGATCTTTCAATGCCAGATTCATTCCGCTGCCAAGCTCTGAAAATTCTTCAAGAGCATGAAGCCTCCGTATCGCCTGCTTTGTTAACGAACTTTGCGGCGGAGTCACAAGGAAGGCGTAAGATTTGATATTCGATCTGCCGACCCTGCCGCGAAGCTGGTAAAGCTCAGCAAGCCCGAAGTTATCAGCCCGGTTAATTATTATTGTGTTAACACTGGGAATATCGAGTCCGGATTCAATGATCTTGGTACAAAGCAGCACGTTTGATCTTTTTTCAAGGAACCGCATCATAACATTTTCAAGCTGAGCGGGTGACATCTGTCCGTGAGCAATGGAGACTTTAGCATATGGAACGATCTCCTCTATAATTTCGGCAAGCTCATCAAGTTTTGCGATCTTATCGTTCACAAAATATACCTGTCCGCCTCTTTGAAGCTCCCTTGAAATTGCATTTCCCAGAACTTTTTTATCAAAGTTGATAATTTCAGTGTGAATAGGCTGGCGGTTTTTTGGCGGAGTGTTTATTATTGAAAGATCCCTTGCGCCCAGCAGCGAGAAGTTTAATGTACGGGGAATTGGTGTAGCGGTCAGAGTCAACACATCAACATTTTCCCGCAGGAATTTTAACTTTTCCTTAGCTTTCACACCAAAGCGCTGCTCTTCATCTATTATAAGTAACCCAAGATCTTTAAAATGGATATCTTTGGAAAGCAGGCGGTGAGTTCCGATAATTATGTTTATCTTTCCGTTCTCTAATTTTTCGAGAATCTCTTTTTGTTCCTTTTTGGTTTTGAATCGGGAGAGATGATCTACTTCCGTAGCCCATGTAGTGAGTCTATCTTTAAAAGTATTGTAATGCTGCTCTGCAAGGATAGTAGTAGGTACAAGCACTGCGACCTGTTTGTTATCAACCACCGCTTTGAACGCAGCGCGAACCGCAACTTCGGTTTTGCCGAAGCCAACATCACCGCAAACGAGCCTATCCATAGGGTTTTCAGATTCCATATCACGCTTAACGGCTTCAGTCGCGCTTGCCTGGTCAATGGTATCTTCGTACATAAAGCTTGCTTCGAGTTCTTTTTGCCAGATGGAATCAGGTGAAAACCTGAATCCTTTCTGAGATTTGCGTTTGGAATAAAGAAGGATAAGATCTCTTGCAATTTCCTGTATCTTTTTCTTGGTTTTTTGCTTTATCCGTTCCCACTCGCTGCCGCCAAGTTTATTAAGCTTTGGTGTAACGCCTTCCTGCGCTGAAAACTTCTTGATCATATTCAGCGAATTCAGGTTAACAAAAACCATGTCATTATCTTTGTAAAGCAGTTTCACAGCTTCCTGTTCAACTCCGCCGGTAACAATTTTTTTGAGACCCGCGTATTTGCCGATCCCAAAATTCTGGTGTACCATAAAATCGCCGTAGTTCACTGTGCTTAATTCCTTGAAAGTAATGCCGCCGAATTTGCGTTTGCGCTTTGCCGGGCGGAAGTACCTTCCGAACACCTGGTGCTCTGTATAAACCGCTGTGCGGGCCGAAGGCATTATAAATCCTTCATGCAGAGAGCCGTTCAGGAATTCTATTCCGGTAAGTTCATCATTCCCCAAGAGGTCTTCAACAAGTTCACGAGTGCGGTTTAACTGGTAATCATCGGTGCAGGAAATGAAAACGGTATATTCGGCGGAATTCATTTCCTTGAGATTTTCAGCAAACATTTTTGTGTTGGAATTGAATGAAGGCTGAGATTTGGAATCAAGGAACAGCTCGGTTATAACAGATTTTTCAGATTCGCTGAGAGATTCATTTTTTACCAGCGGAAATCCTGAAAAATATGAACGCTTAAAGTTTATGGTTTTGTAGTATATTTCCGGAAGATCTTCTTTTATAAGGTCCGGTTCATCCAGTAAGAAGAGAGTGTCATTTTTAATGTAATCTATGAGCTTTTCGGTTGAATCATCATCAGTTTGCATTGATTCCGCCGAAGGCAGAATTTCTATGGAATCAAGCCGTGCAATTGAGCGCTGAGTGGCGGGGTCAAATTCCCTGATCGATTCAACCGTATCGCCGAAAAATTCTATTCTAACGGGCTGATTCAGATTCTCAGGGAAGATATCAATTATACCGCCGCGAACGGCGTAGTCATTTTCTTCCTCAACAATTTTTTTCTTAGTGAAATTGAAGCTATTGAGCTTGCCGAGCAGTTCATCAAAAAGGTACTCACCGTTTTTTGTAAGCAAAATGGTATTTTTACGAAAAGAGTCTTCGGCAATAACATTTTTATTCAGCGCAGCGGGTGAGGTTACTATTATATAACTTTCTTCACCTGTTAATTTTTTTAATGTGCCAGAAAGTGTATTGACTTCAGATTCAAATTCTTCGTCAAATTCACCAAGATATAATCCGGCAGTATCTTCACCTGTAAGCAAATTAAGATCATCTTTAAGCTTGAAGAGCCTGTTATGGTCATTAGAGCAGAAGATGATCTTCTTGTTCTGCTCAAACAGCGCGGCAATAACAAATGCCGGCAGAGATCCGCGCAGACCCGTAAAAAAAAGGTCTTTGCCTGATTGGGCGTTTATGATCTTAAAATCAGGTGAAGCGAATATTTTATTTTGTAACTTGCTTAACACAGGCGGTTGCTTAATTCAATGAATTCATCCACCGATAAACTTTCGGCTCTTCTTCCGAGATCGATACCGGCTTTGGTCAGATCAACATCTATATTCTTCAGGCAGTTTCTGAGTGTTTTTCTGCGGGTACCGAAGGCAGCCTTAACGAGTTTTCTGAAGAACGCGATATCATTAATACGTTCTTCGATGGAATCGGTGAAATCAAAATATATTATACGTGAATCTACCTTAGGCTTAGGATAGAAGCATGCCCTGGAAACTTTGAACAGAAGTTTTGAAGAACTGAATACATTTAATATAACGCTTGGAATGCCGTATTCTTTATTGTTAGGCTCTGCGGTTATTCTGCGGGCAACTTCTTCCTGGATCATCAGCTGCGCGTCTTTTATGATGCCCCGGTTATCGGCCAGCTTAAAAATTATTGGTGAAGTAATGTTATACGGAATGTTCCCGATAACTCTTAATTTATCATACGGATCTTTGACCAGTTCATTCATATCAAGCTTAAGAAAATCGCTGTTAATAATATTGAGCGCGGGGAAGAGCTCTTTCAGTATAGCGCAGTTGTTCCTGTCAAGCTCGATGACGGTAAGGTTATTTGTCTTTTCCAGTATAAATCTTGTGATAGCTCCTTTGCCGGGACCTATTTCTATAATATGCTCGCCGAGCTGAATATCAAATGCATTTACAATGTTACGGCAAATGTTTTCATCGGTAAGATAGTTTTGCCCCATTGATCTTTTTGGGCGCGCGTTATTTCCGGTTATTTCATTCAATTTATCAGGGATTTAATATTAGCAAGCTATATTTTTTATCAAGCATTTCCTGTTCACTTGAAACATTCTTTTTATAGTCGCCGTAGCTCCACATTCTGGCCTGGTCTCCATAATGAGTGCTTACCGGCTGTCCGGATTGCCCTGTAGAATTTATGGTTAACGGACGTTCAATATCTGCCATGCTGGTTATGGTTCTCATCGAAGCGCCTACAATTACATCAAAATTCCCTTTTTCAATTACATCGCTGAAGCGGTACTCAGTGTTGTTAACGCTGGTTTGATCGCCGCCAACATCGTAAGGACCGATATTAAATGTTTTATCAAGCGCTTCAACAAATCCAAGCGGGTGGCGAAATTTAACAGTGTGAACTGAACCCCAGTTCCATGAGTTCACATCTTTGCCTGGAAATTTTTGTTTAAGGAATTCAACTGCCTGAATTATACTTTTCCTTACAATTTCCGGGCGTTTTTCCAGCGAAGCTGTATTAATATTATCAAACCATTCGTTCTCAGGGTGCTGCATGACCCTCTCAAGGGAGCGGTAGGGAATATTCTGAATTGAAATAAAATCGTTGAAAATATTCGCGCCAAGCTCATCTTCAAAAATGTTCTTTACCAGGTAAACAAGGTAGGTATTATATATCACCGAAGCCGGTTCGTTTTTCGCAATTTCGGTGTTCCAGTTCTTTAGTTTTTCAATGGCAGCGCCGGTTTCATTTTCGTAATTCATGCCGCCTGTTTGTATATCAGCATAGAAATCCCTGAGGATTTCTTTCGCATAGGGAGATTCATAGCTGCTTTGGAGCAGCTTCATATCTTCAACATCAAACACGGTCCTGGTATCAATGAATTGCTTTATCCGGTCGAATCTGGAAAAAGGTTCCCACAAATATGAAATATAAAATTTATCCTTTGTATCTTTCAGCCATGTGAAGGGGTCTGTGTTTGCTGTGATAATATATCCTTCAGCAGGATTATACAGCTCAGGCAGTTTATCAAAATCGATAAACCCGCTCCAGTTAATTTCATCTTCACCGGGGAAAATGTAACTGAAAGCGGTATTGGTTTTCCTTATGGGAATTTTACCGCCAACGCGATATCCGATGTTCCCATAGATATCAGAATAGATAAAATTCTGAGCTGGAACAGAAAAATCTTTCAGCGAAGCTTTGAATTCATCCCAGCCGGAAGCGGTATTGATACCATAAAAACATTTAACCTCATCACTCTGTTCAAATCCTGTCCAGCGGAATGTCATTAGTTTATCACGATACGGATCTTCGGGATTTGACTGCATATCTGCAAAGCCTCTTATTTTGAGGTCTGAAATGACGGGACCGATCTTTGTAGTATAAATTATGAAATCAGTCTCAACGGAATCTTTGATGTAAATTTTTTCTTTTATAGAATCCAGTGCGGTTGACTGGTTATTGTACATATATTTCCTGCTGTCGGCGGAATCGCGTTTCAGTATGATGAAATCATTGTCATCATTCATTAAGTTCGTTAAACCCCAGCTTATGGTTTTGTTGCTACCAATTACAACGCCGGGGATCCCGGGGAAAGTCATTCCCCGCACATCAAGTTTACCGCCTTTGATGTACATTTCATACCACCTGGAAGGTGCCTGCAGCGCAAGATGGGGATCGTTGGCAAGGATAGGTTTGCCGGTAATAGACCGGCTTCCTGAAACCACCCATGAATTGCTGCCTGTATGAGAGCCGTTGATATTGAAAAATTTTCTGTAGTTTTGGTTCTGCACAAAAAAATCTTTACCTAAGAGAGAGACCTGTTTTAAATAACGCGCATTTTCATTTTCCAGGAATCCGGTTTCATCTCCGGATCTAATTTTCTTCTTTGGTTTTTCTTCTTTATTTTCTTCAGTGGAATCAGCTGGCTCAATTACGGGTTTTGTATATATAGTTATATTAGTATCGGGAAAAATGAGCGAAGTTTTTTCGATGCCTGTTTTGGTGAGCACTTCACCCATAATATAATCTGTGTACCAGGCAATGTTTAGATCCCAGCCCATCATTCTTGCGAGCATCAGGGAATGTTCAGGCTTCCAAGGTTCCGGTCTGTAATTGAGGGCATCAAACTCAACCGGAAGGTTTTCGTAGTGTGTTTCTATAAACTTGTTGACTCCGCTTGTATAGGATGTGAGTATTTGTTTAGATTCGGGGCTAATACTATTATACCAGTTATATGAAAATCGGTGAATCCCTATTGTCCTGAAAAGCTTATCAAATTCAATAACCTGCGCTCCGAAGACCTCCGAGAGCCTTCCTTCGGCAACCCTGCGGGTAAGATCCATCTGCCACAGCCTATCCTGCGCATGAAGGTAACCCTGTGTAAAATAGGCATCTTCCTGGTTTTGGGAGATTATGTGGGGAACTCCAAAATCATCAAAGTAAACTTTAACCTGCGATTTTAAGCCTGAAACGGCAATTTCTCCGGATATTGGGTAAAAAGATTGTTTGGAAAGGATATTAAAAAGTACGCCCAGAACAATAATTGCGGGTATAATGATTATAAAGATTCCAAGAAACGTTTTAACGTATTTATTCATTTAAATATATACAAATATAACCATATTACATTTGAACTTAAATTCTTATTTTCGCCTTAGTAAATCAAAGGAAAATCACCGGAGAATAAACAAATGAAAAAAGCAGCATTACTTATTGCCCTCTTTTTTATAAGCAGCACAGCATTTTCACAGATCGATTTCAAAAAAGGCACAGTTTCTGAAGTGCTGGCAACTGCCAAAGCTGAAAATAAGATCGTTATGGTAGATGTACTTACGGAATGGTGCAAATGGTGCATTGAGCTGGATAATAAAGTTTACGCAAAGAAAGAGGTATCAGATTTTGCCAATGCAAACCTGATAAGTTATAAGATAGACGCTGAAAAGGGCGAAGGTGTTGATTTTGCCAAGAAATACCAGATAAAGGGTTATCCTTCAATACTTTTTCTCGATGGTGACGGAAATGAGATAGACAGAATTTACGGTTACGTTCCGGCGAAAGATTTTCTTGAGATGATGCAGGACTACAATAAAGGGATCAATACATTTTCATATCTTAAGACTGAAGTGGAAAAGAATCCTTCTAACATTGAAGCCTCACTTAAGCTTGCTGATAAGTATTCCATGTACAGCGAAAGCGATAAGGCGAAGGAGCTGTTAAGTAAGATAGTTGAAATGGACGGCTCAAATGCCGGCGGAAAAACAGATGACGCGAAGTTCAGGTTAATACTGTTTACCGAAAAGGACGAAAAAGCGAAACAGCTTGAAGCTTTCATAACTGATAATCCGAACAGCGACCAGTTGAAAGACGCGTATGTTTCTGTTGCAGAGACTTATTATTACGAATTGAGCGATATGCCAACCGCTGATAAGTGGTTCAAAGAAACTTTGGCAAAGTATCCAAGTGATGATGCTGTTAATTCCAGCTACGGCCAGTACATGAACCAGGTAGCTGTAGGATTTGCCGATAAAGGAACCGGACCCGAAGACTATAATAAAGGATTAGGATTCATTGAAACAGCGTTGAAGTATGTGGCAGGTTCAGTTAATGAAGCGAGTTCCTATTACATTCAATCAAAGCTCTATTTTAATCTGAAAGAGTACAGCAAAGCGCTTGAATCAGTTGATAAGGCATTAAAGATATTTGACAGGAAACTGTACAGGGAACATAAAGCAAAGGTAGAGCAGCAGTTAAGCCAGAAATAAAATGAAAAGAGTTACGCTTTTATTTGTAAAAGCCCTCTTTGTTATATTGCTGTTTGCGGTTGTTCAGCAAATGGTAAGCAGTTCACTGGATATATACAACAATTTTGCATATGATAAGGCCATATTAAGATACACCCCTTACGGTTATGTGCCGCTGCTTGATAACCCGAATGATTATCACAGCAGTAACGCGGAAATAAAGGGCGGAGATTTTGTATATGTTGAAAACTGGGAATCTGCCGATAACGGCAGCGTAGTTTTCGCGAAGGTAAGATCAAAGTTCAGCACAGGCTATGTAAATAACCGCATGCTTGTTGAGGCAAATTTGAATGTGATGCCGATATTTTCGGTGGTGATGCTGGTGCTGATATTTGTTTTTACTGTGAAGAAAGTTTATTCGAAAATCCATAATGTATATTGAGGAAAGAACAAAGTGTATTCAGCTAAAATAAAAGTTACATTACGCAAATCAATTTTAGACCCGCAGGGCAAGGCAGTGGAACACTCACTGCAAAGCCTTGGTTTCAATAATATACTTGATACAAGGATTGGCAAGTATGTTGAGCTTAAGATTGATACGAAATCAGATGAAGAAGCCAGGCTTGTAACAGATGAGGTGTGCAAAAAACTTCTTGCAAACCAGGTGATGGAAGATTATGAATTTGAAGTAGTTAGCATTAACGGAAAGTAATTACAGGTTATAAAAAATAAATGAGTAAGGCTAAATTCGGTGTGGTGGTTTTTCCGGGTTCAAACTGTGACCACGATGCATACAATACGTTGAAGCATATACTGAACCAGGATACTGAATTTTTGTGGCATAAAGAAATTTCAATTGGCGACAGGAATGTAATTGTTGTACCCGGGGGATTTTCGTATGGAGATTATCTCCGCTGCGGAGCAATTGCGAGATTTTCTCCGGTAATGAAAGATGTTGTAAGGCATGCTTCAAACGGAGGAGTGGTAATTGGAATATGTAACGGTTTCCAGATATTATGCGAATCCGGGCTGCTGCCCGGCGCATTGATAAGGAATGAAAGCCTTAAGTTTGTATGCAAAAATGTTACATTGAATATAGAAAACAAAAACACCATTTTTACAAGCGCCTATTCAGGTAATGGTAATGTTACGCCCGGAAAAATGGTTGTACCTGTTGCACATGGTGACGGGAATTATATTTGTGATGAAGATACACTGAAGTCATTGAATGAGAACGGGCAGGTAGTTTTCAGGTATGAAGATTGTCCCAATGGTTCGATTGATAGTATCGCCGGTATTATAAACAAAGAGGGCAATGTACTTGGAATGATGCCGCATCCTGAGCGCGCAAGCGAATCTATAGTTGGCGGAAGCGACGGTAAGTATTTGTTTGAAAGTGTAATAAATTCTTTAAACTAAAATTCTAACAGATATGTACACTTCTGTGGAAGTCGCGGAAATTATGCTGGTGGTAGTTGTTACACTGTACTGCGCCGTAAAGATTATTTTAAAAGTATTTAATTAATAAATGTTCCCAAAAGGGAACAATGGAGCAATAAAATGTTTGGATTAGGACCGCAGGAAATAATTTTGATCTGTATCGTTATCCTTGTTCTTTTTGGAGCCAAAAAGATACCCGATCTTATGTCAGGGCTGGGTAAAGGAATGAGAGAATTTAAAAAGGCATCCAGGGATATTGAGTCAGAAATCAACAACGCAACAACTGACGAAAAAAAGACAAGCTGATCGCAATCCGGTAAGGTGAATATAATCTTTTGATAAAAATGTACAATGATTACGCTGAATTAAGAAATGAACTTGTAACAGGGAAAGTTTCCTGCACGGATATTGTAAAATATTACCTTGGTAATATTGAAAAAGGAAAGCATCTGAATGCTTTCCTTTTGATATTTAAAGAAGAAGCGCTAAAACGCGCTGAAGAAATTGACTCAAAACTCAAGGCAGGAACAGCCGGCAAGCTTGCCGGTATGGTAATTGCCGTGAAAGATGTGTTATCTTTAAAGGGTTACAAACTTACCTGCTCATCAAAAATCCTGGAAAACTTTGAAGCTTTATATACTGCGGCAGCAGTGCAGAGATTGCTTGATGAAGATGCAATAATCATAGGTAAAACCAATTGTGATGAATTCGCAATGGGTTCATCCAATGAGAATTCAGCTTACGGAAGTGTTTTGAATCCGGTTGATAATACAAGGGTTCCCGGCGGTTCATCCGGCGGAAGCGCCGCAGCTGTGGCGGCAGATATGTGTATGGTTTCACTTGGCACAGATACAGGCGGCTCCATACGCCAGCCTGCGGCTTTTTGCGGTATCATTGGATTAAAGCCAACCTATGGAAGGGTTTCACGGTACGGCCTGACAGCATTCGCTTCTTCATTCGATTCGATCGGACCTTTCGCAAAAAATATTCATGATGCAGCACTTGTGCTTGAAGTAATGGCGGGCAAAGATAAAAATGATTCCACTTCAGTTGAGCTTTCAGTTGAAAGTTATTCTCAAAATATTGAAAGCATAAACCCTGCAACCATAAAGATCGGTATAGTCGAAGATCTAGATGATGAAGGGTTGCAGCCTGAAATAAAAGAGTCTATGAATCAGGCTGCAGAATTCCTGAAGAACAAAGGATGTGAAATAGTACCGGTAAAATTACCAAATTTAAAATACTCGATACAGGCTTATTATATACTAACCACAGCAGAAGCATCGAGTAACCTTGCAAGATATGACGGCGCAAGATACGGTTTGAGGGCTAAAGATTCCGCGATACTTGAAGATATGTATGTTAATTCAAGAACCGAAGGATTCGGCCCGGAGGTAAAGCGGAGGATAATGCTGGGCACATACGTGCTTTCGCACGGATACTATGACGCGTATTACAAAAAGGCACAGAAAGTGAGAAGGCTGATAAAAGATGATTTCAGAAATGTATTTGAAAAGGTTGATTTTATTTTAACACCAACTACTCCAACAACAGCATTTAAGCTGGGCGAAAAAACCAACGACCCGCTGGCTATGTATTTAAATGATGTTTATACTACTTCTTCTAACTTATCGGGTAATCCGGCTTTAAGTATCCCGGCAGGAAATGATAATTCAGGGCTGCCTATCGGGCTTCAGGTAATCGGAAAAGATTTTGATGAAGCAGGCATATTAAGGCTGGGTAATTTATTAATGAACAGAAAATAGTTAAGCGTAGTTATTTACCTGGAACGCTTCAAACTCCTCGATGCTGATCTCGATCTTTTTCTTCAGCTGCATGTAAACAACCTCAACGTTATCACCCAAATACCACTCTTTACTTTTCTTTATCTTAAAATTTTTCAAAATATCAGATTCAAGAATGCTCTTTACTTTACTCAGATCATCCGGATTGTGGATTATAAATCCCCTGATCTGGCATTTACCTGTAAATAAAAAATAATCTATCTTAAAATTGATCGAGATATTCTGTAAGGCAACTATAGCCTTTTTTAACTGTTCATTTGTCATAATCACAAAAATACCTAATTAAAACGAAATTTTAAAGAGTATTTTTTTTACTTTGAACGGGGAAAAATATTTTGATGAATGACTAATTTCTTAATATTTGGTTTATTATACTTGAAAATTCCAATGAAAAAAATCAATATAGTATGCCTGGGCGGAAGCATGGAGAACAGATCTTCCACTCTGGCAGTATTAAAATACGCTGCAAAAAGGTTAAAACTGCAGGGAGCTGAAGTATATATTGCTGATATTAAGTCGATGAACCTTCCGGTCTTCAGTTACAAAGCACTTAAGGCTGTGAAGAACCGTAAATTTACAGAATTAGTGAAAAAGATCAGGGCTGCGGACGGATTTCTTTTCGCTTCGCCGGAGTATCACGGAACGGTAAGCTCCGCATTCAAAAATGTCATTGATTACCTTGAGGTACTTTCTGCTGATAAGCTGCCATACTTAAGCCTGAAACCTGTGGGATGTATCGCCCTTGGCGGCGCCGAAAACGCGGGTTACGCCACATTGAACAGCATGATAAGTATAGTACACAATTTAAGGGGTGTTGCCGCCCCGAACAGCATGGCTATTGGTTACGCAAGCAACTTGTTTGATAGTAAAGGAAACCTGAGAAGTGAGGCTGTGATTAAGAAATTAAACAGGCTATCAAATGAATTGTTTATACTGGCAGAAAGATTAAGAGATTAGAAAACAAAACCGTATAGAATACAGCATGAAGAATTTATACAAAGGAAAAAGGATCCTGGTAAGTCTGATTCCGCTGGCGCTTTTTTTTATTTTAGCCGCAGGCGCGTTATGGCAGAATAAGACTGAACCGGTGCAGAAGAAAGTCGACGCAGATCTGAAAAGAAACGCTGAACTGAAGAAAAAAGAAGAAACCAAAAAAGAAGAAGCAAAAGAAGAAGAAACCAAAGAAGAGGAAACAGGCGGTCCTGCGGATACTGTAAAGATAGGTGCGTACATATTTTCATTGTACGATCTGGACTTCCCCGGGAATAAACTTAATGCTGATTTTTACCTTTGGTATAATTGTACAAAGGATAGTTTGGCATTACTTGAAAACCTTGAAATAATAAATTCTACGGAGTTAAACAAATCCTATGAAATGAATGAAAAGAGGGGGAATACCTTTTTTCATTCGGTAAGAATAAATACCAAGATAAAAGAAGACTGGGATGTTACCAATTTTCCGTTTGATAAGCAGATAATTGAGATCAAGATCGAAGATTTTGATAAAGATAATACAAAGATGGTATTTATTGCTGATACTGCAGCCAGTAAAATAGATAAAGATGTACATCTTGAAGGCTGGAAGATAAAGGATTTTAACGTAAAGATAGATAACCACACATACGAAACAAACTACGGTGATCCTGATATTCCATTGAATGAGTACTCATCATTTTCAAGGGCAACTCTCTACTTTACGCTTGAAAGAGAGGGGAACGGCTTATTCTTTAAGCTGTTTATCGGGCTATTCATTTCTGTACTGATCTCACTGCTAACCTTTTTTGTTAACCCGCTTGATCTTGACCCAAGGTTCGGACTTTCAGTGGGCGCTATATTTGCCGCAATAGCCAGCCAATATGTAATAGCTTCCACGCTGCCGCAGAATGCAAGTTTAACGCTTGTGGATATACTTCACGATATTTCTTTTATTTATATTTTCCTTTGTATCCTTATTTCAACAATTTCACTGCATTACATGAAGTTGGGTAGAGAAGCTTTTTCGCGCAAACTTGACAGGTACAGTTTTTTCGGTTTTGCAATTACTTACCTTTTACTTGTAATTTACTTTGTATATAAAGCAATTTGAATAAATAAACTATGAGCACAAGAAGAGATTTTCTCAAAACTACGGCGGTACTGGCGGCAGGAGCGGCCATTATACCTCCTGTTTTCAGCATAAACAAAGGCATAAAACCAAAGGTTGTAATTATTGGGGCGGGTTTTGCGGGCCTTTCTGCGGCTTACAAACTGAAACAAAAGGGATGTGAGGTTACAATACTTGAAAGCCGGGGGAGAGTTGGAGGCAGGGTATTTTCTCACCCAATAGATAAGGATGAAAATCTTGTTATTGAGTTAGGAGCTGAATGGGTTGGAGCCTCCCACGAAAGAATGATAGCAATGTGCCAAGAATTCGGATTGGAGCTGCAGAATAACCAGTTTGAATCTCACTTAACATTCGCCGGAGAGTACTCCCCGAAAGGCGGGTGGGATTATTCCGCTGACTGGAAGACGAAGTTTGACAAGATTATCAAAGATTACGCAAACTTCCGCGAAGCAGATAAAAAGCGGCTTGATAAGATGGACTGGTGGAGATACCTGGTTAATAACGGTATAACAGAAAGAGACCTGCAGATTCGTGACCTGCTTGACAGCACCGATTTCGGTGAAAGCATCCGCCATGTTTCAGCGTACGCGGCTATTGCGGAGTATGCTGAATCCAGCGAAAAAAATGAAATGGATTTCAAGATCAAAGGCGGTAACAGCATGTTTTCTAATGCACTGGCTGAAAGAGTTGGAGAAGAGAACATCAAGCTTAAACATAAGGTCACAGAAGTTAACCAGGCTGACGGCAAAGTTGACGTATTATGCGATAACGGAACGATATTTTCGGGGGATAACCTTATATGCACTGCGCCAACTTACGCGATGATGAATATAAAATGGAAGCCGGGGCTTCCTGAAGAAAAGATAAACGCGGTAAATGAACTTCAGTACGCCAGAATAAGTAAGCACGCTGTGCTGTTTAATGAGAGATTCTGGAAAGATGAAGATTTTGATATGGTGACAGATGTTTACGGTCACTATTTCTACCATGCTACGAAAAATCAGCCCGGCACCAAAGGTGCCTTGATATCATATACAATAGGCGATAAGGCAGATGTAATTGCCAGACAAAATGAAGAATTTAAAGCAAACATGATAAATGATTCTTTAAAAACAGCATTTGGAAATGTAAAAGATAAAATTGTTTCACATGTCAATTATTACTGGGGTATGGATGAATATACAAAAGGCGGGTACGCATTATACGGAACAGGTCAGTGGTTCACGGTTATGCCAATTCTGAAAAAGAAGTTCAAGAATACATACTTTGCCGGTGAACATTTAGCTGACTGGCAGGGATTTATGGAAGGCGCAATCGTAACAGGAGAAGAAGCCGCCGAAGAGATTGCGGGATAAGTACTACTCCTTAAAACTTTTTATATAGTCAAGCAATTCCGCATCAAGGGTCTTAAGTGATTTACCTGTTACCGCTTCCAGCTGCTTAATGCCTGTATTATCTTTGTTAAAATTATCTCTGAAGTTCCTGTAATATTTTTCAAACAGGCCGTTTTCCTGAAGATACATTAATAAATACCTGGATTGCCCGTAGTAGTATGAAGTCCGCTTACCGTAAAGCTCATTATCATTTGTCTGCATTAGGTGTTTTAATCCGGTATAAGTATTTTCATTGATGGCTCTTCTTAAGGGGATAATTCTCCAGCTGAAATCAGCGATCAGGTTCCCGTTCCTGAATGTCGCTTTTTCATTAAGTGAAGCGAAACCCTCATCAAACCAGGAAGGAGCTTCCGGAAAATCTGCCTTTATGAACCTGTGAGTGATTTCGTGGGTAATACTTCCTTTCCAGGTGACATAGCGAACAACAATCACATTTTTAGATATCTTGTAGAAACCGTAGGGTGAAATATCATCTTCATCAATATCATAATTATCCATTACAAATTCTTTATATTTATCATATTGTTCAAAGAGGTAAACGGGAGTAACAACATCAGGAAGTTTATTTACATAGTTGTTTGTCATGGCATCGCTTGCATTTCTTATATCATTATCAATGAGCTTATAGGTTAATTCATCGTTCATATCAGAAAAGATAACAAAATGCCTGAATTTTGTTACAGACATTCCATCCGGAATCTGATCTGAGTGCTCTCTTATAACAGAACTATAATCTGACCCCGGAAAGATCTCTTCAATTTCAGATAGACTCTCTTTGATATCATTTCGCGTGATAATAGAATCCGCAGCATCCGGTTTGATATCGCTTTCATAGCTTCCGCACCCCAGAAGTATGGATAGAATGATAAATAGTATTATAATTAAACTTTTTGCCATAAATTCCTGGTTTGAAAATATAACAATTATCAAACATATTTAATTTCATCATATTAATACAAAAATGAAAGCTAAAATACTGGTTTTATGTACGGGTAATTCATGCCGCAGCCAGATGGCGGAAGGAATTATCAGGTCAATAGACGCGGATTTTGAGGTTTATTCAGCCGGAACGCGGCCGGAAAAAAATGTTAATCCCCATGCGGTGGAAGTAATGAAGGAGATCGGTATCGATATATCCGGGCACAATCCCAAGAAAGTTGACGAATTTACGGGGATTGATTTTGATTACGTAATTACTGTGTGTGATAATGCAAAGGAAGTGTGCCCGGTCTTTACGGGGAAAGTGAAACACAGGCTCCATAAAGGATTTGAAGACCCTTTTAATGCAACAGGAAGCGATGAAGAGAAAAAAGTTGTTTACAGAAAAGTGAGAGACCGGATAAGAGAAACTTTTGAAGAAGTTTTCGGGAAGTAATTTATTTTTTCAGGAACTGAATTGTAAATTCTGTACCTGAGCTGACTTTCATTGTAATAGTACCTTCAATTTGCCCCACAAGCGTATTTACCAATTGCAAACCCAGCGATTTGGTATCCCTGTAGTTGATATCTTCAGGGAAACCGATACCGTTATCACTTACAATTATTTCATACCCGCTTTCTTGATACTTGAATTTAATCGTGATAATCCCTTTGTTACCGGGCGGGAAAGCATATTTAAGAGAATTGGAAATAAGTTCATTAAGTATCAAACCGCAGGGAATGGCCAGATCAATACTGAGGTTCACATTTGCCGCTTCAACTGCGATCTTGATATCGCCCTGCCTGGATTTGAAAACATGCAGTAAATGTTCGGTCAATTGTTTCAGGTATTCAGAAAAATCAATCTCTGAAAAATCTTTGGATTGGTATAGTTTTTGATGTACCAGGGCCATTGAGCGTATGCGGTTTTGGCTATCTATAAGCAGATCAAGAGAGCTTTCATCTTTTACGTACCCTGATTGCAGTTTCAACAGACTTGATACGACCTGCAGGTTGTTTTTAACGCGGTGATGAATTTCTTTGAGCAGCAGTTCTTTTTCTTTCAAGGAGCGGCTTATTTTCTGTTCTGCTATTTTTCTTTCCGTAATATCTATCAATATCCCTGAAAGGTAAGATTCCTTTTCATTCACTTTAACCCTGAACATATGGTCTTCTATCCATATGTAACCGCCGGTTTTCTTTTTTACTCTGAATTCCATATTAAGGATCCCGCTGTCACCGGATTGCTTCCAGCCTGCAAGTGCCAATTTTACGGAAGGCAGATCTTCGGGGTGCATGATATTTCCAAAGAAATATTTACTTTCCAGAACTTCTGCGGGTGAGTAGCCTATCATTTCTGAAATATTATCAGAAATGAAGTCATTGGCCAGCCCTGACTGGTAAATGACGACTTTTGGAAGATTTTTCAGTATTGCCGAAAGTTTGGTTTCGGTTTCTTCCATCTTTAGCTGGGTTTTCTTTTGCTGGGTAATATCTATCATTATGCCTGAATAATACGGCTTCGCGTTTTCAGGGTTCACTTCATACATATGGTCTTCGAGCCAAACTATCTCATTATTCCTGTTCCGTACTCTTATTTCGTTGCTGATAACTCCTTTCGCTCCGCGGCGTTTCCACTCGGCAACCTGCTGATCATAGGTTATGATATCATCTTCAAGCATCAGGTTACTGAAAAGTGATTCGTTCTTCATGAATTCTTCAGCGGGATAGCCCAGAATATCCATTATGTTTTCCGATACAAAATTTACGTTTTCGCCGTATTCATATATAGCCACATTGGGCAGGTTGTTTAGTACCGCAGTCAGCCTTGCCTGGGTTTGCCTGAGTTTCTGTTCAGATTCAATTCTTTCTGAAATATCCACTACCTGCGCTATTTGCTGGTAAGGCTTACCTGTTGAATCCCTTAAGACATTCAGTCTTAATTCTACATGTATGGTTTTGCCGTTTTTGTGGATATATCTTTTTTCAAAATGAAATTGCGTTCCTTCACCGTTTACGGCTTTAGAAAACACGTCATCATCAAGATCGAGATCATCGGGGTGAGTAATATCTTCAAAAGTTTTTGTGAGCAGCTCTTTTTTTGTGTAACCCGTTATATCGCAATATGCTTTGTTTACCTTCAGGAAACTTTTGCTCATATCCGTTAACGCCATGCCAATTGGCGCATTATCAAAGATTGACTGGAGCTGCTGCTCACTTTCTTTGAGGGCAACTTCAGCCCGTTTCCTTGCGGTGATATCCCGGCCTACAGTCTGATATTCAATAATCCTGCCGTTATCATCCAGTATGGCGGTATCTGTCCACCTGAGCCATCGTATTTCCCCATCGGGTCTTATGACCCTGTGAGTAAACTGTCCAACCTGGTTATTTTTATCGAGGGAAACGAAAAATTTTGAAAATCTTTCAAGGTCTTCGACGGGCATTTGTGGAATGTATCTTTTGCCTATAAGTTCTTCGCGGGTCTTATTGAAGTAATTGCAGTACACATCATTAACATAAGTAAATGTGCCATCGGGCTGCCATCGTGTTATCATTTCTGTTTGCTGTTCAAGCAGGGTTTTATATCTTTCTTTGCTAGCAAGCAGCTCTTTTTCGGTCTGTTTCCTCTCGGTCATATCTATCAAAACCCCGTATAGCGATCTTGGGGAATTGTTATCATATGTAATTGAAACAATATCCTTAAACCATTTCACTGTGCCGTCACATGCCAGCATTCTGTATTCAAATTCATGATCTTTGTTTTGGGAGATGTGATACCTGCTGAATTCTGAAGCCCAGTTCCTGTCATCGTTGTGCAGATGATCGAACCAAAATCCCTTTTTAAACCATTCATCAGTGGCGTAACCTAAAATTGATTCCGCCATACGGCTTATGTATGTGAACCGGTGCAGATGCAGATCAAATTCATAGGTAATTACATTCAAACCCTCGATCAGGTCTCTGAATCTTTCTTTAGCCGGTATGATGTGATTATTCTCTGTATATTCCAAAAAAAGTATGAATGATTTTCTGTTTCAAAATAGGAATATAAATATCGAATGTAATTAACGTTTTAAGGGGATAAAAAAAAATCTTAAATCTATTTTTTACATAGATTTAAGATTTGAATTCTGTAATTTTTAAGTATTTTATTTCAGCTTAAAGTTAAACGGTACACTTACCCAAACCTTAACCGGTTTGTTGCTTTGCAGACCGGGTGTGAACTGAAGCTGTCCGGCTTTATCTTTAACTTCACTGTGGAACACTTCGGGTCCGCTTAAACTGCCAAGCTTGATCACATTGCCATCGGGCCCAACAAGAACCTTCACTGTTACTTTGCCCTGCATTCCTGTTTCGATTGCAAGTTCAGGATAATTCATTTCTGAGTTTACCTGTGATAAGTTTATGCATTCAGGCGCAACATCAACTTCGCTTATTCCGTAAACATCTTTGGGAGCTTCTTTTATAACATCTTTTATCATGTCATCAATTTTAATATCATCGATCTTAACATTATTGTTCGATGCAATTATTATTGTATCACCGGTTCTTGAAGTATTTGTATTGATGTTGTTAAGCTCATCCTGAGTTTTTAAGACAACATCATCCGCGTCAGTTTTCCTTACGGGTTCCGGCTGGAGTGAGGAAAGATCTTTCACTTTCTGTATAACTTCTTCCTTCACCGGCGGTATTTCGGTTTCATCAATAGGCGGCGGAGTGAAATCAACATCAGTCAAAATGATAGGTGTCTTCGGATTGAACGGTATTTCTTTGGCTTTGGATTGATTTATGTAGCCAACCAGCATGTAAGCCGCAATTAAGGCAACATGAATAGTTACCGCAACAATAAATCCTTTAAGGGTATAACCCTGCTGCATTTTTTTGAGCTCAGGGGCTCCGTACTTATCATTGTTTATGAGTGTTATTGCGTCGTTCATGATCTCCTCCTTACCGGGCTCATTTATCGGCCTTTTCATGTTATACTTGTGAAGATTCTGATTGTTCCTGAGATCATTAAATTAGATATTATTAGGCAATTGAGTATTATTGAAATGCATCAAATTTATACATATTTTGCATGTATTATGAAAAAATATCGAGACAAATTCCTGAATTTGCTGCTAATACTTGCTTTATTTTCTCTGGCGGCATGTGATGGAAAAAAGCAAACCAGGGAAAAAGACCAGGCCAGGGATAAAAGCAGTACAGAAAAGGAACAGATCTCAAGAAAAAATATCCCGGGCGGCAAGGGTAGTTTGAACGAGTATGATATATCGAATGTATCTGCCGAGAAAATTGCGCTGCCTCCCGAACTCATGGAAGTTTCGGGGATAACCTTTACAAACGATAACAGAATGTTTGCGCACGGTGATGAGGATGGTGATATTTTTGAAATTGATCCGCAAAGCGGAAAGGTAATCAAGAAGTTTTCGATCGGGAGTTTTCTGACTGTGAAAGGGGATTTTGAAGATATAGCTTACGCAAAGGGTAAGTTCTATTTGGTGGAATCAAACGGCAAGATATACGAGTTCAGCGAAGGCAGTAACGGTGAACTTGTGAAGTTTAAAACGTACAAAACATTCCTGAGCGGTAAAAACGATGTTGAAGGCTTATGTTATGATAATGAAACAAATTCGTTACTTCTGGCATGTAAAGGCTCAGGCGGAAAAGAGTATGGCAAAGATAAAACTGTGTACACATTTTCACTGGATAACCTTGAGCTTGATGAAATACCAAGATTTGTAATATCCGCCAAGGATATAAAAAATAACAGTGTTGAAGGAAAGTTTAATCCTTCAGGGATAGCAAAAAATCCGCTCAGCGGTTCATTTTATATTATAGCCGCAAGCGGCAATACTATCCTTGAAATATCAAAAGCCGGTGAAGTTTTAGACCAGGCAGATCTGCCGGAAAAAGTTCACATACAAGCCGAAGGGATCGCATTTAAAAGCGACGGGACGCTTTACATCAGCAATGAAGGAAGAGGTAAAGAACCATATTTCATTGTTTACGGATTGAATAAATAAAAAGCTTTACTTTTTACCTGCAGTAAAACCGCAATAACTTTTCAAATAGTGATATATCAAATTACCGGGGGCAAAATGCTATTGAGCAAAAAAAATTTTTTTGCTTTTGTTACTTCGAGTTTAATCCTGGTTTCAGGGATATTTTCCCAAACAGGCGCAGAATGGTTTTCGGGATACAAGACGGTAATTCCGGGTAAACATTATGATGCCGGCGCGCTTCATGAATTGTTCTTTGGCGCGCACTGGCGTGATGTTTGGTCAACCCCGGTTAAAGTTGGTGTAGCAGATCTTTCAAAGTACGGGGGCGGCTTAACACCCACTGAAAAGGGCGGCGGCCTGCAGACAAAAGCGCTTAAGTTCAAAGGCGGAGATGGCAAGGAGTATAAATTCCGTTCACTGGATAAAGATCCTAAAAAGACGCTGCCCATAGAATTACAGGAATCGATCGCGAAGGATATTATCCAGGACCAGATAAGTTCATCAAATCCGTACGCCGGATTTGTTGTGAACCCAATACTTGACGCAGTCGGAGTATATCACTCAGATTACACGCTCGTATTACTTCCTGATGACACTCAGCTTGGTGAGTATCAAAAAGAATTCGGCGGACTTTTGGGAATAATGGAAATTGTTCCGGATGAGGCTCAGTTTGAGGGTTCAGATAAAGTTATAAGCACAGTAAAGCTGCTGGATAGACTTAACAAGGAAAGCGATGAATCGGTTGATAGCCGCGCCTTTTTAAAGGCGAGGCTGCTGGATATTTTTTTGGGGGATTGGGACAGGCATAAAGATCAGTGGAAATGGATTAGATACAAAGACGGCCAGAGCAAGGTATATAAACCTTTCCCTATGGATAGGGACCAGGCTTTTGCGAAATTTGACGGTCTTCTTCCATTTATTGCCGAGCAGAACATTCCACAGTTAAACAACTTTGGGTACAGTTACCCAAAATTGAGATATATGACATGGAGCGGCAGGTATTTAGATCAGCGTTTTTTGAGCTTTGTTTCAAAAGAAACCTGGGAAGAAGTTACAAATGAAGTGGTAAACAAACTGACTGATGAAGTCATAAACAACGCAGTGAAACAACTGCCGCCGGAAGTTTATAAAAAGGCAAAGGATGAAATTTTAACAAAGCTTATTTCCAGGAGAGATGGGCTCAGGGAAGCTTCAATGGAATATTTTGTACTGGTTAATTCCGTAGTGGATATCTACCTGAGCGATAAAGATGATTTGGTAAGGCTTGGCTTCAATCCGGTGACAAATACTTATGAACCTGCAAGTGATAATAACGATTTCACGGAGATCACGATATTCAAAATCAAAAGCGATGAAGTAAAAGGTAAAGATGAGATATCAAAGCAGAAGCGATTCAATAATGAGATCACTGAAGAAATAAGGATATACCTGCAGGATGGCGATGATGAGGTGGTAATAACCGGAAAGTCAGACAATCCTCCTAAAATAAGAATTATCGGCGGTGATGGAAAAGATATTATCAAAAATACATCCGGTGAAAATGTATTGTTTTACGATGATGGAAAAAAGTCGGAAACCGAAGGAGATGTTACGCGTGATAATGAAAAGTACATAACGGAGTACGATAAGCTTAACGGCAAATTCAAAAGTCTGAAGAAAAACATATCAAAAGAAGAAAAGAAGAAGTATGAAGAACAACTGGCAAATCTGAAATACGACCCGGCAGCTCCGCCGGATAGATTTGGTATGGGGAGTTTTTATCCTTTGTTTATGTTCAATCCTGATATTGGTCCGTTTTTTGGAGGCGCTTACAGTTATAGAAAATATGGATTCAGAATGGATCCTTACCTTTATAAAGTGAATTTTTCCGCAGGGTACGCACCTAAAAAGAAAGATATTACAGGGTTGGTAACTGATCTGGCCATAGATCTAAGGGGTATTATTAAAAACTCGCAATTAAATTTTCATTTCAGAAAGTCAGGACTAGAGATCAATAATTACTTCGGCAGGGGGAATAATACAAATTTTAACAGCGATCTTTATGATGAGGGTTTGTACAAAGTAATTCATGAAGAATATATAATCGATCCTTCGGTTAGTTTCCCCGTGAACCGAGCGTACAGTTTCAATGCGGGAATTATCTACAAGAATTTCGATGTAAAACCGAATGACAAAATAGAATTTTCAATGACCGGAGTTACCGCAAAGCCGGTTAACCTGCTTGGAATTTCAGGGGGTGTTATTTATGATAAGAGAGATCATAAGACTGCGCCATTTAAAGGGTACTATTTTGAGCTGGGCGGCAGATATTTTCCTTCTTTGTTTGAAAGAGATTACAATTTTGCTAAAATTTCAGCAGACCTTCGGGGCTATTTGGGGTATAAGCAGAATATTACACTGGGAGTAAGACTTTGGGGAGAAAAGCTGATTGGTGATTTCCCATTCTTTGAATCTGCTTTCCTGGGAGGCTCAGGATCGCTCAGAGGATTCGCGGGTGAGAGATTCGCAGGGGATGGCTCAATACTTGGATCAGCGGAGCTTAGGCTGAAGCTTTTTGATATGAATATATTACTGCCTGAAACTGTTGGAATATTCACTTTTGCTGAAACAGGCAGGGTATTTGTTAAGGGTGAAACTTCAAATCTCTGGCATACGGGTTACGGCGGCGGTATATTTATGTTCCTGCTGAACAGGGATATAGCATTCAGGTTTACATATGCGGCATCAAAGGAAATAAAGCAGGCGTTTTATTTTGGGACAGGTTTTACTTTCTAGATCAAAAGCCATAGACTATGTTAAACCCGTTCATTGTGGGTGAAAATGAAAATCCACCGCCCTTTTTCTGCTTTTGTCGTTCGTTCTTTTCCCGGTCACGCTCACGGTGAATTACAAACATAGAAGAACCAAAACCCAAAGCTGCGCCAAAAAATATATCGCTGAACCAGTGCTTATCGTAGTGCATCCTTGCGTAACCTGTTAAGGCGGCAAAAGAATACAATATACCCCTTGCCCACCATGTATCAATCTGCTCTGCAAGAATTGTTGAAGTTGCGAACGCAACCACGGTATGACCTGAAGGAAAGGATTGCGTATCGCCTGCGGAATTGAACCATGAAAATTCATATTGATTGCCGGATGAACTGAACGGCCGGTGCCTGCCTGTTGCGTACCTGAGAGCCATTGTTACCGTGCCTGAATAAACCAGTGACTGGATCAGCATTCTGCCTGTTTTTCTCAGTTCGCTCTCGCGGGCTAACAGCCCTATTGTGTACATCGCGCCTCCTAAAATGCTGGGATACTGAACATAGCCGTAAAATATTGGTCCATCAAGAAAAGTACCGCTGTATTTTGATTCCCCGGGGACTGAAAAATGTTTCCTGATATCTTTATCCAGTGTTGATGAAAGGACTGTTCCTGCAACAACTGATGATGATATTATCAGATTTTTTTTGCTGGTGAATGGAGAAGCGAAGAAGGCACCCCAGTCTATAGCGAAATATTTCAGGTCATAACCAAGATCCTGAATAATGTTAGTCTTCTTGGGTTTAAATGACCTCTTTGTGAACGTGGAATCTGAATAAACTGTTATGTTCAGAAGAATGATCGAAATGAGAATTGCCGCCGGTAGTTTCATTAATTTACACGAATAATATAAGCCTTATAGAACAATTTTTTGTGAGAGTTTATTTAAAACTCTTCATGTAATCGTAGATCTCGTATTGAGAGCGGTGAGCGGTTGTGCTTTCACCGGTAACATAGTTATTAGTCTGCTTTTCATCTATTACTCTGGCTTTCACATTGTCATTAAGTTTGATATTCAATATATGCTTAATAATATTCTTCAGGTCTTCATCGTATATAGGAAAAGCAACTTCAATTCTTCTGCTCAAATTTCGTTTCATCCAGTCAGCGCTTGAAAGAAATATCTTTTCATTTCCCCCATTATTAAACATATAAACCCGGTCATGTTCGAGGAATCTATCAATTATGCTGATACCCCTGATATTTTCACTCATATTTTTAATACCCGGTATAAGGCAGCATATTCCCCGTACGATCATGTTTACTTTAACGCCGGCAGAGCTGGCTTCGTAAAGTTTCTTGATCATGCGTTCATCTTCGAGACTGTTAAGTTTGATCGTAATAGCTGCCGGCATTCCTTTTTGCGCATACGCAATTTCATTATCTACCAAAGCCTGAAATCCTTCACGCATGCCGTAATGGGCAACAAGCAGATGCCTGAATTCGTAATTAATTTCTTTGCCTTCAAGGGCTTCAAAAACCTTGGCAACTTCCTCAGTCAGCTCCGGGTTTGCGGTTAAATAACCGTAGTCAGTGTAAAGTCTGGCGGTCTTTTCATTGAAATTGCCGGTAGAAAGATAGGCATAGTTTTTTATAACATTGTTTTCTTCACGGGTAATTAATGCTATTTTAGCATGCACCTTGAGTCCGGGGAGACTATATAACACCTTAACTCCGGCTTTCTGCATTTCTTCGGCGCTCTTGATATTTATCTCTTCATCAAAGCGGGCTTTAATTTCTACAAACGCGGTTACATCTTTTCCTCTGTGCGCAGCTTTAATTAGAGCGTTTACGATCCTGGAATCTTTTGCGACCCTGTATTGAGTAACTTTTATAGATTTTACATCAGGATCATTGGCCGCCTGTTCGAAAGCGTTAATTACATAATCGTAAGATTGGTATGGAAAGTACAGCAGTTTGTCTTTTTCTGATGCAGATGTGAATAGATTTTTTTCTGAATCAAGCGCTTTCGAGCGAAGCGGTTTCATTTCGGGATAGTTCAGCTCATTCATTCCGGGGTTAGGGAAACTGAAAAAATCGCTGAAGTTATGATACTTCCCACCGGGGTAAAGATCTTCATCGGAAAGAAGCAGGGCTTCTTTGAGAAAATTCAGAAAGGATGCAGGCATTGCCCTATCATACAGGAACCGTGAAGGGGCTCCGCTGGAGCGTTTAGCGAGGCTCTTCTTCATTTTATCCAGCAGGTTTCCTGAAAATTCATCTTCAATGTAAAGCTCCGCATCGCGTGTGAGCTTTACCGCGAATGATTCATGGACATTATATCCGTAAAATATATTTGGCAGGAAGTAACGGATAATATCATCAAGGAACATGATATAATTGTTGTTGCCTATTTTAGGGAGCAGAATGAATCTATCTATGTGGTTTGTTGGTATTTCAACTATCGCAGAAAGGTATCTTTTGTGTTTAAGCTGTTTATCACTTCTGCTGTTAAGCTTGGAAGAAAGTTTAACTGCAAGATAAAGCCTTTGATTGCGCAGAAACGGAGTTATCTTCTTCCGCGCGATTATCATTGGCATAATATGCGGTACTACCTGCGAGTTGAATAGCTCTGAAACGAACTCTTTCTGAACAGTATTCAACTGCGTATGATCTACAAGAAAGATGTTGTTTTGTTCAAGCTCAGGCTTTATCACTTTTGTGAAAGTCTCGCCGTATTCTTCCTGCATTTTCACTACTGTTTTGTGAAGTTTGGCAAGCAGTTTTTCTACATCAAACTTCAGTTCTTTCTGAGTTTTCTTCTTCAGATCAAGCAGTGATCTTAAGGAAGCAACCCGGACGCGGAAAAATTCATCGAGGTTTGAAGAAAAGATGGCAAGGAATTTAATTTTTTCATACAGCGGCGTAGAAGGATCTTTTGCTTCCTGCAATACCCTGTGATTGAATGATAGCCAGCTTAGCTCTCTATTTAAAAATTTATGATCCATGTTTAAACATTTTTGGGTAAATGAAGTACTGAAGAGTACCTTTGTTGTTCTTTATTTTTTTCCAGTCGCTGAAAGAGAAATTTATTTTTACTATACCGCAGGTAGGTATATTGGCGATCTTTGAATTGCTTATATAATTGGCAAAATCAGTAATACCAAAGTTATGACTGAAAAGCATGATGTTTTTGTTTTTGCTGTTTATTTTTTCCAGTACATTTAAAAAATCATTGGTACCCGCCATGTAAAGATCATCTTCAATTTCGATATCTTTCAGATCATAGCCGATCTTTTCCGCAATAATTTTTGCGGTTTTGAAAGCTCTCTTAGCAGGGCTCGATAAGATCAAATCTGCTGATTCCTGCTTGTTTTTGAGTATTCCACCCATAAGCGGAGCATCGAACTTACCGCGTTCGTTCAATGGGCGTTCAATATCCCGCAAACCGGTATCAGCCCAGCTTGACTTAGCATGCCTGCAAAGAAATAGATTGATCATAAGAATAACAAAATTAACTAAATAAAACTTATAATAATACTGAATTTGAAATGACAATTAGTTAAAATTTGTTAAGATGACCAGTGATTTGTTAAGGAAATTCCGGATACCATTCTTGCTGCTTTTATAGTGTTATTAACAGGTACATCAGGTTATTGGCTTGTAGGCGGCGGGAAGTATACTTTATTGGATTGTTTTTACATGACTGTTATAACAATACTTACAATTGGGTACGGAGAAATTATAGATCTTACCAACAACAACTGGGGAAGATTATTCACAATACTAATAGCCTTTACGGGAATAGGAACAGCCACATACATAATTTCAACTTTTACTGCATTAATAGTTGAAGGCCAGTTAAAGGAAACTTTTAAAAAACGAAGAATGGAAAAAAGCATAAAGAAACTTTCAGGGCATTATATAATTTGCGGAGCCGGCAGGGTAGGTTCGGTGATATTGCATGAACTCTATTCAACCTCAAGAGATTGCGTTGTGATAGATAATGATGAAGAAATTATCCAGTTCGTTTCAGAAAAATATCCCGCGCTGATAGCAATAGTGGGTGATGCAGATCTTGAAGAAGTACTTGAAAGAGCAGGAATAAAGAACGCCGCGGGTATATTTGCCTCAACCGGTGATGATAACCAGAACCTTGTTATCAGTCTGACCGCAAAGTACATAAATCCGGAAATACGTGTAGTTGCCAGGTGCCTTGAAGCAGCTAACCAGCAAAAAATGAAAAAGGCGGGCGCAGATACGGTCATAACAGAAAATTTTATTGCAGGCATGAGAATGGCATCAGAGATGGTAAGACCCACTGTTGTCAGTTTCCTTGATAAGATGCTGGCCGATAAAGATAAAAACCTGAGGGTTGAAGAGATTAAAATGCAGGAAAAGTACGCGGGAAAAAGAATAGCTGATATTGATATGGGGAAATTTACTGATACTCTGATTTTGGCAATATTGTACAGGGATAACTGGACTTACAGTCCCAAAGGAGATCATATACTCGAAAAAGGATGCAGTATAGTAGTAATTACCACACCTGTGGAAAGAGAGAAACTTTCAGCACACTTCCTTGGGTGAATTTAAACCGGGGGCGTGCTTGAATAATTTAAAAGAATAGCCACAATATACGCCAGCACAGATATAACCAAGCCATACATAAAAATGCTGTAACAAACTCTCAGATATTTAAATTTTCTGCCGACTGCCTGTCCTAAAAAGTAGAAATCTTTTACCATAGAACTGTATAGATAGTCTTTATCATGCATCATTTCATCCATTCCCCACTGAAAATCCGTTAAGGGCATATTAAAAAAATTACCAAAGAAGAGCAGATTTGTTTTTCTGGCTTTAATATCATCCTGAGAGAATATACCCGGGGAAATTTTTGGTTTTGTAACAAGAATTCCAAAGATAATACAGGTTAAACAAACCGCAAGCAGCATAACAGTTGGAATCAGCAAAAAGAATTGTGAATCTTCCTGCATCTCAGAAAAGAGGTTTGTGAGAATCAAACTGATGATTAAGGTATTTACCGTGATCATTATATTAGCTTTACTATCTGCCATTGCTGAAAATTCCACGTGAGTTCTTACTGTATTGCGAAACATCGTTTCGATGCCCCGCTCGGCTACTTTTGCTGATTCTTTTTTAAAGGCG
Source organism: Ignavibacteria bacterium UBA2360 (assembly GCA_002344125.1). GTDB lineage: Bacteria > Bacteroidota > Ignavibacteria > Tepidaquicellales > OLB5 > OLB5. The sequence continues at coordinate 60,807 of DDTQ01000002.1, read as the reverse complement.
ATCTTTTCTTTTTCAACCGCCAGTTTTTCTTCATCTTTTCTGGAAGCGATCTTTTGTCTTTCCAGTTCCAGTTTCTGTTTCTCAAATTCAAGCTTGGCTTTTTTACCAGCCTCTTCATTTGAAAGCTGAAGCAATTTTCTGTATCCTTTTTGCGCCTTCAGCAGATTCGCAGTTTGCTGCTGAGAAAATTTTTTCCGGGCATATTGTGTAAAGAATCTGTGTGTTGAAAGCAGTTCTGCGCTTGTTTTATACCATTCAGCTTCACTCACTTGCTGAATGCCCAGTGTTTCCCACTCGCACTTCAGGAGATCAGAGTATTCAAAAAAATCTTCACGGCCAAAATGGATCAGATCAGCATCACATAAAACCTGCTCCATCAGGTTTTGGGGTGTTTGCGGCATTTTGGTAGAATTGATACAATTGATTACCATATTAATTTTATCAGGGTTGTAATTATGTTCTTTCAAAAATGCAGACGCAATATCTTTGCCCGCATCTTCGTGGCCGTTGTACGTAACAGCGTAACCGGAATCATGAAACCACGCAGCGAGCGTAACAATTTCAAGCTCGCTTTCATTTAAACCTGATTTTTTACCGATCTTAACAGTATTATTTACTACATCAAGGGTATGGGAATAGTTGTGGTAAAGCATATTTGGTGAAAGTTTTTCACTGAAGAGATCTGAAACAAAAATTTCAGCAGCCTTTAAAATATCTATATGAGGCATAAATTTTCCGTAAATTCATGTTAAAAATATGCTTATAAAAAGAATTAATCAATATATATAAAGATGGGTAAAATCTGTTTTATTGTTTTACGAATACCCTGATATCAATATTTTCCCAGGTTGTTTGTTCAGCGGCCATATAGTCTATGATAGCATGCGAAATGGTATATTCACTTCCATCTTTGCGGAAATGATACAGGGGAATGCTGTAACAATTATTGATCGTACTATTGAAATCCTTAACCTGCTGAATGCCCGGTATAGCTTCAATTTCCTTAAGAGTAACATCATCATCAACAAATGGCGAACCTTCCAGGTAGCTGCACCAGATAATAAGCGCCTTGGGTGTTTTATCCAGGTTTGTTTGTGAAAGCAGTGTAAACTTATCGCCGCCGGTTTGTGATTCATCCAGCGCATTTGCGACCTGGTGCATATTGGTTATTATCTTATATCCGGGATAATTTTCTGCGGCAAAATGAGCAATATCTTCTGATACCTTTTCAATTTCAAATTTATTGTGAAAAGGTGTAGCATACGGACCCAGGATAAACATGATCAGAAAAAATATTGAGCTTATGATCAAAGCGCCTGATTTCTGTTTAATATTAGCAAAGAAAAAACCTATACCAACCGCGGCAATAATACCAAATGCCGGACCCACAACAGCTACATAACGCAGCTGACCAATGCTGCAGGTAAGGTTTAACCCTTTTAGCGCAAGTAATGTCTGCACAGCTATACCACCGAAAAATATGAGCACAAGGAGCCAGTAATCTTTCAGTTCTTTTTTTAAATAAAGAAGTACAATTCCGCCGATAAAAAACACAGCCTGTATGAATCCGAAGATCTTAGGTGAGTGCATCAGGTAATAATACCAGTCAACACCAACATCAATTTTAAGCAGGCGCGAGTGCAGTGTCATATCATAGAAGAATTGCGTAGGGTTTAGTGTAATAGCAGTTGTATAAAGGTACCACAGTACCGGGCCCGCTAATGCAAGCGGCAGAATTTTGAATTTCTTCCTGTACAAATAAACAAGAAAATAAAGAGCGCAGACGAATGAATATTCTGTGCGGAAAACAAAAATAAGAGAAGAGGTAAAAAGAACAAGTTTTGGTTTATCTTTGAGATAGTAATAGAAAGAGAGAATTATCAAAAATGCCGCAGGAAGCTCCGCAAGTGAGGTATAAGAGATATTAAAAAGTACAGGCTGAAATCCCATAACCGGGATCACCCATTCCGCGTATGGTACATTCTTCTCTTTGAGTATTTTATATGCAACAAATACAGTGAGAAGAAAAATTACCGCCGAAGCTATCTGAACACCCTTTAAACCAAGCTGCGCAGGAAGCGTAAAGAGCAGAACCCTGCCCATTCTGTGCCATGCCCCAATACTTTGTTCGTATGAATCAAAGTAGTGCCTGTTATAGTTAAAGTGGCTGGAGTCATCTATGAAATAGAATCCATCTGAATTGAAGATCCAAATAGCCTGAACTACAATAAGCGCTGCCCAGAAGAAGTATTTTCTTGTTTTACTTTCCAATATTTAATTATAAGCACAAAAATACTTTGATAATAAATGCTTATCAATGAAATAATTATGATGTATTATAGAACTTTAAAGTGATATGATTAATTGATAATTTAGCATACTTAAGCTGATACAGTTGAATTCTAAATTACTGAAATACACTAAAAAGGGTTTGTATTGCTCTCAAGCTGATATTTACATAGACCCTGCCGGTAAAACCAACAGGGCAATAATTACTCATGCACACAGTGACCATGCGCGCAGGGGCTCTGATTCTTACCTGGCACATCCTGTAACAGCATTATTGATGCGGCACAGGCTAGGAAGTAAAATAAACGTTCAGGAGCTGGAGTACGGCAGGAAAGTAAACATCAACGGAATAAGTATATCACTGCACCCTGCGGGTCATGTACCCGGTTCGGCACAGGTAAGGCTTGAAGGCTGCGGTGAAATAGCTGTAATAAGCGGTGATTACAAATTAGAAAATGACAGATTAAGTACACCTTTTGAACCTGTTAAATGTGATGTGTTTGTGACGGAAACAACTTTTGCGCTGCCAATTTATAAATGGGAACCACAGGAAATTATTTATAAAAAAATCAATGACTGGTGGCTCAGAAACAAAAAAAATGGCATTGTATCTGTTATCGGCGGATACTCACTTGGCAAAGCACAGAGAATACTGAAACATCTGGATACATCAACAGGTAAAATATTCACTCACCCTGTTATTGAGGATGTAAATGAAATACTAAGGAACAGCAAATTTGGGCTGCCGGAGACTCACAGGCTGAACGAAAATACGGCTTACAAAGAACTAAAGGGTAACATTGTAATTGGTCCGCCTTCATTTACAGGTGGCGGCTCAATCAAAGATACCGGGAAATATTCGATTGGGTACGCTTCCGGCTGGCTGAAGACACGAAAGGCATGGGGCAGGCAATCGATTGATATCGGGTTCGCTCTTTCGGATCACTGTGACTGGGATGGGCTTAACATGGCTGTTAAATTAACCGGGGCTGAAAAAGTTTTTGCTACGCACGGATTTACAAAGCAATATGTAAAGTGGCTCAGAGAAAATGAGATCAGCGCCTATGAACTGACCGATATTGCAGCGGAGGATAAAGAAGATTGACCAGGTTTAGTGAACTATGCTCTTTATTAAGTGAGAATCGTAATGCAGAATATAAAGAGCTGCTGCTGAGAGAATATATAGATTCCTCAGAGGATAGTGATATCTTATGGGCCTTATACCTGCTTTCAGGAAAGAAACTTTCAAAGCAGTTAAGTGTTGGGGATCTTTGGGAAATTTTACCTGAGCTTTCCGGAATACCGCTGTGGTTAATTGAAGAATCATTTCAGATAAGCGGTGATAGATCCGAAACGATTTCGCTGCTGCTGCCCGGAAATAATAGTAAGGGTGGCTTATCGCTTTCAGGAATTATGGAATTTGTTGAGAGCCTGAAAGATATTGAAAGGACAGCGAAAACCGAAAAAGCTCTAATCATTATGCAGAAACTAAGTTCAACTGAAAAATACAATTTTCTCAGGATGATTTCAGGTAGTTTTTCGGTGGTAATAGAACCCGGTACAATAGTCAATGTACTTAAATCAAAATACAAATTAGAAGAGGTATCGGCTTACCACTTATTGCACTACTTAGACCCGGTTCAGCAAGACCTTAGATCACTACTTAGCTTTTACAGGAAGTACAAGGAAACGCTGAGAGTTTATCCATTCAATTCAACTGATGAACCTTCAAATTATGATTTCGGAAATGATGAATTAAGAGACTGGCAAACGGAATGGAAATGGGACGGTGTACGCGCGCAGCTGGTTTACAGAAATAATGAGCTTTTGATTTGGTCAAAGCGGCATGGACTTCTGACAGATAAATTTCCGGAATTATTTGAGCTAACCCGGCACCTGCCCGGCGGAATTGTGATTGACGGAGAGATAATTGCATTCAGCAATGGAAAACCTTTGCCGTACAACATTCTGAAAAGCAGATTGAGTAAACGCCTTGTAACAAAAGCGGCAGAAGATGCGCCTGCCGCATTCATTGCATTTGATATTATGGAATATGAAGGTGCGGATATCAGCAATAAACCATTGAGCGAAAGACGGGTATTACTTGAAAAGTTAATAGCAAGCACAGGAAATTCAGATGTGTTATTCTGTTCACCGGTGCTCGAAATAAGAACAATGAGATCTCTGGAAGAGCTGAAAGTGAGTTCACATCAAAATAATTGCAGGGGAATAATACTTAAACGAAAGAATTCCGTTTATTCGGCACCGCGCAGCAGGGTTAGTATGGTTAATGAGCCATATTCAATTACTGCCGTTATGTTGTATGCGCAGAAAGGCGCGCAAAGCGATGTTTTCAGTGAGTTCACTTTCGGGGTATGGAATGAAGAGGAGTTCATAACGTTTGCAAAAGCAAACAGCGGATTGAGTATTGATGAATTGAAAGAAATTGAACTGTTTGTTAAAGAGAACACACTTGAAAAATTCGGACCGGTGAGAATTGTAAAACCTGAACTTGTATTTGAACTGCAGTTTGAGGGAGTTTTTTTTTCCAGGAGGCATAAAGCGGGTTTAACTTTAAGGAATCCCAGGATCAGCCGTTGGTTAAAAGATAAAAAGCCCGATGATGCCGGTCACTTAAGCATACTGAAAGATATTTTAAATGCGGGCAGTTAAACCCAAACATAAATCCGGTTCAAAAGGCACGAGTGCCGAAATTGAGAGATCCGATACTGATAGAACTCAGTTCGCTTACAGTATAATTTACGATTGGTTCAATCAGAACAACAGACAGCCGTTTGAATTCCAGAAGCAGGCGTGGCATTACTATTTAAATGGGTACAACGGTTTGCTGAACGCTCCGACAGGAAGCGGCAAAACTTATGCTTTGTGGCTGCCTGTTGTGATGGAGTATATAATACATAACCCTGACTATAAAAAGAAACGACCAAACGGTATCCAAATGCTGTGGATCACTCCGCTGAAAGCCCTTTCAAAAGATATAGAAAAGGCAATGAAAGATGTACTGGAAGCGCTTGAGATTCCCTGGCAGGTAAGCACAAGAACAGGTGATACCACTCAAAGCACGCGTGCAAGGCAGAACAAAAATCTTCATGAAGTTCTCATAACTACCCCTGAAAGTGTGCATGTGATGCTTTCTCAAAAAGGATATCCGGGTCTTTTTAAGGGATTGAAAGCTGTAATTGTGGATGAATGGCACGAGCTCCTGGGATCGAAAAGGGGAGTACAGACGGAACTTGCTCTTTCAAGGCTGAGGGGTTTAAGGCATGAGCTTAAAGTGTGGGGTGTATCAGCAACAATCGGAAACCTTGATGAAGCAATGGATGTGCTGCTTGGTGAAAATAAGGGTAAGGCAAAAATAGTCCGAGCGGAACTTGAAAAGAGGATCGAGATAAGATCTGTATTGCCTGATGAAGTCGAAAAATTCCCCTGGGCAGGACACTTAGGAATAAGACTGATAGATAAAATCATTCCGATACTGCGCGCAAGCAAATCAACTTTGATATTTACCAATACGCGGTCTCAATCAGAAATTTGGTACCGGAAAATTCTTGAACTTTATCCTGAGTTCGCGGGCGAAATTGCCCTGCATCACGGTTCCATAGATAAAGAAATGAGGAATTGGGTTGAAAGAGCGCTTCATAACGGAAAGTTAAAGGTTGTGGTATGTACATCCAGTCTTGATCTTGGAGTTGACTTCAGGCCGGTGGATAATGTGATACAGATAGGCAGTCCAAAAGGTGTGGCACGGTTCCTTCAGCGCGCCGGAAGAAGCGGACATCAGCCTGATGCTGTGAGCAGGATATATTTTGTGCCGACTCATTCGCTGGAACTGGTAGAAGGCGCGGCGTTGAAAGAAGCCATAGAGCAGAAAGTATTTGAAGACCGCCAGCCCATATTGAAGCCGTATGATGTGCTGATCCAGTATTTGGTTACTCTTGCCGTTTCAGAAGGGTTTGATGAAAGCGCGGTGTATGAAGAGGTTAATTCCACCTTTGCATTTCAGACCCTGCGGGATGATGAGTGGAGCTGGATCATGAAATTCATAACAACCGGGGGTGACGCTTTAAAAAATTATGATGAGTACCGTAAAGTGAATTTTGAAGAGGGTTTATTAAGGCTTAGTGATAGAAGAAAAGCGTTGTTTCATAAGCTTTCTATTGGTACAATTGACAGCGATTTAAGCATGAATGTGCGGTACTTAAGCGGCGGAAGACTTGGCTCAATTGAAGAAGGTTTTATCGCTTCGCTGAAGACAGGTGATACATTCTCTTTTGCCGGAAGAAATGTTGAGCTTGTTTCAATTAAGGAAAACACTGCATTTGTACGAAGAAGCAAAAAACGTTCCAGCCGCGTCCCCAGCTGGGCAGGGGGCAGAATGCCCCTTTCATCACGATTAACAGAAATGCTTAGAGTTAAACTGAACGAAGCGCTTGAAGCAAACCCGAAAGATATTGAAATAAGAACTATCAAGCCGCTGGTTACGCTGCAAGCGTTAAGATCGGCGGTACCAAAGAGTAATGAATTACTGATTGAAAAATTCGAAACGGATGAGGGTCATCATTTGTTCGTGTATCCATTTGAAGGCAGATTGGTGCATGAAGGCATGGCAGCGATATTTTCATACAGAATGTCACAGCTGAAGCCGATGACATTTTCTTACGCTATGAATGATTACGGATTTGAATTATTGAGTGATACTGAAATTCCCATTGAAGATGCGATAAATAATAACTTATTTTCGGATGAAAACTTAACAGAAGATATATATAAGAGCATTAACAGCGGTGAGCTTGCAAAAAGAAGATTCAGGCCAATTGCAAGAATTGCGGGACTGATCTTTACCGGTTACCCGGGGAAATACAAGACAACCAAAAATCTCCAGGCATCAGCGCAGCTATTGTTTGAGGTATTCAGTAAGTATGAGCCCGGCAGCCTGCTGTTAAAACAGGCTCATGAAGAAATGCTTCAGTTTCAGCTGGAAGAATACAGGCTGCGTATCGCTTTGGAAAGAATAAGAAAACAGAAAGTGATTTTAACTCATCCGGGGAGACCGACACCGTTCGCATTCCCGATTATGGTCGATTTCATGAGAGAAAAAATGAGTTCAGAAAAGCTTGAAGACAGGGTTAGAAAAATGCAGCTGAAATATGAAAAAGACTAATATGAAATTAAAATCTATAATATATTAACCGGGATAACTTTCATAAAATAACCCTTTTTGATGAAGAACTGACTTTGCTTCCTTATAAAGCTATTTACATTGAAAAGCATAAGACCCTCATTGCCAGTGATATTCACCTGGGTAAGGTTGGTCATTTCAGGAACGCGGGTATAGCAATACCCGGGGGACTTGCAGAGGCTGATCTCATTTCTCTGGATAAGATAATAAAGGAGCTGGAAGTAAATGAACTGTTTGTGCTGGGTGATATGTTCCACAGCGGGGTGAACTATGATGTGAGGTTATTTGACGCATGGCGTGATGTTCATCACAGCCTTGATATAAATCTGGTAAAGGGCAACCATGATGTTATGTCAGATGAGATTTACAATCACTTTGAGATCCGTCTGCATAAGAAGTATTTCCTGTGGAACCGGTTTCTCTTCACTCATAAGCCGCTTGATGAATCAGTTCAGCTTAACGGATGTGATTATGTTTTCTGCGGGCATGTGCATCCCGGAGTAAGGTTAACGGGTAAAGCAAAACAAACTCTCAGCCTGCCATGCTTTCATTTCACCGAAAAGCAATGTATCCTGCCCGCCTTCGGCGAGTTTACCGGAAAACATATTATTAAGCCGAATGGCAGAGACAGGGTTTTTGTAGTGGCAAAGAGTGAAAATGAATATATTGTACTGAAAGTTGACTGATGAATTTCACAAATGTATGTAAAAAAAGCAGTCACAAGTGACTGCTTTTTTTTTGAGCTAGCGACCGGGATCGAACCGGTGGCCTGCGCATTACGAATGCGCTGCTCTACCAGCTGAGCTACGCTAGCTTTTCAATTATCAAATATTGATCTTCAATGATCAATTGCTCATTGTACATTGATAATTGAAAATTGAATTAATACCTGTACCACTCAGCTTTGAACGGTCCTTCAACTTCAACCCCGATATATTTAGCCTGTTCAGGTGATAAAGTTTCCAGGGTTGCGCCAACCTTTGCAAGGTGAAGCCTTGCAACTTTTTCATCAAGATGTTTTGGAAGCACATACACTTCGTTTTTGTAATTTGTATGATTATTCCAAAGTTCTATCTGTGCCAGTACCTGGTTTGAGAATGAGTTTGACATTACAAAGGAGGGATGCCCCATTGCGCAGCCCAGATTTACAAGTCTGCCTTCAGCAAGAACAATTATTTCTTTGCCATCAACATTGTAGATATCAACCTGTGGTTTTATGGTTTCTTTGGTATTGCCGTAATTTTTATTCAGCCATGCCATATCAATTTCATTGTCAAAATGTCCGATATTACATACAATAGCTTTATCTTTCATTGATTTGAAATGCCTGTCTGTGATGATATTCAGATTACCGGTAGCTGTAACAAGTATATCGGCAACTTTGGCTGCTTCATCCATAGTAACAACCTGGTATCCATCCATAGCAGCCTGCAGCGCGCAGATAGGATCAATTTCTGTAACCATAACTCTGGCGCCGGCGCCGCGTAATGACTGCGCTGAACCTTTGCCCACATCGCCGTATCCTGCAACAACAGCAAGCTTACCTGCCATCATAACATCTGTTGCGCGGCGGATAGCGTCAACAAGTGACTCTTTACAGCCGTATTTATTATCAAATTTTGATTTTGTAACTGAATCATTAACATTAATGCACGGTAAAGAAAGTGTGCCATTTTTCATTCTGTCATAAAGCCTGTGAACGCCCGTTGTGGTTTCTTCGCTGATACCTTTGATACCGGCAATTAATTCAGGGTAATCATCAAGCACCATGTTTGTTAAATCACCGCCGTCATCAAGGATCATATTCAGCGGTTTATCAAATGAACCGAAGAACAGAGTCTGTTCTATGCACCAGTTGAATTCCTCTTCGTTCATGCCTTTCCATGCGTAAACGGGAATGCCGACCGCGGCAATAGCCGCTGCAGCGTGATCCTGCGTAGAGAAAATATTACAGGATGACCATTTTACTTCTGCTCCAAGTTCAATAAGTGTTTCAATCAACACTGCGGTCTGAATTGTCATGTGTAAACATCCGGCAATCCTTGCCCCTTTTAATGGCTTTGAATTTTTGTACTCTTCTCTGATAGCCATTAAACCCGGCATTTCAGCTTCAGCTAAACGGATCTCTTTTCTTCCCCATTCAGCAAGTGACATATCTTTCACTTTGAATTTTTCAAGCTTTAAATCTTTTTCTAATGTTTTTGGCATTTTGAATTTATTTTGTTATAGTTTTAGTAATTAATTTATTTCTTTTTAAAGTGACTTTCCAGTTCTTTCTTAAATAAGGAAAAAGTGTTTTCATCCAATAAACAGAACACAACTTTTTGTAGTGTGGTTTCTTGTTTCGCTTTTTTTCGGGCATTGAAGTGCTCTATTGCAGAATCAACAATTATTTTTGCGCTTTCTTCAATAGGGTAGCCAAATATCCCGGAGCTGATTGCCGGAATAGCGATTGTCTTAAGCTTTTTTAATTCAGCTACTTCCAGTGAGTTTTTTACTGCTAAAGCAAGCTTTTCCGCTTCGCCGGATTTGCCATCCTTATATCTTGGACCCACTGCATGTATAACATGCTTAGCTTTCAGGTTACCGCCTGTAGTAATAACAGCGCCGCCGGTTGGAACATTGCCAATCTTCTTAGACTCTTCCTGGATTATCCTTCCGCCGCGTTTTACAATTGCCGCGGCAAGGCCGCCGTTATGCATCAAAAATGTGTTGGCTGGATTCACAATTGCCTCAACATCAAGCAGAGTTATATCGCACTGTATTACTTCGAATTCTGTATTTGCTATTTTATGACTCATTTAATTTTTAATCGTTATACCAAGATCGTTTAGCTGCCTTGTATCAACAGGACTTGGTGAATTATCCATCAAGCCAACTGCGCTGGTGGTTTTTGGGAATGCGATCGTTTCGCGGATATCTTTAGTGCCGCAAAGTGTAGCTATGATCCTGTCGAATCCTAATGCGAAACCGCCATGGGGCGGAGCCCCGTATTTGAAAGCGCCGAGTAAGAACCCGAATTTTTCTTCCTGTTCTTCCCTGGTTAACTCAAGTACATTAAATACCATTTCCTGTATATCACTTCTGTGGATCCTTATGCTGCCGGAGCCGAATTCGCTGCCGTTGCATACCATATCATAACAGGTAGCTCTTATGGATGTTAGCAGATCAATGTTCTCCTTTGGTGATTTGCTTCCTGTTTCAAGCTTATTCATATCCGCGTCATGCGGCATTGTAAATGCGTGATGCTCCGCTGCGATTGTGCCTGAATCTTCATCATAACCAAAGAGCGGGAAATCGTTAACCCACAAAAATTCATCGCGGTTTTCATCAATCAAACTGAATTGCTCAGCAAGTTTTAATCTTAAGCTGCCAAGTCCGGAAAGTACTTTTTTCTTTTCGCCTGAGAGAATAAAAACAACATCACCTCCGGCAGAGTTAAAATTACTTTTAATGCCTGCCTGTATTTCTTCGCTCAGGAATTTAAGCATTGGTGAAGCTGTTGTTCCATCAGCGTTATATTTTATGTAACCGAGTCCGCCGAACTTCAATGTTTTAACATAATCAGTCAAACCGTCAATGATCTTTCTTGTAACATCCTGCCCTGAAAGTTTTATACCTGCAACGATTCCGTTTGCTGAAATTGCATCGGCAAAAACTTTGAAGTCACTTGTTCTTACAGTTTCGGTTATATCAACAATTTTGAGCTCACCCTTAACTCTCAGGTCAGGTTTATCGCTGCCATAGGTCTGCATAGCTTCGTCATAGCTCATAACTGTGAAGGGTTGAGGAAGCTCAATATCTTTTACACTTTTCCAAATATCACAAATAACGCCTTCAACAACCCTGAATACATCATTTTCTTCAACAAAGGACATCTCAAGATCGATCTGTGTGAATTCCGGCTGACGGTCTGCTCTTAGATCTTCATCGCGGAAACATTTGCAAATCTGCACGTACCTATCCATGCCGCTTACCATTAAAATCTGTTTGTAGGTTTGCGGTGATTGCGGCAGAGCGTAAAATTTTCCTTTATGAACCCGTGAAGGTACAAGGTAGTCGCGTGCGCCTTCGGGAGTTGATTTCATCAAAATTGGGGTTTCAACTTCTACAAATTTTTCACGTTCAAAAAATTTGTGTACTATGTTGTAAACATCGCTCCTTAACACAAGGTTATCGGCGATCTTTTTTCTTCTTAAGTCAAGGTAACGGTATTTAAAGCGAAGCTCTTCAGATGCTTTTACATCTTCTTCCACAACAAACGGAGTAACTTCGGATGTATTGAGTATTTCAAGACCTTCTGCCAGTATTTCTACTTCACCGGTAGGCATATTTGGATTTACAGATGATCTCTTCTGCACAGTGCCGGTAGCTGATACAACATACTCCAGCCCAAGTGATTTTGCAGTATCGTAGATATCTTTATTTTCGGAATTAACCGTAACCTGAGAAATTCCGTATCTATCGCGTAAATTAATAAAAATGACGCCGCCAAGATCACGTACCTGTGATACCCAGCCGTTCAATGTAACGGTTTTGCCTTCATCGGTAACTCTTAGCTCGCCGCAGGTATTAGTTCGTTTAGTAAATTTCATAGAACTACAAAAATACGCAAAAATCAAAAGGCTTTCAATGTTTAAATTTGTCTGAAATAGCTGAAATACTGCGTTTATAAAATTAATAATTTCTTAGATTGCCCTTGAAACAATACTGGTATTTGAATATAATTGCTTCAATAAAAATTACGCCCTCCAATTAATCCACATTATTATTTATTAATTTAACACAAAATTAAATTTATGATAAAGAGCCTTCGTCTTGAATCCGTCCTCCTTTTTTTGATTTCTTTTTTTCTAACAGGAGCAGTTCTGCTTGAAAAATCGTTCCATAACTCATCCAGTTTTCAAATACCTGTATGGGCTGCAGGTTCGAATATTCCCATTCAGGTTCGTGCGGGAAATACAGCAAGCTATTCAGCAAATGGAAATGGATATTTGTATGTAGTTTCCGGCAGGAATCAAAATGATGCTATAATAAAAACGCTGCAGCGTTACAGGGTGAGTACAAATACATGGGATACACTTGCTCCGCATCCAACGGGATTGCTGGGCGGCGCAACAACAATACTTGGCGATAGTTTGTATGTTGTTGGCGGTGTTATTAATCCCCCGGGCGCCGGAATCAATACTGTAGCAAAATACAACATTTCACAAAACAGCTGGAGCACTGCGGCGAATTTTCCTGCGGGAATTGTAGATGCCAAAGCCGTTTCTTACCAGGATAGTATAATTTATGTTGGCGGCGGAGTAAGCGGATTATCATCCGCGGGATTAGTGTACATGTATAACGCAAAATCAAATGAGTGGCGAGCTGCAACACAGTTTCCTTCATCAACCAGGAGGAACTTCGGCGGCTTTGCTATAACCGGTGACACCCTGATCTATATGTGCGGTACATCTGCTTTTGGTTCAGCGCAGTATTTTGATAGTGTGTACGTTGGTGTTATAAGTCAAAGTGATAGATCTGTAATCACTTGGTCTCGCGGTGCAAACTTCCCCGGGCAGACAAGATCATTTTTTGACGCACATTCATGGGGCAGCAGGGGAATCATAATGACTGGCGGAAGTACTGATAATACATTCAATACAAATTCAAATGAATGTTATGTATTCAGTCCGGGTGCCAATACGTGGCAGCAGTTACCAAATAAACCAACATCATGGTTAACGGGACAAAGCGGTACAGTGAATATGGGTAGTAATATCTGGAAATTAATATGCGCAAGCGGATATGCATCTTCGTATCTTTCGCAAAATGAAATTCTTTCAGATACACTGAATCCGATTGGTGTAATACAGAATGGTAATTCCGTACCTGAGAAGTTTGTATTGATGCAGAATTATCCAAATCCATTTAACCCAGAAACCAAGATCAGTTTCGAATTACCGGTTAATGCATTTGTAAAGATATCGGTTTATGACTTAACCGGTAAAGTAATCGCAGTTCCGCATTCGGGAGATCTTTCAGCAGGCAGTTACACTTTGAATTGGTCAGCTGCCGGAATTTCCAGCGGTATTTATTTCTACAGACTTGAGACTGAAAAATATTCTGATACCAAAAAAATGATAGTCGTAAAATAAACATATTTTTTTTCTTTAAGTAAGGGCAATATCTTAACTGTCCTTTTTTGTTAAAAATTAAATAGTTACGTGTAGTATTTGCAATTGAATAAGCCATCAATAAGCCCTATATTTGCTTAATTTTATTCATTTTTGCAAAATCACTAATTTCTATTGAATATTACAGAAGCAAAGTTAAAAGGCATTTTTAAGAAGTCCAAAGGCAGAAAAATTGCCATTATTGGCGATGTAATGCTGGATAAGTACGTATATGGTACCATTTCGCGAATTTCCCCGGAGGCCCCTGTGCCCGTTGTTGATATTGATAAAACAGAGCTTAGGCTTGGCGGAGCTGCAAATGTGGCAAATAATATAAAAGCGCTTGAAGCAGAACCGGTGTTAATAGGTGTTATTGGAACCGATTACGATTCAAAACACTACCTTGATGTTATGAGGTCACTTGGACTTTCAACGGTTGGCATAATTAAAGATAGCAGCAGACCTACAACAGCAAAAACGAGAGTTATTGCTCATTCCCAGCATGTATTAAGGGTAGATAGTGAAGTTAAAGATGATATTACAGCAAGAACCGGAAAAAAGATACTTAACTTTCTGAGCAGCAACATAAAACAGTTTGCCGCAGTAATTTTACAGGATTACAATAAAGGCGTGTTAACAAAAGAATTGATTCAGGATGTAATAAGTATTGCAAAGAAAAATAATAAACCCGTATACGTAGATCCTAAATTTCACAATTTTTTTGAATATAAAGATGTTACAGTTTTTAAACCTAACCGCAAAGAAACAGCCGATATTCTGGCAATGAAAATTGATGGTGAAGCTTCGGTCAAGGAAGCGGGAAGAAAACTGATCGATAAACTTAACTGCGAATATCTTGTGTTGACTCGCGGCGAAAAAGGTATGATGTTATTTGATAAGGAAAAGAACAAGACTGTAATTTTAAATATCCCCACAAAGGCAAGAAGAGTCGCCGATGTTTCGGGTGCGGGTGATACTGTAATTTCGACAATTGCGGTTATGCTTGCAGGCGGTGCGAGTATCATTGAAGCAGTGATGCTTGCAAACCAGGCAGCGGGAATAGTGTGCGAAGAAGTTGGAATTATTCCTATTTATAAAAATGCGCTGCTGGATTCATATAGAAGTAAGAAGTGAAACGTGAAATAAGAATCTAGAACCGAGAACCTGGGAAAGTCAATCATTGGTAATTGATAAAACTGAAGAATTTGAAATTGAAAAATATATATAATGCCGCTGATGATCTGGATTTTTTGAAGGAGCTTAAGGCGAAGAACAAAAAAATAGTTTTTACCAACGGTGTGTTCGATATAATTCACCGTGGACATGTTGAATACCTGACCGAAGCAAAGAATTGCGGTGATGTGTTGATCGTTGGATTGAATTCCGACAGTTCAGTAAAAATGATAAAGGGCGATAAGCGCCCGATCGTAACTCAAGATAACCGGGCGTACGTGCTGGTAAATTTGAAACCTGTTGATTATGTTGTGATATTTGAAGAAGATACTCCATACAATACGATCAAAAAAATAATGCCAAACTATCTTGTTAAGGGCGCTGATTGGGCCGAAGATAAAATTGTGGGCTCTGATATAGTTAAGCAAGCAGGCGGCGAAATAAAACGCATCAAATTTGTTGAAAACAATTCATCAACAAATATCATAGAAAAAATTACTGAGCTTTACTGCAAATAACTGCTATTTGGCTGAAGAAAAAAAAATAAGCAATAACGAAGTGAGTAAATCGCCGGAAGGCGGTTCTAAAAACAGCGCTCCGAAGCGCGGGAAAAAATTCCGATTTTTTTCTTCGCTAATACTATTAATTTCAATATTACTTCTCTTCCTTACGCTGCTGGTTTCCGTCACACAAACATCATTTTTCCGGGATCTTGTGAGAGAATACCTGACAGATATGCTCAATGAAAGCTTTGCCAAAAAACAATCTTCAGTAAAAATCGGCGGACTTGAAGGTAATTTCTTCAGTGAAATTATTGTAACTGATGTTTTACTTACAGTAAAACATGATGAGATGATAAAACTTGACAGGGTTAAACTTAACTTCGATATTTTCGAACTTATGAATAAAACTGTCGAAGTTACCGAGGCGGTTGTTCATAATCCTACCGTAAATTTTGTAAGAATACCAGGTGATAAAGGTGACTCACTGTTTAACTTCGCATACCTTTTTTCTTCTGAAGATACAACTCAGGATTCCTCAGAGTTTGACTGGAAAATAAATGTCAACAGGCTCAGGGTTGAAAACCTGAATTTCACAATGCTTGGATCCAAACCGGAGGATCTGCCGGTTAAAGATCTTAAAGTAATAAACGCCCCCAATTTTACTACTGATAATCTCAGGATCAATTCACTTACCCTTGAAACACGCGCGCAATATGACAAGAATGCGGTACAGTTATGGATCGACCACCTGGGTTTCCATTCTAATTTCGGCTTTGATCTCAAAGGTCTTTCGGGTGATTTTTATATCTCCAAATCAAGGGCCGAAATAAACAAGCTCAACATAGAAACATCCAGAAGCTGGGTACAGATGGACTATGTGTTTATAGATAAACTTGACCTGATGAAAGTTGACGGACTGCCCTCGTTTAAAGGGAAAGATCTGAGAATGAGCCTTGTTGGTAAGAACTTTGATTTTGATGACCTGAAGGCATTTTTACCGGCTGTTGATTTCCTGAACGGCAATTTATTTTTTGAACTGAAGGCTAAAGGAAAGTTTGATGATATAATTGTAGAAAAATGCCGGATTGAAACGCCGAACACTAATATGGGTTTTTCGGGCAGGATGGTTAATCTGATAGACCCGGAACATCTTTGGTTTGATGTGAAGAGCAACGAATTCAGAATTGACCCTGTAGATACAAAACGATATACGCCCGGGCTGCCAATACCTGATTATACGCACGTGGGAGTAGTTACCGGTAATGTTTCATATAAAGGTGAACCGCTGGATTTTGAATCCACTTTTGATGTGCAATCATCGGTTGGCAATGCAAAAGGTTTTTTCAATCTGAATCTGAAGACAGCAAATTTCAATTACAGTACTTCTGTGGATGTAAGCAAAGGCAATATTGGAAAAGTCATAAAAAACCCCAAACTGGAAAGTGATATAAACGGTCACGTTGAAGCTGTGGGCAGCGGTTTTGAGCTTGGCGTAATTAATACTACTCTTAAATATGAATTAAGGGATACAAAACTTCTTGAACAGAAAATTGACAGATCTCAGGGAGTTATCAACCTGAGAGGATACAATGTTGAAATGGATGTGCAATACGCTTCGGGAAAGTTTGATGCCGGTGTGAAAGGTAATGTAAATATCAGGGATTTTAACAATCCTGTTTATTCTGTGAAGGGGCAAGTCCGCAATCTGGATATATCTGAATTCACAAAAAACAGCGCGGATAAAAGCAGTTTAACTTTCGCGTTTGATGTGAACGGTAAAGGAATTTCACCGGAGGGCCTTGAAGGAACATATAACATAAACCTGGCAAACTCATATTACGGAAACTATGATTTTATGGCTACACCAATTGACCTGAAGATCTCCACAACAGGTGCAAATGATTATATAACTTTAAGCTCTAATCTGGTTGATTTCAATGCGAAAGGTAACTTCAAGATCGCTGAAATTGGCGAGGTCATTGCCGGCAACGTTGTAATGATCCAGAATGAAATTTCAAAGAAATTCAGGCTTGATACACTTATGCCCGTGCAGGTAACAAAAGTTGTTACTTCAGATATGGATTTTACATATGAGCTAAAGACAAAAAATCCTGAAGCTATATCCAAGTTGTTCTTCCTGAGTGATATGTATTTTGATGGCAGTGTTAAAGGCAGGATCAAAAATTCAGCCACCGGATTTGACGGATTGACTACGGTTGATCTGAACCACTTTGCTTATAAAGATACGGTGTTTCTTGTAAGGAATACACAGGCGGAATTTAAACATTTCAATAATTACACTATTTATAAGGATGCCCCAAAGGGCGATTTTGGTTCTTTCAATTCACTGATAACTTTCAATGCCGATACCCTGAGGCTGAGCACCAGAACCTATGATAGTGTTAAGTTTGTTTACAGGTTAAACGATGGTTTGCAGCATTATTCCTTAAGCGCTGAACAGGATTCTGTAATAAAAGTAAATCTCGCCGGCAATATTGATCTGGCATCAGATTCTGTTACATTATATATAGATACGCTGTTTGCGAGTTATAACCGGATTGCCGCGCACAATTCAGATAAGATGAGCGTTAGTTACCATCCTTATTCTGTTGAACAGAGAATAATTTTTGATAAATTTTCAATTGCGGGAGATTTTCTTAAACTGAATATCGGCGGATATTATTCATTCAGAGATTCCAGTGATATATATGCAGAGGCTAACAATATTGATATACCAACAATAATGAACCTGATATACAACCCGGAGGCATTATATAATAAAAAACTTCGAAATGATGATTTCAGTGTTTTGTTCAAAGGCAGTATCAGGAGAGTATTGCTGACATTTAAGGGCAACATGGATAACCCAAAACTTGGAATGGAACTGAATACAAGTTTGCTGCGATATGATAACAACAAGGTAGGAAGAGTTGACGCGTTCATAGATTACGAAAACAATAACCTTGCGACAGATGTTTTAATGAGCAACGCACAGGGGCAGGGCAGGCTAAGGTTAACTGGTAATGTTCCGTTTAACAATCCCCTTGCAACACCCGATAGTTCCACATATATGACTGTGTTAACGAGCCCGCTTGATCTGAACCTGAAGGCGACGAACTTCCAGATAAACTTCTTCTCTAAGGCAATACCAAATTTCACCGATCTCAGGGGTTTCCTTGACGGGGAAATTTCGGCAAGGGGTACAATTGCGGACCCTGTATTATCGGGTAATGCAAATATTACCAAGGGGCGGCTCTTCTTTACGTGGAATGGTTTGTATTATAGATTTGAAACCAGTTTAAAAACGGATAAATCAGATCTTATTGTTGAAAGGTTTTCTATTTATAACGATAGGGATCAGGCAAGACATATTGATGTATTCGGCAAAATAAATTTTGCCGGGTTAAGTGTTAACGATATTGATCTTACAACACAGGGAGATATGTATTTCCTTGATGGTTCTTCGATCCAGAACAGGTTTGGTTTCTACGGCGAGATGCTTGGGGGTATAGGTACACCGCCTATCAGGATAAAAGGAAATTTAAGGAACCTGCTTGTATCGGGTCAATTGGTAATTAAGAGCGCCAAATTATATTTCCCTGCAATTTCAAGCCTGGCTTATGATATATATTCAGATGATTTTACATACAGAATTCTCACGGATTCCACCGGGTTCAGATTCCTTGATACTACCATAACTGTATCAGAAGAAGATGTGGGCGGTTTAGACCCGTTCCTAAGGTACAATTACATCCTTGAAAAACGGGAGCCTACCGTTGCGGACTATATTACCTATGACCTTGATATACTAATGGAAAAGAATATTTCAGTGAACGTGAACATGAACAGTTTAACCCGGGAAGAATTGAACGGAGAGTTTCAGGGTAACCTAAGGCTTGATAATAAGACACCGGACCGGAGGTTCCAGCTCTTCGGGCGGCTTAATATAGTAGGTGATTCTTATTACCGGTTCTACAAAAACTTTTCGATAAGGGATAGTTATCTCGAGTTCAACGGCGATTATAATAATCCGGCTTTGAATATAAAGGCACAGTACAAAAACATTAGGACAGTTGACCAGCAGCAGGAAATAATGTACGTGATACTGGATATAAAAGGTACCCGTTACCAGCCTAAACTTACGCTTTCGCTGATGGATGATAACGATAACAAGCAGGAGGGTCCCGAAGCGCAGAATAAAGCGATATCATACCTGTTATTTGGCAGTCCGCTTAACACCTCGGGATTAGGAGCAACCGCACTGACTAATCTGGGAAACAACTTCGGGTCAGGGCTTGCTTCTTCGCTTCTGTTTGAAGCACTAAGGAACATCGCGCCATTTATTGTTAACACAGAGGTAATTTACAATGGCGGAAATATCAGCAATACGGATATAAAGATAACATCAGCTTTTGGCGACGCCATAGTGAAATTTGGCGGAAAGATTCTGAGTAATATCAATAACCTTGAAGTAAGTGTTGAGTATCCGCTGAACAAGCTGTTTAATCTGAATGTATCAAACAATCTTCTGATACAGATCTCAAGAACGTATTCTAACTCACTATTTATAACGGATCAGGGTTTTGATACCCGTGCGGGTTTAACTTATAAGATCCGTTACTAATTTAAATACCACGCAATTGCCAGGAAAAAAGACTGAAGAACTGAAACAACAAATTTCAGGCTTGTTTAAAAAGAACCCGTCGCTATCGGTTAAATTCAATATGCTCTTCAATAAACTGCGGGTCAATAAATCGCTGAAAGCTGATGTCCGCAATATTCTTGCTGAGCTGGTTAGAGAGGGTGAGCTTCAGAAGAATGGAAAGTACTATGAATATAACGGCAGAACGGATTTTTATGAAGGTATAATAACCCTTGATAAGAAGAATGAATATGCAGCGGAAATTACAACTGAACAGGGAACAATAATTCTTCCGATAAAGAAAAAAAATCTGCTGACAGCGCTCACCGGTGATAAAGTAGAAGTAACAATCATAGAGTACGCAGGAAGCAATGAACGCGAAGCTATTGTAGAAAATATTGTAGAAAGAGTAAAGCACACCATTGTTGGAAAGCTGGAATTCAGCAGCAAAGGTGAAGATTACGCGTTTGTTATCCCCGATGACAGGAAATTCAGGAAGGATATATTCATTCCCAAGTCAGCGCTTAAAGGCGCCGTACACGGTGATAAGGTGATATGTGAAATTGTTAACTGGGAATACCAGGACCTTTCTCCGGAAGGAAAGATCACTAAAATTCTTGGCAAAGCGGGCGATGTTACAACAGAATTTAAAGCACTCATAAAAAAGTACGGACTTACAAAGACATTCCCCAAAATTGTACGTGAAGAATTAAAAAAACTTGAAGATGACGGGCTGTTTGAAATTTCTGAAACTGAGATCAAAACAAGAAAAGACCTGAGAAATGAACTGATATTTACTATTGATCCCGTTGACGCCAAAGATTTTGACGATGCTATTTCACTCGATATTCTTAGCAGCGGAAACTACTATCTTGGAGTTCATATAGCTGATGTAAGCCACTACGTTAAGGAAGGTTCCGCGCTTGATGAAGAGGCGCTGCTGCGCGGCACGAGCGTGTACCTTATGAATGATGTGGTGCCAATGCTGCCTGAGAAGCTTTCAAATGATATCTGTTCTCTGAAAGAAAAAGTTGACCGTCTTGTGTTTTCCTGTTTTATGGAAATTGATAAAAAGGGCAACATTCATAAATATGATGTATGCAAATCTGTAATAAACAGTAAAAAAAGATTTACATATGAAGAAGTGCAGAACATACTGGATAAGCAGGAAGGAAAATTCCTTCATAAGATAAATGAAATGAATGAGCTGCATAAGATTCTTTTTAAACGCAGGCTTGATGAAGGGAGCCTTGATTTTGAATCAACGGAAGTGAAGGCAGAAATTGAGAATGGCCTGATAAAAAGTATCAAGCCGAAAGAACGCCTTGATTCAATGAGGATGATAGAAGATTTTATGCTTGTTGCGAACAAATGTGTAACGTTGTTTGTAGAAAGACAGAAGCGAAAAGTTCCGTTTATCTACAGGATACATGACATTCCCGATAAAAAACGTATTGCGGAGCTTTCTCAGTTCGTTAAACAATTTGGTCTAAGAGTTGACCCCGAAAATAAACGTTCAATTCAGAAGATGCTGTTGGAAGTTGAAGGCAGGCCTGAGGAGTACCTGATAAATGATATTACAATACGGGCTATGTCTAAAGCTATATATTCTGAGGAAAATATAGGGCATTACGGCCTGGGATTTGACCACTACACTCATTTTACTTCACCTATCAGAAGATACCCTGACCTGATAGTACATCGTATATTGTTTGATATACTCAACGGCATGAATGCCAAAAAGACAGCGCATTACTCGAAGGTACTTCCGGATATCAGCAAACAATCAACCGATAGGGAAATAAATGCCGTTCAGGCGGAGCGTGAAGCGATAAAAATACTGCAGTGCCAGTACATGGAAAACCAGGTAGGTATGATATTGAACGGAATTGTATCCGGAATTTCTGAATACGGCATTTATGTTGAAATTACTGAAAGCATGATTGAAGGAATGGTAAGGCTGCGTGATATGAATGATGATTATTATATACTAGATCAGCAGAATTACCAGATAGTAGGCAGGAACAGAAGGAAGAAATACAGGATAGGTGATAAGGTTAAAGTTAAAGTTCATAAAGTTGATACAGAGCACAGGTGGATAGACCTCGCGTTTGTGAAGCAATAGGGCCTAGTAAAAACTCAGCGGGTCAACATCAATATTCACTCTTTCAGTTGATTTAAGTTTCAGCGAGGCTGTAAATTCATGCAAACCGTTTACCAAAGCTTCGCTTTGTGATATGGTATCGCCGGTTGTCTTCATTACTTTAAGTATTATGTGCATACGGAAAGTATTCTTAATTTTATAAATAAGCGCTGGCGCGGGTTTAAGCAGCTCAATGTGAATTTCACTTCCCCAATGAATGAGTTTATTGTTGAGGTGATGATATATTTTCCAGGAGTGATTGTTCACACTGACCTGGTTTGGTGATGAAACTTCAATAAGTATCATCTTTGAAAATGGTGGGTAGCGGTGAAGCTGCCTGTGTTTGATCTCCTTTTCAAAAAAACCCGTGTAATCATGGTTTTCAACCAAAGGAAAAATATAGTTTTCGGGATTCATAGTTTGTATTACAACCCTGCCATCATCACTTATTCTTCCGGAACGGCCGGATACCTGCATAAGCAGCTGGAAGGTTTTTTCAGATGCCCTGAAATCAGGGATAAATAATCCAATATCTGCTGAAATTACACCTACAAGATAAACATTCGGGAAGTCCAGTCCTTTGGATATCATCTGAGTGCCAATGAGTATATCAAACTCACCTTCATGAAAACTTTTCAGGATCTTTCTGTGGGCATCCTTTCCCTTTACTGTATCGGCATCCATTCTCATACTTCTGGCTTCAGGAAATAGCCTCTGAATTTCTTCTTCTATCTTTTCTGTGCCCACACCGATTAACTTCAGATTATTGCTTCCGCAAATTTCAC
The DNA here is from genome assembly GCA_002344125.1 of Ignavibacteria bacterium UBA2360. Classification (GTDB taxonomy): domain Bacteria; phylum Bacteroidota; class Ignavibacteria; order Tepidaquicellales; family OLB5; genus OLB5. The sequence continues at coordinate 37,914 of DDTQ01000002.1, read as the reverse complement.
AATTTGTCAACAGGCTTTCAACGGAGCCGCAATAATGGCAGCGAAGGTTATTTTTGTGTTTGTGATAGATCATTGTGATATCACAGTTCCTGCACATCTTTACCGTACCGCAATCCAGGCACTGCTGGTAAGCAGAGTAACCCCGGCGGTTCTGCATCAGTATCACCGCCTGTTTTTTCTTTAGGGCTGAATCAATATATGAAATAAGCCTTGAGGAAAGGACGCGCTGTTCCTGCGTTTCATATTTTTTGTATTTGCTCGGATTGCGGAGCTCATCAAGCATATTCACAATTTCAACCTTTGGCTGACGGGTCTTCAATGCGCGGTGAGGCAGTTCAATTAAGGAATACTTGCCGGCCCTGTAATTGTAGAAACTTTCCATTGAAGGCGTAGCGGAACCCAAAACTACAACTGCGTTATTCAGTTTGGCTCTCATTATTGCCGAATCACGGGCATTGTATTTCGGATTTTTTTCAGTCTGTTTGTATGAATGATCGTGTTCTTCATCAACAATTATTATTCCAAGATCATTTAACGGCGCGAACAGTGCGGAACGCGCACCAATAACTATCTTAATTTCACCCGACCTAATGCGCTGGTAAACATCAAATCTTTGCCCATCTGAAAGCTTGCTGTGAATTACACCTATTATATCGCCAAAGTATGTTTTGAACCTGTGTATAAGCTGAGGTGTTAATGAAATTTCAGGTACAAGAACAATTGCAGTTTTGCTGTTGTTAAGTACGTTCTGAATGGCTTCCATGTAAACCTGGGTTTTACCGCTTCCTGTTACCCCAAACAGAAGAAATGTTTTGAAGTTACCCTGTGACGAGTTTATCTCCTTTAGTACATTTTTTTGATCAGAATTTAGTTCAATGATCTTTTTATCCTCACTGAATTCATGGCTGCCGGCCCGGTTAACCTGTTTTTGCACAAGAGTAAGGAACTCGCGTTTCTCGAGGGACTTCAATACAGAAAGCGCGGATCGCGTGGTTTTGAGAACATCTGAGGCTTTAGCTTCGGATATTTCATTTTGTATGAGATACTTTAGAACTTTAACCTGGCAGGATGAGCGGAATTTATTTTCTTTGAAAAATATCTCAAGCGAAGCTTTGTTATACTCCCTGAATTCCTCCAGAAGATCAAACTTTACATACCGCTCAAATTTGGGTTTTGCAGATTCATTTGTTGTAACGAATGCCTGCTCTAAAGCTCCTGCGGCGGTCAATGAATGTACAGCGCTTCTTACACTTTTTGATCTGAGCTTGTTTTCAATTTGTTTTATGGTCAGGGTCTTTTCTTTAAGAAGGGATATGATATTTTTCTGAAGCTGAGTATAATTTATGTTGGGGGTGCTTTCAGCGGCTGAATACAATACCTTCGATTCAACATTGACGCCTTTAGGCACCGCCGCGAAAATTACTTCGCCAATTGGAGAGATGTAGTAAGCCGAGATCCATTTACAGAAACTTATCATCTCACCGCTTAAAACGGGAACGGGATCGAGAACCCTTTTGATATCTTTTAGTTTGGTCAGATCAGTGTTATCACTCATTGAAACTACGATACCTGTTATATCTTTATTACCAAAGGGGGCCAATACGCGGATACCCCGAGATACTTCCGGTTTCAGTTCATCGGGAATGCTGTAAGTGAAGAGGGAGCTTACAGGTATATTGAATGCGATATTTGCGAATTTTTCCTGCATAAAAAAGGGATAGAAAGTTCATTCTATCCCTGCTAAAATATCAATAATTAATTTAATTAACTGTGTTCTTCAATTGATTCAAGGTATCTTTCCGCATCAATTGCGGCCATGCAGCCTGAGCCTGCGGCTGTTATCGCCTGGCGGTAAACGTGATCCTGTGCGTCTCCGCATGCAAATACACCCGGAATGTTTGTGTTTGTATTTACCTTACTGGTTTTAATGTAGCCGGTATCTTCAAGCTCTATCTGACCTTTAAAAATATCGGTGTTGGGCTTATGTCCAATACCGAGGAAAATTCCTTCAACTTCCTGATCGGTTACTTCACCTGTTTTAACATTTTTCAGTTTTGCATGTGTAACCTTTTTTTTACTTCCTTCTGTCACGCCAATAACCTCTTCAAGAACAGTATCGGTTACCAGTTTAATTTTCGGATTTTTCATTGCTCTTTCAAGCATGATCTTTGAAGCTCGGAATTCTTCCCTGCGGTGAACTATCATAACTTCTTTGCCGAATTTTGTGAGGTAATTTGCTTCTTCCATTGCTGTATCGCCGCCGCCAATTACTATTATACGCTGATCCTTAAAGAAAAAGCCATCACAAGTAGCGCAGGCTGACACGCCGAAACCCATGTATTCTGATTCTGAGGGCAGCCCGAGCAGCTTCGCAGAAGCTCCGGTTGCTATTATTACAGATTTGGCAAGATATTCTTTTCCTTCCACGTGCAATTTGAATGGTGAAGATGAAAAATCAACTTTATCAACAAATTTGAACTGACAATCCGCGCCAAAGCGCTGAGCCTGTTTGCGCATAACATCCATAAGCTCGGGGCCCATAATGCCGTGTTCAAATCCGGGGTAATTCTCAACTTCCGTGGTAATGGTTAACTGTCCGCCGGGCTGCATTCCTTCAAATACAAGGGGTTTTAAGTTCGCGCGGCCTGTATATAAAGCGGCCGTTAAGCCTGCCGGACCTGAACCTATAATAATAACATTGTGTACAATATGCTCACTCATTTTAGTATAAAATTAACATTGATAGATTAAAAAATTACTTATACTTATTTACTTTTTGTTTTACTGCATCATTATCGGGGTTCATAATTAAAGCTTCATTCCAAGCCTTAAGCGCTTTTACAACTTCACCCATTGCTTCGTACACATCGCCTAAATGATCGTAGAGAGTTTCATTCTTACCCAGCTTGATCGCTTTTTCAATATATATCGCAGCGTTTTTGTAATCTTTCAGCTTGAATAATATCCAGCCGTAGGTATCCAGGTAAGATGCATTATTCGGCTCTTTCTCCAGTGTCTTCTTTGACATCTCTTTAGCTTCTGTTAGCTTTTCACCTATCTCTGAGAGATGATAAGCATAGTTATTAAGCAGCAGAATATTATCCGGGTGATATTTGAAAGCCTGTTCGTAAAGCCTGGAGCATTCTGCGTTCATTTTCAGATCATCATATACCAGCCCAAGGTTACTTAGCGTGTTGATATCGCTCGGGTTCAGCTCCAGCGCTTTTTCAAGCGGCGCAAGCGCGGAGCGGTTATCACCCATCCTGTAATAGGAATTGCCCAGCAGGTAGTTCAACCGGAAATCACCGGGGAATTTATCCGCACCGCTTTTAAAAACATCGACTGATCTCTTAAAATTATTCTTTTCATAATAATAAAAACCAACCTGTACATACAACTCAGCTGAAGTATCGGTAGCTGAAAGCAGATTACTGAACCGTTCGTCAGCATCCTGCGGATTATCCATGGCATCCATGTAGATGAGATAGTATTTAGGCATCCATTGGTCCGGATAAGCTGTTTCCAGGTTCTGCAAAATATTCCTTGATACTCCAAGCGCTTCTTTATCTTCAGCTGATGCCTGCATGAATGCTATGGCAACATCCATCTTTGTCATAAAATCCACGCTGTCACGATTGAGAAGCTTACTGTATTTATCAAACGCTTCCTGGTTTTTATGCTGCCTGAAATATAGTTTAATTACTTCTGTCTGAACGTCACGATTATTGGGGTTACTGTTCAGTATCTCCTCATAGATCCTTATTGCATTATCATAATCGGGGATCTTAACATAGGTAGCAGCGGCAGAGTACTTCAGGTTCAGGTCGGTTGGATTAAGAACCAGAAGTTTTTCTACAGTGGCTGCGGTATTTGCGTAGTCTTTATATGATTCATAAATATCAGCCATTCTTAAGAGAACGGTTTCATCGTACTGGTAATTTTCTGTAATGTTCTCATAATACTTGAGGGCTTCTGTAGGCATCTTGAGGGCTTCATACATCCTGCCCATATTGTAGATAATGTTAATATCATCGGGGCTGCGCTCAGAAATTTCTTTGAGATATTTTAAGGCATTGTTGTAGTCGCCCAAAATTATGTAAGTATCAGAAACATTCTCTTTGTAGTCGAGGTTGTTGGGGTTTATTTTAATTGCTTCTATTCCGTACTCAAGCGCTTTTTGATGCTGAGTAACGTTAGAGTAAAGTTTAGAAAGCGCAAAGTAAATGCCTGCGGCTTTTTCAATCTTTAAAGCATCGTTGTATTTGCTGATAGCGGCGAGGTAGTTATCCTTAAGCTCCAGGGTTTTTGCCTCAATAAAAAGCTCAACGGCTTTGGGGTTAGAAGGATAGTCCTGGGCGTTAAAACTGCCTAAAACAGCAAAAAACAGCACAAAAAATAAGAAATATTTTTTCATCGGAATAGTAAATATAGCCTTATACAATTTTAATAACAAAGTAAAAATGCGGTTTACAGGGTGAATATCAATAAATATAGTGTAAAATATTACTAAAAAAGTTAAATTGTTTTGCATATTTAACAACATTAAAATTAATTAATAATTCCATTTAAGTAAACAGATCCAAATTAATTTAAGAAAATGAAAAATTTTGAGGTTTTGCCACTGGTTTTTATTGCAGTTGCTTTCGGATTTGTAAATACATTATACAGCCAGTTCCTGAATCCGGTTTACAATCAGCCTGTGTTACCTGATGTCATGGGAAATGTGAACGTTATGGAAACTGACGGAAAGAAAACTTACAACAGGGTTTATAATGTGGATTCGTTCCCGATGTTTTCGGGTTTCCCGAAAACGCTTGCGGGCACTACATTTGAAGGCGGGATATTGTGTAATATGGATAGCGATAACGATCTTGAAATAGTTTTTAATATAGGGTTTACGGTTCAGGCTTGGAACTATGACGGTACAACTGTTAGCGGCTGGCCGCAGACTGTCGCATCTTACGCGCTTGAAGGCGCGCCGGCATTTGGCGATATTGACGGCGATGGCATAGAAGAAATTGTGGTAACTAATCACGGTTTAACTTCAGGCGGATTCATTTTCGCTTTCAGAAAGAACGGAACACCCGTTCCGGGTTTCCCGATAAATCACGGTTACAGTTCCAGGACACCCGTGCTGGCAAATATGGATAATGCCGGCGGGCTTGAAATAATTGTTAACAAAAGGCTATCCGGTTCGGGCGAAGTGTGGATCTACCGCGGCAATGCGACAACGTTTCCAGGGTGGCCCAAGACGTTAAACCATGTGCCTGCTTCCAGCGCAGCGGTGGGGGATATAACAGGCGACGCATTGCCTGAGGTTGTAATGGAATCATACTCGGGTCTATTCGCATGGAGCAGCGACGGAACTCCGCTCGCAGGTTTTCCGTTCTTAATGCCCAACAGTGATGTAAACTCCTATTCATCACCTGTTCTTGCAGATGTTGATAACGATAACATAAGAGAAATAATCTTCGGAACTCATGTACTTGGGGGCGGAGGGTATGTTTACATCCTTAAAAATAACGCTGCAGTACTCAGCGGCTGGCCTAAAGCTACCACGCAATGGATATACGGACCTCCCGCTGTTGGATACATAGATGGTGATAACCTGATAGATATTGCAGTGGGTGACCAGGTTATAAGCGGTTCACCAATTGACCAGCTTTACGCATGGAACAGAAACGGCGACCCGTTAACGGGGTTCCCTGTTCCGCTGCTGAATGCAATTAACAACCAGATCACCATTGCTGATATAGATAATGATAACAATATGGAACTTATCTGTGATGATAATACACAAACCGGCGGAAGAGGTAAATACCTTGCATTCAATCATGATGGCACACCTGTTGCAGGGTGGGATGTTAATACATCGGGCGCAACATTTTTTACCACGCCTATGCTGGGCGATGTGAACCGTGACGGAATTCTGGATATCGCCGGTGCAGGGTGTGTAACTTCGCCGGCGACTGCCAATATTTACCTTTGGAATACCGGCACTACATTCAATGCCAATAAGATAATAATCCCGATGTGGCAGTATAACAGCAGGCACAACGGGGTTTATGGAGATAACCCCCATGTTGGAATAGAACCGGTTTCAGGTATTATACCCAGGGATTTTGAATTGAAACAGAACTATCCAAATCCGTTTAATCCTGTGACAAAGATCAGATTTTCAATACCCGGAGCCGGAAACGGTTTCAGGAGTTTACTAACAAAAATAACCGTATTTGATATAAGCGGAAAAACGGTTGCCCGATTGCTAAACAGCGAACTTGCCCCGGGAGAATATGAAACGGAATTCAATGCAGCAGGACTTTCAAGCGGTATTTATTTTTATGAATTGCGCGCAGGGGAAATGAAACTGACAAATAAAATGGTATTGGTGAAGTGAATAATTGATGAATACTCATCGGATGAACTGCCTGAGCAGTCAGGCTTAAAGTCATCCGATGAGTAATGTTAAAATCAAAACTCTACTCTTATGCCTGAATTAAAATTGCGGTTGGGTGCCTGAGTTCTTTCGAGCTCCTGGTAAGATTCATTAAGAAGATTATTTATTGCAAAGAAGATTGTCGCATTGCTGAACAATTTTTTGCTTAATTTCATATCAAGAAGGAAATACGCTTTGGGCTCTTCGTACTTATAAAACAGATCTTCTTCAATTTCACTTACGTATTTACCTGTAACATTTAAGTTAAAATCATAATAACCAAGATCAGTGTGGAAATTCAGAATGTGTTTTGGTTTATATGGCAGGTATTCATCTTTCCTGTTTGCTGAAAGATCCCTGGCATCTATCAGGCTGTAATTGAATCCGAAAGAATATCCAAGATCTTTTTTGAGGAATTTCAGTGAGCTTGTGTAATCTATCAGGAACTCTAAACCTTTAATTTGCGCTTTGGCGATATTCTGCACCTGGAATGGGCCGTAAATACCACCGCCTACATTGATATACTGGATAAGGTTATCATATTCATTTATGTACGCAGATACATCAAGTGTGAATCTTTTTTCATACTGCTTGCGGAAGCCAAGCTCAATGGAAACCATTTCTTCCGGCTTAAGATCCGGGTTAAAGATGAAATCAAATCCGCCGAACAATTCCTTTTTGAAATATAGCTCTGCAATTGAAGGCGCGCGGAATGCCCTGCCCACCAGAAATCTGAACGAAGTGTTCCTGAAGATCACTCCCTTTGTATCAGGTGAATACAGAAATGAAAGTTTAGGACTTGCCTGTAAAAATTGGTTCATACCAACAAACTTGTTGTAGTCCAGCCTTATACCCGCAGTGGTTGAAAGTATGCTGTTACCTTCGGAATCCTGAATTATCTTGTGTTGATCCTGCACAAAGACTCCAAAATTATTCATTTGCTGATTGCCGTAAAGAATTGCCTCAGGGTCTGATTTCACTACATTCCACTGGATATCGGTCCCGGCGATAAAATAGTTCTTCCTGGAGAACTGAAAATCAAACTGTGAAATATTCCCGAAATTATAAGAAGTTATGTATGTATTAAATCCTTTTGAAGGATCCGGAGCAAATTGTATAGTAACAGGATTTTTGGGGTTGTAGAAAGAAACGCTGTTCAGCTTATAGTAGTAGAACCTGGATGTGTATTTTGTGTTCTTACCGGGTATTGCAGTGTAAAAGGCATCAATGCTTTGCGTTTCTTTGTTAATTTTATCCCCGATGTAATAATCAGCAACCCTGTAAGGCATGGAGTATCCGCCGGGATCTTTACGCCAGTAATGCGGATAATCACCGTTTGACTTAGTGTACTGGAGTGTAATTTCAAGATCGCGGTTATTAATTACATCGTACATAAGTTTTGCCAGGCCGCTGTAAAAATTATAACCTGTCTGCATTGCATGTCCATCGTTCTGTTTGAAATTGAAATTCAGCATATATGCCAGCTTGCCGTATGTGTTGCTGTGAAGCATATCAAACCCGCTGAACGACCTTAATCCGTTAGTGAACTTGAGACTATCGTTCAATTTTTCATAGAATCCGAAATTAGCATTGATACTTGTAAAAGATTTATAGGTGGGTTTTTTTGTGATAACATTAACAACACCCCCAATGGCCGAAGAACCATATAATGATGAAAAAGCGCCTTTTACAACTTCGGTGCGCTCTATAATTGAAACAGGAATTAACGACCAGAGCGCGCCTTTGGAATCACCGGTAAGCGATGGCCTGCCATCGAGCAGCAACAGGACCCTGTTGCCAATTCCGCCCCCTGCGACATCACTTGAGCCTCTTATAGAAAGGCTTTGTACGTTTATGCCGCTTGTTTTGAATATAGTAACTCCCTGAACATCGCTTAGAATATCATCAAACGTCAAAGGATTGCGGTTCTTTATATCCTGGGATGAAACAATAGAAATTGATGAGGGAGTTTGTTTTAGAGTAAGTTCTGTTTTAGTTGCTGTAACGTTTATTTTGTCAGTTTCTATGTTAACAGGTGTTAAGAAGATATTGATGTTCTTAACTTCATTAGCGGTAACGGTAATTCCGTTAAGTTCTTCTTTTTCGTAGCCAAGCCTTACAGTTGATATTTTATATGTTCCTGCAGGTACACTTTTGAACTCAAAATTACCGATAAGATCACTGCTTGTTTCCGCTTTATAGGTACCGGAGCCTTCAACAGACTCAAGTTTTATCTTGGTGTAGCTTACAAGTCCGTCATTTGTCAAGTCGATGACTTTGCCGGTAATTCTTGCGGCGTATTCTTCAGCGTAGCAAAGGTTAAATGTGATTAAAATAAAGCACAGCACTTTACTTAATCTAAGTAAAGTGCTGTTTGAAGAATTGTATGTTGTTGAAAAAGGGTTCATTAGAATATTTTGTTCGTAGTGTCTGCCCAGCTTAAGAAATTAATACTACCAACGCCGGCACTGTTTGATATAGTTGCTTTTAAAGTGGGATTCTGTAAACACGGAGTAAAACCGCGAAGTGTATCGCAGCCATATATTCCCATAATTGGGCTTTGTCCTCCAGTATTTTTTCTGAAGCCGACTGAAATAACATAATTGCCGTCTGCAAGGTCAGTTAATTTATAGTTAAAAGCGGCGGTTCCGTTCACAACTGGTATTGTTGCAAAAGCTGCCGGAGGACCCATTGGAGGCCAACCGCTTTCAGGGTATGCTGCAATTAAATAACTGCCCGAAGTAGAATCTAGAAAACCTGTTTCTACAAAGGTCACTGTGCCGTTAACTGATTTAGCGTCGTATGTAGGGGGATTATTGCTTATTGTTGTATCATCACCGCAGCTATTAATAATAATGCCCACAAAAGCCACAATAACAAATAATCCCAAATGTTTTAAGAATGTCTTTTTCATTTAAATTTATTATTGATTTATTTAAAATTTAGTTAATTGAAAAACTTGATACAAAATTAAATATAGATGTCATATTAAAATATGACTTATATCATAACGAAACAAGATTTTGGTCAGTTTTGAGTAAAAACATATTAAATTTACTGATTAAACTGAAAAATATGCTATTAGGGCAGGTATAATGAGCCACAACAAACCTTTGATCAGAAAGAACAGGAAACCCCACATGCCAATTTTTTTTAATCTTTGTTTCAGAACTGCGTTTATCATCTCGAGATGACTTCGTAGGTCTTAAAGCTTGAGCTCATTGGCGGTTCTTCGCCTTTTTCTTTGGCAATTTTGATATCTTCAAAACCGCGTTTATGTCCTTCAATGAATTCCGGTGATTTTGTCCAGCTTTTGAAGGTTTCTTCGCTATCCCAATGGCTGACTATGAGGTAGTTATCGGTGTTATCCTGAGGTTTTAGAACTTCCATGTATTTGAAGCCCGGCATGCGGTCAATTGCTCCGGCGCGGGTCGCAAACAACTCTTCAAAACGAGGTTTATAATGATCTTTGCAACTAATGTAGTTAATTGCTACAAAATTCTTTTCCATAATATTTACTGTAGTTAAATTTAATTTGAATGAACGAAAATAGTAATTTAAATAGGACTAATCAAGTCTAATTAGACTATTTAAGTCTAATTTATTTCATGTAATAAAAAGGGGCGTCTCAATGCTTAGAAGATGAAAAATTCTGTCTTTATCATTATCTAAATTCCTGCCTGTGCAGAAATATCCTTTAGCTATTGAGATACCCCTTTTTAAACTGAATTGCGAACGATCAATATCCGAAAATTTCTTCCAGGGTCAGATATTTTACGCTGCCGTATTTGCTTAGTGTTTCAATATCGAGCTTGTTTTTATCGCCAAGTACCATGATCGTATATTTCGAATCCTTAACATTATCAGCCTGGAATTTTTTGATATCATCGATGGTGATAGTTTTTGCTTTTTCGTAAATATCTTTCCTGATATCATGATCTAATCCCAGCTTCTGGGCAGAAAGATACGAATTAAGTACGCCTGCTTTCGTGATCCTTTCAGTGTTGAATTTCTGAACAAGGTTATCTTTGGCAGAGTTATATGTTATATCAGAAACAGGCATATCGTTCAGCAGCCCGAAAAGTCCTGACATTGCTTCCGGAAGTTTATCAGATTGAGTGCCAATATAAGCAATGTTATAATGAGCGCGGTCTTTTTTCTGCGGAATAGAATATGAGGAAAACGTGCTGTAAGCCAGCGCTTTAGATTCCCTTAGCTCCTGGAAAACGATCCCTGCCATACCTCCACCGAAGTACTCATTATATAAAGCAATGTATGGGATCTTATCCAAATCATAGAGATCTTTTTTGGTGAGCATTAATATTTCTGCCTGTACCATATCAGGGTAGTTTACTATATATACTGTATTTTCCGTTGTCGGCTGCTCATCATATTTCACAGGTACGGGCGCTTCTTTCAAAGTGCCGGATGTAAGCGTATATTCGGTATTCAGTTTAGATGAAACATTTTCTGAAGAAAGCGGGCCGTAGTACAATACTTTTTGTTTATAGTTCGGCAGATCCTTGATGATGTCTATAAGCTCTTCAGGATTCAGCGCTGCAAGTTCAGATTCAGTGAAGACATCCGTATATGGTGATCTTGCTCCGTACCTGCCGTATGAATACATTGCATCCCAGAGGATGGTTTCTTTATCAAGCTTGTTATCGGCTCTTACCTTAAGAACATCTGAAACCAGGTTCTTAAGCGCGGCGTTTTCGGGTTTAAGATCTGTAATTACTGATTCAAGCAAAATGAATGCTTTATCAAAGTTTTCATTAAGTCCACTGAGTGTCAAAACGGTCTGGTCTTCTCCGGTTGATAGACTGTAAGAACATCCGAGTTTGTAAAACTCTTCTTTCAGCTGAGAAGGAGTATATTTCGAAGTTCCCAAATATGAAAAATACCCGACAGCTAATGGCAGTTTTTTGTTATTATAACTGCCAATATCAAATACAATGCTTAGATTGAAGAGTTCATTCTCTTCGTTCTTCTTATACAGCAGCGGAATATCATTCTTAATTGAAGTAACAAGCATATCGTTGTTATAATCCACAAATACCGGCTGAATGTCTTCCGAGGTCATTTCCGTTATCTCGGTCAGAAAAGGAGATCTATCCTGCCTGTTTACTTCTACAGGAGTGATCTGCGGTTTTTCAACTTGCTGAACATTTTTATCTTCTCCGGTTCTTTTATAAACAACAACATAATTATCTTTGTAATTCTTTTTTGCGAATTCAATTATCTCTTCTTTGGTTATCTTTTCAAGTCTTTCAGTCCTGTTCACTTCATCTTCCCATGGAATATCTTTAACAAAGGCTTCAACAATATTCCCGGCCCTGGATCGGTTTGATTCCTGTGACTTGATATCAGAAAGTTTGAAGTCATTGATGATAGCGGAAGGAAGCCAGTCAGGGAATTCACCTTTTTTAACTTTTTCCACCTGTTCCAGCAGCAGGTCTTTTACCTCTTCAAGTTTTTGACCGTCCCTGGGGTTTCCGTATAATACATGTGCGGAATAATCTTTATTGGTAACAACAAATGAACCTGAGGCAAGCACCTTCTGGTTTTGGTTCAGGTTAAGATCAAGCAGGCCGGCTGCACTGTTGGCAAGTATCATATCGACCATAGTTGCCAGGTCATTATCCCTTGTGTTAGCCCCGGGAAACCTGTATGACATCATCAAATATTCCGCTTCCTGTCCGAAAACGTCTTTTTCAATTGGACCCTTGATCGGTTTTTCAATCGAAGGATTAAACACCGGAACATTTCCTGAAGGCTTTGAGCCCCAGTATTTATCAATAAGCTCAATTGTCTTTTCCGGATCAAGATCACCTGAGAGAATAATTGCCATGTTGTTGGGTACATAGTAAGTGTTATAGTAATCAATTACTTTTTTTATTGAAGGATTTTTCAGGTGTTCTATTGTGCCAATTGTTGTTTGGGTACCGTACTGGTGGGTAGGGAAGAGATTAAGAAACAACTCGTCCCAAACTTTATCGTTGTCATCATCAAGGCTTATGTTCTTTTCTTCATACACAGCTTCAAGTTCAGTATGGAAAAGCCTCATTACGGGATTACGGAATCTTTCAGCTTCTATTTTGATCCATTTTTCCAGTGAGTTTGAGGGTATATCGTTGGTATATACTGTTTGCTCCACTGAAGTATAAGCGTTTGTACCTGTTGCGCCTATTATACTCATCATTTTATCGTACTCATTGGCAATTGCATATGTTGCCGCCAAACCCGATACGCTATCGATCTGCCGGTATATTTGTTTCCTCTTCTTTTCATCTTTAGTGCTTTTATACTTTTCGTAAAGTGAGATTATTTCATCAATCAGCGGCTTTTCTTTCCCGTAATCTTTAGATCCGAACTTGTCGGTTCCTTTAAACAACATGTGTTCCAGGTAGTGCGCGAGCCCGGTTGCGTCAGCGGGATCCATCTTGCTGCCGGTTTTAACGGGAATGTAGGTTTGTATCCTAGGCTGGTTTTTATAAACAGTTAAATAGACAGTGAGCCCATTGCTCAGTTTATATATCCTGGTTTTTGTGGGATCGTTTTCGACTATGGAATACGTGTAGTTTCCTTCGGTTACTGTTTTAACCTGTGCGAACAAGCCGTGCCCGGCAAAAACTGAAAAAAGAATTAAAAACAATAAACAGGAAAACAACCTTTTTGTGATATTCATAGAATGTAATTTATTTAAATTTTATGCTGCCAGAGGGTGCAGAATTAAACGAAGTATTTGACTTTTGCAAAAATAATGAAATGTTAACTGTTAATCTACGTAAAAAATGGATATTCTAAAAAATTGATTTGCTGGAATCAGCCCATGATAAGAAACTTGTATTTTCTACGCCAACGCCATTTTTAATACTTACAGAGCCCGGTCCGGTAAGCGCGCAGCCGGAATATATCACCCTTGCGGTATCACATCCGTAAACGCCTTTATAAGAAATATCCAGGGCAGTCACCCTGCTACGCACAAAAACGGCGATATAATAATTTCCGTTGGTGACATTTCTTAATGTATATTCAGCCCGGAATTCATTGTTAACCTGCTGAATCCGAAGTGAATCGCTGTATAGAGGCGATGCGTTGCCGGGCGGCCAATTTGAGGCGCTGTAAGCGCCAATAATATAATAATACGGAAAATTCATGAAATTGTTATCTGCAAAAGTCACTGTTCCGCTTATGGTTCCGGGTGTTACACCCTGAACTGTGGTGAAGCTGAATACCTCAGACCAATTGCCTGTACTTGCGCCGTTGGAATTTGTTGCGTTAACACGCCAAAAGTATGGAGTTGCGGTGTTTAGAATGAAGTATGGACACTGAAGCTGAGAAACCGGTATATTACCCGTATCAAGCAAAACCGGATTGAATGAAGTATTTTGTGATAGCTGCAATCTGTAAATTTGCGCAGTTGGCGAATCATCCCAATCAAACAGGGGAATAAATGACTGGCCTGTGGAGTAATTCTGCGGCGAAAGCAGCACCGGCGGAAGAGGCGGGGTAAGTATGATATGGAATCTTCTCACTTCAGAATAAGGTGAGAAGTTTCCGTTTCCGAGATCTGCCCTAACGCGCCAGTAATAATATACATTGGTCTGTAATACGCCCGTAGGTATGTAAAATGAAGTACCCGAGATCACCGTATCAAATATCCCCGGAGTCAAAAAATTCGCATCCTGAGAGATACCTGCATGATAAACAGAAGCGTTTCCGAAAGCTTCCCATTTAAATTGGGGCTCAAAGACCGGAACTGTCGCATTGTTCAGCGGTTCTTCCAGTTTTATAGAATTAGTTACCGGTTCATTGCTTACCGGGGTTTGAACTTCTTCATCTTTTTTGCAGCCTGAAAATACAAGAATGAAAAGCAGTATCGGAATATATTTCACAGGATTATTTTTCGTTTTCAAGCTTCTGTTCCAGTTTTATCCTTTGTTCTAAATCTCTTAACTCTTTTTCCCGTTTTATCAGTTCCTGTTCTTTTATCCTCAATTCAAGAGCTTTTTTATCAAAATTCTTTTCCCAATCAGTTTTATCCCAATATCCAATATCCTCAAAATAACCCTTAAAGAGGAAATTATGCTTTAATGCTTCCATATTCTGAGCGAAGCTGAATGTACCTGTTTCCAGGTTCTGCGTAGTTAAGTTGGCATTCAGCATAAGCGATTTCAGATTATTTGCAAATGCAGTATCTGTGAGGAGAGTTCCTACAATGCTCTCATTTGAATTCATCTTTCTGACAATTTCTCCAATATCCACTGTAATTTTGTTTATTTGTTTTGTCAGCAGATCAAGATCAGTAGTAACATTATCTACAGTATTAGTTACCTTTGAGAAAACGACATTTAACTGGCCTGAATAGTTGGCAAAAGATCTGAAAGTTGTATCAATGCTTCTGTACAGAGTATCATTATTTACCAATTGCCCAAGTGTACCTTGTCCCATATTCACTTTGCTTGTGATCTCAGAGAGATCCTTCGTGATACCCGAGGCATTATCAGTTGATTCTTTCAGGCTGTTCATAATATCGGAAACTTCCACAGGTTTAATTGAGCCAAGCATTTCACCATCCTGAACTTCGGGGTTTCCGGGTGTTCCCGGTGTAATATCAATAACTTTATTCCCAACAAGCCCGTCGGATCCGATAGTGATCTTGGAATCCTTTTTTATGAATTTTTGCACGCTGCTCTGAATGGTCATAGTAACAAGAACTTTGTTCGAGGCTTCGATATCAACACCATCAACCTTACCGACGACTATACCGTTGAGTCTTACCGAACTACCGGTTTTAAGACCGCCAACTGATTCAAATTCTGATTTGATATTGAAGGTGGGTGTAAATAAATTATCTTTGCCACCAAGAACGAAGATGGCTACAACAAACATCAAGAATCCAACAATTATAAAAAAACCGACCTTTAATTTTTTTTCATTACTTGTTTCCATAATATATACAATTTATTTTTTTAAACTTTTTTCTTCAGGATCTGAACTTTTGTAATTAGTCAGATCGCTGTTTTCATCTTCTTTTACTTCTTCAAAGAATGAGCGCACGAAATCATCATCAGAGCTTTCCAGTTCATCGTAGGTGCCTGAATCGGTATAAGTACCATCTTTAAGCACAACTATTCTGTTTGCTACTATCTTGGCGCATATCATATCATGTGTGACGACAATTGAAGAAACTTTATACTTGCGCTGCATTCTTACGATCAAGTGGCTGATATCCCTCGTTGTTTCAGGGTCAAGACCGGTGGTAGGTTCATCCCAAAGCATGATCTCGGGATTCATAATAATTGTTCTTGCTACGCCAATCCTCTTTTTCATTCCGCCTGAAAGCTCTGAAGGCATTTTATCAATTGCCTGGCTTAGGCCTACATCATTCAAAACCTCTTCTACTTTTTTGTTTATATCATCCTTACTCAGATCAGTATTTCTCATCAGCGGGAATTGCAGATTCTCTCTGACTGACATTGAATCATACAAAGCACCGCTTTGGAATACGAAACCTATTTTTTTACGTATGTACTGCAATTCTTCATATGAAAGATCCGGGATATTTTTACCCAGAACTTTAACAGTACCAGAATCAGGCTTTATCAACCCGACAATACATTTTAGCGTAACAGATTTACCTGTGCCTGACTTGCCAAGTGTAACAATAGTTTCACCTCTGTTAATTTTAAGATTTATATCCTTCAAAATCGTATTTTTCCCGAACGATTTTTTGAGGTGTTCTATATCTATTACAGTTTCTGCTCTATCCAAAAGATTATAATATTATATTTGTTATCTGCACTGCAATCATATCCCAAATAATGACCATTAACGAAGAAATAACAACCGATGAATTTGCGGCAACACCTACGCTTTCAGTGCCTTTATCCGCGTTATATCCTTTGTAACAGCCAACTATTCCTATAGTAAAACCAAAAAAGAATGTTTTGATAACGGGTCCTATCAGACTGCCGATATCCAGGGCATCAAAAACCTGAGTAAAATACAGACCGATCGATACATCGCTGACAACATTCATTGCCAGGTATCCGCCAAGCAGAGCGATAGCATCGGCGTAAATTATCAGCAGCGGTATCATGAGTGAGGTTGCAATTACCCTGCTGATTACAAGAAAGTTAAACGGATTACTTGCTGATACTTCCATCGCGTCAATTTGTTCTGTAACTTTCATAGAGCCAAGCTCTGCGCCAATACTGGAGCCTATCTTGCCCGCGCAAATTAAGCCGGTAATCACAGGGCCAATTTCGAGAATAATACCCAGGCCCACCATGGATGGAATAAGTGAAGTTGCGCCAAAAGGCTGCAATGTTGGTATAGCCTGTAATGCAAGTACAAAACCTATTATGAACCCGGTAATGCCAACCAGTCCAAGAGATTTATTTCCGATCTGGAAAAATTGTTTAATTATCTCATTGAGATTGTAAGGCGGTTTAAACACCTCGCGGAAGAACCTCATAGAGAAGTCAAAGATACCCCAGGTCTCCAGGAAAACTTCTTTTACGGATTTTGGTAAATAATTTTTAAACAACTCTTTCAGATTAATTAGTATTTTCTTCTGATGTTTACATCAATAAATGGATTTGCGATTCCCAGAATAACCCCAAAGGAAAGATCTGTAATTGAGGGTTTATCTTTTGTCAGCATATATGTATATCTTATCTTCACATGCGGGTAGAAAAGTAACTTGTGATTTCTGATAGAATAGCCGTAAGTTATTTCAGGAAAAATTCCTCTGCCTTTAAAATCAGTGAAATAACCCGCGCCAACAGAAATGACACTTGTTCCCTGGAGCATATGCGAGGGCTGAATACCGGTTGCCAGAAGTATATCATATTTATATGATAACCTGAGGTAGTGCCTGATGTTGCCGCCAAATACCATAGAGTACTCTGCCGCAGTTCTGTGCTGTCCCAGTTTACCGAAACCTACAGATACTTCTTTGGTTAAACCCGCGTAAACTTTTCTATCTGTATATTCAACCAGCGGATTCAGGAGATAAATAGCCGTAAGTACTCCAATTGAAATAGGCAGAACAGAGGATGTCTTTCCTGCGAGCCCGGGCAGCTTACGTTCTGTGGTTTTACTTTTTAGTTTTAAGTTTGTAAGAGAAAAATTCTGCTGCAGGTTTACCTGTGAATAGGCGTTAAATGCAATAAAGAGCAAAAAAACTGATATTGTTCTGTAAATTGAGCTCTTTAATTTCATTAAATATCCATGGTTTAATTTTGTACTTAGAAGAATAAATCAGGGAGATTTAATTTTGCCGGTTTTAAGGCAAGTTTACCTGAATTTAGTTTTCCATTATCTGCGATATGGAATTATAATACGCATCTTTTGCAATTTCAAGCGGTATTTTTACCTCTTTATTTATGACCACCGCTTCACCGCCGGTTTTGCCAATGTTCAAATACACAATATTATTTTCATTGCATATTTTTTTGACATTTTCTTCGTTTTGTGAATTAAACGATATAACGGCTCTTCCCTGTGATTCATTAAACAGCCAAAAATCCGGTCTTCCATTATACTCTATATTAACACTGCAACCTATGGGTAAGGTTCTGTTTATCATGCATGATTCAGCAATACAAACAGCCAGTCCGCCATCGGAAACATCATGAGCGGAATTGATACTTTTTGTATTGGCAAGCTGAATTAGCGCACTTACCAGGTTACTTTCCATTTCAAGATCAATTTCAGGAGCATCGCCCTTAACCAGATCGTAATGCTGCTTCAGATATTCGCTTCCTCCAATTGAATTGCTGCAGTTTACATTCCCAATTACAGCGATTATATCACCTTCATTTTTGAAATACGATGTAACCATATTTTCAATATCTTCGATCAACCCAACCATGCCAATAGTTGGAGTGGGGTAAACTGCGTTATCAGGTGATTCATTGTAAAAACTAACGTTTCCTCCGGTTACCGGGGTATCCAGCTTCTTGCATGCATCGCCAATACCCCTGATGGCTTCGCGGAACTGGTGATACACTTCGGGTTTATAGGGATTACCGAAATTCAGGCAGTTTGTAATAGCCAGCGGTATTGCGCCTGTGCAGGCAACGTTCCGGGCTGATTCACATACGGCTGTCATTGCGCCTTTGTATGGGTTCAGGTAAACATACCTGCCATTGCAGTCTGTTTTCATTGCAAGCGCTTTTTTGGTTCCTTTGATCCTTACCACCGAGGCATCGCCTCCCGGCATTATTACTGTATTGGTTCTGACCTGTGTATCGTATTGCTCGTAAACCCAGTTCTTGTTTGTAATGTTTGGTGTCGAAAGCAGATCGATCAGAACTTTGTTCAGATCATTTGGTTCTGCCAGGGTTGACTGATCAAAGTCATGGACTTCTTCTAAATATACAGGTTCTTTTGATTCACGCACATATACCGGGGCATCGCCGCCAAGCACGAGTGTGTTTGCGGGAACTTCTGCCATTACTTTTCCATGGTATATGATTTTTACATTCGGTCCCTGTGTAACAGTACCAATTTCAACGCAATTGAGATCCCACTTATCAAATATCTTCTTGGCAACTTCTTCTTTGCCTTTTTGAATAACGACAAGCATTCTTTCCTGTGATTCTGAAAGCATAAGTTCGTAGGCGGACATGTTCTCTTCGCGCGCGGGAACAAAATCAAGATTGATATCCATACCCATGCCGTCTTTTGCACTCATTTCACTGGTTGAGCAGGTAATACCCGCGGCTCCCATATCCTGCATTCCAACTACAACACCGCTTTTGATCAATTCGAGTGATGCTTCTAACAGTAATTTTTCGGTGAACGGGTCGCCAACCTGCACAGAAGGCCGCTTCGCTTCTGATGCCTCGGAGATTTCTTCGGATGCGAAAGTTGCGCCGTGAATGCCATCTCTGCCTGTTGATGAACCAACAATGAATACAGGATTACCAACTCCTTTAGCGGTAGCCTTTGCGACTTCATCATGTTTAACGATACCAACTGCCATTGCATTAACCAATGGATTATCGCGGTAGCTTTCGTCAAAATAAATTTCCCCGCCAACAGTGGGTACACCGAAACAATTGCCGTAATCACCAATGCCTTTAACAACATTCTTAAAAAGAAACTTTGTCCTTTGTACCCCACCATCTGATGAATCAGACGTCCCCTCCTTGGTAAGGGGGGAATTAGGGGGGGTAATACTTCCAAATCTCAATGAATTCAGCGCAGCAATGGGTCTTGCGCCCATTGTGAATATATCCCGCAGAATACCGCCAACACCTGTTGCAGCTCCCTGGTATGGCTCAACAGCAGATGGGTGGTTGTGTGATTCAATTTTAAATGCGACTGCGAGTCCATCGCCGATATCAACAAGACCCGCGTTTTCTTCACCCGCGCCAACAAGCAGCCTGCCGCCTGAGCGGGGCAGTTTTTTTATTTCAAGTATTGAGTTCTTATATGAGCAGTGCTCTGACCACATTACAGAATAAATACCGAGCTCAGTATAGCTGGGTTTTCTGCCAAGGATATCGAGTATCCTGTTATATTCTTCTTCGGTTAGGCCAAATGTTTTGGCGAGCTCAAGTGTTACTTCGGGTTCCTGCATTATTTCTTATGATTTTGGGAAAAACAAAATTATAAATTAAATGATAAAAATTTAAGTCAAAAATAAAATTAAAATATGATAAATGAGGGACTTAAATAAATATTATTAATTCCTTAAATTTAATATAAATAAGAAAATAGAACTTATGGTAAACATAAATTTTGAAAATATCAGATCACTAGACAAATCTCAGAATGAAGCATTTGAAGAATTTATTTGTCAACTTGCAAGAAACGAGAACATTAAGAATAAAATAAATTTTTGTAGACTAGGGAAGCCAGATGGTGGGGTAGAATGTTTTGTGACACTTAAAAATGGAAATGAAATTGGCTGGCAAGCAAAGTATTTTACAACAACATTAAATGAAGATAAACTAAAACAAATTGATAGGTCTATAAAAACTGTTCTTTCAACCCATCCTAAACTTTCAGAATACATTATTGCTATTCCTATTAATCCCTCAGATGCAGGGAAAAATAGAAATACGATGTTAATGAGATGGAAAATGAGAGTTAAGAAATGGGAAAGAGCTGCGAAAAACAAAGGGTTGAATGTAAAGTTTAAGGTGTGGTGGAAAAGTGATTTATTAGACAGATTAAGAAGACCGGAAAATTTAGGTTTGGTACGTTTTTGGTTTAATAAAGATGAATTTACTGATGAATGGTTTGAGGAGAAATTGAACATTGCTATTTCCGACATTGGTAAAAGATATACACCCGAATTAAATTTCCAATTAGATATTGCTAAAATTTTCAATGGTATTGCAAGAAACAAACACTATGTTATGGAATTTGAAGGTAAATTGGATAATTTTTTAATTGAAGTAAACAAATGGCTTGGTTATGTTAATTGTGATTTAATAACGAATCTCGTAAATAATTTCAATGAACAAATAATAGAAATAAAGAACACTTATGATAGTATTAAATTCGATGAGATGAGAAATATACCTTTAGATGATTTTATGCATTATTGTAAAAAGATAAGAAGTTGTTTGCATGATATGCAAAATAAAATTTCTCAGAAATTACAAGAGCAGAGAAAATTACAAGTGGGTTTAAAGAGTAATATTGAACAATATAAAATCAATGATGATGAAATACGAAAATTAGAGAATATAACTTCATTTTTATATAAGATTTATGATCCACTTGGAGATTTTGAGAAATTTGTCTCAGGTAAATCAAGTTTGTTATGCAATCATCCAGTAATGATTTTGAAAGGTGAATGGGGAAAAGGTAAATCCCACTTGGTCGCCGATGTTGCAAGCAAACGTATGAAAGAAGGGAAAAACAGTATTTTATTATTAGGTCAGCAGTTTTTGACTAGAGAGGATCCTTGGGTTCAGATTCTAAATAAATTCCAGTTTAAATATAGTTCTGATGAATTTTTGGGTGCTATAAATTCAAAAGCACAAATTTCTGATTCGAGGATTATTTTCTTTATAGATGCAATTAACGAAGGTGAAGGAAGGATAATTTGGAAAGAATATATTAATGGATTTATTAAAAGTTTTGAGAAATATTCTTGGTTAGGCCTTGTTTTGACAATTAGAAACTCGTATGTAAAATTGCTACTCAATGAAGATGATATTGATAATAAGCGAGTTGTTAGGATTGAGCATTTTGGTTTTCAAGGTGTTGAATATGAAGCAGTTAAAATTTTCTTTACTGCATATAAGATTGAAATGCCAAGTGTACCTATCCTTACACCTGAATTTAGTACTCCTTTGTTTTTAAAAATATTTTGTGATGGTTTGAATAAACTAGGATATACAAAAATACCAGATGGTATAGCTGGGATTAGCTCTATTCTTGACCTATATATTAAAAGCATAAATAAAAGTTTAAGTGAAAAATTAAATTATCCGAATAATATCAATCTTGTGTACGAAGCAGCAGAGCTATTAGTTGAAAAAAGATTAAAAGAAGCTGCCAAATCCATAAACTACAAAGTCGCTTTTGACCTTTTAGAGCCATTACTAAGCAAATATAGTAATAGTAGAAGATTTTTAGATGAACTTATTATTGAGGGATTTCTTGCTCTAAATCTATTTCAAATTAATGTAAACAAATATGAAGAGGAAGTGTATTTTACATATGAAAGACTCGAAAATCATTTAACTGCTAAATATTTAATTAAAAATTTTATAAATCCGGAAAAACCTTTGCTTTCATTTAAAAAAAGTGGAAAACTTCATTATATAATAGCTAATGAAAACAATGCGTATTTCAATCAAGGTTTAATTGAATCGTTATCTATTTTACTACCCGAATTAATAAATAGGGAATTCTACGAAGTTTCTCCTTCTAGTAAAGGCTATTCGTCAGTGGTTCAGGCATTTATTACCAGTTTATTATGGAGAAAAAATGAAACTATTTCTGAACATTTATTGAATTATATAAATGATTATGTGATAAAAAGTGAAAATGACTATTTACTAGAAACTTTACTGACAATTTCTAGCATACCTAACAATTACTTTAATGCTGATTTCTTTCATAAACATTTAATGAAATTTAGTCTCTCGAATAGAGATGCTTGGTGGCTTGAATATATACATAATAAATACCCTAATGAGCAAACGGCTGTAAAAAGGTTGATTGATTGGGCTTGGAACGAGAATGATAAGAGTTATTTTTCTGATGAATCAATTAGATTAACTTCAAAGATGATTGCTTGGTTCTTGACTAGTTCGAATAGAGTCTTAAGAGATGGGGCAACGAAATCATTAATTTGTCTTTTGGAAAATAGAATTAGTGTCCTAATAACTTTATTAATAGAATTTGAGAAAGTAAATGACCCATATGTTCTTGAAAGATTGTATTGTGTAGCGTATGGTTGTGCACTTAGAACCAGACAATATAGTAAACTAAAAGATTTATCTGAATATATTTATGAAGTAACATTTAACAAAGAATATGTTTATCCACATATTTTACTTCGTGATTACGCCAGAGGAGTAATTGAATTTACCAGATTTAAAAAAATAAAAATAGAGATTGAATTTGACAAAATCAAACCTCCATATAAAAGTAAAATGCCAAAACGTCTTCCATCAAATAAGCAAATTGAAAAATATGAATTAGCTCATGATGCTAAGGATTTTAAAAAACATCATTGGTCGCAAAATAGCATATTATATTCTATGGCTACTGAGAGAGGAGGGAGACACATGTATGGTGATTTTGGAAGATATGTATTCCAAGCAGGGTTTAGACCTTGGAGAAAAAAAATAGACCCTCAATTGTTGAGCAATTTGGCTGTAAAAAAAATATTCACTGAAATAGGATATGATGTTGAAAAACACGGATACTTTGATAGAAATATTAAAAATTATAATGTTAGTAGATACGATGTTAATGAAGAAAGAATTGGTAAAAAATATCAATGGCTGATGTTTTATGAATTATTGGCAAGAGTTTCAGATAATTTTCCAATGTATGATGAAACCTCATATAAGAATGAAAAACAAATCAAATATGATGGTCCGTGGTATCCATATGTAAGAGATATTGATCCTAGTATGATACTGAAAAAGACAGGAGGACAACAATATGATGAAATAAAATCAAATAATTGGTGGTTTAAAGAAAATTATTTTAAAAATGATTATTATACTGATGTTAATAAATGGATCTATAGCTATAAGGATTTACCAAAACCAAAGAATATTATAGAAGTTATTGACAAAAATGATAGTGACTGGGTAGTACTTGAAACTCATCCAGAATGGAATGAACCTAAAACCTTAGGTGTTGATATGTGGAAATTACCTTCAAAAAGAATCTGGTATCAAGTTAGAAGTTATTTAATAGAGGAAAATTCATTTTCAAGATTTGTTAGTTGGGCATTAAGACAAAATTTTATGGGTCGTTGGATGCCAGAACCTAGTTCAAGATATGAAGTTTTTAGTAGAGAATATTACTGGTCTAACGCGTACAAATTTTTCCTTAATGATTATTATAGCGGTGAGATATGGAGTATTATTAAAAGTAAAGTGGATAAAACGATGTTTAAAATCATGACAACTTCTAATCATTTTCTATGGGAAGAAGGTTATGATTTATCTAAAGAAGATACAATATGGTTTAAAAAACCCTCAATATATTTGTATGATAAAATGGAAATGAAAAATAGCTATAAAGAAGGAGAATTTGTAAATAAAGAAAATCAGTTAGTATGTTTTGATCCGAGCGTAAATAATGAAAGTTTATCATGCTTGCTTGTGCGTAAAAGTAATCTTATATCCTTTTTGAATAACAATAAATTAAAAATTGTTTGGACAGTAATTGGCGAAAAACTGATTATGAGTGATTTGAATGCAACGTCTAAATTTAACAGAAGGCTCATAATAAGTGGTTTTTATTATTATAATAAAAAAAATATATTAACAGGTGAGTTGAAAACTCATAGGGAATAAATCATGATAGTGTTTTGGCTAGTTCAAAATTTACTTCACGTTCGTTCATATTACTTTAAACTCCGTGCTTTTACTTTCACAACTTTTCCATTTCGAGAGACAATAAGATAATCATCAGTTTTTTTGCGTTCTTCTATCAAGTTTCTTATTGCTTTGCGTCCGCCTTTTAAAGCTTTGTCAGTGACTGATAATGTTTTCTTTTTAACTTTTGTAAGCATATATCTGCTCCCATTCTTCAAAATTATGAATCAAATTATTCTTTAATCCTTTTCCTTTTGCAATAAGATTCATTTTATCAGATGAATTGTCAAAAATCGACCATTTATCGCAAATCGGGATAAATATATTTACCAGATTTTCCAAACTTCTGGTATATCTTCTTATCACAACATTATTTGGAATATTATGACCGCCTTTTTTAACTCTGTCTTCAATTCTGGCAAGAGCTAATTCAACAGAATTAAGCCAAAAGTAAAATAGGATAATCTTATATTTCTTTGCTTTGGCTACCTTAATAATATTAACATAGCTCTTTGTTGTAAGTGTAGTTTCAAAAGCAAATGTTGATCTTTCTGAAATCAGTTCTTTGATCCTGTTCAGCATTATTCTGCCGGCCTGAAAAGAAACTTTT
This sequence comes from Ignavibacteria bacterium UBA2360, assembly GCA_002344125.1. Lineage (GTDB taxonomy): Bacteria > Bacteroidota > Ignavibacteria > Tepidaquicellales > OLB5 > OLB5. The sequence continues at coordinate 12,824 of DDTQ01000002.1, read as the reverse complement.
TCCGGCTGAAAAGGGGAGAGACCCGCTGCAATTGAATCAGCATTCACAAATTCCTTACAATTCAAAAATTGGGGTAAAATAACATTTGCAGCAGTTGATTTACCTGCTCCATTGCATCCTGCAATAATATATATGGTCGGCAATAATTGAAGGAAGAATTAATTAATTAATTAATTAGCAAAGATAAAAAAAACTAATCAGATAAATTATCCCAGAATTTACTCGCAAAAAACGGGAAATTATCAGGTGTTTTTGAATAATTCCTGGTCGCTGTAGCCTTTTTCATAGAAAAGACTTGTGCCGGCAACAACAAGTATCGGTTTCATAAACACATTAATTACAGGCAGGAATAGCAGCAAAAAGGCGGTAAAGCCGAATCCGTAAGTTACAAGTTTTCCTTTTCTTGTGACTTTTAATTTATCGCGGAATCGCATTCTTTTCCTTGTCATTGGATAATCAAGGAAATCCAGAGCGTTGTAGAAGCTTGAAAATATCACGCCAAGCACAGTAGCTATTACCGAACCTGCTATGGGTATGAGATTCAATGAGAATATCAAAAGCAATATTATAAGATAAAACGCAAGCTTCTGAATTTCACCCTTAATACTTATGTATGCATCTTCCCAGAATCCCATTTTATGGCCCTCTTTGTTACCTGCCACAATTTCTTCAACCCTTTGAGATATCTCTTCGTTAAAAGGAGCTGTAATTACATTACCAAGAATTGTAAAGAGCAGATAACAGAAGAAAAGCAGCAGTATGAACCCAATAATAAGCAGGGCAGTATGCAGAAATCTCAGCCAGAATCCGGCTTCGGTACTTTCTATTCCAAGCCAGCTTTCAATTGAGCCGGTAAACCAGCTGTATGATAAAATAAAAACGCTCCCATAGATCAATAAGTTGATTATCATGGGAGCGATGGAATATTTAATTAAAACGGAATGCGAGAAAAAGAATTTCAGGGTTCTGAACGGATATGTAAAACCGAAAAGAAAATCCTTCATAAACTTTTCTCCGGCAATATTACTTTATTTTTTTGAAAAGACTTACAAGATCAAGTTTTTCCCATGTAAATTCTTTTTCATTTCTGCCAAAGTGACCGTAAGCAGCAGTCTTCCTGTATATTGGTCTGCGGAGCTTTAATCTTTCCATTATGCCCTTTGGTGTTAGATTAACGTTCTTCTTTATGAATGCAGCGATCTTGTTATCAGCAACTCTGCCGGTACCGTTAGTATCTACATATATGGAAACCGGCTGCGCAACACCAATTGCATAAGAAAGCTGAATCATACATTCTTTGGCAACCTTTGCCGCAACTATATTCTTTGCAAGATGCCTTGCAGCGTAAGCCGCGCTTCTATCAACTTTGCTCGGATCTTTGCCTGAAAACGCGCCGCCGCCGTGGGGAGCTTTTCCGCCATAAGTATCAACAATAATTTTTCTGCCTGTCAAGCCTGTATCGCCGTGCGGTCCGCCAATTTCAAACTTACCGGTTGGGTTAACATGGATAACCGTTTTTTTATCAAGCAGTCTAGCGGGGATTACTTTCTTTATCACATTCTTTAAAACATCAGCTTTTATTTTTGCCTGTGATACACCGGGATCGTGCTGTGTTGAAATAACCACAGTATCAACCCTTAATGGCTTGTGGTCATCGCTGTATTCAATGGTTACCTGTGATTTTGAATCAGGCCTTAAATACGGCATAAGTTTCAGGTTACGCTTTCTTATATCGGCAAGTTTTTTTACAAGCTTGTGAGCGTAAACCAAAGCCATTGGCATATATTCGGGTGTCTCGTTGGAAGCGTAGCCGAACATCATACCCTGATCACCGGCTCCTCCTGTATCAACACCCATAGCAATATCGGGTGATTGTTTATTGATAGCTGACATTACATTAATTGAATGGAAGTCAAACCTGTAATCTCCTTTGGTGTAGCCAATATCTTTTACTACGTTTCTTACGACTTTCTGTATATCAACATAATGAGTAGTTGTTATTTCTCCGCCAACAAGCACTAAGCCAGTTGCGCAGAAAGTTTCGCACGCTACGCGTGCTTTGGGGTCGTGGGTGAGTATATCATCAAGTATCGCGTCAGATATCTGATCGCATACTTTATCCGGATGTCCTTCGCTGACAGATTCCGATGTGAAAAAATAAGACATTTTTATCTCCTGAAGTTATGTTTATTTATGTTTATTTGCTATTAAATTCTTTGCTTTCTCTTTTAAGATATATTTCTTCTTTTTCTTAATATCGTTATTAATTTTTTCATCCTCAATAAGGATTTGTTTTGCTCCAAATTCGGAGTTCAGAAAATTAGATATCGTATTAGATAAAACAGTGGGTCGTATATCTTTTGTGACATTTGCTATTCTGATGAAATTGTGATTATATTTACTGTTAAAATCAATTGGCATAGCAATGATTTTTTTCTTCGGATCATTCCTAATAATGATTTTTTCCTGATTCATTAAGTGCATCTTTCATATATCAATACTATTTCGTTATCTATTATTGGTTTTATATAATTTGAAACACCTCCGGCTGAAACAAGATCAATTTTTTGCCCCAAAATTTCCTCTAGTTCCATTTTCATAGTCACAAAATATAGTCCTATTGACTTCGTATGATCCAGTTCTACCAGTATATCAATATCACTTTTTTCATCCTGTTCATTTCGGGCATAGGAACCGAATAAATAAGCCTTAATCACAGGTTTATCTTTAAAGAACTTCCTTATTTTATTTACAGTCTCTTCGCTCATCAAATTAAGCTAAAATTATTTACTTGATTCCAATACCAATTCAGCAAAGTCCTTTACTTTTACTTCCTCAGCTTTTCCTTTTTCTTTAACGCCGTCAGTTAGCATTGTCATACAAAACGGACAGGCTGTTGAAATAACATCCGGGTTTGTTTCCAGGGCATCTTCAGTTCTTTCTATGTTCACCTTCTTGCCGATCTTCTCTTCCATCCACATTCTTCCGCCTCCTGCGCCGCAGCATAAGCCGCGGTCTTTGCTGCGTTTCATTTCAGCAAGCTCGCCATTGTTGGTTTTTTTAATAAGCTCGCGGGGTTCCTCATAAATATCGTTATATCTTCCAAGGTAACATGAATCATGGTATGTGATCTTCTGGTCGGTTTTCTTTGATTCATCAATTTCTATTTTATCCTCAGCTACCAGTCCGTTTATAAACTCACTGTGATGCACAACTTCATAGTCGCCGCCGAATTCTTTATACTCATTTCCAATTGTCTGCAGGCAATGGGGGCAGCTTACCAGTATTTTTTTGAAGTTATACTTCTTCATCGTTTCTACATTTTCTTTTATCATCATCTGCGCAAGAAATTCATTGCCCAATCTGCGGGCGGAATCACCGTTGCATTTTTCCTCGGTGCCAAGCACCGCGTAATTAACTTTTGCTTTATCAAGCAATGTTGCCACTGAACGTGTTACATTCTGGTACCTTGCGTCGAATGAACCGGCGCAACCAACCCAGTACAATACGTCAAAATCATTTTTCTCAGCGGCAACGGGAACGGTAATATCCATTCCTTCTGTCCATTTGAGTCTATCTGACTGTGGATAAGCCCACGGAGCGCCGTTATTTTCCATGTTGCCGAAAACTGTCATAAGCTCTTCGGGGAAGCGTGATTCACTCTGCACCAGGAAGCGCCTCATATCAACTATTGGATTAACATGCTCAATGTTTACGGGACACTCCTGCACACAAGCCATACAGCTAGTGCATGCCCAAAGCTCAGCATCTGTGATGTAATTTTCGGAAACCAGTTTTTTGTTCTCAATTTCTGCGGGGATTTCACCTCCTGCAACAAGCAGGGGAGCCTTCTCAGAAGTCCGCTCTCTTATATCCATAATGATCTTACGGGGCGAGAGCGGTTTACCGGTTAAGTTAGCGGGACATACTGAAGTGCATCTTCCGCACTCCGTGCAGGCGTAGCCATCAAACATTTCTTTCCATGTAAGCTGCTCAATATCACCCGAACCCAAAAAAACATTTTCCTTTTCAAAATCAATTTCTTCGGTATCCAGTGTCTGCGGTCCAATTTTGGATAGGTAAACATTCGGCAGCGAAGTCACAATATGAAAATGCTTTGAATAAGGCAGGTAATTCATAAAGGTGAGGATAATTACAATATGCCCCCACCAGAAAATGTTATAGAATGTAACTTCGTTTCCTTTAAACAGAAATACAAGATGCGAAGCGATAAAATGCGCTTTGTAATATGAGGCGTATTCAGGGTGAATCAACTCTTTGGTAGCATTAACACCATACATTGTGAGCATTACGCCCATAATCATACAAAGGATGAACGTTGCATCGGCGTTTGTATTTCCATCGCCTGTTAAGCGTTTGGGTTTTAAAACATATCTGCGGAAAAGCGCGTAAATAACTGAAAGGATTACCAGTAATCCGAATATATCCTGCGAGGCAAAAAACACCTGTGAAACAGGGCCTAGCATTCCCAATGAAAATGGCGAGTAGAATCCCTGTATAAATGCTTCAAGTACGGCAGTAATGAGTACTAAAAATCCCCAAAATATCAGTGCATGCATTAAGCCGGCAACAGGGTCACGGAAGATCTTTGCCTGCCCGATCCCTATGCCGAGTACTTTCATTATTCGAGTAACCACACCGCTGAAGCGGTCTTCGCTTCTGCCAAGCATAAGGTAGGTTCGTATCCTTAATAAATTGTAAGTAAACAGAGATAGTGCGGCCAGAAAGAGTACTATAAATACAATGTTTTGTATGTGCATGGTGCAAAATTATTGAAAAATGTGGAAAATATAAAGGGAATAGGTAATTAATTATTCAATAATATTGTGTTATTATGAAACCTGTAGAGTTGAAAAATGATTGAATTGAATGTCCACTAAATTAAGAGTATTTTTGTTTTATTATGAATGAATTTAAAGATATAGAAGAAAACACGATCCCTGAAGAAACCCACGAAACTTCACAGGAATTTGCACAGGAAACAGATATTGCGAAAATATCAACAAATGATATAAAAATCGAAAGCAGAAGCGACATGCCTGTATTATTGCCTGTTGTTCCGCTAAGAGATATTGTAATATTTCCTTATATGATGTATCCCATTCTGGCTGGCAGGGAATCAACCATAAGCGCAATAAACTTCGCGCTTGAAAGAGATAAATATGTTTTACTCCTTACCCAAAAAGATCATAAGGCAGAAGAGGCTGAAACCGCGAATCTGTATGAATACGGAACAGTAGCAAAGATCCTGCAGGTAATTAAGCTGCCAAATAATCTTATTAAAGTATTGGTAGATGGAATTGCTCAGGCAAGAGTAACCCAATTCAGGAAAAACACTTTTATTGATGCCGATATAGAATATATCTTCCCGCCAATAGAAGAATCAACAGAACTGAACGCGCTTATAAGGCAGGCAACGAAGCTCTTCAATGATTATGTAACAAATCACAGGGGAGTTGCGCAGGAATCGTTGATGGCATACGAGAATATTAAGGAGCCTGACAGAAAGTTGTACTATATTGCCTCAACTATACTGGTATCAATTCAGCGGAAGCAAAGATTGCTTGAAATATCTTCTCTGAAGGAACAGTATTACGAACTGATTGATATATTAAGCTCTGAAATAGAAATATTTAAGGTCGAAAAAGACATTGAGACAAAGATAAACCAGAGCATGCAGAAGAACCAGAGAAGGTTCATTGTGCAGGAACAGATAAGGATACTTCAGGACGAGCTGAACGATGAAGATGAAACGGATCCGGATTTTATGAAGCTGAAGGAAGCTATCCAGAAATCCAAAATGCCGAAGGATGTTAAGGATAAAGCCCTGGAAGAATTCCAGAAGCTGAAAAAGATTCCACCCATGTCTCCCGAAGCGACTGTATCACGAAATTTCCTGGACTGGATGGTAAGCGTTCCATGGAAAACATACACAAAGGATAACCTTAATATAGAACATGCCAAGTCAATTCTTGATGAGGATCACTTTGGACTTGAAAAACCGAAAGAACGAATACTTGAACACATTGCTATACTTAATAATCTCGAAACTATTAACAAAAGCAAAAAAGATAAAGCAGAGCTGAAAGCAAGAGCCCAGATATTGTGTCTTGTCGGACCTCCCGGTGTTGGTAAAACTTCGCTGGGTAAATCAATTGCCAAAGCGCTTGACAGAAAGTTTGTACGGATATCGCTGGGGGGAGTTAGAGATGAAGCTGAAATACGCGGTCACCGCAGAACTTATATTGGCTCAATGCCGGGTAAGATAATACAATCCATGCGCAAGGCGGGCACAAACAATCCCGTGATACTTATGGATGAAATTGATAAGATGGGAATGGATTTTCGCGGGGATCCCGCAAGCGCGCTGCTTGAAGCGCTTGACCCCGAGCAGAACAATACGTTTAACGATCATTACCTTGATGTAGATTACGATCTTTCAAGGGTGCTCTTCATAACAACCGCAAATGTACAGTACCAGATACCGCTGCCGCTGCAGGACAGGATGGAAATCATTCAGATGCCGGGCTACCTTGAGCACGAAAAGCTTGAAATTGCTAAGCGTCACATTGTGGCTAAGCTGCTGACTGAACACGGATTAACTGATAAAGAGGTTATTATTCCGGATGCGGCGATAAAAAAAATAATTAATGAATATACCCGCGAGGCGGGTGTAAGAAACCTTGAGCGTGAAATAGCTTCTTTAATGAGGAAGATCACTAAAGAAATTGTTCTCAATAGAATAAAACAAAACGGTACAGCCAAAAAAAGAAAAGAACCTTTAACTGTAACTTCTGAGCTTATCGAAAAATATCTTGGCGTTCCTAAGTTTAAGGAGAAGCGGGCAGATAAAGAAGATAAAATAGGCACAGCCGTTGGCCTGGCGTGGACCTCAATGGGCGGTGATATTCTGGATATTGAAGTTTCTGTAATGCCCGGCAAAGAAAAGCTTACGCTTACGGGTCAATTAGGTGATGTAATGAAGGAATCAGCATTAGCCGGATTTACATACATAAGAAGTAACTCAAAGAAGTTCGGTTTAGCGGGTAATTTCTTCAACGGCAAAGAAATTCATATACACATACCCGAAGGAGGAATACCGAAAGACGGTCCTTCAGCGGGAATAACCATGACAGTTGCAATGATATCAGCGCTTACAGGTAATCCAACGCGCAGCGATGTTGCTATGACGGGTGAGATAACACTGCGTGGAGAGATTCTGCCTATTGGAGGTTTGAATGAAAAATTACTTGCTGCGCAGCGCAGCGGAATAAAAAAGGTGCTTATTCCAAAAGAAAATGAAAAGGACTTAAAAGAAATTTCAGATAAAATTAAAAAAGGACTTGAAATTATAAGTGTTGAAAAACTTGATGACGCGGTTAAACACATTTTCAAGAAGAAATTTGTAAAGAAGAAATAAATAGCAGTTTTAGACTTAAATAAAAACCCCGCTGATGAAGCGGGGTTTTTTGTTAGTTGAAATTAAGTCATATCATTCATCCGATGACTTCAAGTCATCGGATGAATAGGTACACCTACTTTATCAACACCATCTTCTTGCTATCTACAAATTTATTGCCATTTGGTTCTTCGGCTTCTATGCGGTAGAAGTAAACACCGCTTGCGTAGTTTGATGCATTGAAGTCAACAATATATGAACCCGCAGTTTTGAGTTCGCTGTTCACGAGCCGTTTAATTTCCCTGCCGAGAATATCATAAATTACGATATTTACCTTTGATTCTTTCGGCAAGTCGTAATTGATTTTGGTTACGGGATTAAACGGATTTGGATAGTTCTGCGATAACCTGAATACCAATGGAATATTCTTTGGTTCATTGCCTTTGCTGCTGGTGTTGGAACCAAATACTTTCCTTATGTCTTCCGATACTATCCTGACATGTTCAGTTATGCTCTTGGGTCTATCGGTTTTGATAACCTGTTTTAGCGTTAACATTTGCGTGAGCTCTTTCGATGCGTTCACATCACCCTGTTCTGATTTAATCTCGAGGGTTTTTATCTTCCTATCATCATCATTCTTTGCTATTTCTATCGCCGTATTTATCGATTTTCGAATATCCTGCCGTTGTTCTTTTGTAAACGGAGACCGGTCGTCATCGTTTGCTTCTCGTTGGAGTGCATTGACTATGTCAATGCTGCTTTCCGTTTCTAAATCCGTACTGCTGTAAGCTCCACCTTGCCCCTGAATCAGCAATGATGTTGCCATATAATCCCACCTTGCTATGAGTCCTTCGTAGCTGTAGGGATTCTCATTAATTATTTGCTGAAAACCAGCCAATGCCTGTGAGTATTCACGCATTCTAACTTTACATTTGAGTATGTAGTAATTAGCGCGCTTAACAAGCGATACATTACCTGAATTGTTCTGTATCAGGTTTTCGTAATAGGTTTTAAGTTCATTCACTGCGTTGTATGATGTATCACTAGCTACAGTTGATAAGAACAGCTTTGATACAGCATTCAGGCTTTGGATGCTATCAGGATATGTATTGATAAGGTCAAGACATTTTGTTCTTGCCTGTGAGTAGTTTCTGTAACGCATGAGAACGCTGATGGAATCGTAGCGTTGTTTAGCTGTGGTTATTATAAACACACCCCGACTGCCTTCGGCAGTCACCCCTCTCGAGAGGGGAATTTGTTTGTTACTTCCGCCGCTTCCGGAACCTTGATTATAAATTGTATCGAAAATTCCATCACCAAGGTTAATCGCAAAGCCGTCTCCGCCATCATTTGCTTCGCAGCCTGATAAATATGGCGTAAAGTTAAATGTTATCTGTGAACCCTGGAATCCTGAAGTTACCATATTATACGGCGGGTCAACGGGTGATGAGTTCAGTTTAAAACAATTGTTTTTCTCATCGTAGCTGACTGCTGTGAACATAGGGAAATAGCCGTATAAATGCTTTGAATTTTGGTCATCTGTAATATTGAATATATTTTGGCCTCCATCAAGAAGGAATACGGAACCATCAACAACTATATTATTTGCGGCTGTACCTGAATTTAAGAGATCATTCAAGCCCCCGAGGGTTTTACTGCCGGCATTGTTCATCTTTAATTCACTGCCGCCTGCGGCAAAGATTCCGATAGCGTTATCTACGGTTGATGATATAGTATTAGATTTTATATCAATTGATGATGTTAGAGCGTTTATACCGATAAAATTATCAGTAATTGCATTACCTTTAATTGCTCCGCCTGTTATACCGCTTAAGAAGATTGCGGTATTACCTTCATTGAATGTATTATTCTCAATTATTAACGGAGTTGTTTCACCTGCATAAGATGAAATATTGACGGTTGGTATTGTTGAACCCGACGAATTAAAAGTATTTGCGCCAATATAAATATTACTTAAGCTTATTTCATTGTTAGGATCACTATAGATAACAGCGTTAATCCCGCCTTTTAGTGAACTGTTAGTATTAAAAGTACAGTTCCTTATATCAACAACGGGGCAATCAATAATATTAACAGCATAAGTTGTATCATTTGCTAAACCAGTAAACGTTGCGCCGTAGATCTTGACTTCGCAATTGGTGAAACTGTGTCCGCTCCATGAGCTTCCTGTTACTGCATCACTTGTTATATTCTGGGGAGCTGATGTGTTCTGGTCACCCACAGTTAATACGCCGCCCGTCATAACGAACTTAGAGCTATCGTTAAAATGTATTGTTGTGTTTGCGCCAATTGTTATGTTATGACCGTTATTGTAAACGGGCGCTTCGCAGGTGAAGGATTCTCCGGAAATTATTTCATCACCTGCTAAAGTACCGCCGGAGTTCAGAACCGGAACCATTTTGTACAATCTGCCTTCACCCGGCTGAAACCAGCCAAAATTTACCGCATGATATTGGGTCTTGTCAAATTCCTGAACAACGGAATTATCCTTAACATTGATTATCTTCCAGTTATTAGCACCATTCAATTGAGAATTATACTGGTTGAATTGCGCAATAATTAATCTTCTTCCTCCATTATTATCATCATTTTGATCATTGATAAAAGGAGAGCACCTTCTGTTAACGATCATAAAGTAATTGCTATTACGCTCACTTGGATTTTCAAATGTAGCTACCTGAAGATATCTGTCCTGCTTGCATTCGCCAACATTACCGGGTGGAGGCACCATTTCTTCAGGAAAATCTTCTACGCAGTTTATATTTGCTATACCGGGCTTATAAGTATATAAATCCCGAAAATAAGACTGGCTAATAAGTTCATTTCTTTCAAGCCTGTATATATATGACTTAGTTTGCGCATCATCAAAACTTAATAATTTTTGTTTCCAGCTATTCATTCTTAAGCCTATATCCCTTACTACTTCCCACTTGTATTTAGCCTGGTGATACACGTTATGCTTTCTTAAAGTGTGGTTTTGTTCTTCCATTCCAACACCATATCTTACACAAGGTCCTGGAGTAAACTGCTCTGTGGGATAATAAAAGTAAATTAACCCTTTAGAACCATAGCTAACTGCAATATTAGCCAGCATATCCATTTCTTCATTTGTAGGTTCGCGCCTTACTTCTGTAGGCCAGAACCATTGGTGTCCCTGCGGCATATTTATAAATGGTACGCCGTAATCTTTTGATAAAGCAGAAGCAAGCTTCATATAATATCTGTATGCTCCGGCATCCTCGCCGGAAGAAGATGTGCAGTTAGGTCCATTAGTACCCCCATATATCGTACGTGTAAAAACACCCGGAATATCATAACCAGTATCCAGATGGTATTGAAGCCAAAGCTCATACTCTTCAGGCGGTACATGCCATGCTAATATACTATCACCCGTTGACCTGGGAAGTGTATTTGGCACCCTGCTCCAGGTCTGTAACGGACCTGATACGTTATGAGCATAAGAAGATGTGAGCGGGTATGTTTCAAAGAAAAAATGATTTAAGCCTATTTTATTTACAATATTATTATAAACATACTGCGGAGAGTATGATAACAGGTGCTGGTTATCCACTCCGCCGCCCCAGCCATAATGTAGATGATTAAACATGTAGTTTGTAAAATCCGCCATCAAGCCTGTTTTCCCAAAGCTCAATGAATCCAGCTTATGATTTACATAAGCCATTGCGGGTATATTATTGAACTCAAAGAGCTCCATGTAATATTTAAACACAGCCTGCGTTGTAGATGCATTAGAAATTAAATTTACTTCATCTCTAATCCAATTATTATATGTATTATAGTTTGCACTAGTAGGTGTAAATAAATCATTCGCAATATCATTTTCGACCTTTACATAATCTATCCACATGTTAAAATGACCATACCAGTAAACCTGTATATCGGCGTGATTGCCAAGCAGCGGTTCCTCTTCGCCTGTTGTGTAACCTCTTGCATCAAATACCCACCTGTCGCCAAGATCACCGTTAAATTTTAAGGAGTCATTTATAGCTAAATTATAAAATTCTTCAATATATCTTCCGTCATAATTTAAATTTTCGTCAATAAAATTAATTACTTTTAATATTTTTGTTGTCTTTACATTCCCATCCTTATCAATTACCTTTAAGCTGCAAACAGGAGTATTAAAATTTGAAGGATTATCCGCTACTGTGGAATCTATCCTTATTCTCGGTTTTAAATACCAATCGCATTTGCTATCCTGTGACCAGTGAGGGCCGCGGTTGCACTGTTCTGTATTTGCCCGTAACCTGTCCACAACCCAGCCAGCTTCATCTGCTGATACAAGGCATCTTTTTACCATAACACCCCCTCCGTAAACAGAGTTATCACGAAAATCTTCACCTGTATGAAGATTTTGTGTAGAATTGGAATTAAACGCATAAAACCAGTAATTAGTATCAAGACCGGTGAACTCGCACTGGTAAGTGCTTGATTGACCGTATAAAAGCCATTCAATTTTTGGCCTCATCCATAATACCGTCGTATTGTTATGCGTATTAAGCTGGTCAATTTTGTTACTTAATGCCCCTGCATAAGTGCTAACATCATTAAAAAGCCCGTCATGAATTCCTGGAAGTAAATATGTAAGCGGGGTTTTTCTATCCGGCAGCTGGTATTCATCCCTTAAATAAGTATGCCATGTATTAAAGCCTATCGCGTCGTAGTTATTATAATTGCCGTTATATCGTTCATCTCCCCATGAGTCCATTGCTCCAAAATAAAACCTGTTGTTTTGTGGCGCCGGAGGAGAGTAATTCTGCGGGGTTGTGTTGTGGATTTCTTTACCTGAATTTAAGTACATAAAACCGGTAAAAATTAATACAAAGGATAAAGCGGTAAAGATAGTTATTCGCTTCATGGTATTTTAGTTTATTTAATGAAATTTTCCCTGTGTTTTTAAGGGAAAGGTGAATTAAGTCTGTTTAATTTCATTTATTTTTCTTTGTATTAATATAAACTCTTTGGAATTATTTTATCAAAACCATCTTCTTGGTTTCAACAATTTTTCTGTTTACAGTTAATGAATAAAAGTATATACCTGACGAATATCCTGCAGCATTCCAATCAACCTTATACGTACCTGCATTCTGTACCTTATTGACTAATTTAATTACTTCTCTGCCGGCAACATCATAAATTGTTAAATGTACAAATGATTTGTTATTTGTTATTTGATATTTGATATTTGTATAGGGGTTAAATGGATTAGGATAGTTTTGATACAGCTTGTATTTTTTTGGTATCTCTGTTGAAATTTGTTCTATGCCGGTCAGCCAAATTGGGTCTCCGCCATTGGTTGTATGAATACCGCTTAAAAACCAATATGCCCACAAATTATTATTGATATTTTTTATATACTGAT
>DDTQ01000006.1:249651-402181 GCA_002344125.1 Ignavibacteria bacterium UBA2360 | reverse complement strand
GAGAGGGGATTGGGGGTGAGGGTATAAAACCAATAAAATAACAACAATGGAAAACGTTAAAGATATAGTTCTTGATTATGTAAAAAAAGAGTACCTTGAAGATGGCGATGACAGGGAAATAAAATATGATACCGCTTTAATTACAGGTGGATTTGTGGATTCATTTTCTATGGTTTCATTGAAAGTATTCCTCGAAACCAAATATAACATTTCTATCCCCGATGATAAAGCTACCCCCGAAGCATTTGACAGCGTAAACAACATTGTCGAGCTTCTCAAAGCTTTCGGAGTAAATTAGTTCACAAAGAACAAATATAAATTCCCCTCTCGAGAGGGGTGTCACGCCATAGGCGTGACGGGGTGTGTTTATCATACTTTATTAATTTTATTGTGAAAAGATATTAAAATAATAAAAGTTTAGCCAAGAGATATATGAGTTAGTTTCAGAACTTTGGTAACCCGGCTTTTAAGCCGGGGGATATTACGATTCTAAACTGAAATGGGGCTTTAGCCCTGACCCGATTGTGATAAAAGTTCTATCCCTGGGATCTATCCCCGGGAATATAATGAAAATGTAAACCGGCTTAACGGTTTTTAGCTTTACAACAAAAGGAAGGTAAAATAAAATGTCATATCCGCAGGATACAAGAAGCATATACGGCACCCAGCTTGATGAGCTGAGGAAACAGGGCATCTTCAAAGAAGAGCGCGCGATATTTTCACCGCAAAACGCTGATATTGAAGTTGAATTCCCGATAGGTTCAAAAATGAAAGAGGAAATTAATATGTGCGCGAATAATTACCTCGGACTCTCTTCACACCCTGATGTTATAAAAGCTGCGCACCTTGGACTCGATTCACGCGGATACGGAATGTCTTCAGTCCGTTTCATCTGCGGCACTCAGGATATTCACAAAACCCTCGAACACCGCTTAACGGAATTCCTCGGGACTGAAGATACAATCTTATTCCCTTCATGCATGGATGCAAACGCAGGCGTGTTTGAAGCGGTGCTCACCGATCAGGATGTCATGATCGCCGACAGGCTCGTCCATGCTTCAATTGTGGATGGCATGAGGCTCTGCAAAGCGCACCAGGATACCTATAAACACTCCGATATGGCGCACCTTGAAGATAAACTTAAACTGCACCAGGATAAACGCGTCAGGCTCATCATCACCGATGGTTCTTTCAGCATGGATGGCGATCTTGCCAAGCTTGATAAAATTGTTGAGCTTGCTGAAAAATACAATGCTATGGTATTTGTTGATGATAGCCACGCCAGCGGATTCATAGGCAAAACCGGCAGGGGAACACATGAACACTGCGGCGTATTCGGCAAAATAGATATCATTACCACAACGCTCGGCAAAGCCCTTGGGGGCGCCTCCGGCGGATGTGTTTCAGGCAGAAAAGAAATTGTTGAAATGTGCCGCCAGAAAGCAAGGCCGTACCTCTTCAGCAACACAGTTGCCCCCGTTGTAGTATCGGGCGCGCTGGCTGTACTAGATATTATCAGCAAAACCACTGAACGGCGCGATAAGCTGGAACGTAATACGGCATTCTGGCGTAAAGGACTGACTGAAGCCGGGCTCATAATCAAAGACGGCGAAACCCCTATTGTACCCGTGATGTTATTCAACGCGAAGCTGTCGCAGGATTTTGCAAAGACATTATATGATGACGGAATTTATGCTGTCGGATTCTTCTTCCCTGTAGTGCCGAAAGGACAGGCAAGAATTCGCACGCAGCTTTCAGCCGCGCATGAAATTCACCACCTGGAAAAAGCGCTTGCCGCGTTCACAAACGCAGGTAAAAAATTCGGAATACTTGGCAAAACCAAACAGGAAATTATAGATATGTACGGAATGTAAAGATTTTGAACTCCTTGCCCTTATGAGCAAATAGTTAATTGAATGTTATTACCCGGCTCTCTATCTCCATGATAGAGAGCCATTTTATTTTGCCCGTGGCTTCAGCTTATCTGCGCCGAGTCTTTCGGCAATAAATGCTTTCAGCTCCTCTGGACCCAATCCCTTCATTTCATTGCTGATCTTCTCACGCTTCGCGCGCAGTTCAATAAATGCCGATTTTTCTTTTTCTGTCCTTGGTTTTCTCATGTTAGAGGCATAATATATAAATGTGATTTAAATAAACAGGAATAAACGCTAGCACAGCCATTCTTGTCTTTTTACAAAACCGGTAGCACAGCCATTCCTGTCTGTGTTCTTACAAAACCGGTAGCACAGCCATTCCTGTCTGTGTTCTTACAAAACCGGTAGCACAGCCATACTTGTCTTTTTACAAAACCGGTAGCACAGCCATTCCTGTCTTTTTACAAAACCGGTAGCACAGCCATTCCTGTCTGTGTTCTTATAAAAACCGGTAGCACAGCCAGACTTGTCTTTACACAAAACCGGTAGCACAGTCATACTTGTCTTTTTACAAAACCGGTAGCACAGACATTCCTGTCTGTGTTCTTACAAACCGGTAGCATAGACATTCTTGTCTTTGTTCATTATTTTCTTGTGATCAAAATTAGATATCATAAAACTCAATAAAAAGCAGAAAAATTCTTTTCCCCACCTCATTTTTTGGTATCACCATATTCCCTTAAAATCTTTATCTTTGTGAATATATTAATCAATTATCATACATATATGTCCAATTTTCTCGGTAAGTTAAGAGTTGAGCTTGATAACATGAAAGTCGAAGGGCTCTATAAACATGAACGCGTCATTACATCAGTGCAGGATGCAGTAATTAAGCTTGATACAGGCAAAGAAGTAATAAACTTCTGTGCCAATAATTACCTCGGACTCTCCGCACATCCGACCGTGGTTGATGCAGCCAAAAAGACGCTTGATACCCATGGATTCGGAATGTCCTCAGTGCGATTCATCTGCGGCACGCAGGATATTCATAAAGAGCTTGAACAGAAGATTGCGGATTTCCACGGGACAGAAGATACCATACTATACGCCGCTTGTTTTGATGCAAACGGGGGAGTATTCGAGCCTGTTCTGCACGATACAGACGCGATCATTTCCGATGAACTTAACCATGCAAGCATAATCGATGGCATCAGGCTTTGCAAAGCCACACGCCACCGCTATAAGAACAGCGATATGGATGACCTCCGCCGCAAACTTGATGAATCCAAGCGCGAAGGCGCAAAAAATATTCTCATAGTTACCGATGGCGTTTTTTCCATGGATGGCTACATTGCCAAACTTGATGAGATCGTAAAAATTGCAGAAGAATATGACGCGCTCACAATGGTTGATGAATGCCATGCCGCGGGATTCCTTGGAAAAACAGGAAGGGGAGCAGTGGAGCATTGCGGTGTTTTGGGCAAAGTTGATATTATAACCGGCACGCTTGGCAAAGCCCTTGGCGGCGCCATGGGCGGCTACACAACCGGTAAAAAAGAGATCATAGAGATGTTAAGGCAGCGTTCAAGACCCTATCTGTTTTCAAACTCGCTTGCGCCCGCAATTGTGGGAGCCTCAATTGCGGTGTTTGATATGCTCTCCTCAACAACTGAACTGCGTGACAAACTTGAAGAGAACACTAAATACTTCCGTGGGGAAATGGGTAAACTCGGCTTCGATATAAAAGAAGGCACTCACCCCATTACACCCGTAATGCTGTATGACGCGAAGCTCTCACAGGATTTCGCCTCAAAGCTGCTTGATGAAGGCATTTATGTTATCGGATTCTATTACCCTGTTGTGCCAAAAGGCCAGGCGCGCATCAGGGTTCAGGTCTCCGCAGCCCACACCCGCGAGCATCTTGATAAGGCCATCAATTCATTCAAAAAAGTTGGTGAACAATTAGGGGTTTTAAAGTAATCTGAGTAAAATGTATAGAGTATGTTGAGTGTATAGAGTGTGTTGAGTGTATAGAGTGTGTTGAGTGTATAGTGTGAGTTGAGTGTTTAGAGTAATTCTTAATGTAGATTTAGAATTGAATATTAATTTCATTTATAAACTTAATATATAAAATTAATGGCTAAAATAAATCGGTTTGAAGAGCTCATTTGCTGGCAGAAAGCCAGAATAATCATGAAGGACCTTTATTCAATTACTAGAAAAGGTGAGTTTGCTAAGGACTATTCTCTTAAAGATCAGATAAGAAGAGCAGGGATTTCGGTAATGCTGAATATAGCAGAAGGATTTTGCCGCAAGTCTCATAAAGAATTCAGCCAGTTCTTATTCTTCGCTCACGGTTCTCTTGGTGAAATTCAATCAGCTTTGTATATTGCTTTAGATCAGGAATATATCAATAAAAGCACATTTAAGGAACTTTATGATAAATGTGAGGAAGATTCAAAAGTAATATCAGGTTTAATCAAATCAATTAAGTAGCTAATTACTCAATACACTCAATGAACTCAACACACTCAATGAACTCAATGAACTCAACACACTCAATACACTCAATACACTCAATACACTGTTATAAAGATAACATTAATTCTTGTTCCGAACATAAACCGGAAATAACCGTCAATTGCTGATATATAGATATATTTTAAAGGCACATTTTGCGCCATTTATAATTTCTTTTTTTATTGTTATTTTTGTTTTTACGTTCCAGTTCATTTATAAGTATATAGATAACCTGGTAGGTAAGGGCTTAAGCTGGTGGATAATTTCACAGCTTATCACGCTGAATCTCGCGTGGATGGTGACCCTCGCGGGTCCCATGGCGGTTTTAATAGCCACACTAATGGCTTTCGGTTCTTTGTCAAGTACGAATGAAACAACAGTAATGCGCGCCTCAGGTTTAAGTCCGCTTAAACTTATTTTCCCTGTTTTGCTCATTTCGGGTATCTTGTGTTACGGACTCATACTCTTTAACAACAAAGTCCTTCCCGAAGCTAACCACAGAACAAGGGTACTTATGACAGATATTCAGCGCACCAAACCCACATTTGTCATTGAAGCAGGCAGGTTCACAGATGATATCAGCGGGTACAATATGCTTGTCAAAAAGACCTACGAAAATTCAAACAAGCTCGAAGGCGTATTCATAATTGATAATTCAAACCCCGTTTATTCAAACACGCTCACTGCCGATAGCGGTCAGATAAATTTTTCGAGTGATTACACTAAAATAATCCTCGATCTCTACAACGGTGAAATTCACCAAATAGATAAAAAGAAACCTAACGGTTCTTACCGCAGGATAGATTTCGGCAAGCACATAGTTTCAATCGATGCTTCCGGTTTCGGTTTCTCAAGCAGTGATGAAGGTGCTTTCTCAAGGGGAGACCGTGAACTAAGCTCTGATTCCATGAGAAGCATTATCAATAACATCAATAACAGTTTTGAAGCCGATAAAGTAAATTCAGCTTCACAGGTGCAGAATATCGCGCTGGAATTGCTGCAGGTAAAATATGATACTACCAAACTTGATAGCTCAGCCGCAGGAATAAACAGGCTCAAAGTTCTTTCAATAATGAACCGCTACAAAGGTTACAAAAACAAGTATGTTAACCAGAAAAATCTTGAGCAGGTAAACACAAAGCAGGTAAATATGTACCTGGTTGAAATTTACAAAAAGTATTCCATACCCTTTGCTTGCGTCGTTTTCGTGCTGATCGGTGCTCCGCTGGGAATGTTGACCCGCAAGGGCGGTTTTGGTGTTGCAGCAGGTATGAGTTTAGGATTTTTTTTATTATATTGGGCATGTTTAATTGGCGGCGAAAAGCTGGCTGATAGAGAGCTTTTAAGTCCGTTCTTAAGCATGTGGGTTGCAAACATAATTTTAGGTTCAGTCGGTTTATATTTGGTTTTCAGGGATAGCTTAAACATTAAAAGATTGTTTAAACAAAGAACAATTACGGTTAAGCCAAGTTAAGATTTTTATGGTCAAGTCCCGGGCAACAGTTTTTTGCCTAACCCCGCCAGGTTCGAAAGAAAGCAACGGTAAGCAAATGATTGTGTGATCCGGGTAACTTGACCTTTTTTTATTTCTGCAGATTTATTTTCTGCAGATTTATTTTCAGTACTTATTTTTCTGCCAATTAATACTTAAATGCAAAATGGAAAAAACCAGGATATTGATCTCAGGATTAGGAGGCATAGCCCAGATCGCGCACCTTCCTATTCTTTCTAAATTGGATAATGTTGAAATAGTCGGCGTATGTGATATTGACCGCTCAAAGGCAAGATCAATTGCCGCGAAGTATAACGTAAAAAATTCATTCAAAGATATCGATGAAATGCTTGATACCGTTGAAGCTGATTGTCTTGTGGTAACAACGCCAACATCCATGCACAAAGATCAGGCTATCAAAGGACTGCATAAAGGACTTAACCTGCTTGTTGAAAAACCATTGGCAAGGAACTTCGATGAAGCATCCGCAATAGTTGATGCCGCTAAAAAGGCGAAAAAGCTGCTTATGGTTGGTATGAATAACCGCTTCAGACCCGAAGTTATGATGCAGGAAAGTTTTGTTTCTGCCGGTGAAATCGGCGAGGTATTTTACATAAAGACAGGTTACCTAAAAAAACGCAGCACCGCGGAAAAATGGTCGGTTAAAAAAGCTGAATCAGGCGGCGGCGTTTTTATGGATCTTGGCATTGTAATTCTTGATATCGCTTTGTGGATGATGAAATTCCCCAAAATAAAAAGTGTCTCAGCGGTGAACTTCAATCATTCATTCAAAGATGTGGAGGATTCATCATTTGTGCTGCTCAGATTCGAGAACGGCTCAACGGTTTCCATCGAAACCAGCTGGACTCTCCACCGCGCAAATGATATGTTCTATTGCAATGTTTACGGCAGGGAAGGTTCCACCAGCATGAATCCGCTGCGCATTTACAAAAATATGCACGATACACTGGTGAATGTTACGCCTGTTAAGATAGAAAAGCCTGCGAACTTATTCAAGCGTACTTATGAGTATGAACTCAACAACTTCATTAACTCCGTGCAGACCGGAAAGCCATCGCTTTCCGACGGTTCGGAATCACTTGACCGTATGAAAATTGTTGACGCTATTTATGAATCAGCCAAAGCCGGCAGGGAAGTTACATTTAAGTAATTTTTTATAAAAAGTGAGTAACACACCCCTTCCGCTTCGCTCCCTCCCCTCTCAAGAGGGGAATTAAAAGTTAATAATCCCTCCTAAACAGGGAAATTAAAAGTTAATATACCCTCCTAAACAGGGGAATCAAAAGTTAATATACCCTCCTAAATAGGGGGATTAAAATTTAATATTCCCCTCTAGAGAGGGGTGGCTGATCGGCGAAGCCGAGCAGACGGGGTGTGTTCATCAATTTACTTTTTCAGCCATATTGATTAGAATGTTATGATATCTGCTGCATTTTGTGTTTCAAAAACTTACAATAATTAAAAGCGAGTTTCCGAAACAAGTTCGGAAAGGCTTGCGGAATGACAAAATAAATGATAAAAAAGATCGGTATTATCGGGGCGGGAACAATGGGAAGCGGCATAGCCGCGGCTTCTGCTGTAAGCGGATTTGAAACATTGCTTTACGATATTTCTCATGAAGCAGTAAACAAAGCAGTAGATTCAATTTCCAAAGGATTCAAAAAGCTCGAAGAAAAAGGCAAGCTTACACCCGCCAAACGCGCTGAAGCCGAAGCCAATTTAGCCAAAGTGGCTGATCTGACAGGTCTGGCTGACTGCGATATCATCATCGAAGCCGCCATAGAAAATATCGATCTTAAAAAAGAGCTATACAAAAACCTTGATGAAATAACCAAACCGGATACAATTCTGGCTACAAACACTTCGTCATTTTCTATAACCTCAATTTCAACTGCTGTTAAGAATAACCCGGGCAGGGTAGTGGGCATGCATTTTTTCAACCCCGCTAACATTATGAAACTGGTTGAAGTGATAAGAGGTGAATTCACCACTGATGATACCGTAGGCGCTGTTATTCATTTATGTAAATTGCTTGGCAAGGTACCGGTTTTATGCAAAGATACTCCCGCATTCATTGTTAACCGCGTAGCAAGAGCGTTTTATGGGGAATCATTGAAGATAATGGGCGAAGAAAATCTAAGCGCCGAGGCGCTTGATAAGATAATGAAGGAAGAAGGCGGCTTCGCTATGGGACCCTTTGAACTCATGGATCTAATCGGCATTGATATAAACCTCTCTGTCACCAAATCAGTCTATGAAGCTTTTTTCTACGACCAGAAGTATAAACCAAGTCCTATACAGCAGAAGATGGTTGATTCCGGCCTGCTTGGCAGAAAAACCAAACAGGGCTTTTATAAGTATTGATTCAATTCGTCATTCCTGCCTGCCTTGTCTCTAAGGCGAAGGATCTCATCAATTTAACAAAATCATTTTGGCCGGGAACGCAGCGACGCCTGACTGCCTTAGCAGTAAGCAATCTTATCGTATAAGCAGAAACATTTTGCGAGGAGCGAAAGCGACGAAGCAATCTCACTATCGGTTCTAATGATCTGACTTATTCTAAGATATCCACGAAAAATTGTTTAATTTTTTATTATCTTTGTACAGCACAAAGCCAAAAGGTTAAACCAAAAGCATAAGACAAAATGCAAACACTACTCAAAATATTAGGATTCGTAACTATTTTCATCGGCATAATTGCCGGCATATATGTAATTTCAGATGCATTAAGCCTCTATGCCAGCCTGAAAGGCGCACCCAATCCGTATATGGAGCAGGTTTACCTGATAAAGATCGTAGCAGGGGGAGCAATTATACTTTCCTCCATAGTTTCAGGTATGCTATACCTCAGCTTCGGCATAGTTATTGAACTGCTCGATAGCCTGAACCACAGAATAATCCTATTCCTGGATGCCCTTGAAAAATCAAAGAACCCCAAAAAGGATGACGAATTCAGTTATTAAGTTCATACTAAATGTATAAAGTATTAAATCTCAGCCCAATGATTCCTTCTTACAATATCAAAAAAACAACTGAGTTTTTTACAGGTTTATTTTCATTTGATGTTGAAATGGAAGTTCATTCTTATGTTGTCCTGTCAAAGGATAATCTTACAATTCATATTCTGAATGCAGGTTCAAATGTTGGGCAAATGGAGTTTTACATTGAAGTGGATAATGTTGATGCACTGTGGAAATCTATAAAAGGCAGGCTTGAAGGAATCAAAACTCGTGAACCTTTTGATAGAGAATACGGAATGCGTGAATTCCACGTTGCAATACCTTTTACAGAGACACTGCTTTTTGTCGGTCAAGTGTTATAAATTATAAAAAAAGCTCTCTACAATTCAACCTTAGTTTGCGATACCCATATTGGCAAATCATGGTCAATCTTACCAAGCATCATGTTCAACTGGCCTGTATGGTGCTGAATGTGCCGCATACTGTGGAGCAAGTGTTCTATCATGCTGTAATTTCTCCTCTGATTGTTCCATCTCATTATGCTCAATTCCACAATTGGTCTGCCCAGAAGTTTGCGTGCTTTTTCCCTCGAATGTCTTAAGTAAGAAATCAGCTCTTCCTTAGAATATGTCCTTTCCGGCATTATCCCCGATGGGTCCATTTCGGACATTGTATAAGGCTCTGGCGGATGAAAATTTTCCGGATCGGTTGTAAGGTCATAATCAGTGAAGAATAAACAATGGTAAGCATTATACCAGAATTTATCTTCTCCATCCCAAAGTGTATCCGGACACTTAACAAGCGCGTTTTCCAGCATATCCAATGCCGCGCCATACTGCTTCCACAATTCTGCTTTTAAAGTATTATTCATAGCTTGAAGATATTTTTGAAATTTAGACTATCTGCTAAATCAACTAAGAGTTCATTCAAGATACTCTATACACACTCAACACACTCAATACACTCAATACACTCAATACACTCAACACACTCACAACTCAGCCTTCGTTTGCGAAACCCATTTCGGCAAATCATGGTTAATTTTTCCCAACATCATGTTCATCTGACCCGTATGGTGCATCACATGCCGCATATTGTACATTGTAATTTCAAGCATGCTGTAATCTTTCCAGGGATTCTTCCACCTGTATGCCGCTTTGGTTTCATCCATATCCTGCAGCAAATTTCGCAATTTGCTGCGGCAATGTGAAACATATACCAGCAATTCATCTTTACTGTAAATTTTCTCCGGCATTACTTCATCAATTTCCTCTTCCTTAATTGTAAATGGAGCGGGCATTTTAAAGTTATCGGGATCCATATCCAGATAATAATCAGTAAAAAATAGCGTATGGAAAGCTATATACCAGTAACTGCTGCGTACTTCGTCAATATGCTTCGCATCAGAAGTATCATTGTAGGTTGAGTAGTTGTAAGTCCATAAGTCCTGCGGCGACTTACTTATCGCGTTCTCAAACATATCAAGCGCCGCGCCGAATTGTTTCCATAATTCTGTTTTGATCGTTTCTATCATTTTTTTTTTTGGTGTTTATATTTACTTTTTTTGAACAAGGGGTTGTAACCCCTTGTTGATATTTTCGTGGTGTCGGGACTTTCGTCCCGGTACAGCTTACAGTACTCAAATATGCTTTTTCATTCTTTATAGAAATTATCTTTAAACTTATCCATAGCGTAGTACAATATCTCAAAGTTTTCGTTCTCATCGGGAAAGTGCAGGAAAAAATAAACTTCCGGCAATCCCTTGCTTCGCCATTTTTTTATCATTTCTACCCATACGTCAATCCTTCTCTTATCAATTTCATATCCGTATGTATCAAATCTAACAAACGCAGTATGATTTGTCAGCTTAAGTTTATTCAGATACTTTATGGTCTCGAATTTATCCACTATAACCAACCCCGCATTGTTTGCCTTTAAGATGGAATACGCCTCTTCCAGTATATTATCATACTCCAGCCAGAATGGCCGCAGCTCCACGCTGACCTTAAAATCCGCAGGTAGCGCTTTTAGATAACTATCCAGTACATCAAAATTTTCCGGTGAAAAATCCGGGTGCAGCTGCAGGAATGATATACCCAGGTTTTCCCCGAAAAAACTTACTCGCTTCAAAAAATCATCGGTCAGCTCCGCTGCGCCGATGAGCTGTTTATCGTGCGTTATCAACTTTGGGAATTTCGGGCAGAACCTGAAGTTCGTTCCAACCTCATCGCGCCAGCGTTCGATCCGTTCCACATCCACAAAATCGTGGTAGGTGGAATTCACCTCTACACAGTTAAACTGCTGACTGTAATGCGCCAGGTATTTACCGGGTTTAGCGTGGGAGGGATATATCTTACCAACCCATTTACTGTAACCCCATTGCGAGCAGCCAAAAAATACCATATTGTTTATTGAACTAAATTGCTGCCTTTTCTGATTTCATTTTTACTTCGTCATCAAGCGGTTCAGCCATTTTGCCTGCAACTTCATCTGCCGCCGTTAGGAATTCACCCGCGCTTTTGGTCTTCATCAGCACCGGCATTCTTGTATGGATAGCTTTCATAAATGTATTGGGTTCGCAGGTTATTATACTAGCGCTATCGCGCTTATCAATGCCCGTTTTCATAACGCCGCCTGCAAAAAATATCGGTGTCCTTTGCACTGATATCCGCTGCGGCACTTTTTTGCCCTTTTCGCCCGTCCATTCGTAAAATGCCGTCATGGGGAAAATACACCTCCCTTCATCAAATATCTTTTTCCACTTGCTCCCTTTTTTGAGTATAGTTTCTATCTTTGAATTGAAGATATCCTTTTCTATCATCGGGTCCTTGCCCTTTGCTGCGCGGGAGGGATCAAACACCTGTGATTTTATTCCCCATTTCCTGAGCTCCAGCTTAAATACATTCGTGCTCTTATCAAATGTTATGACTTTCACAATGTTTGTTGGGGCTATGTTTTCCTTCTTAAGGGAATCAGTCTTAAGATCGCTCAATACTTCATCAAGATCGTATGCAATATTCAGTTCACCGATGTGTTTTTCAAATTCTGCCTGCAAGGCGGCGTCATCCGCCGCGTTTTCGTATCTGCCGCACATAATAATTTAAGTTAGATTTACAGTTAACAGTTCATTCCAGTTTGTTGTGTAGCGTTGTGATATATGCTGACGCTTCATAGCCCAGTCCTGTGCTATTCCGCTTGATGCAACTTTAAGCGAATCCCTCCCAAAGGTTTTATTTATGCTGTCCATCGCTTTCATTATCCTGTTTCTTTTATCATGGTCACGGTTTACCAAAAAAGCATTCAATTGAACAGGTGTTTCAGGTACTATATTTCCCAGCAGCACCCCTGCTTTTATATAATTATACCCGGGTTTGTAGATCTTCCTCAGCAGGTACACTGCATACTTAATCAGTTCGGGTGTGTAGTTTGCCGGCTCCGGCAGCGTGATTGTTTTATTTTCCGCATGCTGTTTGTCGGTAAGTTTGTAGTGATTTGTCATCACAAACACATTAATGCTGTTGCAGCAGCCTTGCTGCTTCCGTAGTTTTTCCGCTGCCCTTATTGTGTATTGACTTATAGCTTCTTCAAGCTCACACTGCTTATTAACATACCTGCCAAAACTGCGGGAGCTCATTATCGCTTTCTTAGGCTCAAGCACCTCATCAAGCGAAACCGCGCTCAATCCCTGCAGCTCATATTTTGTCCTGAGACCAATGATTCCCATCTTATCCTTTATGAAAAATTCCGATGCGTCCCTGAAATCCTTAGCGCTCAAAATTTTACGGTTCATCAGCATTCTGCCAAACGCTCCGCCGATTCCCCATACCTCATGTATCGGCACATGTGCCAGCAGCTTATCCATTTTTGGGAAGTCCACAATATCAAATACTCCGTTTAACCGTGGATTATGCTTAACATACTCATTGGCTATTTTGCTCAGCGTTTTTGTGCGTGCTATTCCAACGCTCACTGGAATCCCCGTATTCTTAAATATCGTTTTCCGTATCTCTTTGCCGTAGGCTGTGTAATCATTGACCGAAATATCTTTCATATCCAGAAACGCCTCATCAATTGAATAAAGCTCAATGTTTGGCGTAAATTTGGCAAGCAGATTCATAACGCGCTCAGACATATCGCCATACAATACATAATTACTGCTAAGTACTCTTATGTTATTCGATTCAATTATTCCCTTTACCTTAAAGTAGGGGATACCCATAGTAATTCCCAAAGCTTTCGCTTCTTCGCTGCGCGCGACAACGCATCCATCGTTGTTTGAAAGCACCACGACCGGCACATTGTTAAGCTTCGGATTGAACACACGCTCGCAGCTGACATAAAAGTTGTTGCAGTCAACCAGCGCGAATATTTTATTTTTCAGTATTTCGGATTCAGTACCCAGGTAACAATTCCCCAAATTAATAATTCAGTTTCTTCGTTAATTTCTATTGGCGCAAAATTTTTGTTGGCTGATTTCAGGTAATACTTACCCTTAACCTTTTCAATTCGTTTAACGGTAAAATCACCGTTAATACATGCTATGCAAATACTGTTCGGTTTGTAATCAAGGCTCTTATCAACTATCAGCAGACTTTTATCATTAATCCCTTCATCAATCATGCTTTCACCCTTAACCTTTATGAAAAAAGTCGATGAGGGATGCTTTATCAGGTGTTCGTTCAAATCCAGCTTCTGCTCAGCGTAATCTTGAGCGGGCGAAGGAAAACCCGCATTCACCTTGCTGTCAATAAACGGGATCAGAACCTTCTTCGAAGGTTCATAAGTATATATCTCAATTTTCGGCATGGCTAAATATACTTGATTCCATAATAAATATAAATGAATTTTAACCTGTAAGGGTATCATTTGATGATATTAAATAAAAAACAATTTTGAAATATTAAATTATTAACAATTTACGATACATAAACACTTAGAGCAAAATTAGAAAACAATTAAATAATATTTCTTTGAACCATGTGAAACATAATTTCAATAGATTCTCTAGCATCATTATGTAAAAGGTGAACAGGTTGAATTTCATTAGTTATAGCTCTATTCATTAATGAGTCTGTATGAAGCGGATTTCTGTGGTGTACAAAAGGGTTTCTCTTAAGTCTTATTTTGTTGATTTTCAATAAAATGTAATCTGGAAGAAATTCTGTACCTTTAAATTCCTTTATAAACTGAGACATAGACATCTTTGCCCTTTTGTTATCATTCCTTAAATGAAAATATTCTTGAAATCGTCTTTCAATAAATGATTGTGCAAGAATAATTGTTGAAATAAATTGACCGAAAATGTAAGAATGGATTGCTTCATTAAAAATTTTAAACGATTCATCGCTTCCAAATTCCTTATTCCCAAAAGGAAAAATACTATTAATTTCCTTAAGTCTTAACAGTCTTTCATCAAAAGTATTTGAGTCGTAATTTTTCAATTCTTCATACGCTGAATCCACAATTTCTATATTTTTCCCGAATAAATCCTTATCCATAATTCAATAACAAATCTTTTTAGAAAAATTAACTTTACAAAAAAATAAATTAAAAAAAATTTAAATAGTAATAAATTAGTCTCCCAATTGAAAAAGGCTTAAAATTGATACACCTATATTATCTAATCTCAAAATCAGACTGCAATGCGTTAGGATTTAGATTTATAATTAAATTTTTTCTTTCACCAGTTAGTTCATCAAATATAATTTTGTTGTAAATCCATTGTTCACCAGGCTCACCAATTTCATCCATTTCAATATTCCTAGTGTCTGGTTTGCCTAATAGTTCCGATAATTCTTTCGGTTCAAATTTTTTAAATAAATCTTTAACTTCTTCCACAGAATAAGTGCCCTTAATTTTCTTTATACTAAATCGTAATTCAAAAGTTTTGAGTACACTTTTAAGGCTATCATTTTCTTCTTTAAAAAAGATTAATTCTTTTTCTATTTCGCTAGGTTGATTGATTTTAGCTTTTGTTTCGTTTAGCTCATAGCTAAGTTTTTTATTCTCAACACCCAAATTATGTATTTTTTCTTCAAGTTTTTCATTATCATTAGAACAAGAACAAAAAACGATAATTGAGAGAAGCGAACATATTTTTAGATACATAATTAAAAAGTATTTAAGTTTTATAGAAACAACTCTTTTAATTTATAAAAGCTAATAGTGAAGTCCACTAAAAGCAAATATAGTTTTTTTAAATGTCAAAATAACCAACTTAATACTTAACTATATCTAACATTTCATTTTATTATTTTCGATTTGTAATATTTTTAAGGTTTTTTCTAAACCTCATTTTTAGTATATTTGTATAATATAGCATTATTTTAGCGTTTAAAGGTGTGCTCTAATCACACTAAAATCGTGATGTAGTCACGCCAAAGGCGTGATAGCTCAGTAGTAATCTGCCCTCGTAGCTCAGTAGGATAGAGCGTCGGTTTCCTAAACCGCAGGCCACAGGTTCGACTCCTGTCGAGGGTACAAAGAAGCAAAATGTCAAAGCCAAAATGTCAAAGTATAAAGCTTTGAGAGATTTTGGCTTTTGAATTTATCTAATATGAACAAAGTCGCTTTAATTACCGGTGGTGTACGCAGACTCGGCAGGCAAATCTCCCTTTACCTTGCCTCAAAGGGGTATGATCTCGCCATTATCTACAATTCCAGCAGCCCCGCGGAAATTAAACGCACTTCAGCTCTGCTGAACGCCTTCGGCATAAAGTATAAGCTGTACAAATGTGACCTTAAGAACATTAAACTGCTTAAAAATACTATCAATACCATTGGCAAGGATTTCAAAAAGATCGATGTACTTGTAAACAATTCAGGCGTTATCAAAAAAATTGATCTCTTTGATATTACAGAACAATTGTTTGATGATACGATCGCAGTAAATCTCAAAGCGCCGCTGTTTGTTTCGCAATTCGCCGTAAAGTATCTGAATAGATCCAAAGCACCTGTGATTATAAACATCGCTTCGCTTGGGGGAATGCAAAACTGGTCCGGATTCATTCCCTACAGCCTCAGCAAAACCGGCGCAGTAAAGCTGACATACCTGCTCGCGCGCAGGCTTGCGCCTAAGATCCGTGTGAACGCCATCGCTCCCGGCACAATAATTATCCCGGGCGAAGAACATGGCACACCTAAAAAGATCAATGTTTCAAAAATTCCCATGAAAAAATACGGCACATCAGCGGATATAATTAATGCAGTTGAGTTTATTATTGAGTGCAGTTATCTTACGGGTCATGTTATCCCCGTTGATGGCGGAAGATTGCTAAACAATTGACAAACAACAATTTTCCTCATCCTGAGCTTGTCGAAGGATGACCCCTCGACGGGCTTGGGGTGAGGAAAATCAGAAGTGAAGGATGACCCCTCGACGGGCTCGGGGTGAGGAAACATAGAAAGATAGTTCAATTAAATCAAATATATGGCATTACAAAAAGCACCAAAAGCGTATAAAGATGAAAAATTTCTGAACAGCCCCGCGGCGCGTTCTCTCAGAATAGTTTCAGAATACATGGAGCCGCAATACAGGTTCAGACAGGAAAACGTAAGGGATACTATTGTTTTTTACGGCTCGGCGCGCCTGCTGCCAAAGAGTGTAGCCAATAAAAGACTCAAAGCCCTTAAGCAGCTTAAAAAACCCAATCCGCGGCGCATCAAAGATGCTGAAATGGATCTCGAAATGTCACGTTATTACGAAGATACCGTAAAGCTCTCGCAGATGATAACCGAATGGTCAATGAAACAGGAGCCCGGAAACAGGTTTGTAGTCTGTTCAGGCGGGGGACCCGGTATCATGGAAGCATCAAACCGCGGAGCTAAAAAGGCCGGCGGCAAATCAATTGGTCTGAATATCAGCCTGCCGTTTGAGCAGAACCCAAATCCGTACATAACTCCCGCGCTTAATTTTGAATTCCACTACTTCTTCATGCGTAAATTCTGGTTTGCTTATCTTGCCAAGGCATTGATCATTATGCCCGGCGGATTCGGTACGCTTGATGAATTATTTGAGCTCCTTACGCTGGTGCAGACCAAAAAGATCAGGAAAAAAATGCCCATAGTTATTTATGATAAAAAATTCTGGAACAATATCATAAACCTTGAAGAGCTTGCAAACAAACGCGTTATTGATAGGGAAGATCTTAAATTGTTTTGCGTTGTAGATACCGTTGAAGAGGCATTCGAGATACTGAAAAACGATCTCAGCAAACATTACCTCCAGAAGACTGTAAGTCTTTTTAACCAGAAAGCGGTTGTCACACCAAAAGAAAAACGTAAACTCGAAAAACGGGTAAAAGAATCTTAAATGGATCAGAGAAATAGAGTAAAAATATGATAATCAGTATGACTGGATTTGGAAAAGCTTCCAGGTCCGTAAAAAAATTAAAAGTGAACGCGGAGCTCCGCAGCGTAAACAGCAAATACCTTGAAGTTTCATGCCGCCTGCCAATGGTCTTTTCAGATAAAGAATCAGAGATAAGGGAAGTAATTTCACAGAAAATCTCACGCGGGAAAATTTCTGTACAGCTTGGCATCGAAAAAAGCGTTAATTCCGATGCTGCTATCCAGGTTAAACCTGAAGCCGTTAAGGATTACTTTAAACTCCTGAACAGCATAAAGAAAACTACAGGAATTAAAGAAGAAATTAAACTTGAACATATCCTGAAGTTCTCAGAAATATTTAAAGGTGAATCCAACGATGACCTGGCTGATTATTGGAGTGACGTAAAGAAGATAATTTCCGCGGCCGTCAGTGACCTACTGTTAATGAAAGCCAAAGAAGGCAAGGTGCTTGAAAAAGATATCTTATCAAGGCTAAGCTCCATCGAAAAAAAGCTTGATGTTGTTACTAAACTTTCCGTAAAAAACGTAGGTGAAACCAAGCGCAAAATGATGGAAAAGGTTAACAAGCTGCTTAACGAGGCTAATATACAATCCGATAACAACCGGCTGGAGTATGAGCTTATTATGATAAGCGACAGGCTTGATATCACCGAAGAAGTGATTAGGGCAAAATCACATATTAATTACTTCAGGAATAACGTTAAACAAAAAGAACTTTCCGGCCGCAGGCTTAATTTTCTTGTACAGGAAATTAACAGGGAAATTAATACAATTGCCTCAAAATCCAACAGCTCTGAAATTTCACAGTTTGTGGTTGAAATGAAAGAAGAACTCGAAAAGATAAAGGAACAGCTGCAGAATATTGAGTAATTTCATCAATTTTTGTGGTTTTTCAGGCAATTTATTCGACTTTTAATAAACCAAATAAATCACGATATTTAAGATTAGGCAAATATGCTCTTTGTAATTTGCGCTTCAAGCGGAGCAGGTAAAACAACAATAATCAGGGAATTATTTAAAAAATTTCCTGAAATTAAGTTTTCCGTTTCCGCAACCACAAGGAAAAAACGTCCAAACGAAACAAATGGTAAGGATTACTATTTTATTTCTATGGATGAATACAACAAGCTTAAGGCTGAAAACAAATTTATCGAAACCGAAGAAGTGCATGGCAACTTTTACGGTACATTAAAAAGTGAAGCGGAACCTTTCCTTAAGAGCGATGATATAATGATACTTGATGTTGATGTAAAAGGCGCGCTGAATATTAAGAAAATGTACCCCGAGGCTGTAACCGTGTTTATTGATGTTCCTTTTGATGAACTCCTCAGAAGGTTAAGGAACAGGAACACCGAAACCGAAGAGGAAATAAAAAAACGCGCTTCGCGCATTAAAATGGAAGCCGGACTGAAAGATAAATTCGACTGTATTGTAGATAACAGCAGCGGCATTGAACAGGCAGTAACTGAAACAGAAAAAATAATAAATAAATATATAAAGCAGTAAGGAGCTATAAAATGAAGATATCCCCACTTGAAATTGAAGAAGTTGAATCAAAAGCGGGTAACATCTATGAAGCGGTTGTTGTAGCGGCTAAACGCGCAAGACAGCTTAACGATGAGCAGAAACTTGAATACAACCAGAGAGTTGAACCTCTTATCAAAGCTGATGATGACAGCGATGATACCGTTGTAAGCAAAGATAAAATGAATATCAGCGTTGAGTTTGAACAGAGAGCCAAAACCACTGAAGCAGGCTTGAATGAACTGCTTGCCGATGGACTTGAGTTCAGAATAAGGAACGAAAATCCCGAAGATTAATTTTCAATAATGCCGGTCGCTCTAAAATGTATTAAAACATTACAGAGTAAATACCAAATCGCATAAAACCATAGAATTTAAACCATTGAATTTAAAAGGAAAAAAAATATTACTTGGTATATCCGGCGGAATAGCGGCATACAAATGCTGCGAACTGGTCAGATTATATAAAAAAAGCGGAGCGGAAGTCAAAGTAACAATGACGCCCTCCGCTTTAAATTTTGTTTCACCCGTAACCCTTTCTGCGCTCTCTGGCAATGAAGTAATGATAAATCTTTTCCCCGAAGTTGATCCCAACACCTCAAGCACAATTGAAACCAAAACCTGGCACATATATACAGGTCTGTGGGCTGATATTTTTGTGATCGCTCCCGCAACAGCCAATACTATTGCCAAGATAGTTCACGGCATCAGCGATAACTTCCTCACATCAACCGTGCTTTCAGCGCGCTCACCTGTACTTATTTCACCCGCTATGGATGAAGATATGTATCTCAATGAAGCTACCGTAAGGAATGTTTCTGCCTTAAGAGAACTGGGCTATCTTGTAATTGAACCTGAATCAGGTGAGCTTGCAAGCGGCTTAAGCGGTGTAGGCAGATTGCCCGAAGCGGAAACAATATTTCAGCATACTTTAAACGTACTTAACGGCGCAAACAGAGATCTTGAAGGTAAAAAAATACTTATAACTGCCGGACCCACGTATGAACCCATTGATGATGTCAGATTTATCGGAAACTACTCAAGCGGCAAAATGGGATTCTCGCTTGCGCTCGCTGCTATGCAGCGCGGTGCTGATGTTAAACTGGTAACAGGACCCGTTTCCTTAAAAACACCACGTCACGTCACACGAATCGATGTAAATACCGCCGAAGAGATGTTTAACGCAGTTAAAGATAATCTTAAAGGCAATGATATTGTGATAATGTCCGCCGCAGTAGCTGACTATAAACCAAAGAGTGTACATAAGGGCAAACTGAAAAAGTCCACGGGTGATAATCTTGCAATCGAAACCGAACGCACTGTTGATATACTTGAATACGCGGGGAAAAATAATACTGGATTTAAACTTATCGGCTTCGCGCTCGAAACTGAAAATGAAATTGAATATGCCCTTGATAAAATTAAGCGTAAAGATCTTGATATGATTGTTGTGAATAATCCAAAGGTTGAAGGGGCCGGATTTAAAACCGATACCAATGTGATAACGATCATTGATAAAAACGGGAATAAAAATGAATACCCTAAAATGACTAAGTTTGAAGCTGCCGGAAAAATTCTGGATAGTATAAAGTAAAATATTGAATGAGTACAGAAGATGTAAATAAACTGCTAACTGAAACTGAATCGATAATTAAGAATTTCGAGAGGTTCTATTCAGGTAAATTGTACATCGATAAAAATGTACCTAAAAAGGCGCTGGTTGAATCCGAAGTGATTACTGAGGCACCTAAACCTAAAGTACGTAAACCTGCGGCAAATACTGTGCAAAACAATAAAAGCGCTGTCGCGGAAATAGACATTTTCGGCAATGAAAATATAAAACGTGAAGAATGGGAATTTGCTGAATCGCTTGATGAACTGAATTCCAAGATCAACACCTGCATGAAATGCGGCCTGGGTAAGACCCGCACAAACTTTGTTTTCGGAGTCGGCAATCCAAAGGCTGATGTTGTTGTTATCGGCGAAGCGCCGGGCGCTGATGAGGATTCCCAGGGAGAGCCGTTCGTTGGAAGGGCAGGGCAGCTGCTTAACAAGATACTCGAAGCAACAGGCTTCTCCAGGGATGAAGTATTTATCCTGAATATTCTGAAATGCCGCCCTCCGGGCAACCGCAATCCCGCACCCGATGAAGTTGAGCTGTGCAGACCCTATCTCGAAAAACAGCTTAAGCTTATCAATCCAAAACTCATTTTACTTCTTGGAAAAGTGGCATCTGAATCTCTATTGAAAACAAAAGAACCATTGAATAAATTACGGGGCAAGACCCACGATTACAAAGGCTGGAAGGTCAGAGTGACATTCCACCCCGCGGCACTGCTCAGAAATCCGAACTGGAAACGACCCACATGGGAAGATATGCTGGAATTTAAAGCGCTGTATGAAGAAATGACCGGCAAAAAAATTGTGACCGGTTCAATTAATTAAGTCCTAAATTGTTTACATTTGGCCAGAAAAAATAAAAATAATATAACAGAAATTACAAACATACCCGAAGATGTTCTATATGGCGGTAAGGTACCTCCGCATAGCCGTGAGCTCGAAATGAATATCCTTGGCGGTATGATAATCGATAACGCCTTAATTGATGCGGTTAACACCATTCTTAAACCAAAGCATTTTTATGTCAATGCCAACGGACTTATTTTCAGGGCTATTAGTGACCTCAGGGATAGGAACGAACCGGTTGATATTATTACACTTTCAGAAGAACTGAAAACTCGGGGTGAGCTTGATGCTGTTGGGGGTCCTCATTACCTCGCGGAGCTCTCTACAGCATTTTCTTCCCAGGAAAGCATTGTATTTTCTGCAAACAAGGTCCTCGAAAACTGGATAAAGCGTGATATGATACTGCTTACATATTCACTTAATGAGCAGTGTTACGATCCTACCATGAATACCGAGAGCCTGCTGGATAAAGCGCAGCAGGAAATACTCGAGGTAACAAACTACCTTCAGAAAAAGAATTATACCCATATCAAAGATGAAGTCCGCGAAACTATGGAGTATGTGGAATCGATCCACGAGCGGCATGAAAAAGGGGCGACTGTATTTGGTGTGCCGAGCGGCTACGATGAACTCGATGCCTTAACAGGCGGCTTCCAGAAATCAGAGCTTATCATCATTGCGGGCAGACCCTCACACGGAAAAACCGCGCTTGCACTCAATTTCGCGCGTAACGCCGCCGTTGAGCATGAAAAGAATATCGGTATATTTTCGATTGAAATGAGTAACCGTGAGCTCGCCTTAAGGTTTATTTGTCTTGAGTCAAAAGTAGATATATCCAAACTAAAAACAGGCAGGCTTCCGGAATCAGACTGGGCTAAGATAGCCAAACAGACCCCCAGGCTTATGAGCAGCAAGATAAATGTGGTGATTGATGACTCCTCACCGCTTAGTTTGCTTGAATTACGTTCTAAAGCGCGCAGAATGAAAGCCCTGCAGAACATCGATATGATCATGGTAGATTACCTCCAGCTTATGGAAGTTTCAAATAAAGGAAATATGGACAGGCACCTTGAAATTGCTTATATAACCAGAGGTTTAAAGCAGCTGGCAAAGGAACTTGATATCCCCGTTGTTGCGTTATCCCAGTTAAGCCGTAAAGTGGAAGAACGCGCAGGCAAAGAAAAACGCCCGCAGCTTTCGGATCTTAGGGAATCAGGAGCTATTGAGCAGGATGCGGACGTTGTGATTTTCATTAACAGACCCGAAGTATATATCAGCAAAGATGACCCCAAATTCCACGAGGTTGAAGGATTAGCGGAAGTTATTGTTGGTAAACAGCGAAACGGACCCATAGGTGAAGCTAAATTAACGTTCATTCATAATTATGCAATGTTCGCTAACCGGGCCAGAGACGCCGAGCCAACCTATTACGCTCCGCAGGATTCACCATTTTAAGACGATTTTACCCGCGAAAGCGGGTAACTCTTAGCTGGATATTGAGAGATTTTAAAGGATTTCATGTAATTCCGTTTCAAGATTTTAGCAGTGTAACAAATAAAAGTCTAATTTAAACCAGAGTTTCCCGCGTGCGCGGGAATAAAATATTATATGAAACTATCACGCAGAAATTTTATTAAATCAACAGCGCTAAGCGCTATATTTTTAAGTGCAGTACCACAGGCAGTTAAATCAATGAGTAGCTCCTTGTGGGATGACTATGACGAAGTTCTTTGCAAAAAGAAATTTAAACTTCTGGTCGAGGGTGATGTAAGATCCATGTCTATTGGCGATGCGATTGCCGAAGTAGGGAAGTCATTCATTGATACCGACTACGTTGCAGGCACTCTGGATAAAAATATGAGCGAGGGTCTGGTTGTTAACTTAACCGGACTCGATTGCGTAACTTTCGTGGAAAATTGCCTGGTTTTTGCACGCTGCATTAAGCTGGGTAAAACAAGTTTTGATGACTATAAAGCAGAGCTTAAAAAAGTACGCTACCGCGATGGTACGATAGACGGCTACGCAAGCCGCCTGCATTATTTCTGTGACTGGATCACCGATAACGAAAATAAAGGCATTGTTAAGGATATTACCGCAGATATCGGCGGCGTTTCATACAACAAAAACATCGATTTTATGTCAACCCATACCAAATCATACAAGCAGCTATCTAACAGCAATGCCCTCGATGGCATTGTAGCCGCTGAAAATGCAATAAATTCAAGGAATTATTATTATATTCCCACAAAAGATATCTCGAAATCTTATGACCAGATGCAGACGGGGGATATAATTGCAACCACAACAAGTATTGGCGGACTCGATGTAACGCACACCGGCCTGGTTTACAAAGAAGGCGGCGGTACATATTTTATGCACGCATCCAGCAAAAGCAAACGGGTAATAATTTCAAATGAGGAACTGCAGGATTACGTGGCAGGGGATTCAAAGAAAACCGGTATCATGGTCGCAAGACCGCTGGAAGTGTAAAATTTAAAAAAGTAGCACAGACATTCCTGTCTGTGCTTTATTCATTATGAAACTCGAATACTTACCTGAAATAAACGCTTATAACGATAGCTTAATCAGGCTATATGATTTCGATGTTATTCAAGCAACAAAACTGCAAACAGAAATCTCCCAAACAATCATAAATCTTAGATCTGAATTAGATTTATCAAAGTTAGATTTTATCAGTTCGATCAATTGTAATCTGGTTTTCAGGCTCTCTGAGAGAGATCAAGGAATTTCCACCAAGGATAATTATTTGTTCTTTTGCGATCTAACTTTAAAGAGATTCGAAGAAATGATTTTGATTATTGAGCCTTTCACAAAGGAAACTAA
The DNA here is from genome assembly GCA_002344125.1 of Ignavibacteria bacterium UBA2360. Lineage (GTDB taxonomy): Bacteria > Bacteroidota > Ignavibacteria > Tepidaquicellales > OLB5 > OLB5. The sequence goes on along the minus strand of DDTQ01000006.1, from coordinate 378,132 downwards.
AAAAGGTCACTTTAATTGGTTATACGATTTGAATATACCTATCGAGTTGTTATTTTCTGCTGATGGGGAATGGTAATTTAAATAACACAGACAGGAATGTCTGTGCCACTATAATTTTTATTCCTCACAAACAACAACAGCGCTGCCATACTCTTTGGTATGCGAAATACTAATATGAAACTTAAATTTTGAATATTCCGATTGCTTAACATGGTTTATATAAGGCTTACCCCTTTCATCGTTCAATATCTCAATATCTTTCCACCCGAAATCTTTTGAAATACCCGTGCCTATGGCTTTGCTGTAGGCTTCCTTGCTTGCGAATCTGCCGGCAAAGTGCAGCTCCGCGTCACTGAATTTCTTGCAGTACGCTATCTCGTTATCAGTAAGTATCCGCTTAAAGAACTTATCACCATATTTTTCCATGATGCCCTTTATCCGCGCTACTTCTATTATGTCAATCCCTACACCTTTTATCATATAATAATACCCATTCCCGCGCTGTGATTGCCTGTGGCATGGAAGGCGGGAATCTCTATTTTTAAATTTCAGGTTCATTCCCGTGTAGACGGGAATCTCTATTTGGATTATTTAAATTCTTGAATAATAATTCTAAAAACTCCAGGTCAGTTAACTTCTTGTTAAAATTCTCTGATAGATCTTTCCAATCAGGATTTAGTTTATTAATAAGGTTATTCTTCCAACTTCTGTTCCATTTTTTCAATTGATTTTCTCTCTTCATTGCATACTCAACCGTAATATGCGTTTCAAAATATACTAATCTGTTTACATTGTAGAAATTTGTAAAACCCTCATATTTTTTATCTTTGTGCTCTTGAATCCTGCGGACAATATCATCAGTGAACCCAGTATATAAAACTGTCTTATTGATATTTGTTAGAATGTAAACATAAAATTTCTTCATAATTGAGATACCCGCCTTCGCGGGTATTATTTAGACATTCTCCTTCTTCACTATCTCCACCAGCTCCGCCACGGAATTTATCTCATAATCCGCCCCGTGCACCTTGGTATCGAAAGTATCACCGTACTTGGCGAAAGCGGTTTTCATCCCCACGCTCTTGGCTCCCACCACGTCACGCTCCGCCCAGTCACCCACCATCAGAGCATCAGCTGCTTTGACTCCCAGCTTATCCAATATCAAATTAAACGGTACCGGTGAGGGCTTACGCTCTCTGGAATCATCATAAGTCACGATCCCGTCAAACATATGATGCAGTCCTATATACGTCAGTCTCAGCCACGCCTCTTTGCTGGGCGCGTCGCTAACCACACCGAGTTTTATACCCATTTTTATCAGCTTAATTAGAGTCGGTATCACCTGCGGATATGTGTTCAGCTCCGCTTCGCGCGCCGTGCGGTATGCTACCACACCGGCGGAAAGTATCTTATAATCCATCTTACCGATGAAATGATTCAGCAGCTGGTCAAACACCTGCTGGTACTCGATACCTTTTTCATTATATATTTCGTCGATCTTTCTGCGTATTTCCGCGTAGGGAAAGTCCAGCCCGGCATCGATCATAGCCTTGGTTGCGGCTTCTACTGCGGTGTTCTTCATCCTCATAAAATCTATGAGAGTGTTATCAAGATCAAATACTACTGCTTTTATCATGGGAATATATTATAAATGTCTTTTCTGTGTGAAATTCTGTTTAATGTGATAATTTGTTGTTTCGTATCAACAGTTAATCCAAGTCTGTAATTTCCAACACGGATCCTGTATTTATCTTTGTAACCTGTCATTTTTTTGATATCAATATTTTCAAAAGGGGTGGCTGAAGAAAGTTTTTCAAATGCTATAATTTCAATTTTTAATCTGTCCAGCTTTGGTAACTTTGAAAGTTCTTTTAGAAAGATCTTTTTATAATTAATCTTCCACATTTTTATCAAGGCTTTGGTAAAACTTCAAGGCATCCTCTTTATTTAGCGTTTCATCATTTTCTGTTTCTTCTATCAATTTTGCCAATCCATAATTTTCAATTATATCTTCCAGTTTTTCAAATTCTTCAATGGGAATTTGGACCGCAATTTTGTTCAGATTCTCGTCTGTTATGTATTTTTTGTGTATTTCTGTCATTTTATAACCGTTTGCAAATATACATTTTTTTATATTTAACTAATAGCAATTTTCATGGACTCAATCAAAATCACTTATAATGTTTGTATATCTATGGAATAAACCAGTTTCTTTACTATTTTCATAGATTTTGCCATATAAGAAAATTATATTGCGTGATAATTTAACGGATATAATGAATTTCAGGAAGCCCAAAGGCACAAAGGATATACTACCGAAAGATATTCACAAATGGCACTATGTTGAAAGCGTCATCAGGGAAGTTACCGCTTTATTTAACTTTTCTGAAGTGCGCACGCCCACTTTTGAATACACCGAGCTTTTTAACAGGGGAGTAGGCTCCGAAACCGATATAGTTGGCAAAGAAATGTACACATTCCTCGATAAAAGCGGTGATTCCATTACCCTCAGACCCGAAGGCACTGCCCCCGTGATGCGGGCGTTTCTTGAAAATTCCATGTTGTCTGATTCACCCCTGCACAAGCTGTACTACTTCACGAATATGTTCCGGTATGAACGCCCGCAGGCGGGCCGCTACCGCGAGCATACCCAGTTTGGCGGCGAGATCCTCGGCAGCGATAGCTTCTACACTGATGTTGAGCTTATCCTGCTCGCGAAGGAAGTCTATAACCGCTGCGGCATAAGTAATTTCAAAGTAAAAATTAACTCCATCGGCAAACCCGATGAACGCTCTGCCTACATCGCTAAGTTAAAAGACTACCTCAAAGATAACCTGAATGATCTTTCCGAAGATAGTAAACGCAGATTTGAAACCAATGCGCTCCGCATTCTCGATTCCAAAAATCCGGGTGATAGATCCATCACCGATTCGGCCCCTAAAATTCTCGATCACCTCGGCGCTGAATCCAAAGCGCGCTTTGATAAAGTAATTAACGAACTAACCAAACTTTCCGTGAACATCGAAGTTGATTTCCGCCTCGTTCGCGGACTCGATTACTACACCGATACTACATTCGAATTCGTATCTGAAGATCTTGGTTCACAGGATGCCCTCGGCGGCGGCGGAAGGTATGACGGCCTCATCGCGCAGCTTGGCGGCAAGTCTTGCCCCGGTGTCGGATTCGGCAGCGGCATTGAACGCATTCTTATCGTTGCCGAAAAGAACGGCTTCACCTTCGGTGAAGCGGCAAAGCCGCTGGTTTACTTCATATCGCTCAATGATGCCGCGCGCGATAAAGCGTTTGAACTGATAGCGCAGCTTCGCCGGAAAAATATCCCATGCGAAACCGATCTGCTTAACCGCAGCTTCAAAGCGCAAATGCGCGATGCTAATAAACTTGGTGTGAAATATGTTTATATTTTGGGTGAAGATGAAATCAAAAAAGGAATTGGACAGTTAAAAAATATGAGCGATAGCTCGCAAACCGAAGTTGAATTTAATAAATTAGCGGAGAGCCTTGCCTGATATGCGTACCAAAAAAGTTAAACCACCACCAAAAAAATTTGAATATGTCCTTAACATATCAAAAGAACACGATGAAGTGACCAAGCGTGATTATATTTCGTTCCGGTTTGAAACTACCAAGGAATTCCTCACATTCAAGTATATACTCAAGATGGAAAACCGGCAGGATGGCAAGGATCTGTTCTTCAACATTCTCGGATTCTCCGCGCCGGTAGGCGATCTATCCTCAAGCGGAACCGCGGGGTATGAGTTCAGGTTCTTTGATTTTAAGTACACTGAGTACTGCGTCGTCATTGATAAAAAGGACTCCGATAAGAGCAAATTCAGGCTCTTTGTTCAGCGTTCTAAAACTGAACCTGTAAAAGTTTCGCATGTATCCAAAAAAAGTTTTATAGAAATTAAGACAGAAAATGATTCCTAAACTATTTCAACTGGGTCCCATACCCGTTTACAGCTACGGCTTAATGCTGGGAATATGTTTCATTGTAGCAAGCTGGCTCTTGCAGCGCGAGTTCAAACGCAAAAAGCTTGATGAAGGCGCGGCCGTAAACATTACATTTATCGCCCTGGTGGGCGGCGTAGCCGGTTCCAAACTGCTGTATGTCATCGAAGAATGGAGATCATTTTCCGCAATGTCGTGGGGGCAGATATTTTCCACCGATGGATTATTCTCACCCGCAGGGCTCACTTTCTACGGCGGCTTGATCCTCGCTACCGCCCTCGTATATTTTTACACCCGCGCGAAGAAAATTCCGTTCTTAAGAGTTTGTGACGCCGCCGCTCCATCGCTTGCAATTGGCTACGGTATCGCGCGCGTCGGGTGTCACCTTTCAGGTGATGGCGACTACGGCCTGCCCGTATCGGAATTCATGTCATGGGTACCATGGGGCACCGATTACTCCAACGGAACACTCCCGCCATCAATCGCATTTCGCGGCAGCGAAATCGCCGCCAAATTTGGCGGCGTTGTACCCGATAACACCCATTGCCACCCAACGCCAATGTATGAGTTCATCATCGGAGGTCTGCTTTTCTGGCTGCTGTGGCGCAAACGCAGTGTATTCAAAGGTGATGGCAAACTATTCGGTCTGTACTTAATGCTCTCAGGCGCTGCGCGCCTGCTGGTGGAATTCATCAGGCTCAATCCGCGGTTCTTCCTCGGACTCTCAGAAGCCCAGATAATTTCCGTTGTGCTTATCGGGCTTGGCGCGTATTTATATCTGCGCACACCAACAACCTTCGCCCCCGAAAGTGCAAAAGTCACCGGCAAACCCGTGAAGAAAACGGCAAAGATATAAAACGGCCCCCTCGCGCTAAAGGGCACTCCCCTTAGTAAGGGGAGACGAGGTATTTTTTGATTTTGCCTTAAAGTCCCCTCCTTACCAAGGAGGGGATTTAGGGGAGGTCTTAAAATTAGTACATACACAATAGTCTCAAGAGGAGATTAAAAACGGGAAAAATACACAACAGAAAAGAAGATTACGACAAAAGAAAAACGCTTCGGAATAACATGACCAAAGCCGAAGCAATACTCTGGGGCGAGATAAAAAACAGAAAGATTCTTGGATTCAAATTCCGAAGACAATTTGGAATTGGAGCATATGTCGTTGATTTCTTTTGCACTGAATTAAAACTCGCTATTGAAGTTGATGGAGCTACTCATCATACAGACGAAGAGTTAGAGTATGACAATAGGAGAGAGGAAGATATTAATCAGCTTGATATCCAATTTGTCAGATTTTCAAATGATGAAATTTATGTAGCCCTTGATAATGTTATTAAGTGTTTAAAATCAAAAGTAGAAGCATTGGCAGCATATAAAACGACCCCCTCGCCCTAAAGGGTACTCCCCCTTGGTAAGGGGGAGACGAGGTATTTTTCATTGTCTCCGCTGAGTCTCCGCTTTTTGGACTCTGCGGATTTACCTAAAGCCTGGATGCTGAACCAAAATGCAGGGGCAGTCAAGAAGTTTTTACATCTTCGCTATTAAGTCCCCTCCTTACCAAGGAGGGGATTTAGGGGAGGTCTGAAAATGGATTTATGTCGAAGACACGTTGAGGTCTAACATAGTATTAAATGGAATTAAAAATGAACTATATCCCGTGAATAAACTTTTATCCTCATTTACGATTGTTTTCATCTTCCTGCTAACATCAGGATGCACCCCCGAACAAAAACAATCTACCAGCGAAAAAAAACCGGATACCAACTCCACACAAACCACCATTGACCCCGACTCACTCTACTCCATAATTATGGTAGGGGATATGATGCTTGGCACAAATTACCCATCCGCAGCTTCGCTGCCGCCCGATGACGGCCGCGATATACTCAGCGGCGCCGCCGATATACTCCAATCCGCCGATGTAACCATAGGCAACCTCGAAGGCACGCTGCTTAACAGCGGCGGCACACCCAAGGTGTGCCAGAATCCCGAAAACTGCGTAGCATTCAGATCACCCGAGCATTACGCCGGCTACATCAAGGCCGCCGGATTCGATATGATGAACCTTGCCAACAATCACGCGGGTGATATGGGCGATATCGGAAGAAAGTCAACTCAGAGTACACTCAAAAAATACGGCATAGAATATGCCGGGCAGTTAACTGCCCCGACCGCCATCTTCGTTAAGGATGGTATCAAATTCGGCTTAACAGGCTTTGCTCCAAACACCGGAACCCTCAGCATCAACGATCACACCAAAGCCGCGGAAATTGTTCGCGCCCTCAAAAAACAGTGCGATATCGTCATAGTAGCTTTCCATGGCGGAGCCGAAGGCTCGGGCGCCACGCACGTAACCCGCAAGCGTGAGTTTTACCTCGGCGAGGATAGAGGCAACTGCTACCTCTTCGCCCACGATATGATCGATGCAGGCGCCGATATTGTCTTCGGGCACGGACCCCATGTGCCGCGCGGTGTAGAGCTTTACAAAGGCAAGTTCATCGCTTACTCGCTTGGTAACTTCTGCACCTACGGAAAGTTTGGCTTAAGCGGCAATCTTGGCTTAGCCCCAATACTAAAACTCTACATCACAAAATCCGGCGATCTTTCCCACGGCAGAATTTACCCATACAAACAAATTAAGCGCGGCTTCCCCGTGTTTGATGATGATTATGGTGCTGTAAAACTTATGAAAAATATGACCGAAACCGATTTCCCCGAAACCGGCATCCAAATCTCCCCCGACGGCAAAATCACAAAAAAATAAAACAACAAAATTTCCCCTCCTACATTAGGAGGGGCCAGGGGTGGTATGTGTTTCATTTTCATTCTAAACAAAAAAATAAAACAACAAAATTTCCCCTCCTATTTTAGGAGGGGCCAGGGGTGGTATGTGTTTCAGTTTCATTCTAGACAAAAAAATTAAACAAAAAAATTCCCCTCCTATATTAGGAGGGGCTAGGGGTGGTATAAATATATTTTACAGTGGTTAGAGGTGGTAAAAATACATATATTAGCAGTGGCCAGGGGTGGTATGTGTTTCATTTTCATTCTAGACAAAAAAATTAAACAAAAAAATTCCCCTCCTATATTAGGAGGGGCTAGGGGTGGTAAAAATATAATTCAGCAATGGTCAGGGGTGGTATGTGTTTCAGTTTCATTCTAATCAAAAAAATAAAACAATAAAATTTCCCCTCCTATATTAGGAGGGGCTAGGGGTGGTAAAATTTTACATGGCTGATTTCATATTTAACGATCCTGAATTAAAAGAACGAAGAAGGGAACTTAGAAAAAATTCAACCCCTGCTGAAATTGAATTATGGAAAAGGTTAAAGAATAAAGCACTCAACGGCAGAAAATTCAGGCGTCAATACAGTGTAGGCAAGTTTATAATTGATTTTTACTGCCCTGAAGAAAGACTTGGCATTGAACTTGATGGCTCAATGCATTTTACATCTGAAAACATTGAGTATGATAAAAACAGAACCGATGTGATAAATTATTTTAATATCAAAATAATACGGTTTGAAAACTATATGATCATGGAAGATATTGAAAATGTTCTTGAAGTAATAAAAAGAAATTTTAATACCACCCCCGGCCCCTCCTGAATCAGGAGGGGAAAGAACAAAGATTTTCCTGAAACCCCGCTAAACATCTCACTGGACGGCAAAATCACAAAAAAATAATCAAAACCGCTTGTCATACCCGCGCAGGCGGGTATCTAGACTTTAATCATTTTGACTCCGAAATTGTTGGAAAACGATTTGCTTGCAAGTCCGAATCAAAAACTTTTCACCACAGAGGACACAGAGAACACAGAGGTTGCGTTGCAGCCCCTGCATTTCCATCTTTGTCACCCTGCCTGACTTAGCGAACGCAGAGAGAGAAGAAGTGCTTGCCCGGCTATGACGTGGCTCTCCTGCCGAAGCCCTGTCGCGCTGAGCGTAGTCGAAGCGCTATTAACCCCCAGGCAGTGCTCGTCTACCGAAACCCTGTCGCGCTGAGCGTAGTCGAAGCGCTATTAACCCGCAGGCAGTTGTCGAAGGGCTGTCTCACCCTGCCTGCCTTATCGAACGCAGAGAGAGAAGGAGCTGTTCACTGCTCCTGCAGTTGTCGAAGGGTCTCATCGGTGAAAGCCGGATTGAGGCCGCAGGACTGGCTCTGACAGTTGGGACATCTGCTTTGGTTGTCATTCCTGCGCAGGCAGGAATCTTAAAGCTTTGTCTTATTTGTGGTCTTGAACCCACCCCCACCCAAAACCTTTCTCAAAAAGAGCATGTTATATTTATATAAACACTAACTAAAACCACAGCCAACATGCCTGAAAATAAAAAAACAAACCAAACCAGCGAGCCAAACACACCCGTTGACCCCAACAACAACAAGATCAACGAGGAGCAAAAAGAAAAAGCTATCCGTGAATCACCGCAAAAAACCGATAACACCAGGAAAGCCGGCTATGATGAAAACGGTAAGCTCGATAACCCCAAATTTGAGGATACCTCCACCGATACCAATACCACCTCCGATACCGATACCTCCACCACCACCGATACCAACAACACCACCAATACCAACAAAAAAAATGATTAACCCGGAAATAATTTAACAGTAAAATTATTAACCGGCTTAAGCGCAGCCCGTGAAAGAGTGCTGATCCCACAGGCGCCGTGCCCGCCCAAGAAAATCACGGAGTGATTTTCGAAGTCACGCTGAAAGCGTGATAGAAAAAAACATCCTCACCCTGCCTGCCTTATCGAACGAAGAGAGAGAAGGAGCTGTCGAAGGGCATCCTCACCCTGCATGCCTTATCGAACGAAGAGAGAGAAGGAGCTCTTGACTGCTCCTGCAGTTGTCGAAGGGTCTCATCGGTGAAAGCGGGATTGAGGCCGAAGGACTGTCTCTGACAGTGGTGGTCGCTTTAAGACCCTCTCCCTAAGAGGCCGAAACCCTGTCGCGCTGAAGCGCCTGACTGCTCCCGCAGTGAGTCGAAGCGCTATTAACCCGCAGGCAGTGAGTCGAAGCACAAAAACCTGAATACAAATTTTGCGAGAAGCGAAGCGACGCCTGACTGCCTTAGCAGTAAGCAATCTCATAAACTAAACCAACAAACCGCAACCCTACACATAACATCCCTGATTCCTAAGTAATTGATTTTTTCATTGCTATTTGTTTCCAGATAATTAATATTTGTCACGTTAGATAGGGTGGCGCAATACATGCGGGTGCATTGCATTTTTTTTGCTTTGCTTTGGCATATGTTGTGCTATTTTTGTTTAACCTTTCATAAGTTATTGAGATTGTTTAAATTTGAGAAATTATATACTAATCTTTATTTAGAATACATGAATACAGTTGTTTATAGAAATGGTAATAGATATTCCGAGAAACAGTTTAATAAAGAGGAAGATTTGGAGAATCTTGTTACTGCAAATTCCAAGACTCTTTTCGGACAGTATTCTGTGTATATCGATGCAAAAAAGAAAATTACTAATAAGGCATTTGGCGGAGTGATACCTGATGGTTTCCTTCTGGATCTTTCAGATATTTCGAATCCTGAATTTTACATTGTTGAAGTTGAGCTTGCAAAACATGATTTTTTCGGACATATTTTTCCTCAAGTTACCAAATATTTTGCATTCTTTAATAATGCTGAAAGTAAGGGAAAGTTAATCGAAAAATTATATAATATCTTTGAAAATGACGAGAAACTAACAGCAGATTTAAAAGGCAGAATCGGGAAAAAAGAAATTTTTAAATACTTAAAAGATACAATAGAAAACAGTCAGAATATTCTTTTATTGATAGATGATGATAAAAAGGAATTACCTGAAATTATTTCTACTTATACAGATACGTGGGGGAAACTTATTAAAGTTGCTCTTTTAAAACAATATTACTCCAATCAGGATAAAAAAGATACCATTTTAACTTTAACTCCGGATTTCGAAAACATTGAAGATGAAGATATCTTAATAAAAGATAAGGATTTTGAGTCATATACAAATTATTCAGAAGAATATCATCTTGAAGATTTGCCAGAGAATATTAAACATTTATATAACGAGTTAAAACAAACATTATTAAATAATATATCTGAATTAAACTTTAATTCTCAAAGATATTACATATCATTACGGAAGAAAAGAAATTTCGCATTTTTAAAATTTCGGAAAAAGAAAATTGCTGTTGTAGCTATGATGGAAGAAAGTAAAATAAAAGAACGTGTTAAAAATTATAATGTAGTTACACTCGCTCCAAGTGTGCAAAAATTCTATAACGGAGAGTGTGCTAAAATTGATTTGACTGACGATGAGCATTTAGATGAAGTATTGAAATTGTTAATAGAAATTCAAAGATAAAGATGTTTTTCATCCGCTGTTCCAATTAACTATAAATTATCACGACTAATTTGTTGATAGTATAGTTATATTCACTAATTAATATCAATATTAAGTTTAAACATCTATGAAACCACTAATTAAGTACAGAGGCGGGAAATCTAAGGAACTCTCACAGATATTAAAACACATCCCTGTTTATAGTGGTCGGTATATTGAACCATTTTTAGGAGGTGGTGCAATGTTCTTTCATTTAGAGCCTAAAAGAGCCATCATAAACGATATTAACGGAAAACTAATGTCCTTCTACGTAGGTGTTAAGAATAACTTTGATATTCTAAAAGATGAACTTACCGAAATTGAAAGAATATATGCTACTAATCGTAGAAAATATGAAGAATTAAAAAGTGAATACCCTGATGTACGTGTTGAAGATGAAAATGAACCATTATATTATCAAATTAGGGATATGTTCAACGGATTGACCTGTAAAAAGTATTCTGATGCATTTTTATATTTTTTCATTAATAAAACGGCATATTCAGGGATGATTAGATATAATGCAAAAGGTGAATTTAATGTACCATACGGAAGGTATGCAACTTTGAATACTTCATTAATTACAAAGGCACACAATAAATTACTTTCAAATTCAGAAATTTATAATCTTGACTACAGTAAAATTTTTGAAATGGCAGAAGAAGATGATTTTATGTTTTTAGATCCACCGTACGATTGTGTGTTTTCTGATTATGGAAATGCTGAATACAAGGATGGCTTTGATGAAAAAGACCATATTGAATTAGCCAATCGCTACAAAAGTCTAAAATGTAAAGCGCTTATTGTAATAGGTAGGACTCCACTAACAGAAAAACTGTATGGAGATATGATAGTTGATGAGTATGGAAAGTCCTATGCGGTAAACATCAGAAATAGATTTAAGTCTTCAGCTACTCATATTCTAATTTCAAACTATGGTAATGAAGCAAAAAAACACAACCCACAGCTAGAATTTGAAAAGAAACTTGCAGTTTAAAATTATATGGCACGTATAAACAGTAAAATAATCTTTGTCACCACTTCTCCAAGAACTCCTGCAAAAATGATTCCTGAAATAGAACTGTTAAATGCCAACTTTTCGGGTCAACGATGGAATAATGAAAGCCAAATAGCATTTATGGAGCTTCTGAAACACGAGAATTTTTTCAATGGCGAAGGTGCAAATGACCCAGCATTTAGCGCGAGAGACCGTATAAACCGGGCTCCACAATCATTGGGTTTTGTTGTGTTATCTCCTAGAATCCAAGTAACACTTGCAGGTGAGGAATTAATAAAAACTAGACGTAAAGAAGAAATATTCTTAAGACAGCTTCTTAAATTCCAACTACCTTCACCATATCATATACCAACAGCGAATTCCGCTGACTTTTGGGTAAAGCCGTATCTTGAACTTTTTCGTTTGATTAAGCATTTCGGTTCTCTTAAATTTGAGGAGTTAAGAATTTTCGGATTACAGCTTGTAGATTACCGCCAATTCGATAATATAGTAACTAAAATTAATAAATTCAGGATTGCAAAAACACAATTTGTAGGTAATTACAGAAAGTTTATCTCAGATTATTTAGAGAGAGAATTAAAAGAAATTTACCAAGATGATATTGCAGCAGGCAACACAAGAACAAGGGAAAACAATGACGCAACTGTTGTAAATTTTCTTAGAACAAAGGCGAGAAACATGCGCGATTATGCTGATGCTTGCGTACGTTATTTACGAGCGACAGGATTGGTTAATATTTCTCATATAGGAAAGTCTATTTCAATCATACCTGAAAAAAATCAAGAAGTTGATTACTTTTTAGAAAACACTGATCGTGAACCTTGTTTTATCGATAATCGGGAATTATATCTAGCATATCTTGGAAACCCCGACATTCCAACACTTTTAACTGATGATAGAGTATTGCTTGAACAAAAGATCAAGAGTGAATTTCCGCAACTTCAAATTGCTGAAGCTACAACTTTAGAAGAACTTAAAAATATTTTTACTGACGAGTTAGAAAATAGAAAAGCGCAAATTCTAATAGAACAAATTAGAGCAATTAAAGATTATCGTCTTTTTGATGATATTAATACGACTTTTGAACAGATACTTGATAATTCACTTTATGATAACCCGTTAATGTTGGAGTGGAATACTTGGAGAGCAATGACAATGCTAGATGGTGGCAATATTAAGGCAAATTTGATGTTTGATGATTTTGGTAATCCAATGTCAACCGCACAAGGAAACATAGCTGACATAACCTGTGATTACGGTGATTTCGGATTAACTGTTGAAGTAACAATGCAAGGTGGACAAAGACAATATGAAATGGAAGGTGAGCCTGTATCGAGACACCTCGCGAAATTTAAAAGAGAAACTGATAAACCTGGATATTGTTTATTTATTGCCCCAACAATCAATCCTGCTTGTATTGCACATTTTTATACTTTGCATAAAACGAATATTCAATTTTATGGTGGTACTTCTACTATAGTTCCACTACCATTGAGTGTGTTTATTAAAATGGTCAAAGACTCTTACAACGCGAATTACGTTCCAGAAGCAAGACATATTCAACGATTTTTTGAACGTTCGAATGAATTAGTTAATTCAACCGACAGCGAACTAGATTGGTATAACGGTATAACTCAAGAAGCATTAAATTGGCTAAGTTAATAAAAATATGAACAATAAAACTAACCTTTTGTACCATGGGTTACACAAAAAGAAAATTTACACAATTTATTACAGGTTATTTTAGGAGTAGTTTCTTAAAAATTGCATCAAATACAAATATGAGTAATAAATTTTTAATGCATTTAAAGAAACATTCTTTAGGTTATTTTTCATCTTTAATAATGCTAATCTTTGGATGCTTATTGTTCTATATTCCGGGCTGGTTTGTAAATAAATCAATAAATCCTATCAATTATAATGGTAATGGTCAGTTAGGCGATTTAATCTCTGGGACAACAATGCCATTTATTGCTTTTGCTGGTATTATTCTAACATTCATTGCTTTTTATATCCAATATCTCGCAAACGTTAAATTGAAAAAAGATATTGATATAGGAAGAATTGAAACAAAATATTATGAAATGTTAAAAATACATAATGAGAACTTGAAGGGTATAAAAGTGAGCGAAAACTTCATTGGTAGAATTGCATTTGAGAAATTATTTTTTGAATATAAATATATTTTTTTTGTTGTAGCATTTGAGTATTTAAAAATGAAAGAAGAAAATAATATAAATGAATTTTCAAAGAGTGAAATTGGTAATATAGCTTACAAATTGTTTTTTCATGGTATTAAAATGGAATCAAATTCAGTTATTAATTACTTGTTTAGTGAAAAAGACAAGGGATTAGTTGATATAGTAATACCTTATCTGGATAGAAAAAGAGGAGAATTTATTAAACACAAAAACCCGCCTAATGAACAATCTTTTTCTGATTCTAAAGACTGTTTTGATGAGTTGTTTGTTTATACTTTTGAATATATTCCATTTAATGGTTATTCAGCACAACTATCCCAATATTATCGTCACCTCTTCCAGACAGTTAAATATATTGACAAGCAAGATGATCTCATTATTGAATTTAAAGATAAATATAAATACATCATGACAATAAGAGCACAACTTTCCAATTATGAACAGCTGATGCTTTATTATAATAGCTTGAGTGTTTTTGGATGGCCTTGGAACAAGGAAGAAAATGATTTTATTCAAAATTATCGGTTAATAAGAAATATACCGTTACCTCTTGCAACGTTTGGAGTTGATCCGCAAAAAATGTATAAAGATAAAATAGATAAGTCTGGAGAAGTACTTGAAAGGTTTTTTGAATGGGAAACTGTAAAAGATTTTAATGCAAATGTAATTGAAGAACGTATAGCTGCTAATACGATATAAAAAGTTAAATCCAGTTGTCTCCCCCCGTTTTTGGCAGTATGACTCGTTTAGCTGTTGCTTGTCTTGTTTTTTAGGCTTAGCGAAGCGCCAGACTTGTTTCTAATCTCACCAAATACCAATGTCTATTTCGCTCCTCTCGGACTTTATCTGGGTGGATTTATTCCCCGCCGCGATGGACTGCACCGACAGTCAAGAGGGCGGGGCTGCTAAGAAACAGTCTTAGTGTCCCTTTGAGCTTTGGAGTCGGCCTTTTGGTTTTGATTCTTGAATTTCCCCCTTGACAATGCCATTCGCATATACTATATTGCCATTAGTATGCAGAAAGCATATTAATTTCTAATCTAACCTTTATTCCTATGTCCATATTTAAGGTATTTAAACTGATCTTCACAAAAGCCGCTAAAGCGGCAGGCGCGGGAACTGGCAGAGCAATCCTTCGGCTTCGAAAATTACTTCGTAATTTTCTTGCCCCGGCGCCGCCACCACACAAGCGCACCCGCTCTCCAAGGTGCACGGATTTCCTTGAAGAAGTTTTTGGCCGTGAGTATCTGCCCGGCGATCTCTATATTTACATGTTGGCTATCAGAGAGTCTGAACGCAGAAAAGCCGCTTCTCGCTCTGCGAAAGCCGTTCGACCGGAGAAACCAATGATATACAATTTGTAACCTGTAACATGCAACTTGTAACCTGTAACTTGTAACTTCAATCCAATAACCCGAAACTTCCTCCTTCGGAGTAAGTTTTCGCCCGGCTTCGTCGGGCTCAACCCAAAAAAAAATTACCACTATGAAAGAATTCAACTTCTCGCTTCACAATGATATCCTCAAGCTTCGCAGGATCGGCGATTCCTCGCCCGCGGAACACAAAAAGTGCCTTCAGGAAATTTGCGCTAAACACAAACTCAGCGTAGCTACAATTTATCGTGAGCTTGGCAAACCAAAGCCCGGCTCTTACCGCAAACGCAAGCATAAACCCTGTATGACAAAGATCACCAACCTCGAAATGGAGCTCATGGCTGAAATGATGTTAGCCCGCAAATCCAATGAAGATATCATGAAAGAAATGTCTGAGATAAAAGGATTTGAATATACCCTGGTGCGCCTTATAAAGGCTAAACAGAAGGTCACCACGGCCGCGCAGCTTTTAAGTGAACCCAAGCCAAAAGTTGTTCATCACATATATAACTCTAAGACAAGCGAAGGCTTAAAAATATCACACGTGCCTGCTATCAGGGCCGATGGCAAGGAGGGCGCTTCGCCAAAGGATCCCAAAGTGCCGCAATATCAGGGTAACGCATCGCAATTTTTCTGTACAATTGCAGGCATTAACACCAAAGATCCAGATGGCATCCAGAAACTCACTTTCCCCGGCGGTGTGGTGCATTATGTTAAGAACTCCGTCATCAAGGGCGCGCTTGATCAGATCGCCGCCTCATCAGAAGCGGGGGGGAGGTCTAAGGAGGAATCGGTAAATTTCTCGATAGATGTTCTGCTTCGCAACCAGCTTAACAGCGCTATGCGCCGCGGCTATATAACGCCGCTGGAGCTGCGGCAGCTCGCCTCAACCACAAAGGTACTCACCCAGATCCGCAATTCCGCAGCCTCGGCAGGCGGCTTTTATTCATTTGATGAGCTCATGCAGATAGTGGGAGTACTTTCTCCCTCCGCAAGCCGTGAAAGTGTTGCCAAAATAATCGCTTCGCATCCGTTTATTAAGCGGGCACAGAGTGCCGCCGCGCCCGCTGAGGCAGTTCGCGGCAGTCTCAATATGAATGATCACAGTGAGAATCACCTTGAGAAAACGCAAAAAAATTAATGCGTAAATTTTCATCAAACCGGCAAATTCTCACGATGAAAAATTCATCTTGAGAATTTCTCAGCATGAATATATTCATAATGAGAAAATATTTTCCGCAAAAACAAAGTGTATTCGCCAAAAACTATACAAGATTCCGCCAAAAAAAAATATCGTTTTCACAATGAGAATCATCGTGAGAAAAACCCACTGCCTATGGCAGTCAGTAGACCTAACGGGGTTAGAATCAAAACAAGCCCTGAAAGGGCGGAAGATATCAGCGATGGGCAAAGCCCATCGAGGTAAACAAATCATTTTTACCAAGCCCTGCATGGGCGCATTCGATGTTGTTATATAAGGCTAATCCAATCAGGGCTCTAGTCCCCGCAGTGCCATCAATCCCGCTTAAGCAGAAACGCGGGACTGCAAAAGCGCAGAAAGCGAGAGTCTTTGCGGGAACAGAGAGCATTTGTTTTTAGCTCCCCTCACCTGACTGCCCCTGCAGTTGTTTTTAGGAGGGGAAGAAATCCCGCAAAGCGGGATTGAGGCCGAAGGACTGGCTTTGACAGTGGTGGTAACTTAACACCGCAAAGTCCTCCTGCGGAGAGACTATACGGGAACAGAACCAGCCAGATACCCCCTCCAGCTCCCCCTGGCAGGGGGAGGGCGAGGTCTCATTTTCAAGCCTTGAAAGTATTGAAATATTTCATTATTTTAGCGTTTTATTAAAAGGAAATTTTATAAACAAGTCACCGCTGACGCGGTCCCCAAAGGGGTAAACCCCAAAAGGGTTGAACCCATAAAGGGAATATAGGAGTAGTTGTGAAAAGAACGTTCCAGCCAAGCAATACAAAGCGCAAGAACAAGCACGGTTTCAGGGAAAGAATGAGTACCAAGAACGGCAGAGCCGTTTTAGCAAGCCGCAGAGCTAAGGGCAGAAAAAAGCTGACCGTGAGCGATGAAAAGAAGTTTACAAGGTAATATTCCGCCAGCCGGATAATTTGGTTTATTAACTGAATTTAACTTAAATTTTAAACTTTGAGCAGAATATTTACATTAGGGAAAAATGAGATCATCCGCGGATTTGGCGTTTTTGAAGAAGTTCTTTCAGGTTCTAAAAAGCTCGAATCAGGTAATGTAAATGCATTTTTAAATTTTTCAGGTAGTAAAACCGACTTTCATGTTAAAGTCGGTTTTTTGTTATCAAAAAAAAAATTAAAAAATCCAGCAGCCGTAACCGCCTCAGGCGGTTACTGAAGGAAGCATACAGGCTTAACAAAACCCCGCTTCTTACCCGCGCCGCTGAAAAGGATATCAGGCTAAGAATTCTCTTCTCCCTTTCAAATTCAGCATATACAAACCATAGGGTGCTTAGCTTCAAGGAGATCAAACCGGATATGATCACGCTATTGGATAAGATCCTGGCCAAAGTTTAGCAGCATTCAAATAATTATTTCTACAAACAAAATTTTATTACAATATCAGCGTCTTAACCACTAATACAATTCATCAAAACAGCTCCGCGGAGAAACCTGGCAGGCTGAAATACCTGAACCCGAAGTACTTACTTATACTCCTTATCAGGCTGTATAAGTATGCCATTTCACCGCTGTTCCCGCCATCGTGCAGGCACTACCCAACGTGCTCAACCTATGCCGCCGAAGCGCTGGAAAGACACGGATTGTTTAAAGGTACTTACCTTGCCGCTGTTAGAATATTGAAATGCAACCCTTTCTTTGAAGGCGGGTATGACCCGGTTCCCGAAAAAAAAATGAAAGTGAATTAAACATATAATGGATAGAAATTCGATAATCGGTTTTGTGTTGATCGGCGTTATACTGCTTGGCTGGCTGTACTTCCAGAACAAGAACGCGCCGCCGCCTCCTCCTGAAGATAAAAAGACTACTGAGCAGCAGATAAACAAAGATAGCCTCAACAGGGTGCAGAGCGAGCAGCAGAAACAGCAGCAGCAATCAACAACCATTGATACCATTAAAAAAGTTGTAAACGGCGATACAGTAAAGACCCTTCAGCCTGTTTCAGAGAAATACGGATCGTTATTCGGTAAGTTTGAAAAGGGCGAAGATAAAGTCGTTATTGTTGAAACCGATAAATACTACGCTGAGTTTTCCACAAAGGGCGGAGCCTTGATCAAGTATGAAGTCAAAGGATTTAAAACATGGGATGGCTTCCCGGTTCAGCTGCTTTACCTGAACAAGGGAGGAGAGCTGAATCTGTTGTTCAACTCCACCGAAGGCAAGCTTATCAATACTAAAGAGCTTTATTTCAACTCGGCTTACCAGCCCTGGGAAAGAAAGACCCTCAGCGGTACCGAGGAGTTCAAAGTAGTTTACGAAATGCCCGTTGATTCAAACGGCGCGAAGATCACCAAGACCTTTACTTTCCGCAATGATACGTACATGTTTGATGTTGAGATAGGGCTTGATAACTCGAGTAAGTTTATTTCAAACTATGAGTACCAGCTTGCCTGGGAAAATTCGCTTAAGCTAACGGAGTACCGCAGCGATGGTGAAGGCAGTCACGCGCAGGCGTTCGCAGAAATGGGTGATGAGCTTGAAGTACTGGATGTTACTGATAAAGACGAGCCCCTGAAATCAGACCTGAACGGTCAGACTAGCTGGGTAAGCAGCAGGATAAAGTATTTCACCGTGTTCCTTATCCCTGACGGGCGCAAAGCGGATGGTTCCTACATCACCGGCAATTACTATGAGCTCCCGCACAAGGGCCATGAAAAGGATTATTCCATTGCCCTCAAAATGGCTGTTAAGAATGAAAAGCAGGAGCGCAATAAGTTTAAGATTTACTTAGGTCCCGTTGATTACGAGATCCTGAAAAGTTACAATATGAACCTGCAATCAACAATGCGGTTCTCGCTGGATTTCCTTGTAAGACCCATTGCGCAGTACGCGATATTGCCGTTCTTCCTCTTCCTGCATAAGTTTATTTCGAACTGGGGCATCGTTATTATAATCTTCTCAATTGTGATGAAGATCGTGTTAACACCGTTTACCCGTTACCAGATGAAATCCATGAAGAAGATGGGTGAGCTTCAGCCGAAGATGAACGCGCTTAAAGAGAAGTACAAAGATGATCCGCAGAAACAGCAGCAGATGCTGATGAAGATGTACAAGGAAGAGAAGATAAATCCCGCAGGCGGATGCCTGCCAATGCTGCTGCAGCTTCCTATACTGTATGCGCTGTTTGGTGTATTCAGCAGCACCATTGAGCTTCGCCAGGCGTACTTTGGCCTGTGGATCCATGACTTGGCAGTCCCTGATGTTATCCTGCAATTGCCGTTCACCATACCGCTCTTCGGCGTGGATTACCTTTCAGGCTTAGCGCTGCTTATGGGTGTTACAATGTTCATCCAGCAAAAAATGACCGTGAAGGATCCCAAGCAGATGGCTATGGTATACATTATGCCAATCATGCTTACGTTCCTGTTCACAACACTTCCGGCAGGTTTAAACCTGTATTACTTCATGTTCAATTTGCTTTCAATAATTGAGCAGTACTACATTACCAAAAAGGGTAAAAAAGAAGGCGAAGAGGAAGCGGTTGTTGTTCAGCAAAAGGCGGTATTAAAGAATAAAGGTAAGAAGTAGGTTAAGTTTAGAAACAAGAAAAGGTGAGTTAATGAACTCACCTTTTCAATTTAGTGGAGATGCCGGGAGTCGAACCCGGGTCCGAAAACAAGACCATTAAGACGCCTACATTCATATTCAGCGTTTGGAATTCAGCTTTGCACAGCCCCGCTGAATTAGCGGTACAAAACCTACACTTGAAGTTATCTCACCGTTTGGCTCAAGTAAACCTTGCGGCCAGCTCAAAAGTTTGGCGCCTTTTACCTTCCAAATGAGCGGTGGAGGCGGTAAAAGACGAGCGGCTTATTTATTAAGCAGCTAAAGCGTAATTATTATTGTCGTTTATTTTGACTTTCAGCCTTTTTAACGCGCTTGCTGAGAACGCGGAATGCAGTCTTAAACATCTGTATTCCCGTCGAAACCAAATTCATCCCCATTAAAAGAACAATTTGAACTAATGTTTACAAAAATATAACAAATAGGGGAGTTATACAATTCCAATATAAGGAAGTCTATTTGGTTAGATCAAGCTCCATAAAAAGCGTATGTGGGTTCGGATTGTGATAATATGGCTTGATTTCAACAAAACCGTGTTTTGTATATATTTCAACCGCCTTCGGCATCTTTTCTTTGATTGTATCTAAACGCATTGTTTTATATCCAATCTCCTTCGCATCCTGAATTATCTTTGTTACAAGCGTGTTTCCTATTCCTTTGCCACGGAGTTCTTCCCTCAGGTAAAGCCGCTTCATTTCGCAGATACCTTCTTCAAGTTTCCGCAGGGCTATGCATCCGGAATACTTATTTCCAAGCTGTACAAGGTACAGCCTCCCTTCGGGAGGGGAATATTTCCCCGGAAGTGTATTCATTTCTTCTTCAAATCCCTGAAAACAAAGTGAAACATCCAGCCACTTTTCATATTCCCTGAAAAGGACCTTTGTCTCGTTAATTAACTCAGGAGTGTTTACTTCAACTATTTGGTACATACTATGAAAGATCGTTATTTCCTTTAAATTACTTTCAAATTTAGTTAACTTTGCAGAATTATGAAAATCTCAAAACAATACCACTGGGAAATGGGTCACCGTTTACCGTTTCACAAAGGGCTTTGCAAAAATATCCACGGGCATTCATACCGCATGAATGTTGAAATCACCGGCGGACTGGATAAAAACGGAATGGTAATCGATTTTTTTGACCTGAATAAGATAGTGAAACCAATTATCGAAAAATATGACCACGCTTTTCTCTGCTGGAAGGGGGATAAAAAAGTCCTGAATTTTCTTGTTAAAAACAAAATGAAAAAAGTTGTAGTTGATTATCACTCAACAGTTGAAAATATCTGCTCTGATTTTACGGATAAACTAACCAACGAACTTCTTGATTTAAAGGGTCATAAATTTGAAGAGTTGACAGTGAAGATATATGAGAGTCCAAACAGCTATGCCGAAAAATCCAGACTGCTGGCGAAGGGGCTAATGCTCTAGATGAGGTCTCCTGTGTTAAAGATCAACGAAATTTTCCACTCTATTCAGGGTGAGTCAACCAAGGCAGGATTGCCTTGCGTGTTTGTACGATTAACCTATTGCAACATACGCTGTGTGTATTGTGATACTGAATATGCTTTCTACGAAGGGGTAGATAGATCAATTGATGATATTGTTGATGAAGTCAAATCATTCAATTGCAAACTTGTTGAGATCACTGGCGGAGAACCGCTGGTTCAGGAAAATGTGCATAATTTGATTAAGGAATTGTGTGATTTAGGTTATGAAGTGCTGATAGAAACAGGCGGTTCGTTACCAATTGAAAATATTGATAAACGGGTCAAAGTCATTATGGATCTGAAGACTCCATACAGCAGAATGGAAAAAAAGAACAGGTATGAAAATATTCAGCATCTTAAGTCTACTGATGAAGTTAAATTTGTAATTGGCAGCCGTAAAGATTATGAATGGGTAAAGGATATCATTTTGACGTATGATCTGTTAAATAAAGTTGAACAGGTTTTACTTTCACCAGTTTTTGATAAAGTTGAAAATATTCAGCTGGCAGAATGGATATTGCAGGATAAACTTAATGTGAGATTCCAGCTTCAAATGCATAAATATATCTGGCATCCTGAAACAAGGGGCGTGTAATGGAAAAAGCGGTTATTCTCGTTAGCGGAGGAATGGACTCACTGGTCACCGCAGCTATAGCTGCTGAAAAATATGAACCGGCATTCCTGCATCTGAATTATGGGCAGCGAACTGAAAAGCGTGAGTTTAAAGCATTTAACGATATTGCTGATCATTACCGCGTGACTAATCGGCTTGTTGTTAATATTGATTACCTTGCTGAAATAGGGGGTTCATCATTGACAGACAAGGATATTGAAGTCTCAAAAGCTGATATGAACAGAAAAGAGATTCCCACCTCCTACGTACCATTCAGAAATGCTAACATCTTGTCTATTGCAGTGAGCTGGGCAGAAGTCATTGATGCCAAAAAGATATTCATAGGCGCTGTAGAAGAAGACTCAAGCGGGTATCCTGATTGCAGAGAGATATTTTATGATGCATTCAATAAAGTTATTGCTCTGGGTACCAAACCTGAAACTTCAATTGAGATCGTAACTCCAATAATCCATATGAAGAAATATGAGATTATTAAAAAAGGAGCGCAAATGAACGCGCCATTCAGTCTTTCCTGGTCCTGTTACACAAACGAAGATAAAGCCTGCGGCGAGTGTGACTCGTGCGCTTTGCGCCTAAAGGGATTTCAGCTGGCAGGTCTGGTTGATCCAATCGATTATGTATATCGTCCATTGTATTCTAAATAATTTAAATCATACTAAAATGAAAAAAATCAATTTGAAACCAAACATATTTTTTGTATTCGCCTTTTCATTTCTGATGTTGGCCGGGTGCGGCAAGAAGGAAGAAAGTACTACAAAAACTGATGATAAAAAAAACGAGTCAAATGAATCGAACGACAAAATATCATTTTCAAAAGATAAACCATTTATGGTAGAGTTTGAAGTAACCGGTAAAGAAAAAGGCAGCGGTACAGTTAGTGCCATTTATTCCGGTGATAAATGCCGCTCAACAAGTACATTTGATTCTGACGGCAAGAAGTTTTCTGCAACAGCTTATTTTGATGGCGGCGATGTTGTTTATACCGTCAGCGAAATTGCCGGGGTTAAAATGGGTATGAAAATGGACAAGAAGAAATTCAGCGATTCCAAAGATAATGTAGATGTGAATTCTTTCAGGGATTACCTTGACCAGATGGAAAAAATAGGTGAGGAAGAGATAATTGGTTATAAATGCGAGATATATAAGCATAAGGAAAAGAATTTTACTGTCAGTCTCTATGAGAAAACGGTTCCTCTCAGAATGGGAACAACAGACGGTAAAACATACATGAAAGCAACTAAACTTGAACAGAATATCACAGTAACTGATGACATGTTCAAAGCTCCTCAGGATGTAAAATATATGGATATGACAAACATGCTTGAAGATATGAAAAATATGAAAGACGGAGGAAAAAACCTGCAGGACCTTAAAGATAAAACTAAAGAGATGGAAGAAATTATGAAAAATTACAAAAAATAGAAAAACCGAATTCCTGAAAAGCCGTATGTTGTACGGCTTTTTTTATTTATGAAAGTTTCCAATTGGGTTTACTTCTTTTATAAAAACATTTATATTGTAAAGATTGAGGTTTTGAAATATTCATTCAAAAACCAATTAGTTTAATCCAATTCATCCAATTAATTAATTATTTTTAACATGAATAAAGTAAATCTAAAAGTCTTCTTTTCACTTTTGCTGCTTCTCTTTGCTCTGCCCGTTTCCGCTCAATACAATTCAGGAGGTTTGCCAATCAGTTCTCTGACTGAATTAGGACATAGTTTTGATACCAAAACGATGCCAGCTTTTGATCTGGAGAGCATGCTTAACGAAGACCGGGAGAATATCGCAAAAACAGATGTTCCATTCCGATATGGCAAAGTATTTGAAGTTAATTATTCTCTTGAAAATTCCGGAACGTGGAGCCAGCTTCCAGATGGCAGCAGGGTATGGCGCCTTATGATAACTTCCCCAGATGCGCATTCTATTAATCTTTTTTACAGGGATTTTTATATGCCTAAAGGTGCATTATTGTATCTGTATAATGCCGATAAGTCTGAATTACTTGGTGCTTTCTCAGAGTTGAACAACACTGCGGATAAATACTTTTCAACAGCTCCAACCAGAGGTAGTTCAACTGTAATTGAATATTATGAACCTGTCTTTTCAAAGGGGAAGGGTAAACTCAATATCAGTCAGGTTGTTCATGCATATAAAGATATATACGGATTATTATCTGTAGAAGAACTTTCGTGTAACATAAACATTAACTGTCCCGTTGGAGCTCCATGGGTTCAAGAAAAAAGATCAGTTACCAGGATCACTTTCACACAAGGCGGCGGAGGTTATTTATGTACAGGTTCACTTATGAACAATACATTACAGGATAGGAGTCTTTTGTATTTAACTGCAGAACATTGCAGCCCTGATAATCATTCAAGTATGGTCTTTTTCTTCAATTACGAAAATCCCACATGTTGGGGCACAGCAGGTTCGCTGGCCCAATCACTTTCAGGTGCGACCCTTAAGGCAGCCAACTATATGACAGATTTCCGCCTAGTTCAGATCAACGGATCATTACCTGCATCGTATAACGGCTTCTTTAACGGTTGGGATCGAACAGGCACTCAACCATCAAACGAAGTTGCTATTCACCACCCGGGCGGAGCTAACAAAAAAATATCAATTGATAATAACCCGGCCCAAAACTCAAATGGATTCGGAGGAAGATTGGTAAATGGATTCTGGCAGGTAGTTTGGGATATTGGTATGACAGAAGGTGGTTCTTCCGGATGCCCGTTGTATGATCAGAATAAGCGGGTGATTGGTCAAAATCTCGGTGGAGTTGCCTCTCAATGTGAGAACCCACAAGCTGTGAGCAAAGTGTTTGGAAAATTATCGCAATCTTGGGGGTATGGCGGTTCATCAACAAATCAGTTGAAAGACTGGTTAGATCCGAATAACTCCAGCGTTAATACTCTGGATGGAATAAATGCTGTAACAGGTTCCGCTCCAATCGCAAATTTTACTTCAGATACGGCAAATTTACCCATTGGCGGCGGTAATATTAATTTCTTTGATTTATCACCTTACGATCCTACTTCATGGAGCTGGAGCTTTCCTGGTGGAAATCCTTCAACCTCTTCTGTAAAAAATCCTATCAATATTAACTATACTCAAACTGGCGCTTATACTGTTTCTTTAACAGTCACAAATCAACATGGTTCAAACACGTTTACAATGGTTAATTATGTTAAAGTTGCCGGTGTCCCATTGACAGCTTTTCAACTTCTTACGCCACCGAGTTTATCATCGGTTGAAGTTTCTTCTCAGGATATCTCACCGGTTCAATTCACATGGAAAAGGGCTAATTCTGACCCTTCAGTGAAGTACTCGTTTCGGATCAGGAAACTGGCGACCAGTCTTGATTACAGCTATACAAGTGATAATAATGGAACTGACTCAATAATCACATTCCGCAAAAGTTTTCTGGATAGCCTTGCATCTTCAATTGGATACACAGGTGATTCTTTAAGATGTACCTGGAGAGTGGCTGCCACAAATGGCCTAGATACTACTCTGGCTGCCTCTGCATTCATAATTACTATTAAGCGTTCAACAATCGGAATAACTCAAATCGGAAGTACTGTTCCCGGATCATACAAATTGTATAATAATTACCCGAATCCATTTAATCCGAAAACAATTATAAATTTCGATGTTCCCAAAGAAGGAAATATTACCATAAAGGTTTATAACTCAATTGGTGAAGTTGTTGCGGTTATTGCAGATAATAATTTCAGGCCGGGAAAATACCAGGTGGATTTTGATGGTTCAAATCTTGCATCGGGAATATACTTTTATTCACTTCAATCCGGAAATTTCAGGCAGGTTAATAAAATGGTGCTTGTTAAGTAATTGAAAAATGACGTTTCAAACCCAAAAAGGAACAGCCAATGCTGTTCCTTTTCTTTTTCAGCACATTTTTGAGTAAATTTGGGAATTGAACATTTATCAATAATTCGCTATTTTTGTTTATTAAAGCAAAAAAACTACATATTTTTTAACAGGAAGGTAAACCAATGAAAATAGCAGTTTGTGTTTCGCAGGTACCTGATACTACTACTAAAGTAAAAGTGGGTTCTGACGGAAAAACTATTGACCCTGCGGGTGTGACTTACATTATTAATCCATACGATGAATTTGCTGTTGAAGCAGCTTTACAATTGAAAGAAAAAAATGGAGGCGAGACCGTTGTGGTTTCTGTCGGAAAAGATTCGAACAAAGAAGCGATCAAAAAAGCTTATGCAATGGGTATCGAAAAAGGTATTTTGGTAAAATCTGATTCCGAAATGGATTCATATGCTGTTGCAAGAAATTTGGCTGATGTACTGAAAGAAATTAACGCAGATGTAATTTTATTCGGCAAACAATCGATTGATTATGATGACTCACAGGTTGGAAGCCTGGTTGCAGAAATGCTTGGATTACCCTCAATAAGTGTCGCAGTGACTTTGAATATCGATGGCAACACTGTTACTTGTGAAAGGGAAATTGAAGGTGGGAAGGAAGTTGTTGAATCTTCTTTACCTGTAGCAATTACTGCTCAGCGCGGACTGAATAACCCGCGTTATCCAAACCTCAAAGGTATTATGGCAGCTAAATCAAAAGCCATTGAGGAAAGGCAGCCAACTTTCACAGAAAATAAGACCGAAACCATAAGTATGTCACTTCCCAAACCCAAATCAAAAGGGAAAATTGTGGGTACAGATGTTTCGGCTGTTCCTGAACTTGTAAAATTGTTAAGAGAGGAAGCTAAGGTAATATAATGAGCAAAATTCTTGCATTTGTTGAATCACGTGATAACAGAATAAAGAATTCCGGATTTGAAACAGCTTCAACAGCTGTTAAATTAGCAGCAGAGCTTGGCCTCGAAGCTGAAGCCATTTTAATAGGTAATGCAGTGGCAAATACTGCAGCAGAGCTTGGTGCTTATGGTATAAAGAAAGTATTGATAGCTGAAGATCCGAAATTGGAAAAATACTCTACTACTGCATACTCCAAAATATTGGCAGAAGCCGCAAAAGCAAGTGGAGCGGATATTATAATTCTTTCGGCAACTGCTATGGGTAAAGATTTATCTCCCCGGGTTTCAGCTAAGCTTGAAGCGGGTTTAGTTGCTGATTGCACCGAGATTAAAACCGAAGGTGGAAACATAATAGCAACCAGGCCTGTTTATGCTGGTAAAGCGCTGATAGATGTTAAGGTAACATCACCGGTTAAGATCTTTTCTTTAAGGCCCAATGTGTTTAAACCGGTTGCTGTTGATGGTGTAAGCGCTGAAATAGAACAGCATAATCCGGGAATTACTGATAGTGATCTAAACGTAAAGGTTAAGGATGTTATAGTGAGCGATGAAAAACTGGATGTAACGGAAGCAAATGTGGTAGTTTCAGGTGGCAGGGGACTAAAAGGACCAGAAAACTTTTACCTGGTAGAAGATCTTGCCAAGGTACTTGGCGGCGCAGCCGGTGCTTCAAGGGCAATAGTTGATGCGGGATGGAGACCTCATTCAGACCAGGTTGGTCAAACAGGTAAGACAGTTTCACCAAGTCTGTACATTGCGGTAGGCATCAGCGGAGCCATACAGCATCTTGCGGGAATGTCATCCTCTAAATGTATTGTAGCAATCAACAAAGATAAAGATGCTCCTATATTTCAGATTGCAGATTACGGCATTGTAGCAGATGCGCTTGAAATTATGCCCGCTTTAACAGAAGAGTTCAAAAAAGTTCTCTCAAATTAAAAATGAAATTATCAGAATTTAATGGATAACGATAAAATTCAGGTTGATATATTAGGACTCTCGCCAACCCCCGCACCGGGAGGCGGCGGATATGCGCTGATACTTAAAGAAATAGGCGGTGAAAGACGTTTACCTATCATAATAGGCAGTTTTGAAGCACAACATATCGCATTGGAGCTCGAGGGGATCAAGCCCCCCCGGCCTTTGACGCATGATCTAATAAAAAATATTATTGAGCAATTGGGTTTTTCAATTTCTTATGTCTATATTAATGAGCTTAGGGATGGTACTTTCTTCGCTAAGATCAAAATGGATGTTGGTAGTGTTGATGAAGTAGATTCCAGGCCCTCTGATGCTATCGCGCTTGCTCTAAAATTTGCGGTTCCGATTTATGTGAATGAAGATGTAATGAATGAAGTTGCTTTTGTTCCGGATAAAGAATCAGATGAAGAAGGTGTTGAAGAAGACCTGTTTAAGCAGCCGGAAGTTGCAGCTGCGCAGGAAAAGGTGACTGACCCTTACACCAGAAAGATGAACAAACTGCAAACCGATCTGAAATCCGCTATTGACAGCGAAGACTATGAAAAGGCAGCTTCGCTGCGTGATGAGATCAAAAAACTAGAGTTAAGCAGGTAAAAACAAACTGATTTCTAAATTTTTCCTAAAATGCCTGTTTTTACAGGCATTTTTTTTAACCAATGAATCTAATCATAGATATAGGAAATACATTCACACATTTTGCCATGCATAATGGTAAAAGATTGAATTTGACAGAAAATTTCCGCTCAGTTGAATTCGAAAAGATCAAACGATATCTTACTTGGATCATGAAGAACCAAAAGGTGGAGGCAATAGGGATTGCTTCCGTTTCAAACAAGGCTCAAAAACTGATAACTCATTACATTAGAACAAACTTTAGGATGGTTCCGCTAATTATTAGTTCTAAAACGAGGTTACCTATTAGGATTAAAATAAAAAATTCACATACTTTAGGGGCGGATAGGATATGTAACGCAGTCGCAGGAAATCATTTATCGGCAGGGAAATCAAATGTGCTAATAGCAGATCTTGGGACTGCTAATACTTTTGATCTGGTGCTGAAAAATGGCAATTTCATTGGAGGTATTATCGCACCAGGAATTTTGACATCATCAATGGCAATGAATCATAATACAGCCAAATTACCATTTTTGAAGTACAGTGATGTATCTAAAAATGCAGTTCTGATTGGAACAAACACATTCGAGGCAATTCAGTCAGGGCTGGTAAATTATATGAAATTTGCTACCGAAGGGATTGTTGCCGCCGTTAAAAAGAAATATAAAGGCAGCCTGAGAGTTATATTGTCGGGTGGATCTGCCAAACTGTTGATTAATAAAGTAAATTTTAAGTATATTTACAAGGAAAATACTGTTTTAGAAGGAATCAATTTGATTATGGAACATCAAAAGAAGCTGAATAAAATTTAAATATGAGGATAATTACTGAAAATCATTCGTTTAGTACAAAAGGGGAGTGTGATATAATAAATCTCTCAGATTCCCTCTTTTCTGCATTTGAAAAGACGAAGATGAAATCAGGTAATGTCACAATTTTTGTAGTTGGTTCTACGGCTTCAATAAGTACAATTGAATATGAACCCGGATTGAAGAAGGATATGCCGGAATTGCTTGACAAATTCATTCCTGCCGGTAAGAAATATCATCATAACAATACCTGGGGCGATCACAATGGACATGCTCACCTGCGTTCTACTCTGTTTGGATGTTCACAGACGATCCCTTTCGTAAATGGAGAGCTTTTGCTAGGCACATGGCAGCAGGTGATACTTATGGATTTTGATGAACGACCACGAACGCGTAAAGTGGTTTTTCAGTTTATTGGCGAATAATTCAGTAAAATGAACTCTAAAACAGAGAGATTAATTCTTTTTTCCATTTTTGCTTTCTGCCTGGCAATAAGAATTGCGTTTTTGACCCAGAAAAACCTCTGGTTTGATGAAGTTTTTTCATGGCATTTAAGCATGGACTCTTTTTATGAGATAATTGTCCGAACTTCAAACGATATTCACCCGCCATTGTATTACTTTACACTTAAAATATGGAATTTCGTCTTTGGTGATTCTGTCGCCGCTATGCGGCTGCTATCAGCATTCTTCACTTCATCTGCTATATTTTTCATTTATCCCCTAAGCCGCAGAATTATGCCGACGGCGCAAGCTTTTTTAGTGCTAATAATGTATTCGCTTTCACCACTCAATCTCTATTATTCACAGGAAGTTCGTATGGCGGCTATGAACCTCTTCCTTAATGCCGGATCAGTGTATTTCCTGATGAAGCTAACTGATGTATCTCACAACCATCATAGAATTTTCAGAGATAAGTATTCTTTGCTTTATCTCTTTTTTACTCTTTTTGCTCTTTATACACACTATTTTTCATTCTTTATACTAGCAGCGGAAGTTATATATGTAATTGTAATTAACCTGTATTTGCGGAAGCAGATACTTTCATATGTATATATTTGGCTTGGAGTTTTGGCTGGTTATATTCTTTGGATACCTGATCTTATAACACATATGAGAAAAGGGCAATCCTGGCGGGTTCCGCAAAACCTGCAGCAAATACTTGCGGAATATGCGAATTATATAAGAGACCTCAATTTAGGATTGTATTATTATTACACTGATCTGGAACTGGTTAAGTATATTACTTACTTTGCGGCAATTTGTGTATTATTTTCAATTGCCGGAGTGATAGTTCACAGAAATAAACAGCGCAATAATACTTTAGTTCTCATCTTGTTAGTACTGTTTGTACCGTTAATGCTTGCGGGGATAATTTCATTTCGGCAAAAAATTGAGTTTTATAGATATTTAAGCATTCTTGTACCTTTTATCTCCATATTCCTGGTGTATGGAATATACATTTGGAAGTTGAAACCTGTTTCATATACGCTGCTGCTGCTTTGTTTTGCTGTTAATGTATATGGCATAACTATACATTATTCTTTTGACTTTAAAAATGATGATTATAGAGAATTGATCACCCGGATAAATGAAGAATACAGGCCGGAAGATAAGTTATATGTGGAACCGCATTATAACGGTTGGGTAATAGACTATTATAAGAAGCAGGAAAAATTACATATTCCTGATGCTGCTAATATCAGATATGGGTGGAAAGAGGTGCTGGATTCGATTAGTACTCAAAAGCCTCCAAGATTCTGGGTCGTGATGGATTACAGCTCTGTTGATACTATAGGATATTCACAAAACATCGAAAACCTGAGATCGCGGTATGAACAGGAATTCAATATGACATACTATCTCGCTCCCCAAAAAGTCGAATTGTACCTTTTTGCACAAAAAGACAAATAAAAAAGCCGGTTAAAAATTAACCGGCTTTAATTTGACGAGTAACTTCATCTATGCTTCAGCGTGTTCATGCTGAGGTTCCTCGGTTTTAGCCTTCTTTACCTTACTCATATCAATTTCTATAGCATTTGAATTAAGACTACCGTTATGATACTTGCCGGTTCCCTGTTGTTTATGTATAACATCAAGTTTTTCCTGCAATTCATACTGTTTTCTTATTTTCTCTTCAAACTCTTTCATCTTTTCTTCAATAGTAAGTATTTTCTTATCCTTAACTATCATATCTTCCCTGTAACGTTTCAGGAAGTAGTGGATAGTCTCCACTCGTATCTTGATTGAGCCGGTTGGTTTATTCTCATCAATATCTTTGAATGAGAAGTACGGCGTTCCGCTAT
This sequence comes from Ignavibacteria bacterium UBA2360, assembly GCA_002344125.1. Lineage (GTDB taxonomy): Bacteria > Bacteroidota > Ignavibacteria > Tepidaquicellales > OLB5 > OLB5. Next base: position 346,766 of record DDTQ01000006.1, on the reverse strand, counting down.
CGGATACTATTTCTTCCACAACGGTATAGATAGGGGCGTCATGTCCGCATTTGAATGAAGAAAGTTCCAGCGCAACCAGATTTGGATGCCGTGCTGTATATTTAGCTGCCCATACCTTTCTGGTGGTATTTTCACTGTAAGAATTCTTCCAAACATCGCCAACATCCATACCGCCTTTTATCAGGCCTGCTTTAACCTCATCGCCAAACAGTCTTTCCAGTATATCCTCATCTGTTGGGAGTGAATCCTGGTTAAATACAGGGTAGCCAAGTTTCTGGAACTCCTCGAGTATTTCATGATTCATACCGGGATCATTGTGGTACGGTCTTGCAAGTACAACTATCCCGATCTTGTTATCTTTTTCAAGCTGTTCAAGCGCTTCGCGGGCATGTTTTCTCATGTTATTGGTGTATCTGTCAAGTGCGGCGTATGCTTCATCAATAGCCCGGTCATTTTCTTCTTTGCTTAAGCCCAGTTTAGGTGCCCATTCATCAAACATCTGTTTTGCGCAAAGCTTCTTTTCGGTCATATATAAATATGTATTAACATATTCTATTCCGTTTTCCTTAAAGATATCGCTTTCCTTAATGAATGCAGCCTTGGCAGCTTCTGCGGTTGCTGTAACCGTAGGACATGCGTGATGCTGCTGAGCATAAATGAGATCAGAGGGTATCGTATCTACAATAGGGAGGAAGATATAATTTATCTTTTTCTTTTTGTGGATCTTGTAGATCAGGTTGTGCAAATGCGGAATTCCGACCTTCGAAGGGAAGCACGGATCAATTGCTCCGCGTTTGGCACCTTCCTTGTATAATTCCTCACTTGTGTATTCTGAAAATATGATGTTCCCCGGATTTACACCAAGTGCTTCAAAATAACCGGTGAAAAACGGTGTGTGCGCGTACATATTAAGCACCCTTGGAATGGCAATAACAACCTTGTTCCTGTTTTTCATCAACTCAACGCGTTTATCGAAATCTTCCTTAGCCTTTTTATCAAATTTCATTTTCAGTTCCTCTATCTTTGAAAGAACCGGAACTTCATCCATGACTTTTTTGGGCTCCTGTGATTTCCATACTTCAACTGCGGCATGTTCAACCAGGTTTGGAGTGATATCTTTAATAGCGTCTAATCCTTTTTTGATGTCTTTCATTGAGCTCAAATCTTCAACAGTGCCTTTTTCGCAGGTTGCGATAATAAGTCTCTGAGTTCCATCAACGAGCGGTACTTTTGAATCAGGGTTAACTATCTTTTCTTTCGGAAGTTCGATTGATTCATCCTTTACGTACGGAATAGCTTTTTCATCGGTTGCTACATCAATAAATGTTCTCAAACATTTATTCTTGCAGAAGTAACAGCGTGTCGATTCATTTCTGGTTGTTTTGAATACGATCTTGGCTACTTTTTCAAGACCAATGAACTGTGTTCTCATACCGTTATCGTAAAGCCTTGCAGCTTCAATTCCGCAGCCAATTGCACCGGCTTCGCCGGTGTGTTTGTGAACAAACACGTTTGGATCAATTCCGCTGCCTTTAAATCTTTCGGTTATAAAATCAACCTGTGTTTTTACTGCCGCAAGATTATGCTGAGTGCCGCCCTGGAGTACGAAATTCTCTCCAAGTTTTGCAAGGTTCGGTATCTGAGAAACGTAAAGCCAGATGTTCTTTGGCAGTACGTTTGCAAGTCCGGCCATAATTTCTTCAGGTTTCCAGCCCTGTCTCTGGAAGTCAACGATATCAGACTGCATAAACACGGCGCAGCCATAACCGAAGGTTGGATACTGTTTTGCAGAAAACGCTACATCAGCGAAATCCTCTACAGCATATCCAAAGCCCTGAGCAGTTGACTGCAGGAAGTAACCGTTACCGGCAGAACACTGTGTGTTCAGCTTGAAGTCAGTAACACGGCCCTGATCCAATATAATTAATTTAATATCCTGACCGCCTACATCAACAATCACATCAGTATCGGGGTAGAAGTGAAGAGCTGCCTGAGTGTGAGCAACTGTTTCAACCAGTGCAACATCGCCATGTAATACATCTTTCAAAATATCCTTTGCGTATCCTGTTGTTCCTATCCCAAGTATTTCAAGGGTTGCGCCCTGTGCTTTTACCTGGTCGTGGATAGCCTGCAGAATATCAACAGTATCTTCAATGGGGTTACCTTTAGAAAGCTGGTAAGCTTTAACAAGCACCTGCTTATCCATAGAAATGAGCGCGGCTTTTGTTGATGTTGAACCGCCGTCGAGTCCGATAAAGCCCTTAACAACTTCACCCGGTTTGAATGTGGCCGGAGTGAATTTTGGGATCTTGTATTTATCTTTGAATGTATCAAGCTCAGCTTCATCCTTATACAGACCGCCGCCGCCTGAGAGTTTCATAAGCTTTTTCTTTTCTTCGGCTCTGCCTACATTGATATAATACTCAAGATCAGCATAGCCTTTGTATCTGCCAATTTCCAGTTCTTCTTCTTTGCCGTATTCAATTGCGCCAATGGCCGCAAAATACTGCGCGTTATCGGGTACCCTGATGAGTTCTTCAATCGGAACGGTTTTATCATAAGGCACGTTTCTTTCATCCCACATTTTGGGAATGTTTGCCCTCCAGCAATCCATCATACCCTTTATATAACAATTGGGTCCGCCCAAAAGCAATACTTCGGGTTTTAATGTATGACCGCGTGTTAACACAGACATATTCTGCTGGATGATAGATTCAAAAAGACTAGCCATGAGCTCATCAGCCGGTACGCCGGATTTCTGCAGACCGTTGATATCAGTTTCAGCAAACACACCGCATTTACCTGCAACAGGGTGGAGCTTCAATCCGTAATAACCCATATTGCACAGCTCTGCAGCGGGAATTTTAAGCTTTGCATTGATCTTATCAATTACCGCTCCTGTACCTCCGGCACATTTATCGTTCATTGAAGGGATCTTTTTCTTTTTGCCGGTTTCAGGGTCTTCTTTGAAAACAATTATCTTCGCATCCTGACCGCCCAATTCAATAACAGAAAGTGTCTTGGGGTAGAATTTTTCTACCGCAAGCGATACTGCATTCACTTCCTGTACGAACTTTGCGCCGAGGAACCTTCCGATATTGCTGCCGCCGGAACCGGTTATGAATATTCTAGCGCCTTCAAGGGCATCTTTGCCCAGTTTATCTTCTATAGCCTTAAGCAGTTCCAGTGATTTTTCAGGCTGCTTGGTATCGTGGCGCTGGTAATCGGACCACAGTATCTTATCAGAATCAATATCCATTACAACAGCTTTAACAGTTGTTGAACCGACATCGAAACCGATGTAGAGTGGTGATTTACCGCTATTATTAGTTTGATTTGTCATAATAAACTTGTTATTTAATTAAGATCATCTTTTTAGTTAATAAAATATCATTGGTTTTCAAAGTATAGAAATATAATCCGCTCGCGTGTGATTCGGCATTCCATTCAATTTCATATGTTCCCTGATTCAATTTATTATTAATATATCTCCATACTTCCTCACCGGTGCTGCTAAAAATAGTAATTGATACGTCACCGGCTTTGAATAAAGAGAATTTTATTATAGTATTTGGATTAAACGGATTAGGATAGTTCTGAAATAACTCATATTGGTCAGGTTGATAATTAGTTATTTCATTTATAGCGGTAATTCCGCCCCCATTGGTAGTTTTTAATAGAACACCATTATTCCCACCAATCCATCCTGTTTCATTATTTATATAAAATACAGAATACAAGCTATTGGTTGTTGGAGAGCTCTGTAAGAACCAATTTACACCGGAATTTGTTGTCCGGAGTATTGTTCCAACTTCACCCACAATGTTTCCAGAAGTAGTATTTGAAAAGTAAACTGCATTCAGTCTTCTGGAAGTCAAACTGTCAAGTTTCGTCCAGTTTGTCCCGCCATTGGTGGTTCGTCTGATTACGCCTGAATGTCCGCAAACATAAACAATATTTTCATTCAAAGCATGTACACCATTTAAGCCACCAATAGCACCCGGGCTCTGGTAAGACCAGGAAGTACCATAATTAACGACTCTTTTTATTAACTCATAAGGAGCTCCGCCTGCAATCCAACCGCTACCGCCAGGAAGTAATGAAACTGAAGATTGTTCCTGGAAGTAAACGGTATCATGGCGATACCAGGTATTTCCTGAATTACTAGTTCGGTTAATTATTCCATTAAAACCAACAGAAATTCCTGTATTACTGTTGAAAAAACCAATAGCATCTACCCCGGAAAAACCACTGGTCAGTATAGTTGTATCCCAGTTCAAACCACCATTTGTAGTTTTGTATATTCTGGCAGGATTACCACTGACAAAACCATTCAATGAATCAATAAAACAGAATGAGTTTGCTCCTGCTGAAAATATCTGGGACCAATTGTGTCCGCCATCTGTAGTTTTCCATACACCACCACCGCAAATAAAACCAAGATCTTCAGTAAAAAACTTAATAGAACTGATTTTATTAACAGGTAATGTAGTTATATGGCTCCACTGTGAGCTAACAGTACTGATTGTCAGCAACAAAGTAATGACCGAAATATTTACTTTTGTTTTTATCAATTATATCTGTTTTAAACGTTAGCAGTTTCTGCTTTTGATGTAACTGATTTAATTCCGTCCCTTTTCATTCTTTCAGAAACATGAATTACGAAATTAGCCGCAACTCCAATTACTCCTTTTTTGTGTCCGAAATCATAGAACGGTCTCTGTAACTCATTGTTAGCTTCAACATAAGCCTTTATCTCTTCTATTGAGTAACCGGTTTCATCAAGACATTTCTTGAATTCAAGTTTGGCTTTTGCTTTAGCTTCGCCAAGGGCCATCTGAACCCTTGAATGAGCGTTTACATCGCCTTCTCCTGATGTTTCGATCGGGATGAATATCATATCTTTGAACATTGATGTTACCGCTGACTGCACACCATCAGACTGTGTTGAAGGCATACAACCGAACGGTTTAAGTGAAAGCACCATGTGACAAAGATCTTTGTTTACGTAGTAAATGTTCTTTGCAATTTCAAGGTGACCCTCGCCGCCTTCAACCCTGGAATTGTAGAATGGATGACCCAGTCTCTGCATTTCAAGCTGGTTAGCCAGTTCATGCGGCATTCCTTTGAATACTTTTCTGATCCTGTTGTATTCACGGTCAAACACGCTTTCCGCAATTGAAAGAATTGTCACTGTTCTTTTGTAATCAGTCAGGTTCTTTAATTTTTTAAGTACCTGGAATGATTTCGGTTGTTCTTCACCTTCTTTTATACCTTTTCTGTCGTGGTACATATTCTTAGCCTGGTGAAGCATGTATAAGATCCAGGTTGCGATTGGCTCTACCAGCAGCTGCGCGCCTTCTCTTTCGAGGAAGGGGAACATATTGAAATTTCCGTCTCCTTCAGTTGTCTGTGCCCAGAATTCACCGGTTACCTTACAAATAGGTTTTACACGGGTTCTATCAACTTTAACTTCGTTGAACTTTGCCTGAATTTCTGTAAGCGTTTCAATGTAGTAATCGCTCATAACCTGGTCAACAAAACGCTGAACGTAGTTTGAGCCCGGTAACTTGCTTAAGAATGAACCCATTTTCGTATTGAAGTCGAAATATCTCTTGCCTTTCATTCTTTCATACATCATATCCATACATTCAGCAAGAACCTTATCGGTTTCGCCGGCATTTACTTCGAATGGTCTGATCTGGTATGCAACATCATTAAGAATATCTCCGATATTCATGGCGTTCAGTATTCCGAGGAAGAAATCGAGGTTCATTTCGAGTCCGGCTTCCATTTCATCCTGCTCTAATCCGCCGGTCTGCTGGAATATGAGTACCCTGAAACCCTCAAAGCCTGAATTACGTAATGCGAGGCGGTATTCTGCTTCATACATACCAAAACGGCATGGGCCGCATGCGCCCGCTGTGAAAAATACATAATCGTTAATTATCTGTTCTTTTGTTAAGCCTGATTTTTCAAGATCCTGCAGGTATTCCACAAGATTACCAACGGTAAAGTATGTCGGATTGCACTGTCCGTTGTTACCGTATTCTTTGCCTAACTGGAAGGCTTTTTTACTTGGTGTTGGAATTTCACTGGCCTTGTAACCAAGTCCCTGGAGAACGCCTTTTATAAGCTTCTCATGTTTCCATGTTAACCCGCCAAATAATATTGTTGTATTGGCGCGCTGATCTTTTGTGAATGTGTTTTCCAGCGGTCTTTTAAAATGATCGATACGCTTAGCTTCAACGCCGTATTCCTTTTCAAGACGCATTCTTTCTTCAAGCAGCAGGCGCTGAATTTCAGCTTCTTTGCTCTCCGATTTTTTCAAACTGATACCAACCGGAGCACTTACCACGTTTGTATCTTCGTTTTGATTTTGATGTCCCATAGTTTTACCCTTCCTTTAGGTATTTTTTGGTTGATTTATTTTATACTTTTACTAACTTCAAACTTATTATTCAATTCAGCTTCAATATTTCGTTTGCTGCGGTTTTTCCGCTCTTTACTGCTCCTTCGATTGTTGCAGGCAGTCCGGTATCTGTCCAGTCTCCCGCTAATAACAGGTTTGAAACGGATGTCTTAGTGCCGGGCCTGCTGTTTAGTGAAGCTTTATCAGGCACAAATGTAGCTCTCATTTCTTTTAACACTCTAGCTGAAGTTACATTAAAGCCCTTTAGACACGGAAAGCACATTTTTAGCTCACTTTCCGCTAACTTGGCGATTTCTTCCTTCGTTTTTTCAGCAACAGCAGCTGCGCTGCTTATTACTACGCAAACCTGGTAATCTGTTACCTTAAACACCCACTGTGATATAGTGCTAAGCATACCTGCAAAATCATTGGGTAGAACTCCGGCAATATCCTTATCAAATTTTAAATGGATATTGACAATAGGGGAGGAAGTTAATTCCTTTAAATCCCCAAAATATGATGCGAAATCCCGGCTTAAAAAAAGATTTTTAAAATTAAAGAACGGTACAGCGCTTATGTAAAAATCGGTTTTGATAATGCTGTTATCTTCAAGTATTAATCCACTTACGCTGTTATCTTTAAACTCTATTCTGCTTATTTTTGAGCTGGTTAATACTTTTGACTTTTTGCTATCTAGATACTCTATTGCCGGCTTCACGAAAATATCACTTAAATATCCTTTTGGCAGAACAAGCTCTGAACCGCCTTTTTCTATGAAACCCAGCCTTATGATATCGCAAAACATGTTAGCTGATGTATTTTCCGGTTCCGCATTGAATACAGCAATAATGAATGGTTTCCAGAAGTAATTAATTGCTTTTTCAGTTTGTGAACTCAACTCAAAGAGCTTATCTGTATTCATTTTATTTAAGTCTGATTCAGAATACTTGCCCTTTTTGATCTTGTTCACAAGTTTCACAATTGAAAGCTTATCGCTTAACCCCAGCGCTTTATATCCCATTATACCGCCCGCCAGATGCAGGGGGGGAGGGAGCTTTGATGCTTTGAGCGAATATTGAACCCCGCTAACATCAGCAAACATGACTTCAAGCTGATTCTGGAAGCTCAACTTGTGGTAAGTACCTATCACTTTCAGGTAATCAAAAGTATTGTGATACCAGCTTGCCAGTATATGCTGACCGTTATCGATATGTAAACCGGATGCTTTGTCAAAGAACGAATAAACTCTGCCGCCAAACTTTGGTGATACTTCAATTAAAGTGACCTTATAACCCTTTTCAGCAAGGAATACTGCTGAGGAGAGTCCCGCTAAACCGCCGCCAATCACTGAAACACTTCTGTTCAATATGCTAATTTATACTTAACAAAAACCCCGAATGTATAATATAATTTTTTGAGTTTTGAAACCTTAGCTTTTTTGCGGAATACATTGTAATTCATCTTCTCAATTTTTTGCAGAATATTGAAATAGATCTTCTGCATTATTCGTGCAGGGAAAAGCTGTTTGCGGTCTTCCTTCGCGAAAGCGTTGTTTGCTTTTTCGAAGTAATCACGCGCACGTTTGCATTCATATTTCATCAACTCCACAAATGATTCATTGTACCTGAAATTCATCAGGTCATCTTCAGTATATCCAAATTTCTTCATATCCTCTTCGGGAATGTATATTCTTCCGTTGAGCGCGTCGAACTTAACATCCCTTAATATATTTGTTAATTGCAGAGCTATACCAAGATTCACTGCATACTCCTTTGCGCTTTGGGTCTTGTAGCCGAAGATCTCGATGCACATAAGGCCAACAGTAGCTGCTGCGCGGAAGCAATACTGGTATAAAGTGTTAAAATCTTTATACCGCGAAACCTGCAAGTCCGCTTCCATACCTTTTATGAGCTCAAAGAACGGCTCAACGGGGATGTTAAAATTCCTTATGATCTTAGTTACCTGGTTCAGCAGAGCGTAGCTTGATGTTCCTTTGAGGGCTTTTTCAAATTCATTTTTCCATTCACGTATTTTGCGAAACTTGAGCTCGGTGGAATCAGCTTCGTTATCAACAATGTCATCTGTTTGCCTGCAAAAGGCGTAGACTGTGTTAATAGCCTCGTACTTATCCTTTGGCAGCAGTGAAAACGAATATAAAAAATTCGTTTTGCTTGATTGCGTAATTTCGATGTGTTCTGTTGACAATCTAATTGTGTTAATTGCTTAAATTATTATTCTAACTTTGCTCTGCTTATTTACACCTCACCCCGCCTATCGGCACCCCTCTCCTCGAAGGAGAGGGGACTGGGGGTGAGGTTTCATGCTTTACTTAAAATCTTGAACCTAAAAAAATCCTCAATTTGTCAAACGCTGAAATTGTGGGTCGTTGATTCAGAACGTTATAGTCTATTTCTTTTAACTTCGCTAATATAGTTGTACCGCCAAGCCATGTTAATTTGAGTTCCTTTGAAAGCTTCATGGTATCTGCATTACCGGCAGTCATTTCAATCAGTTTCTTTCCTTCATCAAATATCGCTTGAGTTCTTTCTGCTTCATACTTCATCAGTGCCCTGAAATTCTCGTTATCCTGTTTCATCTCAAGCTGCCTGTATGAATACCCGAATTGCTTAATATCCTCTTCAGGCAGATATATCCTGTCTTTCCTAAGGTCAACCTCCACATCCTGCCAGAAGTTCGTCAATTGAAGAGCAGTGCAAATTTTATCTGAATATTTGAAGAACTCTTCATCGTGGCATCCGAATATCATCAATACAAGTCTGCCTACCGGATTAGCTGACCGTGTGCAGTAATCCAACACCTCATCAAACGTATTATACCTGCTCTTAACAACATCCTGTTTGAATGCACTCAGAAGATCCTCCTGCGGCTTAATAGGGATCCTGCAATCTTGTACTGTTTTGCCAAGAGCTATGAAAATGGGGTCATATGCCTTGCCATTATAGCAATCCTTTAGCTTTTGGTTCCATTCATCCAGCAGGGCAAGCCTCTTAGGTGCTCCGCCTTCGATTCCTTCTTCATCGGCAAAATCATCCGCGGCTCTTGCAAAAGCATATATTGCGTAAACATACTTTCGCTTATCCTTAGGAAGCAGGAGTGATGCTACAGGAAAATTTTCGTAGTGACCTTTTGCGATATCCTCGCAATATTTAAAAGAACTATTGTAAAGCTCATCTTTATTGACCGTAATGATGCTATCATTTGTGCTGCTGTTTTTCATATTGCTTAAAACACCGGTATCATGAAGATTATCATAAATACCCCGGGGTAAATACCCTTAATGTTATGTGTAATTATTGCCTGTTATATTAAAAACAGGTTAAATAAAAACCGGATTATCAGTTGAGTTTAAATTAACAGAGTGGATTTCCGCAAATATGTTTCCTGTGAACGCCACAGGGAAATATTCAGGGAATCAAGAATGCGATAAGTTATCAGATCTATTTTATGGTTAACAGATTTAGATATATTTTTAACTATAGATTGAAATGAAATACCCGAGCGTTTAAAGATGAGCGCAAAAAGAAGAATAATGAACCCTGAAGAATTTGCGTTAGCCGGGTCAGTGGGATTGTAGAAAAATGCCAGCCATATCATTGACATAGCAGTAAAAATGATCATCCAGAACCTGGTATTATAGCTTGCTGTATGGGGGGTAAGGCGCTTCCAATAAAGATTATTGCAAAGTTTCCTATAGAATTCCATTGTCAAAAAGTGATTCAACACCCATACAACTTTTGACAGGATTTCGCTCTTAAGCAATAATTTTATTTGAAGAATAATATTCAAATTTTGGTTGATTTTATAGTGTAAATTAAGGAAATATGTTTGAAATGTCAATTAAATCAAAAATTTAATCTGTACACTTGTGTATAGATAAGGAGAGATATTTAATGCAGCGATAAAAGTCATATTTCGTGAAAAAAAATAACCAACTTTCAAATAGCGAAAGTGAGGCGAATTTCACTAACCTGATTGTTTCCTTTATTTAGTCTCTTCCTGAAACATAAAAAAAAGGGAAGTAATGTAACATAAAAAGGAATAGTTATATTTTGGGGTTTACAAAAATGTAATTAGTGTAATTTTTGCAAATCGTGGTTAATGCTTTTGATTTCCAATCACACATCTACTCATATCTCAAAGCATCAATTGGATTAAGCTTTGCAGCCTTAAAAGCAGGGTAAGTGCCGAAGATTATTCCGATAAGCGAGCATACAATCACGCCTATTGCGACCCAATCATAAGGAATAGTTACAGGGAAGTTGAAAATTGAGCCAAGCAGGTTACCTATACCAATTCCAACGGCAATGCCGATGAGTCCCCCTAACTCGCAAAGCAATATTGCTTCAAATAAAAATTGGGTTAGTATATTACCGCGCTTCGCGCCAATTGCCATTCTGATTCCGATTTCTTTGGTACGCTCCGTAACCGTAACAAGCATAATGTTCATAATCCCGATTCCCGCTGCAATTAATGAGATAAACGATATTACACCTGCGCCGTATTTGAAATAAATGGTGAAGTTATTTGCCTCTCGCACAAGAGATTCATTTGACCATATTTCAAAATCATTTTCCTCACCCGGGGGGACTTTGCGAATCTGCCGCATGAGTCCAATGACTTCTTCCTGGGTTTCATCAAGCTGCGCTTTGCTGTAAGCTGAAACGGTAATGTTAATTGAACGGTTCTTACGCACACCGTAAATTTTATCCATTGTGCGCAGCGGTATGAGAACAATATTATCCTGGCTTTGACCCAGGTTTTCACCCTTTGCCGTCAAAACACCTATCACCGTAAAACGCGTGCCGTCAATTTCAATTTCTTTATCAAGCGGGGAAGTGAAGGGGAACAGTTTATCAACAACTTCCATACCAATTACCGCGATGTGCCTGGTTGATTTAACTTCTTCCTCTGTGAAAAATCTTCCTTCGCTTAGTGTATGATTGTTTGCCGGAAGAAACTCCGTAGTAACACCGCCCATCTGGAAGTTTGGATTCGTCTGACCGCTGCCATACTTTACGGTTTTACCGCCAGACCAGTCTTCGAGTCCGATATACTTGGGTGTTACTGCAAGATCTTTGAGTCTGTAACCCTCTTCAATTGTGATAGGCTGGCGCTTTTCGTATTTGCGCCATTTACCGGGACCCGAAACAAATGTTGCAGGCCACTTTTGCACCTGGAAGGTGCTTGTTCCAAGCTGACTAAGACCGCTATCAATACCTTTTTGTAAAGCATCAAGCAGTGTCATTACTCCGATTATGGAAAACACACCGATAATTATACCAAGCAATGTCAGCGAAGCGCGAAGTTTATTCGCCCTGATGGAATTGAGTGCCGAAATTAATGCTTCCTTGATGTTCACTTTTTTATTTTATTTGTCTTTGTTTTTTATTTATCCTTAACTTTGCCGCTCAAAGATTTTTTGATGCTCTTTACACGGGTTTTTTCTGCCTCAGTTTTATCAACAGCGGCGGTTTTCTTCTTCTTTTTGCGAATCAGCAGTTGCGTTGTTGCTGTTGATTTTATTACAGGCATAATTTTTTATTTTATATAAAAATCTCTTTGAAAAATAAACTGGTCCGTTTCAAACTCGCACAAGTATCTGCCCGGGGGATAGGTGCAGTCACTGGACCTGCAGAATTCCATTTCCCATCTGACCCTGAATACGCCAGGTTTTAGGGTCTGGTCATTGATAAGATACATCAAAGTGTTCCCGGTGGTATCACTTACAGAAAGCTTGAGAGTTGTTTTTAGCGGGATATCCAGATCTACTCTTATAATATATTTTGTCTGAAACTTATCAAGCTTGATTATCACATCGCTGATGTTGTATTCAGCCGGAATTTCTTTTTTAGTTCTTCGAATTACAACATCGCTGGTATCTTTATCGATTATCTGTGAATGTAATTCTGAACCTGAAATTAATAGAACAAATAAGACAATTAATTTAAAATATTCTCTTTGCAATACTCATCCATTTACTGTATTAGACTTGTACCCTCATCCCGAGCTTGTCGAGGGATTATTGTTACATTATTTCTTACCCTTCGACAAGCTCAGGGTGAGAACATTTTACTATTCATACCGCAATGCATCCACGGGATCGAGTTTTGAAGCCGAGAGGGCAGGGAAGAATCCCGCCACAATGCCTGCAAATGCTGATATTCCGAGAGCCAATACAACTACCCACAGCGGCATTACTGTTGGGAGCAATACTGCGTTAATTATCAGGCTCAGCGGGAAAGCGATCATAAGCCCCACCATACCGCCAACTATGCAAATGGTTACGGCTTCTATCAGAAATTGCAGCATAATAGTAACGCGCTTCGCGCCGATTGCTTTGCGAATGCCTATTTCCTTGGTTCTTTCTTTTACGCTCACAAACATGATGTTCGCAATGCCTATCGATCCCACTATAAGCGAAAGTAAAGTGATCGCGGTTCCGATAGTTTTTATAAGACCCGTTAATGATTCATAAGTCTGCTTAAAAGCTTCCTGCTGGTTTACTCCAAAATCATCCTTGCCGCCAATAGGTATTCTGCGGGCGCGTTTCATAACAGCGCGGGACTCTTCTTTGGTATCTTCAAGGGCTTCAACAGTGGGAGCTTTTACGTTTATTGTAAGCGACCTTCTTGTGCCGAACATTTTGAAAAACTTATTGATGGGGATAATTATTCTGTTATCGAGGCTGAATAATCCGAGCATTGAGCCCATTTTTTCATATGTTCCAATGACTTTAAAATTGTGACCATCAACCTGAATGACTTTTCCAATAGGGTCAATGTTCTGAAAAAATGATTCTTTTATATCATATCCAATTACACAAACGCCCCAGCCGCCGTCGGATTCACGTTTAGTGAAGAACCTGCCTTCATCAACATCAAGTCCAAGCGTGCGCTGATACTCTTCAGTAGTGCCGAATACGGGAATATTTTCACTGGTGAAATCCTGGTAATTAACAACCGCTGAAGTACCAACAGTGGGGCAGACTGATTCAGCTCCATTAATATTTTCAGCGAAGTATTCATAATCCTGCCAGTTAATATCCCTCCTGTTGCGGTAAACTTCCCAGTCATCTTTGCCGAACCATTCAAATTTCTGAATATAGAGTACATCCGCGCCAACGGCAGAAATACTTTTTTCGAATGCAAGGTTTATACCTTCAATGGCTGTTTGCAGGGTTGTAACGGTCATAATGCCTATAACTATACCAAGTGTAGCCAGAAACGATCTTACTTTATTTGCCCTGATGGAATTCAGCGAAATAATAACACCCTCTTTTATTTCAGTAAAAAAATTCAATTTGTATTTTTATAATGGATCATTTGGAAAGTTCGTTTTTGATCTTTCCATCCATGGAATCCTTGAAGTCATAATCATAATCAATATCCAGTGCAACATCAAAATTCTTCTGCGCTTCTGAGCGGTTGCCAAGTCTTAAATAACATCTGCCAATCTGGTAATATGCCTCCGGCACAAGCCATTTTTCGTTCGCAGGTTTGAGTGAAATATTCATTTTGAACTGCTCAATGGCCTTACTGTAATCTTTCTGTTTATAGTATAATTGACCTAATCCCTGGTTGATCTGGGCTTTTACATCGTCGCTGTAATTTACACCCTGGGCAGAAGTCAATGTGCTGTAATCCTTCGCTGCTTCTGTAAGTCTGCCAGTGGCCCGGTTATTATCAGCCGCAATCAGCAGGGAATCTGTGGTAGTCAAAGGCGCAGCTTCCCGTTCACGTAACTTCCTGAGCCAGTATTTTTCCCATTGGTTTTCATCTTTTATATCTGTCCTAGCTCTGCGGTAATATTCCATAGCGGCATTTCTATCACCCATAAGTTCAAGTGATACGCCGGTGCTGTATAACCTGTTGTTCTGGTTATCATCTTTGGTTAGCACAGAAATAAACAGTTTGCCGTATTCTGATGATTTTGAATAGTTATTCATCCTGAAGTACGCATTGCTTAAAGCGCCGTAGGCGGTGCGGAAAATGATATCGTTGTTTTTGCCTTTATTATATTCCAGTGACATCTCATATGCCTCAATTGCCTCGTTCATCTTATCCTGCTGCGCGAGTACTCCGCCCCAAAGCATCCATACAGCGGGGCTTTCAGGGTACTTTGATTTCAGGGCCAGTGCGTAACTTTCAGATTCAGGATAATTTTCCTCCCGCCAGGTCATTAATGTTAAATAAAACTTTGCTTCGCTGTTTGTATAAGTTCCTTTTTCTGATGCTATTTTAAGAAGCCTTTTGCCTTCTTCGCGGTCACCTGAAAAACCAAGTATATCAGTCAGCCATTTCAGTTTGCGGGGAATGAAACTGGTAAGGTAGTTATAAACACCGAGCCCAAGGGCAGCATCGTGGTAATCAGGATTTTTTTCTAACACAAAGGTCAGATTGCTGTTGCCGTCTTTGATTTCAGATGCAGCTTTCAGATAATTTTCACCCATAAAACCAATTGCAAATGCCCGGATAGTATATGTCCATCCGAGGTATAGCCTGGCGTCAAGATCATTTTCATTTTTATCAATAACGTTCTCACATTTTTCAACCAGCTTATCGCTCAGGTTCATGAAAGTTTCAAAATCAGTCTTATTGCGGGTAAGCATGGCTTTCCAGTAATAAATGGTCTGCTCAAAAAAGTGGCCGCGCAGATCGTTAGGAGCAGTATTTTTCGCTTCCTGGAATTTTGCCAGCGCGCCCGGAAAATCCATGTTGTATTCGGCATCAATGCCTTCTGCTATGAGTGTATGTACTCTGCCGAAATCCTGTGCCTGTAAAACATTGCAAAAAGATAAAAATAAAACTGCAATACCAAGATACTTTATAATCAAAATTACCCCTTATGTTTAAAAAGTGAATATTTTTATTTTTGATTCAGATTATCAAACAGCAGCCTGTAAAGCGGCGGCTTTATCATTTTTATATTTGACGCCTTTTTCTGTTTCTTTATCCGTTTCTATCAACCCGTCTCTGAGCCTGATTACCCTGTGAGCATGTTCGGCAATAAAATCTTCATGTGTTACCAATATAATGGTATTTCCCAGGGAATGCAGGTTATCAAATAATTCCATAATTTCATCGCCGGTTTTTGAATCAAGATTACCTGTAGGTTCATCCGCCAGTATGATAGAGGGTTTGTTAACGAGCGCTCTTGCGATGGCAACGCGCTGCCGCTGACCGCCTGAGAGCTCGTTGGGTTTATGTTTCATTCTATCCTGCAAACTGACCTTCAGCAGCGCTTCTTCGGCGCGCTCCATTCGTTCGGCTTTTGACATGCCGGCATAGATCAAAGGCAGCTCAACGTTATGCAAAGCATTTGAACGGGGGAGCAGATTAAAGGTCTGGAATACAAATCCTATCTCTTTGTTACGGACAGCAGCCAGTTCATTATCATCCATCTCGCTTACGTTCTGCCCGTTGAGTTCGTAATATCCGGATGTCGGCGTATCAAGACAGCCTATGATATTCATCATGGTAGATTTACCGGAGCCTGAGGGTCCCATTATTGCCACATACTCGTTCTTATGAATAGTCATAGAAACTCCTTTGAGAGCGTAAAGCTCTTCGGTTCCCATTACATAAAGCTTAACAATATCCTTGGTCTTTATTATCTCTTCCAAAACGGTTACTCTTCCTTATCCGTTTTTTTCTTTATTTCGTTATCTACTTTTACAACAGAGCCTTCTTCGAGCTCTTTGCTAATGGATTTATACGGACCTTTAACTACAACCTGGTCAGGCTGAAGTCCCTCAAGAATTTCAATGTATCTATCGTCACTGATGCCTGTTTTTATCTGTACAATTTTAACTTTTGTGGGCGAGCCTTCTTCAACCACAAAAACTACTTCTTTGGGTTTTTCTTTTTTCTTCAGATTTTCATTTGATTTTCTCTTAACTTCTTCATCGGAATTTTCATCCATCTTTTCATCTTCTCTGGCGGTTACGCTTTGAATAGGTATGGTAATTACATCTGATTTTGAATTCACTTTAATATCGGCATTGCAGGACATTCCGGGTTTCAGCTGAACATCCTGATCGATTATTCTTATCTTCACAATAAAATTAATAACCTGTTCCTGGGTTCCTGTGCCTTTTGATTTAGCTGAGTTGGAAATTTCGTAAACATACCCTTTGATAATTCTTTCAGGAAAAGCGTCAACTTCAACTTCGGCTGTATCGCCAAGTTTTACACTTGTAATATCTGTTTCGCTGATCTCAATTTCAGCATCCATAACCGAAAGATCTGAAACTGTCATTATCACGGTACCAGCCATCTGCTGGGTTCCTACAACTTTTTCACCAAGCTCGTTATTCATAGCTGTAACAATGCCATCCATGTTGGAGCGGATCGTTGCCTTAGAAAGATCCTGGGAGCTTTGCTGAAGCAATGCCTGGTTCTGCCTTACATTAGCATTAGAGCTCTTTACATTTGATACTGCTACATCGTAAGCTATCCTGGCGTTATCAAGATCAGACTGTGAAACCAGCCCGCTTTGGAACAGCTGCTCTGTTCTCTGCAGTTCAAGCTGCGCTTTTTTGAGATTGTTTTCAGCTACTTCCACCTGTGTTCTGGAATACTGCACACCCGCCTGCTGCTGATTTATCCTTGCTCCGTAAGTTTCAGCTTTTATCTTTACAAGCAGATCGCCTTTTTTAACTGTATCGCCTTCCTTGTAGGGAAGCTGAACAATTTCACCGCTTATCTCAGCGGAAATATCCACCTTGGTTTCAGGATTGATAGTACCTGTGCCTGAGACAACCTGTGTAACATTGCGTTTAATAACTTTTTCGGTCTGCACAGTTACAAGCTTATCTTTGTTACCTGAAGCCACTACCGCAACTATAATTAATATTATTACAACGCCTATTATTGAAAATAACAGGAGTTTTTTGCTTTTCTTTTTCTTTACAACGGGTTTAATATCTGCCATAAAAATATTATTTAAATTTCTCCTTCAATTCCTTAAAAACTTAATAAATCAGTAAACCCTGGTAGTACTCGAGAGTTTTCTGAGCGTTGATAAAATCATATACAAGATTTGATTTATTTATCAGAATATTATTCAGATTGGTTGTGGCGGTATTAACATCAAGCAGTGTGCCAATACCTACCCTGTAAGATTCTTCTGCCATCAGTTTATTCTGCTGTGCATTCAACAGGCTGCGGTCAACAATTTCGATCTGTTTAAGCAGTGACCTGAGATCCTGTATAGCTTTTTTGATCTCAACCTCTACCTGGTTTTTGATAAGTGTGATATCTTCCTGGGCGGACCTGTAATTGATCAGGGCGATCTGTCTCTGGTAATCCTGTTGAAAGCCCTGGAAAATTGCGTAATTGAGCGATAGCCCAATCGTAAAAGTCCGTTGATTGGTTACATTATCAATTTTATTGCCGTTCATAGAGTACTGCCCGAATCCCGTAAGAGTAGGGAAGTATTGAGTGCCCTTTGCAATTTCTATGTTTGTTTCAAGCAAGTCCAGGTTTTGCATCCTGGCTTTGATATCCTGCCTGTTATTGAATGCATTCCTTACCAGTACATCTGTGTTTTGATTCTGTAAGACATATGACTCCAGGGCTGCGTATTCAACTTCGGTGTTAAATTCAGCTGTGTTCACAGCGTAGTTCTTATCTAAGGGCAGGTTTGAATTGTACGCCAGATCACTGATAGATTTATTGAGATTATTTTTGGCCTGTTCTACAAGCAGCTCATTTTGCGCAACAATAACATCCTGTTGATATACATCAGAAAGTGTTCTTCTGCCGACCTCAACAAAGATCTTAACCCTTTCGAGCTGGGCTCTGGAATCTGCCAGCGTAGCTTCGTTTATAACCACAATTTGCTGATTTTTGAGTACGGCAATGTAACTTGAAATTATCCTGACAGCAATATCCTGCTTAACCTGTTTAAGCTGAATCTGGTATTGAACCCTGGTCTGTTTTGCCAGCTCGATCCTGTCAAAATTAGCCATACCGTCAAATAATGTTACATCAGATCTTAGTGAAAGTGAAAAGTTGTTTGAAGTCTCATTGCTCTCCGGTATTGGAATACCATTTTGATTTATAAAGCTGTTATTTATGACCGTGTTAGAACGCGTCCAGCCTGTGGAAAATTTAAGATCAGGGAACAAATTTCCGTAATTTGCGCGTAAATTACTTTCCTGCAGTGCTATAGTGTTCTCGAGTTTATTAATATTTGGATCATTTCGGTAAGCATGATCTATAGCCTCCTTAAGCGAAACCTGAACTACCTGGGCGTTCAAACTGCCGGCAAGTAGCAAAACAACGGTAAATACGGATAACTTTAGTATCTTCATATCTTGTTTTATGATAAAGATGCAGCTTTATAGTTTATATGACGATAAAATACTTGTTTTAGTTTCAAATTATAAGTCAAATATTCAATTTTATTGTAAAATTGTGTTACATCTAAAAGTACAACAGAAACGCAACCTTTTAAGGTAAATGTGCATTTAAATCATTAAGTTAGTATGTTAACTCTAAAAATAATTACAGTTATGAATATTATACTGAATCTATTTATAGCATTTTCTTTTCTGTTTTCGGGCGGCTGCAAAGATAATGAAACTGACAAAGAAGCTGATCTTAAAAGTTCGGGTTCTTCAGGCAATACGGCAGTTAGTATTGAACCATTTGTGACCGGCTTGGAAGTGCCGTGGAGTATCGTGTTCACATCAAGCAGCAGAATACTTGTTAACGAAAGGCCGGGGAGGCTCAGGGTAGTAACTGATGGCAAACTTGCTCCGGAACCGCTTATGACCTTCAGCGAGGTTTCAAGCGGGTCGGAAGAAGGGTTGATGGGGCTAACTTTAGACCCGGGTTATGGCGAGAATAAATTCATTTATTTAAGCTATGCATACGAAAAGGAGGGTGACCTGGCGGTGAAAGTAGTTAAATATACTGATAACGGAACCAATCTAAGCGATCCACAACTGATCTTTGATAACATTCCGGCCGCAAAATACCACGCGGGATGCAGGATAAAATTCGGACCTGACGGCAAACTGTATATTACCACCGGCGATGCAGGTGAGAGAAAATTTGCGCAGGATCTAAGCAAGCTTCACGGGAAAATATTGCGAGTTAATTCTGATGGTAGTGTTCCCGCTGATAATCCGTTTAGCAACTCACCCGTGTGGAGCTATGGGCATCGCAATCCTCAAGGGATTGATTGGGTCGCAGGTACTGATATCATGTGGCAGACCGAGCACGGTCCAAGCGGCTTTGACGGACCCGGCGGGGGCGATGAAGTAAATGTAATAGTTAAAGGAGGAAACTACGGTTGGCCTGATGTTTCACATACAGAAAGCAAAGAGGGGATGATATCTCCGGTGCTGGTATTTACGCCCGCCGAAGCGCCCGCTTCAGGGTTGGTTTACAAATCAGGTAAAATAGCTGAGTACAAAGATTGCTTCCTGTTTGGCTGCTTGCGCGGGAACGGCATAATTGTAGTGAAGATCGACCCCAACGACAGATCGAAAGCAATTTCGCACAGCAAAATTGCTACAGAGTATGGTAGAATACGCGATATCGCTGAGGGTCCGGATGGTAACATATACTTTTCCAGCAGCAACAAAGATGGAAGGGGATCACCAAAATCAGGAGATGATAAGATTTACAGGATTTATTAGAAAAAGTTTATAGGCCTCACCCCCAAGATATTTGTCGCCCTGAGCAGAGTCGAAGGGCTATAAACTTGAATCATTTTTACCATCCTTCGAACTTAGAGACAAGTCAGGCAAGGTCGGTAAGGGGTTAACCCCCGGATATTTTCTTACCCTGCATGCTTGTACGAGCATAGGGAGAGAAGGAGCTCTTGACTGCTCCCGCAGTTACCGAAACGTAATAAAGTTTGGTTACTTCTTAGTGCTTAATTCTCTTTTAAATATTGCATATATTTGCAATAGTTAAATATTAAAATAAGCATGATAAAACAAAAATTCCTAGGCAGATGGAAACTGAAATCTGTAATTGTCAGACACGAAGACACCATAATTTACCCTTTCGGCAAAAAAGTTAAAGCAATTTTGTTTTATGATGAAGAGTACATGTCAGCTCAGATCATGATGCCGCATGACCTGCCGCTGGAGCACATGCCTGAAAAGAAGTTGAAGTTAAAGGATCTGGCCTGGGCATTAAAGCATTTGGGATATATGGGTTATTTTGGACCTTACGAAATTGATGAAGAAAAACATGTCATAAAACATCATGTTGAAGGTGCTATTGTTCAGAGTCTTGTTGGCGGCACAGAAGTGCGCAAATACCGGTTTGAGCATGGCGAAATGATACTCTCAGCGGGTCCGATGGAGCTGTGGTGGTTGAGGGCTTAATCACTTTCAATTATAACTTCGCATTCAGGCAAAGAGCTAAGGAAATGCCTGCCGTATGGCTTTTTCATTATGCGGCTATCAAGAATGCAGATGATTCCTTCATCGTTTCTGCTTCGTATGAGTCTGCCTACACCTTGCTTAAATTTAAGAATTGCTGTTGGCAGCGAATAATCCATAAACGGATTGCCGCCTTTTTGCAAAATAAATTCCAGCTTCGCTTCTATTACAGGATGATCAGGGACTTCAAACGGCAGCTTGGTAACAATTACATTCCGTAAGCTATGACCCGGTATATCAACGCCCATCCAGAAGCTATCCACTCCGAATAACACTGAATTTTCGTCATCCCGGAATTCCTGCAATATGCGGTTGTTTGGCATACCGTTATGCTGGGCGTAAAGATTTATTCCTTCACCAATAAAATCTTCAAGCAATTTATTATATGCTGACTTTAGCAGTTTATTACTTGTAAATAACACAAGCGCGCCGCCGCTGGTTTTCCTTACACATTCCTGAATTTTCTCAGTTAATATCTTCTCAAAGCTGCTTTCGTTCAGAATATCGCTTATCTTGTATTTGGGTGATTTCTCAGGTTCAGGGATATCTTTGTAAACATGTATCTTCATCTGTCTGCCGTAATCAAACGGGGTTTCAATTATCTCGCCCCGAATCTCTTCAGCACCGATCGAATTTTTAAAGAACTCAAGAGTATTGTTCGTTGAAAGCGTGGCTGAGGTCATAACTGACTGCCTGTTCTTAGCGAAAATATTTTCGCGGAAGTATTCAGCCATATCGATCGGCGAGATGCAAAGATCGATGTTATTCCTGGCCCTGCCTTTGTATTCTATCCAGTAAACGTATTCATCACTTTTCTGCTCAAGGAAAAATATCAGGTTGTTCCTTATCCGCGTGAACTTTGTAAAGTAGTTCTTTATCTCATCTTCTTCGATATCATTCTTTGCAAGGGGAGTAGCTTTTTTAAGCTCAATGGTAAGCTCAAGGAGTGAGTTCATCAGCTCAGTTCCAAGCGGAACAGGCTTTTTTATCCTTATAGCGCTTTTATGCGCCTGGGCATGGTAAACATCGTTTACATGTGAGTGGAGCATTTTAAAAAAATGCTCATTATCCTGGTAAGTAATTTCAATTGCTTTTTTAAGCCTCTCGGCCTGCCGCATTGAAAAGAATCCTTTTTGTGTCCTTGGATTATATAACTTGTTGAGCCAGAATCTGATCTGTTCTTTCGAAACTGAAGGCGAAACGCGCTCCGCGGCAATTTGCTCGACTGTATGAGCCTCATCAAAAATGACAAAATCATTGAAATAAAGATAACCCTCTGATTCACGTTCATAAAATCCGAACAGCGTAAAAAATAAGTGGTGATTCAGTACCAGCACGTCGGCATCTTTCATTCTTTGCTTCGCCTGCTGGTAATAACAGTTTGTATCGGCTCCGCCGCATGATTTCTGTGTACAAACTCCTTCTTCAGCGAAAATTTCACTCCACACTGTATCATCAACCGGGAAAGGAATATCCTGTCTTGTTCCTTTACCTTCTTTATTCACGAAGTCATATATCTTCTGCAGGGTTTGCTGCTCACTTGTCATGAACAATGAATTCTTCTCGATCATCGCCTTATTCAGACGCTTTGTACAGATGTAATTATTCCTGCCTTTTAAAATCTCGTATTTGAATTCAACCGGCAGTATTTTGGCAAGCGCTGGGATATCTTTATTAATGAGCTGTTCCTGCAGATTGATGGTGCAGGTAGATATTATCGCTTTGCGTTCATTATTAAGCGCAAATAATATTGCAGGCACCAAATATGCCAGTGATTTTCCTACACCCGTGGGTGCTTCGATGATATTATGCTCCGCTGATTGCAGCGAATCCGCAATACTTACAGCCATTTGCTGCTGCTGCCGGCGGTATTCAAATCCTTCGAGTTGTGAAAGCAGCCCGGAAGGGGAGAATATATCTTTAATTTCGTTCGTAAAATCAGACATTTTTACAAAGATGTAAATAATGCTGTAAAAATGTTAGGAAGAAATTTTTGTTGAGCGCATTTGCTTTTTCTGAAATGTTGTATTATATTTGAAACAGTAAAACTAAACTAATCTATCTAAAACAGATCGAACAGAAAAATACCTTTTTTAAAATTTTTCTAAACTAATCATAAATTATCTCATTAAAATTTTACCCGTTTAAATTATTCATTTAATTTAATTAAGGAGAAAATTCAATTGAATTTTATACTGGCTTGGTATAATCTATAGCCGTAACATAAAATTATGGAGGTAATTTATGAAACAGTTCACACCGAAGCGGTGCCTTATGCTACCGCTTATCATTTCCTGTATATTGATACCGTTCAAAGTAACTTCTCAATGGGTAGAACAGAATTCCAATTCTGATCTCTGGTTAACATCAATTTATTTCATCAATGAAAATACCGGCTTTATTGGATCAAGTGAACCTTTGCCATTGAGCGGAAATTTTTATGGAGGTGAAATTATACGTACAACTAATGGCGGAACCAACTGGTCAAGAGTATTACTGGATAGTAACCTGAGGGTCAAAAGCTTTTATTTCACTGATCAAAATACCGGGTATGCAATTGGTGGAAGTTTCGCAACTACAGGTTATTTATTTAAAACTACTGATGGCGGTTTAACCTGGGAAGATAACCTTAACTCTTATTTCTACCAGCATTTTTATAATATGTATTTTGGAAATCAGCTTACCGGTTATCTTTCAAGTTTTAACGGTTTATATAAAACCACAAATGCAGGAGCAAACTGGAATTTAACTCTTACAGCAAATATTTCTAATGTTGAATATCAATCTCACAGACGCTTATTTTTCATTGATGTTAACACAGGTTTTTTTCTAACAGATAGCGGGAATATTTTTAAAACAACCAATCAAGGTATTGAATGGGGGGTTTCATATGTTTCTCCGGAATACACGTTCAGAGATATTACTTTTATCAATTCAAACACAGGCTACATAGTTGGGCTGAATGGTGTATTCTTAAGAACCACAAATCAGGGAAGCAATTGGAATTCCGTTAACATTGGAACAACATCTTCCTTGTATTCTATAAAATTTGCAAATGCTTTGGTAGGATACATGACCAAAGAAAATGGAGTCCTTAAAACTACAGATGGCGGAATCACATGGCAGGAAGTCATGCAGCTTAATACAGATACTTTGTATTCGACATATTTTATCGATCAGAATATGGGCTACGTAGCCGGTACACACGGAAAAGTTTTCAAAACTATTACCGGCGGTGTGATAGGTATTAACCAAATTTCAACTGAAATTCCGAATGAGTTTTCGCTTGAACAGAATTATCCCAATCCTTTCAATCCGGCCACAAACATAAAATTTGCTATTCCCAAGCTCGCAAGCGTTAGACTTGCCGTTTATGATCTGCTCGGCAGGGAAGTGGAATCTCTGGTAAATCAGCAATTAAGTCCGGGTATTTATGAAGTGAACTGGAATGCAGCGAAGTTTTCAAGCGGCATTTATATGTACAGACTCGTTACCAACGATTTCAGCATGGTTAAGAAGATGTCCTTAATAAAATAAGTGACCTAACGGAACCTTACATCATTGGAATATTCCTTATAAATTCTGGGAATACCTTAAAACATTTGCGAAAACCTTAAAAATACTGGGCATACCTTAAATACTGGGAATACCTTATAGAATAAAAAACGAAACCTTATTTGAAGCGGGTGAACCTTACTAATGGTATAATTTGCACCCTTATTGTGGCGCCATATCAGGGGCGGATAAAATCTGCCCCTTTACTTTTTGCTGAAATACCTTTAAATTTGTTAATAATTAATACTACATTATAGCATACAAATCTACCCGTTTTATTTAAATTCTCATTTTTTCGATATTTTTTATCATTGATATAACTGTCATTTTCAGTTAATCTTGTCTTTTTCGTACCCAGGAACCACGGGAAACGATTGTGATGATCTATATTTTTTAATTACTATTAAAGATAAATTTAAAATATTTTTATGATATCAAGAATCCTGTTATTATTACTGCTTATTTCATCCGTTACATTTTCTCAGTTTGAGCCGAATCCTGAGCTTGAGTGGTTTACCATAGAGACCGAACACTTCTACATTCATTATCATAAAGGGGCAGAGCGAACAGCGAAGCTGACCGCAAAAATAGCCGAAGAAGTTTACGGACCGATTACATCACTATACAAATACGCGCCTGAAGATAAAACTTCATGGATCATAAACGATGAATCGGATATATCAAACGGAGCAACGGATTATTACGGCAACAGGATTGAAATTGCATCAGCTTCACTTGATTTTGATCTGAGGGGCACACATAACTGGCTTAGGAATGTAATAACACACGAATACACACACGTAATACAGGTACAGGCTTCAATGAAGTTTTCAACAAAATTCCCTTCTATTTATCTGCAGTTTTTGAATTACGAAAAAGAACGCAGACCCGATGTACTTTACGGTTACCCGAATACGATCATTTCTTACCCTATTTCAGGTGTTGGAGTGCCGGCATGGTTCGCTGAAGGAACAGCACAGTACCAGCGTCAGCAGCTTGGATATGATTACTGGGATGCGCACAGGGATATGATACTGCGCATGCGCGTACTGGGAGATAATATGCTTACATGGGAAGAAATGGGGCAGTTTGCAACTGTTACTACATATAAGGCGGAATCAATTTATAATTCAGGTTTTGCTTTATCACGCTACATAGCTGAAAAATACGGCGAAGATAAGCTTCGCGAGGTATCTGAAAATCTTGGTGACTTAACCCGCATAAACTCAGAAGGCGCTTTCAGAAAAGCGATCGGAAAATCCGGCAGCGATCTTTACGACGAATGGAAAGCATTCCTAAAGCAGGATTATAAAAGCAGGATTGAAAATATTAAAAAACACGAAGTACAGGGTATAACAATTGCTGATGTAGGATTTGCCAACTATTACCCGCAATTTTCGCCGGATGGAAAGAAAATAACGTACCTTTCCAATAAAGATTATGATTACGGCTCAACATCAATGTTCGTTCACAATGTTTCAGGCAAAAGTGATGATGAACTGCTGATAGCCGGTGTAAGCGGAAGTTATGACTGGAGACCTGACGGCAGGAAAATACTCTTTTCGAGGAGGAATAAGCCAAATATCCACGATGCAGTTGTGTTTGATCTTTTTGAGTATGATATATCAAAAGAGGAAGAAACCCAGCTGACAGAAGGTTACAGGGCGCACGCGCCTGCGTATTCCGGCGATGGTAAATGGATATGTTTTGTAAGGAATTATGACGGAACACAGAATCTCTTCATTTCTCCGGCGCCGAACGGCAAAATGCTTGATAAGAAGAACATCAAACAAATTACAAGTTTTACAAACGGAGAGCAGATCTATGCACCAAGATGGTCACCGGTAAGCAATAATATCGTTTTTGATTACAGCAAAGAGGGCTCGAGGCAGATTGCAGAGATCAATATTGATACCAGGGAAATATTTTTTATTTTCAACGATCCTAATATAGATTTCCGCAGTCCGGTTTACACCAAAGATGGCGCTTCAATTGTTTTCGCATCAGATTTAACCGGCATATATAATATTTATAAGTATGACCTTATAAATAACGCAAGGATGACAAAGGAAAGCAGCATAGTATTCATGCAGCAGCTTACAAATGTCATTGGGGGCGCATTTATGCCATCTGTTGATTCAGAAAAAAACCTAACATTCGCTTCCTGGCAAACTACAGGGTACAAGATCAATGAACTTATGGACTATACAGAGCTTGATTCTGTTGTTACAGAAAAGAACGCGAACTACATCAGGCCGGATAAACTGGTTGTGAAATATGAACAGGAAAACAGCGAAAATTCGAGTCTGCAGAAAAATAAGTATGATTTCCTTAAGCTCAGAAATTTTAAAGATGACAGTGTTAGATCATATACTTCAACCAAATATAACAATGTTGCTACTCCGCTGTTTATCATTCCGGTACTTAGGTTTGATAACTACACCAAAGACGGCAAATTCCTTGATATAATAAAACCCGGTTTGTATTTCTATTCTTCAGATGTGCTTGGCAGAATGGGAATATTTGGCGGCGCATCTGTAAACAGAAGCTTCGAGCGCGATCTATTCCTCCAATTTGATTACAACAACGGCGTGCCGTTCCTGAAGGATCTCTTCCTTAAAAAACTCGGATTCTCACCTTCATTCCAGCTGGCAGGTTATAATGTAACAAGAAAGACCGAGGCTGATCTTGTTGCGGGACTTGATACGATCCCTGTTGATGTTACCTACGATCTTCTCCAGTTTGAATTTGGTATGGCATTCAAGATAATAAACGCAAATCACAACATGCGGGCGGGATTTACGTTCTCTTCGTATTCATCAAAGCTCAGCACATTTGTGATCCCATCTATTAACAGACAGGTATCGGCCTCATCTACAAATTATTTTACAGGCAGGGATCTCTCGCTCACGTATTCATACAGCTCATTTTTGCCAAACAAACATGATGATATTAATCCTATTGGTCGGTATTTCAGATTAAAATATGATTACGAAATAAATGACCTGAATCCAGAACTTGTAATTGACGACCAGGGCAACGTAACAGAATCATTTGAAAAAGCTAGATTCCACAGGCTTGAAGGTGACTTACTGCAGGGATTCGGTTTATTCAATAACTCGCATTCATTAAGCTTGAGACTTCGCGGCGGAACGATATTCGGACCGGAACAGGATAACTTCTTTGATTTCTACGCCAGCGGTTTCCCAAATATGAAAGGTTATCCATTCTACGCAATAGGCGGTAACAGGTACGCAACTGCCAATTTGACCTACAGATTCCCGTTAGCAACAAATTTGGACTTCAAGTTCCTCCAGTTCTACTTCGATAAGCTGTATTTCTCAGTTTACGGTGATATCGGTAACGCGTGGTATAACAAAGCTACCAAACTTAAAGAAATGAAGAAGGATATCGGGTTTGAGCTCAGGCTTCTCACATATTCCTATTATGTTTACCCAACTGCTTTCACGTTTAACGCATCCTACGGACTTGATGAGTTTTCAAGGATATTCCCTTCAACAACCGGTGAACAGAAAACGGTTACATATGGAAAGGAATGGCGTTTCTATTTCACAATGCTGTTTGGATTCGATTTTTTAGTTGAGAATATAAATAAGATCAGATTCTAACGACTATCTTAGTTGAATATAATGGAGTTAACTAAGAAATCCGCAGTAAAAACAAGCAGAGCAAAAAGAAGTAAAAAGGAGTTTTATAAATATGTTATATTTATGGGACTCCTTTTAGCTTTAGCGATAGCAGCCCTTAAAACTTTTGAGTACTATCACTTTGCTTATAAACTTCGCACTGATATTTACATTGCTCTTGTAGCCGTTATTTTCCTTGGATTGGGGATATATTTAGGTATCAGGTTTGGCAAGAAGCAAAATCCCGTTAATACTCCGTTAAGATCGGTATCATTACCAAAAGAAATGGAATTAAGCGCAAGGGAAGCAGAAGTACTGAGGCTCATCTCAGCGGGACTAACGAACCAGGAAATTGCAGACAAATTGTATCTATCGCTTAATACAATAAAATCCCACACAAACAGCATCTATTCAAAGCTGGGCGTTAAGAGGCGCACACAGGCGATAGAAATCGCAAAACAACTGCAAATAGTACCTTAGTTATCAATTTTCATACTTTCGGGTGAAGGTTCAGGCGGTTTTTAAGGCTAATTTTGTACTCATTTAATAATTTAATATTACTAATTATGGGTAAAAAGATTCTGTTTTATGGTCTGATAGCAGGCGGAATTCTAACAGTTCTATTTTTGCTCTCACATATGCTTTTCATGAAGAATTTTTCGGCGGAAATGTGGGAAACAGGAGAGATAATAGGCTATAGCAGTATGCTTATTGCTCTGACTGCCATATTCTTTGGTGTAAAGGCTTACAGAGATAAAGTTCTCGGCGGTAAGATAACATTCGGCAAAGCTTTTACACTTGGAATGGGAATATCAGCAGTAGCTGCAATTATCTTCGGCATTTATGTATACTTTCTGTATACAGCCATCGCACCTGATCTCAGCGGAAAAATGATTGAGATATACCGCGAAAAAATTAAAACCAGCGGGCAGACCCAGGAAGTAATATCGCGGCAGCTTGAGGAATTTGATAAAGAATCCACTTTGTGGAACAATCCTTACCTGCAATCATTCGTTATGCTTTTGACTGTATTTATGATTGGCGTGGTAATAAGCCTTGTGACTGCTATTATTTTAAAGAAGAAAATTCCTATTATTGAAAACACGGTATAATTAATAACTAATTAATAACTTGAAATGGCAAAATTTAAATTCAGTGAATCAGTATCAAACGGCGTACATAAGAAGTTTATGGAACTGGCAGGGGAGTGGGAAGGCACAGCCAAAACATGGTTTGAGCCGGATGTTATCGGGGATGAATCGCCGGTAAGCGGAAAATTCAGTTCCGTACTTGGCGGCAGATTTTTGCTGCATGAATATAACGGCTCTATGCAGGGTAAAACCCTTGAAGGTATCTCGATTTACGGTTTCGATTGCATGAGAGGAATTTTTCAATCCGCGTGGATAGACAGCTTTCATATGGGAACTGCAATTATGCATTCTGAGAGCAAACCCGGCGCAGAAAGCTACAATGTTATGGGTCACTACGATACCAACGAAGAAGGCACAGAAAAATGGGGCTGGAGGAGCGAAATGCAAATTATCGATAAGGATAATGTGATCTTAACCGCCTACAATGTTACTCCAACTGGTGATGAAGCAAAAGCTACAGAAATCATTTATAAAAGAAAAAAATAATCTGAATTATGAAAACACGCAGGATATATTGGGTACTTTTGCTTTTTTTGTTATACTCCGCCAATATTTTCACACAGTCAGATGAAGATGAGGCAATGAAGATTGCGGGTCCCGCGCCTGAACATGAGCTCATAAAAAAGCTTGAAGGCAAATGGAACGTTGAGTTCAAATACAGCATCGGTGGTGATGCTATGATAGGCTCCAAAGGTTTCGCTGAAGGCAAAATGATATTGGGAAACCGGTTTCTAAGTTTTGAGCAGTCAGTTGAATTTGCAGGAACGAATTTTACAAGCCTGAGTATCATGGGGTATGACCGGAGGATAAACAAATATACCTATTACGGCATTGATGAATTCGGCACTTATGCGGTTACGGGTGAGGGTAAATATGATAATGACACGAAGGTTATGACTTTATACGGTTCAACTCTTGACCCTTCGGGGAAAACAACAAGTATGCAGGATTACAAGTTTGTGTTTGAGTTTGTAAGCGATGCTGAAATTAAATGTGATGTTATATTCATTAAGCCGGATAAAACAGAAACAGCAATTGTAAAAATGACTTATAAAAAATAATTTACAACAGGTAACGAGGCCCCTAAAAAGCGTTATGGAAATAACGCTTTTTTAAACTTTTACAAAATATATCATTTAAACTGGAATTCCTGATTCTTCAACCCTTGCAACTCAATTACACGAGATGCTCATATAGTACATCAAATAAAAACAGAGGGTGGCGAGAGAGGGTCTGTCGCACATTACATCGCATTGCCTCGAATAAAAGCTATTGTATCAGAGATAGCAGGAAAAATGACCAGACCCCTATGTACATAGAATAATCTATAACATAACTAGATATTCAT
This sequence comes from Ignavibacteria bacterium UBA2360, assembly GCA_002344125.1. Lineage (GTDB taxonomy): Bacteria > Bacteroidota > Ignavibacteria > Tepidaquicellales > OLB5 > OLB5. The sequence continues at coordinate 316,225 of DDTQ01000006.1, read as the reverse complement.
ACAACATCATAATGAGCAATACTTACGATCATAGTTTATTGGGATTTCATCCAGATTATAACATCGCAATAAGATTATTGGAATTTAAGAACAAAAAGAGTATATTTGTAAGGTATATAATCGTTTTAATAACTTCACTATAAAAATTATGAAAACATTGAAAGACAAGATACTTGAAGAGCTCACAATAGACTCATCTCGCCTATTGGAAGAAAGTTTTGATCAGATTAAGAAATACTTAAGAATTACTCCGGCAGGTGCTATACAACTACTGAATGTAGAAAAACTGACTGGGGAGGAACAACTTATACTATATATGATTGGCAAAACATATGCAAAAGAAGCAGGCCTTGTTGTAAGTGACGCAGTCTCTAACGCTGAATTCATGGCAGAGCTAACAATGCCAAAGGGTTCGCTGCTCCCGGGTTTAAAGAAATTAAGAGATGCTCATAAGGTACACCAAATAAAAACAGAGGGTGGCGAGAGAGGGTCTGTCGCACATTACATCGCATTGCCTCGAATAAAAGCTATTGTATCAGAGATAGTGCAAAAAACAAGCTGAACTTTAGAAATACACTGCAATCTCTATGCAAATGAGATTGTCACGATATCGTCAGTATGAAGTGGTAGTAGATTAAAGACTTGACAATACTTTTGAATTGTAGTAAATTGATTAAACTTTTAAAAAGGAATGGGAAAATGACTCAAGAAAATGAAAAATTAGAACACTTGTTAAAAATAACTAGTGAACTTAGCCGCAGATTCAAAGTTATTGAAGATTTCATTTTGAAATCTACAATTGAACAAAAAGCAGTTGAAATGTCAATAGTCAACAAAGAGAGTACGGGCTCAATAAGTAAGTTGGCAGAAGCGTTGAATACGACAGATGAGCAGCTAAAATTGATTTTGGACTTAGATGCTAATGATTTTCGTATAATTAAAAATATTGAGGCAGCTAAACTGCCTGAGAAGCAATATATAATGACGATATGTATTTTAACCATTTCAAATTACTTATTTAAAAGAGATTACTTGCCCACAAAGGATTTAATTAGTCAATTGGAGAATCACGGGATAGATAAAAGTAATCTTAATAGAACTTTAAAAGCTTTCACTGAGCATGTTGTTGCAAAAGGGAAGAAGGGAAGTTCAGATTATGTTTATAAAATCACAACACCTGGGCTCATAAAAGGGAAAGAAATCTTAAAGCAAATGTTAAAAAGTACAAACTAAAGGAGAATTTATATGGAAGTACAAGAATTAGTTTTAAAAGAAATTAACGACAAGCTAGATGTCTTACTAAGGCGGACGGAATTTATAAGTGGTGGCAATACAAAAACAAATTGGGGTTTTAGAACTCACCTTAATTATTCCAATGAGAGAGAAATAAGCAGACCAAGTTTAAATAAGCTAGCCGAAAAACTAGATTTACCTGAGAATCAGTTACGTATGATCGTTGAAATTGATGGAGATGATATAGCTTTATTAAAACCAATTTCAGGGAAAAATGATGCCGATAAAATGTACAAAGCATCAATTATCTTTCCAGTTTTGCGATATTTTATTTTCAATAGGGATATAATTGATACAAGGGAATTACTCCACAGAATTGAATCCTTAGGTATTAAGCATAATAGACATTTAAGCAGAATTTTCAAAAATAATGTTGAATTGTTCATACCTAAAAACAAAAATGGTAGTAAGAATTTTGAATACAAGATAACTCTTCCATGTCAAGTTGTAGGATTGAAGTTAATACAAGAACTATTAAATGAAAACAAGAAGGAGGTCTAAGTGCTAGACATTGAAAAAAGAATTGCAGATTTAGAAGTTAGGGTTAATGATTTAGAATCTCTTTTGGCTGAAAAACCTGCTAAGATACATAAACAACAATCTCTTAGAGAGTTTTTCTTGGAAATAAATCCTCAAAAAGACATTCAGAAAGCAGCAACTATTTGTTATTATCTTGAGAAACATCAAGGTCTTAATTCAATGAATGTTTCAGACCTGGAAGATGGCTACAGAGAGGCAAAAGAAACTGTACCTAAAGATAACTTGGCATACAAATTCTTCATGCTAGTTAAGAAGGGACTTTTAATGGAGGCGAAGGAAAAAAAAGATGGAATGAAGGCTTATGTTTTGACTAATACTGGTGAAAATGTCGTGGAGAATAAATTCAATGTTTCAAAATAATTCGGATGAAGTATATAAACATTTTTAATAACCTTGAAGAAATCATTCATACAAATTCCACGATTTCTTTAAGGTTGTTTTACAATTTTACTTCACGAGTATCATTTTGCTTGATGCGCTGAAATTACCTGCCGAAAATTTACAGAAATATATTCCGCTTGAGAATTTGGAGGCATCCCAGTCAATTTCATACGTACCCGGTGCCATGGTTCCGCTCACAAGTTTCTCTGTTAACTTTCCTGTATTATCATAAATAACCAACTCAACATTCCCGGCTTTTTTAACATCAAACCTGAACTTAGTTACAGGATTAAAAGGATTAGGATAGTTCTGATACAGCTTATAATCCTTTGGAATATTCGATGAAATAGTATTTATTCCAAGTGAAAGGAAATAGGTCCTCGAAATACCGCCGTTATCTCTCAGCGCAAAAACCGCTCCGCTGAAGTACCCGTTCCGTTCTATGGTTATGTAAGTATAATTCCCGTCAGGCGCTGAATAATCATAAATCCACGTGTTACTGTTGTGAGGGTTCAGGTAGATATTATTATCGCTTTTGATAGCCCAGTTAAACCTGTTGTGGGCGCTGCCTGTAACACTTATTATATTTCCGCTTCCGGGTAAGGATTCCGGATACCATGTGTTACCGTAGTTCAAAGTCCTTATTAAACTTTGGTCTCCAGTTAGTCCTATATTGAAATCGAAATCGAACCATAAGGATGCCGACTTCTTCTCAGTTCCGGTTGACTGAAACTGCCAGCTTGCTGCAAAATTAGTCGATTTATATACTTTGAAATTATCCGTACCGAACCAGATATTATTTCCGGTAGCCCAAAGTGCATTTGCAAAGCCTTTCTCATTTCCGTTTTGCGGCAAGTAACAGCCCGTTGAATCCCATGTAGATCCACCATTGAAAGTTTTCCAAATTGACCATCTTCCGCCCACCGGATCGCCAACCAAGATGCCTGTGTTAAGATCAATGAAATGCAGAGCATTAAATTTGCAGGATGGCTGCTGATGTTTAACACTCCAGGAATTTCCTCCATCAGCCGTATAGTATAGTTTCGTCGCATTTTGATCGTTGCCAAGTATCATTACAGTGTTTTCATCCAGACAGAAAATGTGATTCAAATTAGCGCTTACAGGAATTTCGCCTGAGTTTGCGTTTGACCAGGAATCACCCATATTACTGCTTTTGATAACAGTCCCGCCTGCTCCGCAGGCCCACGTTGTAAGATCCTTAATTGAGGAGAGTGAGTTAAGCCTTGAGGAAACACCGGAATTCAGCTCAACCCATTGAGAATTTACGAATGATACATTAAGAAGTAATATAACTGAGACTAAAAATGTAAGTACTTTTATCATAACTTTTCCTCCCGGTATTTATCTAATTTAATTCTAAAAACTTACAAATGAAAGTAAATTGATAATTTGGTGTTTATGAATAGTTCAGAAATGAAGAAATTTCTATAAAAAAAACACCATGAAAATATTCACGGTGTTTTTTTTAATAAGTAATTGCCAAAACTCTTTACTTTATTAATATCATCTTTTTGGTTTCAGAAAATTCAGCAGTTTCAAGTCTATAAAAGTAAGTGCCGCTTGGCAAATCAGAAGCATTCCAGTCATACCTGTAATTTCCTGCGGCAAGCTGTTCATTTACAAGCGAGCCGACTTGCTGTCCCAGGAAGTTCATTACTGTGAGTTTTACAAATGAAGCTTTTGGTACACTGAATTCTATGTTTGTAACAGGGTTAAACGGATTTGGATAGTTCTGCAGCAAACTGTATTTAACCGGAACTTCACTTCCTATCTGCGATATACCGATTATGTTTGCTGTAAAGTCGCCTTCCATACCCGGAAAGTGAGGAGTACAAACATAATGATAGCTTCCTGCAACGGTTACAACATAAGAAAATACCTGGTTACCTGAATGCAGGGGAGCGTCCCAAGTTGCTGCGCCCTGGGGTATGGTAGCAGAAGTAGTGGTATGATGATCTCCGTTTATCCAGGTCCATTTAATTGTATCTCCTACAAATACGTTAGGCAGATTTGCCGGTGAAAAAGAGAAATTCTGCACATTTACATTCCATGTAGTGGCGAATGTATTAAAACTCCACGCCAGCAATAAAAAAGCGAAAACTTGTGTAGATTTTTTCATATTTTCCTTATTTTAGTTATTAAAATTTGTATCATATTCAACAAAGATTTGATTGTTTCAGTTCTGAAGTTGATTAAATATATTTACTTAACTCACCCGGTGCAGATACAAAGATCACGTTTCGTTCGATCAAACTTTGTAATCTTTCGCTATCCTGTTTTAATGTTTCAATCATATTTTTCCAGAAATCTGTATAAAATACCATTTTCTTTTCACGCATAGCGTTTTTGTTCATTAATTCCAGAGCTGCTGAAATTTCCAGAAGTGTACCGGTGCCGCCTCGGAAAATGACATAAGCATCAGCCTTAGTTATAAGCATCATGATGCGTTCCATCAGGTTTTCAGCAGGGATAAATTCTTTTAGGTACCCATTTGGTTTGGAGCTATTTCCCTTAACACCGATTCCAACTGTATAGCCTCCGGCTAAGGTAGCCCCCTTACTAATAGCTTCCATTGAACCGCTGTAACCACCGCAGTAAGTATTATAACCCGCTTGGGCAATGTATTTGCCTATTTCTACAATTTCGGAATATAGAGGTTCAACCGGATCGATGAACGCTGTACCGAATGAAGTGATGGTTTTATTCAAATGACCTCCCCCAGCCCCTCCAAAGGAGGGGAGTTTTGCTCTTCGGTTTGATCAAAGATTATTACTTTTTTAACAATTATTATGATATATTTAAATATTAACTCAGTGTTTTTAAAATCCCTATTCAAGTACCGTTCTCTGCTTCTGAAGCCACTCCTTTAGGGGGGGGGGGGGGGAGGTCGATTTTTTTAGATGAATCGTTATCCAGTTTTATCAAAGTACCAGCTATTTATTTAAAGCTGTTGCCTTTCAAGCCCCTCCTTTGGAGGGGTTGGGGAGGTCGTTTTTTGAGTTGGGCCATATTCAGCAATCATAATTAAAATATCAAATTACATTTATAAAAATAGAATTGTATTCTCTATAATCTTGAATCAACCTTTTTATTTGTACGTACTTTAAATATGACCTTTCAAGCCCCTCCTTTGGAGGGGAGTTTTGCTCTTCGGTTTGATTAAAGATTATTACTTTTTTAACAATTATTATGATAAGTATAAATATAACTTATAGTTCTTAAATCCTTAATCCACCGGCTCTTCGTAGCAGCTGCGGCAGCGGGCTTCATACAGGTCAGTAGCGCCTACAAGGACTCTATCTCCCGTGTTTGATATTCGTTGAGTACGATTAGCGGGAGCGCCGCATTTCATGCAGATTGCAAGGGTTTTGGTGATATACTCCGCAATTGCAAGCAATTGCGGCATGGGTTCAAACGGTATCGCGCGGTAATCGGTATCAAGACCCGCAACAATCACTCTTTTTCCCTGTGCGGCCAGCTTCTGGCATACCTCAACTAGGTATGAATCAAAGAATTGTGCTTCATCAACACCAATTACATCGGCTTCCGCAGAAAAAAGCAGAATCTGTTCAGCGGTTTCAACCACTGTACTTGGTATTTTTTGTTCACTGTGCGAAACTATGTCGCTTTCGCTGTACCGGTTATCGATCTTAGGCTTGAAAATCTCCACCCTCTGTTTTGCAATTTGAGCCCTTCTTAGCCGTCTGATGAGTTCTTCAGTTTTTCCACTGAACATACTGCCGCAGATTACTTCAATTTGCCCCATCATTTTCTTGTTTTCAATATCGTACATACTACACTTTCTTTATACTGTATTTAACTTGAAATAATTTGGAATAATATCTTTTAAAATAAAGCTCTTAGTTTTTTTATCTTTTGTAATTAATATCACTTCTAAATTAGGGTTGAACTCAACCAATGCCTGCCGGCATAAGCCGCAGGGATAGATGAATTCTTTTGAACTTGTTGCCACAGCAATTGCTAAATATTTTTTCTCCCCGCCTGAAATTGCATTGAATAAGGCGGAGCGCTCTGCGCAGACCGTTAGAGTAAAAGCGTCAAATTCAACATTTGTTCCCGAATATATCTTTCCTTTGCTGCTGAGCAGCGCGGAACCTACTTTAAAACCGGAATGAGGAGAATGTGAATTCTTAATTACTTTTAAAGCCGCATTTATCAGCTTGTTTTTCTGTGGTTTAGATATCATTCAGTTATTTTTAGTTACAAAATAATAATAAAAAATGCTTATTGGAACGTAAAAACGAATTTCAGGTTGTAAATATAGATAGCTGAATTGATATAAAATATATATTTAATTATCTTTCAAGTACAGATGCGTAGAAAAAAGATCTTCAGGTTTTTTGACAGATATTTAGGGATACCCCTTGTGCTTTTTTTGGCTTTATTCACAAGGAGAAAAAGACGCTTACCTATAGAAGATATACAGAATATTTTATTTATAAAACTTGCTGCTATTGGCGATGGTATTTTGCTTATCCCGACCTTAAGAAAGCTTAAAAATTCATTCCCAAATGCGAAAATAACCTTTATGTGCAGTGATATAAACCTATCTGTAATTCAGAAAATACCGTATGTTGACAGGATAATTAATTGCAGGGTATATGATTTTCTCAAAAATCCGGTAAATTTTTACAGATTTGTGAAGGAATTGCGCAAGACCAAGTATGAAGTAGTAATTGACGCGGGTCAATGGGAAAGAATCAACTCACTTATAACAATTTTTACACGAAGAGACTATTCAATTGGTTTCAGAACAAAAGGGCAGTGGAAGCATGTTGTTAATGATGCAGTGATAGCCCACAGCAGAACCAAACATGAAGTTGAGAATTTTATGGATCTGATGATACCTTTAGGTATCGTTCCGGTAAGCGGCGAATATGACTTTGATGAACTGCAGCTTGAATTTTTCCTTAAGCCTGAACACAGAAAATTCCGTGATGAATTCTGGAAAGAACACAACCTTGAGGATAAAACCGTGATATGTTTCCATCCGGGATGCGGAGAAAACGGCAGGCCCAGGGAGTGGGCGCTGGAAAATTACATCAATACAGGTAAGCGGCTCCATGATTCAGACAAAAATATAGTTATAATCATAACAGGTACAAATTTTGAGAAGTATTTATGTGACCCGCTGCATGAGGCTTTAAAGGATTTTTCCATCAACACAGCAGGTCATTTTACCCTTGAGCAATCAGCGGCGCTTGTAGAGCGAGCAAAGCTGATGCTTTGCAGCAATACAGGTATATTGCACGTAAGTACTTGCGTGGGTACAAGAACTATCGGACTGCATGGACCAACAAACCCGGTTAAATGGGGCGCATACAACAAGAAGGCAGTTACAATTCAGAGCAGTAAATACTGCTCACCCTGTTTATACCTTGGACACGACTATGGCTGTAATATGCCAACATGCATGAAGGAGATCACATCTGATGAAGTTTACATGGAAATAAGGAAAGCATTAAAACCAGAATTATTTTTAAATATATTACAAGTACAGGAGAGCTAAAATAAATGAAAATTGGAATGTTGACCGGCGGGGGAGATTGCCCGGGTCTGAACGCTGTAATAAGAGCAATAGTCAGGAAATCACTGACATACGGATGGGAATGCATTGGAATTGAAAACGGCTGGAAGGGGCTGATGGATATATATACGAGGCCGCTGGATATGAACGCGGTTTCCGGAATTCTACAAAAAGGCGGAACGATTCTTGGTACTTCAAGAACAAATCCCTATAAGAGCGATGGCGGCGAGCAAAAAGTGATTGATAACGCAAAGAAACTTGGTCTTGATGCGCTGATAGCAATCGGTGGCGAGGATACGCTTGGCGTTGCGAACAAGCTTGCTAAAACGGGATTTAAAGTTGTGGGCGTTCCGAAAACCATTGATAACGACCTGAACGGAACTGATTACACATTTGGTTTTGATACTGCAGTAAATATTGCAATGGATGCCATAGACAGGATACATACGACCGCGGAATCACATCACCGCGCTATGATAATTGAAGTAATGGGCAGGCATGCCGGCTGGATAGCAATGCACGCAGGCATTGCAGGCGGAGCGGACCTTATCTTAATACCTGAAAAAGAAATAAAACTGGATGAAGTCATAAAGGTAATGGATGACCGGGAAAAACGCGGCCGAACATTTTCTATCATAGTCGTGGCTGAAGGAGCGAAAATAAGCGAATCAGATCAGAAGAATTCCGAGATGGTATTACAGGACCAAAAACTTGATGCTTTCGGGCATGTAAGGCTTGGTGGGATAGCTAACCTGTTGGCAGAGATCATTGAAAAGAAAACCGGTGTAGAAACCCGTGCGACAATACTTGGTCATATACAGAGAGGCGGTTCACCAACAGCTTATGACAGGGTACTGGGCAGCAGGTTTGGCGTTCACGCCGTTGAAATGGTTAAAGATGGAAAGTTTGGCCGGATGGCTGCGCTTCGCGGAACAGAAATTATAGATATTCCGATCGAAGAGGCTGTAAAAGATCTGAAGTTGGTTGGCGACGATTTCTACGATGTAGCCAGAACATTTTTCAGGTAAAGTAATAATATGCCGTTACAGAGGATTATACAGTAATATTTTCTTTGAATAATTGCTATTTTTTGCCTATATTTGTCGTTTGTAATCACAGGAATACTACATTTTTTAAGAAAGGTTTTTTGATGTCTTCATTAAAAGCACGAAAAAAGATAACGCATAAAGAATTAAAGAAAGATAAACTTGTTACGGGTTATTTTGAAGCCAGGAACTGGCTTGATAATGACGAAAATAAGAAAAAGATTTACATCGGAGTTGGTGTTTTAATAGCCCTGGTAGTTGTTGGATTCCTTTATTTCAGCAATAAGAGCGCTAAGAATGAAGAAGCCGAAGTAAAACTTTCAGCGGTTATAACATTGTATGAGCAGGGCAAGTATCCCGAAGCTATAAACGGGGATCCGGCCGCAAATATCACCGGTCTTGCAAGCATTGTCGATCAGTACGGCAGCACCGAAAGCGGTGAAACCGCCAAGCTGTATCTTGGAAACTGTTATTTCAATATGAAAGATTATGACAATGCGTTAAAGCAGTTTGATAATTACGGCGGCGATAATGACATTATAAAATCTTCATGTATTTCAGGTATGGGTGCGGTTTACGAAGCAAAGGGCGATCTGAAAAAGGCCGGCGAGTACTTTGAAAAAGCGGCAAATGTAAATAAAAGCGTAGTTATAAATCAGGAAAACCTGTTCTATGCCGTACGTTCATTTACTAACGCGGGTGATAAAGAAAACGCCAAAAGGGTATTTGCTAAATTAAAAGAACAATATCCAAAATCAAAGTACATCAATGAATCAAAAAGATTTGAATCTGAATTCAAGAACTGATAAAATTCTGTAATTGATCTTTCAAACACAAAGTTTCAGAAATGAGGCTTTGTGTTTTTTTATTTCCGAAACATAACATTGAACTGGTTAGATATAATAATTGTTTTACTGGTAACTTTACCAACATTCTTCGGATTCCGAAAAGGTTTCCTTAGGAAGCTTCTCGGCATAGCCGGAATAATCCTCGGGTTTGTTCTTGCCGTCAAGTTTTATGAACCTGTGGCAGGTTTGCTTTCCGGGGTTATCAAAGAAAACCCGGTATTTGTTAACGTTCTGGCTTTCCTTGTAATTATAGGTATTGTTTACGGCGCATCAATATGGCTTGCGAGATTCATAGCCAATATGAATTCCGGTACAAGTTTGATAGATAAGATATTGGGTACAGTTATCGGATTCCTCCAGGGATTACTTGTGGCAAGCGTGCTGCTTTACAACTTATCTGTGGCTGATATTCCGTCCCGTGAGACAAGGGAAAGCTCATTGCTATACGGAACTGTTACAAAAGTGGCGCCCGCTTTGTTTGATAAGATACTTGAGTATTTCCCGGGGCTGCAGGAATTGTACAGGGAATATATAATGCCCGAAAAGAAAGAACCTGGCGCGCCGAAACAGAAATCAACCTGAAAATTCTCTTCAGGTTTCACTAATTTGAATATGAATACAATTTTGATCATTGAAGACGATAAGGCCATTGTAGATGTCCTTAAAATGATACTTGAGCATGATGGCTTCAGGATCGAAAGGGCGTTTAACGGCCCCACCGGTATTGAGAAATTCAAAGAAACCGCGCCTGACCTGGTTTTACTTGATATCAGGATGCCGAAGATGGATGGTATTGAAGTACTGCAGGAGCTCCGCAAGATCGACAAGCAGTCGATCGTAATAATGATATCAGGCCACGGTAACATAGAAACAGCCGTGCAGACAACAAAGCTTGGCGCATATGATTTCATTTCCAAACCTTTTGATGTTGAAAGACTGAAATTAACAATTCAGAATGGTTTGAATTACAAAAAGCTGCTTGCTGAAAACGAGAGCATGAAGCAGAAATTCGATGCCGAAGCTGAGTTTCTGGGGGCAAGTGATGAAATGAGAAGGCTTAAGGACCAGGTAAGTAAAATTGCTTCCACATCAAGCCGCGTATTGATTACCGGCGAAAACGGCACCGGTAAAGAGCTTGCCGCGAAGCAGATACATAAGCTGAGCGACAGAGCAGAAAAGCCCTTCATTCATTTGAACTGCGCTATTATACCCAAAGACCTTCTGGAAGTAGAATTGTTCGGTTGTGTAGAAGGTTATCTTTCATTTTCGCCCGGCAGGCGAATAGGCAGATTTGAAATGGCCGATAGGGGAACGCTTTTCCTTGATGAGATAGCTGATCTTAGTATGGAATCACAGGGGAAACTGCTTAACGTACTTGGCGAAAATAAAATTGAGCCGCTGGGCAGCAGCAATTTCATTCCCGTGGATGTAAGGGTGATTGCTTCAACTAACCGCAATCTTACGGAACTAATAGCCGAAGGCAGGTTCAGGGAAGATCTTTTCCACAGGCTAAACGTATTAACGCTGGTGTTACCGCCTTTAAGGAACAGGAAAGAAGATATACCGGAGCTTGTTTGCCACTTCACGAAAGAGATCACACTTAAAAATGATATGCCTGAAAAAACATTTACTCCGAAAGCATTGGAGTATTTAAGCTCGCTCAAATGGCCCGGAAATGTAAGGGAGCTTAAGAACACAATTGAAAGACTGATAATACTTTCGGATTCAGATGTTATCGACAGGAAAAACATTGAAGCTGAAAACAGGTCATACAATTCAGAAATGGATAAGCTTATAAATTCAGAAAGCACGCTGCGTGATTTTCAGGATATATCAGAGAAGATATTTATTGAAAGGAAGCTTACAGATAATAACTGGAACATTTCTAAAACCGCAGAAGCGCTTGATATTCAGCGCAGCCACCTTTACACCAAAATTAAGCAATTTAACATAGAAAATCCCGAAAAAGACGATAAAAATCAGTAGTAAATATGACTAATATAGGCAATATATTGCATATTGCTTGTTACAACATATTTTCCTATAATCACGTCTGATTCTAACAAAAATTTTATAAAATAATCATTAAAATGAAATTGAAGAAATACTTTCTGGCTTTATTACTGATGCTCTCACTATTTGCTCTCTCCGGCAACAATATTTTCGCTCAGCTTGGCAATAGTAATATGACTTTATTAGCTAACAGGAATACTCACCCCGGCACAGGCGGTAATCTGTATTCAGCGCTTTGGGGTTATGTGGCTCCAAACGGGCGGGAATATGCAATATTAGGCTGTGCAACGGGCACTGCTTTTTTTGATGTTACGGATTCTGCGAATATTGTTGAAGTAGGTTTTATTACCGGACCAACAAGCAACTGGCGTGAAATGAAAGTATTTTCAAATTATGCTTATGTAGTATCAGAAGCTAATAACAGCAAAATACAGATAATTAATCTTGCCAATCTGCCTGCATCGGTCAGCCTGGTTGGCACATCAAACATGGCCGGACATACTACCACACATTCAATTTCTCAGGATGGCCCGTATTTATATTTACACGGCTGTAATTCGAGTTTTGGTCAGGGTGTCACAGTTGTGGATCTCACTAATCCAATTTCACCGGTTAAAAGAGGGGGTTGGAATACTGAATACGTACACGATAGCAGGGTTAGAAATGACACTATTTACGCGTGTAATATTTATGATCCACCGGGAACTGTTACAGTTATTAATGCTTCAAACAAAGATAATCTAACAACAATAGCTTCATGGGTTAATAATCCAAACCCGTTTCCGCATAATGCGGCTTTAACACCGGGCAGAACTTATATCTATACAACCGATGAAACATCTACACCCCCGGGTAAGCTTAAGATATGGAATATTTCAAATTTATCAAACGTTACATTTGTTGCAAACTGGCAGCCTACAGGAATAACGAATTCAATTGTACACAATGTAGAAATTTACGGCAACTATGCGTTAGTTGCTCATTACACAGCGGGAATTAGACTGCTGAATATATCAAATCCGGTTGCACCAACAGAAGTTGCGTGGTATGATACATACCCATCAAACAACAATAACACATATAATGGCTGCTGGGGTGTTTATATGTTCCCATCAGGCAAAATAATCGGGTCTGACAGACAGACCGGTCTCTATGTAGTAAAGCCTACAATTCCATTGGTTGGCATTAATGATCCGGAAAATGGAACTCCTGAGAAATTTGAGTTAAAACAGAATTATCCAAATCCCTTTAACCCTACAACATATATCGATTTCAATCTGAAAGCCTCAGGTCACGTTACATTAAAAGTAACTGATATCCTCGGAAGACAGGTAGCATTGCTTGCTGATGAGTACAGGAACGCAGGCGCGCACAAAATAAGTTTTGATGGCGGCAGGCTTTCAAGCGGAATTTATTTCTACACGTTAACCACGGATAAAGGTTTTTCAGAAACTAAAAAAATGATCTTAAACAAATAAAGAATGAAAAATAAGTTTAGAATTGTTTTAGTCCTTGTAATATTTGTTTTCTTCGGATCTGTTTCAGTTTATTCTCAGCTTCCGAATCAGAACACAACACTTCTTGCACAGAAGGATGATCATGGTAACGGCTATTCCGCCTTGTGGGGATATGCCGGACCGAACGGCAGAGAGTACGCCATTTTGGGCTGTAACACAGGAACAGCATTCTACGATATCACCGATACTGCAAATATACATGAAGTCGATTTTGTGCCGGGGGTTCAATCCGGGTGGCGCGAAATGAAAGTATTTTCAAGCTACGCATATGTTGTTTCAGAAGGTACGAACAGCAGGCTTCAGATAATAGCATTGCAGTATTTACCTGATTCCGTAAGCCTTGTAGCGACTTATTCATACACAAATTACAGCAAAACACATTCAATTTCTCAATCAGGTCCATATATTTATCTTCATGGTGGTGATAATACTTTTGGCGGTTCAGATCAGGGCGGAATTACAATTCTGGATATTACCAATCCGCAGTCACCTGTTAAGCGTGGATCATGGTCAAATTTTTATGTTCATGACTCACGCGTACTAAATGATACCATTTATGCATGTAATATTTACGATCCGCCGGGAACAATTTCTGTGATTAACGCGGCAAATAAAGATAATCTCGTAAGCATAGGGAGTTGGGTAAATAATCCCAATCCGTTCCCGCATAACTGCGCTATTCCAAACGACAGGAGATTTATATACACCACAGACGAGACTTCGGCACCTAACGGTAAACTTAAGGTTTGGAATAAGTCAGACCTTAATAATGTTACTTTGGTAACTTCATGGCAGCCAACTAATATTACAACAGCAATTGTTCATAATGTTGAGATCTACAATAATCTTGCAGTAGTTGCTCATTATACTGCAGGTATAAGGATACTGGATATTTCTAATCCGCAGGCACCAACAGAAATTGCTTGGTACGATACATATCCATCGAGCAACTCTGCTCAGTTTGCCGGCTGCTGGGGAGTTTTTATGTTCCCTTCATCAGGCAAAATCATCGGGTCTGATATGTCAGGCGGATTGTTCGTGATAAAAGTCGGCAGTAATATCACAGGTCTTGCCGGCAATGAAACCATTCCTGCGGGATTTTCGCTTAAGCAGAATTATCCAAACCCGTTCAATCCTTCAACAACGATCGAATATAATATTCCGAAATCAACTTACGTTACATTAAAAATGTACGATGTCGTTGGCAGAGAAGTTGCGCTGCTTGCTGATGAATTTAAGATTGCGGGTTCATACAAAGTCAATTTTGACGCTGCAAGACTTTCAAGCGGTATTTATTTCTATTCACTTGTTACAAATGAGGGTTTTAGAGATACAAAAAAATTAGTGTTAAGCAAGTAGATACTTGTTCAGTTCTTTTAAAGCCCGCTTATAAAAGCGGGCTTTTTTTATTGATATAATGTGTTATTGTTTTTGTGTATTCAGATAATTAACTTGGAATATGAAAATTACTTTAAAGGTTGTATTAGTCCTCATTATCATTTCATTGCCTGTATTTTCGCAATTGCCGAACAGCAATATGCGATTGATCGCGAATAAGAACGAGCATTTCACCAATTACTATTCCGCGATCTGGGGATACACGGCTCCCGACGGGAAAGAATATGCCATACTTGGGTGTGCTGATGGAACTGCGTTTTACAATATTACTGATACAAATAATGTAACTGAATCAGGGTTTGTACAGGGGTTAACCTCACTTTGGCGGGAGTTCAAGACTTTCGGTCACTATGCCTACATTGTTTCAGAAGCATACGGCAGTGGTCTGCAGGTGGTTGATCTTCAGTACCTTCCGGATTCTGTTTCTTTGGTAAATACTATCACCTTTGGCGGCTACGCCAGGACACATACTATTTCACAGGAGGGTCCGTATTTGTATTTAAACGGCGGAGACTACAACGGCGGGGGAATATTCATTTTTGATGTATCCGCTGACCCGGTGAATCCCGTAAAACGGGGTGATTGGTATGTGAATTATATACATGACTGCCGCGTTGTGAATGATACCATATGGGCTGCGGCCATTTTTGACGGCTATATTTACGCAATTGATGCCGTTGATAAAGACAGTATGCGGACAATTAACAGGTGGCTAAACGTTCCGCTTCCGGGCCCGCACAATACTGCAATTACAGAAAATGGGAATCATCTTTATGTTACCGATGAGATAGGCGGCTTTCCCAGGCTGCTGAAGGTATGGGATGTTGAAGATATTATGAATCCGCTGCTTGTTGCCGATTGGCAGCCGGCAGATATTGATTCTTCTATAGTGCATAACGTCGAAATATACGGTAACTATGCGCTTGTAGCGCATTACACCTGTGGTGTAAGGCTTCTTGATATCTCAAATCCTGCTCAACCAATAGAAATCGCATGGTATGATACCTATCCTCAAAACAACGGTTTCACATATGACGGCTGCTGGGGGGTATATATGTTCCCAAGCGGCAAGATAGCTGCTTCTGACAGGTCAACCGGCTTATATGTGCTCAGGAGCTCAGTTGGACCTATTGCAATAAGCTCAAACGGCAGTGAAGTTCCTTCAGGGTTTGAGTTGAAACAAAACTATCCAAATCCGTTTAATCCTGTTACAAAGATAAGTTATTCACTACCCGAAAATACGTATGTTAAGATCAATGTTTACGATATCACAGGTAAGCTGGTAAGTAAATTAGCCGATTCATATCAGAGAGCAGGGGATAGAACCGTAAGTTTCAACGCTGCGCAGCTGCCAAGCGGAATTTACTTCTATACTTTGCAGGCAGGCGATTACTTTTCATCGAAAAAAATGGTACTTATTAAATGACATTGAGTTTTGATATGGAAAATACGGGGGAAAGTTCAGAGAGGCAGGATTGGACGGTGCTTTGTGAAACCTATGACTACATGGAATCAGAATTGATAGAAGCTTTGCTTCGTGATAGAGAGATCCAATACGAAACAAAAAACAAAGCCGATACGCTCTCAGATGAACTCGGTAGCCGGATCATAGGCAAGGCATCAACGGGTATTCCTATATTGATTTACGTAAAAAGCTCAGATGAGACGAGGGCAATTGCAATGCTGAATGAGGACTGGTCTCACCTGCTCGATGGGGAAGACCCGGATTTCGGCAATACCGAAGATGATTCTATCAAACCTGGTTGAGTAATCAGCTCTTAAACGCTCTTTGCCTTAATATTTCATATAAAAATACCCCTGCTGAGACTGAAACATTCAAGGAATCCATTTTCCCTATCATAGGTATCTTCACAAGGTTATCACACAGATTTATAATATTTTTCCGTAAACCTTCGCCTTCGCTTCCAAAAACCAGAGCGCATTTATCAGGGAAAATAAAATTATAGATATCTTCATCAGTTTTTAACACTGTAGCTATAATTTTGTAGTTGTTTTCCTGTAAAACCTCAATGGTCTTGTAAATATTCGGTTCTTTCGAGATTTTGATGTAGTTGGTGGCACCCGAAGATGTTTTTATCACTGTATGGTTCACTTTTACGGAATTTTTGTCGGAAATTATTATTCCGTCCGCACCGGCGGAAACCGCCGTTCTGATTATTGCGCCAAAGTTATGGGGATCCTGTATTTCATCAAGGATTATCAATGTGGTTTTTTGCTTTTCATTCAGCGATTTAAGAATTTCAGTGGTTTTTGTATATTCAAAATCTTTGACCTCCGCGAATATTCCCTGGGAGATGCCTTCAGATTTATCGTTCTTATCGAGTAACTTTTCAAAGTAAGCTTTTGACTGCTTTTCAACGGTAATATTTTTTGATTTAGCTGAGTTTTCTATTTCTCTTATTTTATTATCGTTTACGGTGTTCAGTAAAATAATTTTTTCTATAGTTTGCGGAGCAAACTTCAGGGTTTCTATTACCGGATTTCTTCCTATTACTAGCATTAAATTTGTTTAAGTTTTTGTTTATATTTGGAGATCAACTCCAAACATTTTATAATAATAATAGTTGTTTACATTTAACTCAATCTCAAAATAAATCTGTTACTGCAAATACTATGGATAAGTTATTAGAGAAACCGGTACATTCACCCGCATTCAAAAAAAGACGGGGAGTTAACTGGATGACACTTGGGCTAACCTATGCAGCCATGTACATGGCAAGATACAACTTCGGGTTCGCAAACAAGCAGCTGAGTGATACATTTGGATTTTCCAAGACTGAGATCGGTACAATCATAACAATAAGTACCTTATTATACGGACTTTCAGCAATTTTCAACGGGCCAATTGCCGATAGATGGGGCGGCAGGAAGGCAATGATAGTGGGCGCTGCAGGCGCCTGTGTATTTAATGTTGCTTTCGGTTTGGCGGCTTACCTTGGATTTTTAGGTACAGGCACTTTTATGCTGATCTACCTGGCAAGTATGTGGACCCTGAACCAATATTTCCAGTCTTACAGCGCATTAGCGCTTATAAAAGTTAATGCCGGATGGTTCCACGTAACGGAAAGAGGAGTATTTTCAGCAATATTCGGCTCTATGATTCAAAGCGGCAGGTTTGCTGTTTACGCATTGATGACAACTGCCCTTGTTGCGGGTCTCCCGTGGCAATGGAAATTCTTCTTACCGGCAATGATAGTTGGAGTTTTTACAATTTTAACATTTATGTTTGTAAAAGATACCCCAAAGGATGCAGGATTAGGTGATTTTGATCCGCAGGACGCTACCAGCGGGGATACCGAGAAGATCACGCTTGCTTATGTAGCCAAGAAGGTATTTACCAATCCAATAGCCATAACAATAGCAATTGCTGAATTTTGCACAGGATTGGTAAGAAAAGGGTTTGAAGAGTGGTTCCCCAGATATATGCAGGAAGTCCATCATTTGGAACTTTCGAGTCCGGTTTTCCAGCGAAACGCTTTTGCGGTGGTAATTGCCGGAATTGCGGGCGCATTTATTGCAGGTTTCATGTCTGATAAAGTGTTTAAATCCCGCAGGCCGCCTGTGGCATTTTTAGGTTATGTAATTCAGATAATCTCTTTAACAATAGTGGCCTTAGCGCCAAGCCTTGAAGCAATTATTATTGCATTCACGCTTAATTCGCTGGCCATTTCAATGGTGCACTCAATGCTCTCGGGCACGGCATCTATGGATTTTGGGGGTAAACGCGCAGCAGCAACAGCTGCCGGCATGTTTGATGGTATGCAGTATGTAGGCGGTTCAGTAATGGGTGTGGGGGCCGGCTGGCTTATTGAAACTTACGGTTGGGGTTCATGGGGACCCAGTATGATAGGATTTTCGGTTATAGGAGCAATATTAATGCTTAAATTATGGAATGCCAGACCCGGCAGAGGCGGACATTAAAATAATGAAAAATGATATTTAAATCAGAAGAAGGCAGTTCACGGCAGCTGATACAGTTCTGTATCGGATATTTTGTGTTATATGTAATAACCGGCGTTTCTGTAAAGTATTTCCTTGGAAGTCCCGAACAGGGATTCCCCGGTATGCTGGAGATCAACTATCTTGTTTATAATACAATTGGCGGCAATCTGCTCGCACTGGTTGTAGTATTGTTATTCAGATGGTACAGAATGGCATCTAATTCATACGCGAACTTTATGGGTATGAAGATACCATCAGAGCTGCTTTACATAATACCTTCGGGCGTATGTACCGCAGTTGTAATTCCAACAACCACACTTATGTACACACTTCCTATTAGTGTTATGGTTGCGATGGTGATTATGCGGGGGAGTATAATTGTTATCAGCAGGATAATTGACGCTATACAGATAAAGCAGGGCATTCTGACAAAACGTGTCTATTGGGAAGAGAATGTTGCTGTTATGTTCGCTGTTATCGCAGTAGCAGCCAATCTGGTCAATCTTAAACCCGGCAGTTTTGATTTTGTGGGTTCTACCGCCGCAATGTCTATATTAACAGCATATCTTATAGCGTATTCCATTCGAATTTACATAATGAATTACTACAAAAACACCCGCGGTAAAGGCGTTAAGCAGGATAACAAAGCCTTCTTCGCTATTGAGCAGATAGCAGCAACGCTTTCGATGTTGATCGGCGGGATCATTTTATTCAACGCGACTGATCTTTTCGGGTGGGACCTGACGCAGATCGTTCAGTTCCGTGAGGCATTCACTGCACCTGACAGCTTATGGGGATGGGCAATGATATCAGGGCTAGCATTTGGATTGCTGGCGTTCTTTTCTGTTTTCATATTCATGTTCAAAGGAAGAACGGCTACATTTGCGGGTCTGGTTAACCGATTAACCTCACTTATAGCCGGAACGGCAGCTACGCTGCTGTTTGCGATTGTATTTGGCGGGAAATATCCCGTTACTGAAGACTGGATAACGCTCGGCTTTATATTAATTGCAGTAGCGTTTTTAACCAAAGCTGAAAAGAAACGGGCGGCAGAACTAAAACTAAACACCAAATAGTGAAATATAAAAATATCCTCTTCGATCTTGACGGGACTATTACTGATTCAAGCCCGGGAATAATTAACTCTTATCTCCACTCTCTAACCAGAATTGATCTGGCAGAAAATGATATTGACATGCTGCGAAGCTATATAGGTTCGCCCTTGCGGGCATATTATACCGAACGGCATAATATGAGTACAGCTGATTCTGACATTGCCGTAAAACATTTCAGGGAGCATTATGCGGAAACGGGTCTGTTTGAAAACACAGTTTACCCGGGAATGGATGAGCTTATCCATAAACTGCATGATAGCGGTTTCAGGCTTTATATTGCAACCTCAAAGCCGCTTCAGTTCGCGATTACTGTTCTTGATCATTTCAACCTTAAGGAATACTTCAACAGTATTCACGGCTCAGATATGTCAGCGGATAATAAACCGAAGGATAAGCTGATTGCGGATGCAATTTTAATGAACGGGCTGATCAAAAGTGAGTGTGTAATGATAGGGGACAGGTACCATGATATAAACGGCGCAAAAGTAAACGGAATCGATTCAATTGCTGTTACGTATGGATATGGAAGCGTGGATGAACTTGCTAAACTGGAGCCGGTATTCATGGCGGCAAACACCAGGGAACTTACTGAAATATTTTTCCCCAACTAAAAATCATGCGAAGCGTTAATAAACAGAAACCTGCAGTAAATAAAAAAGGATAAGTTTATTCAACCTATCCCTTTTCTCCTCCTCTAAATATCCGTTCAAAAAACTGATATCTAAAGTATATTCTATTTTAATTTATCGCAGCAGGATGTATAACAATATAGCTACTATACCCGCAACTGAAAATACCGCGTAATCCTGAATTATACCTGTTTGCAGCTTTCGCCAATCGAGTGAAAGGCTGTTGAAGAATTTTGCCGTACCGTTTACAGCACCATCTATGATCTTTACATCAAGTATCTTATAAAAAATTTCAGTTAGCCACATTAATGGCGCAATTATTATCTTATTGTAAAGCTCATCAACTCTGTACTTATCGCGAAGCAGGTTGTAGAATCCGCCTGAAAAGGCATCGAGTCTTTCGCCGGACTTAAACATCTTAAGCGAAATTATAATTGCTATAACTGCAACCAGTACTGAAGTTACGATCAATCCAATTTCAGTTGAAACCACAACATGATGCTCAGGCAGTATGGCTAAAGCGGGAGCGAATACAGGCTCCAGCCAGTGTTCTATCAGGTTCGGACCGATTATATGCGGAATGCCTATGAAGCCGCCCACTACAGAAAGTATCGCGAGAATTATCAGCGGTACTGTCATTAATGCGGGTGATTCATGCGGGTGAACGTGGGATTCATCGTATCTCGGTTTACCGTAGAACGTTAAGCTTATTAGTCGCCACACGTAAAATGCTGTCATAAACGCCGTGAGTACGGCAATGCCGAATACTGCATAATGACCGCCGAAGAACAGCTTCGCGAGAATTTCGTCTTTGCTGAAAAATCCGCTGAACGGGGGAATACCTGAAATTGCAATTCCGCCCATTAAGAAGGTAAGGAATGTAATTTTCATTTTATTTTTCAGGCCGCCCATTTTTGTTACATCCTGTTCATCGTGCATTCCGTGAATAACCGCGCCGGCTCCGAGGAACATAAGCGCTTTAAAAAACGCGTGGGTTGTAACATGGAATATACCCGTTGAAAACGCGCCGGCGCCCATCGCCATGAACATAAAGCCTAATTGACTAACTGTTGAATATGCGAGGATCTTTTTAATATCGTTTTGCGCGACTGCAATTGTTGCCGCCATAAAGGCTGTAAGACAGCCGATTATCATTACAACTTCCATTGTTATTGGCGCGTGCGCAAACAGCAGGGAAGTCCTGCCAATCATATATACGCCGGCTGTTACCATCGTTGCGGCGTGAATGAGCGCTGATACAGGGGTCGGACCCGCCATAGCGTCCGGGAGCCAGACATAAAGCGGTATCTGCGCGGATTTACCCGTTGCGCCAACAAACAACATTAAAGTAATTATTGTGAACATAGAAACCGGTACCGCCGCGGTTGCTATTGCAGTATTTATACCAAGAAAATTGAGAGTTCCAAAACTTGTGAAGATGAAGAACATGGCTATCATGAAGCCAAAATCACCAATACGGTTTACCCAAAAAGCTTTATTGGCAGCATCGCCCGCGAATTTCTTTTCATAAAAGAAACCGATAAGCAGGTATGAACATAAACCAACGCCTTCCCAGCCAAGGAACATCAGCAGCATGTTATCGCCGAGAACCAGGTTAAGCATTGCGAATAAGAAGAGGTTTAAGAATGCAAAGAATCTCGCGAATCCTTTATCACCATGCATGTAACCGATCGAATAAATATGGATCAAAAATCCGACACCGGTAATTATGAGACACATTGTTACCGAGAGCGGATCAACCAGATATGCCGCGCTGATGTTAAGTGAACCTGTTGTTATCCAGTTAAATAGGGGAATGGTTATTGTCCTGGAATTTTCAGGAAGTGAGGTGATATGCAGGTATGCCATAACCGTAATTATGAACGAACCCAATACCATCAGTGAGCCTATAATTCCTGATACTTTTTCATTTTTGATCTTAGCGCCAAAAAGTCCGTTTATAAGGAATCCAACCAGAGGTAAAACCGTAATTAAATAGAAGTAATCTACCATTTTAAAATATTAATTTCATCCAGGTTAATTGTTGATTTATTGCGGTAAAGGGCTATGATAATAGCGAGTCCAACTGCAGCCTCGGCTGCGGCTACGGTCATAATAAAGAATACAAATATCTGCCCGTTCAGGTTTCCCAGAAAAGATGAGAACGAAACAAACACAAGGTTAACTGAATTGAGCATCAATTCAATACACATAAACACAACTATAGCATTTCTGCGTGTTAAAACTCCAATTACCCCGATTGTAAATAAAAGGAGCGCCAGTATTAAGTAGAAATTTAGTTCCATTTACAAAAATAACAGAATTTCACCATTTTATCAATTTATTTAGCAGAAATAATGGAAATAAATATGATTTATTTTCAGTTACACTAGAGCTTTGATATGCCCGCCTATTCTAATTTATTCCATTTTCAACCAAGATCATACCCACAGGTATTATACCTATCGGTATAATAGTTATTTGCCGCATACTGTGTTGTATCATACCATTTGGTATGATACCAAATGGTATGCAATGGTGCGCAACACAGAATCTGCCATGAGTAACATTCGGCATGCTTTGCTATAGAATAATCGACGGAAATATCAATTTTTCTTGATCCACACAAATCACTTTAACCAAACATAACCCGGATACACAGTACAATAGGGGAAGTGAAATTTAAAACTGTTAGAAATCTGAATAATTATCAACATTTAATACAACATTCAACTTTACATAATATATATTATTTCTCATTTCTTTAACAATATGTGAAAATGAGCTGTTTTTCTATATTTAGTTATACCGCAAATTTGGGGTTTTGGATGATTGCTTTTATTGTTTTAGTTAATTACTTTTGATATGTTAATTAATCAAATCCAACAATGCTGAAATATTTTATATATCTGTCTATATTTTTATCTGCTGTAATTTCTTCAAATATATTTTCTCAAAGTGACTGGAAAGCCGATTGGCAGTTCGCACTGGCCAAGCTTGATTCCATGTTTTACCGTGAGCAGGCTCAGTTCAGGCTTATGCAAAGCTATCAAAACGACGCTACAGAAGAATTGATATTGAAGGATATGGATACACTCAACGTATTTGTTACCGACGTGAATGCTCATATTGATTATGCCAACAGCTTCAGATTTCCCGCTGATGCAGACGCAATAAACGCATCAGAGACAATCAGACTGAAAGTTGAAGGCTTAAAGGAGTATTTTGATCAGTGCAGACTCCAAATACACGTAAATAATAATATTTTACAAAAAAAGCTGAAAAATGAGTCGCTGGATTTTAAAGTTAAACAGATCGACGAGCTGAAGCTGGGAAATTATGCGCCTGTGCTGAAATAATCTTATAAGAAACACATATATTACTTTTATATTTTTGACATTTGGATTTTGACATTTGACATTTTCATATAATTCCTTGTTTAAATCACTTAAACCCTATTTATTTAATGACTTAAATCATAGTTGCCCGTGACATTAAGTGCTATATTTGTATATGTTAATCACTAAACATCTACAGATATGACTAAAATTAATGTTATCATCATGGGCGCTGCCGGAAGAGATTTCCACAACTTCAATGTTGTTTACCGCAACAACCCGTTATATAATGTTGTGGCTTTCACAGCAACACAAATTCCAAACATAGATGACCGTAAATACCCGGCAAGTCTTGCCGGAAAGCTTTATCCCAAAGGCATACCAATTCACCCTGAATCAGACTTACCGGAACTTATAAAAAAATTCAAAGTTAACCAGGTAATATTTTCCTATTCAGATGTCCCCTTTCCGTATGTAATGGCAAAAGGAGCAATGGTTAACGCCGCCGGAGCAGATTTCATTACACTGGGAGCCGCAAATACAATGGTGAAATCCACAAAGCCGGTTATTGCAGTGGTTGCAAGCCGTACGGGTGCAGGCAAAAGCCAGACCTCCCGCAAAGTTGTTGATGTATTACAAAGACTCGGTTTGAATACGGTTTCCGTAAGGCATCCAATGCCGTATGGTGACTTAGCCAAACAGAAAGTTCAGCGTTTTGCAGCTATAAGCGATCTGAAAAAACACGATTGTACCATCGAAGAAATGGAAGAATATGAGCCGCATATTTCACGCGGAAACGTTATTTACGCCGGAGTAGATTACGAAGCTATACTTCGCGAAGCTGAAAAAGAGGCTGATGTTATAATATGGGATGGCGGAAATAATGATATGTCATTTTATAAATCTGATTTAACCATAACAGTCGTTGACCCCCACAGGGCCGGACACGAAATGAGTTACTATCCCGGCAGGACGAATATTCATTTAGCTGATGTGATAGTAATCAATAAAATAGATTCCGCTAATTTGGAGCAAATTAATACAGTTAGAGATAATGTGTTAAAGCTTAATCCAACTGCAAAAATAGTTGAAGCAGCCTCCCCTATTTCACTTGAAAATCCAAATGATATTAAGTTAATTCGCGTTAAGAGAGTTCTTGTTGTTGAAGACGGTCCCACTTTAACGCATGGCGAAATGAAATACGGCGCAGGTACAATTGCAGCGCAGAAATTTGAAGCTGCCGGGGTCATTGACCCGAGACCCTACGCTGTAAAGAGCATCAAAGATACCTATGATAAATACCCGGGAATCGGCATTTTGCTTCCGGCAATGGGATACGGCGATAAGCAGATGAAGGATCTTGAAACGACAATCAACAAAGTACCGTGTGACGCCGTCATTATTGGCACTCCAATTGACCTGAGACGTGTTATAAAGATCAATAAACCTGCTGTAAGGATCGATTACGATCTGCAGGAAGTTGGCAGACCTGACTTAACACAGATTTTAACTGAATTTATTAAAAAATATAAATAAAATATAAACTACGGTTAAGAAAATTTCACAAAAAAGTAAAATAAGTACCTGGGGAGAAGCTGAAAAGCTGAGCGAAAAAAAACGGCTTAAGCTTCTCGCCTCAGGCAGAATATATCACGTTCTTTCCGCGCAGCAGTTCAGCCGCAGTGAGCTGTATGGACTGTTTGAGCTTGCTGACCGCATCAGAAAGATAGCAAAGACGAAAGACGGGCTGGATTTCTTACAGTCCATACTTTCACATAAGCGCGCAGTGCTGTATTTTGCGCAGCCATCAACCCGAACTTACTTATCATTCAATAATGCGTGTCAAATACTCGGCATTAAAACAAGCGATATGCGCTCAGCGGGTTATTCCAGCGAAGTTAAGGGTGAATCCATTGAAGATACCCTTGAAACGATGCACTCATACACAGATATGATAATTATGCGCCACGTTGAGGAGAATCTAGCCGAAAAAGCCGCGCTGATGTTTAACAATTCCGATAAACCGATACCGATAATCAATGCCGGATCGGGTCCACATGAGCACCCAACACAGGCATTGCTTGATGTTTACACGTTATGCAGAGCCTTTAAAGGTAAGGTAAAGAATAAAACAATTGCAATTATCGGTGATCTCAAGCGCGGCAGAGCCGTGCGGTCGCTGGTTTACATGCTCAGTAATTTTGATGGCATTAAGTTCGTATTTTTATCACCTGAGGAACTTAAAATACCCGATGATATAAGGGCATATCTGCTTAAGGAAAAGATTAGTTTTGAAGAATCAGATAACCTTGAAAAATACATAAAAAAAGCTGATGTATTTTATTATACCAGGATACAGGATGAATATGATAAGCAGCATGAATCGAAAACCATAGATTACACCACATTTTACCTGAAATCAGCGTTATTGCGTCAAATGAAGTCCGATGCAGTGATACTGCATCCGCTCCCCCGCCGGAATGAGATTCCCCCGGAAATTGATAAAGACCAGCGCGCATGGTACTGGAAGCAGGAAGTCAACGGACTTTGGATGCGTACAGCGCTCATAGCGCACATCTTCAAAGAAGATGGATATATCCTGAACTATAAATAGCTAAGTATATTATAAATAAACATAAAAGCCTCTATGAATAGAGGCTTTTATAGTATAAACAGTCGCGCTGAGCGGAGTCGAAGCGCTTAATGTAAATTCTTCCTTCTCATTCCCAAACTCCAGTTTGGGAATGTACTACGGCTCTCGATGGTGAAATACTCATCGGATGACTTGGAGTCATCCGATGAGTGTTGGCTTATTTAGTTAATCCGCAGAGTCCTCAAAAAACGAGAGACTCTGCGGAAACATATAGTTGTTGGTCACAAGACCAACAACGGGGAGAACTTAAAACTCATCGGATGACTCTAAGTCAGCCGATGAGTGCCTGTATCACTCCAACAAAAAAGGCTGCCTTATCACTAAGCCAGCCTTTGATCTATTTCTATTTCATTTTAAACTAGAACGGCAAATCGTCATCTGTTGTTGTTGCAGGTTTACCTGCGGGTTTGGTTGAGCTGTAATTACCACCACTTCCGCCTCCGGAGTTATCGCCTTTTGAATCAAGCATTATCATTTCGTCAACAACTATTTCAGTCTTGTAATGCTTTTTCTTGTTCTCATCTTCCCAGTTAGAAGTTTCAAGCCTGCCTTCAACATAAATCTTGCTGCCTTTTTTAAGATAGTTGCTTACTATTTCAGCCAAATTTCTCCAGGCTTTGCAGTTATGCCATTCGGTTCTTTCCTGCCAGTTACCTTCCTGGTCTTTCCACTTGCTGCCTGTTGCCATTGAAAATGAAACTACGGCTACACCGCTTTGTGTGTATTTAAGCTCGGGATCCTGTCCCAGCCTGCCGATAAGCATTACTTTATTTAAATCTTTTGCCATGATGTTTTCCTTTCTTAAGAAAACAGCCTTTGATATCACCCGTTTTAATATCCCTATCGGGATAAGTAATACCAGCCATTAATTAATTTGTTTTTAGTTTAGTTACTGAATTGAATATTTATGAACCGAATCTTTTGTTAAGAACAAAACGGTGTTCTTATCAAGTACTGCGATATCGGTTAAACCATTTATTTCAGGGAAGCTGTAGTACTTTGAGTACTGTCCCTTTTTTAAGTCATATATAATCAACTCATTGGGATGCAATATAAATAAATTATCATTAAAATATGCAATACTTTTTATGGGATTTTTTCCGCGCTTACTTATTTTTTTTACAAAAACACCAAAATTATTAAAATTTAACAGCTCCCCTGTTTTTTTATCAAGTATCCACATATCCAGTTGATTGCCTTTAACAAGCTTTACAGGTTCATCAAGGCGTTCTGCGCCGATACTGTTTGAGCCGAAGAAAATACCAATTTCATTATAATCGTTAATGCGGGCTGCCTTATAATTTGTCGCGTCACACAGCACATACACTTCGCCCGTGCTGAGTGTCATTACCCCGTTTGGGTTGTATATTTTATTTGATGATTCCGCAGTAAGATTGTATGAATTGAAATCAAACGATAAAATGTAATTCAGGTTTATATCGAGCCGTTTGATACGGTTGTTCTGGTAATCAGCCACAAGTACATCAAGTCCATTGGATGCATCAATACTATACGGCTGATTGAGCTCGTTTTGTCCTAACCCTGAGCCACCGAATGAGGCAAGTTCAACTCCCATGGTTGATAACTTGTAGATTTTGTTGTCTTCAAGATCTGATACAAATATAAATTCTTCTCTTGTAGTGGAAATTGAAACAGCATTTTTGAATTTACCGATCGTTCCCTTAAACACCAACGAATCATTAACAATTACGCTATCCTTCTGCGCGAACAGATCAGGCAGAGTGAAAATGAAAGTAAATATTACAATATATTTCAGCAGTGATATTTTCAATCTTCAAATCTCTTTTTATTTTTCAGGTAATCAACAAATACCTGTTCGCCAAGCTCGTTTAGCGATGAATAATATGCCTTGCCGCCGTTGGCGGCTGTGAATTGCTGTATGAATTGAATTAAATACTCATCCTGCGCGATCATAAACGTAGTAATTTTTATTTTCTCGCGCCGGCAAGCAACGGCTTCATCAAGGGTTTTGTTGATTATCTTCGGATCCAGTCCCCATGAGTTTTTATAAATACGCCGTGAATTCGTGCCCGGTTCATATATAGCGGATGGTTTGCCATCGGTTATCATAATAATCTGTTTGTTCGCGTTCTTTTTTCTGCGCAAAATACTGCGGGCAAGCTCAAGTCCCGCTTTTGTGTTTGTGTGGTATGGACCCACGCTCACAAACGGCAGTTCACTCACCGAAACTTCGCGGGCTTCATCACCAAATAGTACAATGTTAAGTGAATCCTTGCGGTATTTTGAAAGTATCAGCTCCGATAGCCCAAGGGCAACCTGTTTGGCGGGTGTAATTCTATCTTCGCCATATAATATCATACTGTGACTTATATCAACCAGCAGTACTGTGGCAGCGGAGGTCTGCATTTCGGTTTCATAAATTTCAATATCATCCTCATTCAGGCTGAAGCTGTCTATTCCTTCGCGTTTAAACGCATTGCTGAGGGTTTGTGTGGTATCAATATTCTGCGGCTGATCGCCAAACTGGTATTTCTTTGTGGTATTGTTGCGCTCAATCCCCTTGCCGCTCATTGGTGACTCATGAAATCCCTCCGGCGATTTTTTCATGTTGCCGAATATCTCTTTAAATGAATCCTGCCGGATCTTCATTTCACCCTTTGGGGTTAAGGTGAACATACCGTCAGTATCATCAATGAGTCCTTTTTCTTTGAGCTTATCGATAAAATCGCTGAGCGACATATTTTCATCAAAGAAATTATAACGCTCATCAAGCTGGCTAAGCCAGTCGAGTGCTTCGTTAACATCACCTGAAGTCTGTAATAGAATATAGCTGAACAAATTTATCAGCTTTTCGAGCCTTTGTTCATCAGTAAGGGAGCTTTCGTTCCATTTGGAATATACTAATTTCATTTTCTCTTACCTTGCTTTACCGCTTATTCAAAGAGAAATATTATACAGCGCGTGTATTCAGTTATCAGAATATATTTCTGATATATCGCAGCACGAGCTCAGGATATACGCCGAATGCAAAGAGACCAATAACGGATATAACCGCTGCTGTGTATGAAAAATCTGATCTTTGCTGTGTAACTGTTTCACCGGCCGGTTCATAGAACCACATATATAATATTATCTTGATGTAATAGTAAACACCCACAAGGCTCAATAAAATCCCTACAATTGCGACCCAAATATAATTTATCTGTATGGCTGAAAGGAATATATAATACTTACCCCAGAAGCCGGCAAAAGGCGGAATGCCAGCAAGTGAGAAGAGAAAAATTGTCATCATAAGTGAAAGCATCGGATTGGTTTTGCCAAGTCCTTTATAGCTTTCAAGTGAATTCCTCGAGCCGTTATCAGGGGTTTTTGATTCAACCATTGAAATAATTATAAAAGCACCTGACTGCATGAGTATATATGAAACCAAATAGAATAAAATTGCGTGAATTGAAAACGCGTTGATGGATAAAAATCCAACCATTACATAGCCGGCGTGCGCAATACTTGAATACGCAAGCAGCCTTTTGATATTGGTTTGTACAAGTGCAACCACGTTGCCGTAAAGCATGGTGAGTATGGCGACCAATGCCACTACCATTGGAATATCATTGAGCCCGAAAATAGAAAAGAAAGAGATCATAGCGCCGAAGGCCGCGGTTTTGCCAACACTTGACATCATCCCTGTGACAATTGTAGGCGCGCCCTGGTAAACATCGGGTATCCACATCTGCAGCGGGAAAGCGCCCGTTTTGAAAATGAACGCAATGAAAACCAGCGTCAATCCTATAAGGTAAAATGTATCTTTCTGTGGATGAGCGGCTGCAATAGCTGTAAAATTGGTTGAGCCTGTGTAACCGTAAATGAAAGCAATACCCATAAGCAGGAAACCTGTCAGAAAAGCGCCCAGAAGGAAATACTTTATGGCGCTTTCATTTGATTCAATTCTTCTTCTCATAAAGCCCGCTAGCACATAGAAGCAAATAGACATCAGCTCGAGTCCGACAAAAACAACGATCAGATCATTCGCCTGGCACATAAGCATCATGCCGAGAAGCGAGAAAAATAACAGTGAGTAATATTCACCGTGATTTATCTTTTCGGATTCAAGGTATTTTTTTGATGAAAGCACGGTTATGAATGTACCCGCTATTAACGCAATATTAAGAACAGAAGTAAGCGTATTGACCCTGATGAATTTATTGTAGATTATAAAATTCTTTGCAAGATCGCCAAATGAAAACGCAGTTGCGGCGGCTAAAGCCGCGAGTGAGAAATAAAAAATTATCGTTTCGGTCTTATCTTTGAAGGAGCGCGGGAAGATCGTTTCAAGAATCATCACCATTAATCCGCCCCCGGCAATTATCAACAGCGGTATGGAATTAGCAAAATCTAAAAAATTTATCAACTTTATATCCCTTTGGTTTTAATATCTTTTTTACTATCTGTTATAGGTTTTTTCAACTTACTACATAGATCACAAATACTTTTTGAGCCAGTTTAAGATCAAATCCTTCGCTTCGGGTTTTTCTTCCAGCAGAAACTTTCCGTGTTTGGCAGAATCATAAACTTTCATTTCTTTCGGGTCACCGCAGAAATTATCATATATCCATTTCTGTCCGGCTTCGTGATCGCCATCTTTGCTGCCGCAGATCAGCAGCGCATTTTTCATTTTCGGGAAGTACGGTCTGCCCATCATCATTTCATTGTAACCGGTGAACGCTTCAAAGCTATACTTGCCGTTGGAAACGGCGACGGGTACTTTCACGCCGCAATTCAGCGCGGCATATAGTGCAAGATTTCCGCCTATCGATGTTCCGATAACAGCAATTCTTGATGAATCTATCCCCTGCCGCTTCTTTGCCCAGACAGTTACAGCTTTAATATCCAGCGGCGCCTGTTCGGGATCCGTTAGAATATCTTCAAGCTTGCCGTTTTGTCTGGATGATTTGCCGTGTCCCCTGATATCGTAAGCCAGCACTTTAAATCCGTTAACTAACATTGAATCAATAAAACTTTGCTGCCACTCCGCACGTGATTGATTGAACTGGTGAACCAGTATTACAAGCGGCTGTGATTCATCTTTTTTTGATTCCGAAAAATATAAAGAACCTGAGATCTCTTTATTATCTGATGTTGTTACAGTAAAATCTTCAGTTATAACTACAGGCGGTATGTTATTGGATTTAACATTACTTACCTGCGATGTTTTGTTATTATCGCTATCCTGTAACCGTGAAAACTCGTTCCTATCCTTAGTACAGCCTGTTAAGCTGGTAAAGATAAGTACAGCCAGAGATAACGTTAATATTTTCAAATTTTTATACTATAACGCTCAAAAATAGCAATATTTATTAACTATTTCAATTCAACTTTAAAAAGCAAAAGCTTATTAAAATCAAAACAAAAAGCGGACACAAAGACTCCAAGGCTCAAAGGAATGCTTCGCTAAACCCTAAATCTTTGTCATTCCTGCGAAAGCAGGAATCTTATTTTTTTATAATATTAAAAGCATCAACCGCGAATTGCACTAATTGCACGAAATTTGTGGTTGGAGAACATAAATTCTTGCGGCATCACCTATAATGTAAAAAATTAATAGCACATTCATTAACATGCCGCCCCAACGGGGCTTTGTTATATGGGGAAACGTTAATCTACAAACATTCCACCCCTAACTGCCTGCAGCAGTCAAGGGGGGTTAAAGGCGTAGGCGTCATGGCTTTGTTTACGCCTTTGGTGACTGACTATTATTGCACACTCCTTAATGTTTTTCTGTGAAAGAGCAAAAAAAATCCAGACTCTTAGAGTCATTAGAAATTGAGATCCCCGCCTTCGCGGGGATTCTCTTTCTCACCAAATGATCTTCCCGTCACTCCTGATGTACTTTTCAGCTCTGGTTGAAGGATCATTTGATGTATAATACCTGCAAACTCCGTTTTGCCATTTTCCCGGGGAGTAGAAATAACTCGATTCCAAAAAGCCCTTATCATCATACTTTAATTCAGCTTTTATAATGACATCACCTTTTACATTTATGAATGCGTTGTAACAATTATCGGTAGGTAAGTCGGATTCATTGAACATAATAAATACCGGAGCAAGACCTTCGGAGAACTCCCCTGCCCTTTCGTAAATTGCAGGCAATACCACAACATCGGGTCCGAGCCTGTAGCCCCATTTCAAATTACCGTAAAAAGGGATAAGTGTTTTCTTTGCATCAAAATCAATTGGGGGAGTTATGAATTGTTCGGGAGTACCTGACTTATTTATGAAAAAAATACTATCATTTTCATTTATGATCTTAGACTGTCTGTTATTAAAATCATAAACGTACTTTGCGTTTGTTTGGAATTGAGTTACTCCCGATGTACTTATACAATCCCATATGTTTGAATTGTTATCTGACTTTACAAATGCCAGCCCCTCACTGAAATCCTTTGCAAAGTCAAATTGCGGTTTAATTCTTAAGTAACCCTGATTATTTATGTAGCCGTATTTATAGCCATCTGCGGTATAAACTTTTACCGGATACAAAGTATCTGGAGATTGCGCAAAAACTGACGCTGTAATGGCAAAGGATAATATTACAACCAACTTAAGCATACTACAACTGCACCTCATCTCCTTTTGCGGGAATATCGATATCTTTGTAATTCATTTCATTTAGCATACCTTTTAATGCTTCCTGCTGGTCAGGGTCACCGTGTACAAGAAATATTTTATCAAGCGTGCCTTTTGTGAACTTACCGAAATATTCTCTCAGCTCATCTCTATCAGCGTGAGCGGAAAATGAGTTCAGTACATATATCTTTGCTTTCACTGCATGTTCTTCGCCGAATATTCTAACGAACATTCCCTGTTTTCCTTCGGCTTCAACTATTCGCCGCCCCAGAGTATGCGGTGCCATGAAGCCTACAATCAAAATTGTATTCTTCTCGCTGCTTATGTTATTGCGCAGGTGGTGTACAATGCGGCCGGATTCAGCCATTCCGCTTGCGCTGATAATCATACATGAACCCTTAAAATAATTCAGCTTTTTGGAATCTTCTGCATCTCTAATGTATGTTAAGTTCTGGAAGCCGAACACATCGACTCCCCTTGATATCAGCTCCGCCGTTTCGCTGTCAAAACATTCCGGGTGGAGCTTGAAGATTTCCGAAACATTTGTGCTTAACGGACTATCAACAAAGATCGGGAATTTAGGAATTATTCCTTTTGCGAAAAGTTTTGAAAGCGAATAAACAAGCTCCTGCGTTCTGCCAACACTGAAAGCGGGCACAATAATTTTTCCGCCGCGCTGAAGCGCTTCAAGTATCACCTTGGCGAACTGGTCATCCATATCAGAAGCTTTATCGTGCACCCTGCCGCCGTAGGTTGATTCAGATATCATAAAATCCACATCACCCATATGTTCAGGGTCACGCAGTATAGGCAAATGCGGCCTGCCGATATCACCGGTAAAACCGAATTTAATATTTTTACCGTTCTCATTTATATCAAGCCTTACCTGGGCGGAGCCCAATATATGACCCGCATCAAAATAAGTGACCTGTACATTTCCGCCAAATCCGTTTAAGTTAAATTTTCGCCTGTAAGGCATACATTTAAATTGCTGCATTATTCCCCTGACTTCTTCATATCCATAGAGCGGCTTGAAGAGCTTCTCACCGTTTTTGATCTTTTTTTTGTTCACGAATTCAATATCGCGGGTCTGAATATGCGCGCTATCCTGAAGCATAATTGCGCACAGGTCACGGGTTGCGGGTGTTGCGTAAATATCCCCCCTGAAGCCGCCTTTCCATAACCCCGGCAGGTTACCGGAGTGATCTATGTGCGCGTGCGAAAGCACGACAAGATCAAGCTCTTTGGGGTCAAAAAGGAAATGTTTATTTATGTTGTAAGCCTCTTCGCGCTTGCCCTGGTAAAGTCCGCAATCAAGCAGTACTTTTTTACCGGATATTTCAAGCAAATGCTGTGAACCTGTAACTGTTTGTGCCGCCCCGCAAAATTTTATTTTCATGATCTTACCATTCCCCCCTGCCTTGTTTCTAAGGTGAAGGCGGGAAACTCTGTTATTAATATTTTGAAATTGTTAAGCTATTTATTAATCACAATTAGAAGTCTTTACTATCTAAAATAACATAACCAAGTGTAACATTAAATGTATTTTATATTGCAATTTACTTATTGGAATGGTTTACCGAAGTAAAAATTTATTTGGGATTTCACTGTGATGAGTTTAACGCAAAGGAGTTGAAGTCAAATCAAGACACTACTACATAACCGATATTTATTTTTAATTATTAAATCTAAATGTTAAATCTACCAATCAACCTTTCCTTCTGAATTTTTTGGGAATTTATCATCTATTTTTTCCATTAATAGTATTTGAGTAGAACCTTCAAGTCTGTGAATTTTAATCGCGGAAAACCATTCACCGGCAACACGCTTCATTCTCAGTAATTCATTCATTGAACCATTTCGAGCCGTTATAAAAATGTTGAAATTTGCTTCATCCGTATTTGGCAGGTTAATTCTGCCCAAATGCATTGCATGATTTGGTGTTATATTTCCAACATTAAATACATAATCACTTTTTGTGATATCTTCAATTGTCGGTTTAGGAAGGTCTTTTACAAGTTTGTTAAATTTGGCAAGATCAACAATTCTAACGTTAACATCATATAATGGATATTTTCCATCTGTCATAAGCATAATCAAAGATGAATTAGATTGTAAGTCAGGTTTTGTGAAAATAACATAACAAAAACTATTTCCCCCAGTAACAAACATTGAATTTTCAGCACTAAGTTCAGCAATTTTATCACTTTTTTCGCGAAGTTCTTTTTCAAACTTGCTTTGTTGCTGTGTAGCCCAAAATGCACCTAAGGCTGCAATAACAGCTCCTATAAAAATAACAATTGCGGGACCACCAACATTTTCTGCAATCCATGTAAGCATAAGTAAATTTTTTTATTAATCATTTTAATTAATCAGTACTATCCAAAATAACATAACTTACCTTAACTTTAAATGTATTTTATATTAACAAAATTGTAAAAATTAAAAAAGCCGGCATAAAAATATACCGGCTTATAAAATCATTAAAGCTAAAACTTATTTTATCAGCACCATCTTTTTTGTTTCTGTGTATTCCCCTGCTGTAATGCTGTAATAATAAACACCGCTCGGATAGTCTGATGCGTTCCATTGCGTTTCATAAGACCCTGCGTATAATTCTTCCTTTACCAGCGTCTCAGCTTCCTTGCCCAGGGCGTCGTAAATTGTAATCTTAACAAATGCTGATCTTGGCAAAGTAAACTGAATGTTAGTTACCGGATTAAACGGGTTGGGATAGTTTTGTGAAAGTGAAAATTGTTCGGGAATTTCAGATGATAACTGGTTGATACCGACTAAGCTTGTATCGCCGTATAAAATGCCATCAATTAAACATCCTTTCAGTGTATGCCCCATTGAGAATTGTGCCCCGTATTGATCGCTCCGAACCTTTCCTATCCCCAATACCAGTCTGTGTCGCTCACCGCCTTCAAAATAATCTGTCCAGTAAACCAGTTTGCTTTTAATACTCTGGGAGAAAATACTGTAATTAGCAGTATCTTCACATTTGTACCATCTCCCTCCGCAAGTATAAGCTGAATCGTTTTTTCTGATATTCAGGCTATCCATTAAACAATCTGTGTGACTAACCGTGTCATAATTATACAGATTACCTGTTAACGAGTCAATTCTGCTGTATGTATAATTTGTATTTTGTATAAAGCCATTATTATGAAAGTGATCAAGCCTGGAAAAGTAATAAAGATGATTATTGATTATCCTGGTAGAAATTATTTTCTGGCTTATATTAAGCGGAGGCATAATTGGGTAAGCAAAACCCTGCCAGGTCCACCTGTTTCCGACTTTAAGCGGATAATACCTGAAAACGTTTGAATCTAATGTAAGTGAAAACGAATGAATAATATTCCCGAAGATTAAAACAAACAGCAGAGCAATTATTATTTTCTTCATATTAACCTCCTTAGGTATTACAAATATAATATATAAACACAGGAATTATAACTCAATAAAACCTTTAAAAACGACTTATCGCCCATTTATACTTAGCTTGCTTACTGTAACATTTAATGTATTTTATTTTCGGAAATTATCCCGTAATTTTGTAAGATAGTATTTGAAACGAAACCGTATTAGTATATTTATATGGATAACCTGTTAATTTCACCGCGAGATGTTAAAGATCATATAAACTCCCAAACGAATGGCCACATTTTACTTGATATCCGCGCAGAGGAGGAATATACAGACTGGCACATCAAAGGCAGCCTGAACATCCCGGTTAACAGCCTTATTTCAGAAGGAAACTACCTCGGTATCAAAGAAAAGCTCTCCACCCTCCCAAAGGATAAACTCATAATTACAATTTGCGCAAAAGGACTCAATTCCCAGGTGGCTGCATCAATACTGCGGGATATGGGCTACAATTCAGTCAGCCTTGAAAAAGGCATGAAAGGCTGGAATGAAAATTTTGATATTTATAAGATCGATTTCCCCGGGTTTACGGTTATACAATTTGTCAGAATAGGTAAAGGATGCCTTTCATACCTCGTGATCGATAAAGGTACCCGGGAAAGCGCATTGGTAGAACCTGCAATCTTCATGGATGAATACGAAGATTATATCCGCGCCAACGGACTGAAGCTTAAATATATAATTGATACCCATGCGCACGCTGATCATTTTTCAGGGGGAATGGAGCTTGCCGCCAAGTTAAACATGGATTACTATGTGAATGAAATAGAAGTAGATAAGGTGTTCCGGTTTAAGTCATTGAAAGATATACCGGAATTCAAAGTTGGCAGTACAATTCTGGAGGTTATCAGTACACCCGGTCACACCGATGGCAGCGTTTCGCTGCTTGTAAACAAAGAAGCACTTTTGTGCGGTGACCTGCTGCTTCTGGAATCACCCGGCAGACCCGACCTTGCGCGCACAAAGGAAGAAACCACAAAAGGCGCGGCTATTTTGTTTGATACACTGCAGGCTGTGTTGGGCAAGCTTAACGGTGAAACCAAAATATTCCCTTCGCACTTCACAAAAACAGAAATAAGACCTGTTGTTATGTCTTTAAATGAGCTGAAAGCAGCTTCAAAACCGCTCAATATTAAAGATAAACAGGAATTCATAGAATACATCACTTCAAACATCCCGACCACTCCACCAAATTACGAAACAATTAAAAAATTTAACAAAGCCGGCGTAATGATCCCTTTGGATTATGCAGAGGATCTTGAAATAGGTCCGAACCGCTGCGCAGCCAGATAATATAAAGATAATGTTAGTTCCAAAACTCTTCACCACGCTAAAAACCTACAACAAAAACCTTTTCTACAGCGATGTCACTTCAGGAGTAATAGTTGGTATAGTAGCCTTGCCGCTGGCAATCGCTTTCGGTATCGCATCAGGTGTTTCGCCAAATAACGGACTCATAACAGCTGTAATTGCAGGATTTATCATATCTGCCCTCGGCGGCAGCCGTGTACAGATTGGGGGTCCAACAGGCGCGTTTATTGTTATAGTTTACGGTATTATCCAGAAATACGGTATAGATGGATTAATGATAGCCACAATTATGGCAGGTATCATTTTGGTATTTATGGGTTTCATGAGACTTGGCACACTTATAAAATTCATTCCCCTGCCTATAATTACAGGTTTTACCTCAGGCATAGCCCTGATAATTTTCACCACCCAAATCAACGATCTTCTTGGGCTGAAAATAGTGAATCTACCCTCAGAATTTTTATCCAAAATTCCGGTTTATATAAACAACATAACTGCCTTTAATACAGATACAGTAATAGTTTCAGCTATATCTCTTTTCACTATCATATTTTTGGGGCGGTTCATGCAGAAAATTCCTTCTACATTTATTGCCCTCATACTTGGCACTGTAGTGGTATATGTTTTCGGGCTTGAAGTTGATACCATATCCACCAGGTTTGGGCAATTGACCAGCTCAATTCCTTCAGTCAGAATGCCGGAGATATCATTTGATATAATATATAATTTAGCGGGTCCGGCTTTCACTATTGCAATGCTTGGAGCGGTGGAATCACTCCTTTCCGCTGTGGTTGCCGATGGTATGATTGGCGGTAAACACAGGTCTAACATGGAGCTTATTGCCAATGGCGCCGCGAATATTGTAGCGCCCTTTTTTGGCGGTATTCCGGCAACAGGCGCAATTGCAAGAACAGTAACCAACATACGCAACGGCGGTAAAACACCCGTTGCAGGAATAACACATTCAGTGGTTTTGCTGCTTATTTTGCTCTTTTTCGGGCAGTATGCGGGCATGATACCAATGTGCGTGCTTGCATCGATACTGATGGTTGTAGCTTATAATATGAGTGAATGGCGTGAATTCAAAGCTCAGCTTAAAATGCCGAGGAGCGATGTTGCCGTGCTAGTTACAACTTTCCTGCTGACGGTTATATTTGATCTTACCGTAGCCATAGAAGTTGGTATAGTGCTTTCCGCTATGCTTTTTATGCGCCGCATGGCGGCTGTCACGAATGTGGGCGTGATTAGCCGTGAACTTGATGACCGGGTTGAACCCGAAGAAACCGGCGCTAATTCCATCCAGGGTAAAAATATTCCTAAAGGAGTGCTTATTTTTGAAATTGACGGACCTTTCTTCTTTGGGGCCGCAAGTAAATTCAAAGATGCCATCAGGTTTGTTGGTAAAACCACAAAAGTGCTGATTTTAAGACTCCGGAAAGTACCGGCAATTGATTCAACTGGCATTGCAACACTGGAAGATTTTTATTATGATTGTAAGAAACGCAATACGGTTCTGATACTTTCCGGGCTGCACGCGCAGCCGATGTTTGCCTGTGAGCGCGCCGGGCTGCTTGATAAAATAGGCGAAACTAACATCCGCGGGAACATTGATGACGGCCTGAACCGCGCAAGAGAGATATTGGGTCTGCCAACAGAAGAAATTACAGCAGAGAAGGAAAGTTCAGTAGAGAAATGAGTTTTTAGAAACACTAATTTAGAACTCAATAAGTAGATTTCTCATCGCCCTGCCTGCCTTATTGAACATGCTGAGTCAATGAGCGCAGTGCCCGCCTACGGCGTGGGAGTCGAAGGGCTTTGCAGTTTTAATGAAGTTCATATTTATATACAGAATTGCAGCTTTAAAATAAGAAAATATTATAAATTAATAATAGAGATTCCCGCCTCCGCGGGAATAGGATAAAAATGAAATTAAAATACATCAACAACATCAATCCTGCAACCGGGAAGCTTATCAAAAAGGTAAAATGTTCCACTGAAAAAGAAATTGATAAGGCAGTAGCAAACGCAAGAGCGGCGCAGAAAAAATGGGCGGCTCTTTCGCTGGCACAGCGGAGCAAAATGCTTGAAGCCTGCGCTAAGGATTTTGTTAAGCAGAAAGAAAAGATCGGCAGAATAATTACCGATGAAATGGGCAAGCTTTATAAATCTGCCGTGGGTGAAACCCACGCTGTTGCTTACGGCATCAGGGAAACCATCGAACAGGCTAAAACCGCGCTTGCCGTTGAAAACCTGCAGGAAGAAAACCTGCGGACGGAACTGCACCGCACTCCATTGGGTGTTTGTGCAATAATTACACCGTGGAACTTCCCGGTAAGTATGCCTGAATCATTGCTCTCCCCTGCTCTGATAGCCGGTAATACCGTTGTATTCAAACCATCTGAAATGGTACCGCTGACGGGTAAAGCGATCTTTGATATTTTCAATAAACATTTACCTAAGGGAGTTATTAACCTTGTTCAGGGCGCAGATGAAGTTGGTAATTATCTCATACACAGCAATATTGATATGATAGCCTTTGTTGGTTCACAAGCCGTAGGTAAAATAATTATGAAAGCTGCGGGCGATAAACTTAAACGCATTGTGTTGGAACTTGGCGGCAAGGATCCCATGATAGTGCTTAACGACGCTGATCTTGAAAAAGCCGCTAACTTCGCCGTAAACGGCTCATTGCGCAACACGGGGCAGGTTTGTGTTTCAGTTGAAAGAATATATGTCCAGGAAAAAGCCGCGGATAAATTCACAACACTCGTTGCAAACGGAGTCAAGAACTTCAAGTACGGCAGCGGTTATGATGAAAGCGTTCACATGGGCCCGCTTGTGAGTGAAAGACAAAGAGCCAATGTACTTTCACAGGTAAAAGAAGCAGTTAAAAAGGGCGCGAAGCTTGTTACCGGAGGAAAAGCACCAAAGGGCAATAAGGGATTCTTTATGGAACCTACCCTGCTCACAAACCTCTCGCATAAACACAGGATAATGAATGAAGAGACCTTCGGTCCCGTGGTTGCTATACAGAAAGTCAAAACTGAAGATGAAGCCGTAAAATTAGCCAATGATTCACCATTTGGGCTTGGCGCTACAGTGTGGACGAAGAACAAGAAAAAGGGTTTGGCAATTGCGCGGAAGATCGAGTCAGGTATGATTGGCGTTAATCAGGGAATCGGCTCTGTAAGCGGTACCCCATGGGTCGGCGTGAAGCAGAGCGGTTACGGATATATCGGTTCGATTGACGGTATCAGGCAGTTCACAGTGCCAAGGAAGATAAGTTATAGGAAGTAAAGACATAATTTGCGAGCCGAAGTCTAAGCAATCTAACTCTGCCTCACCCTGAGCCTGTCGAAGGGAGTAAATTGCGAGACTGCCGCGTCACTTCGTTCCTCGCAGAGCTTGTACATTTGAAAGCGATGTAAAGCAATCTTATAGAGCCTCACCCTGAGCCTGTCGAAGGGTGTAAATTACGAGACTGCCGCGTCACTTCGTTCCTCGCAGAGTTTACGTTTGTGAGCTTGGTAATAGAATATTTGCTAACGAAACATTCATTATACTAAAAGTTTTTCATCCATAAATCCAACATAGAAGGAGCAGCTACAAATGAAATCATTACTTTTGATCTTTGGCTTAGTTTTTCTTTTGGCTACATCATCATATTCACAGGACGACCTAAAGGCAGCGGGTGAAACAATGGAGCGGGGTTTGTTCCAAACCGTGAAGGATAAGGACTGGAACACACTTGAGGGTCTTATAGCCGCCGGATTCCAATCAATGCACGCCGATGGGCCGAAATCACGCACAGTCGCAATTGATTACATTAAATCAATTACATTTAAATACTACCATTTTTCAGATATAGTGGTTACCCATAACGATGCAGGTACAAACATCGTAATCAGCTATAAGCTTACATTTTCCGAAAATCTGGAAATGACCGAAGAGGAAAAGGGAAAGTATGTGAACAATCTAAGCGTTTGGCAGAATACCGGCGATAAATGGCAATGGATAAGTCACAGCGTTTTTGACGGAAATGTGAAGAAATAACCACGATTATTTACACTAAACTAACAATTTATAAAAACTGACGTAAATCATTTTATTGATTGAAATAAATTGTTAGTTTAGTATATTGCAAGTTTTAATTCTTAACTAATTTACCTTGAACACAATGAAGAAAAACATCATAGCTTTAACAGCTCTATTATTCTCTTTCACATTATATTCACAATATTACGATCCATTGATCAACCCGTACTGGTATTTCTATTCTGATAACCATCTTGATGCGGTATCTTCAGGCAAAGGAAGAACCGGGATAGGTGAAGTTGGAGATATATCATCTACCGCGCTGAATCCCGCGGCCTTTGAAATTGAGAAAAAATACCAGTTAAGTTTTCAATATACTTATAAGACAAAGCAGCCTTGGCTTACATCTCTTGGACTCAATGATATCTATTTAAAGCAGAATGCACTTTCCGGTGCTGCTGCGATTGGATACAAAATAAATAAACATATTAATGTTGGAATATTATACAGTAATCCATTAAGCTTTGATTTAGACCTGGGTGTGATTATAATGACAAATGAATTTGGTCAGGAAATAGGCAGATATGAGGCAATTGACGGTTATAACACCCATAATTTTTCTGTACCTGTGGTGTATAAATATAAGAATTTCCGTTTCGGGATTGCATTTAACTACACATTACACAGAAGATTCTTCGATTTTCACAATGATAAAATGGTGATCAAGTTTGACAGGTTTAATGCTGATGCTGGTATTTTATTCGAAATTGTTAACGGATTGAATTTAGGGATAAAATTCAGACCTGAAGTTAAAGGTAAAGCAAAATATTATAGTGATCTTAATCCACAAATGGATGAACAAACAGATGTTATACTCCCTATGCAGATTGGGACCGGAATTTCATATACCATACCGCAAAATAAACTTAGTTTTGCAGCTGATTATAAATTTATTAATGGATCACAACTTAAAGGACAACTTGATCAGCATTGGTTTAATTTCGGCATTCAATATCCACTCAATAAATACTGGACTGTTAGAGGAGGATTTTTCAACACACCGGATCCCAGGGACCTGAATACAAATTACGGTAACAGCGTGGAATCATTCAGTCAGCTTTTTCTTACTGCAGGCGCAAGTGTCAAATCAGATATCGCTGTTTTCACTCTGGCAGTAATGGATAGCCATATTTCATCTGCAACATTAAAATATACTTTTATAAACTGCGGACTTTCATTAAACTTTTGAAAAATATGAAGACATTCCTTTTTATATTATTAACTTTTTCAACTATTCTTTTTTCTCAATCAGGTAGAGAAATTGATGATTTTGTTCTTAGCCCATCCAGTGATTTTTATTCCAACAATTACCTTAATGGATCAAATACAGGTAAGGCAAATAGCGGCATTGGAAGTGAAAACGATTTTTCTGCAGTATTTCTTAATCCCGCTGCTGTAAAACTTAAAAGTAAATTTACAGCATTTCT
This sequence comes from Ignavibacteria bacterium UBA2360, assembly GCA_002344125.1. Taxonomy (GTDB): domain Bacteria; phylum Bacteroidota; class Ignavibacteria; order Tepidaquicellales; family OLB5; genus OLB5. The sequence continues at coordinate 273,054 of DDTQ01000006.1, read as the reverse complement.
GCAATACTCTTTCAAAACAAACAACCGGGTTACATACACTAATGCTTATGGCCCAAATGGCTATGAGCTGAAGCATAAACCGAATAGTTTTTCCGGAGGTTTTGCGGTAAATATCAACAAATACATTTCGGCGGGACTTTTATACAGCAATACGAATAATGTTAAATACGATTTTGCAGCGAATTTTGCTTCAAGCAATGAGTTTACATATAATCTGAATATTCATTCAATAGCATTGCCGGTTATTGTACACTTTGAAAAGTTCGGTTTTGGCGTAAACGTCCATTATAATTTGTACAGGAATAATATAACAGGAGTTACAACAATTATAGAACCTGAGGTTCCGCATGAAGTCACCAATTCGTTCGAAAGACTAAATGTGCAAGTTGGTTTATATTACAGACCGGTTAAAACTTTTTCAGCAGGATTGACGTTTACACCGGGATTTAAATCTGATATTAAGTCATCGGACGACAATACAATTTCTCCTTATTTCAAATTTGTCGCAAGATATCCCTACAAAATATCAGCAGGAGTTAATTTTTTAACATTGAACAACAGGCTCAGCCTGGCTTTTGACTATAATTTCCAGAGAACATCGGAGATGACAGGTCACCTGGATAAAAATGATGTAAACTTTGGATTTGAGTATTTTTTGAACGAGAAGCTGACCCTAAGAACAGGTTTCTTTACGTCTTTTGATATCAGAGATTTTCATAGCGATGTAGTTGGCTTTCCCGGAAGAGAAGGAGATTTCACACAATATTTTTTAACCGCCGGATTCACATATAAACTTAAAAATGCAGATCTCTCTTTATCAGTTTTGGATAGTCATATATCACCCGGTATAATAAAACTGTTTATGGTGAATACTGCCCTGGTTTTTAATTTTTAGCTTCACTGCATTATCTGTTTCATCGCCTCAATTATTTCCGGATTCGGCATGCCGTGCTGCTTATCAAGCAGCATAACAAAATGGTCGGCTGAGAGTTCTTCGGCGTGGATATTGTAACTTGTGTTCTTGCCCGTTTGCTCATAAAAGCCTTTTACTTCTTTGAGTTTTAATATAAGTGGTTTACCATCGCGGTAGATCACTTTTTTATTGCCGCTCTCCCCTTCCACTGCCATCAAACCAAGCTGCATGTACCCAAAAAAGCTGCCGCCTGTGTATTCCCTGCCTGAAAACAGTATCAGCATTACATCAACAGGCGCATCATTATAGTTTACGGTGATGTAAAAATCGTTAAACGGCGCATCGGGATTTGATATCCTTAAATCCGAAATCTCAGGCGGGTAAGGTACTTCATTGCACTTTTTAAAACCAATGGTGTTATACACCTTTTCGCTCATTTGTTTATCGTACCTTGAAAATACATGGAAAAGCTCGTGAATGAACGTGCCGGGGGCAATTTTACCATCAGGAAGTACAATATAGTTAGAGCGGGTATAACCCGCCGCGCCGCCTTCATTGGACATATCCGAGAGTATTATTTCAATCCTTTCCGGCATTTTGATCTTGAGTCCTAAGTCTCTTATCTTTTTACTTACAGCTTCAACATTTTCCTTCAGATCTTGTATTGATGATTCATCCCACTTTTTAACAGTAGAAGCGGCTTTAATAAGGTAATCCTGTAATTTCACCGTATCACTTTTGGAGCCGGTTTTGCTCATAAGGTCAAACCTGCTTAATATTGCCGTGTATTCATCCTCCGTCTTTAGAAGCTCTTTTGCGCGCTCGCCGTCAACCGGCACTACGTAGGTTCCCTCCTGCAGCAGAAAACCATCATACGGCTGAGCAAAAAGTACTGCGCTAAATATAAGGAGAAAAAGTACAATAAATCCAAACTTTGTTTTTATATGTGACATACTTTTTTAATAAATTAATCTGTAAATTTAAGGAATTAATAATTAATATTTACAACCAATGGAAGCCTGTTAAGGGTTTCTTAGGGGAATATTGCAGGAGGCAGGCAAAATGAAATTTGAATTTTCACCATATATCGCAATTCAGGTGGGTGAACATGCAAAGGCAGTGGATTTTTATAAACGCGTACTTGGTATGGATTTTGTTGATGAGCGCGGAACTGACGCTTACTTAAACAAAGACGGCATAAATTTTGTGTTTGAAAATAACCCGGAGGGGATCGGCTCGGTATTTTTTGAATTCAAAACCGATAATTTAGCTGAAGCTAAAGAGACTCTACTTGCCGAAGGCTGTGAAATTACGCAGGAGTATAACGAGCATTCAATTATGTTCAGCGATCCCTTTGGTATGAATTTCCATGTATGGGAAGAAGGCGCATTTCCGGATAACCCGTAAGCAGCATTATCAAAATCCCCATCGTCAATCATTGATGGATACAAATCAGGTTAGATTTTCAGTTTATGAATTTTTCAAGATATAATCCCCCTTTAAAAGGGGGATTAGAAACATGTACTTACCAAACTATTCAAACGTGTATTGCAGACCTGAATGAAGTCCTATATATAGCAGTCCCTCATCAAACCCAATTACGTTAAGCCTGCTGTTAATTACTATTGTGAGTTTCGATGTTACGGGATAGTTGAAGCCTGCACCAACTTGTGGCCCCCATAGTACTTCTTTCAAATACGAACCTGTATAAAGCCCGAATCCAAGATCGATATTTACATACAATTCTTTCATATTACCAATTAAAAATCTAGGGCCGGCATTTATCTCAATTAAATTGTAGGCGCGTGTATCATCATTACTTCCAGAAAAGAACTCTCTTGTGCTCGAATTTTCTTTAACAAAATTGATCTTCGAATTGAGATACACAGCGAGTCCTCTGTTTCTCACTTCTAAATCCAAACCAATATTGTATCCGCTGGTTATCCTGTTATCCAGAGTGCCCAACGGGAAAAATGCACCTGCCGTGACGGTTAAACTGTACTTTTGTATATTTTGGGTAAGTGTATTGGATGATATAATTATTAAAGCTAAGGTTATTATGGTTTTCATGGTTTTAAGTTTAATTAGTTACAGAATATTACTGTACTCATGATTGATCTTTTGCTTTTATCTCCCCCTGACAGGGGGAGACAAAGAGGGGGTCTTTTTTAGAATTAAAATACTTTCTACTTGCAGCGAAATTGCTTTAACTACCCCATCAATGTTTTTGTATATGTCTTCATTTCGAATTCTAAGAAACGAAAGTCCTAAGCTTTCCAATTCACATTGCCGATATCTATCGTATTCAATTTCTTCATCAGTAAAGTGAGTAGGTCCGTCAACTTCTATTATAAGTAATAACTCAGGTGAATAAAAATCTACAATAAACTCTCTAATGCTGAATTGCCGCCTGAATCTAACTGCATGAATTTGCTTTCTTCTGATACAATTCCATAATATAACTTCAGCATGTGTCATGTTATTACGCAGTTTCCTCCTGCGTTCTTCCATGATCTTTACGTTATATTTCAGATTAAATCTATTCATTTAGCGTAAGACCCCCTTGTGTTCCCACATGTCTTCGCCAGTTCTTCGACCTGTCAGGGGGAAATGATAAAAAGGAAAAAGCATTTGGATTTCCTCTATTTTCTGCCAAATATTTTCGCCAGTTCTTTGACTTTTCAGAAGGAAATAAAAACGAGAAATCTACCTTGAGATTCAAGGTTGATATAAATTACTAGCGCTATCTATGAGATCCTTCTCTCACGGCCAATGGCAGTTCGCTCAGGATTTTAGCGAGCCTTCTCCTCCCACACCATACACAAATGCACTATCGTTTCTACGGCCTTCTGCATATCCTGCACGCTGCACCACTCCTGCTTGCTGTGGATAGCATGCTCACCTGCAAACACATTTGGACACGGCAGCCCCATAAACGAGAGCTTCGAGCCATCTGTGCCGCCGCGAACTGACTTCTTAAATGGCACCAATCCTGCCCGCTTCACAGCCTCAAAAGCATACTCTGTTACAAAAGGTACAGTCTTCAAAACTTCGTGCATATTGCGGTAAGATTCTTCAATTACAAATTCATAACTGCTATTAGGATAATAAGATAACACCTTATCAGTAATGTTTTTTAGAATATTTTCCTTTTCAGCAAGTCCCGAGGTTACAAAGTCACGGATTATAAATTTGATCTCCGTGCATTCCGCTCCACCTTTGACGGAAACAGGGTGAATGAATCCTTCCAGACCCTTGGTGGTTTCAGGTGAAAGTGAATCCTTAGGCAGCGCGGCAATAATATCGCCTGCAATTTTGATCGCGTTTTCCATCTTGCCGTAGGCTGAACCGGGGTGTGTAATTACGCCATTAATTTTAATTGTAACGGAATCCGCCGAAAATGTCTCATCTTCCACGCATCCGGCCTTGTCTCCATCCATTGTATAGCCGTAATCTGCGGCTAGTTTTGCCATATCCAGCTTCTCCACTCCCCGCCCAACTTCTTCATCGGGGGTGAAAAGAATGCGGATTCTGCCGTGCTTAATTTTAGGGTGAGTTAACAGGTAGTTCGCGGCATCCATAATTTCCGCTACCCCGGCTTTATTATCCGCGCCAAGCAGGGTCGTTCCGTCACTAGTGATGATATCGTTGCCTATCTGATTCTTAAGCTCCGCATGTACTTCAGGGGTTAAAACCTGCGTCTTATCACCGGGGAGTGTTATACTGCCTCCCCGGTAATTTTTGTGAATTATCGGCTTAACGTTCTCACCGCTTGAATCCGGCGAAGTATCCATGTGTGAACAGAAGCAAATTACGGGCACTTTCTTTTCCGTGTTACCTTCAATAGTGCCGAATACATAGCCGTGTTCGTCCATATGGGCATCCTTAATGCCCATTTCAAGCAGCTCCGCGACAAGAATTTTGGCAAGATCCTTCTGTTTTTCAGTAGATGGATATGTATCAGAAAGAGGGTCTGATTGCGTATCGACCTGAACGTATTTTAAAAATCTATCGACGCAAGTATATTTATAATCTTTGAACATATTCTTTCTTATTTTACGAGTATCATTGATCTTGTTTGTGAAAATTCACCGGCTGTTAATTTATAAAAATACACACCGCTTGAAAGCGCGCCTGCATTGAAATTCATTGTGTGACTTCCCGCAGGATAGCTTCCGCTTGCGATGGTTTTTACCAGAGTGCCAATTGCGGAATAAATTTCTATCTTTAATTCAGTTGCTCTTGGCAGGCTGAATGAAATTCTGGTATTCGGGTTAAACGGATTCGGGTAATTCTGCCCAAGACTGAATTCACCCGGCAAATTGCCTCCTGTACCGCTCACCGGTAACAGCTCATCAATTTCTGAAGTAAATATCTCCTGGTTAAATCCCCCTGCCCGCTCGTCAGTCCACACAGGCACAAGGCGTTTACCGGCGTAATCGAGATCGATGTAATCACCGAATCTAACGTTACTGCCGGGTATAAGCGTTGGAGATGGTTCAGTGCTCAATAGTTCATTGGTGAAAGTAACGCCGCCATCATATGATCTGGCGATGTATGCTTCTATGATAGTATTATCTGCAGTGTTACGGGAATCCATGAACAGCACGGCAATATTGCCCTGGTTGTTCACAGCAATTGTTGGCCAGTATTGTATTTTACCGTTGCCAATGGGGTCGTTGTTAATTCTCACAGGTGATGACCAGCTTGTTCCCGCATCTGTACTCTTAACAAGGAATATATCACAATCCCCGTTGCGGTTATCCGCAAAGGCAATATATATCCAGCCTCCGCGTGGACCGAAACTGTTATCAGTGGCAATAGTTGGAAAAGTATTCACGTTGTTTGGCAATCCGGAAGGAAATGGACCTGTTGTAATTATCTGGTCTGCTCCAAAATTATCACCACCGTTAACTGACCTGTCATAAGTAATTTCAGCATCAGAACTGAATCCAAGCCATACCACATTTACCTGACCATCGGAGCTGATACAGATATCAGAACCCTGCACCCCGCCTGTCGCATCGCTTACATTGCTTGGTGTGCTCCAGTTTACTCCGGCATTGGTAGATTTGGTAACTTTTATTCCCCCAAGCGAAAAGCTTGTCCAGCTTATGTAAAGAGTGTTTAAAAACGGACTTATCTCACTAAGATCGGTAGTTATCCATTCTTTATCTTCTGTGCCTGTTTGAGAGCATATAAAAGCCTGCGGAAATGTCTGTCCCCCATTGGTAGATTTGTAAACAGCCAGAGTTAGGTTACCACCTGAGACGCCCTGAATTGCAACGACAGCAATATAAAAGTTGCCTGCTGTATCGGTAGTTACAACGGGGTCACTGTTTCTGGTAAGACCGCCGGGCAGCAGTGTTGAATCAAGTAACCTTGAAACTGACCATGTCAACCCGCCGTTTGTGGAATAGCTGTAGCCAACCCTTCGGTTGGCTGTGGGATCACTGCCATACCTGAAATCACGCCAAGCGGCAACAACCTTATTGGTATCTTTGCGGCTTATACGAACTGAAGGTTCGTTTTGCGGGGCGGAATTCTGCGAAATGTTTATATTAAAGAATTCCAGCGGGTCATCCAGAGTGTTAACCGGTCCGGGGTTTGGATATATCTTTCCGGGAATATCCATTGCCAGCGGATATTTCAGGCGTTCTTTGGATGAGAGCTGTGAGTATGATTCATTGGAGAGAGCAAGAATTAAAACAAAAAACAGGGCTAAGAGAGTGAAGTTTTTCATTTGTGATTTTATTTATTGAATTATATCTGAATTGTACCTGTATTTTTCAATTATTTCTTCATCGGTTGAGGTGGCGATAATTTCGCCGCATGTCTGGCACTGGAAAACAACTTCTGTGGGTTTAGCACTGTAACCCATTGAAAGCCAGAAGTATCCTTTTTTATTATACTTTGTTTTTGGAATTATCATAGGGTCGCCAACTGTAAAGCCGCATTTGCATTTTTTACCTGTATTCATATACAAATATAAAGGTATTAAAAAATCTGAACAAGTGAATATTTATTGAAAATCAGCTAATAAACAGCCACCAAATGAGCAGGTAAATTGGTATCAAAATCGGGATAGAGAACATATACATGTATTTAAAGAAGCCGGGTGTTTCAACGTTCTGATTATCCGCAATTGATTTGACCATAAAATTCGGGCCGTTTCCTATATAGGTCATAGCCCCGAAAAATACAGCTGAAATTGAAATTGCCACAACATGTTTTTCATGCTCAACAATGAAAGCAAGTACATTCTGTGCATTGTTTATATCAAGTCCGTATATACCCATCGAAGCTGTAAGGAATGTTAAATAGGTAGGCGCGTTATCCAGGAAGCCTGAAAGAATGCCCGTGAACCAGTAATACTGCGAGGGTGAAGTTACACCAAGATCGGTTGAGTGAAGTCTCAACAATTCAAGAGCGGGTGTCATTGTAATAAAAATGCCAATAAAAAGCCAGGCGACTTCTTTTATGGGGTAGAAATTAAACTGATTTCTCTGGTGTATCTCCTTTTTAGTAAACTTGTAAGATAAGAATGCTGTAAGCAGCATTATTCCTTCTCTTAAAAAAAGCGGCTCGGAAATAAAAACGGAACCGATTATAACAGCAAGAAAAATAAAATTCATTCCGCCTTTTATTTTTATCTTCTCTTTCGCTTTTCTTTCTATCTCTTCAATTTCGGGCGGAGCTTTCTTGAAATTGATATAATCTGCAATGTAAAATATGACCAGCAAAATACTTAACACTACCAGCCACTTAAAGAAGACCTTGTCAAATATCCAGAAAAACGGAATACCTTTCAAGAAACCCAGGAAGAGCGGCGGGTCACCTATAGGTGTTAGCGCACCGCCTACATTTGATACTATAAAGATAAAAAATACAATATGAAAATTGGTAATTCTGATCTTGTTTGTTTTGATAAAGGGTCTTATAAGCAGCATTGAAGCTCCGGTTGTGCCAATAATATTGGCAAGCACGCCTCCTATTGCAAGCAGCACCGTGTTGCGCATCGGCGTAGCCATACCTTTGATCTCTATCAGTATTCCGCCTGATACTATGTAAAGCGCAGTTAACAGTGAGATAAACATCACGTATTCTTCTATGGAGTGCATCAGGTCCCAGCCCTTTGTCATTATGAGGTAATAAACTGCCGTAACAAATGCCAGCCCCAGCGATACCAGGTGATATTTTTCGTGCCAGAATTTCGGGGCAATAAAGGGCATTACCGCGATGGATAGCAGCAAAAATATAAAGGGCAGAACGCTAAAAATATTAGGTTCCATAGAACTACAATTTAATTAATTTTTGGTTTATGGAGTTTTAAGCAAATTCTTTTTTGCCGTTTCCACGTTTTCAATCAGTTTCTTAACGGATGATTCGGATTTGCTTAAGAATGTATTCGGATATACGCCTATCCAAACAATAAATATAAGCAGCAGTGATGAAGCAAAGATCTCCCTGAAGTTAAGATCAGGGATAGTTTTATTTTCTTCTTTAGTTATGGGTCCGAGTAAAACACGCTGGTACATCCATAATAAATAAACAGCGCTTAATACAACCCCTGATGTTGCCGCGATAGCGTAAGTATGATTGCTAAGCAGCGGTGAATTAAATGAACCTATCAGGATCATGAATTCACCAATAAAACCGTTTAAACCAGGTAAACCTATAGATGATAAGACGATAACAAGAAATAAAGTTCCGAAGATCGGAATGGTTTTAAGTATTCCGCCGTAGTCGGCAATTTCCCTGGTGTGGCGTCTTTCATACAAAAATCCAACGAACATAAACAGCGCGCCGGTTGAAAGACCATGATTCACCATCTGTATTATTCCGCCCTGGATCGATTCAACCGTCATAGCGGCTATACCCAGCATAATAAATCCCATGTGACTCACAGATGAATACGCCACAAGCTTTTTAATATCCTTTTGGGCAATACAAACAAGCGCTCCGTAGATTATACCTATCACTCCCAGCAGCGCAAGCAGCCATGCATAAGATACAAATATGAGGGGAAACAGCTCCATAGAAAACCTTAACAAACCGTATGTACCCATCTTAAGCAGCACGGCCGCAAGGATTATACTGCCTGCGGTTGGCGCTTCAGTGTGCGCATCAGGCAGCCAGGTATGGAACGGGAACATAGGCACCTTGATAACAAAACTTATTCCGAAGAATATAAAGAGCCATAACTGAATTTTTTCAGGGATGTACGGAGATACCTTTCTGAGTTCAAGATAGTCTGTGGTGAACCTGCCCAGCTGCGGAGTTAAGTATTGCGAGATCCAGATAATCGCAACCAGCATCAGCAAACTGCCGAACATTGTATATAAAAAGAATTTTATGTTCGCATAGTACTTATTCTTTCCGCCCCAGAAACCGATTATGAAATACATCGGTATCAGTATCAATTCCCAGAACACGTAGAACAGAATAAGATCAAGTGAAAGGAACACCCCGAAGAGAGCGCCCATTAACAGAAGGAGCAGGAAGTAAAATTCCTTAATCCTTGTGGTAACTGAATTCCAAACGCCGAGTATTGTCACCGGAAAAATGAACGCAGTCAGCATGACCATTAATATTGAAATTCCGTCAACTCCAAGCTGATAGAACACATTGAAATCCTTAACCCATTGGTATCTTTCTATGAACTGGTAATCAGGGTTCGCCGCGTTATACATACTAAAGAGGTATAATGCCAGCCCGAATACACCGGTAGATATTACCAGCGAATATATCTTAACTAACTTCTCGTTCTTTCCGAAAAACAGAATCGGGATCCCTAAAACAATTGGCGCAAAGATCAGAATTGATAGAATATTGTTCACCTGTTATAAATTTAAAATTTTACTGTTATCTTTTCTAAACAAATATATAATAATGATACATGTACTGCAAACTAAAAGTAACTCTAATCCGGTTTATGGTTCTTATGAAAAAGCAAAAGTCTTTCTTCAAGCTCAGGCAGCTGAGTATCATGCACAAGCGATACGCATGCGCGGATACCTTCTGTGCGCAGGCTTCCGGTGTTGCTGAGGGATATCGCGCTGATACCGTAATATAACAACTCCTCAAGCAGCTGTTCACCCGGCATATCATCGTAAGCAACGGTGAAATAAAATCCGTCAGCTATCGGCGCGCCGTCATCATGATCGTAAACTATCCTGAAACCGTTTTCGAGGAACATTTTTTTCATTTTTTTGGCGCGGTGACCGTAAATTTTTACTTCTTCAACAAAGTCATGGTCGCCATCGTTCACAGCCTTAAGCAAAGCCGCGAATGCGTACTGGGTGGAGTGTGTCACCCCCGCGCTTACGGAGTAAGCCGCACCGTAGATCATTGTATGACCAAAATTCGCGCTGCTGAAGTATCTGAGCAGGTCAGGGTAATCACGGTTGAACAGGCCATCGGAAATAATTATGCAGCCAATCCTCTGCCCTGCGTATGAAAATATCTTTGAGCCTGATACAAGTATCATATAATTATCGCAATACTTTGCCACCGTTGGCTGATGCGGTTCCATTCCGGGTTTGGAATAATCCTTGCGGAAATCCATGTTAAAATATGCAAGGTCCTCTATGGGAATTACATCGTACTTCTTACACAACTCACCGATTATTTTCAGTTCTTTATCGGTAAAGCATATCCATGATGGATTATTGGGGTTTGAATATAATAAACAGGAAATTTTTCCATGTTTCAGTTTTTCTTCAAGCGTTTCGCGCAGCTTCTCGCCGCGGAATTTATAAACGTCAATATTCTGCTGGTTGATTCCAAGCACCTTTAACTGCATTTTATGCACAGGGAAACCGGGATCCAGGAACAGAACTGTATCTTTATTCTTATCAGCTCTTGCCAGGGTTAAAAATGTTACAAAGCTTCCGCTGGTGGAACCCGTGCATGGAATGCAGGCTTTTTCCTGAACTTCAACATCTAAAAATAGTTTTATGAACCTCGAGATCTCGCGCTTCAATTCTGTGATGCCTTCAATTTCGGGGTAAGCGTTTGCCACTCCCCTTTTGAGGGCTTCAATTTCGGCATCAATGCCGATCTTTGAAGCGGGCAGTCCGGGGACACCCATTTCCATCCTGATGAATTTTTTGCCGCTTGCTTTTTCTATTTGATTGATAAGGGTCCTTATTTCTCTGATTGATGCTTTGCCTACACACGGCAGTTTTGATTCTTCGATCTTCTGTTTAACTATATTATAGTCTATAGGAGTGTTAATCCGTATATCTGACGAAGTTTGTAACAGAGTATTTTCGAGTACGTCTTTCAATTTAATCTATTAAAGACAAGTTTTATTTAATATTTGGGTTACATTTTATTAACAAACTTACTCAAAAATTGGGTTTTTATCAATAAATAAAGGAATGACAATAAAAGTTAGGTATATGTGTAAGCGAACCCTTTTCACGCAGTGACTCATATGGAGCAGGGTTAGTGCCTGAATATACAAAAAAACCAAACGAGCCCTGAAAGCCGCAGGACTGGCTTGACAGTGGCTCGACTACATACTCTCTAACTATATTCAGTAATCGAACCCTTTCAGGGTTCGTAGTCGGTTACATGATAAATCATCAACGAGCCATTAAAGGCTCGACTACAAAAGCAAAACCTGCCGAGTCTTCAAGACCGGCAGGTTTATGTAACAATTTCTGATCATTAACCCCAAAGGGGCGTAATAATACCTGTGTCGGGAGGAAACTCCCGACACCACCTTGTGTGTGGCGTCAGGGCTTACGACCAGACGCTTTAATGTAAGGCAATATACCAGCGACGTGCATAGCCAACCAAAATGAATGCGCTTATATCACAAGCCGCGAATGCGTGCAATAACATGTGAAGTGTTTTATGCCCCCATTGGTGCTGACTGATTTTGCAGTTTCTCACCAACGGTTCACTCAAATGATTTTGTCGTTGGTGAGAACACCAACGCCGGCTTTTCAATCTTCCTATTGCATATGATTTATTTTATATAAATAATTTTGATGGAGCTGATTAACTCATTATCTGCAAAGAGTGTTGCAAAATATATACCACTGGAGCTATATACAGGCAGCCAGTCAATCTCATGATATCCTTTGTTAAAAAAGGCGTCTACAAGGGTTGTTATTTCTTTACCACTAAGATCAAATATTTTTAAAGAAATTTTTCCATTTTTAGGTATAAAGAATCTGATTTTGGTAGATGGATTAAAAGGATTGGGAAAACTTTCAAGCAAAAATTGATTAGGTAAGTTATTGTTTTGGGTAATTATTCCAATTGGTGGTATAGCATTTAACATACTATCAGTTCTAAGCGCATATACATTCGCTCTAATGGGGAAAGGGTCTTTGCTCCATCCTGCAAAAAGGATATCCCCGTTACTTACAGGGTAGATCGATTTGACTGTTAAATCTTGAGTCCATCGAAAAGTTTTCTGATTAATAATGTTGAAAGATGAATCCATAATTCTGATTAATACAAAACTTGGTATTGGATAAGTTGTATCTTTGATAGAAGTGTAAACAATTCTGTTTGAATTTATTGAAATTATTCTTGGGTCATATTCATTTCTAAATGAATAAAAGGAATTTGTATCAATAATTTCACCGTTCAATCCCAATTTCGAAATGAAAACACGGAAATCTGAACCATTATTAAAATTACCAGCTGCTAAATATGAACTCTCTGTTTTGCAAATAGAATATATGCCGGTACTCAACCCTCTCATTTTAAATTTGTTTTCATATAGAATGTTACCTAATGTATCTATCTTGGTGAAAAGTGCGTCACTCGGTAAATTAGGAGTTAAACTGTACACTCCGGCCAAAATCATACCTTGATCAATACTCTTTACAATTGAAAGGTAGCCTCTTACGCCCATAGAAGTAAGAGTTCTATCCCATAGAAAACTACCTGAGGAATCAATTTTCAAAATATAACCATCCAAATAATGCCAACCACAAGCAAGATATCCCCCATCAGAAGTACGGAATATATCATGACATTGCACATCATACCCTCCATAAAATTTCTGCCAAATCAGATTGCCTGCCATATCATATTTAATTGTAAAAGATGAATCCCAGCTGCCAGTTAAAACGCATCCCCCATCGCCGCTTGATACCACTGCAAATGCTCTGATCGATAAACCGTTTGGGTGGCTAAGAGTTCTTGTCCAAATAGTTTCACCAAATTTATCAATTTTTATAGTGAAAATTACGTTTGGGCTATTGTTTGCATATCCAACGATATAAAAATTATCACCGTCTGCTTCACAAATATCATAGCCGATATCATCCTCATGTAAGGGTCCATCATAAGTTCTTTGCCACGTTATACTCTGCCCAAAACTTATGCTAGATAAAATTGCTATTAACACCAAAGCAAAGCAAAATGCTTTAGCATTGATAAAATTTACAAGTTTTTCAGGTTTTCTTCTCATTTTGTATTTAAAAAAATTTAATCGGTTTGTATCAGTTCGGTCTGTTTCCAGTTTTACCTGTAAACGCGCAGGATTCGGGTCATATTTATATTTGTCAAATTCAAATTAATATATACTATTAAAATTGTCAAGCGTAAAAGTGTAAAGTATTAATTTCTTTGTAAAATCGCAAAGATGGAAATGGTACAAAAAAACCTGCCTGGCCTTCAAGCCCTGAGTGGCTTGGCAGTTGAGACGTCTCGAATCTTGCATGTATGCTAGTACATTCCCAAAATGGAGTGTGAAAATGAGAATAAAAAAAAGACGACCCACTCCTGCCATAGGCGGGCGCAGCGGGTCGTCTCTACAAAAGCTATTTTTTATTTTTACATTAAGGCAATCATTCAATCAAGTTAATCATGGTAATCATGGTTAATCCTGCGGCACTGTCACATTATACCAGAACTTCTTCTTGCGGTCAAGCACTTCATCAATGTGGATATGTTTAACCTCTGTGTAAGCCTTTATACCTTCAATGCCAAGCTCTCTGCCAATACCGGATTGTTTATAACCGCCAAATGGCGCTTTATCATTGAGTATGTGCCATTCGTTTACCCACACAGTACCGGCTCTGAGCTGTCTAGCAACGTTTAAAGCGCGGTCATTATCACGTGACCATACGCCGCCTGCGAGTCCGAAGCTTGAAGCATTTGCAATACGAATTGCGTCGTTTTCATTTTCTGCTTTTATTACAGCAAGCACTGGACCGAAAATTTCTTCCTGCGCAATCCGCATATCATTATTTACATCTGCAAATAATGTTGGTTCAACGTAACAGCCTGATTCAAATCCTTTAGGCACTCCCCCGCCGTAAACGAATTTTGCGCCTTCTTTTTTTCCTATTTCAATATATTCCAAAACACGCTTCTGCTGTTTTTCACTAACCATCGGACCGATATCAGTATCTTTATCCATTGGATTGCCTATTCTCATTTTGGCAAGTTTAGCTTTCAGCCTTTCAACAACTTCATCGTAATTCTTGTTGGTTAAGATCAATCTCGAACCTGCCACGCAGCACTGACCGTTATGGAAATAGCCCGCGTAAGCTGACCCGTCGATCGCAAGATCAAGATCAGCGTCATCAAGTATTATGCTCGCTGATTTTCCGCCAAGCTCAAGTGTAACGCTCTTCATGGTTGCCGAAGCAAGCGACATTACCTTTCTGCCAATTTCGGTTGAACCTGTAAAAGCAACTTTATCAACCATCGGATTTGTAACCATCTCTTCGCCAACTTCCGCATCACCTGTAATAATATTCACAACACCTTTTGGCAGGTCGGTGGAATCAATAATTTTCGCAAGCTCAAGCGCGCTCACAGATGTTTCCGGCGCGGGTTTAAGCACTACCGTGCAGCCTGCGGCTAAAGCGGGTCCGATCTTCCACATCGCCATTTGCAGCGGGAAGTTCCACGGTATAATTGCCGACACGACTCCGACGGGTTCACGCACCAATAGATTTTTACTTATGCCTTCTTTGGAAATATCAAGCGTTTCGTTCATATCCGTCAAAGCAAGCTTTGCAAAAGTACTTGCAGCGCGGTACGTTAAGAACATATCGTCTTTGGACTTTTTGTAGGTTGAGCCTGATTCCTTTATTTCAAGCTCCTGCAGCAACGGTGAGTTCTCTTTTATCTTATCAGCTATCTGTTTAATTATAGCGCTGCGCTCTTCATTTGATTTGCCTGACCATACCCCGCTATCAAAGGCACTGCGTGCCGACTTGATGGCAAGTTTGGTATCTTCTACTGTTGATTTTGAAAGTTTCGCAAACACGCTTTTATCGTAGGGATTTATCGCGTCCATCGTTCCGTTATCAGTGGCGTCTCTGAATTCACCGTTTATGTAAATTTTGTATTCCAGCATTAAGTTATGTTTATGTTTAATTAAATAATATTTTTTTTTGTTGTGTAAATTGAAATTTGTTAATCCGATTTGATCTACTGTTATAAAAAATCATGTAGTCGAACCCTTTCAGGGTTCGTTCGCAGGTTGTGGTGCAATTTATAACGAGCCCTGAAAGGGCTCGACTACATCAGTAAAACTATATATGTTCCATTAAATCTGAATTGAACAATTTAAAATTTGGACATTTAGATTTTGACATTTAAGCATGAGATCCTTCACTGCGTTCAGGATTGGGAGTTAATTCATATACAAATACGGTTTCCAGTCATCATCAACTCTGCCGACGAAATGTTTCATAAATGTGATGTGAGAAGGCCTTGTTGGTTTTTTAAAAAGCTGCATTCTTGCTTCTTCCGGTGAGCGGTCGCCTTTTTTATTGTTGCACTTTACGCATGCCGTTACCAGGTTTTCCCAGGTATCATCTCCGCCCTTGGATTTGGGAACAATATGATCAATAGTTAATGGCAGATCATTCCTTTGGCAGTACATGCATTTATGATTATCGCGCCGCAAAATATTCTTTCTTGAAAGAACTATCTTTTTATACGGAACTTTTATATATATTCTTAACCTTACAATTGTCGGAAAAGGAAGCGCCGATCTGACAGAATAAACCTTCTTTGTATCTTTGGAAGAGATAAGCTCCGCTTTACCAAGAAAAAGCAAAACAACGGCTCTTTGTACATTACAAATGCTCATAGCTTCGTAATTCTGGTTCAGAACCAGTACTTTTCCGCTTAATTTGCCGTTTACGGCAGATTGCTCCCAATGGTCGCTGATATCAAATGCATGGTCTGATTCGAAGTCGAACTTCCTTTCTCAAAACATTTATTGACAGAAAAATTTGAATATCTTTAAAAATAGCATTTTTAGGAAAAATAAGCAAGGTAAGGGGAATATTTTAATAAAATGACAAAATTTTTCATTTAAAAATTTTGGTATTGCATTATTTGAGTTCAAAACCTAAAATTACGTAATTACAAACTTAAAATGCCTATGAAGCAATAATTACGGTTTTAAATCTTAGAGTACATTATTGTTAAAATATAAAACCAATTACATGAAGTATGTTTTAGCTGCGGTATTGTTTATACTCTTAATCAGCACAGTTAATGATACTTTCGCTCAGGGCAGGGATAGAAGTAAGTACCAGATCGGATTTATAGACACATCCGGCTCTTACCTAGATACCTCATTATACAGCGATACAACAAAGATCAGGGGTCCAGTTGACTCGACTGCAAGGGTAAATAATTTCAAATTTGAAAAAGTTGATGAACCGCTGCCGGAATACGGCAACTGGCGCTCTCCCCTGTTATTATACGGCTCGGGGCAGGTTAGGTATGATATTAAGTTCGATTCGCTTAACAACGTAATAATTACAGAAACACTTGACGGCGAGCAGCTTAAAGTTCCGCTTGTTATGCCTCTTGAAAAATATATTGAGCTCAGAAGTGATCTTAATGCCAAAGATCAGTTCTACCGATTAATAACTGATAAGTACGTTATAGAAACCCAGGATGACCTTGAAAAACTTTTCAGGAATATTACTGAAATTACTATACCGCTGCCCTTTGCCACTGAAACAATTTTTGGCCCTCCTACCATTAACCTGAAGATAAACGGTATAATTGATATTACCGCTTCGTACCAAAAAAGTACTAATGATCTCCAGACAATACTTAGTGAATCACAGGATCAGAATAATATTAACTTCAAACAGGAAGTGCAGGTTACAACAAAAGGTACTGTTGGTGATAAACTTACTGTTGACGCTGACTGGAACTCTCAGCGTACTTTTGAATTTGAAAACCAGCTTAAATTAAAATACACCGGTTATCCTGATGAAGTTATCCAAAGCATAGAAGCAGGTAACGTTTCACTCGAAACCCGTTCAAACCTTATCGGAAGCACACAGGCGTTATTTGGTGTAAAGGCGCAGTTCAAGCTTGGACCGCTTACACTAACCACAATTGCATCGCAGAAAAAATCAGAGAAGAAAGAAGTGAATATAACCGGCGGTTCCGTTGAAACCCCGTTTGATATTTCTATCTATGACTACGCCGAAACAAACTACCTGCTTGATGAAACCTGGGGGCAGTATTTTACAAGCTACTACACAACAGGAATTACACCCATTGATGTTACACAAATAGAAGTTTGGGTTTATGCTGAGCCAAACAACCCCAACAAACGTTCTGTTTATGGTTCAGATACATTAGGCCTTGCAGGCACCAGACCTGCAGGCGGTTACACTTTGCAGGATAGCACTACAGCTGTTTTGGGCCGTACGCTTGTTGGTAATTTTGTAAAACTCGATCCTTCGGAATTCACACTGAACCGTTATGCGGGTTATATAACACTCAACGGGAACTTACAATCTTTCGGTAAAGATGCTATAGCGGTAGCTTATAAGTATATTATTGGAGGGACAGAAATCCAGGTAGGCGATTTTGTAAATGATATTTCACCAAGCGCAAAAGTTAAGTTGCGACTGCTTAGGTATGAAAGCCAGAAACCGCCTGACCAGGATACCAATTATACCCGTCTTTGGAACCGAATGCTTAAGAACATTTATAACCTTGGGGTAAGGAATGTAAAAAATGATCCTTCAAATCTGACATTCAATGTATATTTCACTGAGCCGGGCCAAACACCAAATCCGCAATATAACGGCCAAACCCCCCAAATTTCAAACAGGTCATGGATGAACCTGACAGGGCTTGATTACAGAGTAAACGGACAGCCCAGCGATAGTATTCCCCAGGGTGATAACGCCTTTGACTTCTTCCCGGGTAATACAATTGATCTTGTGAACGGTAACATAATTTTTCCTTACCTCAGACCGTTTTCAACTACCCTTAGACAAAAAGGCGTTGAAGAAGACTTCATCGCAAGAAACGATACAATATACACCTCATCAAAATCCACAGCGCAGAATGTAGGTTACCTGAAATTTTCATTAAAGGGTACTGCCAAGGGTGACGCTTCTTCGAGGTATTCCCTGGGATTCAATTTAGTTGAAGGAAGCGTAAAAGTATTCAATGGTTCAGTTGAACTTGTCCAGGGAATTGACTACTCGATAGATTACTCGCTGGGTGAACTTGTGATCATAAACGCCACCGCACTCGTTGCAGGTGCTAACCTGAAGATCACCTATGAAACCAACGACCTTTTCCAGCTGGCATCGAAAACCCTTCTTGGCACAAGAGCAGAATTACAATTCAACAAAACAACATACCTGGGTTTCACGCTTATAAACCTCAAACAGCAGACGCTCAATAATAAGATCAGAATTGGCGAAGAGCCTACAAACAATACAATTATCGGGTTTGACGCTTCGACAGATATCAAAACCAACTTTCTCACAAAGCTTGTAAATAAAATTCCGGGTTACAATACCAAGGAAGAATCGATCCTTAACTTTAAAGGTGAAGTAGCATTTATGCTGCCTGACCCCAACACTTTAAAAAGTATTATCCCCAGTGATAACGGCGAAGCTGTTGCTTACATTGATGATTTTGAGGGTGTTAAAAAAGTTATTCCATTGGGGCTCAATCCCCTTTCGTGGACTCTTTCATCAATTCCATATGATGAAAGGCTTGTACCCGGAGTATTTTCTGATGAAGTACGGGATAGTTTAATGAGCAGAAAACGCGGCAGACTGAACTGGTATAACTTATTGAATAACGTTCCGATACTTGAAGTTTATCCGTATAGAAGTGTGGCAAGTAATCAGAACCAGTCTTTGACACCATTTGTATTTGATATAAAACCTGATTCAGTGGGACAGTATAATTATTTGAAGTACTCTGAATTCGCAGCAGAGGGTCCCGCCGAAGATAAGTGGAGCGGTGTTTTTAAATTTATCAACTCCTCGCAAACCAACCTGATAGATGAAAACATTAACTATATAGAAGTATGGATGCAGGTAAACGGCGGGAATCCAATAACCAGTGATTCCGCAAAAATGTTGATTGATCTTGGAGCTATTTCTGAGAGGATAATTACTACAAAAAAAATGCCGCTTAATTCCACTGACCCGAACATCAACTATCACACTGAAGACAGGAACGGAAGCGGTCAGCTTGATATAGGTGAAGATAACGGTATTGACGGAAGACCGAGTGAAACCACAAACGGAATCCTTGGTGAAAGGTTCTATTTTCCGGAACTTTGGGAAGAAACCGGCGGAGACCCGAGCCGTGATAATTATTCATGGGTGCAGGGAAGCACGAACTATTCCGGTTTCAACGGTTCTGAATTGAATGCTACAAATTTAACCGAGGCGAAAAGAATTGATACCGAGGATCTGAACAATAACGGTAACCTTGATCTTATCAATAACTATTTTGAATACGTTATACCGCTTGATTCCAATTCATTCAAGAATCACCCGTTCATAGCAGGCGGCGGAAATGCCGGATGGTACCAGTTTATTATTCCGCTTGATGAATGGAAAAGAACTGTTGGCGGAAGCCCGACTTTAACTAATATTCAGTACGCAAGGGTTTGGTTCAAAGGTTTTGAAACACAAACACAGATCAAAATAGTTGATTTTAATCTTGTGGGTAACCAATGGGTGAAGCAGAACAAAACTGATACCACATATACAGTTTCAGTTGTGAATGTTGAAGACAACCCGAATTATTACTCACCCCCCGTAGATGGATTAAGACAGCGTGACCAGACTCAGGTTGACCAGAATGTTCTTTCAAATGAACAGTCTATGTCACTTGATGTTACAAAAATACTTCCGGGCCAGGGAAAATATGTTTTTAAATCTTTCAATACAAGGCCGCTTGATCTTGTTAACTATAAAATATTTAAAGTATTTGTAAACGGCGATAGTTCATTTTCTTATACCAATCCGAATAAATACGATGCGGCTGTTGTTGTAAGATTTGGCAATGATACTTCAAACTACTATGAGTACCGCGCGCCGATCAGGCCCGATATCAGGCCTATGACTCCGTGGAATTCTTTTAACGAAGTGGTCATCAATTTGAGCGAACTCTCGGCAATTAAACAAAAAGTTGACAGCACGGGTCTTGTTCATTATGAGCCTGTTGTAAACGGTCCCCCGGGAGCGAAATACGGAGTAATTGGTAATCCTTCAATTAGGGATATAAGACAGATAACACTGGGCGTCTATAATAACAATGATGACCCAATTGTGACCAGGGAGCTTTCAGGTTCTGTTTGGTTTGATGAAATGAGGGTTATCCAGGCCAATGATGCGAGCGGGTACGCGTTTACACTCAGCGCGGGGCTTAAGATTGCCGATCTGGCGACATTGAATTTCAGTTTTAACAAAACTGATCCCAATTTCCATTCTCTGGAAACAAGTTTCGGTAACTTGACAACGGCTAACAGCTGGGAATTTTCAGGGCTCGTGAATGCGCATAAAGTAATAAACGCCCTGCTTTCGAAATATGTTTCTGTTAAGTTCAAGGATTTCTTCACGCTTCCGATTTCATTTTCACACCAGGAAATTCTTGATAAACCAAAATACCTGCCGGCAACTGATATAGACCTTGAAACTGCGGCAAACAACAAATACGCACAGGTACTTGAAGAAACCGGAAATCCTGATATAGCGGCATATTACGCTGACCAGATCAGGGTTTCAGCGCAAACTTTAAGAATAGCGAACAGGTTCTCTATTAGCGGAGCTAAGTTTACATTCCCCGGTGATAACTTTTTTGTTCAGCAGATTCTAAATAAACTCGAAGTTAATTTTGTGAGGAATTCTTACACAGAAAGAACGCCAACTCTTGAAAGCAAATATGCATGGGATATGAACGGCTCGGTTGGATTGAGTTCAGACCTTGACCTTATGAACACCCTTAATCTTAAGATCGGAAGATTCCTGCCTTTTGGCGAAGAGTTCAAAGAAGCCAGAATGTATTTCTTCTTCCCGTTCATGCCGCTGGCTCCCCTGTTCACAAATAATATAGCCCTTTCGGGCAGCTTCAACAGAAGACGCGGCGATGAAAAACTGAGATCAGCTTTTGATAACAGCCCGACATCAAGGCAGTTTGACGCGAACAGAGGTTTTACTATGAACTGGAAATTCATTGAAAACTGGATGATCGACCTGCAGGGTGACTATTCATTCCGTTCGGGAAGTGATCTTACTTATCTTGAAACTTATAATGATTCAGCCAGAACTCAGCGCCCCGCGGCGGAAATTTATGACGATATATTTTTCAACAACGGGCTCATAAACTGGGGCAAGGATCTTGACTACTCACAGACAGTATCTTTCAACCCAAAGATAAACATTCCCGGTCTGCGTGATTTCATCGATCTCACCGGAAGTTACCGGGTTATCTACGGTTGGAGGGCTTCGCAATTCAATAACGCACAGGGAAGTAATGTTGGTTATAATACCGATCTGCAGGCGACAGCTTTTGTAAAGCTGAATAACCTGTTCAATATATTTAAGTCCACAAATAAAATTATGGGTGGTTCCAAAAATGAGTTCCAGGAACAGGACCCAGCGGATATTTTTAAGATATTAAGAACTTTCATACCAGACCAGGTATCAGTAACCTACTCGCAGACCAAGCAGCTTCAAAATCCAGCAATTCAGGGCAGACCCGGATTCGGTAATTTCTGGATGCAGTTCAATTCACAGGAAAATCTCGGGCCATCAAGGTTTTACCAGCTGGGCTGGGAAACTGATCCGGGAAAACGTATTCCGTTGACAAACCTTGTGGATAATTTGAATCTTAACAACACATACACTTTTAATACGTTCATAAATCCTATATTCCCGGATAATTTGAAGCTAAACCTGACTTACAAAACCGGCACCGGTACTATTAATTCTCTGACATATAATACGGATGCGGAAGGATATTTGGGCAGCCCGGTAAATTCATCTGAAAACAGGACAATTACAAGACCAAGCTTTTTTGTGGGCCTTAAGGATAATATTGGCGACCAGTTAGGCATTCCCAGCGGCACAGATACCGTGAACCAAGCTACATTCTTTTCTGAAAATTTTGAAAAGAACGTTGTGAGCTTCCCCTTCCCCAGCTGGAATTTATCATTAACAGGAATTGAGAAGTTTGAGATGTTCACAAATATTGCGCAATCAGTTACACTTGAAAGCGGCTACTCCAGTGAATACAGGAAAGTATTAACCTATGACGGAATACGCGCCGAATATATCAGCGCGCAGGCGTTAACCTCCGGTTTCACTCCCCTGATAGGCGTTAACTTCACATTCAAACAGCTTTCAGGCGGCAACCTGACAGCATCGTTTAAACTGAGCAATACTGATAATATTATTATGGAGCCCAATAACGCCAAGCTGACAAATACATCAACCAGCGATATTGCAATAAACGCAAGTTTCACAAAGTCCGGTTTTTCTCTGCCGCTTTTTGGACTCTCGCTGGAAAACAATCTGACCATATCGTTTTCATATACGCGCACCAAAAACGATCCGCAGGTGTATTCATTCTTAAGCGGATTCTGGGAATCCAATTCCCAGAACGGGTCAACTTCTACAACGTTGAATCCTTCTATTCAATACAATCTTTCAAGAAGCGTAACAATGCAATTGTTTTATAAGTACACAAAAATTGAACCTACCGGTTCTAACCTGCAGATCACTACCAGAACAACCAATGAAGCGGGTTTGAACATTAGACTGCAGATCCAGTAACGGTGGAAACATTTACACTGGTGCTCGGGCTAACAGCGGCATGTTTGACCACATTTGCATATTTGCCGCAGTCGATAAAAGCTATCAGAACTAAACATACCAAAGATATTTCATTTCCCATGGTGATAATGCTGGAATTAGGGCTTATCACCTGGCTTTCTTACGGCATACTGATAGAAAGTGTACCTATCATAGCAGCAAACACTGTTTCTATAGTATTTATGACTATTATTCTTGTTCTCAAGATCAAATATAAATAGCGAAATTTATTTATATTTCTTTTAATTTGCGGATTTTTTATATTTGTAACTTGTCATTCAAAAAATCTGCATTTTTGGATTAGTATGCGCCCATAGCTCAATCGGATAGAGCGACAGCCTTCTAAGCTGTAGGTTTCAGGTTCGATTCCTGATGGGCGTACAA
>DDTQ01000006.1:0-249613 GCA_002344125.1 Ignavibacteria bacterium UBA2360 | reverse complement strand
ATGTTTGGCTTATCGGATAGAGCGATCCCGCGAAGCGGGATAGGTTTACTGCCGGAGGCATTCAGGCACGTTCGATTCCTGATGGGCGTACAAGTTTTATGGTGAGCGTAGTTCAGTTGGTTAGAACATCAGATTGTGGCTCTGAGGGTCGGGGGTTCGAATCCCCTCGCTCACCCCAAATTCCACAAATAGCTGCAGTAAAAAATGCCAAACCCCTTGGTTAACTGCTATTTTTCATTGATTATTAAAGACTTTAAAATTATATTTGTTTCTTAGTTTTTAAGCGATTTCCAAAATTTACAGAGGGTTAGTTTGAGAAAAAACAGGTTCAGAATTATTTTAACGTTACTTTTTATAGGTCTTTCCCTATACTTCCTGTATCCAACATATAAGGATTACCAGTTTAATAAGGATATAAAAAATCTGGCAAATGCGCAGGATAGCGCAGCTTTTTTTGATAAATACGGCGCGGATTTATTGAAGGCCCGTGAAGACAGGATCAAATTGGGTCTTGATCTGCAGGGCGGTATGTATGTTATCATGGAAGTGGATATTGCAAAGCTGCTCTTGGATCTTGCAAAAAAGCAGGATGAGACTTTGAAACAGGTATTGGATGCCGTTAGTGAGCAGTCAAAAACATCAGATGATGATTTTGTTGACCTCTTTGAGCTGAAACTTAAAGAAAAAGGTCTCTCATTAAAAGCATATTATGGTGAGATTAGGGATGAAGATGCCAGCATAAAATCAACTCTAAAAACAGAAGTAGAAAATGCAATTGATAGAGCGATCCAGGTAGTAAGAAACAGGATCGATCAGTACGGGGTATCAGAACCGGTAATTCAGAAAAAAGGCTCAAGCAGACTGGTTGTTGAGCTTCCCGGCGTAAGCAACATTGCGGAAGTAAGGAAATTACTGCAGGGTACAGCTCTGCTTGAATTCAAGCTTGTTATCGATCCGCAGATTGCCGTTAAAGTGATGGAGAAAGTTAACACTTATATGGCAGGCGGGAATCTTGATTCTCTTATGAAAGCAGATTCGCTGGGCCAGATAACAAAAGTTGATACAACAAAACAGGATACCTCAAAGATCACAGATACAAAGATCAAAAAGGATTCAACTTCACTTACACAAAAAGATACTACTAAGAAAGATATTACAAAGAAGGATACTTCCAAAAAGAAGAATGATTCTATAAAGCCAACAGATTCAAACCTTACGGGATTGACAGACAGCAACGGCAACCCAATTGATACCAACCAGCAGATGAGCGAAGAGGAATTCAAGAAAAAGAACCCATGGTTCTATCTTGTAAGACCCCAGCAGTTCCAGGATGGTTCACTTGTGTGGTTAGTTAGAGAAACTGATAAGCCCAAAGTTTTGAAGTTACTTGAAAAGAAAGAAATACAGGATATTATTCCCGCAGATATCAGTTTTGCTTTCAGCAACCGCTCAACTTTTGTTGATGAAGGTGAAAACATATACCAGTTCTATGTTCTCAAGAAAGCTCCTGAACTGACAGGCGGCGTTGTGATAAACGCCCGTTCCAACATTGATCCTACAAACAATACACCTGTGGTGTATATGGAAATGAACAGTGATGGTTCCGCTGACTGGGCAAGAATAACCGGAGCAAATATAAATAAACAAATAGCAATCGTTCTTGATAACGTAGTTTATTCAGCACCGGTTGTAAGAAGTAAGATAACAGGCGGCAGTTCTCAGATAGAAGGTATGGCAAATATCCAGGAAGCCAAACTTCTTGAAATTGTGCTTAAAGCAGGCGCGCTGCCCGCTCCGCTTTCAATAATTGAAGAAAGAACAGTCGGACCCTCACTTGGTGAAGATTCAATTCAGAAGGGTTTATACTCATCCATTATAGCGCTAATTTTGGTGGCTATATTCATGTTGGTTTATTACAGGTTTGCAGGAGGAGTTGCTGATATTGCGCTTGCATTCAATATGGTAGTTATTATGGGTATCATGGCAAGTTTTCATGCCACATTAACTTTGCCGGGTATCGCGGGTCTTATACTTTCTATTGGTATGGCGGTTGATTCAAACGTACTTATTTACGAACGAATCCGGGAAGAACTCGCAGGCGGAAAACCTATCAAGACGGCAATAGAGATAGGATATAAAAAAGCATTCTCAGCTATTTTAGATGGTCACGTAACTTCTATTATTACGGCAATAATACTTTACCAGTTTGGTACAGGTCCAATCCAGGGTTTTGCTTTAACTCTGCTTATTGGTCTAATTGCTAACCTGTTTACAGCTATCGTTATGACAAGAATTGTATTCGATGTTATGACTGATAAGGGTAAATCCACTATAAACTTCGGATAATTTAGAAAGATAATTTTATAATGCAATTTTTTCACGGAACAAATATTGATTTTCTTAGCAAGAGGAAGTTGTTTTATCTTGCTTCTACTGCGCTGATAGTAATTGGCATGGTTGCTTTTTTTGCAAAGGGACTCGTAGTCGGTATAGATTTTGCCGGCGGAACTGAAGTTCTGGTCCGTTTCCAGAAAGATGTTGAAATAAACAACATCAGGACCTCAATGGATCAAAGCGGTATTACCGGCGCTGAAATTAAAACTCTCGGCAGCGATAGAGATATACTTATCAGAACAGCTGAGCCGGGAGAAGGAACATCCGTAAGTGACAGGATAAAAGAAGCTTTAACCAAAAGTGAAGCCGGAAACACATTTGAAGTATTGAGGATTGATAAAGTGGGTCCAAAGATAGGTAAAGAACTTACCACTTCAGCCATATACGCCACCATTTTTTCTCTGATAGCTATATTGATCTACCTCGCATTCAGGTTTGAATTCCTGTATGCCTTAGGTTCTGTGGTCGCACTTCTGCATGATGTGTTAATGACACTTGGTATTGTTGCCCTCACTGGTGCTTTGTTCCCTTCAATGAATCTTGAGCTTAACCAGGGTATGGTCGCCGCATTCTTAACACTTATCGGTTTTTCGGTAAACGATACCGTTGTTGTGTTTGACCGTATCAGGGAAAACATAAAGCTGTTTAAGAGCGAAAGTATATTCTCAGTTATGAACAAAAGCTTGAATTATACCCTTAACAGAACTATCATAACAAACGGTACGGTATTTATTACTGTACTTATACTTTTAATATTTGGCGGTGAAGTAAACAGAAGCTTCGCATATACATTTCTTATCGGTATAATTACCGGTACGTATTCATCAATTTACGTCGCAGGCGCATTTGTAGTTGATGCTAAGAACTACTTCGATAAAAAGAAAAAACCTGCGGTTCGTAATGCCGTTGTTGGCAAAGCTTAGCTTCAAAAGATAAGAAAATTAATTTTCGTAAGAGTATGCCTGCTGAGTCGGTTATTGGTTTGCAATGGGGCGATGAAGGAAAAGGAAAGATCGTTGACCTTTTAGCCCAAAATGCTGATTATGTTGTAAGATACCACGGCGGCAATAATGCAGGCCATACTGTTGTAGTAGGAAACAAGAAACATTTTTTTCACCTCATCCCCTGCGGAATATTTCACAAGAACACGAAAGCTGTTATAGCCAACGGAGTAATACTCGATCTTGAGGTGCTTGTTGGCGAAATGGATATTCTGCTGAAGGAAAAGCTTAACCTCTGGAATAAGATCTACATTTCTCCGCGATGCCACCTGATACTTCCCTATCATAAACAGCTTGATGCTGCCTATGAAAATGCGCGCGGCAAAAATAAACTTGGTACTACAAAGCGCGGTATCGGACCCGCTTACTCCGATAAAGTAAGCTATAACGGCATCAGAGTTTACGATCTTGCAGACTGGAAAGAATTCACTGAGAAGTTCACTTTCCAGGCTAAGATAAAAAACAAGATCTTAAAAACATTCAATGTTAATCCGGTCAATATTACCGCAGAACTTAAGAAACTGAAGAAGCTCCGCACAAGAATTTTACCTTTTGTTAAAGATACTTTCGAGCTTTTAAACGACGCTGCAGCTAAAAAGAAAAAGATTCTCTTTGAAGGCGCGCATGGGATCATGCTTGATCTCGATTGGTCGCCCTACCCCTTTGCAACAGGTTCAAACACGGTTGTGGGTTCCATAAACACAGGCTCCGGGCTGGCATATAAGGAGCTTGGCAGCGTTATTGGTATTGTGAAAGCATTCACATCGCGTGTCGGCGGCGGTCCATTGCCTACTGAGCTTCACGGCAGGCTTGCAGACGCCATAAGGGAGCGCGGCGGTGAATACGGCACAACAACCGGCAGACCCCGCAGGATAGGCTGGCTTGACCTGGAGGCTGTTAGATTTTCCTGCAGGATCAACAATGTGAAAGAACTGGTAATTACAAAACTCGATATTTTAAGCGGTCTGCTTGATATAAAAGTATGTGTTGGCTACACGCTCAACGGCAAAAAAGTACATTATTCTGATTGCGGCTACAAAGAGCTTGCAAAAGTAAAACCCGTATATAAGTCTTTCCCCGGGTGGATTGATGATGTTTCAGGCATCAGAAAATTCAGCAAATTACCTAAGGAATGCAGGGACTACCTGAATTTTATCGCTAAGTTCCTTGGCGTGAAGATCAAGTTTGTAAGTGTGGGCGCGGAAAGAAACGCAAATGTGAAGTTTTAGGAAGCTTACAGCGGAAAAACAAAAGGCTCAGAAATAATTTTCTGAGCCTTTTTTGTTAACAAAACAAATTGATGCTATTTCTTTATTTTGGTGGCTTTAAATAAACCGCCTTCATTGTGGGTGCCTCTGAAGGTTGAATAATGCCAGCCGCCTTCAATGCTTTTGCTCTTAACAATTGCGTTAATAAAAACGTTTGCGTCAGCTATCCTTGGGTTAGTGTTAATATTGATGAACTTCCTTGCATCGTTATAGTACCCTTTCATCTCACCGCCATTCATAGTTGAAAAGCCCTGGTAGGTGGAGTCAGCCGTGTTTTTGGTGATAGTATAGCTGCCGGTAACTTCGTAATCATTCACATCACCTGTGCCCTGCTGTTTGGTTATAGATACCACAGACATTTCACCTTCAACAAGGCTGTTGCCTGAGCTATCGCTCAAAACATAGCCGTATTTCCCGGTTTTCAGTGAAATTGATTTTTCGCTATCGCTGCCTGAGCAGGCATTGAACATAAGC
This sequence comes from Ignavibacteria bacterium UBA2360, assembly GCA_002344125.1. Classification (GTDB taxonomy): domain Bacteria; phylum Bacteroidota; class Ignavibacteria; order Tepidaquicellales; family OLB5; genus OLB5. The sequence goes on along the minus strand of DDTQ01000006.1, from coordinate 244,476 downwards.
ACAAACATAATTGAAAGTAATGTTATTATCTTCATTATTTTATAAGCACCATTTTTTTAATTTCTGAATAAACTGAATTATTATCTTTGCTCACATCAAGCCTGTAGAGATAAACTCCAGATGAAAGATTAAGCAAATTAGCATCAAGTGTAAATGAATATATGCCTGTCTCGTAATACTGAGAATTGATCAGCTGAGCTACTTCCCTGCCTGCAACATCGTACACCCTAAGTGTGACAAACCCATCCTGTGGAAGCGCAAACTTTATGTTTGTTGATGGATTAAACGGATTTGGATAGTTCTGCAGCAGGTTAAACGCCACGGGAGCCTCAGATGAGTTTACAGGATTATCTATACATAATGCCTGCTGATATCTTAACCTTATGGTATCGCCCGGTAACGGGCCAAAACCAAGATTGAAGTTGATAGCACCACCAACGGGAATATGGCAATAGCTCATTATAGTGCCGTTCGGATTGGGACGTGTTTGACTGAAACAGCTTCCTTGCTCAGCGGCAACACATGAATCAATCGCTCCAATATTTCCACCCGGAAGTGAAGGCCACACACAAGCCTGTGTATGGTTTGAACCGAAGTTATGACCCGTTTCATGCGCCATTACTTCAACTGACCATGAGTAAATAGGAACATTATTATATGTGTTTTCCAGTTCAATGAACGCATATCTGCCTGATTGGCTGCCGGGTTCATAAGGCTGGCATAACACATTCACCCATGCAATTGCTCCTTGAACCGGTGTTCTGGTTGAAAGAAGCTGTGCAAGGTTACCTTCAAAGTTGTTTCTTGTGTTTGATCCGAATGCAAGAAGGATCTCTTCAGTTTGACCCGTATTGTACACTCTGTACGGATCTGCGCTGGTATAAACAAGCATAGTAGATGCAAGCTGCAGATTTAACTGCTCGTTGTTGTAAAGTATGTTTTGCTGGTTAAATACAGCAGTAACATAGTTAACAACATTTTGTGAGTTATTGCCTTTATCAAGGTACATCTGATAATCGCACACATAGTAGATCTTAACCGGACTGGTTGTTGAAGAAGAACTGTTTTCCGTATTTGGTTTAACGTGATTGTTGTTATCCCTGTAATGTTTGCCATAACCGTCTTCGGTATCACAGTTAAAATTGAACGGTGTCCTCAGATCCCTATCGTTGTAGTATATGTACTCATTGTTATCGTTCAGCATTGCTCCAAGGTTATAGTTTCCGTCATCGGTGGATACAATACCAATTACTTCATTTTCAAAGATACTTATGGCCGCCATCGAGTTGCTTTCACCCTTTATGATACCCTGGTAATATAATCCCCGTTTGTATTCTTCAGTTTTTCCGTCAGAAGTAGTTATTCTGAAATTATCAGGAATGAAATTTACCTGGCACAGCTCAAGTTCTATACTTCCCTTTGAAGCAGGAAGTACGAGTGTAATGTTTTGCGCATTTTTGCTGTAAATACTGCGCAGCGCAGCTCTATCTAAAGCAAAGAATGCCGCATCCGTAACTGCATTCTGCAAAGCTGCGGAATTATCCTTACTGCTCAGTGTGAACATGCTGACCGATTCAAAACTTGCAGCCGTTCTACGGCTTTTAACCAATTCGTATGCCGAATTTTTGTGTTCTATGGTATTAACAACCTGTTTTACTTCCATTGTATTATCTGAGGTATTGAACGCTGAAAAAGCAAGCACTATAACACACAGAAATACAGATACGAAGATCAGGTTTAATTTATAAGTTCTTTTCATATGATTTTATTTTTTTATTTCCGATGAGTTATTGTTTGATACGTTCTTACCGTTGGATCCTGACTGCGAATTGGTGGTTTCACTGATTGAGCTGCTGTAATACAGTACCCTATCGGTGTTTATACCTCGCAGAACGAGATTTCCGCTGCCATCAAAGCATACCTGGTACTCAATTGAAGTATCCGTGTAGGTCAATGTTTGACCTGAAACGGTATAATTGCGGTTTATTGCGGATTGGTTAGGGCATGTGAGTGTTGCCGTCCCGCCTGAATTATTCGGAAAGCTCACAACTTCACCGGGACAGATATCAAGCGTGGTGCCTGAATTGTAAATGTAAGTCCAGGTGCCTGTTATATCACCGCCTGTACAAGGTTCCTGATTGATCTGGTTAATGAAATCCTCGCAATCACTTCCAACCAATGTGAGTGATACCAGCATCAATGCTGTAATGATGCGAATTGTAACAACTTTGCTCATTTTTTTCATAAATTATAAATTTAATTGCTGTAAATATAAGCAACCGATTGTTAATTTACAATAATTTGTACAATTTATTACAATTTTTCAGCGAAGATGGAATTTACTATCCCGAGGAAGTTATTTTTGGTCTTAAGGATCTTAAATCCGGAGTTTTGTAGTATCTCAGTGTATTGCTGAATATTAAGGAAGTTATCGACTGATTCAAATAAATAGCTGTATGCATAATCACTTTTAGAAAGGGTATTTCCTATTTTTGGCAGCACTTTTTCAAAATAAAGCCTGAACGATTTGTTTGCAATATTAGCTTTCAGAGGCTTGAACATCTCAATTGTTACAAATTTTCCTCCCGGCTTTAAAACCCGGGCAATTTCATCGGTACATGCGCTCAAGCGCTCAAAATTCCGCACGCCAAACCCGATACCGCAGAGATCAAAGTAAGCTGATCTAAACGGCAAGTGTTCAGCTTCGCATTTAACAACACGGTTAATTTCTGAGGGAAGCTTTTCCTTATCAATTTTGAGCATTTCCAGCGAAAGATCACCAGAATAAATCCGCTTTGGGTTAAGTTTCAGGAACTCCATCCCCAGATCACCCGAACCGGAAGCAAGATCGAGGATATTTTCATAATTTGAGGAGAGTGATGCCAGGTATTTAACCGCGCTTTTGCGCCAGCGGTTATCCTGGTAACCGCTGAGTAAGTGGTTCAGCTTATCATAGGTAGGTGAAATTTCATCAAACATCCCCCCTATGAACTGCTTATTTTTGGTGTATTTCATTATTTTTGTTGGATGGAAAAGTAACTGATTCATCTAAAAAGTTATGAAGCGTGTCCCAAGAACGTAACTCCCCTCTCGAGAGGAGAAGGAGCGAAGCGGGAAGTGTGTGTTTTCTCATTGTACTGTAAAGCCTCGATCAAATCGTTTTATTTGAATCTAAGTGATGTGATCGGATTCAGCCTCGAGGCCATATATGAGGGAATTACTGTAACCAGGATACTCAAGAGCACTGAAATTAAAGTAATTACCACCCCAGTACCGTAATTGATCTCAAGGGGTACCGCTGACATGTAATAAATTTCGGGAATAGTCACAAGGTTATACTTCAATTGCAGAAAACACAGCCCGTAACCCAGAATATTACCGGAGATAATCCCGGCAATTGAAATTAACATCCCCTGCAGGAAAAAGATCATTGTAATATCGCTGTTTTTCGCGCCTAAGGATTTCAATATTCCTATTGTTTCTGTCTTTTCAAGTACCAGCATCAGCAGGAATCCAATAATATTGATTGCCGCCACAATGATAATCAATCCAAGTACTATGGGGATAGGCTCCTTTTGCAGTTCAACCCATGTAAATAGTCCCTTGTATATCTGGAATACATTCCGCGCATTGTTGTTTGGATAATCAACCTGCGCTTTAATCTCATTGGTGACTTTCCTTATCTTGTCAGTATTTGTCAAAAATACTTCTATTCCCGTGACATATGGACCCATACTGAAGAGTTTCTGGGCATCCTTAAGCGATGTATATAACAAAACATCGTCATATTCCTTTAATCCGGATTCATATATGCCAACAACTTTGAATCCTTTCACAGTTGGTGTATTTGTTGGTGAAGGTATTCCCACGGTAGCAAGTATGAATATTTTGCTGTCGAGAGTAATACCCAGCTTCCCGGCAAGTTTATTGCCAATAATTATGTTTGTTACGCTTGAATCAGCCTCACCAAGTACACCGGTTCCTGAAATTATCTTCCTTTGGCGTGTGAACACGCTGTCTTCATTCCTAACGCCTTTTATTATGATGCCTTCGGTGCGTTCTTTATACTTGATAACGGCTTCTTTCTGTACATATGGATGAGCCTCATTGATAAACAGGTTGTTTTCGGGGTCTTTTAGCTGCGCTATGACCCTGTTATAGTCAGCAATCCCCTCTTTTTGGAAAGACGTTACCTGAATATGCGATGAAAGGGATATGGTTTTTTCTGTGATCTCCTTTTCAAATCCCGCCAGCACAGATACTGCAATTATCAGCGCGGCTACGCCAATGGCAATTCCCGCAACTGAAATTGTTGTAATGAAGGAAATGAAGCTCGATTCCTTTTTGGATCTTAAAAATCTGCCTGCGAGAAAAAAGTTTGCCAAATTACCCTAACCTCTTTATTTAAAATTCCATTAGATAGCTTTTAATGAACTCATCAATATTGCCATCCATTACGCCTTGTGTGTTGCTTGTTTCGTGATCTGTCCTGTGATCTTTAACCATATTATACGGGTGAAAAACGTAAGAGCGTATCTGGCTGCCCCATTCGATCTTTTTCTTGCTGCCTTCTATTTTATCAAGCTTAGCCTGCTCTTTTTCTTTTTCAAGCTGGTATAGCTTTGATTTCAGCATCTTCATGGCATTAGCCCTGTTCTGGTGCTGTGAACGCTCATTCTGGCACTGAACCACGATATTTGTGGGTATATGCGTTATCCTGATAGCGGTTTCAACTTTATTAACGTTCTGACCGCCTGCGCCGCCGCTTCGGAAGGTATCAACGCGTATTTCAGCTGGATTTATCTCAATTTCTATGTTATCATCCACAACGGGGTAAACAAATACAGCGGCAAACGAAGTATGGCGCTTTTTGTTTGAATCAAACGGCGATATCCTGACCAGGCGGTGAACACCGTTCTCTGCTTTCAGATAACCGTAAGCGTACTCGCCATGTACTTCTATTGTAGCGCTCTTTATCCCCGCCCCGTCACCTTCTAACAGATCAACAATATCCGCCTTTAATCCGTTCTTTTCGCAGTACCGCAAATACATACGCATAAGCATTTGCGCCCAATCCTGCGCTTCGGTGCCGCCTGCGCCGGAATTGATATTAAGTATCGCATCGCGTTTATCATCTTCATCGCGAAGCATATTCTTAAATTCCGCGTTATCGGCTTCAATTTTAAGCTTTTCTATATCTTTTTCTATAACATCTTCAAGGGTAGTATCGGATTCTTCTTCAGCCAGTGTGATTATTGATTCAATATCATTATATTTTGCTTCCAGATTCTTCCACATATCGATCCATTCGGTATTCCTTGCAATTTCCTGCAGTACCTTCTGGGCTTCTGTGTTATCATCCCAAAAACCGGATTCCTGTGATCTATGCTGTAATGATGAGACCAGTTCCTGCTTCTGGTCTATTTCAAAGGAACCTCCTTAGGTTATCAACCCTCGTCTTAAGCTTTTTTAATTCTGATTTACTATAATCGAACATTTTATTTATCCTGAACGTCAGTGCTCGCCTGCCGAAACTTTAGTGAAGGCAGGAAAGGACTAATACGCTATTTTTTAATTTAACTGAATACTACTAATTGCCTTATACTTAAGGCTAATAATCTGGTTTTGAGAATAATTGCTTACTGAAATGAGAACCACCTAATAAGCTCAGGGTTTTTCGACTTCCATCATCAGCAAAGCTGATGCAAGTGTCTTGCCCTGCGCATCGTTTTTGAGCGAAACCGTTCCCCCGCCGCCGAGCGTGTTATGAAGAATGAAGTTCAGAGCATTTATGTTGGGAAGTTCATATCGCTCAACTTCGCCCTCGCAGATACCCGCAAAGTACTTCTTTACGGCTTCTGCTGTCACATTATCCCTTATAAACGCATAATCTTCCGCTTTAAAGGCTATCAGGCCCACATTTGCGGCATCACCTTTATCGCCTGAACGGCCGTGACATATCTCTTTTAATTGAATTTTTGGCATATTACTCAACTATACCCGTGTAAACGGGTATCTCCATTAATAATTTAACGAATTTTACAAATTTAACAATAAATAGGGATTAATGAAATGTAAGCTTTAAGGGATTTGAAAGTGGCATTGATCTAAATCACACGGGCATGAGCTATTTCGTGCTTCCGAATTTCTCTCACATCCTCTGAATTCAAAGTAACCACGGATAATGTGTCGCCATCCAGCGTAGAAAATTCTACTTCATATCCCAGTGATTTATCGTGAATCAAAACAACTATCCCAATATCACCCTTTTTCAAGTTATTTTCGGGTATATCTCTGGTTAATATTATTCTATCTAGTTCTTTTATCATTTTTATTTGGATAAGCTGTTACAAATTTAAGTATATTTTCCTTATTTTCAATAAACCAAACGGATTTTATTTTTGAATAATTCCCATTCAGACCTAATATTTCACCTTTTACAATAATTTTAGTCCCATATTGGTTTTCAGATGAATCAATTTCCGTTGCATCATTTAGATGCTTAATTAATGCATCCTTTAAGAGCCCACTATTATGAATGTCAAATCCAAGACTTTCGAAATATCTGGCTTTGTGACCACCTACGCTGTGATTTCGGTTTAATAAGTAACCTGATAATTTGTTATCTGGAATCTCAATATCTTCAAATTTAAATTTCATAACCCTACCCCTTCGGATGTGCTTTCTGGTACACCTTCTTAAGCCTTTCAACTGATACATGTGTATAGACCTGCGTTGTACTCAGGCTGGAGTGACCAAGCAGATCTTTCACAGCCCTTATATCCGCGCCGTGATCGAGTAAATGGGTGGCAAAAGAATGCCGCAATACGTGGGGTGATTTTTTCTTAAGTTCAGATATCCCCGAAATATACTTTTGTGTTATCCTGTTCATTAAAGCGGGATAAAGCTTTTTGCCGTTCTTAGCGTTGAAGATAACTCCGCTATCGTAGGGAGTACCCTTTTCAGTAAAGTAAGCTTCGCGTTTATCGAGATATTCCGCAATTACACCGATCGCGACGGGTCCAACAGGAATGATACGCTCCTTGCGCCCTTTACCTTTAACCCTGATAGTAAAATTATCCATATCAACCTTATCAATGGTAAGATTAATAAGCTCATTCAAGCGGATACCGCTGCTGTAAAGAAGCTCAATTATTGCTTTATCACGAACTCCCCATATATCATTTGAAAATGTTTTAGAGTTCAGCAGACCGGTTAGTGAAGTTTCTTCAAGCACGGTTGGCAGGTTTTTGCCAAGTTTCGGGAATACAAGATTGCGCGAGGGATTATCAGCATACAGCTTTTTGCGGTTAAGAAATTTATAAAAAGATTTAAGAGTAGATATTTTACGTGATATCGTGCGTTTGGAATATTTCACTTCCCTGTTCATCACAAAGCCCGCAATGAAGCTCTTAAGCGTGGATTCATCAATGTACTGCAGCTCAATTTTCGGCTTGGAATCCTCCAGGCTTTTGGCAATAAAGCTGTACAGGTCATTGAGATCTTTAATGTAATTCATAAGGGTATGTTTTGAATAATTCTTTTCGTTTATAAGGTAACTTGAAAATTTATCGATGGCATGAATTAAATTCATAACTCACTTTATATTGCATCCGATAAACTGGAAAAATTGAAATTTGCAGCTTTTATTGCCGGAACGACTATCGGGTAGTCGTCAGTTTCACTCCCCACGGATTTCTCCGGGGTGCCAAGCTCAATAATATTCTTAAATATATTCATTGGACTCTCATTGAACCTGAAGTTCTTTACCGGTCCGGTTATCTTTCCATCTTTAACTTCAAATACACCATCACGCGTTAAACCGGTAAAAAGCATAGTTCTCGGGTCAACCGCGCGGATATACCAGAACCTGGTAACAAGTATGGCATTATCTGATTCCGCAATCATTTCATCAACTGTTTTGGTACCGCCCTGCATAATTACGTTGCCCGGGTAAGGCACTGCCGGCTGCGAGGTTTTTTCAGCCCAAAACCGGTTGCGGTGAAGATTTAATAACTTCCCATTTTCAAACCATGTTATTTTTTCCTGCGGCTCGCCGCTGCCTGAAAAAGGCCAAGAGGGAGCTATCGGGTCATTGGGGTCAGAATAAATATTCAGCTTACTATCGGCAATGGTTTCACCAATAATTGTTCCCCCGCCCTTTTTGGAAAAGAAACTTCTGCCTTCATCTGCCCATCTTGAACCCATGTAATTCATACATAAACTCAGCATATCAGCCGCGGCGGCGTGTTCTAGAATGACAGTATATCTGCCCGGCTTAATTTCCCGGGGATTCACAGATAACTTAGACCTGTTAATGGCCCAATCTGCCAGCGATTTACCGTTTATCCTGTTCACATCAACAAAGTTCTTTTCGAACCTTCCTGAACCTGTTCCGTCATTGGTACGTATTGTTGAAGAAAGCTTCGCCATAGAGGATTTGTTGTATGCGAAGAGTCCGTTAGAATTCTGCATCGCGTAGAATGAAACACCGTCTTCCATATAACCCGCTGTTGTTACGTCATTGGCTATGGATTGCTCTATAACATAAGCCGGCTTATCTGATCTTTCAGTGCCGCTTAAATTAGCGGTACTTTCAGAATAGTTGGTGGCTATAACGTAAGTTTGCGGACCCAGCGGCGGCATAAACTCTTTGTTTTCAGGTGAAACCCTTGCAATATCTTCTGAACGTTTGACTGCTTCTTTGATTGCTTCATCATCAAACTTATTGGTTGATACTGATCCTGATCTTTTGCCGAAGCTGCTGGTAATACTGACCGAAAGCCCGTCAGCGAATCCGTTGGTTGAAATTGAATTCCTCGCGAAACGGATATTATACGTATTACCGCCTTCAAGTGTGGCTGAAGCTGAATCAGCTTTTGAGTGTGAAAGTACCTTTGTCAATAAATTCTTTGCTTCTGTTTCGCTGAGTATCAATTTCCTGCCTCCTTTGAAGTATTCAATATATTTACCTGTCTGAATCTTGCGGGTGATGAACCATGGCTTACAGGTGAAACCTGTCCGGGCTCCCCTTTTCCGCAGAAAAATGAGCCGCCAAGTTTGTATTCGGTTTCATCACAAATAGCGTCGCATGAGTTCCACAGGTCAACCGTGTTACCCTGGTATGCTACATCTTTCAGCATTCCCGCGATCTTTCCGTTCTTTATTTCCCAGAATTCCTGTCCCGTGAACTGGAAGTTGTATCTCTGCATATCAATTGACCAGCTTCCGCTGCCTTTGATATAGATGCCGTCTTCGGTATCCGCAATTAGATCGTTCAAAGAAAGTTTTTTCCTGCCCGGCATCAGTGATACATTCGGCATACGCTGTATGGGGAAATGATCCCAGCTATCAGCATAGGCGCAGCCGTTTGAGGCGCTCTCACCTATGAACTTAGCCATTTCGCGGGTAGTTTGGTAACCAACAAACTTACCCTCTTTTATTATATCCCATTCAGTAGTTTTAACGCCGTCATCATCAAAGCCGCGTGTGGCAAGACCGTCTTTTTGGGTTCTGTCACCCTTCATGTTTATTATCTCGCTGCCATACTGAAGTTTGTTCAGTTTATCGGGTGTCATAAAGCTTGTGCCTGCATAATTGGCTTCATAGCCAAGCGCACGGTCAAGTTCTGTCGGGTGGCCGCATGATTCATGTATAGTAAGCCATAAGTGGTTTGAATCAAGTACAAGGTCGCGTTTAGCCGGTTCCACTGATTTAGCCTTATGTTTCATCTTGGTATGTTCAACCGCTTCTTCAAGATCTTTCATGTAGTCATATTCTTCAACGTATTCATATCCTTTGCCTATAGGCACGGTAAATGAATCCCTTGATTCAAAGTTGCCGGTTTCCTTATCAACCACGGTTACTTCAAAAGCTGACCATAACCTGTTGAGATCCTGTTTAATATATGAACCCTCTGATGAAGCGAAATATTTCCATTCGTTGACAGCCCAAATAAAAGAATTACAGAAATCCGCGCCAAGATTCTTGGCTTTTTCATTTATGCTGAAAAGAAAATTAACTTTATCGTCAATTGTAACATCAAACGGATTCTTTTTTATTGGTGTCGTCCATGTTTCGTTGTATGAGCTTGTGGGAACAAGCTCAACTCTGTTTGTCTGTATTCTTTTGTTAGCCCTTGCGGTTTCGCAGGCTATCTTTGTTATCCTTACAGCTTCATCTTCACTGAAAGTGCTGCTTGCGGCGAATCCCCATGTGCCATCAATGATAACTCTAACCGCAAAGCCGAAATTCTCGTTATCTCTGATAGACTGAATAACCTGTTCACGCGTTGAAACATTCTGCGACCTGAAATTACTTAAGCGGAAATCGGAATATGACGCTCCGCCGCTAGCCGCGGTAAAAATTACAGTATCTGCTATCTTTTTTATATAATCATCCTGTAACGCTCTATGCCTGGGCATAGTAATTGTATTTGTGGAGCCCAAAACATTACCCCCTATGGAATTAGCAAAAACTGCTCCCGGCAAAGCCATAGAGCAGCATTTAATAAAATTTCGTCTTTTCATTTTTATTTAAAAGAAGCTGAATCGCAAAATAAAGATTTTATCCCGAAGTTTCAACGGCATCTTTGGATTCAAGCTCAACCTGGTGTTTACATTCCGGACACTCGAGGTACTCTCCTTTTTTCTTGGAATACTTCTCAAGCATGTAACTGTTGCCGCACATTTCGCATTTGGTTTCCCTGGGTTTGCTGTTGGAAATGAAATCGCAATCAGGGTACCTTGTGCAGCCGTAAAATACTTTTTTGGATTTAAGCGCTTTGCGCGCAAGTACTTCGCCTTCTTTACACTTTGGGCATTTTATGCCCAAAGTTATAGGCTGAATATTTTTACATTCCGGATAATTTGAGCAGCCGAGGAACTTACCGTATTTACTGGATTTAACAACCATCGGCGCGCTGCAAAGCGAGCAGAACTTACCCTCGGCAAGCTCTTGATGTTCTTCCTGTTCACCCGGCAGCGGCTGCGCGTTTTTGCATTTGGGATATTTACTGCATGAAAGGAATCTTCCGTTCCTGCCCCATTTTATAAGCATTGCTCCGCCGCATTTATCGCATACTATATCAGTGTGCTCAATCAGCGATTCTTTGATCTCTTTGGATTTGGTATTCAGCGCTTCGAGATCGCTGTTAAACGGTTTATAGAAATCATCAAGTACTTTTGTATATGAAAGCTCGCCATCTGCAATTTTATCAAGCTCTTCTTCCATCTGCGCAGTGAACTGCGCGTTGATAACATCAGTAAAATGAGCCGCAAGCAATTTGTTAACCGTTTCACCAAGCTCTGTAGCGTATAACTTTCGCTCCCTGAGGTCGCAGTAGGTTCTGTTAATGATAGTCGAAACAATGAGCGCATAAGTTGAAGGTCTGCCGATTCCAAGATTATCAAGCTGCTTTATCAGGCTGCTTTCAGTATAGCGCGGCGGCGGGTTTGTGAAATGCTGCTTCCTGAATAATTCCTTCAGGTCAAGCAAGTCGCCTATTTCAATTCCTTCAGGTATAGCGAATTCATCTTCGGTATCTTCCTTTTCTTCTTCAAATACATCATCGTATAAAGCAAGAAATCCCTTAAATTTTATTGTGGAATCTGTAGTTCTGAACTGGTATGAGTTATCTTTGCCTTTACCTGATTCATTGAATGAATCAATCAGCAAAGTTATTTGGTCACTAACAGAATTCTGCATCTGGCAGGCTACAAACCTCTTCCATATGAGGTCATACAGCCTCAACAGGTCAGGTGTCAGGTCTTTCTTCAGACTCTCCGGCGTACGCCAAACAGATGTTGGCCTTATGGCTTCATGGGCATCCTGGGTATTTTCTTTCTTCTTGGAATATACTTTTGCATCTTTCGGAAGGTACTCCTTGCCATATTTTTCCTTGATGTAACCCCTAGCTTCAGAAACGGCGTCTTCGCTTAAACGGGTGGAATCTGTTCGCATATATGTTATAAGACCCGTTAATCCTTCTTCGCCGATATCAATACCTTCATACAGCTTTTGCGCAAGCATCATTGTTTTCTTTGGCGCGAAGCGCAGCCTCACAGAGGCATCCTGCTGCAGCGATGAAGTTGTGAACGGAGGGTAAGGATTACGTTTTACTTCCTTCTTAATTATATCAGATACTTTAAAGGACTTGGTATCAAGATCCTTAACAATTTCATTGGCTTCCGCTTCGTTTTTGATCCTCGGATCATCACCGTTGAATTTGAATGAAGTATCATTTTGGGAAATTAGTTTTGATTCAAAAACCTTATTCTTTTCACGATCCCTGAAATTAGCAAGGATACTCCAGTATTCTTCAGGAATAAAATTCCTTATTTCTTCTTCACGTTCGCAAATGAGCCTGAGAGCAACTGATTGCACCCTGCCGGCTGATAAGCCGTAGTACACAACTTTCCATAAAAATGGACTCACTTTATAGCCCACAATCCTATCAAGCGCTCTGCGCGCTTGCTGAGAGCTTACAAGCTTGTCATCTATCTGAAGCGGATTATTAATACCCTCTTCAACGCCCTTTTTGGTTATTTCATTAAAAAGTACGCGGTATATGTTTGAGTTCTTATCTTTAACTTCTTCGGCAATATCAAAAGCTATTGCCTCACCTTCACGGTCAGGGTCAGTTGCTATGAATATTTTATCCGCGCCTTCTGAAAGTTCCTTCATCTCGGCAATTACCTTTTCCTTGCCCGGTATAGTTTCATAGGTTAGCTCATAGCCGTTCTCAAAGTCAACGCTTATCTTGCTCTTAGGCAGGTTCTTTATATGCCCCACTGAAGCAATAACCTTATATCCTTTTCCAAGGTATTTGTTTATGGTTTTCGCTTTAGATGGTGACTCAACAATTACTAGTGATTTTGCCATTATATATTATCTGTTCTTTTCCTTTGTGTTTAAAACTTTATTTAGTGTATAGTATCATTCAGATTTATCATGATACGGCTGTTGGTATCGTTCATTTCATCAAGATCAAGCAGGTATGAAGCAATGATGGACTTCATATCTTCTTTGGATACATGGTTGTAACTTGATACCATAATTTTATCCAGTATCAGATCAATATCCATATTATTGATAAGAGCAAGCTCTTTCAACTGGATAAGATATCCGAATGCTTCTGCGGTAACAATGTTCTGCTCTGCATCATGCAGAAATCTTTGTGACCGGGTATCAGCTTTTGGATCGAGAAATATCTTCTCTCCCGCGTAAATTTTTGAATATACCCAGCTGAAAGCTGTGTTAATTTCGTTCTGTGTGTAACCAAGATTCGCTAGATTATCCATATCTACTTCGGCAAGCTGTTTGTTATTCTTAAGCTCGCTCAGCAGATATACAATTATTTCTATTATCTTTTCGTACAGCATTTATGTTACTTTCCCCTTTTGAATCTGTTCTGATTCTTAAACTTGCTTAGATAGTAATTTTCTTTTTCCCTGATAAGTTCCTTTTGCCTTTTTGACTTGTCAAAATAACCGGCCAAATGAAGGCTTCCATGTATTATAACACGGCTGAGTTCCATTTTGTAACCGGACTCATAAATTTTGCCGTTTTCTTTCACTGTATTGAGCGAAATGAACAACTCACCCTCTATATCTTTTGCGCTTTTATCATTGTAAGGAAAAGTTATGATATCAGTAAAATAATCGTGCTTTAAATGCTTCTTATTGAGCTTTTTTATTGCCCTGTTATCTACGAAATTTACTATAATTTCATTGAAAGGACAATCCTCCCCATACATTACTTTAGATACTAATTCCCTGACATTATTATGTGTTATTGGAAGCTTATAATACGGGTGCAGATTATTTATCAATATAGCTTTTTTTGTGTGTTTTTTAACTTCCTGCTTATTCCTAATCAAATAAACTTAACTTAAATTAACTAAAATTAAAGTGTAACATTAACATTTTATCAAAACTTCTTATTTTTCAACACTTAAAAATATACAGAAATTTATTATTTGTCAAGTGGCAAAATTTCTTGAAAACCAAGCCCTTTATTGAATTCTTTATACTGCTCACAGTAAAACTGGTAATTTTTAGCATTTTGGCGGATTTTCTCAATTTCCTCAGGCTTAAGATCACGCATAATTTTGGCAGGAACGCCCGCAACCAGCACTCCGCCCGGGACCTCAAAGCCCTCTTTTACCACAGAACCCGCCGCGACCAGTGAAAATGAGTTGATATGGCAATTATCAAGCAATTTGGCGCCAATGCCAATCAGCGCAAAATCATCAATTTTGCAGCCGTGTATCACGGCGCTGTGACCTATTGAAATATCGTTTCCTATAAACGTTGGGAATTTCTTGTAAGTAACGTGCACCATCGTCAGATCCTGAATATTGGTCCGCTCACCTATTCTAATGTAATTTACATCACCCCTGATGACCGTGTTAAACCAAATGCTGGAATCCTTGCCGATCTCAACATCACCAATAATGTGTGCGCCTTCAGCTACAAGCACTGATTCGTGAATCTTTGGATATTTATTTTGATATGGTAGTATCATAATTCAATTAACAATTATCAAATGTGCAATGAATAATTAATATTTCGGCGGCTGCCAGTTTCCGTGTTTCCATGATTTCAATTCAAGTGTAATACTTCCAATTTCAACCTGCAGTTTTGCTTTGAGCGGAATTCGGGCTTCATCACGTGAGAACCATCCGGAAAACTCACCCGTTAAACCAAACACAGCGGTAAAATATGATAGACCTTCTAAATAAACCGATGCAATTTCATCATCAACTTCACTTATTTCAACTCCAGTGCGCTTACTGGAAAAATCGATCTTCATCATTGAAGTATCAGTCTGCATCAGTACGGGAACGTATTCAGTTCTGTCTTTATTGGTATTTGCCCTGGCGAAGTAAAAGATTGAAAGTCCATCCTGAAAAACTGTTGAAGTGTTGATCGTTTTTTCAATTTCAACATTCCCCTCATAACCCGTGCGTTTAATATTCACTTTTAGTGAATCATATAAAAAATCATACACCTCAACACTCTTTTTGCCATCTTTAAGCTGATTGGAAGTGAACCTGTGCGGTCTTAGCTTGCCTTCTGAATATTCAATCTCACTTATGAACTCAAAATCAACATCAATAAGCGGAAGTGAATTATTTGATTTCAGCTTAGCTTTACAAGTGTAAAAATTCTCTTTACCCGGTACCTTTTCAGTGGTAAATTTTGCCCAGCCTATGTTTATGAATGAATAATTCACTTCATAATACAATTCTTCGCCGGCAAAGAGTACTTCTGATTGTGAAAAAGTCCTGCTGCTTATTACAAGCAGCAAGACTGTTATTAAAACCGTAATTTTATGTATTGAGAGCATTTGAATTGCTTTAAACTCTCATTCAATTATCTAATTATCTTAACTGAGCCAGCTTTTCAGCTTCAGGGAAAAGCGTCATGGCTTTTTCAAACTGTTTATCGGTCGCAAGCCAAACAGCCATGCTGCCGTTATTGCCCCAAACATCACGGGCTATTATAGATTTTATACTTGTCGAAATAAAATCAAGATCCCGCTGCCACTGCTCTTCGTTGAACGGAATATTTTTCGAAGCGGCAAGTGTTTTGAAATCTTCAAGCATACTTTGCGATACCGTGAAGTTATCCCTGAATTTCAGGAAATCAGAATAATCTGATTTAATCTCATCCCTGTTGGCGTCATAATACGCGTTTGCGTATTCAAGGAAAAGATTTACTCTGCGAAGCTGCACTGAATAATCGGTGAGTGTATCAAGCCTGATAACGAAATCAGGTGTTACACCGCCGCCGCCGTAAACTGTTCTTCCGCCCATGGTTTTGAATTCCGGTCTGGAAGTATCTTTGGTATCTTTGTTGTGGTACAGGTTATCACCTTCTTCCGGATTTATCAGCATCTTCTTATACTCACCGCCTTCATAAGGCTTCTGAATAAGCCTGCCTGAAGGAGTGTAGTACCTTGATGTTGTTACTCTCATTGCTGAACCATCGGAAAGATCATACTGCCTCTGAACCAGTCCTTTGCCGAAAGTATTTTCGCCTACTACGATGCCTCTGTCCCAATCCTGTATAGCCCCTGAAACGATCTCACTTGCTGAAGCTGATCCATCATTTACCAGAACCACCAGCGGCATATTAGTATATTCGCCGCCTTCGGAAATATACTCATCATTGTATGCAGGTATCCTGCTTTTTGTATAAACTATCTTTTTGCCGCGCTCTATGAACATACTCGACATTTTAAATGCCTGGTCAAGATATCCGCCCGGGTTGTTTCTTAGATCCAAAACAAGTTTTTTCATTCCCTGTTTTTTCATATCACCCAAAGCTTTTGCGAACTCATCGTATGTAGTAGCTGAAAAACGGGTTACGCGCACGTAACCAACTTCATTGTTTATCATAAATGAAGCGTCAACGCTGTAAAGCGGAATTTTATCACGGGTAATTTCAAAATCAATTAAATTCGGATTTCCGCCCCTTGAAATGGATACAACAACCTTTGTACCCTTGGGTCCGCGCAGCTTTTTGGGAACATCTTCCCTTGTCATACCAACAGCGTTAACGCCGTCTATCTTAACAATTTTATCACCGGCAAGAATGCCAAGTGCCTCAGAGGGTCCCCCTGAAATTGGAGTCACAATTGTAATGGTATCATTTACTATATCAAATTCCACCCCGATACCTTCAAAGCTTCCCTGGAAATCTTCGTTGATGCGTTTTAGCTGGTCCTGGCTTATGTAGGTTGAGTGCGGATCAAGCTGATCAAGCATGCCTTTTATGGCAGCTTCAGTCAGTTTATCCGTGTTCACTTCATCAACGTAATTGCGCTGAACCAGATTGAGAGCTTCATTGAATTTTTTGACGTTATCAAATACATCATCGCTTGATGTGGCTGTATTGACCTTCATGCCAACAAGCACACCAATGGTGATCAACATCAAAAAAATAGGTACCAAATATTTACGTTTTTGCATTATTTTTGTTTAATTGCTGAATTTCTTTGTTTTTTCTATACTTATATACACCAATATACCTAAATAAGTTTCATAATTAAAGATTTTTATTCAGAACTGCTAATTTTCCAGTTTCTTGCTCATCAGTTGTTCAGAATATATATAGCTATATTCAGATATGACGCGAAACTGACCCACAATATATAGGGCAGCAGCAAATATGCCGCAGGCTTTGAAATTTTACCAAACTGGACAATGTTTACAAATATCAGCAGCCACAATATTATTATTACGAACACTGAAATGAGTAATTGGTGCAGTCCGAAAAATACGATGCTCCACATAGCATTGAATACAAGCTGTACTATAAACAGTATAAAGGCATTTTTACTGAAACGTGAATCCAAACCTTTATTCCACACCAGGAATAAAGCAATTCCCATCAGAAAATATAATGTTATCCAAACGGGACCGAAGACCCAGTTTGGCGGATTCAGAAGCGGTTTACTGAGATCAATATACCACGTATTGATATTACTCACTGTAAAAATTGAACCAATAACCCCTGCAAGCTGACAAACTAAAATTGAAACTACAAGCTTAATTATCTTTTTCATAATGTTTTCTTAAGTACTATTAAGAACAAATACTAAAAAGATTTAGTTCTGCATGTATAATTATGCCTGCATGTCCCCGGGGAATCTTTTTCTAATAAGGTTAATCTGTCCCCTGTGATTGATCTCATCTTCAAATACATGAAACCACATGAAATAATTGTTCGCGGGTTTATCATCCCATAAGGGCATTTCTTTGTAGAGCCACTCATCATTTACAGTTTTCAGCAGATCAAGTACTTTCTGACGTTCTATGTTTAAGATATTAATATAGTAGTCTAAACCGTTTCCTTTTATTTGCTCCCTGCCCCGCTCACCAAGGTAAGAAGCTGCGGCCCACTCTTCATCTTCTTCAGCGGTTAACTCACGGTTTTCAAAACTAAGTATCCTGAAAAAGTAATCCGTTGAGGCTATATGCAGCAGCAATGCGCCGATTGAATTTGCTTTTTCATCAAGAAGGAAATCCAATTGTGAGGGCGTTAAGTTTCTTACGGAATCAATCGTAACACTTCTGGCATAATTCATCATTGAAACTAATCTGCCGATTTGGGGAGTATATCCCTCTATATCGGTTATAACAAATTTTTCGTACTCTTGCATCTAATTCCTAATTGCTAATTCCTAATTGTTAATTGTTAATTGTTAAAGCCCCATTGTATGCCATACGGTTTTCAGCTCTGTGAAATTCTGCACCTGAATGATGTTTTCATTCTTATCGTCGTTGTAATAATCTGCGGGTGATTTGTGGGCTGAGTTGATGAACCGCTTTACATTACCTGCGCATGCGGACTGTACTTCCTTTTTGTAAGCGGGATTGCTCTCAGCGTAATCAAATGCGTTCACATCCATATGTGAAGCCAGGTGCGGTATAAGTTCTTTTTTCTTACCAGTGAGTATATTTATCACTCCTGCAGGAACATCGCTTGTAGCCGAAATTTCAGAAAATGTTAAAGCCGCAAGCGGTGAGCTTTCTGATGGTATAATTATGCATGAATTCCCCGATGTAATTACCGCGCATAGTCTGCTAACCAATGCAAGGAACGGTAATTCTTCGGGCAGCAAAATTCCGACAATTCCCGTTGGTTCAGCAATTGAAAAATTGAAGTAACCTGATTGCACGTTGTTAACGGTGCCTATTAACTGGCCGTATTTATCACACAGACCCGCATACCATATCAGCCTGTCATTTGCCTTCATTACTTCACGGGAGGCTTGCGCTTTGGTGTTTGCAGTGGTAAGTGTAATTTCATGGGCTAGCTGATCTTTTCTGCCTTCAAGCATTTCAGCAAGCCTGTATAATATTTGACCACGCTCATAGCCTGTTTTAGCTGACCAGGTATTGTACCCGCTGCGCGCGGCCACAACGGCATTCCTTACATCTTTCCGTGATGCCCTGCTGATGTTGCAAATTTTCTTTTTGGTTTTTGGGTCTATGACGGAAGTATATCGCTCTGATTCCGTGCGGGTAAATTTACCGCCGATGTAGAGCTTATACATTTTCGGGACTTCAATTCTGGTAGGCATAATGTTATTAAGTTAATATTTCATTATACTGATTTCCCCCGGCCTGAATTGCCGGGCTAAAGTAACTACTTCAATTTGCATACTTTCGTAATTCAGAAAATATCACTTTTCCGTGCGAAGCACTGAAAACGGGTTTCCCGTTTTCGAGTATCAATGCCTGGGGTGATTCATGGGTAACTCCGAATTCCTTTTCAAGCTTTTCGGAAATATCTTTATTGGATATGACATCCACCATATAAGTTTTCATTCTCATTTCACCTTCAACCCACTCTCTTTCAAGAAGGTTTCTAACCACATAGTTTATGGCGCACTTCGGTGAAAATTTGAGTATCATCACCTTTTCTTTTTTAGATAACTCCACTATTTCCGGAATTGTATCCGGGTTTTTTATGCTGATCCAATTCATTAAAAGCGCTGCTCCTTTGGTATTAAAATTAAAGGTTTAGTTAAACATTAACTAAACCTTAATTGCTGAAAATAATCTTCAAGTTATTAAAACGGGATCTTAAAAAACAATCCGAGTACGGAAAAAACCACTACTATATAGAATATCAGAAATCCGAGCGCGAATCCCGTACTTGCACCCGTTGATGGATAGTTTACTTCGTTTTCATTTTTCATAGGGGCAATTTAACAATTATTTTCCAGAAATGTAATTCTTTAATTCAGTAACACTTGATTCAAAATCAAAAGCGTCGTAAACTTTGAAAAAATTACCCGGATCACACACCTTTTTATATGAGTACTTGGCAATTTCAAGTTTAGTATCTTCAAACGTAAAATATCGCATAAGTTCAAGCACCTGCTCTGAGGTAAAGAAATTATTATCAATTGCTGTTTTTACAATACTTGTGTTATAGGATTCAAAATTCCTGTTATTAATAGTGCTTTTCAGGTCTTTGAAATCATCTTTTTTCATAACCTTGTACCGGCATTCATCAGTGGTGCTGTACTGGTCTTTATCTGAATTTGGTGTCTTGCCGTCTCCGCATCTAATAACGAACTCTCCTACAGGTACCAGCCTGTTATGACCGTACTTCTTCTTCTTATAAACCACAAAAGTATTGTACTCATCAATCACGGCGTAGAGATCGGCTCCCGAAGGAATTTTGATCTTGCCCTCAAATACCACATCGCCCTGCGTGCCGGCATCGCCGGTACGTGTTACTTTAAGCGAGTGCTCACCGGCCGTAATGTTGTCAAACTCCGCAAAGTTCCCGGCACTAAGATTCGCATTATCGAACGTTACCGTAAAATTGCCGTCATCATGCAGCGAGAGCTGCAGGTATGAACCTTGTGCGAAAATGACTGCAGTGAACATGAACATAATTACTGCCGCAAGGAAGTTTCTCCTCATTAATTATCAGATCCTTTCTTTATATTTTAACTCCCTGAATTCAATTGAAAACTTCGTGCCTGTTGAGCGGTCGATCTCAATAACGCCATCAAGCTGCCTTACCAGGGTATCTATAAGCTGCATTCCAAGCGTATCACTTTTATCCGGGTCAAATCCGGAAGGTATCCCGACACCGTTATCTATCACTTCCAGTATCACATTTTCATCTGACCTGCGCAAATTTAACTCTATTTTTCCAATGTATCCATCCGGGAATGCATGCTTAAGGATGTTGTTTATAAGTTCGTTCACAATTAGTCCGCATGGTATTGCCGTATCTATTGTCATAAGGATATTTTCTGCGTTGATAACAAATTCGATCTTTGCGGTTGAAATATTATACGCTTTCAACAGATGTGAAACCAGGTCCCTAAGATAACTGCCAATATCAATTTTAGAAATATCTTTTGATTTATATAATTTTTCATGGATCAATGACATTGTTTCAACCCTGGAGCGGCTCTTATTGAAAATTTCAAGGTCGCGGGTATCATAAACAAACTTTGACTGAAGTTTAAGAAGACTGATAATTATCTGCAGGTTATTTTTTACCCTGTGATGAATTTCTTTCAGCAGCAGCTCTTTTTCATTCAGCGAGCGTTTGGTGATCTCTTCTGCCAGCTTTCGCGCAGTAATATCCGCTGCTACACCCAAAACCTGGATCGAACCATCGGTACCTTTTAAAGGTACCTTAATAGTCTGGTACCATTTGCTTTCACCTGTTTTGGTATCGGTTACCATTTCTTCAGGTATGAATTTCGCCTTCCCTGTTGAAATAACTTCCCTGTCATCACTTAAGAAGTGTTCCACTTCGCTGATGCTGGTGTTAAAATCAGCATCAGATTTACCAATAAGATCCTCCGCTGTAGTACCGTAATTTTCCGCTACTGCCTTATTTACAAGCGTAAACCTTCCTTCCCAGTCTTTGGCAAAAACAAAGTTGGGGTCAGTATCAATAACAGTCCTTAAAAATTCTCTCTGTGTTTTAAGGATCTCTTCTGCTTTCAGCCTTTCGGTCACATCTTCAACCAGCGAAGCTACACCGATAACTTCATTGTTTTCATTGATGAGCGGCGTGTTATACCATTCACATGATATCCGTTTACCGAACTTCGTTATGTTCTCGTTTGTACTTCTTTCACCGCCGGTTTTATTAAGCAGGCTTAGCCAAACTTCTCTTACGTGGTGCCTTGTTTCTTCAGGCAGAATCTCAGAGGCATGTTTGCCGATTATTTCTTCCTTTTTCCAGCCGAAGATCCTTTCAGCAGAATGGTTCCATTGACTTACGCTGAAATTCATGTCCCACTCTACAACACCCAGCGGTGTACGCTCAACATGCAGCAGCAGTTTTTGCCGTGAATTCCTGAGTTCCTGCTCAACCCTCAGTCTTTCAGTAATATCCTGAAGCGTACCTATAACCGCAAGTTTTCCGTTGTAGAGCATTTTTGAACCCTTTACTTCAACATCGATCAGAGTGCCATCTTTTTTTAACGCTTTAAATGTGTACTGAATTGATTTAACTTCGTTATCTAGTCTCTTCCGGATATTTTCCATTACAAGTGATCTGTGCTCCGGTGAAACTACATCCCATGCGTTAATACCGAACATTTCTCCCTTTTTGTAACCGAATATCTCTTCGTATTTGGGATTCACATAAGCGTACATTTCATCCTGCAAAATGTAAATACCAACCAGCGCGTTTTCTACAAGGCTTCTGAATTTTTCCTCCGCGTCTATTATATTGCCTTCGGCTCTTGCGCGTTCAAATATTTCCTGTTTCAGCTTTATGTTCGCCGCCTTTAACTCGCTGGTTCTCTTATCCACAAGCTCTTCCAGGTGTCCGCTGTATTTTTGCAGCTCCTGCTCAAGCATTTTCCTTACGGTAATATCAAATGCTGAACCGAGTATCTCTGTGGCTTCGCCTGTTTCATTTCTTGAAAACACCACTTCATGACTTCTGAACCAAAGGTATTTTTCAGATGCGTTCAATATCCGGTATTCATATGTTATGATCTCATTATCCGCGGCTTCTTTATATCTTGTGATATTGTTCCTTAATTTCTTCAGGTCGTCGGGATGAATGTACTTTTCAAGGAAAGATTGCCCCTGGTTCACTGCTTCGTTGGGGTCATACCCAAGTAATTCGGCAATTTTGTAATTAATGTAAGTTATCCGTGGCCCCTTAAGATCATAAATATAAAGTACACTTGGCAGTGAGTCAGCAATACGCTTGATGAATTTCTGGTTGGAAAGTATCTCGTTTTCAGCTCTGCGCCTCTCTGATATATTGCGGAACACCATTACAACCCCGATAAGCTCGCCTTCGGCGTTAATTATCGGCGCAGCGCTGTCATCGATCGGTATTTTTTGCCTGTTCTTGGTAATTAGTATCGTGTGATCTTCAAGACTGACAATTTTTCCGCTTTCTACAACAGCTTTCACAGGGTCAGGTGACTTTTCACCGGTATCTTCATTGTAAATATTGAATACATGGTCTATGACCAGTCCGTTAGCCTCTTCGCTTTTCCATTCTGTTAGCTGCTCTGCAGCTTTGTTAATGAAAAGTATTTCCCCGATCTTACTGGTCACAATAACAGCGTCTCCAATGCTTTCAAGTGTTGTAGCCAGCCAGTTGCGGTTCTCTTCCAGTGAGAGCTCCGCATCACGGCGTTTGTTCAGGCTTCGGTTGAGAAGGAAAAAGGCCGCGATCAGCAAAGAAAAGGCAAGTACATTACCAATTATCAAATTCGTAATGGTGTATCTTGAACTGGTTTCCGCTTCAAGCAATCTTGCGCTTAATATTGCTTTTTCCTTTTCCTGAATACGCTGAATCCCTGATTTGATCTTATCAACGTATATTTTGCCCCTTTGAGTGTATTCTATCTGCGATTGGTAATCTTTTGACCTCTTATCCTGAATTTCAACCGATTCTTCAAGTAAATCCTTACGGTTGAAGATAAGCTGCTGCAAAGTATCCAGTATTTTCTTCTCATCCGGGTCAGTAATTTTTGAATTCAGATCGGAAAAAGAGCTGTCAATTGAATTCATAGAAGGATAATATTCTTTCATGAATTCATCATTACCTGTAATGAGATATCCCCGGCGGTTGGTTTCCGCTTCGATTATGTTTGAATACAACGCTTCAGATGATTGAATAATTGAAAGAGATTTTGTTATAATTACTTCATCTTCAAAGTGAAACCGGATATTAATATATATTACAATATTAACAGAAACCAATATCAGCAATGCGATCACAAAACCTATATTGATATACTTTTTTTCCGGTACAAGTTTCAAATTAGCTATATTTCTATTTATTTAAAATTGATGAAACGGCGTTAGGTTTGCTGTTAAGATCTGTGTTAAACAATATATAAAGATAAATATCATTTATATTAATGTAAATAAACAAAAACCAGCATTTTGTTTAAAAATGCCGGTTTTTGGTGAAAAAGTATTTAAGTACTTATAATACGCGCCCTTATCTTGACTTGGCATCAATGTAAAGCGGCATAAGTTTTTCCTGAAGCGCCGGGTTGAATTTCATGGCTGCTTCAAAATCGGAGGCTGCAAGTTTGTAAAATCCAAGATTATAATAACATATTCCCCTGTTTTCAAATACTGCGCTGTATTTCGGATTCACACTGAGCGCTTTAATATAATAATTCAACGCGTTCTGGAATTCATCTTTTGCATAAAGTACATTACCTAAATGAAAAAGCGCGACTGTATCATTCGGATTGAATGTAACAGCTTTCCTCAGGTCACCCTCAGCCAGATCGATCTGACCCCGTTCAAGATATAAGTTGCCGCGGTAAGCATATGCCTGAGCGTTTTGTTCATCGAGGGAAATTACCTTGTTGAAATCCTCAAAGGCTGCTGTATCATTACCCGCGGCAAGCAGAAGCTTGCCTCTTTCCAAATACGAATCAGTATCATTCACATTAAGCTTAATAGCGAAATCAAAATCTTTCATTGCGCTGCTTAATTCCTTCATCTTAACGTAAACCATGCCTCTTTCTGTATATATGAGATAAGGCATCAGTCCCGCTCCTTTTGAATTAATAGCACTAGTATAATTCTCAATTGATTTCGGATAGTTACCCAATGAATTATAAACCGCGGCAAGTCCGTAATAAGCCAACCCGTTTGCCGGGTCTATCTTTACAGCTTTGTTAAGAGAATTTATCGTGTTGGCAGTATCTTTCAGGCTGTAGTACGCCATACCTAGGTTATAGTAATATTTCGGGTTTGCTGAATCCAGTTCAATCGCCTTTTGATAATTGGTAATTGCGTCACCGAAATTCGCAGAGCGCATATCAATTTCACCCAGCGCAAAAAAAGCTTCCGGGTAGGCAGGATCTAAACTTAAAGCTTGATTGTAATACTCTCCGGCTTTTGTGTAGTCTTCGGCAAGCAGAGCAAGGTTACCCATTTCAAGGTAAGCGGCTGTATATTTCTTGTCAATTTCTGAGGCGGTTTTAAAATATTCAAGGGCTGTCATGTAATCTTTGTTATTTTTATAGATCATACCCATCCTGAAGAACATTACTTCATCTTTCCTGAAGCCCATATTGTACGCTGTGGAATAATCTGTAAGAGCTTTATCGTATTGTCTCAGTTCATAGTAAGCATTACCCCGCCGGTAATAACCTTCATCATGCCCTGAAG
The DNA here is from genome assembly GCA_002344125.1 of Ignavibacteria bacterium UBA2360. GTDB lineage: Bacteria > Bacteroidota > Ignavibacteria > Tepidaquicellales > OLB5 > OLB5. The sequence continues at coordinate 219,311 of DDTQ01000006.1, read as the reverse complement.
ATACCCGGAGGTATCGGGTAAAAAGTTCAACCGCTTCCTGGTATTCTTCTGCATTCAGGGCATCCATTGCTTCTTTGAATGTAACACGGGTAGAATCGTATGAATAAGAAAAATGTGAAACAAATAAAAATACTGCAGCTGCTATAAGTATTTTGATTCCCATTCCCTGAATTTAATTTAAAATTAAAACTTTAGGTATTCTTTTAATCCCTGTAAACCGCCTTCCCTGCCGAATCCGCTTTCTTTATAGCCGCCAAAAGGTGATGCAGGATTGAATTTGTTGTAAGTATTTGACCATACTACACCCGCTTTAATAGCGCCAACCATTTTAAATATCTTCGAACCCTTGTCAGTCCAAATACCGGCTGAAAGTCCATACTGGGTATTGTTTGCTTTCTCTATCGCTTCCCTGGGTGTTCGAAATGTCAAAACAGAAAGCACAGGTCCGAAGATCTCTTCCTGAGCGATACGGTTTGATTGCGCCACATTAGTGAAGAATGTTGGTTTAAAAAAGTAACCTCTCTTTGGCAGTTCGCATTCCGGCTGGTAGATACTGCATCCTTCTTCAATGCCTGAATTCACAAGTTCAGTAATTTTGTTAAGCTGCATTTTGGAATTTATCGCGCCAACATCTGTGTTCTTATCCAGCGGGTCTCCAACTCTTAAACTCCTTAGTCTGTGCTTAAGTTTTTTAACCACCAGGTTTTTAACGCTTTCCTGTACAAACAATCTTGAACCTGCGCAGCAAACGTGCCCCTGGTTAAAGTAAATTCCGTTAACAATACCCTCAACAGCCTGGTCAATTGGGGCATCTTCAAAAATAATGTTCGCGGCTTTGCCGCCAAGCTCAAGCGTCAGCTTTTTATCTGTGCCTGCCACTGAGCGCATTATCAGTTTGCCAACCTCGGTTGAACCCGTAAAGGCGATCTTTTGGATCTTAGGATGATTTACAATAGCGGCTCCCGTTTCCCCTGCGCCGCTTATAATGTTCACAACTCCTTCAGGCAAACCTGCTTCCTGGATCACTTCTGCCAGTTTATACAGGGTAAGCGGTGTAGTTTCAGCGGATTTAATAACAACGGTATTGCCGCAGGCAAGCGCGGGCGCTATCTTCCATGCCGCCATCAGCAGCGGAAAGTTCCACGGTATTATTTGGCCAACAACACCAACAGGCGAAAACGCGCTGTTAGGAAATGCGTACTTAAGTTTATCAGCCCAGCCTGCATAATAGAAAAAATGCGCAAGCGCAAGCGGAACATCGACTGATTTTGATTCCTTAATAGGTTTGCCGCCATCCATTGTTTCTATGACAGCAAATTCCCTGGCCTTTTCCTGCATAATTCTGGCAATACGGAAAATGTACTTGGCACGTTCTTTAGGGGGAGTTTTGCTCCACACCTTATTATACGCTCTTTCAGCACTCAACACAGCCCTGTTTACATCATCTTTTGATGCCAGCGCAGCTTCAGAAATTTTTTCTTCGGTTGCGGGATTTACAGTTGCAAAATACTTCTTCGCTTTCTGCCACTTACCGTTTATAAAAAGATCATATTGAGGTTTAATTTCTATATGATCTTTCGCCTCAGGTGATGGAGCGTACTCCCACACCGGCTTTTTTGAAGCAGCAGAACTGCTTCCCGTGCTGCCGTTGGCCGATCTTACGCTGTGCAATGCGGCGGATTTTTCCCTGAATGTCATTTTTAGTTAAATTAAATTGGGAATATGTTTCACAGCTTTTAGTTAAAACGGTTCTGCTGAAGAGCCTTCTCCGCCTGCGGGCGCGTCATCGCCGCAGCTCTCGCCATTGGTATCTACAAATTTCTTGATAGCATCAAGATTTTCGAGGATCATTTTGGCTTTACTCAAACCGAATGAAAAAGTGAACTTTGAACCCGGGTTGAGGCAAATAAGTTTGTTTCCTTTGTATTCTGATATTTCTGGCATTGTAATATTGTTTAGTTAGTTAATGATCTTAGTAGTTATAATTGCTTACATCTTTTATCCATGAATAATTATCCGAAGCATACTTTTTAAATCGTATCAACGCTTCAATCTTATTCTCACATTTATAATTCTCTTCAAAAAATCTTTCAGCTTCAGTTTCATTGCCCGCGATCTTTGAAGTTAGAAATATATACTCAAAAAACACACTGTAAGCAAAGTCATCGCAAATCAGGTTATTCTGATTAAGTTCATCAAGATTCTGTTTTATGCTTTCCAAATCAGCTTTTAACTGCTGGTTTCTTCCGTCCGGAGGTCTTACAAAACTCAGCTTACCATCTTTATACTCCACAAACCAGCTGTACCATAATCCTAAAATTGCAGGAGACATTCTTAAATGCACTGAAAGTAAAGGCTTCCCTGCAACTGATGTATCAACCTCCCCGTTTTGCAGCAAAAAAATTGGCGTGGCTCCTTTTTTCTGATCAAATACATACAGGTTATGAAACACATACGGCGATGCGCCTTCAGTCAGATAGAGCAGCATTTCATTTGAACCGTCACCATTCAGGTCAATAAATTTATGTTCAACGTAATCAGTGAAACTGCTATCCATAGAAAAGAGAACCATCCCCTTTTCTGAAACGCTCAGCCTTCCGTTAAAGAATTCCTTGTCAGAGCTGCTGATGTTTACATCGTAATTTTGATATTTAAAACTGATCGTAGTATCTGAAGTACTGAATGCGTAAACAACTCCCGCCCACTGTATCAAAATAACTGTCAGTAATATAAACACATTTTTAGTCATTCGAAAAATAATCAGCTGATTGATAAACTCCTGTTTGTTCCTTTTTATACTGCATAAGCAGGTCATTTAGAAGTGAAGATGCGCCCATCCTGAAAAGATCTGGAGTCAGCCATTTCTCGCCAAGGGTTTCCTTCACTAAACAAAGGTAAGCGATTGCATCCTTGGTTGTTTTTATTCCGCCCGCCGGTTTCATGCCTACAATTATTCCGGTTTCATTGTAAAAATCACGGATCGCTTCAAGCATTACAAGCGTAACAGGCAGCGTAGCTGCCGGCTGAACTTTACCAGTTGATGTTTTTATAAAATCAGCCCCCGCAAGCATGGATATGATACTCGCTTTGCGTACGTTATCAAATGTTTCAAGTTCGCCTGTTTCCAGTATAACCTTCAAATGCGCCTCACCGCAGGCTTCTTTGATAGCTTTAACTTCATCATACAGATATTTATAATTTCCTTCAAGGAACTCTCCCCTGCTTATCACCATATCAACTTCATCCGCACCAAGCTGAACCACTCTTTTAACTTCATCAAGCTTAAGCTTCATTGGTGATTGCCCGCTTGGGAATGCAGTAGCTACCGATGCAACATGCACACCGCTGCCCTGCAGCGCGTGTTTTGCGGTTTTAACCAAATTGGGGTAGACGCAAACAGCGGCTACATGGGGAATTTCATTACTTCCCTCAAGCGGTCTCATTGCTTTTTGGCATAATGCGTGAACTTTGCCTTCGGAATCCTTTCCTTCAAGGGTTGTGAGGTCTATCATCTGAACAGCCATTTTAATTGCGGCAACTTTACTTTCCTTTTTTATACTTCTGCCCGCAATAGATGCTGCTCTTTCTTTTGCGCCCGTTTCATCAACTGCAAGGTGAAATGATTCAAGGCTGTTTATTTCTGTGGTGATGTTCATATTTTTGCAAATTTAGCTATATATTTCATCAATAAAAACGATAAACTGTTAATAAAATTCAGATTTTTATGGATTAAAATTTTATAAATGTTATATTATCTTTGTTGATATTACTAAACATCTAATACTAAATTTAATGACTTCCGCAAAAGAAACTTCCCCGAATAAACCCAAAGTAGATGTATCAAAAAAATATAGAATTGCGCAATACTTCGCCATAAGAGCTATAACAGATTTTTCAGTATCGCCTGACGGCAAAACAATTGCGTATATTACAAATACCAACGGACTGCCGAATATATGGACAATACCGATTGATGGCGGCTGGGCAAGCCAGATCACACTCGAAGAGAACGCTGTATTTTCTTTAGGATATAATCCTAAATCCGGTGATATAATATTCACATCCGATCACATGGGTGACGAAAATCACCAGATTTTCAGTGTATCCGGTAAAGGCGGTGAAACCCGCTGCCTGACGCCTGATCATAGAGGCTCACAAACATTGTTTTGCGCTAACAGCAAAGATGGCAAAAAAATACTTTTCTCATCAAATAAACGCGATAAAAGATATTTCGATACATACGTTACTGATATCAAGACAGGCAAAGAAGAATGTATTTTCCGTTGCGATGACCCGTTTCCCTATACTGCAATTGCATGGAGCAAGAATGAAAAGTACATTCTTTACCAGAAGTTCTACAGCAATTCAAACCAGGATCTCTTTTTGTATGATGTTGCCGCGAAGAAATTCCTTAATATAACCGAGCATACCGGCACAATGAAAAATACTGCCGGCTTATTCAATAAGAACGCGGATACAGTTTACTTTCTTTCTGATTATGAACGTGAATTCATAGGACTGGCATATTATAAGATAAAAACCGGTGAAATCGGATGGGAACAGCTTGAGAAATGGGATATTACAAACTTCACATTATCCCACGATGAAAAGCATTTGTTATACTCTATCAATGAGAGCGGTACATCAAAGCTAAAAATGAAAAACCTTAAAACCGGCAAAGTGAAGTCAATAAAGATCCCCAAAGGAAACTGCCTGGCTTTCAATTTCACCAAAGATGATAAAAAAATAGTTATCATATATGATTCACCGCAGAACCCGAATGATATTTTTGTTTACGATATCAAAAAAGAAAAATTTAAACAGGTTACTTTTTCTATGATCGGGGGAATCCCCAAAAATGATTTCAACGTGCCGCAGAGCATTAAGTATAACAGTTTTGACGGACTTGAGATCAACGGCTTCCTTTATGTACCAAAAGGCATGAAAAAGGACGGTACAAATCCCGCGATAGTCTGGCCGCATGGCGGACCCGAGTGGCAGGAAAAAACCCTCTTCAATAAATACTTCCAGATCTTAACCAACAACGGTTATATCGTAATTGCGCCAAACTTCCGCGGAAGCACAGGCTACGGAAAAACATTCCAGAGCAAGATCTACAAAGATTGGGGCGGCAATGAATTTAAAGATGTACTTGGCGCGCATGAGTACCTGATAAATTCAGGTTACGCGGATAGAGATAAGATAGCGGTTGTTGGCGGCAGCTTTGGCGGATTTATGACACTTACCTGTGTTACAAAAGCGCCTGAGCTTTGGAAATGCGCTGTTGATATCTTCGGACCTTCAAACCTGATCACATTCTGTAATTCCGTGCCTGAGCACTGGAAACCCGGCGTTGCTGCGCTGGTGGGTGATGTTGAAAAAGATAAGGATTTCCTCATGGAACGCTCACCGATTAATTTTGTTGATAGAATTAAAGCTCCCCTGCTTATTATACAGGGTAAAAATGATCCGAGAGTCGCGCAGACGGAGTCTGACCAGATAGCCGAAATGCTGAGGGCGCAGAACAAAGAAGTTGATTATTCTGTTCTGGAAGATGAAGGACACGGCTTCAGTAAGGTTTCAAACCAGATAATGGTTTGGGAAAAGATAATTACATTCCTTGATAAACACTTAAAGCAGTAAGAAATAAATGGCAGCTAAAATAATTGATGGTAAACTTATCGCCTCGCAGATAACGGAAGAAATTAAGAAGGAACTCAAACTTCACAACAATGTTAAACCTGGTCTTGCGCTGATACTTGTGGGAAATAATCCCGCCAGTGAGATATATGTTAAAATGAAGGAAAAAAAGTGCGCTGAGCTTGGCTACCAATCAATTGTTAACAGGCTATCCGAAAAAATTACCGAAGCGGAGCTTCTAGCGCATATACGCACTTACAACAATAACAGCAAAATTCACGGCATACTCATTCAGCTTCCCCTGCCGAAGCATATCAATGAAATGAATGTGCTTGAAGCGGTTGATTACAAAAAGGATGTTGATGGCTTCCATCCGGTGAACGCCGGCAGGCTTATGATCGGAGAACAATGTTTTACTCCATGCACTCCCGCGGGAATTCACGAGCTGCTGAAGAGATACAGGGTAGATACATCAGGCAAAAATGCCGTTGTAATAGGCAGAAGCAACATTGTTGGTAAACCCATTGCGAACATATTGCTGCAGAAATCAAAGGGCGCAAATTGCACAGTTACAGTTACTCATAGCGCCACTGAAAATATCACGGAATTTACCAAAAAGGCTGATATTATCATTGCTGCTATCGGTCAGCCGGAGTTTTTAAAAGGTACAATGGTGAAAAAAGGAGTTGTGATAATTGATGTTGGTATTAATCGCGTTGATGACCCCGATACCCCAAAAGGCTATAAGGTTGTTGGTGATGTTGATTATATAAACTGCGCGAAGAAGGCATCTATGATAACACCAGTTCCCGGGGGAGTTGGACCCATGACAATTGCAATGCTTATGAAGAATACACTGGACTCAGCCTTGAAGAAGATCTATAATTAGTACCTTCAGAGTAATCAGTCCCTTTGCGAGCATTGAATTGAGCTTGCAAGATTCAATGAGAAGCAATCTCAACAATATATTGCAGGTTGATTTGGAAAAAGTCTTCTACTTTAATTCAATAATTGTTAATGGAAAAATCATACATAGAGCTTGAAATTGCATTTAATGAATCCACTTACGACGTTATTTATAACAGACTTTACCTAAATGGCTTAACTACGATCCTCGAAGAGAACGGTACACTTAAAGTGTACCTGCCGGAGGCTGATTCCGTACTTGCGGAAAAGATCAGGGCTGAGTTAACTTCACACGATAATATCCCTGCTTCTGAAATTAACGTAGGCATGTTTGAAAATAAGGACTGGAATACTGAATGGGAAAAAACAATTGAACCTGTCTATATTCTTGATAAACTTGTCATATACCCTTCGTGGAAAAAGCAGGAACTCGAATTAAGCAAAGGTAACATTCCCATAGAAATTGACCCCAAAATGTCATTTGGTACGGGTCACAACGAGACAACCCAGCTGATACTGGAGCAAATGAGCGTGTTCATTGATCCCGCAATTGATAAATATCTTCTGGATTTTGGCAGCGGAACGGGAATCTTAAGCATTGCAGCCATAAAGCTTGGCGTTGAAAACGCCGTTGCGATTGAAATTGATGAAGACTCGGTTCAAAATGCAGCTGAATATTTTGAGCTGAACGGAGTATCAGGTAACATTGTTATGCACCAGGCTGATATAGCCGATATAACCGAAACAGGTTTTGATGTTGTTGCCGCAAATATTACAAGTAATGTGATAATACCGAATCTGGCTAACATTTTCACAAAGCTCAAACCGGGCGGAAAGCTGTTTGTTACAGGAATATTGAAGGAAGAGACTGATGCTCTGATTAACGAGCTTACCAAACACAATTTTTTAATGCAGGAACTGAAACAACGTGCTGAATGGTCAGCTTTTTATGCAATCAAGCAATAATATCCATTTACAAGAGATTGCCGCGTCGCTTGCGCTCCTCGCAAAACTGTATCGTCTTTGCGAGCTAAGCGCTTGCCTGCCTGTGGCACGGAAGCAATCTCATAAATCTAACATACTTTGCGAGCGAAGCGCTTGCCTGCCTGTGGCACGGAAGCAATCTCATCATCCAAACTAAATTTTAATATAGTGTCGTCGGGTCTTGCGGCCCGACAAAGAAAATACAACAATAATGATAAGATCAACAATAGATATAGGCACCAACACGATCCTAATGCTCATAGCGGAGTACGATGAGCAAACCGGCAGCATTAAAACCATTCTTGATATCCAGCGTGTACCAAGACTTGGTAAAGGAGTTGATTCCAACCGCAATATTCTGCCGGAATCAATACAAAAAGCTATCGATATACTCGAGGAGTATAACGATATCAGCGAAGACCACGGATCCGGTAAAATTACCGCCACTGCCACAAGTTTTATCAGAGATTCACACAACAAAGAAGAATTCCTGAACGCTATCAGACTGAATACCGGAATAGAAATAGAAATTCTCTCCGGCAATGATGAAGCCAAATGGACCTATGCCGGAGGCGTGTACGATAAGCTTGGCGGCAATGCAAGATTAACGACCATCGATATCGGCGGCGGAAGTACGGAGATAACAACTTCAGCAAATTCCATTAACACAATTAACGATCTCATAACACAGCAGATAACCGGCAAGAGTATGAATATCGGCTCTGTTAGGATTAACGAAAAATTCCTTAATAACCACCCCCCTGCTTTTGATGACATAATGAACGCCGAAAAGTTCATTAATGAACACTTAACAGAAATTGATTTCGATATTTCCGGCACAGGGTTGATCGGGGTAGCCGGTACCGTAACTACGCTTGGTGCAATTGTACTCGGACTCGATAAATTCGATGCAGGCAAAGTTGACGGTTTAACAATTACTATCACCGAAATTGAAAACGTGTTAAACAGGCTTATACCAATGCCCATTGAAGAGCTCTACGGTATGGGCGATTACATGACTGGCAGAGCTGATATTGTCGTACCCGGCATACTGATATTGAAATGTTTCATGAAAAAATTCGGATTCAGCAGCGTAAAGGTCAGTACAAAAGGCTTAAGGTATGGTGTATTTTTGAGGGATGTACTCTAAATCAAAAATAAAACCTTCATTCGAATTTGCTCTGTAAGGCAGTTGAAAGACTTTTACAAAGGCACGAAGGCACAAAGAAAAGCACATTTTTTATATTATAAAATCCCCCCTTCGTTTTTGAAGGGGGGTAGATGAACTTCCATACTCATTGATCCGCGATCGATCAAATATTCTGACTTTCGATAATCTACAATGGGGGTTTGTCTTCTCTTATTAATTAGTTCAGCTTCAACCCGCTTTACTTAAAGAAATTATCCCCTTATAAACCAAATTCACCGCAATTGCCAGAATAAAGAATCCCATCATCCTTGTTAACACATTTATACCGGTTGAGCCGAGTTTTTTCATTAACGGAATTGAAGCTATAAGGAATAGATATGTTACCAATCCTATGCCTGTTATCCCTATCACAAACCCTATGTAATCTTCAATCTGTTTGGCATTTGTTGACATACCGATCACGGCGCCGATTGCGCCCGGACCGCTGAGTATAGGCATTGCCATAGGCATAAATGAAATATCCACGTTCTGTACCTTGGCAGTGTTCTGTTTTTCATCATCAGGTTTTGAATTCACCATCTGCCAGCCCGTGTTTGCTACTATGAGTCCACCCGCGATCTCAAGCACACCCAGCGAGATTCCGAACAGCTCAAGCAGTAACTTGCCTATCAGCAGAAAGGTTATGAGAATAATAAACACATTCACCGATATCTTCCGCGCCTGCGTCCTTCGGAAGTCCGGGGTATCGTGTGCTGTCAGTCCCGAAAAAGCCGGCACTCCCCCAATCGGATTGATAAGCGGAAACAGCACGCTGAATGCAATTCCCGTAAATGTTAAAATATCTGTTATTGCCATTTTTACCACATTCCCGCGAAAGCGGGAATCTCTATTTTTAATTTAACCAAACTTTTTAAATATCTTTATGCTTTGTTAATTTTAGACGACCCACCGGGTCGTCTCTACAACTACAAATAATACTAATCTATCTCACAATACTTCAAATTAATTATCCCCAGCCCGTCAACATACATCCCTTGAACGCGCTTCTGCTTCAGGTAAATATACTTATTATAATATACAATTATCCAGGGTGAATCTTCAAACACCTGCTTATCGATCTCGTTATAAACTTTCATGCGCTCACTGTAATCTGTGAGCTTCAAGCCAAGTTCGTACAATGAATCAACCTTAGGATTTTTATAATGCGATGTATTCGGGCCAACGGGTGTTTCATTCTTACTGTAAAACAGCGCGTAATAATTTTCGGGGTCGTAATAATCAGCGCCCCAATTGGCGCGCCAGAAGCCCAGCTTGCCTTCATTCTGCGCGGAGCGGTGCGTAGCACCGAGCATCTCCTCAATCTGCAGGTTCACACCAATTTCCTTCAGCTGCGCCTGTAACGCTTCGCACAGCTCACGCTGTGATTCATCGTTGTGATACACCAGCTTTAACGTTAACCCTTTACCTTCAGGATAGCCCGCTTCCTTAAGCAGTTCAATTGCCTTCTGTTTATCGTAGCTGTACCCTTTAACATCCTGTGAGTATCCAGGCATTCCAACCGGCAGCGGACCGTTAACACCCGGGGTTCCTTTGTTCTTCAGGATAAATTTACATATCTTTTCACGGTCAATTGCGTAGTTGATAGCCTGTCTCAGCTTTTTATTTTCCGCCATTGGATTTGCACTCCCGCCTTCCATCTTCACATTCAGCATTGTACCAAGATACACCGTATTCAAATATGGCTGCTTAATTAGTTCAAAGTTATACTCCGGTTTCAGCTCGCCCTTATCATCAGTTATCAACCCAAACACATCAATTGAAGGCTTCTGGAAATCCAGTCTGCCCTCTTTGAAATCAAGGAATTCAGTTTCGGGACTTCGGATAAACGATACGCTGAATCCATCGATCTTTGGAAGCGCGCCGCCATCTTTATCCTTAGCCCAATAATTTTCGTTGCGCGCGCAGGCAAGTTCCTTATCAACATCCCATTTAACAAATCTATATGGACCCGTTCCTACTATCCTGAATCCAAAATCTTCCTTGTACATTTCAACCGCTTCGCGCGGATAGACATAACCGTACGGCATGGTAAGTATGCTCAAAAAAGGCGCAAATGGCTGAACCAGCTTAATTATAAAAGTTGAATCATCCTGCGCAATGAATCCGGTTATACCCTTTACTTTATCCGGCGCTGCGGCGAACTCTTCAGCACCGTCGACCTTATCTCTATAGACCCATAAGCCGCGCGTTTTTGCCCTGGGGTCACACACACGCTCATAGCAGTATTTAAAATCACTTGCGGTAACCTTACGACCCTTACCATCCGGGAAACAGTTATCATCATGGAAAAATACATCGCCGCGCAAATGGAAAGTGTACGTTTTGCCGTCTGGTGATACATCATAGCTTTTGGCTATGAGCGGCTGAAGCTTCGCTTCTTTGTCGTACTCAACAAGTCCCTCACATGTATTTATCAGCACATGAAGTGCGGGATAGTTGTTGCAGGTAATGGGATCAAGGCTCTCGATGCCGTTAGGCTCGTTATACCTGAAGATCTTTTCAGAGCTCTCTTTTTTGGCGCAGCCCGCTGAAAACAGAAATAAAAAAACAGCGAGAAGAACGCTTCCCGCTGCTAAAAGGCTTTTAATTGGTATTATCTTTTTAATAATCTAATGAATTATTTAAAGAATAGATGGATTTTGGTGAATCAGAAAACGAAAATCAAATAGATAACTATACTTCTTTACGGCTTCGGCGGAAGCTGCTGAACTGACCATGTATTGCCGTCGGGATCAGAGAAATATGTAAATGAGCCCCAAGGGTAAACCTCAACTTCACTTGCATTAACGCCGTTCGTAACCAGCAGCTCCCGTGCGGCTTCGGCATCTTTAACAACCATCTGCAGCCCTTTAAGCGAACCCGGCTCCATTTCCGTTAACCCCTCACCCACTGCAATTGAGCAGCCCGATCCGGGCGGTGTGAGCTGAACAAACCGTAACCCCGGCTTTATTGTGTGATCATGATCAGCGTTAAAGCCAACCTTATCGGCGTAAAATGATTTAGCCCTGTCAACATCACTTACAGGGACTATAACCAATTCAAGCTTCATTTCCATATTATTAAAAATTTGATGTTTATGAAAATAATAGTTTAGTGCATCCTTGGGGACTCGAACCCCAGGCCTAATGATTAAGAGTCATTTGCTCTACCAACTGAGCTAAGGATGCCCACAAATATGCATTTTCTAACAATTTCATTCAATCCCTTTTTTTATATAGCTGGCACAATTTTTTCGTTATGATTTTACAACCTTTATGAAAAAGTATCATCCAATGATTTGCTTAAAAGTTTTCAGCATATTAAATTCAGTGAATGATAAAAGGCGACCTCACCCCCCTGCCCACCCGACTGCCGTTGCAGTTCTCCTAACAGGAGAGGGGGGAAATGACCTCAAGCTTTGGGACTTTGCTCCCCTCTCCCCATGGGCCGAAGGACTTGTTTCTAAGTAGAGGGGTTAGGGGGTGAGGGTAATCACACATGAACGAATCACAAAAACATATCGATCTTAAATCTCGAGGCTCTGGCATTAATACAAAGAACCGCTTTGAGCAGCTGGATATTGATTACGACCTCAGCACGTTTGATGAATATTTTGATCAGGACCCCGAGCTGGTTCGTATCAAAACCAAATTCTACAACGATAACAGTAAATCTATACTTGCCAAAAATGATTCCCCTGACTTAGGGTTTGATTACAGTATAAATCCGTACCGAGGCTGTGAGCATGGGTGTATATATTGTTATGCAAGACCCACGCATGAGTACCTGGGTTTTTCAGCCGGACTGGATTTCGAAACCAAGATCATGGTAAAACGTGATGCCGCGAAATTGCTTGAAGAAGCGTTCCGCAAAAAGTCATGGGTGCCGCAAACAATTATGTTTTCGGGTAACACTGATTGTTATCAGCCAATTGAGCGCAAGCTTGGAACTACCCGTGAATGCTTAAAAGTGTTCCTGGAGTTCCGCAATCAAGTTGGCGTAATTACAAAAAACGCGCTCATACAGCGTGATATTGATATACTAAGTGAACTTGCAAAGCTAAAGCTTGTAAATGCTGTGATAAGCATCACCACGCTGAAGCGTGAGCTCTCGCGGAAAATGGAGCCGCGTACTTCCGTTCCCGCCAAAAGACTTGAGACCCTCGAAAAATTAGCGGCGGCGGGAATTCCGGTTGGGGTAAATGTTGCGCCCATAATCCCCGGTTTGAATGACGAAGAAATACCTGCTATCCTGCAAGCAGCCGCGGAGCGCGGCGCGAAAACCGCGGGCAGAGTAATGCTGAGGCTGCCCTACTCCGTTAAGGCACTCTTCGATGAATGGCTTAAACGCGTTTACCCCGAGAAAGCATCCAGGATAATAACCCGCATTCACGAAATAAGAAATGGAGAGCTATCCAACGCTGATTGGGGCAAACGATTTTCAGGTGAAGGCGTTTACGCCGAGCACATTCACGACTTGTTCAGAAAAATGTGCAATAAGTACGGATTGAATAAGGAGCACTCACCAACCCGCAAAGATATTTTCCGCGTTCCGCCGCTGGATAAAACGCAGGGCGAACTGTTTTAAACATTCCACACTCATGGTGTCGGGACTTTCGTCCCGACACTTAAAATCGTTGATACACTTAAAAATAACGTCAGGTCGTAAGACCTGACGTCACAGCGTGGTATTTGGAGTTACCTCCCGGAAACTAATCATATTACATACAAATAAATCTCTTCATTCAGTATATTTGTGTTTATTTTGCATACAAAATATCAATGACCGATAATACCAAGCTGGTACTTGTAAAAATTCTCCACACAGTGATCTGGGTATTTTTTAATATTGTGATATTTTACCTACTATACGCTGTCATTATCAATAAGATAGATCACTGGGTTTGGATTTGCCTCTGTCTCATAGGATTTGAAGTTTTAATATTGCTCGTATTCAGAAGCGTTTGCCCTGTCACTCTGCTTGCTGAGAAGTATTCTGATTCCGACCGGGCTAATTTCGATATTTACCTCCCGCACTGGCTTGCGAAGTACAACAAAAGAATTTATTCAGTTATTGTATTAATTGCTTTAGCAATTTTGTCATACCGAATATATTCATAAATTTAAGTAAATTTAAGTTTGTTTAAAATTTTAAGAACGGATTCAGAAAATACTCAATTTCTTGAACTTGTAGATCAGCTTAATTCCGATCTCGCCGTGCGTGATGGCCAGGACCGGGTGTTTTACAATCAGTTTAATAAGCTTGATGCCATAAAGCATGTTATCATTGTGTTTGAAGATAAGATCCCCGCAGGGTGCGGAGCGATCAAAGAGTTTTCAGCGGATACCATGGAAGTTAAGCGGATGTTTACTCCCCTGCAATTCCGCTCAAGAGGCATAGCCTCATTGGTTCTTGCTGAACTTGAAAAATGGGCACTGGAGCTTGGCTACACAAAGTGTACCCTGGAAACAGGCAAAAGGCAGCCCGAAGCTATAGCCCTATACAAAAAGAATGGATATAAAATCATTCCAAACTACGCTCAGTATATTGGAATTGAAAACAGCGTTTGCTTCCTGAAAGAATTAGACAATAGAAAAAACAGCGATATCAAATGACATCAAAAGTAAAATTATATCCGGGAACATACAAGAATTATTCCGAAGAAATATATAAAGCCATAAGGGAAGAAACTTTCGGCGAAGATATCGGTCAAAACAGCTGGCTTACTGCGGATGAATACCGCGAAATGTTTTCGCTGCTTGGTTTAACCTCCGGTTCCGCAGTACTTGAAATTGCGCCGGGTTCCGGCGGGCCTGCCGCATTTATGGTAAAAGTATGCGGCTGCGATCTGACGGGTCTGGAGTATGACAGCAACGGAGTGGATAATTCCCGGAAGCTTGCTGAGGCAAGCGGCCTAACGGCCCAAACGAAATTCCAGCAGGGCGATGCCTCAGAACCCCTGCCGTTTGAAGATGGTTCATTCGATACCGTTATCACTATCGATGCTATCAATCACCTGAAAAACAGGGATAAGGTTCTCAAAGAAATTTACCGCGTACTCAAACCGGGCGGAAAATTGCTTTATACTGATCCAATTGTAGTAACCGGAATATTGACCAATGAAGAAATTGCAGTGAGAAGCTCAATCGGTTATTTTTTATTCACACCATTAAACGAAAATGAGCGGCTGCTCGAGCTTGCGGGATTCACCGCTATACAATCCCGGGATGTTACAGAAAACATGAGCTCTGTATCGCAGAAGTGGTTTAACGCCCGCGGGAAAAGAAAAGACACGCTGCTCAAAATTGAAGACTCCGAAACTTTTGAAGGATTGCAGAGATTTTTCAATATGGTTCACACCCTTTCCCATGAAAAAAGACTCTCGAGAATAATGTACCTCGCAGATAAATAATTTCAACTATGGAAAACAAATATACATCCGAAAAATTGTTCAAAGAAGTTGATTTCTCAATTTATGGCTTTACTGCCGGTGAGTATGAACAGTGCACATTTGTAAAATGCAATTTCTCAAATTGCAGCCTGGCTGATTCAAGATTTATTGAGTGTGAATTTGACGGCTGTGATTTGAGTATGGCGAAGCTGAATAATACCTCACTCAGGGATGTATCTTTCAATGAAAGCAAAATGCTTGCTCTTCGTTTTGAAAATTGCAATCAATTCGGGCTTTCAATGGGCTTTAAGAACTGCATACTCAACGATTCTTCGTTTTATAAAACATCACTCAAAAAAACTATTTTCAATTCCTGCAGCATGCATGATACCGATCTTACAAATTGCGATCTATCCGGCGCTGAATTGATCGATTGTGACCTCAAAGGCGCCGTCTTCAGCAGTACAAACCTGGAAAAAGCTGATCTCAGAACATCTATGAATTACATTATTGATCCGGAGATCAATAAGATCAAAAAGGCCAAATTTTCAATTCCGGGTGTTTTCGGACTCCTTAATAAATATGATATAAAAATTGATCTAAGCTGAATACAAATGATTTTTACACAGGAATTTACGTACAATTATTTACAATAACGGCTCATTATTTGCATAAATTTTTCAATAATATTCCCATAAATTACCGCAATTAAAAATTAAAAATTACTTAATGAGATCATTACTATTTTCTGCGGCAATTTTAGTCATGTTATCTTTGCAGGCTTGCAAAGATAGCGGTATCATTACCCCGGTTGATTCATCCAATATAAATCTTGTCAGCGTTTACAGCACAAATGCTTCTACAAACGGCGTTTATGTGCTGCCGATAAATTTCAGAAATTACGCCCTCCTGGCAGATGGCACTAACGGTTTGCAGATTGTTGACGTAACGCTGGTAAACCAGCCGGATTCAGTTTCTGCTTACAACACCGATGGATACGCCAACGATGTAACGGCAGCTTATATCAATAACGATCTTTATGCTTTTATCAGCGATTACAATAGCGGTTTTGTGATAGTTGATATAGATGACCCAACGAATCCTTATCCGGTGGGGATAATTCAGATCGGGGGATTTGTCAACACGGCGTTCGTTGATCAATCCACAAGAACGGCATACATAGCCCTGGAATCAGGGCAGGTGCAGATATACGATATTTCTAACCTGCCAAATCAGCCAACTTTTCTTGCGACAGTATCAGTTGGCGGCAATATTAACGGTCTGTATATTGCAAGTAATTACCTTTACGCAGCAGCGGGCAACACCGGTGTTGCAATTGTTAATGTTGCCAATCCTTCTTCACCGCAGATACTTTCTATATTCAATACAACGGGCTCAGCTAATGATGTATTTGTGAATTCCAATTATGCGTATGTGGCTGATTCCTACAACGGAATGGTGATATTGAATGTTAATAATCCCGCTTCGCCGGTTTACACGGCCAAATTCACAGGCACGGGGCAGATACTTTCGGTTTACGCAAATAATAACAACGTATTCTGCGCGGATAATACTTACGGCATTGAAAATGTAAATGTATCTAGTCCAACTGCGCCAACAAAGGTTGGTTACATTCAGACCAACAGCTCCGCCACAGGAATATTTTATTCAGGCGGTTATATTTTCCTTGCAGCCGCCGAAGGCGGCATGGGGATTTACCAGCCAACAAGCAGCGCCGATAACAGGTAATTCTAAAAATGAGCGATCTTATTACCAACAAAGAAGATAATACAAGCGGTAAACCGCTTTCCATTGAAGAGCAGACAGAGCTTCGCCGGAAAGAGATAAATGCAATGCTCCACCCCGAAGCAGCAGCTTCGCAGGAAGGATCAGCAGTAAATGAAATTGATGAATCCATAGAAATTTCTGTGCCTGAAGAAATTATTCCCCCGGAAGCAAAGCCAGTTGAAGAAATTAAAACTGATATTAAGCTGGTAGAGGAAAACACCGCGGGTAGCGGCACAGCTTCAAAACTCATCACGGATTTTGACGCGCACCTCTTCAGCCAGGGAACGTTTTACAAAGTGTATGATAAGTTCGGCGCGCAGATAACAGCCGAAGGCGGCACGGCAGGTGTTAGATTCACAACCTGGGCGCCCAATGCGGAATCGATTTGCGTTATCGGTGAATTCAACGGCTGGGCCGAAGGCCTCAACATAATGGAGAAGGTGCATGATTCCGGCCTGTGGTCTCTGTTCATACCCGGGCTCAAAGAGGGCGATACATATAAATTTGCTATAACAAGTAATGTTGATGGCGTTGTAAGAAGAAAAATTGATCCCTACGCGTTCCGCAGTGAACACCGCCCCAAAAATGCATGCGTTGTACATGATATAAATAAGTACACATGGAAAGATTCAGCCTGGATGGATAGGCATTCCCGGCCAAACGGCAGCTTCAAAGATGCACCGATAAACATTTACGAACTTCACCTTGGTTCATGGAAAAGGAATTACGATAACACTGAGTTCCCCAATGAATGGGGCTATTTAAGTTACGGGCAGCTTGCGCATGATATAGTGGATTATGTTAAACAAATGGGCTACACCCACATTGAACTTATGCCTGTGATGGAGCATCCGCTGGACATCTCTTGGGGTTACCAGGTCACACACTATTACGCGCCAACAAGCCGCTTTGGCACACCAGATGACTTTATGTATTTCGTCGATCACTGCCACCGGAATGGGATCGGAGTGATATTAGATTGGGTCCCTGCTCACTTCCCCGCCGATGAACATGCGCTTGCTTTCTACGATGGCAAGCAGATATACGGATACGAAAATTATAAAAAAGGTTTTCACAAAGACTGGAACACATATGTCTTCGATTATTCACGTCCGCAGGTTTGGAACTTCCTTATTTCAAGCGCGCTTTTTTGGTTTGAAAAATACCACATAGATGGCTTAAGGGTTGATGCTGTCGCATCTATGCTGTATCTTGATTACTCCCGTGACCACGGCGAGTGGGAACCAAACATTCACGGCGGCAGGGAAAATCTCGAAGCGGTGGAATTCCTGAAACATCTGAATAATACTGTACATGAATACTACCCTGATGCCTTAATGATTGCCGAAGAATCCACAAGCTGGCCGGGAGTATCCCACACAGTAGCCGAAGGCGGCCTGGGATTTGATATGAAATGGAATATGGGATGGATGAACGATATACTGCTTTACTTCAGCAAAGATCCCATTCACAGAAAATTCCACCAGGGGAAAATTACGTTCTCGCTATGGTACGCGTTCAGCGAAAACTTTGTACTTCCTGTTTCACATGATGAAGTTGTGCACGGCAAAAAATCACTGCTGGAAAAAATGCCGGGCGATACCTGGCAGAAGTTCGCCAACCTGAGGTTGTTCCTGGGATTCATGACCGGGCACCCGGGCAAAAAGCTGAACTTTATGACAACCGATATTGCGCAGTATAATGAGTGGAACAGCGAAGCTTCGCTTGAGTGGAATTTGATAAATGACGTTGAACTTAACCGGAAGCTGAACCTCTTTGCCGCCGATCTGAACCGGTTGTATAAAAACAATACTGCATTCTATGAAGTAGATTTTGCGTCCGATGGCTTTCAGTGGATCGATTTTTCAGATGCCTTATACAGTGTGCTGTCTTTTTACAGGATTTCCAAAGATAAAAAACAATTTCTGCTTTTCACATTTAATATGACACCTGCAGTAAGAGAAAATTATTTGGTTGGGGTCCCTGAACCCGGATACTGGAAAGAAGTATTGAACAGTGACGCCGAAATTTATGGCGGCTCCGGTATTGGCAATATGGGCGGCAAAGAATCCGAGCCTGTTAAAAGCAAGAATTGGGATAATTCAATAAAACTTACACTTCCCCCGCTTGCGGTGAATGTGTTTGAGTGGGTCAAACCCGATGCGGCAGCCGATATCACGCCGGGAATATCTTCAGTCGAAGATTTTTATGTTGATACCGATACCGAAGGCGGCGGGTAAGGTTTTTAAAAAGAAAATCGGAACACGGATGACACGGAATATTCCGGAATTGCACTGATTGAAAATGTTTATATCATAATTCCAACCGTCCAAAAAATCAATAAACTCTTTTCCCCTATCATATTAAAATCCATATGTTTAGTTTCGTACAATCTCATAAACCAAACTTCATCCAATGAAAACCAGCAAAGGCTCAAATTTTGTTTTTGTTATATTTTTTATTTGCTTTATTTCTTCGTACCAGGCTTTATATTCTCAGGGCATTTCTGATACACCAACCAAAGAAACGCAATCCGCAATAACGCCGGAAGAAGTATTGCAGCTAATGATAGATGGGCATAACAGGTACCTGGAAGGTAAAATGCTTAACCGCAATCTGATCGAACAAGTGAAAGCAACAGCAAGCGCGCAGTATCCTTATGCAGTTGTTTTGAATTGCCTGGATTCAAGGGTAATACCTGAGAGCGTATTTGACCAGGGTATTGGAGATATATTTGATGCAAGGGTTGCAGGAAACTTTGTGAATGATGATATACTGGGTAGTATGGAATTTGCCTGTAAAATTACGGGTGCAAAATTAATACTTGTTGTGGGTCACACCAACTGCGGCGCCATAAAGGGCGCGATTGATGACGCGGAGCTGGGCAATCTTACACAATTACTGGATAAAATTAAACCCGCCGTCGCAAGAACTAAGTATGATGGCGATAAATCCTCTAAGAATCTTGAATACGTCGATCTGGTTTCAAAAGAAAATGTACTAATGGCAATAGAGAATATTAAGTTAAGGAGCCCGGTACTGAAAGAAATGCTTGATAAAAACGAGATCATGATAGCAGGCTGCATGTATAACATAAGCGATGGCACAATTGAATTTTATAAATAACGATTGTAACTGTTAGTTTTTCAGTGAAGGTGTTGAGTTCAGAAATCAGGGCTAAAGCCCATTTTATATACCGGTTTTAACCCCACCATAAATGGTGGGTTAAGAGATGAAGAAAACAATTTCTGTTTTTAGTCAACCTACTATTTTACATTATTAACCCCGCCATTTATGGCGGGGGCTCAGATACCGAAAAAATATGGGCTTCAGCCCTGACTAAATTTATAAACTTAATCATGACATACTTCGCTTTCCTAAAAGGAGTCAATGTATCGGGTCACCGCATTATTAAAATGACCGAACTAAAAGCCATATTTGAAGATATGGGTTTTAAAAATGTACGCACATTTATTCAAAGCGGAAACGTTGTGTTTGAATCCACCCTCAAATCCGCTGCTTTAAAGAAGAAGACCGAAGCGGGACTTGCGAAAGCACTGGGATACAGCGTTAATGTGATTATAAGAAGCAAAGATGAAATGGAAAAGATCGTTAAAGAATACCCTTTCACAAAAATTAAAGGTCACGAAGAATGCAGGATAAATGTCGGATTCCTGGAAAGTGTTCCGGAGAGTACACTTATAAATGAACTTGAATCATTGAGTAATGACGATGAGAAATTTCTCGTTAAAGGAAATAATGTATACCACCTGAGCAGAAAAAATTTCGCAGATTCACTGCTTGGCAAGAATATCATAGAAAAGAAATTAAAAGTTATCTGCACTGTAAGGAACTGGAACACAACCAATAAAATTCAGAGAATTTGAATTCATTAAAAAAACAATATCTGCTCGTTCAGCAGGCAAGAGCTGTTATGCTTAATTTCTGCGGAACGATAGAACCTGAGGATCTTCGTAAACAACTTGCCGGCTTTAACGATTCAACAATACTTAACCTGCTGCTGCATATTGCCAATACATATCACTTCTGGCTCAAACGCTTCGCCGCTAAGCAGGAATTTACCTACTTTGAAGAGAAAGATATCTCATCCATACAGGATGTTAAGCGGATATTCAGACAGACCGATATATTGGTTGCTGATTTCCTGAATTCATACCCCTACCACACCACCCGGATCAAAGGAGAAATATTCTGGCTCAAAACTGATATGACTTTCAATGTACTTGAGTTATTCACACATGTTATGACTCATGAATTCCACCATAAAGGGCAGATCATGACAATGTCTAGATTGCTTGGATATACTCCCATAGACGCAGACATTATCAGGTTTAATTGAGTTATAGCCTTTATGGAACATTTTATAATAATTTTGAATTGATTATATTGTAAAAACAGAAAACACTATGGTTTTAACGATAAAAATAAAAAATAACGAGGAATATAAAAAACTGGACAAGTTTTTGAAAGATAATTCTATCGAAATTGTTGAAGATGACAGTTTTGACGGTAAGGATACTAATGATTTAAGAAAGGTCTTTTCAAAATACAGCTTAAAATTGCCTAAAGGCTTTAAGTTTGACAGAGAAGAAGCGAATGCCAGATAGAATTTTTATCGATACTAATATACTTATTTACTTTGTAGGTGATGATAGTGAAAAAAGAGAATTATCAGAGAGCATAATATTTTCTGATTCCATTAAAGTATTGAGCACACAGGTAATAAATGAATTCCTCAACGTTTCGTATAAAAAGAGTATAACTACTGAGAATGAATTAGCTTCACTTATTAATGATTTCACAAGTAATTTTGAGGTCAACCTGATTTATAACCATACCATACATAACGCAATAAATTTGAAGAGCAAGTATAAATATTCATATTATGATACCTTAATGCTGGCTTCCGCAATCGAAAATGACTGCGAAATTCTTTATACTGAAGATATGCAGCACAACCAGATAATTGAAGATAAATTAACTATTATAAATCCCTTTGCTTAGTCAACACTCCAAATTTAACTTCACCACCTTTTGATTAACATCTGCATACACGGACATTTTTACCAGCCGCCCAGGGAAAATCCGTGGACTGGCGAAATTGAAAAGCAGGATAGCGCTGCGCCTTATCATGACTGGAATGAACGCATTCACCATGAATGCTACAAAGCCAATTCCGAAGCGGAAATTCTGGATGACAAAGATGATGTCGTGGCAGTAATCAATAATTATGAGCAGATAAATTTTAACTTTGGTCCTTCACTGCTTGCCTGGATACAGCATAAACACCCCGAAACTTATAGAAAAATTATTGAAGCCGATAAAAACAGTATCCCTCAGCATAACGGCCACGGCAATGCAATTGCCATGTGTTATAACCACATGATAATGCCGCTGGCTAACCTGAATGATAAAATTACACAGGTATTATGGGGACTAGCTGACTTCAAGCATCATTTCGGGCGTGATTCCGAAGGAATCTGGCTGCCGGAAACAGCCTGCAACCCCGAAACAGTTGAAGTTTTGATTAACCTGGGCGTAAAATATATAATTTTAGATACAAGCCAGGCAGCCTTTTACCGGAAAATTGGTTCAGCGGAGTGGTTAGATGTTAATGACGGCTCAATTAATCCCAAAAGACCGTATAGGTGTTTTTCAGCTCTTCAGCAGGATAAATACCTGGATATTTTCTTCTATGATGGCCCTGTTTCGAAATCTGTAGCGTTTGATGATGTACTTGTCAGTTCAGAGAACCTGCTGAACAAAATATTCAATGCTGAAGATAAGGATGTTAAAGAAGATCAATTGATCAGTGTTGCTACAGACGGCGAGACCTTCGGTCACCACAAAAAACACGCTGAAAGAACGCTTGCGTTCTTTATGAGATCACTTGCTCCCGGCAACGCACTGAAGATCGTAAATTACGGCGAGTTTCTTGAAGCAAATCCCCCGCAATATGAAGTTAAGATCAAGCCCGGCGATAACGGCGAAGGAACTTCGTGGAGCTGTGTGCATGGCGTTAAGCGGTGGAAAGAAGATTGCGGCTGCGGTGGAGGCGGCGGATGGGTCCAGCAGTGGCGCAAGCCGCTGAGAGAAACCATGGATTGGCTGAGAGACCAGATGATAATAATATATGAAAATATGGGCAAAGAATTGTTCATCGATGTTTGGAAAGCAAGAAATGGTTATATTGAAATACTGCT
This sequence comes from Ignavibacteria bacterium UBA2360, assembly GCA_002344125.1. GTDB lineage: Bacteria > Bacteroidota > Ignavibacteria > Tepidaquicellales > OLB5 > OLB5. The sequence goes on along the minus strand of DDTQ01000006.1, from coordinate 196,189 downwards.
TAACGATAATTCAAGAACAAACGATAACTTCTTTAAAAATAACACATTTAAGCCGCTTTCTCAGAATGAAAAACTAACAGCGATCAAACTGCTCGAAATGCAGAAATACTCAATGTTGATGTACACAAGCTGCGGTTGGTTTTTCAGTGAGATCTCGGGTCTTGAAACGGTGAAGATACTGGAATATTCAGCGCGGGCAATGGAAATTGTTTACGAGCTGACCGGTATCAATTTAGAAACTGAATTCAAAAAGAGACTCAAGGAAGCTAAGAGCAACATTCCGAAATATAAAACAGGCAAGGGTGTTTATGAAAAGCTCGTTCTTCCGCACAAACATTTAGAGTCAGACCAAAGGTAAACCACATTGAGCAACCGGGAAAATACAGAAAGATACCTTTTAGGCAGCCGAACTGCTGATAAATGGCGCAGAATTGGCGCGAAGCGCCGCGCAGGTGTTGCCCTGCCGCTGTATTCCGTTTATTCTGCGGAAAGTGCAGGTGTGGGTGAGCTGACCGATCTTAAGCTGCTGGGTGAATGGTGCAGTAATACCGGCATATCTATCATTCAATTACTCCCATTGAACGATGTTGGCGGTGATTTTGCGCCTTACAATTCAGTTTCATCCTTTGCCATCGACCCAATGTATCTCACAATAAAAGATATAAAAGATGCAGATGTTTCTGAGTTCATTGGAGATATTACTAGATTAAAGAAAAAATACAGACCCCTTTTCGGCAGGGTTAACTATAAGATCAAACAGGCAAAGATTGACCTGCTGTGGAAGATATACAAATCAACCCGCACAGATAACATTACAGATTTTACTTCCTTTAAAGAAAACAATACTTATTGGCTGAACGATTACGCGGTTTACAAGGTCATTACCGAAAGTAACCCCGGTAAGGGCTGGCAGGATTGGGATGATGGTTTGAAAGCCCGCGATCAATTGACCATTGAAAACTTCCAAAAGATAAATTTTGAACGAATTGAATTCCATAAGTGGATGCAGTGGCAGCTGCTTGAACAGCTAGAAGGTGTAAAAGAACATCTCGTTGCACAAAACATTCTGGTTCTGGGCGATCTCCCCTTTCTGGTATCGCGCGAAAGCGCTGATGTATGGTCACACCCCGATTATTTCATGCTCCATCTTGCCTCCGGCGCGCCGCCAGATATGTATTTCGCTATGGGGCAGAAATGGGGTATGCCTCCGTACGAATGGAACAACATCGCGAACGATGGATTCATTTATGTAAAAGAGAAACTGAAGTACGCCGAGAATTTTTATGACATGTTCAGAATAGATCATTTTGTCGGACTCTTCAGGGTCTGGGTCAGTCCCGTGGATGATTACAATACCCCCGGCGGTTACATGCCCGCCGAAGAATATTTGTGGGAACCACATGGCAGACGGATTATTGAAGAAATGGTCAATGCCACCAAAATGCTGCCATGCGCCGAAGATCTTGGTACAGTTCCGGGATGCTCATTCCACGTATTGGCTGAGTATGGTATCCCCGGCATCGATTTCCAGCGGTACTACAAAGATCACGGCGGTTTCCGCCCGCCGCATGATTACAGGCTGAATTCCGCAGCGGTTTGCTCTACCCATGATTCCAGCTTTTGGGTCAATTGGTGGCAATTCGAAGCCGGCACAATTGATGAAAAATTGTTTGATATGTCCTGCGAAAAAGCCGGTATTCACCCGGGACACGTGAAATACTGCAAAAAAATTCTGTTTGATAAAAAAAGGTCCAAACATGGCAGGCTGTATTGGAATGAGGATATAACTTCTGGACAGCTTGTAGCGGAAATACTTGGCTCATCACCTGACTCAATTCACAGCATCATCTATGCTTACGCCGAAAGCTACAAAGAAAAGGAAAAATTCCTGAATTACCTTGGTTTTACCGGGGATATTAACGGCATTTCTATTGAATTGGTATCTAAATGCCTCGAAACTATTAATTTAACAAACTCAATATTCAGCATTCAGCTTTTACAGGATTATCTTTCGATGGATAAAGAATTACTGAAAACAATAGGCAAGTACAATTCCAGGATCAACACACCCGGTTCCGTCAGCAGAAATAACTGGTCACAGATACTGCCTCTTAGCCTCGAAGAGCTATCGGAGCTTAGCGTAAATGAATCAATATTTCGGATAACCCAAAATTCCGAAAGAGCATAGAATCCTTTTTAGTTACTTCGTGCTATCTTCCTTTAATATAATTACTTTAGCTTCTTCAAGTTCCTGTTTTCCCTTCTCGCTAATTGTTGGATACGCCAGATCCATTTTCTCCAGTGTACCCACAATTATATCCCCAATTGCCGCGCGCATGAACCACTTTCTATCTGCTGGAATGATATACCATGGTGCGTATTCGCTTGATGTATTTTCAATTGCATCTTCAAAAGCCCTCATGTACTTATCCCACAATTGCCGCTCTTTTACATCGCTCGCCGAAAACTTCCAGTTCTTCTCAGGCTCTTCAATTCTCGCCAGAAACCGTTTCTTCTGCTCTTCTTTAGATACATTCAGGAAGAACTTGAGTATAATTGTCCCGTTTTCGTAAGCCTGTTTTTCAAAATTATTGATGATCTCAAAGCGTTTTTGCCAGAATTTCTTATCTACTTTATCCACGGAATCAATACCGGGAATGTTCTGCCCCAAAATGTATTCGGGATGCACCCGTGTTACCAGCACTTCTTCGTAGTGCGAGCGGTTAAAAATTGCAATCATTCCCCTCTTCGGCATTGCCTTGTTAATTCGCCACAGGAAATCATGTTCAAGCTCTTCCGCCGAAGGCTGCTTAAAGCTGGTTACATTACAGCCTTGTGGATTCACGCCCGTCATTACATGCTTAATAGTGCCATCTTTACCCGCTGCATCCATTGCCTGGATTACAACAAGCAGTGAATACTTATTCATTGCGTAAAGCATATCCTGAAGCTCTGCAAGTCTGGCAATATCTTTCGCCAGCATTTCTGCCGCATCTTCTTTATCTTTAAAATCGCCGGTATAACGTGTATCATACTCGCTCAGTTTAACCCTGCTGCCCGGCTTCACAAGCAGGTTTGCATCTTTCCTGAAATTATTATCTGTAGAATTGCTTCTCATAAAATTTAGTTGATTAATTCCTCAAATATAACACTATTTGTAGAATTTATCGTAATATTCCCTTATTTTTCCCGGCACAAACCTGCCTTCTTTGTTAATTCTGATAACAAAATCCCGGAAAACTTCTCCTTTAGAATTATAATTCTCTTCTTTCATGATCTGATATAGCGCTATTGCCAGCACATGAATACCTTCATCACTATCTTTCCATCTTTTGCGGGCATCAATTGCTACGCTTAGATTTTCGCCTATGAGCTGATCCAGCGATTGCACGCAGTCTTCTTCAAAAAGTCCTTCAAGTGAATTATAGCCCAGCGATTTGTTGTGATTGTTCACCCTATCCATCACAAACTCATCCCTGCTGAATGATTCAATCACCCCCCTTAGCTCCGCATCATTCTTGTGATCATACGGCGGATGCATCATTTCATGCGCTGAAGTGCGGATGGTTATTTCAAACGGCCAGTGCATTGAAGTCAAAAAACGCATTCCCGTAATTTTTATGCCGTGCGGCCTGTTGTAATAAAGTATGTAAACTGTTATCGTACCTGATGGCAGCTTGAAGCCCAGCATATTTTCGTTCTGTGCAATTACATCGTACTTATCAAGTCCCTGTTTTTCAGTTTCAATTCTCTTAACAATTTTCGGTTTGATGTTCTCAGTCCAATACTCTTTAAATCCATTATCTTTCAAGTATTGGAATATAAGCAGCAATTCTTCCCTTACCGATATAAATATCCCCCATTTCTCTTCATCATAATATGGTGTTTTCAAAAAATTGGTCTTCAGTTCAGAGGGATCATTTACTGCATCTATCAAATCCCCAAGCTCTTCACCTTCTATAGCCGAAAAATACAGGCACAGCCACGCTGAGATAATTATCTCATTATCAATCTTCAGCTTCTTGTGAAGCGATGTTACAGCGTTTTGAACTTCTGCCGGAAGTTTATTTTCGTATGGATTCGGTTCGTTGGGATAGTGCTCCTTATAATATGGATCCGCGGTTAAAATATTCAAAAAGCAGCAAAGATCGTATTTAAACGATGGTTCAATTTTCCAGTTTGTCAATAATTTTACTCTCCCAGTTCCTTAAGCCTTAAGAGTCTATCTTTCTCGTTTTCAGAAAGCCAGATATCTTTTGAAAGCACTTCATAAGCTCTTTTGAAATATGGCTTTGCCTCTTCTTTTTTACCCAACACAAACAAACATTCCCCTATTTCTTCACTGTTATATGCATCTCTTTCTAATCCTTCTTTTTCCATCCATTCCTTTAATTCCATTTGTGCTGCAAATGCCTCTTCAGTTTTCTTCATGGAACGCAAACATTTACCTACGCACCACTTTGCAATTGCCAATGTTGGCTTTGAATTTTTCGCGGTGTAGAATTGAACCTGCTTTTCAAATAGAACCATAGCTTTATCATACTCGCCCATATCATGGTATGTCCATCCGGTATTATTATACAGTGAGCCAAGCCAGCCTTTTGCCTTCTCGTCCTTTGTTTCTTCGGCCATCTGAATGGCAAGCTCATTCCACTTCAGTGATTCCTCACCCTTATCAACAATACCAAGCATATGCACGGCATCAATCGCGAGATTATCCTCACCGTACTTATCTGCCTGCATGTATGCTGCCATAAACAGCTCACGCGCTTTTCCATACTCCTTTGAAGAATTATATGTCCTTCCGCGCTCAAGCATGAACCGTATTCGCGGAACAATATGCTCAGGCTTAAGCAGCTTCATAACCTTATCAAGTATCTCATGCGCTTCGGTAAACTTGCGCTGCAGGCTTTGCGTGCGGGCAAGCTGCGTTAGCAGCTCAATGTAATACTCTTTATCCTTTCCCTTTTCTGCCGAAGGCAAAAGTTCTCTGAACTTTTGTTCCGTTCCCGCGGGATCGTCGTAATTCCACAACTTATCAAAATCTCTTTGCACTGCCATTCTACTTAATAGCTCCTTCTTTGCCTATAATTCTTCTTAATATTCCCGTTTGACCCGCATGATACGCTTCGTGGAAAGCCAGGAATGTTACCATCCTGAATTTTTCGTTATCTCCGCGCAGGTCGGTTTCCTTAAGCTTATCAACCAGTAAATTTTGACCCGTATTGAACATTTCCAAAAGCTTACTGAAATCCATTAACTTATCTGTCGATACAGCCTCCGCGCCGCGCTGATACATCTTCATATCATCGCCGCAAAGCTTGTCGAGTCCGATAAGCTTCCTGATATCATCACGGCTCACAATAATATGCCCCAGGATCCAGTTAATTGAGTTTCCGCCTTGTGCCGGTGTTACCAGACTCTCAGGGTGCGAAATATCTTTTAAGTTTCGGTTAAGGACCATATGCGAGGACTGCAAGACAATCAAAGTTTCGTAATTATGCATGTAAATATAAATTACCTGTTAATTTTTCAACAATATAAACTTTCATCTCATGTTTGAAAATAGCTTCGCTATAGTATGTTTTGCCCAGCCATGATGCGCGATTTCGCTCTCTTCGGGCAGAGAAAACCTATCGAACCATTTGTATTCACTTACATCTCCCGTAGTCGTTGGCATTATCTCCGGCAGGGCATCGACCTTCTGCCAGTAGTGGAATATCAAATGCCATGAGCCGTCATTGCCAACAAATGATTCAATAAAGCTCAAGGTTAAATTGGCCGTGATGTAGCTCATTTGCTCATTCAGTATCCGCCTTGCGGCATCCGAAGGATGCTCATTGAACTTCACCAGGTCATCAGGTATAAACCAGCCGGATTGATGGTCGTACTTGTTTGTTTCCTTATACTTACACAGCAGCACTCCATTGTTATGAATAAGCGCCACATCTGCAATCAATTTTACTTTTTTATCGTCTGTTGTTATCATATTATATTCATTCCCGCGAAGGCGGGAATCTCAAGTTTCAGTTTATAAATAATTTTGCTGCCAAAGCCACTTTTCTCTAGTTGGGAATCACATCTGTAAAATTACGTGTAAGTTTTCGAAGTTGCAACGGAGAAGTGGTGAATAAAATATTGACATCTTCCTCACCCTCTGCACTTGACTGCTCCCGCAGTTGTCGAAGGGTAAATAATAAAATACCCCGCTGTTGGTCTTGGCGCGAAGCGGTGTGGCCAATTGTTGAAGCTGTATTCCGTTTCGTTGTTGGTGAAAAACTGCAACGGCAGTCAGGCATAAACATCGGGAATTCAATTGGCAATATAGAAATAATAATTTGAATTCAATCTTTCTGATTTCATTATGTTGAAAAGAAAATTACTCTCCTCCATTTTACCATCGGAGCTGAAATAAAACCCGTATGAATTGTCAGTAAATCCATCCATCAGGTAAAATATTCCATTAGAGGTTTTTACCGCCGCATACATATTAATCTCTTTTAGTAAACTTAAAATAGCCATTTGCTCTTCAGTAAACTTGGTTGTAACTGCGGAATCAACTTTACCTGAAATGGGAAATGGTGAGCCTTCTGGTATAACATATTTCCAGTACTGTTCACCTTCTTTATATACTTCATCTACCCTTTGCAGATCATTTTGTGTGGTGTAATATGTATTATTGCCTGATATTATCTTTTGTGAAAGCACATCAAATTTTGCATTATGCTCTTTCATGTATCTGTTTCCCACAGTACTAGCAGTCATCGCATATTTCAAGAATAAATTTGGATATTCCATTCCTTCTTTCGCGGTAAGTTTATACTTTTTCGCAAATGCGCCCCAGAAAAAATTTGGAATTTCTCCTGCTGTGTGAATAGTATCAAAAACCCAAACACGGTTTCTTGAGAGGGGGCGCATATCCCATTTATTAAACGGCTTTGAGTTTATAAGAAAATTGACAAGGGAGACGTCTTCAGTTTGAGCATTAAGGAATTCATATATCTGCTCATCATATTTTTTATCCTTTTCAGGAAATTCCTGTGAGTAGCAAATACTGAAAAATGCTGTGAGAAAACATACTATAAAATGTTTATTAATTATCTTCATGATTTAAATATAATATTATTTAGGTATTTCTACAATGTATACATCTTCGACGCTGATGGTCTTGATACATGGCGGTGTGTCCAACTGCCGAAGCTGTTTCCCGTATTGTTGTTGGTGAAAAAAGCGCCGGCACTCATGCTCCAACAACGGGAAAAATGGGGGTTTTTCATAACAAACCCCCATTGAAGATTTTCCTAAGATTCAAATCATCTGAATCATCTCCAATTAACAGTCATCACAGATATCTTCCCCCCTTTTACAAAGGGGGGACTATCGCTGTGAATTATCGTCAAATCGAAATTAAACAATAAACTTAATCCATGAGTAAATCTGCGATGGGGGTTCTGCTTCTGCCACCCCCTGTTGGTCTTGCCGCGTAGCGGTGTGACCAACAGCAAACACAAATTAAAATGTTGTTGGTGAACTTAAATACAAGTCAGGCAACACCAACAACGGGGGTTAAAGTGGTGAGAATCATTGCAAAACTGAAAAAATAAAGGCCAAGTTAATAAATTAGATTTTTCGATATTCAAAAAAAGGTAATTCATATTCTGGTGTACATTCTTCTGCAATCCAAATTTCTTCAATATTATCGAAATTTTTTCGTAAATGTTTAATCTGATCGATAATAGACTCTACATTAAAAGAATTGTATAATTGAATGAGAAAAACGGATTTCATGCCCCGATAATTTTTAAACTTCAAATTAACTATATTTAATTTTTCTTTTAGCATTTCTGTTATTTGACTAACATCACACTTTACAGCAAACAATTTATGGATATCAGTTTCGAAAATGACAATACCTTTATCTGGACCAAACTCATCACGCTCACTATATGGGACATAACAAAATTTCCAATCCGGCTTTTCTTCCGATACAATCATATTATTTTTAGTTATAGCATGTCTATCTTTTAGTATTGTATCAACGACTTGTGCACCTAATTTGTTAACCGAAGCTAAATTCGAAGGAATATCTAAACAATCAATTTTAAAAGAGTATAAATCATCACTAAAATATTCGCTTAAGTTAGCATGTATAATATCAGATAATACATGGAACATTTTATGCTTATGTATTAGATTCTCTGGGTAACAGAATATTTTCCTCTCAATTACAACATTTAGGACTCCATTACTTAAAATAAATTCAGGTTGTGGAGTATGTCGAAAATCGTTTTCCGGTGAATACAATATTGAATAATTCTCTTTATTTTCATAATTATAAAATTCTAAGAAATCATTTATGTAAAATTCTTCTGAATTATTTAATGGTATACAACTATTTATGTTATTAACTGACATCTATATTAACAAAAAATTGATTTAGTGATTAAACTACCTATTAAACCATTGCATTTTTACAAATTCCGTTCAGGTTTGGCAATTTCTACAATACCTTCCACCAAACTGAAACCTCTCAATAACATATGAATTTCATCATATAAATACTCATTCAATTTTGTTGTCATATCAATATATACATTAATTATCTTCTCAGCATGCGTAGAATTCCACTTTAACATGTCATAGGGTATTTGAGTTATTGGATACTTTCTATTATCATAATCATATTTTGAATCAACTCGGATTTTCGTGAATCTAGATTTCATGTGAGCAATTTTGTTTCTTAACTTCATAATTTCTAAATATGCATTAAATGGATATTCACTTTCGTTAAATGTTACGATTTTGTTTCTATCGATGTAATCTAAATACTTTGAGCATAACAAAGGGGCCTTTAACCATCTCATTTTTAAGTTTCTTCCCTTTATTTCATCTTCAACTCCAACATATTGATAAACTGTATTTATAAATGATTCAAATGCCATAATTATTGTGATAATTGCGACTCTTGAGAATTGTTTTTCTAAATCACTATCAACATTTCTTGCTTTTTGAGCTAACGATAATGTATTTTTTGCATCACTATATAATAAATATGCAAAATTTTCCTTATATATTGCTGTTGTTTCGTCTAAATAGTTATTTTCTTTAAAAATATTTACAATGTCAATCATATACATTTTAATTAATAAAGCATTATAAAACTTTTCCTTTATTTTTGTAGATTTCACCAGCAATATTTACAATGTTCACATCAAATTCCTTAAAATTGTCGACATTTTCATCAATACTTGTATAAATTTTTTTTACAAACCTATCAGGTATTGTAGATTTGATTATAAAAATTGCTTCAAAAAGATTTTTTATTTCATTAGGTTTTATGATTAAAGGCTTATGTTTTAAATCTATGCTATAACGTGAAAAATTATAAGTTTGTCTGTAGGACCGTAATCCAAAAATAATTTTTCTGTTTCTATAATCTGATAGACTGAATTTATTCTTTATTGGATAAGCTACATTTAGTTCAAATTGCAATTCAACTAAAGTCACAGTTTTCCGACCTAGGTTCTCTATAAAGACTGAAGTTACTATATTGATATCATCTTTAACTATCTTCTTCCGATTAGGAGAAAAGTTGCTATAATATTCATTATTAGTATTTTTAACGTGCAACTTTGTAAATTTTAATCTTAAATCTGTCTCATATTTGACTAAAATTGGGCTACCCTTCAGATGTTGGATTAATTTATTACAAGCAATTTGAAAATTGCTATTTTCAATTTCATTAGAATCATTATTTTCATATACAAACGGGAGATCCATTTGCTTATGAATGAAGCCTTTAAGTCTATCATCTAAAATTAAAGTCTTTTCAACAATAGGTATTATTTTAATCTTTTTATCTTTGACTAATTTATTTGCATAACCTATTTCTTGGTTAACCCATTGATTATTTATCGATTGCTCTGTTAGAATCGGGATCAAATAATTTGATTCTTCTATTGCATCTTCTACTTTAGTCGCTAATAACACAGCAGGTTTTGATCTACGAGCAACAACAATTGGTGTTAATCTATTCTTCTTGAGAAGGTTGTCTAATATTTTTCTTTTATCATCGTTTAGATGACTATAGCTTATGAATGACTTGGACATTAAATTGGGTTTAGGTTAAGTTTCTATAAACACACAAATCACAATTATCTAATTGAGTATAATTTTGCGTTGTTTATAATTATTTGTTGTAAACTACTCTACCTAAAAAGGAAGGCTATTACTGCTCCTTTTAGTCTATATTGAAAATATCAATATTTGAATTGTTTGGAAACATCTTCTTAAAGTAGTGATACAAGTTTTGATGAAATTAAATTTATAAATATAGGAATTAAAATAAAACTTATTATCCACAATAACATTTTCTTATTTTTAGAACTCTGACTTATAAATCTGCCACTAAATTGCAGTGCAGGAAAAAGACTTTTCAAATAGTCTTCAAATATTCCGTAACCTAGCCCAAGCATTACTCCAATTGTACCCCACCCAATTGAAGCTATTGCAATATATGTAAAATCAGTTTTCAGCAATATCTGATTGATAGTTAAGAGTTTTAGGATAAAGTCAAATAAGGAATATATAGAAACAGCAAGTATAAGATTCAATGAAAAAAGAACAAATTTACCTTTTCTGGTGAACAACCACCTCCAAGTGGCATATCTTAATTTTATTTCTTTATCTAATTCGGTAAATATACCTGAAACAACAATAAAATCATTTCCTGAAATTGAGACATCTATTCCATCTCCATTCCAAATAGTTCGCCCCATCTCAACTTCACATGTGATTGAAGATTCTGAATCTCTAAATGAAATACTTACTTTTGATATCTCATTCGGTATCTCATTAGAGAAAAAAACATTTGGATCACTCGTAAAGAATGATTCACGCCTCATAGAAGAATATATTTCTATGTTAAGTTTTTCATTATATTTACTTGCTTCGTTAAACATAATGTTTGCTATTCTGTTCAAATCATTTTCATTGAATACCACCCCAATGTATCTTCTGCTTACACTTTTATTTTTACGTACATTGAAGTCTGAATTTGTGTTTATTTGTTTCATATATAGGAGTATTTTAGATTTCTGCTAATAGCTCAAATTACGGTATGTTTGTTTTTCATATATTACCTCGTTGCATACATTCTAGAAATTTGCGTTTTTGCAATAAGGTATGATAACTGAAAAACAGAGAATTTATGGTTTTTTTTTGTAGTTGTAAATTAATGGTAAGTTTTTGAATTTACAACGTGAATTTTATTATCTCATAACTCCAATGTGGTCTTTGTGTTTGGAGTAGTCACTAACAATAAGAACAGCAATCAACTTAGCGGTAATTTGAACAATATCTTCGCGCACTTCACGCCTTGGCTCTTCAAAAAAAAATGTCCGTTCAACGAACGGACATTACAAATCATGGTAATCCTTTAATCCTTAAATCATGGTTATCTTTTAATCCTTTAAATCATGGTTTAGTTTTTGTAATCAACTCTGAATGACGGTATCCCCGTAATATCCTCACCAATTATCAATGTATGCATTTCATGTGTGCCTTCGTAGGTCTTAACCGATTCCAGGTTATTCGCGTGGCGCATTACCGGGTATTCATCTAGAATACCGTTTGCTCCAAGCACCTCGCGAGCCATACGGCATATCGTCAACGCTATTTCGCAGTTATTGCGCTTCGCCATGCTGATATGTGTATGCTTAATTGTGCCGTCATCTTTCATTCTGCCTAAGCGGTAAACCATCAATTGACCCTTTGTAATTTCATTCAGCATCCATACAAGCTTTTCCTGTGTCATCTGGTAAGCTGCAATGGGTTTATCAAACTGAATGCGTGAGAGCGAATACTCAAGTGCTGTTGCGTAACACTCCATTGCAGAACCAAGTACGCCCCATGCAATGCCGTACCTTGCCTGATTTAAGCAGCCTAATGGACCCTTAAGTCCCTTAACACCGGGTAACAGATTTGCATCCGGTACAAAAACATCCTGCAGGGTAATTTCACCAGTGATAGATGCGCGCAAAGATAGTTTTCCGTGGGTCTGGGGAGTTTCAAATCCTTTAAATCCGCGCTCAACTAAAAATCCGTGTACAACGCCATCAAGCTTAGCCCATACAACGGCAATATCAGCTATTGGCGAGTTCGTTATCCACATCTTGGCACCGTTCAGTATGTAGCCGCCATCAACTTTTTTTGCGTTGGTTATCATACCGCCGGGGTTTGATCCAAAATCAGGCTCAGTCAATCCAAAGCATCCTATCTTCTCAGCCTTGGCAAGTGATGGAAGCCATTTTTTCTTCTGCTCTTCACTGCCGTATGCGTAAATTGGGTACATTACTAAACCGGATTGCACCGAAGCGAAGCTTCTGAGTCCTGAATCTCCCCTTTCAAGCTCGGTCATCATCAAACCGTATGCAACGTTGTTTATTTCCATTCCGCCGTATTCCGCCGGCAGGGTTGGCCCGAAAAATCCAAGCTCCGCCATCTTGGGAATTAAATCCCTGGGGAAAGTCATTTCCTGGTTATGCTTTTCTATCACCGGTATAACTTCGTTGGTCACGAAGTCACGGGTTGTATCGCGTATCATTCTTTCTTCCTCGGAAAGAAGAGCGTCTATATTGAAATAATCTACACCTTTGTAATTTGTTGACATGTTAGCTCAAGCTATCCGCCATGTTTTGCAGCTGCATTACTACACTGCCTCCGCGGATAATTCCTTTCTATTCTTTTTTAGTTTTCCTCTTGGCGGCTGCTTTTGTGAACCAAGCCCGCTCAGTATTTTCGTTAAATGTTTGCTGTTGCCTCTTATTTTTAGCTTTATGAATTTTTGCAGATATTTTGTTGATACAATATCAGCTTCTTCGTGAAGCATATTTATGACCTTATACGCCTCAGGATCGTTTGCGGGGATTTTAATTTCCACTTCCTCAATTTCGCTGCGCATCATATCGATAATTTTATCAAACAGGCTGCCCATGTTGATCCCTTTAAATGCTGAAATGAAAACTGAATCAGGATATCTCTGCTTCAATGCAGTTATCAGTTCCTGTTTGTTCTCGCCAAGCTTATCAACCTTATTGAATACCATAATAACCTGCTTAGAATCCGCGCCGAGATCCTTCAGGGTTTCTTCAACCACTGTTATCTGATCCTCGTAGCTATCACTCGAGAGATCAATTACATGGAGCAATATATCAGCTTCAACTACTTCGGCAAGCGTGCTTTTAAATGATTCGATCAGATCATGCGGCAGATTGCGGATAAATCCAACCGTATCGCTGATGAGCACAGGCTGCGGCAATTTTTCACCGTTGATTTCCTTGAGTACCTTTGTAGATGTATCAAGTGTAGCGAAGAGTTTGTTTTCAACATAAACACCTGCGTTTGTGAGCAGGTTAAGCAGAGTTGATTTACCCACGTTGGTGTAACCAACCAGCGCGATCCGTGAAAATCCGCCGCGCTGCTGACGCTGGGTTTTGCGCTGCTCTTCGATCTTTTTAAGCTTCTCTTTCAGCATCGCAATTCTTGTGCCTATGAGCCTTCTATCGGTCTCGATCTGGGTTTCACCCGGACCCTTTGTACCAATACCGCCATATTGTTTGGATAGATGCGTCCATGCCCTCGTCAAACGTGCCTGCAGATACTGCAGCTGCGCAAGCTCAACCTGTGTTTTAGCCTCAGAGGTCTTCGCGTTGGAAGCGAATATATCAAGTATAAGCGCAGGTTTATCTATAACTTTGCACTTAATGATCTTCTCCAGATTTCTTATCTGCGTTGGTGAAAGTGAATTTTCGAAAATGACAAGATCAATTTTCTCATCTTCTACTTTCTTTGCAATTTCCTGCGCCTTACCTTTACCTATAAATAAAGATTTATCTATCTTATCGCGCTCCTGGTAAACCTTATCAACCACAGCGGCTCCCGCTGTTTGAGTTAAAAACTCAAGCTCCTCAAGATGCTCCTTAAATATCTTCTGCTTTACCGTTTTTGCCGTTGTTGATTTGGGTATAGTTGTGCAGACAAGTATCGCTTTTTCTTCTTCTTTTTTTGTCGTGTGTAGTTTACTCAAATATTAATTTCTTTCTTTTATTCTCGCCCTGATGCGCCTGATTGCCTAAGCAATGAGTCAAAGGACAATGAACAATATTACTTAAACTTCTATGCTTCGACTCCGCTCAGCATGACATAAATTTTTCCACTTTGTCACCGTGACTGCCGAAGCCTTGGCGTAGGCAGTGAGTCTTGTTTCATACTCATAAAGCTTTAGATGCTGAAAACTTAGAAACAAGTCAGGCAAGTTCAGCATGACAGGAACACTAAATCCCTGTCACCCTAATCTTTGTCGCCCTGAGCGGAGTCGAAGGGCAATGAACCGCAATAATTCTTTTCAAATGCTTCAACGAAGTCTATCCTGCAAGTATGCGGGACTCAGCATGACAAGATTTTCAAAAAACAACAAGCTTCTTCGTTTCCTGGTCGAAGTAAAAGAACCTTGCGGGCGCCATAAATGGCGAGGTGCGTGATTCCTTATCATCCGATGCCTTAAAATAGAACTTAACATTCTCCGTTCTTACATCAAACGGCACAGTTGCTGTGTATCTGCCGGAATTACTCTCACCTGATCTTTCTGCGAGAAACATCTGCTGCTCGGTGAATTCACCGCCATTCGTTGAATAAAACATCTTCACTGATTCCGTCACGATCGTATTTTTAGAAAGCACCGATATTGAAATTATCCGGTTATCACCTGCTTCTGTTATCTCAGGTTGGTTGCTGATTATCATTCCATGATATAACGCCGCATCGAATGCGTTAATGAGTCCCCACCCGTAAACATTGCCGGGTGAATCCTTTTTATTCGCAGTCATTTTCAACGCTTCAAGCACCTGCGCGGGAGTTAATTCCGGATGAACCGAAAGTATCAGCGCGCATACACCAGCTGTCAATGGACCCGAAAACGATGTACCACTGACATAGGAATATCCCGCTGTATCGTAGGTAAACGAATAAGAAGCCGCTGCGTAAACATCAACACCCATCGCAACAACATCAGGCTTAATTCTGCCGTCACTGGTCGGACCGTTTGAACTGAAATACGCAATTCTTCCCGCGCTATCAACCGCGCCTACGGCAATAACATTCTCGCCATCCGGCGGTGAAACTATACTCGGCGGATTCGTCTGGCTTTCATTGCCCATTGAATTCACAACAACAACTCCCAGTTTAGCGGCAAGCTCCGCTGCTCTTACAATGACAGTAGTTTTGCCGTTCATATCTTTGTAGCTGTATTGATTGTGAGGCAGGTCAAACGGTTTATATATTAATGAACTTGTTATAACCTCCGCACCCTGTGATTCCATCCACTCAACTGATTCCAGCCAGAAATCTTCTTCTACGGGAGTCTCACTCGCGCCGGCTTCAGTCTTGCTTAAATAAAACTCAACATCAAACGCGGGTCCTATTATCTGCCCGGGGAAATATCCCCCTAAAGTTGACATTGTTGAAGTACCATGCCCGTCCTGGTCATAGCTATCGCCCGGCATCTGGTTTGGCTGCCACTGGTACTGCACGGAATCATCCTTGAAGATCCAGTCATACTCCCCTTTTACATTCCTTGTCATTAACGCTTCGTGCTGTCTCCAGTTAAATCCGTCATCGCACATTCCAACGGTTACTCCGTAACCGGTTACACCGTTATCGTGCAGCTTGGGTACTTTTATCTGTTCATTCTGCCAGTATGAGTAGCCGTAGTCTAATTTCGTTTTAGCTGAATAATACCTGTTTACTTCATCTAACTTTTTTGAACCCGGAACAACTTTCGCGAATTCAAGATATCCAACGCCTTCTATCTTTTCAACAAAAGGAAGTTTTTTTATCTGATCAAGTTTATCTTTCTTTGCCTTTATGCTTACACCGTTAAACCATTTTGAAACTGAATGCGGCGATGCACCAAGATTAACAACTGCGTCAATGTATTCCTGCTTAACCGGAATATCGTTGTAGTTTACAACCATTTCAGGCGCAAGAACCTTTGACCTGCGCCAAAGCGCTTTTTCTGTGAGTCCGCTTTTAGCCAGATTGTAGCCTTCGCTGCCGGGGGTTAGAATATCACCCGGTTTGTATTCGCCTTTATCCCTAAAAATTACCCAATAGCGGTATTCAGTTGTTTCCGGATTCAGCTTTTGCGAATACAGTACACCCGCCAACTGGAATGAAAAAACGATCAGTAAAACTATTTGTAATTTACGCAATAAAAAATACTCCTATGTAGTTTAACTTAACTTTTTGCTTTAACTCTGGCCTGCTTCGCAGGCATGCCGGGTTAACACCCGCATTATAGGACAAACAAACATTCACAGACAGGAATGTCTGTGCTACCATTTCGTTTAAACCGACTGCTCATCTGCATGATATGAACTTCTAACCAGCGGCCCCGACTCCACATGACGGAAGCCCATTTCCTTGCCTTTAAGCTTATACTCCTTAAAAATATCAGGGTGTACATAACGCTGAACAGGCAAATGGCTTTTCGTGGGTCTGAGATACTGCCCTATTGTAACAATATCACAATTAACTGATTTCAGATCATTCATCAACTCATACACTTCTTCATCCGTTTCACCGAGCCCAACCATAAATCCGCTTTTTGTAATTAGACCCTTTTCTTTTCCTATCTTCAAAAGCTCAAGCGTTCTTTCATAAACCGCCTGCGGCCTGACGTAATGATACATCCTTGGCACAGTTTCAATGTTATGGTTCAGTATATCGGGTCTTGCATTTATAACAAGATCCAATGCTTCCCAATTCCCGCGGAAATCCGGAATGAGCACTTCCACTTTACATCCCGGCGAAAGCTCGCGGATCTGATTAATTGTCATTGCGAAAATATCCGCTCCGCCCATTTTCTGGTCGTCCCTATCAACTGATGTAATAACCGCATGTTTTAATCCAAGCTCTTTCACTGATTCAGCCACTCTCCGCGGCTCATCGTAATCCAGGGCATCGGGTTTGCCAAGCTTAACGGAACAGAAGCCGCACGAACGTGTGCAGACCTCACCCAATATCATAAATGTCGCCGTCTTGCGGTGCCAGCACTCCGCCATATTGGGGCAGCGCGCGTCTTCGCAAACGGTGTTGAGCTTCTTTTTACCTACCAGCTCTTTCAGATAAGTAAAATTCTCGCCTGTGGGAAGCTTAACTTTAAGCCAATCGGGTCTCCGGTTATTTTCAATTTCCGGATTCTCGATTGCGTGCTTCTTCTGGTGGGTGTTTATATATTTTATTTGTACTAATTCAGACATATTATTTTTGATTTTTTCCCTCACACCTATTCCTCTTTCCCGGAGGGAGAAGGGGAATATACATCGAAAATCATCGCACCTTGCTCCCCTCTCCTTTCAGGAGAGGGGCTGGGGGGTGAGGTCAACTTACACCATAAACTTTTTTATAAACCATATTCCCAATAATAGGATACTTCTTCATACCGCCTTTGTAGGCCGCCACTGCATTAATTACCGCAAGGGCAATTGAAACAAAGATAAAACCTATTACTATTACGCCCAATGCAAGAATGACAATAATCTGCAGTGCCCCAATATGCGGGGGTCCGCTTTCTCCCGGAACGATGAGTCCCGCCATAACACCAATTACCGCTACAAATATCACTAGGAAAACCAGCACCACCGTGTAGGCTAAATGAAAGAATAACGCCTGCAGTGAGTGGAAAGATACAAACCTTGATTTATCCTTATTGATGGCCCAAAAGATCAGCGGAATTATAAGGCTGCCAAAGAACATTGAAAGATGCGCGAACATCGCGAGCATTCTTTCATCCTGCGAAGGTAAACTTTGTTCAGCTTGCTGTTCCATAAACCTTTGCGTAAACCTTATTTCCTATTACAGGATATTTGACCATTTTACCCTGGTAGGATTTTATTCCCATATAGATCGAGTAACCAATACACCCAAAAATTATCGCGAAGAGCAGAATATAAAATCCAATCATCGCAATAATAAAAAATACCGGCATTTCCTTGCTTCCCGTCGCTCCGGCAAACGCGCCCATACCAACACCACCTATCACGGCAACTATAACGAAGCCGAATATGAAGACCAGCAGAATGGCGATATATGCAATGTGGAACCACAGCGCCTGCAGGGCGTGGAATGTAACGAACTTTGATTTATCCCTGTTGGTTGCCCAGAAAATGATCGGTAAAATAATACCCCCTAAAAATAAGGAAAGATGAGAAAAAAGCGCCAGCATTTTCTCATCTCCCTGTAAATTATTTGGATCAGGGGGCGTTCCGAATGAATTTGTCATATATGTATTTATATTTTAATTATTCACACCAAAGCCCTCAAGGCGATCCGTAACGTATTTAAAACGAATCTATTTAGACTGTGTAGTTCTCGAGGTATTCTACTACCTTCATAACGAACTTACCGCCTAAAGCGCCATCTATCAGCCTGTGATCGAATGAGAGCGTTAAATACATCATCGGCTTTATTACAATAGCGTCGCCTTCAGATGTTTCCACTACAACAGCGCGTTTTTTAATTGCGCCTGTTCCTAAAATTGCTACCTGCGGCTGGTTGATTATCGGTGTTCCGATAATGTTGCCAAACACGCCGTAATTTGTAATTGTGAATGTTCCGTCCTGAATTTCATCAAGAGTTAACTTTTTAACCCTTGCGCGTTTTGCAAGATCGGTCATTTCCCTTGCGATGCCTGTCAGATTCTTCGAATCCGCGTTTTTGATCACGGGAACTATAAGTCCGCCGTTATCCATCGCGACAGCTATCCCTAAGTTAATGAAACTCTTAACCAGGACATTTGTTCCGTCAATTGATGCGTTTACCAGCGGGAAATCTTTCAATGCCTTAACAACCGCTTCGCAGATGAACGGCATATAGCTTAGTTTGAATCCTTCGCGCTTCTGGAATTCATCGCCAAGTACCTTGCGGGCTCTGTCAACAGCGCTCATATCACACTCAGCAATTGCCGCAACATGCGGTGATGTGTGAATGCTCATGACCATGTGTTCAGCCATTTTGGACTGAAGCGTATCCATAGGTACAACATCAACGCCCGGCATATTGTACAGATTTGTCAAATCAACTGATTTATGTATTTCGGGAGCTTTATATTCAGCCTGTTTCTTTTCAACCGTAACAGCTTTGGCTGTTGAAGGAGTAGTTGTTCCGCCCTGTGTAGCTTTTGGAGCAGGCTGTGTTACCTTACCTGATTTCCTGTCTTCAACATAAGCTAAAATATCCTGTTTCCTTACTCTGCCGCCAACACCGGTGCCTGTAATTCCGCTAAGCTCATCCATGGTAACACCCTCTTTGGAAGCAATGTTGAGTACGAGCGGCGAGTAAAATCCGGAGCCTGAGCCTGATTTTGTATCCGCAGCTGGAGCCTGTTCTTTCTCTTTTACGGGTTCGGGAGCCTTTTCAACCTGTTTAGGTTCTTCTTTAACTTCCGCTTTTGGAGCATCAGCCTTAGTCACGCCGGCTTTCACGTTCGCATTTGCGGCATCTGTTTCTATCCTTGCGACAACATCACCAACATTTGCCGTATCGCCTTCTGCATAGAGTACTTCTACAAGTATTCCGCCTTCGGCTGAAGGAACTTCAGTATCAACCTTATCTGTGGATATCTCGAATAATGTCTCATCCCTGTCAATTTTATCGCCCGGCTGCTTGAACCATTTAAGAATTCTGCCATCCATTATTGATTCGCCCATTTTGGGCATTACAATATCAACTACTGCCATTATAAATCTCCGTGATTATTTAAATTTTTTAACGAATTTAACAAAAATAGCGAAAATTAAAAGAAGTTGCAATTCAATGATTTATATCGCCGGTTGATATCTCGTTCCCCTGACTGCAGCAGGCAGGCGCGAATGCGGGGATCTATACTTGACAGGGAAAAACATTTAAGACGTCCAAAATTTACAATTTATAACAAAAATATAGAAACTTTTAACCCCATATTCCTATTAAACTCTTTAAATCTATCCACCAAAAAGCAGTTTTCAATTTGAAAAGAACATTTTTACTATTACTTATCGTTTCAGCATTTATACGCACTGAAATTTTCGCGCAGGATAGCACCGATTACAGTAAAATGTACACTTCCTGGGCTATGATGCAGATTATCCCCTCACCTGTTATTTTTCAGGATTCAGACGGCAAAAATTCAAAAGTTCAGTTTGGGCTCCGGTGGCAGCTGATTCCATTAAACATATCATTCCGTTCAAACAAATTCACCACTCCCCTGCAGTTCTTTAAAATAAATCCCGTTCGCAGATTCACCGGCTCAATGGATATTTTCGTGCAGCCTGAATGGACCGTGACCGGATTCAAATACTCCGGACTCTCGCGATTCGGCATAAGCGCCGGCAGCAGAATAATCCTGCCCATAAAGGGCGATGGTGAGAAGATGGCGTTTTCACTGGGCGGAAAATACACACACAGAAATGATGCTATAACCGGAAAGAACGGTTACTGGTCAGCCGAAGGCGGGATATATTTCCTGTTCGGATTTGTTGGGCTGCAATTCAGTTACAACTTCGATGAAAGAAGCAGGTATAATATCGGCTTCTTTTTGAAATACTTTTAACGAATATGAAAAGACAATTAGCTGTAATTTTAATTACAATATTAACCGTAACTATTAACGGCTGCTGGCCTGTAAGGGTCGGTATGAAAAGTATTGGTGAATCTATATTTGGCGAGCCTGAGAAAGTTAAAAACAAAATCAAAGATCCCATCAAGGAAAACGTTAGACTCTCTGCTCTCTGGGTGGGCCACTCAACAGTTTTGCTGCAGATTGAAGACAAAGTAATACTGGTTGATCCTGTATTCGAGGATGTAATATCCGGTGTCGTGCTCCGTAAGGTTGAAGCCGGACTTGATATGAAAAATATTCCCAAGCTTGATATTGTTGCTGTTTCACACGCGCATATGGATCACATGAGCCTTGGCAGCCTGAAAGACCTTGATGAGCGTTTCCCCAAAGCCAAGCTTGTAATACCCTTTGGCTCCGAAGAATACCTGCCTTCTTATGATATGGATATGATAAGGCTTAAGACGGCTAATTCAAAGGAACTGGGTTATATTGGTGAATCACGCGAAATTGACGGATTGAAGATCACCGCTGTTTTCGCACAGCACCAGGGCGGCAGGTATGGAATGGACAGCTACACATGGAAAGTCCCAGGCTGTACAGGGTATATCATTGAGTACAAAGGCATTACAGTGTTTTATGCGGGTGATACTACCTATGATGAATTTGCATATAAATATCTTGGTACGCAGTATAAGATAGATCTTGCGCTTATTCCTGTGGGACCCTGCCGCGATTGTGAAACAGATGGCAGCTACTATCATGTAGCTTCGCTTGGCGCGCTGAAAGTATTTGATGAACTGAAAGCTGATTACATGATCCCGGTCCACTACGGCGCATTGGAGTACTTCGCTGACCCGAATATCCCCGTCTATGTGCTGAAAGATCTTGCCGAGAGATACGGCTCAAGCTCCGCAACCGGGCTCGCAATATCCAAACCATATTCAGAAGGATTGAAGATACTCAACGAAGGCGAACAATATATTTTTCAGTATAAGTAAATTAATCAACGTGGAACCTGGCATTGCCCCTCGTGCCACGAATAAGTCTATCAAACAAGCTTGTTGAAAGCTTCTTTTATTTGTTCACATTGTTTTCGATAAAAACTCATTTCGTGGCACGAGTATCTTTTACCCTCCAATTTAGAAGATAATCGTGCCACGAAATCAGTTTACTAAAAGACTCATCTTCTATTTGATCAATCGTTTACCAAGGATTAACGAAAATTATATTCGTGGCACGAAGAATTACTTTACATTTCCCGAGAGTTTCCCAAGTGCTCTCGAACAAGGGATTGCATCCCCTTGTTCTTGTTTTCTGCCTGACGTTCTTTCATTTGCCGCCAGCATTGCCCCTCGTGCCACAAACATAACACCTCGTGCCACGAAATAAGTCTATCAAACAAGCTTGTTGAAAGCTTTTTTTATTTGTCCACATTGCTGTCGATAGAAACTCATTTCGTGGCACGAGTATCTTTTACCCTCCAATTTAGAAGATATTCGTGCCACGAAATAAGTTTACTAAAAGACTCATCTTCTATTTGATCAATCGTTTACCAAGGATTAACGAAAATTATATTCGTGGCACGAAGAATTACTTTACATTTCCCGAGAGTTTCCCAAGTGCTCTCGAACAAGGGGTTGCAACCCCTTGTTCATGTTTTCTGCTTGACGTTCTTTCATTTGCCGCCAGCATTGCCCCTCGTGCCACGAATAAGTCTACCAAACCAGCTCGTTAAAAGCTTTTTTTATTTGTCCACATTGCTCTCTATAGAAACTCATTTCGTGGCAACTGAAAAACCAGTCAGGCGAGTATTTTTTCTTAACAATTCAAATAATATTCTTGATTAAAACATAACCCCTCGTGCCACAAACATAACACCTCGTGCCACGAATAAGACCACCTAGTTATCCCTTAGAAAACAACAATATCAGTATTCATTGCTCTCTATAGAAACTCATTTCGTGGAACGAGTATCTTTTATCCAAAAAATTAGAAGATATTCGTGCCACGAAATAAGTTTACTAAAAGTCCCAACATCTACTTGATGAAACGTTTACTATGGATTAACGACAATAATATTCGTGGCACGAAACGGACAGACAGGAATACCACATACAAAAAAAGCCGTCTTCTACAGACGGCTTTCATGTTTCAATTACTTCATTCTTACTATTCTCTATCTTTTGCGAAATCAACGGATACACGGTTACCTTTGATGGTATTATCATGCATTGATTCCACAACCGTATCAGCAACTTTTTTATCAACTTCAACAAACGAGAATTTATCATACATATCAATTGCGCCTATCTGACTGCCCGATATACCGGATTCACCCGCGATAGCGCCGAGTATATCGCCCGCGCCCACCTTGGATTTCTTCCCTACATTCATGAACAGCCTTACCATATTTCCGCCTGAGCGTTTAAAATCACCTTTCCGTTTGTCTTTGCCTGATGAACGGTCACGATCCTTGCCAAATGTTTTTTCCCTGCTGTATGATTTTTCATTCCCGTACCGCTCACGTCTATCTCCCCTGTCTCTATCCCTCTCTCTTCCTCTGTCTCTATCCTTACCGCGCTTTCTATCACCTTTTCTGTCACGTCTGCCATCGGAGCTGCTGTCGTATTCACTGATTGTCGGAAGGTCGTTCTTTTCGGCTTCGCCGTTTTTGATCATCAGCTTTATCAGTCCGCCCGCAATTTCGTATGAAGTGAAATCTTCGGCTACAAGTTTTTCTATGTAATGATCATATTTCTTAAGATCAGAGCCGTCACCGATAGCTTTCCTTATCTCATCAAGGAATGATGATGTGCGTAATTCCGCTACATCTTCGCTGCTTGGCGGATTCATCCGCATTATCTTTGATTTGGTATATCTTTCAATATCTTTTATCTTGTAAAATTCCTTACCAACTACGAACGTATGCGCCTGCCCGGTCCTGCCCGCGCGCGCTGTTCTGCCTATCCTGTGTACATAATACTCCTCATCCTGCGGCATATCGTAATTGAATACCGCGTCAATATCATCAACATCAATTCCGCGCGCCGCAACATCTGTTGCAACCAGCAGATCAAGCTTACCCGAACGGAATTTATCCATAACCCTGTCACGCTGGCTTTGCTTTAAATCGCCATGAAGCGCTTCACCGGCATAACCCCTGGCTTTCAAATGCGCAACAAGTGTATCAACCGTGCGTTTAGTGTTGCAGAATACAAGCGAGAGCGTTGGATTGGATACATCTATCAGCCTGGTTAAAACTTCAAGCTTCATGTTAGGCTTTATCTCATAATAAAACTGCTGAATATTGGGTACTGTAAGCTCCTTATGCACGACTTTTACGTGCTCCGGATTCTTAAGATACTTCCTCGTCAGATCAAGTATAGGCTTAGGCATAGTAGCTGAAAAGAAAATTGTCTGTCTTTCCTTTGGTACCTGCTTTAAAATTGATTCAATATCATCCCTGAAACCCATATTAAGCATTTCATCGGCTTCATCAAGAACAACTGTATGCACGTTATCAAATTTTATCGTTCTGCGTTCCAGGTGATCCATCAGCCTGCCGGGTGTTGCTATGATTATCTGCACGCCTTTTCTGAGTGTCATTAATTGACGCTCTATTGACTGTCCACCATAAACAGGCAGAACCTTAATGCCTTTTTTGTATTTAAGCAGGTCGCTGAATCCCTCAGCTACCTGTATGGCAAGCTCACGGGTTGGACACAGTACTATTGCCTGCGTAAGTTTTGAAGCCGCGTCGATCTTTTCAATTACGGGAATGCCGAACGCGGCAGTTTTGCCGGTTCCGGTTTGCGCTTGACCTATAAGATCCCTGCCTTCAAGCAGGAATGGTATAGCCTGTGACTGAATGGGCGTAGCTTCTTCAAAGCCAAGATCAGCTACGGCTTTGGTCACCTCTTTGGAGAGGCTTAAATCTTCGAATTTTAATGTTTCCAAGTTTGAATAATTAGTTTAATCCCCTCGTTTTTGGGGAATCTGAATTGTCTCGTTAATATTACGACTGATAAATAGAAGTTTAACTAGAGGAATATCTCACGGATTGCCGCACGCGCGGCACGATTTATATTACAAATATACGCATAATTTATGATAGATGCTGTTTAACACAATTCCCGCGAAAGCGGGAATCTCAATTCCCATTTGTTGGTGTTGCCTGACTGGTTTCACAGTTAACCAACAAAATTTAATAATATTGCTCAAACGAGAAACCAGTCCATCAGGAACAAGAACATGGTAAAACTCTAGATATTAAAGTAATTTAAACCCCCTTTTGATCTTGCCCGCTTGTTTTGCTGTTTGATCAACAGCAAATGGATATTTATTTTAGTTGTTGGTGAAAACACCAACAACGGGGTAATGAATCAAAAAGGCATCTTCAAAAGATGCCTTACTTCAATTCGTGCAATAGCCTGACTTTCGTTTCTTGAAAGTTGGTTACGGCACTTAATGATCTTACTTCTTATTCAAATTTATCGTCTGGCTTACAGTCACATCTTTGCCGTCTTTATCTTTGAAGTTAAAAGTGACCTTCGTTGTCATCTTGTTGCCGTTGACCTCAATAACCCTGTTGTCTGTTCCGCCTTCTCTTGAACCGCTTACGTTAAGCGTGTTGCCTGAAGTTGTACCGGTATATGTTCCGGTTTTTCCCCAGTCATCAAAAGACCAGCCGGTTAGCGTGCCGTCAGAATTCACTTTGGAAATTATCAGAGCCGTGTACGTAAATCCGGTTTCATCTTTGCCGTTAACGCGCGCGGTTAAGAACTGCCCGTCAATATCAAGCATGTAGCTTATTGTTTCGCTGCGTTTTGTGCCGAACATCTCGTAGGGTTCTGATTCCCACGTGCCAAGCAGCATGTTCACTGTTTCATTGTTAATTGGCGCAGGCTTCTGAGCCATAATTCCGGTTGTTAAAACCACAAAACAAAAAATTGCCGCTGCAAATCGTGTAAGTTTTGCTGCTCTCATAAAACTGCCTCTTTTCTATGGATTTTTGGTGGATGAAAAATACAAAATAACGGATTGTTGTTTTAATAACAAGTTACGGCAAATAAAGATAACAGATTTTCTACATGCTCTCCCCTTTGCTGGTGTTGCCTGACAGGTTTCTCGGTTCACCGGCAAAAACGCTGCCAATAATGTTTTATTTTATAAAACCCGGTGTACTGAAAAGTGATCTTACATATTCGGGATTTTTCAATGTGCGCACTTCTAGTGCGATCTTTGTATCGGGGCATTCCGTTTTGTGGTGATTCAACCAGATGCATTTCATTCCCGCATTATACGCGCCCATTATATCATGCTCCCATGAATCCCCTATCATAACAGTCTCTTGGGGTCTTGCACCAAGTTTGGTTAAGGCAAGATTAAATATCTGCACATCGGGTTTAGCCACTCTTGCTTCCTCAGATGTTATCATCAGGTCAATGTATTTTCTAAGCTCAAGGTGATCCAGTTTTTCTTCCTGTTCAGAGATCAGGTTATTAGTAATTATGCCAACTTTAAAATCTTTCTTCATCAGCTTAAGTATTTCCATTGCCCCCTCTGATCGCTTCCGGTTTTTCAGGTAAGCCAGCCTGTATATCTGCGCGGCGTTTTCCGCGGTGTTGAAATCAATTTCAATTCCCCGGTTTAAAAAAAGGAATTTAAACCTCTCTGCGCGCGCTTCATCAATTGTCATTTTTCCGAAAAGAACGTGTGAAAAATGTATCTGTTCAAGTATTTCGGAGTGTTCCTTTTCAAGGTCTTCAAGAGTCATTTCATGGAAACATGTATAACGCTTCCATACCGCCCTTAAACCTTCGCGGCTTGCATGGCGATGGTCAAACAGTGTATCATCCAGATCAAATACAACGGTCTTTATCATTTCTAATTTCGGTTAGAAAACTGAATTATATTGCCATCAGGGTCGCTCAAATTTAAAAACTCTATTTCTCCGCTGCTGAAAATTTTACCCGGTTCATATCCAAGTTCTTCCAGGTCGCTTTTGCATTTGGGTATATCCGGCGCATAGAAGACCAGCTTAATATCAGTTACTTTGGTGAATCTTTTTTTACCATTATGAAAAGCAATACTTACGTTTTCATTCACTACCTCGCCCCACTTACCATCTTCATCTATGTAAGCGCTTTCAGGTTCTATCAATTTGCCATAAAACTCAACAAGCAGCGGTACATTCGGAGTAAATATTATTATTTTTTTCAGGGTGAATTTCACTATACAATATTCCCTTCACTGTCTGTATCAAGGTGGAATTTATGCAGGAACCTGTGAAGTATCGGCGTCAAAAAAATTGCCATTGCTGAAAGGAATGCTACGCCGCTGAAGAGCGAATAACAACCGGCAAAAATTTTCGCTTCATTGCTTCTCAGCTGGTCAACCGGACCCATGCCGCCCAGTATCATAGAGGCGTTCACAAATGAGTCAACCCAGCCAAGCTCTGCCAGGTAATGATAACCCAGGATACCTATGGAAAGCGAAATAAAAAAGATCAGGAAGCTTATCAGTGTGAACTTGTATAATCTCGTTCTGAATTCCTTTTTTGAGGCAAGCCTGGTTTTGAAGTGTTCAAACATATCTGTTAAGTTTAACAAATTTAATGAACAAATAACATAAATGAAATGTTACCTCACCTCTCTTAGAAGCTATATAATCTCGTGCCACGAATAGGTATATCCGGAAATTTTTAGAAAGAGACTAATCAAAATAAAATATACATAACTATAGAAACTGTTTTCGTGGCACGATTATTTTCAAAAATGTAAATCAATGGATACTCGTGCCACGAAATGAGTTAAATGAAAATCAAGAAATTTACAAGCTTTTTATTTTAATTAGTCCTATCGAAGCATATATTCGTGGCACGAGAAAAAAAGTGATTTTTAAGACATGCCGGAAGCAGTTCCTTTTATTCTGTCCTCATGCCACGGGAAATTCCTGTTGGTTCTCCCTCTCCTTTCAGTAAAGAGAGTTAGAGGCTGATTTTTTTTGCAGATCTTATACATCGTTTTTATGATTTATTTAATTACAGCTTTTGAGTAATTTGCAGTATTATAAAAATAAAACTTAAGCTTAAGGCCGGTAAATAATCTATGGAAATAGCTATTGCGCTTCTGACCCTGGTTGCTCTCGAAATTGTACTTGGTATTGATAACATAATTTTCATTTCAATTTTAGCCGGCAAGCTGCCGCCTGAAAAACAGAAAAAAGCAAGGATGGTTGGACTTGCCGCGGCAATGATAATGAGAGTATTGCTGCTCTTTTCACTTTCACTCATAATGAAACTTACAACTCCCCTTTTCACAATAATTGGAAATGAAATTTCCGGGCGCGATATTATTTTAATTGTAGGCGGTCTGTTCCTGCTGGCTAAGAGCACATTCGAAATCCACGAAAAGCTCGAAGGTGAAGAACATACCGATGGCAAAGGGAAAAAAGTTGTTTCATTCGCGGGTATTATCATACAGATAATGATACTTGATATCGTGTTTTCACTGGATTCCGTAATTACCGCTATCGGTATGACAGATATGCTGTGGGTAATGATAACCGCCGTAATTGTTTCGGTGGTATTTATGATGTTCACCGCCGGCGCGGTTAGCGATTTTGTTCATAAACACCCGACCGTTAAGATCCTCGCGCTCAGCTTCCTGCTGCTTATAGGTATTGTGCTCATAGCCGAAGGCTTTGACCAGCATATTTCAAAAGGTTACATTTATTTCGCAATGGCTTTCAGTGTGTTTGTTGAAATGATAAATATTAAGATAAGATCAAAACGCTCAAAACCCGTTGTTCTCAAAGAAAAAACTCTATAAAAATTATGGCACAGCAAACAACAAGCTGTATATTGATGGTATCACCAGATTCATTCAGTTATAACCCGCAAACAGCGGGTTCAAACTCGTTCCAGAATAAACCGGAGTTTGAACCGGAAACGCTTCGCAAAAAGGCCATTGAAGAGTTTGGCGGAATGATAAAAAAGCTTACAGGCGAAGGTATTGATGTGCTTGTATTAAGCAACGATACTGAAATTGATGTCCCCGATGCGGTGTTCCCCAATAACTGGTTCGCAACCTACGAAGAGGGCACTGTAATGCTCTTTCCCATGCTCAGCGAAAACCGCAGACTTGAGCGGAGCAAAGATACAATTACAGAGGTTATGGAGTCTTCCGGATATAGTATTAAAAGGTTTGTTGATTACAGTGAATATGAAAAACAGGGATTGATACTCGAAGGTACGGGCTCACTCGTTTTAGACAGGAAAAATAACGCCGTTTACGCTATTGAATCAGAACGCACAAACAGAATTTTATTTGATAGATACTGCGATGAAATGAAGATCCCTTCAGGTAACCGTATTTTCTTCCATGCAAATGATGAAAACGGAGATCCTATCTATCATACAAATGTAATTATGAGTATCGGTTCGGGATTTGCCGTTATATGCAGCGAGTGCATTGAAAGCAGCGAAAGAAAAAATGTCCTTGAAAAACTGCGCTCTTCGGCTCTTGAAGTGATCGATATCACCTATAGCCAGCTAAAAAATTTCTGCGGGAATATACTGAATGTAAAAAATGTTAAAGGTGAATCGTTAATTGTACTCTCAGCCAGCGCTATGTGGAATTTTGAAGACCGCCAGATCGAAGCTCTGCAAAAGTACGGCAGGCTTGTTGAAGTAAGCATTAACACAATTGAATCCGTTGGCGGCGGCAGCGCCCGCTGTATGATGGCTGAAATATTTTTGCCTAAGGCAGATTAGTTAAGTACTTTAAATAAATTAGCTCTTTGGTAATTTGTTACTGTGTATGATCTCACTTCACCCTGAACCAGTTGACTTTCAGAAGTTGAAACAGGATTAACCGAACTAACTGTTACTTCAAAAACAATCCTGTCTTCCAGCAAAGTGTATTGGGCCTCAAGCAGTGAGCCTCCAATATCAAACCGGCTTATCAAAGCATTCCCAAGCAGATTTGCTTCAAGCAAAATTCCGTCCTTTTCATCTATTACGTATCTTCCTTTAGCCTGGTCAATTGTTCTTAATAAATATTTCCTGTCATCATTGGCGGAATCCTTATAAATGATCCTCCAGTTACACACATTTGCGGAATCAGTTTCGCTAATGTGTAATTCCATGTGGATTGTGCTCAGCTTTTCAATCCCGGGCTGCCCGAAAATAAACAATTCACCGCTCCACTTACCCAACCATGAATTATCGATCTGCGCAAACAACGAAACATTCAATAGGAATATTAAGAACGCCCATTTTGACATTTGGATTTTGACATTTGTCATTTAGCTTTTTATTTTAACGGTTCCATCCCGAAAGCTATCCACTCTTCTTTGCTTGGTCCGTAGAATCCGGGCACTTTGAGTCCAGCCTGGCGCATTAAAACCGTCATCTGTCCCCTGTGATGTGCCTGGTGCGTTATAAGTATATTTAATGTTACACCGCGTTTCCACTTTTCGCCGTACATATCGTCTTCTATATCCAGCGTGCCGTCATTCCACTCGCTTTTAAGCTTTTCAACCAGTGAATCCGATGCATGTTTGTAACACTCCTTAAGGTCAGCGGCTTTGTTCATGTTCCAGTGACCTGATTCATGGTCAGGGGTAAACACCTTTAGCCCGGTTTTACCCATCATTTCGCCCAATGTTTCCGTCAGGTGCCACCCTATAAAGCCAAGTGATCTGCCGTCAGGCGTTACCTTTTGCTCTAAGGAGCTATCTGTAAGTTCGTTTAATACTTTTAATGTAGCTGAACTCTCAAAATTCCAGTCAGCTAAAAACTCGTTGAGTGTAGTATATTTCATGGTATTTTTTTTATTGGTTTTACAAATTTATAGAAACTATGCCAAATAAAAAAGCGGGTTCATAGAACCCGCCAATTCAGTCTGCATTCCCCCCTGAAAACGCAGTCACAGTTGTTTGCTTACAAGTGTTTGTGCTTTACCCCTGTTCAGCATCAAACACTTAACAAAAATACGATCCTATCTTCTAAATTCATTAACTGAGAGTTTTATATTTTTATGTTCTATGGCACATCAATTGCTATCTGGTTACAGGACTTCCCAACTACCGTTAAAACAGTAGAAATGATGCAAGTTAATTATATTAAATATAAACAAGTTATGCTTTACGCGCTCATGAATGTTCTATTGTCACCTTTGAAGTATTAGCCGGATCATATTTAACGTATATTTCTTCACCCGCCTGGAATTTTGAAACCGACTGTTCCATAATTACACCTATCATTTTTGCGCCGAAAGCCGGTTTATCAACCGGCAGAACCTGCGCTTCAAGCTCAACCGCCGGATTATTACCATTCACATAGATACCAAGCCACGTATATTTGGTTACTATAGCTTTTGATGATATTCCATATTTAAGCAGCTCCTTATTCCTCGCGTCGTTATCAAAAAGCTTTCTTTCAGCCTCAGCAACAGGCATACCTGCCCATGGCCCCGTGGGTACAGAAGTTAAATTTCCGTTCCCGCTCTGCCCGCCCCCGGCACCGGCTTCGCCTTCATAATTAATTACAATACTGTTCTTATCGTTCAGGTCAATTAGTACGGGGATCATACTTCCAGGCTGGTACATTGCCGTTTGCAGTCTTGATATCAGCTGTTTTGTCTCCACAAGATAAGTAGTGCCGTTGGGCGGAGTCACTTCAAGCAGCATCTTAACTTGCGGCGCGTTGTTGACTGTAACACCTGTATCACTCACCTCAACTACTCTCGCACTGGTTGCGTAACCTGATTTTGCGAGCCTGCGGCTTAGCACCATGGGACCGAATAATACCTTCCAGAATACTGTTCCCATTATTCCTATCACAACAGCCATAATAGCAAGGGCAAACCAAGCCTTGGTAGCCACAACCGCCCCTATGCCAACTATAAGACCAATAGCTGCCCCGCCCAGCCCGATCCACATTCCCCAATTCATTTTCATTTAAATTTTTCCTCCTGAATTATTTATACAAAATTACAACAATATTTTAAAAAAACATTCGGGCTGCACAGGAAAAATTATCACATTTGTTTTTCATCTGGTGCACTGAAAGATATATAAAAAAAACGGGGATAGAAATTCTATCCCCGTTTAAAATGCGGTTTTACCCAAGAAGAAATATGGAAAAAATTAAGCTGTTTTGCGGTTCGTTTTACCCGAAAGATTGTTGATCTTAAAAGTCAGGTCGTCTGAAACGTTGTTAACTATTTCCTGGAACAGCACGAACTTTTCAAGTTCGAGCTTCGAAAGCTCCGGAAAATGCTTCCACGCCTCATCGGTTATAACTTTTGAGATGTTGATCTTAAATTGCTTAATTTTTTCTCTCCCCGCTTCTGCTTCTTCTTTTGTGAATACGATTTTGTTTTCGCCTGCTCTCACGTCTTTTTGTTAGTTTAATGTTCCTCAAAAATACCGTGATTTCTTAATATATCACTCACTACAAACCGTTATTTTATTCAGATGATCTAAAAATACCTGAAAACACTACTAACACTAATGCACTTTAAACACTTTAAACCGCAAAAGTGGCAAAAATAGGCTATTATGAGCATTTTCTGGGATTGTTAATATTGGCAATTTTGGGTATATTTGCAAATGAAATCAACTTATTCAGCCGCTGGCGTTAATATTTCTGAAGGTGACAGGTTTGTTGAGAAGATTAAACCTCTTGTCAAAAAGACCTTTAATAATGGTGTTTTGAGCGGAATTGGCAATTTTGGGGCTTTTTTCAATGTGCCAAAATCATTCAAAAATCCCGTTTTTGTTGCCAGCACAGATGGAGTTGGAACCAAGCTGAAGATAGCTGTTTCTGCCAAAAAGCATGATACAATTGGCGAAGACCTGGTTAATCACTGTGTTAACGATATCGCAGTTTGCGGTGCAACGCCCCTATTCTTCCTGGATTACATGGCATTTGGTAAATTAAGCTCAAAAACAGCGGTTGATATAGTAAAAGGACTCGTTCGCGGCTGCAAAGCTAACGGCGCTGCCCTAATAGGCGGTGAAACCGCCGAAATGCCCGGACTCTATGCTAAAAATGATTACGACGTAGCAGGTACTATAATTGGCGCTGTTGAGCGCGGTAATATCATAGATAAAAAAAATGTGAAAGCCGGCGATGTTCTAATCGGTCTGCCAAGCAGCGGACTCCACACAAACGGCTACTCACTTGCTAGGAATGTTTTACTTAAAAAATACAGCTTAAATAAATATATAACTGAACTTAAGGGCACTTTAGCTAAAGAACTATTAAAGGTTCACAGGTCTTACTTAAAAGAGATACAGTTAGTAACTAAAAAATTCAAAGTTAATTCCATAAGTCATATCACAGGCGGCGGAATACTTGGCAACACAAAAAGGGTTGTACCCAAACACCTTAAGATCAAAATAGACTGGAACGCATGGAAGCCGAACCCGATATTCGGGCTGATACAGCGTACCGGCAGGATAAGTGACAGTGAAATGCGTAAGGTCTTTAACATGGGAATTGGTTTGATATTCATTGTAAACAAAAAAAATGCGAAAGCGATAACAGAGCAGCTTAAGAAACAAAAAATTAAAAATCATATTATCGGAGAGATTACAGAATAATGAGATTACACGATATTGCAGTAGTAGGCGCAAGCGGCCTTGTGGGCCGCAAGATACTGGAAATTATCCAGGAAAGAAATTTTGAAGTCGGGAAGGTAGTTGCAATTGCCAGCGATGCTAATGCGGGCAAGGAGCTCAACATCAAAGGTAAAACCTTCAGACTCAGCAAACTTGAACCGCATATATTCAAAAATCTCGAATTCGCTTTCTTTTCCGCTGGCGCATCAGTATCACGTGAATGGGCTCCCAAAGCTGCCGCTGATGGCGCAATTGTGATAGATAACAGCTCCGCTTTCAGAATGCAGGAAGATGTTCCCCTGGTAGTACCCGAAGTGAACAGACAGGATATGTTCAGGAACAAGGGCATAATTGCCAATCCAAACTGTTCGACTATACAGCTTGTAACTGTTTTGAAACCGCTTGATGCTGCATTTAAGATAAAACGCGTAGTTGTTTCAACTTACCAGAGTGTTTCCGGCGCGGGTAATAAAGGTATTACCGCTCTTGAAACCGAGCTTCGCAGCATAGAACAGTACGAGCACTCCCCTTTTCCGCACAGGATAGCGCACAACGCTATCCCGCACATTGATGTGTTCTTTGATGACAATTATACACGCGAAGAGCTGAAGATGATAAATGAATCACGCAAAATTATGGGCAAAAAAGATCTTGCAATCACCGCAACATGTGTCAGGATACCTACATTAACAGGGCATGGCGAATCGGTCAACATAGAGTTTGATAAAAAAGTATCACCCGAAGAAGTAAAAGAAATTCTGAACGCGGCAAAAGGCGTTACAGTAACTGATGAACCTTCACAGAATCTGTACCCCATGCCAATGAACGCGGCTGAAAAAGACGATGTATTTGTTGGCAGGATAAGGAAAGATGATTCCGTTAAACACGGCATCAACCTTTGGATAGTTTCAGATAACGTAAGAAAAGGCGCCGCCACAAACGCCGTGCAGATAGCCGAAGAGTACTTAAAGGGAAAATGATTGGCAGCACAGAAATTCCTCTCTGTGCAATATTAACATAATTTTTTGCTTCACACAACAAAATAACAAGGCTCTTAAATAATGAGCTGATGTTTCGAAAACGAAAGGAGACGCAAGGTAATGGATAACGTAATAACAAAAACAAACATGACAAGACCTGAAGCCGTAAATGCAATTCACCCTAACCATGTATTGGCTACATTAAAGAATTACATTAACGTTGATGGGCTTGATATAGTAATGGACCTGGAGAAATCACAGGGTGTATATATATATGAGGCGCGTAATAACCGACCATATCTTGATCTTTTTTCTTTCGTAGCTTCAAATCCGGTGGGTATGAATCACCCCAAGATGAATAATCAGGCTTTCATTGAGCATATCGGCAAAATAGCGCTTAACAAACCTTCCAACAGCGATATCTATTACGCTGAGTTCGCTGATTTTGTTAAAACATTCTTTGAAACTGCCATCCCCTCTTACTTCAAATACGCGTTCTTTATTGAAGGCGGCGGACTCGCTGTAGAAAACGCTCTTAAAACCGCATTTGACTGGAAGGTTCGCAAGAACTTCAAAAAGGGTTACACAAAAGAAAAAGGACACAAGGTAATTCATTTTAAACAGGCTTTCCATGGACGTACAGGTTACACCATGTCACTCACTAACACAGATCCCGTAAAAGTTGCATTATATCCCAAGTTCGATTGGCCAAGGATCACTAATCCGAAAGTAACTTTCCCCCTTAACGAAAACAATCTTGATGAAGTTATAAAACTCGAAAATCAGGCTATCGCTGAAATTAACAAAGCTATAGCCGATAACAAAGATGATATCGCATGCATTATACTTGAACCGATCCAGGGCGAGGGCGGCGATAATCATTTCAGGGTGGAATTCTTCCGGCAGCTTCGTAAGATCTGCGATGAGAATGAAATTCTGCTGATACTTGATGAAGTGCAGACAGGCGTGGGAATGACAGGTAAATGGTGGGCTCACCAGCACTACGTGCAGCCGGATATAATTTCATTCGGTAAAAAATCACAGGTATGCGGAATTCTCGCTACCGATAGAGTTGATGAGATACCTGAAAACGTGTTCCATACCTCAAGCAGGATAAACTCCACCTGGGGCGGCAACATTGTTGATATGATTCGTTTCAAAAAATATCTCGAGATCATTAAGGAAGATAACCTTGTTGAAAACGCCGCAAATGTTGGCGCGCATTTACTCGGCAAGCTTACCGATATGCAGCAGAAGTATCCCGCAATGCTCAGCAATGCAAGGGGCAAAGGCTTATTCGCAGCCATCGATCTCCCCAATGGCGAGCTAAGAGGCAAAGCTGTTGCGAAGATATTCGAAAAGAACGTGATACTGCTTGGCTGCGGCGATAGAAGCATACGCTTCCGCCCATCGCTAAATATCACAAAAGCGCAGATCGATGAGGGTCTTGATGTAATCGAATCAGTTGTAAAGGAATTGTAAGTAAATATTATCATCATTCATCCGATGACTCTAAGTCATCGGATGAATCGAATTATCGCATAAATTGAAACTTGAAAGGCAGCCAACCGGCTGCCTTTTTTTATTGAGCAATTAATTTCTGTAAATCGAAACCACGCCATAGGCGGACACGCGCCGTTTCGATTTAACTCGAATCAGCGATTCGAGTTACAAAAAGTTCATCAATTGTGCCTCTCCCCTCTCCCCCGGAGAGGGGCAATCCCGCTTCAGCGGGATGGGGTGAGGTCGCTTTTACAAGCCCCAATAAATCTTGTGACCCCCTCCAACTCCCCCTCACAGGTGGAGGGCAAATTTTCGCAGAGTCCTCCTTCAGAGAGACTCAGCGAAAACTCAAAAACCGAAAATCTTAGCATACCTCTCCCCTCTCCCTCTGAGAGAGGGGCTGGGGGGTGAGGGTTAAAATCCCCGCAGTCTACTTGCGCTTCTGTATGTGTCAGGCTTGCCTGACACAAAATAACAGTCCCCGCAGAGTCCTTGACTTCACGTTCTCGCTTTCTACGTTTTTCGCAGTCCCGCTCTTCTGCTTAGCGGGATCACCCGAAATGAACAATCCCGCTTCAGCGTGATGTGATGAGGTCGCTTTTGGAAACTCCACGATACACACACTCTACACACTCAATTCACTCTACTCACTCAACTCACTCAACCCACTCAACCCACTCAACTCACTCTACACACTCAACTCACTCTACACACTCAACCCACTCAACCCACTCAACCCACTCAACACACTCAACCCACTCAACCCACTCAATTCACTCAACCCACTCACAAAACCTGTTACATCTATTTACAAAATGTTACCCTAAACATATTATTTTTATATTATTTTAGTGATGCGGTATGGTGTAAAAACCTCTCGCTGTATCTTACTAAAACATGTTTTGCTTTATTGTATTTTGGGGATAAAATAAATGACAATAATTCAAAACTTAAACAATAAGGAGCTAACTATGAATACGCTGAAATTCAGACCATCGGTAATGCTGATGTACGCTGCATCATTAATAATGATGCTGGGGTTCACATCAAAATTATCAGCGGTCAATGCTGACTCAGTCGTCTTCCAGAATGACAGCACCTTCACAATAGAAAGCGTCAAGGAAGAGCTTGGCACCGAAGGTGAATGGATAAAGGTCAACAAAGAAGATATTGATCCCGGCGCTGTCGCTGATCAATCCGGCGGATTTGACCCTGAGATCAACACTCAGTATATATGGCGGCCGTACAATGTCGAAGCCGGCTGGTCGCCCTACACAAACGGCTATTGGCGTTACACGCACCAGGGCTGGATGTGGGTTTCGTATTACAACTGGGGATGGCGCACATGCCATTACGGCAGATGGTGGTACTCAGATTATTACGGCTGGGTATGGTCGCCCGGTTTTGTATGGGCGCCGGCATGGGTTGTGTGGATCTATAACGACGGCTACTGCGGCTGGTACCCCATTTCTCCGTGGGTAAGATGGCATCACGGCTACGGCTACCGCTGCCACGGAATGCGCTACAAGGTAAGATGCTGGACCTACGTTGAAAAACGCAAGTTCGCTGATCCTATTCCGCCAAGAGTGCCTATCGTTGATCCAAGCGGTATAACTGAAATTGTTAAAACCGGTACTGTGGACGCGAATCCGTATATTTCTAAAACGGGAATTAAAACCAACGGACCCGGTGTGAAAACAATTGAAGATGCAACCGGTAAGAAGCAGCCCGTAAACGATGTGAACATGTATAACAACACGGGCAAATATTACGGCACAAAGGTTGATAACGAAGTAACAAAAAAAGATGACGATACAAAGAAAAATATCCCGGGCACAAAAGGCAACGATGGCAATAACAATAACTCCGGCGTAAAGAAAAACGACGGCGGCAATAACGATACCTGGAAAAAAACTGACGATAACACCGGCAGAGATAACGGTACAGGCACCAAAAAGAACGATGGCAATAATAATACCAAAGGTAACAACGATACCAAGGGTAACAATGATACCAAGGGAAATAACGATACCAAGCGAAACGACGGCAATAAAAATAATGAGGGGAACAAGCAATACACTCCCCCGCCTAAAAAGCAGTATGACCCGCCAAAGCAGGAACAGCCGAAGCAGGAACAACCTAAGAAGGATCCGCCTAAACAGTACGATCCTCCAAAGCAGGAACAGCCGCGGAAAGATCCGCCCCCTAAACGGGATAACGGAAATAAGGGCAACACCGAGTCACCCCCGACCAAACAAAAAGACGGGAAAAAGTGATTAGGTTCTGACCCCCTCGCCCTAAAGGGCACTCCCCCTTGTTAAGGGGGAGATAATTAAGTGTAATATATTCAAGTCCCCTCCTTACCAAGGAGGGGATTTAGGGGAGGTCTAAAAGACATTCATAGCATTTACACAAAGCCGCTCAATTTTATTGGGCGGCTTTTTTTGTACCTAAAGTCATACCCGGCTTTGCCTGCCTTATTGACCGAAGCAAAAGAAGGTCATGCCCTTGCCTGCGCAGGCAAGTGCGCTGTGCCCGCCGCAGGCGGATAGTAATCTCTCCCCCTAACAGGGGGAGTTGGTGGGGGTACTACCTCGTCTTTTTTGAGTCATACCCCTGCCAGAGCAGGCAGGCGCAAAGGCGAAAAGTTACCCTTTCTTTTGTAGGCGGCTGGCTTGCCTGCCGCATTTTACGACCTACAGAAAAACTATCCTAAAGCGAAAATCCTCTTCTTTGTCACCCTGCCAGCCTTATCGAACGCAGTGAGAGAAGGAACTTGCCTGACTTGCGGATAGTAATCTCTCCCCCTAACAGGGGGAGTTGGTGGGGGTCTCACCTCGTCTTTTTTGAGTCATACCCTTACCGGAGCAGGCGGGCATCTTGCTTCTGATGTCATACCCCTACCGGAGCAGGCAGGCGCGCTGTGCCCGCCTATGGCGTGGGAAGCGGGTATCTAGACAACAATCTATTCGATTCCGACATTCAATGGAAAAACGATATTCCAATAAATTCCTTATCAAATCAGAAGCTCTAGCACGCTTTACCGCCAAGCTAAATAAAATGATTTTAATACAGCTCCCCTCCCCCTGACTGCCTTATCGAACGCAGAGAGAGAAAGAATTTTTGACTGCCTAACCCCTTGTCGTGCTGAGCGGAGTCGAAGCACAAAAACCCACAGAGTCGAAGTGCTATCAACCCGCACGCAGTGAGTCGAAGGGCAACAAACCTCAACCCAACATCCCTGATTCCTAAGTAATTGATTTTTTCATTGCTATTTGTTCTTTGATAATTGATATTTGAAAAGAGGGTGGCGCAATACATGCGGGTGCATTGCATTTTTTATGCTTTGCTTTGGTATGTGTTGCGCTATTTTTGTTTTTGTGTTTTATAAGTTATTGTAAATATCTAAATTTGAAAAACTAATAAATCATGCTATGTTAATTAAAGCCTA
This sequence comes from Ignavibacteria bacterium UBA2360, assembly GCA_002344125.1. Classification (GTDB taxonomy): domain Bacteria; phylum Bacteroidota; class Ignavibacteria; order Tepidaquicellales; family OLB5; genus OLB5. The sequence continues at coordinate 156,966 of DDTQ01000006.1, read as the reverse complement.
CGGTTTACATTGGGACCCTGAACAAATCTATGGTTACAATAATCAATCTTCAAGAATATCCTTTAGGGGTTTTGTCAAAAAGGGAAACAAGAAGCACGAAATCGATTTTTGGAAAGCTAAGGGCATTTATGCATTATTCAAAGATTTTGAACTAGTATATATTGGCAAAGTGACAGAAAACAGGTTGGGTACTCGTATATCAAGCCATTGGCGATATAGAAAAGACCATTGGGATACATTTTCATTTTATAGTTTTTCTGATATAGATTTTAAACAAGGCAAGGTAAAGACAATTACAAATAAAAGTGTTATAAATAATAACATGGCTATTAAAACAATTGAAGCAATAATAATTAATACTGCCGTACCATTTAACAACAAACAAGAAACTAGATTCCCAAACTCGCATAAGGTAACTCAAAAAAAGTTTATTGAATATAACACTGTTAATGATGTTATGGATAGATTAGAAAAAATTGAAAAGAAACTTTTCCCTATAAAAAGACAAAATAAAACCAAATGAAAGAAACCACAACCTTCCTTGACGTACTGGAAAATTTCCGCAAATACTCCTTTAATCAGCAGCATAAAGGAGATAAATTTGAACGTCTTATGCAGGCTTACCTGCAAACTGACCCCAAATATTCAAACCTCTTCACTAACGTTTGGATGTGGAATGATTTCTTTGCGCGCAACGATTTTGGCGGAAATGATATAGGAATTGACCTTGTTGCCAAAACACAGGAAGGCGACTATTGGGCTATCCAGTGCAAATGCTACCAGGATGATACAACAATTGATAAACCCGCTGTAGATTCGTTTCTTTCAACATCAAGTAAAAGTTTTACTGATACAAACGGCAAAACTGTTCATTTTAAACACAGGCTTTGGATATCAACCACAACAAAATGGGGCTCAAACGCTGAAGAAGCAATTCGCAATCAGGATATACCTGTAAACCGTATCAATATTACAGATCTTATTGACGCGCCCGTTGACTGGAAAAAACTTGAAAAAGGTTTGCTTGGCGAAGTTTCAAGATTAAAGAAAAAATCGATCTTCAAACACCAGCAAATTGCCATAGATGATACACACAATTATTTTAAAACTGAAGACCGTGGCAAACTTATTATGGCTTGCGGTACAGGTAAAACCTTTACATCACTTAAAATTGCAGAAAATGAAACCGCAGGTAAAGGGCTAATATTATTTTTGGTCCCTTCGATTGCATTATTAAGCCAGGCATTGCGTGAATGGTATGCAGAAGCTGATGAAGCTATAAATGCAATTTGTATTTGCTCTGACCCGGAAGTAAGCCGAAAAAAATCAAAGAATGAAGATTCAGATGGTTTCAGCGTTATGGATCTTGCTCTACCTGCTTCAACAAACATCAAAGAAATTGAACAGCAATTTTTATATAACAGAAAACATAAAGGTTTAACCGTAGTATTTTCTACTTATCAATCCATAAAAGTAATTTCAGATGTTCAGAAACAATTATTAAAGAACAAAAAGACAAATGCAATATTTGATCTTGTTATATGTGATGAAGCCCACAGAACAACAGGCGTAACACTTTCTGGTGAAGATGAATCAGCTTTTGTAAAAGTACATGATAATAAATATATACAGGCAAAAAAACGGCTGTATATGACAGCTACACCACGGCTATATAATGATGATTCCAAAACCAAAGCAGCGCAGATAGAAGCCGTATTATGCTCAATGGATGATGAAAAAATATACGGCAAAGAAATTTACCGCATAGGTTTTGGCGAAGCAGTTGAAAAAGACCTGCTTTCTGATTACAAAGTACTGATACTTTCTATCAGTGAAGCTGATATGCCTGTAGCTGTTCAACAGATGGTTAAAGACCCCAACAATGAAATAAACTCTGATGATGCAAGTAAACTAATTGGCTGTATAAATGCGCTATCAAAACAAATTCTAGGCGATGCAGGCATAATAAAATCCAGTGACCCCGAACCAATGAGGCGTGCAGTTGCTTTTTGCCAAAGTATTAAGGTATCAAAGAGAATTTCAACAGCATTCAATGAAACACGGAATGTATATTTTGATACTTTAACAAAAGAAAGACGCGAAAAATTAGTTTCTATTGATTCACAGCATATTGATGGCACAATGACAGCACCCATGCGTGATGAAAAATTAGTATGGCTAAAAGCTATAAGCGATGACCCCAGGGATTGCCGGGTACTCACAAACGTTAGATGTTTAAGCGAGGGCGTTGATGTACCTTCTTTAGACGCAGTTCTCTTTCTTTCAGCACGAAATTCGCAAATTGATGTAGTACAATCCGTGGGTCGTGTTATGAGAAAAGCACCCGGCAAAAAATACGGTTATATAATCATTCCAATTGTTGTACCGGTAGATGTTGCCCCTGAAAAGGCTTTGGATGATAACGAAAAATATAAAGTAGTTTGGTCAGTTCTTAACGCTTTAAGAGCCCATGATGACCGCTTTAATGCTACAATAAATAAACTTGAGTTAAACAAAAATAAACCCTCTCAAATTCTTGTTGGTACACCCGATATGGGAGATAATGAAACATCTTCAGGTCCCAGACCCGCAAATAACATACAACTGCCTCTGCAATTTGAGCAATTGCAAAGCGTAATATATGCCCGTATGGTTACAAAAGTAGGCGATAGACGTTATTGGGAACAGTGGGCTAATGATGTTGCTAAAATTGCAGAACGTCATATTGAGCGTATTATTACCTTAGTTAAAAAAGAAGATAAGTATAAAGTTGTGTTTGAAAACTTTCTTGATGGATTAAGAAAAAACATAAATCCTTCAATTACACAAACAGAAGCTATTGAAATGCTTGCACAGCATTTAATAACTCAGCCTGTTTTTGAAGCATTGTTTGATGGATATTCATTTGTGAAAAATAATCCAATATCAGTATCTATGCAAAAAATGCTCGACCTGCTGCAGGAACAGGCACTTGAAAAAGATACTGAAATACTTAATAAATTCTATGAATCAGTAAAAACAAGGGCATCAGGTATTGATAATGCTGAAGGAAAACAGCGTATCATAATTGAGTTATATGATAAGTTCTTCAAGACTGCATTCCCTAAAATGGTTGAACGACTGGGAATTGTATACACACCTGTGGAAGTGGTAGATTTTATTGTAAACTCAGTCGAAGATATTTTACAAAAAGAATTTGGTCGCTCAATTTCAGATGAAAACATTCATATACTTGATCCCTTTACCGGCACAGGCACATTTATTACCAGATTATTGCAAAGCGGATTGATAAAACCTGAAGACCTTGAACGCAAATATAAGCACGAAATACATGCTAATGAAATAGTTCTGCTTGCATATTATATCGCTGCTGTAAATATAGAAAATGCATATCACGACCACACACCGGACCCTGATGATGGAATTGGAAAAGATAAGTACACTCCTTTTGATGGTATTTGTTTAACTGATACATTTCAATTAGGTGAAACAAGCAAAAGTAAAGAATTATTTTCGGAAATGTTCCCGCAAAACTCAAAGCGCGTACAGGCACAGAAAAAAGTTCCAATAAGAATAATTATAGGCAATCCACCATATTCAATTGGTCAAAAATCAGCTAATGATAATGCTCAAAATCAAAGTTACGAAAAACTTGACGATGCAATTGCTAATACTTATGGAAAAGGAAGTAAGGCAACTTCCGTAAAAGCTTTATATGATGCTTATATAAAGGCATTTAGATGGAGCACTGATAGATTGGATCCTAAAAATGGTGGGATTATTGCTTTTATTTCAAATGGTAATTGGCTAGACGGCAATGGAATGGACGGTTTTAGATCTTGTTTACAAAAAGAATTCACGAATATTTATGTGTTAAATTTACGAGGGAACGCAAGAACGCAAGGTGAATTAAGAAGAAAAGAGGCAGGTAATGTATTCGGCATGGGTACTAGGACTAATGTTTCAATTACTATTTTAGTCAAAAACCCAGTTAGTATAAATGAATCCGCAAAAATACAATACTTTGATATAGGTGATTACCTAACAAAAAATGAAAAGTTGCAAATACTTAAAGTCAAAAGATCATTTGTTAATTTGCTTGATTCTTCTATATGTTTAGAACCTAATAAATATGGTGATTGGCTAAAACATCGTAATGATATTTTTGAGACATTTAATCCACTGGAACCAGATAAGAAATTTGATTCAAATTCAAATTCATTTTTTAGTTTGAATTCTTTGGGTGTTAACACTAATAGAGATTCTTGGTCTTATAATTCTGATAGAAATAAACTTGTTGATAAAATGCATCAGATGGTAAGTGTGTATAATAAGCAAGTTAAATTGTATAGTCTAAATAAAGATAAATCTATCAGTGTTACTGAATTAATTGAAAACGATGAAAAGAAAATTAAATGGTCCAGTAGCTTGATTTCCAATTTAGAGAGATTGAATGTTGCAAAATTTGAAAAGGACAGAGTTCTTGTTAGTATGTATCGTCCTTTTTTTAAACAATTCTTGTATTTTGGCGACAAAATGATTCATAGGAGGGGTCAATTTGAAGAGATTTTTCCAGAACCCAATGTTACAAACTTAATGTTATGTGTATCTGGCTTAGGCGGCACCAAAGAAAATTCTGTCGTATTAACAAACTGCATAACAGATTTGAATTTCCTAGATGCAGGCACACAGTGTTTTCCGTTATACTATTTTGTAAAAAATGATACAATCAACAGATCTCTTTTTGATAGTGATTCTGACAACCTGCAATTGAAATACTCACGTAAAGACGGAATTACTAATTTTGTACTAAAACAAGCGATTGATCTATACGGTAAAAAAGTTGCAAAAGAGGATATTTTCTACTATATCTATGGCATCCTTAATAATAATGAATATCGTTCACGTTTTGCAAATGATTTAAAAAAAATGTTTCCCCGCGTACCTTTGTTAGATGAGCCAAAAGTTTTCTGGGCTTTTAGTAAAGCAGGCAGAGAATTAGCCGATTTACATCTAAATTATGAAACAGTAAAACCTGCTGAAGTAAGAGTTACCGGCACAGAAAGTGAGTTTTACACAGTTGAAAAAATGCGTTTCCCAAGCAAAGCCGATAAAAGCACAATTTTATTTAACAGCAAAATTAAGATTGAAGGTATTCCAGCCGAAGCATACGAATATATTGTAAACGGCAAAAGCGCAATTGAGTGGATCATGGAGCGTTACCAGGTCACAACAAACAAAGATAGCGGCATAAAAAATGATCCCAACGATTGGGCAGAAGAAGTCGGCAATCCCCGCTATATTTTGGACTTACTGCTCAGCATTATTACAGTCAGTTTAGAGACAGTGAGAATAGTAAAATCATTACCTAAATTAAAATTTTAACTTATGTCATTTTTTAGAAGAATTGCTTTTTTTGGTCTAATAACAATTGGCTCAATATCCTGTATCACTGGTAGTATAGATATAGGAAAAGCTTCTCTGAACGAAATTTATAATGTTAATACTGCTATTGATAGAGAGGATCAAACAAGAAACACAACTGAAGGTTTAACGCAAATAAGCATAGGTGGAATATTATTGTTATTATCAAGATTTTTGGATGGTAAAAAAGAATTTAGATTTTACTCTACAACTCGTGTTATAGAATGGAAGTTAGGATTTTTGAATAATAAGGATGAGACAAACATACCCTTAAAAAAAGTAATTGATAAATTAAATAGTCATAAAAGTGATTTTATTTACATTATTGAGAAAGAGCTAGGTGTTGATTATTCTTTGGCCATTTCTGTCAATAAAATTAGTTTTTTTTCGAGGTCAGATAAGCTATTTCTAAAGTTGGATCTGGAAATTCTAAAGTTTACATCAGATAAAAATCAAGAAAAGTTTATTTGTGCATTCCTAGACTTTTTATTAGACTTGTTGGATAAAAAGTCCGATCATATTGAAGATGAAATGGCAAAAAAAATAGCAGATAAGGGCAACTCACCAGACAAATATGTTTATGGTGATAACTTAATTGAGGTCATTTCAGTTTGTATTAAGGATGAGGTTTTAGGTTTAGAAGATGGTAAAAAGCATTTTGGTGATATTAGTTCTTTTTTTAAAAAAACTAAATACCCATATCGTTAAATCGTTTTTAAACCTCATATTTGGTGTTTTTTGCTGCTGTATACAGCACGTCTGCTTGTCAGTTGCCTGACTTATTTCGAAAGTCACCAAAGATCAATGTCTATTTTGCCCTTCTCACACATTATCAGGGTGGATTTATTCACCAACGCCCTGAACTGCACCTGTATTGAAGAGGGCTGGGTTAAGCAAAAACAGTGAAATATGCTGATATTGCTTTGTGTACCTTTGAGCCTTTGTGCCTTGGTGGCAGGCTTTGGGTTTTGATTCCTTTTCCCCCTTGACAATGCATTTGGCATATACTATATTTACTGCAATATGCTACCAGCATACTAAGCGTGAAACGTCAAATGTGAAACGTCAAACCTTCTAGTATTTCGTACATTAAGACAATTCCGCAACTTGTAACTTGTGACTTGTATCCTATAACCCTAAAACCATTACACTATGAAACAATTCAACTTCCCGCTGCACTATGATATTCCCAAGCTTCGCATTTCAGGCGGACTCATTTCTTCGCAGGCGTTACTTATCCGCGCGGAGCGCAGCCGTGCCTGCCGCAGCAGGCACCGGCATTCTCACAGTGATTATTCACCGTGAGAATCATATTGAGAAATCCAAAAAATATTATTGCCCAAATTTCGCCGTAACAGCCGCATTCTCACGATGAAAAATTCATCTTGAGAATTTCTCAACATGAATTTATTCATAATGAGAAAATTTTATTATCAATAACGGAGCGTTTTCAGCAAAAACATCCCGCTGAACCGCAAAAAAAAAATTTCACATTCACAATGAGAATCATAATGAGAAAAATAATTTATAGTCCCCGCAGAGTCTCTTGACTCATGCGACTTTGCGAAAATTTTAGCATACCTCTCCCCTCCGTCGATTTTTACGTCCCGCTCTTCTGCTTAGCGGGATTGGGTACTCTGCGGACTCTGCAATGAACTCAAGACCCCCTCGTCCCTTCGGGACACTCCCCCTTAGTAAGGGGGAGACGTTGAAAGTTTAAGATAATAAGTCCCCTCCTTACCAAGGAGGGGATTTAGGGGAGGTCTAATAGGGCGCATTTTTCAGCGCAAATCGGTCAAATCCGTGTCATCTGTGTTCGGCTTCTAAATATGGCGTTTTGGGAAATAAGATTCCTGCCTTCGCAGGAATGACAAGACAGGCAGGAATGACAAGGCGGGCAGGAATGACAAGGCGGGGAGTTAATAGTCCACGCAGAGTCTCCCCGCCTTTTGGGGACTCTGCGGGAAGAGAGATTCTTCACTGCGTTCAGAATTTGTAAAACCTTGATTAATACTAAAAAAATCGTTAATTTAGCAGGTTAATTAGAAAAAATAACTCACAGATTGCCCTTTTGGGGGTTTTCTGTGGAGTTGTATTCACTTTTATTGAACGGTTTCGTAGCCCTTTCTGTATTGAGAGCAGTTGATTTTTAAGGTTTCAAAGCAGTAATTTAAAGCCGTTATTTGTTATTTATTATTTGATTTTTGAAAAATAGTGTTTGAAGATCTAAGTTCTAAGTTCGATAAAGTTTTCAAGTTCATCAAGGGTAAGGGTAAAGTATCCGAAGCCACAATTGATGAATTCCTGCGCGAAGTTCGCCGCATAATGCTTGATGCCGATGTTAACTACAAAGTGGTTAAACAGTTTGTTGATGATGTTAAGGCTAAAGCGCTTGAAAAAAATGTAATAAGATCAATAAACCCGGGTAAGATCGTAATAGATACGATCACCGCGGAGCTTGTTCGCTTAATGGGCGAAAAGAAGACCGATATTAAATTCAGCAATGACGTGCCCTCGGTCATTATGATGGTTGGTCTCCAGGGTTCCGGTAAAACAACGTTTTCGGGTAAACTTGCCAAGTACTTAAAGTCACGCGGTAAAAATCCCGCGCTTGCGGCTTGTGACGTTTACCGTCCGGCTGCTATAGACCAGCTTAAAACGCTGGGCGAGCAGATCGATGTGGCGGTTTACTCCGATGAAAGCAAGGATCCCGTAAAAATTGCCATGGCGGCGGTTGAGTTCTGCAAGCAGAACTATAAGGATACCCTGATTGTTGATACAGCAGGACGCCTTGCCATTGATGAAGAGATGATGCGCGAAGTTGAGACCCTTAAGAGCAAACTGAATCCGGCGGAAATACTTTTCGTTGTGGATTCAATGACAGGTCAGGATGCGGTTAACACCGCGAAGGAATTCCACGACAGGTTGAATTTTGACGGCGTTATTTTAACAAAATTAGATGGTGATTCACGCGGCGGTGCCGCACTTTCCATAAGGGCAGTTGTTGATAAGCCCGTAAAGTTTGTTGGCGTTGGCGAAAAGCTTGATGCCATCGAGCCTTTTTATCCGGATAGGATGGCCTCGAGGATACTCGGCAAAGGTGATATCCAGTCACTGGTAGAAAAGGCCGCGACAATGCTCCCCGAAGAGCTTGATGAAAAGAAGATAGCCAAGCTTGAAGAGAAGTTCCGCGGAAACAAGTTTGATTTCGGTGACTTCTTAGACCAGCTTCAGCAGATAAAAAAAATGGGTTCACTCTCATCGTTAATGGGAATGATTCCGGGTGTTGACAGGATCATGAAGGGCAAAGAAATTGATGATAAGCCGCTTCGCCAGGTAGAGGCCGTGATAAATTCCATGACATTGACCGAGAGAACCAATCCGGATATCATAAACGGCGCCCGCAGAAAAAGAATAGCAACCGGCAGCGGAACCAGCATACAGGATGTGAACCGCGTTATCAAGCAATTCTATGATATGCAGAAGATGATAAAGACATTCAAAAAAGGCAGGGGTATGAATAACGTGCTCCGCAACATGGGTCTTCCGCCGAATTTTAGCTTGAAGTAACACTTCAATACTGAGCGTGAGAAGTAAACGAAGGAGCGCAAACAAGCGAATGACAGGAATAAAAGTTTAGAAGCACCCTTCGACTCCGCTCAGGGTGACAAAGTAAGAAAAATATTACAATAACAAAATAACATCCCGGAAAGAAGCAACAGCGATTGAAAAATTTCGCTTTAATTGCCCGGGAACAGAAGGAAAAAATGGTTAAACTCAGATTAAGAAGAATGGGCAGAAAAAAAGCTCCCATTTACAAAATTGTAGCAGCAGATTCAAGAGCAAGAAGAGACGGCAGATTCATTGAAGCGGTCGGTCAATATGACCCGAACGTTCACCCCGCGAAGCTTGAACTTGTTGAAGATAGAGCTATGTACTGGCTTAAAGCCGGCGCATTGCCAACTGTTACAGTTAAGAATCTCCTTTCAGGCAAAGGTATCATGCTGAAACTTCACCTTTCAAAAAAGGGTGCTGATGACGCTAAGATAGCTGCAGAATTCTCTAAATGGGAATCCATGCAGGAATCAAAGCTTCAGAAAATGCATGATAAAAAATTAAGAAGAAAAGAAAAGAAGAAAAAAGCAGCGGAAAAACCGGCTGAATCCACAGCCACAACACCGGCAGCAGAGCAGCCTGCAGCTGAAGAACAGTCTGCATAAACATCAATCTGCATAAGCGAGATCTGTTAATTATTAAGTCCAATTCATCATCCAGCTTAATTATTATGAGGTCTTTCCGGTCCCCGCTAATGGTTTGAACTATTGTTTTGCTATAAATAATATTCTACTAATTAACGACCCAACTGGGGGGATGCTTATGAAAGAATTTATTGAGTACATCGCCAAAAATCTTGTTGATGATCCTGATAACGTACGCGTTGAAGAAAGCGTTGATGAGAACAAAGTTACACTGAAACTCCATGTTTCAAAAGGTGATCTTGGCAAGGTCATCGGGAAACAGGGAAAAACCGCTAAATCAATGAGAACGTTGTTTACAGCGGTAGCAGCAAAGAACAATAAAAGCGGTCACCTTGAAATTGAGGAAGGCAAAGAGTAATAATCCGATTTCTCTTTGTAAACTCCCCTGTTTTAAGATAGCTGAGTTTGTTAAATAACTGCACATATATTTAATGAGAATTGACGTAATATCTGCAGTTGTAAAGATCCTTGAAGCCCCGCTCAATGAAAGCATATTGAAACGGGCGCAGGATAAGGGTCTCGCTGAAATTGTACTGCATAACCTCAGAGATTATGCCACAGACCGGTACCGCCACGTTGATGATAAGCCATTCGGCGGCGGAGCGGGAATGGTTCTGAAACCTGAACCGCTGTTCAGCTGTCTGGATAAACTCCTGGGTGAGCGCAGTTATGACGAGGTAATATATCTAACGCCCCAGGGAGCAAAGTTCAATCAAAAAAAAGCGAATACGCTTTCGCTTAAAAAGAACCTGCTCTTTATCTGCGGACATTACAAAGGGATCGATCAGAGGGTTATAGATAAGTACGTTACCAAAGAGATATCTATCGGTGATTATGTAATAACAGGCGGCGAAGCCGCGGCGATAGTTGTGATAGATTCTGTAGTGCGCCTTCTCCCTGGTGTTTTGGGAGACAGCGAATCAGCCTTAACAGACTCATTCCAGACAGATTCAGGTTTTGACGCACCGGTTTACACCCGGCCCGCCGAAATTGATGGAATGAAAGTACCCGAGGTGTTACTTGGCGGCAACCACAAAGATATAGCGGCATGGCGCCTTGATCAGGGAAAGAAAAAGTACAGCAGAGTAAAGAGAAAAAAATTATAAATAAGTAAAATATACAAGGACTAACAATGAACAAAATAAATTTAGTAACTACTCCACAGATGAGGAATGACTTCCCTCAGTTCCAGTCAGGTGATACTGTTAACATTCACGTTAAAGTTATCGAAGGCGACAAAGAAAGAATTCAGCAGTACCAGGGAATAGTTATGGGAATCAAAGGCGAAGGCATCGGAAGAACCTTCCGCGTCAGAAAAATTTCCAACGGCGTTGGCGTTGAAAGGATATTCCCTATCCACTCACCATCTATCGCAAAGATCGAAAAATTAAAGGAAGGCAAAGTAAGAAGAGCTAAACTTTATTACTTGAGAGCTTTAAAAGGCAAGTCAGCCACCAAGATCAAAGAAAGAATTTCACCTGAAATTGTTGCGCCGGTTAAAAAATCAGAACCTGTTGTTGAAACAGCTCCTGTTGCTGAAACCGCCGAGTAATTTACAGGCCGTAAAAGATTTACGAAAAACCGTTAACTCAAATTAACGGTTTTTCTGTTTGCATTCTCCCCTTCTGCAACGGTGATATGCACATACTTATATAATGAATGATATTTAATTTATTGCTATTTTTGGTGATTAATCGTTTTCATTCCGGAAAATTACATACAGAATAAATTGAAGGCAGGAAAGAAGTATTTCATTTCGGTTGCGGGCAATATAGGTTCAGGTAAATCATCTCTTACAAGAATGATAGCAAAGGAATTCCGGTGGACACCGTATTTTGAGTCAGTTCAAAACAACCCATACCTGTCGGACTTCTATGTTGATATGAAAAGATGGAGCTTTCAGCTCCAGGTGTATTTCCTCTCACACCGCTTTAACGCTCACAAGAAGATAATAGCTTCAAAAAAATCTGTGATCCAGGACAGATCAATTTATGAAGATGTAGAAATATTCGCGCGCAATCTTTACCTTATGGGCAGAATGGAAAAGCGCGATTACATGAACTACCGCGCGCTCTTTTATGAGATGGTGTCTTATCTTAAGCCGCCGGATCTTGTGGTGTATTTAAAGGCTGATACTAAAACACTTGTGAAACAGATTAAACTTCGAGGCAGGGATTTCGAAAAGAGCATTGAAAAACAATACCTCGAAAGGCTTAACCGCAGCTACAGCCGCTGGATAAACAGCTATTCACTGGGTAAGGTGCTGGTTATAGAATCTGACAACATTGATTTTGTGAACAACCCTGAACATTTCGATATGATAATCAGCAGAATTAAGAAGAATCTGAGGTAAGCGATGAAATTCAAAATTGCAGTATCCCCCGGCGAGCTTATTGATAAGATCACTATTCTTGAAATAAAGAAAACAAAGGTCAAAGAAGCTGCAAAGCTAAAACTTGTTAAACATGAACTTTTGCAGCTCACATCAGCACTTAATAAATACGGCAAAATATCTGCGGCAGCTAAAGCAGCAATAAAAAGAGAGAGAGCTAAGCTTTACAATATAAACCTTAGATTATGGAATATTGAAGACAAAATAAGGAAGAAAGAATCATTGGGTAAATTCGATAAAGAATTCATAAAACTTGCAAGATCAGTTTATATTACCAATGATAAAAGGTCCGGCGTTAAGAACGCCATAAATGATCTCTGCGGCTCAGAAGTAAAGGAAGTAAAACAATACACCGCATATTAACATTGAAATTCAGTTTGAATACAAAAAATAAGAACGGCTTAAGGGTTACCGGTAAAATATGAAGTATATTTCATACCTTCTGTTTTTCCTGTTCATAAGCGCTCTATTGTACTTTCTAAAAAACGCTCTTGAACCGCATAAGGAAGCAATAGTTATTACCGGTTCTGATAAATGCGGTGAATGCCACAACCTTAAAAATATTGGAGACCAGTTCACCATCTGGAAAAATTCCGAACACTCCGGCGCATATACTGTCTTATTCAGTAACAAAGCCAGGGATTTTGCTTCAAAGAACGGACTTCAAGCTCCTGATAAGGAAGAGAAATGCCTTAAATGCCACAGCACAGCATACAGTTTGAAAGGAATGGAAAAGGGAGAGTCCTTCAATATCTCCGAGGGCGTAGGCTGTGAAGCCTGCCACGGGGCAGGCTCGGGTTACTCACCCGCTGAAATTATGAGAGATGAAGGGCTTTTTATACGCAATGGTGGGATTAAAGGCGACGCATCAACCTGCAGCCCCTGCCATAATACCAAGGGCAGCAAAGAGCAGGTTTTGAAAGATGACTTATGCCCGTTCCAGGAAGAGGATTTTGATTATAAACAGGAATACGAGAAAATTAAACACCCGTTAAATAAAGATCTTAAATGAAATCAAATAAACAGGATGAAGCTTCCAGGCCAATTGGAGTTTTTGATTCCGGTGTAGGCGGATTGACAGTTGTGAAAGAACTTAACAGGCTGCTGCCTAATGAAAGAATTATTTATTTTGGCGATACAGGCCGTGTTCCATATGGCAATAAATCCAAAGAAACTATAGTACACTATTCACTGCAAGTGGCTTATTTCCTGATGAAGAAAAAGATCAAAATGCTTGTAGTCGCATGCAATACGGCATCTTCGGTATCATTGCCGACTTTAAAAAGACATTTTCACATTCCAGTGATTGGAGTTATTGATCCCGGCGCCAGAGCCGCCATAGAGAATACAAAATTAAACAAGGTGGGTGTCATAGGTACCTTAGGAACGGTCAGATCAAACGCATATAAAAAGGCTCTCAGGAAGATCAAAAGCAGTGTGAATGTTTTCCAGGAACCGTGTCCATTATTTGTTCACCTGGCTGAAGACGGATGGAACAGGAACAAGATTGCGCAAATGATCTCTGATGAATATCTGAAACCGATGAAAGCCCGAAAAGTTGATACTCTCATATTGGGTTGTACCCACTACCCTCTGCTGAGGGATGTGATAAAAAGATCGGTAGGAAACAAAGTTGAATTGATCGACTCAGGCAGAGAAACAGCCAAAGAAGTACAACGGATCCTTGAGAAGAAAGATCTGCTTAATCATCATAAAATGAATGATAAAAATCATTCGGTATTTTATGTTTCAGATTTTCCTCATAAATTTAAAGAGGTCAGTCAGCGGTTTTTATCCAAAGAATTAAAATACGTTCATAAAGTAATACTATAATTTCATCCATGAAAGAACAGGAAATTCTTCAGTTATTTAAAGACTCAGGCGCATTGCTTGACGGACATTTTGTTTTAACATCAGGCAATCACTCACCGCACTACATAGAAAAATTCCGTGTTCTCGAACGTCCAAGGTACACAGAAATGCTTTGCAAAGAGCTTGCAGAGAAGTTCAGAAATGATAATGTTACACTGGTTGTCGGACCTATGACAGGCGGAATTTTGCTGGCTTACGAGGTTGGCAAGAATCTGGATACAAAGGCTATATTCACAGAACGCGTTGAAGGCAAAATGAAATTCCGACGCGGCTTTGAAGTAAAGCCTGATGACCGGGTATTAATAGTTGAAGATATAATCTCTACAGGCGGCAGCGTTCAGGAAGTGATCGATGAAGTAAAGCGTTTTAAAGCTGAAATTGTCGGCGTGGGCTGTCTTGTGGATAGATCCGGCGGTAAAGTAGATTTCGGAATTCCCCTTAAGCCGCTTGTAAAAATGGATGTAGTTGCATTCAAACCGGATGAAGTACCTGAATGGCTGAACAAGATTCCCGTAACCAAGCCCGGCAGTACAAATAAATGAAGGCTAGTACTCTTTTTCGAGCACTCTTTCAAATTCACCGGCATTTTCAACACCAAGCCACTTTTTTGCTACAATTTCGCTGTAGAAAAAAAGCACTTTATACCCTCTGTTGAATGAGGCGTTTTCAAAGAAATCGTTTTTTTCTTTGTTCATAGGCATATCCAGAATTGCGAATTGCAGCAGCTTGGATTCTTCTCTGAAGTTTTCGATGTGTGTAATGCCATCAAAAACTCCAAACCTTCCCTCGAAACTCCTGAGATCCACAAGTACTTTTGAAATACCATTCTCATCAATTACTTTATCAATATCACCTGAAATTTCTTTGAATTTATCCAATGGGTAATTACCTGAAAGTTCAACCTTCAGAAAATCTCCACTAATTTGAAAGTTTATTCTGTATTTCATGCTCCCCCCTGCTCAATATAAACAATCTCATTTATCAAAATTAATATAATAATCTTGGTTTAACAAGCGATTATAATATAAGTATAGCACTGAACAACATTTTAACAACAAAAAAATATCCTAACAACATTCCTTGGATATATTTGTAAAAAAGAAATCAATTTTGATTAACGGAAAGGAACTTGTAATGCTTGCGTCAATTTACAATAAGGAGGTAAAGAACTGGAACGAAAAAGTTCTCACATCTAAAGAGATTGAATCCACTGAAAACAAAAAGGCTGAAACCACAACAGTTAAACCGAAACGTGAACTTTCACCTTCAGGAAATGAAATATTCAGGAGAGAGTTTGAAAATGACAGTATAATTGAGTGTTTCTAAAGAGTCTTATGTACAAACCTGAAAAACTGGTTCTCAGTGATGATTATGACAAAAATTCGATCAAATACCCCTATAATTATATAATTACAATAATTTAAAAAGGCATTATCTTTACATTGATTATTGACTGACATAAAACTATATTTGTGTTTGTTTTTTGTTAAAAATCATTGAAAATTCGCTAAATCATAGATTCAGCGCATAAAGAGAGGTTTATTTACTTATGGGTTTAATGAATAAGCTGCGCGATAAAACGCACATTATTCTGATAATATTAATAATAGCTTTTCTTGCTACTATAGTATTTGAGTGGGGAATGGATTACCTTGGCCTAAGAGGCGGTCAGATCACAGAATTGGGTTCAGTGAACGGACAGGAGATAAAATTCGCTGATTTTGAGAGCCAGGTAAATTTTGCAATAGATCAGCAGAGACAACAAACCGGTGAGGATCCGGATGAAAATGTTGTTAAGATGATAAGAGACCAGGTTTGGGAACAGATGGTTTCACAGATACTGGCTGAACAGGAAATTAAGAGACTGGGCATAACTGTAACTAACCAGGAAATTCTGAATTGGGTTTATAACTCACCCCAAACATTACCTGATGTTATAAAGAGAAATTTCATTGATTCCACCGGTCAGTTCAACATGGCAGTTTACCAGCAGGCGCTGACAACTAAAACCCCCGAAGTAACAAAGTTCTGGGCTCAGGTTGAAGAATACCTCAAACAGACACTTCTCTCTCAGAAACTGCAGAGCGTGATAACAGGAACTGTCAGGGTAACAGAGTCAGAAGTGATGCAGAAATTTAAAGATGAGAATATCAAGGCTTCATTTGAATTTGTATTCCTTGATCCTAATACCGTATTGGATAACCAGATCCAGGTTTCAGATGAAGATCTTAAAAATTATTATGAGAACCATAAAGATGAATTTAAACGTGAGCAATCAGCAAAGCTGAAATATGTTCTTTTTTCAGATGCTGCCACGATGGAAGATACTATATACACTGAAAAAATGTTAAAAGCATTTGCAAAAGATCTCAAGAATCTGAAAGCAGATGACTCAACTACATATGGTGTTGTTAATGATAATTCTTTAACGAAGTTTTCAAACACTTTTGTTAAACCAAACGAAATAGCCTCAGAGGTTGCGGCATTTCTCTTTTCTGCTTCCAAGGATAGCATATCTGATGTTATAAAAGCATCTGACGGCTTCCACCTTGTAAGATTACTGGATACAAAAGAAGGCACAGAAACTTTCAGCAATGCTCAGCATATACTTGTTAACTTCGGAACAGATACCAACGCCGCAAAAACAAAGGCTGAACAGATTGCGCAGCGTTTAAGAGGCGGTGAAGATTTTGTAAAGCTTGCTGCAGAAAATTCAGATGATCCATCAAACAAATTCAAAGGCGGAGATCTTGGCTGGTTTGGTAAAGGCGCTATGGTAAAAGAGTTTGAAGACGCAGTCACTGCTGCTGCTATTGGGGAAATTGTAGGACCTGTTAAATCCCAGTTTGGTTACCATATAATAAGAGTAAAAGGCAGACAAAGTAAAGAATTCAAATTCGCCGATATTAAAAGCATTGCCAAAGCTTCGACCAAAACCAAGGATGCTGCAAGAAAGCGCGCTGAGGATTTTTCATTTGTTTCGAAAAAAGGAAACCTTGAAGAAGAAGCAACGAAACTTGGATTACAGGTGGTTGATATTCCAAACTACATCACCAAAGGCGCATTTGTGCCGGGTGCCGGACAAAACACGTCTGTTACAAAGTTCGCACTTGGAGAAGATAAAGGCGCAGTAAGCGATCCAATGAAGATTCAAACAGGTTATGCGGTTTATCTTATAACTGATAAATTTCCTGAAGGGCACTATTCCTTCGATGAGCTGAAAGTTCAACAGCTCCCCCTTCTTGTTAAAACAGAAAAAAAACTTGACTTACTTAAACAACAGGCAATTGATCTGAAGGGTAAGATTCAGGGCGGAGATATTAACACCCTGAAAAATATAAACCCTCAACTCGTTATACAGAAAGCAGATACTGTGACTGTAGCCCTTCCAAGCCCGATGATCGGCGCGGATTTTGATTTTGCGAATGCCGTTTATAAACTGCAGAATGGTCAGATTTCCGAACCAATCAGAACCTCCAGAGGTTATTATATAGTGCAAATGAGAAATATCACAGGATTCGATCAGAATATTTACCAGGCACAGTATGAAACTATAAAGGCAGCATTGGTCACACAGAAGAAGCAAACAATAGTACAGGATTGGCTTGCTGAACTTAAAGATAAAGCTGTAATTGTTGATAACAGAGATATGATGTACAGGTAAGTGCATCACCAGTTGCATATTAACTTTAGGAAAGCTAATTTGCTATAATATCACACTGTAAATAAATAACAAAACAGTAATATTTGAAAAATAAATTACTAATAATAATTATTATGGGTTCAATTTCATTATTGAACCCATATTTTTTATTCTCCCAGCCCGAAAGCCCCCATGATGATGTAAGACCATATAACGGTTCAGGCAAATTTACTTTGCAGGTTTACGCAATGTATGTTTCATCAGCCGAACTTCAAAATAATATTAAATCAAATGTCTCATTTATTAGAGACGCTTCGATTGAACTCAATGGCGGTTATGGATACGGAGCTGAGATCACATATAATCCAAATATTACCAATTTTGATGTAATGTTTTACATTTCTTCGGAATATCTTAAAGTAAAAGATGATGAGCTGCTTCTGAGGTTTGAAAATGACTCTGCTTCTTCATCAGTAAGATTCACCGAGGAATATAATATGATCCCTCTTGAAGCAGGGGTAAAATGGAACTTGCCCGTCAGCACAGAAAGGTTCAGGATATATATAGGAGGAGGAGCTGGAATGTATTTCGGCAACCGAACCCGATATATCGGTCCATATTCTACATCACCTGTTTCCAGAAAAGCAGGAGTTAGTATGAATGTACTTGCCGGTGTTGAATATTTTGTTCAAAGGAACTTATCCCTGGATTTTGAGTTTAAATTCAGAGAAGCCTCATTTGAATCTCAGGATAGATTTTCTGTTGATTTTGTTACAATTAATGGTAATACTTACAGCATAGATAATCCCCTGTATTCAAGGCTGCTTATTGATGGAACAAGAGTATCGATTGGCCTAAAATACCATTTTTGATAAAATTTCACTATAATATGAAGAGAATATTTCTTGCAGTTTTGATCTTGGCGTCATTTATAACATTTCCGGCACATAAATTTGTACAGGTTGAAACTTCAGATAAATCGAGATTTGCTGACGATCACATAATTGTAAAACTGAAGAAGTCCACCAATATTATAGCAGCTTCCTTTGTTGCGGCAGCTAATTATGAAAGTACACTCCATGAAGTTTTTAATGCCCATAACATCAAAATCAAGAAGACAAAATCACTTTTCCCCAGAGATCTTAAAAGAAATGAAGAGTTGTATAATAAATACGAATTTGATACTTATTATGTAGTCTATTTTGAAGACAAAACAAATATTCCGGAATTGTGCAATAAGGTTACAAGTGAAAATAAAATTGATTTTGCAGAACCTGATTTTATCGGAGAGGCTGCCGGAAAAATGGGCACAGGCTCGGCTCCCAACGATGCGCTGTTCAGCAGGCAATGGGGATTACATAATGACGGCTCTGTGAAGACAACTCCCGGCAAAAAAGGCAAGGCTGGCGCCGATATGAATGTTCTTAAAGCGTGGGAAGTTGCAACCGGCAGCAGTGAGATCATTGTTGCGATTTTGGATTCCGGAACAAAGATAGATCATCCCGATATCAGCAGCAGGATTTGGGTAAACAAAGGAGAAGTTAAGAACGGAAGAGATGATGACGGGAATGGTTTTGTTGATGATATTAACGGTTATAATTTCTCGTATGATAACGCAAATGTAAGGGATGATGGCGGACACGGCACGAATATAGCGGGAACTGTCGGGGCTACTACAAATAACAGCCTGGGTTACGCCGGCATTGACCAAAACTGCAGGCTGATGATCTGTAAGAATCTTGATGATGAAAATCTGGGAGAGTATTCATGGTGGTCAGCATCATTATACTATGCCGCAAACAACGGTGCCAGAGTAATAAATATGAGCGAAGGCGGTTATGATTATTCCAAAACTCTTGAGAACGCAATAAACTTTGCAAATGACGCAGGCGCATTGATAGTCGCCAGCATGATGAACAAAAATAACGGCGATACTTATTACCCTGCCAGTTTCAAGAATGTACTTGCAGTTGGCGCCACCGATACAGATGACAGCAGATGCAGAGAGTTTACCTGGGGAGGCGGCAGCAACTGGGGAAAACATATTGCTGTTGTTGCGCCCGGCAACAGGGTTTACGGATTAGACTATAAAGATAATTCAAATTATGATGTTTACTGGAGCGGTACTTCACAATCTACAGCCTATGTAAGTGGCGTTGCAAGTATTCTGCTGGGTCAGGATCCTTCACGGACAAACAAAGATCTGAGAGAAATCATTACACAAACAGCAATTGATCAGGTTGGTGACCCCAGGGAAGACAGATCAGGCTGGGATCAATATTACGGATTTGGCAGAGTTGATCTGTTTGAGGCTGTAAATTATGGAAACTTTTCAAGCGGAAAAAGAGAGACTAAGAAGAAAGAAGAGATTTACAATGAGAGAGAATATGAAAAGGAACAGATCTACGATGAGAGCAACGGTAACAGCACAAGAGCTAAAGCAAATGACGGAAACAACAGGAAAAACAGAGATGACGAAAAAAATGACAAGAGGGGGAAAAAACCCAAAGCTGATGACAGGTAAGTATTTATAGTTCCTTACATCAAATTTTAAGTACAATGCTTGATATTGAAAAAATCCGCGCAGGACTGGCTGGAAACGATCTTGTTTCATCTGTTTTATATCTTGAAGAAACACCTTCAACAAATGAATATTGCGCTTCACCTGAAGTTCCCCCCGGTACGCTTGTTATAACCGATAATCAAACTGCGGGCAAAGGCAGAATGAACAGAAAATGGGAATCTGAGAAAGATTCAAATTTAACCTTTTCTATTAAAACAAAATTCAACCTCCCTCCTGCTGAAAATCAGAGTGTGATCAGATTCTTTTCCTATTTTGTTTATATGATCCTGCTTAAAGAAATTAAAGGGTACATTAATTCAGAAGGAATTATACATGATCTGGTTATCAAATGGCCCAACGATATACTATATAAAGGCAGAAAACTATGCGGAATATTGACCGAAGCGAAGCTTCCCTCGGGATTGTATATCACAGGCATAGGGATCAACTGCAATCAAGCTGCATTTTCAACTGATTTGAGCGCAATCTCACTGTACCAGATAACAGGTGCAAAAACTGATCTTAATTCTCTTCTGGTAGATCTGCTAAATGAGTTTTCCTCAAATTTAGATTTTCTTTCCCAGGATAAACTGCGAATTTTGTTCGAAAAATGGAAACAATGTGCAAATATTACAGGCAAAAAGTGTGAGTTCGTAAATCCGGACATGTCATTAAATGGCGGTGAAATTATAGATTTACGTTATGATGGCAGTATAGTGATAAATGTAAAAGGAAATCCGGAGACATTTTATTCAGGAGACTTAAAGTTAACCCAAATATACTAACGTTTTTGCTCCGTACAACATAAAATCACTTGATTTTAGTTTATTTTTTAGATATTTTTGAAGTTTGAAATTTAAGGGTAGATAGCGAAGTGGTTAAACGCAACAGACTGTAAATCTGTCGGCTTATGCCTTCGGAGGTTCGAATCCTTCTCTACCCACAGAATTTTTATTTTTAAAAAGTTCAAAGTTCTTTAGAATAGATTTTATTTTCACTGCTGATGTAGCTCAGTTGGTAGAGCACTTCCTTGGTAAGGAAGAGGTCACCGGTTCAATCCCGGTCATCAGCTCTACTTCAAAATAGGAAATTAATTCAAACAAGCGGGAGTAGCTACTGCAGGAGCAGTCAGGCAGTTGGTAGAGCATCCCTTGAAGCGGGATTGGTTGCGAGTTCTTTAACATTATTTACAAGATTTGATTAGCGGGAGTAACTCAGTTGGTAGAGTCACAGCCTTCCAAGCTGTTGGTCGCGAGTTCGAGTCTCGTCTCCCGCTCAAAACAAAAAATAAAGATATAATATACACATGGCAAAAGACGGAAGATTAATTATCGTATTGGAATGCACTGATTGCAAGAACAGAAATTACAGTGCGACAAAGAACAAAACAAAGCATTCAGGCAGAGTAGAATATAAAAAATTCTGCAGACATTGCACTAAACGCACTCTGCACAAAGAAACCAAATAAAACAAGCTGATGGAGTAATACGTCAGTGGCTCAATTGGTAGAGCAGCGGTCTCCAAAACCGCAGGTTGGGGGTTCGAGTCCCTCCTGACGTGCAACATTCTCTGAACTTAAGCAATAAAATACGGAGATCTATAAAGATTGAAAAATAAAATCATAGGCTTCTTCACTGATATCGTAAAAGAAATGAAGAAGGTAACCTGGCCCAAAAGAGAAGAACTAAAAGAATCAACGATGGTTGTTATAGTTACTTCACTTATATTCGCGGTATTTGTTTATGCCGTGGATAAAGTAATTAATGAAGGATTAAAAATAATATTCTAACTGATATGAGTGAAGAGAAATCAGCCACGACTGAGATTGTTACAGATAAAAAATGGTATGCCGTCAGGACAATAACCGGACATGAAAAACGAGTAAAGAATTACCTTGATACTGAAATAGCAGAGCTTGGCATAGAGCACAAAATAGCTCAGGTTCTCATTCCTGAAGAAAAAGTTTTTGAAGTAAAAGGCGGCAAGAAAAAGATAAAATATAAAAATTTCTTTCCGGGTTACGTACTCGTTGCCGCTGATCTGGATAAAGAAGTTATTTACCTGCTTAATCATGCGCCTTCAGTTCTTAAAATGGTAGGTGATAAAAACGAAGCAATTGCTTTAAGAGATGATGAAGTTAAGAGGATACTCGGAAGGATCAATGATTCAGATGAGAAAGAAAAGATAGATATGCAGTTTGAAAAGGGCGATCTCATTAAAGTAGTTAACGGACCGTTTGTTAACTTCAACGGTACCATTAATGAAATCAATCTTGAGAGAATGAAAGTTAAAGTAATGGTAAGCATTTTCGGCAGAAAGACACCTATTGAACTTGATTTTACACAGATAGAAAAAGAAAAATAGTTTCAACACAAATTATGTGATCTTTCCAGTTCTCCCTGTTAAGATCATTTAAAAATATTACGCACTCACACAAAATAAAAGATACAATAATATAAAATGGCAAAAAAAGTAGTTGGATTTGTAAAGCTTCAGATCCCTGCCGGTCAGGCAACTATGGCTCCGCCCGTTGGCCCCGCTTTAGGTCAAAGAGGCGTGAATGGTATGGAATTCTGCAAGCAATTCAATGCAAGAACATCAAAAGACCAGGGTCTGATAATTCCTGTAGTAATTACAGTTTATTCAGATAAGTCTTTCACATTCATTACTAAGACTCCCCCTGCAGCCGTTTTACTTTTAAAGGCAGCAAAGCTTGATAAAGGCAGCGCACAGTCTAACAGGAACAAAGTCGGTAAGGTTTCCAAAAAACAGGTTGAAGATATTGCGAACCTGAAGATGAAAGATCTTAACGCAAGAACTGTTGAATCAGCCGTAAAAGTAATAGCCGGTACTGCAAGAAGCATGGGAATTACAGTAGAAGGATAAATAAGGTACTAATAACAATGAAAGTTACAAAAAAGAGAAAAGAAATAAACAGTAAAGTAGATTTCAATAAAGAATACTCAATTACTGAAGCTGTAGCTAAACTTAAAGAAACATCAAAATCAAAATTCAATGAATCAATTGATATTGCTATGAGATTGGGCGTTGACCCCAGACAGGCTGACCAGCTTGTAAGAGGTACAGTAGCTCTCCCCCATGGTACAGGCAAAACCGTAAGAGTTCTTGTAGTAGCCAAACCTGAAAAGCAGGAAGAAGCAAGAAACGCAGGAGCTGATCATGTAGGTTTTGACGACTATCTTGCAAAGATCAAAGATGGTTGGGCTGATGTGGACGTAATTATAGCTGCACCAGATACAATGAGCGAGCTTGGTAAACTTGGTAAAGTTTTAGGACCTAAGGGCTTAATGCCGAATCCAAAAAGCGGAACCGTTACCAATGATCTTGCAAAAGCAGTCAACGAAGTTAAAGCAGGCAGAATTGAGTTCAGGGTTGAAAAAGCTGGTATAGTTCACGCATGCGTAGGCAAAGCTTCATTTGAGCCGAAACAGCTTGAAGATAATATTCACACTTTTATAAACCAGGTTCTGAAAATGAAACCGGCTACTTCAAAGGGACAGTATGTAAAGAGTGTTACACTCACAAGTACAATGGGTCCGGGGCTTGCTATCAGCAAAAACGAATTAGCACATCATTAATTTATTATAAAACAGACTTTCATGAACAAGCAAGATAAAGAACAATCAGTTCTAGAAATAAAAGAAAAATTAGACAGGGCTTCAAGCATATATATTACCGATTTCAGCGGTTTAACTGTTGAGCAAACCAATGAACTGAGAGATGAATTTTTTAACGCAAAAGTAGAGTACAAAGTTTTGAAAAATACTCTGGTTAAAAAGGCGCTCCAGGTAAGTGACGGGAAGTTTAACACCCAAAGTGATAAACTTAACGAACACTTAAAAGGTCCTACAGGTATTGTATTCGCATTTGATGACCCGGTCTCCCCTGCTAAGATCATAAAGAAGTTTTATGATAAAGGGGAAAAACCAAAACTGAAGCTCGCATTGGTAGAAAATGTTGCTTACGAAAGCAAACAGCTTAACCAGCTTGCCTCATTACAATCTAAGCCGGAAATAGTTTCAGCAATTATCGGAAGCCTGAATGCACCGATCTCGGGTATAGTTGGCGCCATAAACGCAGTTATGAGAGATCTTTCCTCAATTGTTGAAGAAGTGGCTAAGAAAAACGCAAATTAAAAATAAAAAAAAACTTAAATAATTAAGGAGATACATTAAAATGTCTGTAGTAGAAGAATTAGTAGAAAAAATAAGCAACCTCACACTTTCAGATGCTGCTGAATTAAAGAAAGCACTTGAAGATAAGTTTGGCGTTACTGCTGCCGCACCAATGGTTATGGCAGGTGCAACAGGCGGAGCTGCTCCTACAGCTGCTGCTGAAGAAAAAACAGAATTCACAGTAGTTCTGGTTGATGCCGGCGCTTCAAAGATCAACGTGATTAAAGCAGTTAAAAATGCTACAGGTCTTGGCTTAACAGAAGCTAAGGGTCTGGTTGAAGGTGCTCCTAAACCGGTAAAAGAAGGTATTGCAAAGGCTGACGCTGAAAAACTCAAAGCTGAGCTTGAAGCTGCCGGTGCAAAAGTAGAATTAAAATAATAAACATTAAAAATTCTATTCCAAAAGAAATAGGTTCTAACTGAATCCTATAAACTCAAAAAATACTTAAATTTCATAAATTTTAGACAAGCCATGTTCTAATGGCTTGTCTATTACCTATTTATAGAAACCCCCACCGGGAGGTCAATAAAAAAATGCCAATAGACATATCTAAATTCAATTTCAACGGAGAGCGTATCTATCTTTCTCAATCCGGGAAACAGCCGGATGCTCCGGATCTTTTAAATGTACAGATCCAGGCTTTCAAGGAATTTCTCCAGGAAGATGTTGCTCCCAATGAAAGAAAAGATACAGGGATGCAGGCTGTGTTTACACGAAATTTCCCTATTACCGATTCCAGGGAAACAGCCCTTCTTGAATTCATAGAGTATAACCTCGAAAAACCGCAGTATTCTATCCGCGAGTGCCAGGAACAGGGTTTAACTTATGCAGTTTCATTAAAAGCCAAGTTACGCCTTTCGACCAAGCCCAACAAAGAAGCAAAGGAATATTCCAATGCTGTTGAGCAGGATGTTTATATGGGAAATATCCCGTATATGTCACCCTACGGCAGCTTTGTGATAAACGGTGCGGAAAGAGTTATTGTTTCACAGCTGCACAGAGCCCCCGGCGTTGTGTTCAGTGAATCAATGCATCAAAACGGCACAAAGCTGTTTTCCGCGAGAATTATCCCTATGAAGGGTTCATGGGTTGAGTTTACAACAGATATCAACAATTGCCTCTTTGCATATATTGACAGAAGAAAGAAATTCCCTGTAACAACAATTCTTAGGGCTCTTGGATACTCAACCAATGAAGAAATATTAGACCTCTTCGGCCTTCTTGAAGTTGTTGAAAAGAAAGATCTGAAGAACTTCATGGGCAAACAGCTAAGTGATGATCTTATTGATAAGGAAACCGGCGAGCTGATTGCGGAAAAAGCTACTGAAGTTGATGAAGAACTTATCGAGAAGATAAATAAATCAACTATCACAAAGATAAAATTATTTAAATCTGATAGACCATATGAAGAATCACTGATAGCGAACACACTGAACAAAGATGCCGCTCAGTCAGAAATTGACGCATTAGAGCAGATCTCTGAGCAGTTGAGACCTGACCAGGATGATGAATCAGCCAAGAACTTAGTTGATAAGCTATTCTTCAATGAAAAGAAATATGATCTTGGTGAAGTAGGAAGATATAAATTAAACTATAAGCTGAATCTTGAAATACCTTCCGATAAAACTGTATTAACAAAAGAAGATATTATATCTATCATCAATTATCTTGTAGATCTTGAAGCAGGAAGAAAAGAAATTGATGATATTGATCACTTAGGCAACAGAAGAGTTCGCTCAATTGGCGAGCAGCTTGCCGCTCAGTTCAATGTTGGTCTCGCGAGAATGTCGCGAACCATCCGCGAGCGTATGAGCATTCATGATGAAGAAAATATCACACCGGGCAATTTGGTTAGCGCAAGAACGATCACAACAGCTCTTGTTTCATTCTTTGGAACAAGCCAGCTCTCGCAGTATATGGATCAAACCAACCCGCTAAGCGAAATGACCCACAAACGCAGAGTATCTGCGCTTGGACCGGGCGGTTTAACAAGAGAGCGCGCGGGCTTTGAGGTACGTGACGTACATTACACTCATTACGGCCGCCTCTGCCCTATTGAAACCCCGGAAGGTCCGAACATTGGTCTTATTTCATCACTTTGCACACATGCAAGGATCAGTGATTTCGGATTCATAGAAACCCCATACCGTAAAGTTAAGAACGGCAAAGTCCTTAACGAAATAGATTACCTTTCAGCTGAAAAGGAAGATGACTTTATTATTGCCCAGGCAAATGTTGAGCTTGACGCGAATAAAAAAATGGCTGAAACAAAAATTAAGGCAAGATATAAAGGTGACTTCCCTATTGTAAATCCGGATGAAGTTCATTATATGGATATTGCACCAAACCAGATCGTAAGCGCAGCGGCAGCACTCATACCATTCCTTGAACACGATGATGCTAACAGAGCGCTGATGGGATCCAATATGCAGCGCCAGGCCGTTCCATTGTTAAGGCCTGAAGCACCGCTTATTGGCACCGGGTTTGAGAAAAAAGTTGCAAACGATTCCAGAACACTTATCCTTGCCGAAGCGGACGGAGTTATTGAGCACGTATCCGCAGACAGGATAGTTGTAAAATACGATATAGATAAAAATTCAGATGAAGCTTTGTTAAGCTTTGATGATGAAGAAATAAAAGAATATAACCTGATCAAGTTCTTAAGAACGAACCAGGATACATCGATCAACCAGAAACCTATAGTTAAAGTAGGCCAGCGTGTCAAAAAGGGCGAATGCCTTGCTGACGGAGCTGCTACAGATAAAGGTGAACTTGCTCTGGGCAGAAGCGTACTTGTTGCTTTCATGCCGTGGAGAGGTTACAACTTTGAAGATGCTATCGTGATCAGCGAAAGAATAGTAGCAGAAGACATATATACTTCAGTTCACATTGAAGAGTATAACTTACAGGTACGTGATACAAAACGCGGTGAAGAAGAACTGACCCGTGACATTCCAAACGTAAGTGAAGAAGCGACAAAGGATCTTGATGAAGATGGTATAATAAGGATAGGCGCAGAAGTAAAAGAAAACGATATTCTGATAGGTAAAGTTACACCTAAGGGTGAAACTGAGCCGACACCGGAAGAAAAGCTGTTAAGGGCAATTTTCGGTGATAAGGCAGGCGATGTGAAAGACGCTTCATTGAAAGCGCCTCCGGGAATGAAAGGTATCATTATCAATAAGAAGCTTTTCACAAGAAAGCAAAGAGATACTGAAACCAAGAAAGAAGAGAAGAAAAAACTCGAAAAACTTGAACAGGACAGGTATGACGCTATAAATGACCTTAACAGAAAACTGGCTGAAAAACTGGGACAGATGTTTGATAACAAAGACTCCCTCGGTATCCGTGATATTGACGGTACTATCATTATCAGAGGCGGTACAACTATCAAGAAAGATACATTCATAAAACATCTTGAAAATCCAAACTTCAGGATCGATACACTTGATGTTTCCAATGACTGGACATCTTCAAAAAAAGCTCAATCATTACTTCAGCATTTGTACAGGATCTTCAAAACGAGACTGAGTGATATTGAAGAAAAGACAAAGAGAAACAGAAATAAGATCATATTAGGTGATGAATTACCAACAGGCGTTGTTAAAATGGCTAAGGTTTACATAGCCAAGAAGAAAAAACTTTCTGTGGGTGATAAAATGGCAGGACGCCACGGTAACAAGGGTGTTGTTGCTAAAATAGTCCCAAGGCAGGATATGCCTTTCATGCCAGATGGAACACCTGTTGATATAGTACTTAACCCGCTTGGCGTACCTTCGCGTATGAACCTGGGTCAGCTATACGAAACAGCATTAGGCTGGGCAGCAAAATTACTTGGCTGCACGTTCGCAACCCCGGTTTTTGACGGCGCATCGTTTGAAGATATCACAGATATACTTGTACAGTCAGGCTTACCCAGTAACTCAAGAAGCATACTGTATGACGGCCAGACAGGCGAACAATTTGACCAGATGGTAACTGTTGGTTACATCTATATGATGAAACTATCGCATTTATCGGATGATAAGATCCACGCCAGGTCAATTGGACCATATTCACTTATTACACAGCAGCCATTGGGCGGTAAAGCTCAGTTCGGCGGTCAGAGATTCGGAGAGATGGAAGTATGGGCGCTTGAAGGTTATGGCGCTGCTTACACACTCCAGGAAATCCTCACTGTTAAGAGTGATGACGTTACAGGAAGATCCAAAACGTATGAAACACTTATCAAAGGTGAAAACACTCCTGAACCGCAGGTTCCGGAATCTTTCAACGTATTGGTAAAAGAATTACAGGGCTTGTGCCTTGATATCACATTAGACTAATTAAAATCATAAAAACATATGTTTTTTAAAAGAGATCAGAAAAAAGTAAAAAAGGCATTTACCAAAATAGCGATAAATCTCGCGTCCACTGATTCCATAATCAGGAATTCACATGGTGAGGTATTAAAGCCCGAAACAATTAACTACAGAACTTTTAAGCCGGATAAAGACGGTCTATTCTGTGAAAAGATCTTCGGTCCTGTGAAGGATTGGGAATGCCACTGCGGAAAATATAAAGGCATAAGATATCATGGCATAGTCTGCGACAGATGCGGTGTGGAAGTGAACCTGAAGAGCTTAAGGCGCGAAAGAATGGGACACATATCCCTGAGCGTGCCAGTGGTTCACATTTGGTACTTCCGTTCAACTCCAAGCAAGATAAGTTACCTGCTCGGCTTAACAAACAAAGAACTTGAAAGAATTATATACTACGAAAACTATGTAATTGTAAATCCGGGTCCTACTCAGTACACTAAAAATGACCTGCTTACAGAGGATGAGTACCTGAACGCACTCAACAATCTTCCCGAAGATCAGGATGAGCTGGATGACTTTGATCCGAATAAATTTGTATGTAAAAACGGAGCTGAGGCTGTAAAAGAACTTCTGAGACGCGTTGATGTTGAAGAAGACCTTGCAAGATTAAGAATACAGCTTTACGAAGAAACTTCCGTTCAGAAAAAACAGGATCTGATAAAAAGGCTCAGAGTCTTAAAATCCTTCCAGAAAAAAGAAGGCAGAAGGCAGAATAAACCAGAATGGATGATACTTGATGTCATTCCGGTGATACCGCCTGAGTTAAGACCACTGGTGCCGCTTGAAGGCGGAAGGTTCGCCACATCAGATCTTAACGATCTTTACAGACGCGTTATTATCAGAAATAACCGATTAAAAAGACTTATAGATATAAAAGCTCCTGAGGTAATACTTCGCAACGAAAAACGTATGCTTCAGGAAGCAGTTGACGCTTTACTTGATAACTCGAGGCGCGCAACCGCTGTAAAATCAGAAAACAGGCCTTTAAAATCACTTTCAGATATCCTGAAAGGAAAACAGGGACGATTCAGACAGAACCTGCTTGGTAAACGTGTTGATTACTCAGGTCGTGCGGTAATTGTGGTTGGTCCTGAATTGAAACTGCATGAGTGCGGTTTACCAAAGGATATGGCTCTTGAGCTCTTTAAGCCGTTCGTTATAAGAAGGCTTATTGACAGGGATCTTGTAAAGACCGTGAAGAGCGCTAAAAAACTAATTGAAAGAAGAACCCCTGAAGTTTGGGAAGTACTCGAAAACGTGATCGAAGGACACCCAATAATGCTTAACCGTGCCCCTACCCTTCACAGGCTCAGCATACAGGCTTTCCAGCCGATAATTGTTGAAGGTAAAGCTATCAGGCTGCATCCGCTTGTTTGTACAGCATTCAACGCGGATTTTGACGGTGACCAGATGGCGGTTCATGTTCCCCTTTCTCCTGAAGCGCAGCTTGAAGTGCGTGTACTTATGCTTTCAAGTCACAACCTGATGTCGCCGCAGAACGGTGACCCCATAACTGTTCCTAACCAGGAAATAGTTTTAGGATGTTACTATCTCACCAAATACAAAAAAGGCGATCTTGGCGAAGATAAAATGTTTTCAAGCACCGAAGAAGTTGTTGTTGCCCATAATAACGGCAAAGTAGGACTTCATGCAAAGGTAAAAGTGAGAATAAAGGGCGAGATAATAGAAACCACAGTTGGACGTATATTATTCAATAATATCGTTCCTGAAGGCGCGCCTTTCATAAATGAATTGCTTACCAAAAAAGGTATAATTAAAAATATCGCCAAAGTATTTAAAAGCGTTGGCAACAAAAAGACAGTACAGTTCCTTGATGCATTAAAAGAAACCGGATTCCGCTATGCAATGAAAGGCGGTCTTTCAGTAAATCTTGATGATATCGTGGTGCCAGAATCAAAAGACAGGATAATTGAAACTGCTCAGAAGAAGGTTGACGCGATTGAGAAATCAAGGATGAGAGGTCTTATCACAGAAGGTGAAAGATATAATAAAGTAATCGATATCTGGACCCACGCTACCAATGATGTTAAGAGTGATCTTATGAGCACATTAAGAACATCAAGAGACGGTTTCAATTCATTGCATATGATGATCGATTCCGGCGCGAGAGGTTCACAGGACCAGGTAAGCCAGCTTGCAGGTATGAGGGGTCTTATGGCTAAACCTCAGAAGAGCATGACAGGACAGGCCGGGGAAATTATTGAAAACCCGATCATTGCTAACTTTAAGGAAGGTCTTTCAATCCTTGAATACTTTATATCAACTCACGGTGCGCGTAAGGGTCTTGCAGATACTGCTTTAAAAACAGCTGATGCGGGATACTTAACACGTAAACTTGTTGACGTATCACAGGATGTAATTATATCAGAAAATGACTGCGGAACGATCCGCGGACTTACCGTTGAAGCATTAAAAGACGGTGAAGATATAAAAGAACCATTGGCAGAAAGAATTTTAGGCCGTGCAGCTTTACAGAGCGTTGTTGATCCGCTGACAAGGAAAACACTTGTAAAAGCAGGTGATATCATTGATGAGGATCTTGCTCAGCAGATTGCCGGAACTTCAATTCAGGCTGTTGAAATACGTTCTGTATTAACATGTGAATCACGCAAAGGTATTTGCGCTAAATGTTACGGAAGAAACCTGACAACAGGCAAGCTTGTTGATGTTGGCGAAGCAGTAGGTGTAGTAGCCGCTCAGTCAATCGGTGAGCCGGGTACACAGCTTACATTGCGTACATTCCACATTGGTGGTACTGCAAGCAGGATCGTAACACAATCAAGGATACCTACAAAATTCGCAGGTAAAGTTAAATTTGACAGTATTAAATCAATTAAATATACCAACCCGGCTTCAACAGAGGGTGAGTATTATGTAACACACAGCCGTAACGGTGTTATCCAGATACTGGATGAAAACAACCGCCTGGTATCAAAGTATGACGTTCCTTACGGAGCTCATTTAATGGTGAAAGACGGAGTTATGGTTGAAAAGAACCAGGTACTTTACGAGTGGGATCCATACAACTCAGTGATTGTAGCTGAGCACAACGGTACCGCTAAGTACGCTGATCTTAAAGAAAACGTAAGTTACGTTGAAGCGCCGGATGAAACAACCGGCCATATTCAGAAAGTGGTTATTGAATCCAAGGATAAGACACTCAGTCCTACAATTCAGATAACTGATTCCAAAGGTGATCTGCTAAGCCAGTATATTATCCCGGCTCAGGCGCATTTATTGATAAATAATGATGAGCCGATCTATGCAGGACAGATACTTGTTAAGATCCCAAGAGATACCGGTAAAACCAGGGATATCACAGGCGGTTTGCCGAGAGTAACAGAATTATTCGAAGCAAGAAGCCCGAACTCTCCTTCTGTTGTAACTGAAATTGACGGTTTTGTTGAGATCGGTTCACTTAAGAGAGGCTCACGTGAAGTAAAGGTTAAAACCGCGGATCTCGCTATTGAAAAGAAATATATGATTCCCGTAGGCAAGCATATTCTTGTCAGGGATGGTGATTATGTAAAAGCCGGTGAAGCGCTTTCAAGCGGTTCAGTTGACCCGCATGATATATTGAGGATAAAAGGCGTAGGCGATGTACAGGCATACCTTGTTAATGAAATCCAGGAAGTATACAGAATGCAGGGTGTGAAGATCAATGATAAACACATTGAAGTTATCGTAAGACAGATGCTTCAGAAGGTGAGAGTAGTTGATTCAGGTGATACCATGTTCCTTGAAGGCGATGTTGTTCACCGCTTCAAGTTCTTAACCGAAAACGAAACGTTAAGGAACAAGATAATTGTTACCGATAAAGGTGATTCAGGCAAAGTGAAAATGTATGATATGATGGATAAGAAGAAGGTAAAAGAACTTAATGCTGAACTTAAGAAAAAAGGCAAGGAGCTGATCGAGTTCCGCGATGCGAATCCGGCAATTGCAAACCCGGTGCTTTTGGGTATAACTCAAACATCACTCACAACCGATAGCTTTATTTCAGCTGCTTCATTCCAGGAAACCACAAAAGTGTTAACTGATGCCGCAATTGAAGGCAAAGTAGATGCACTTCAGGGTTTAAAGGAAAATGTTATCGTTGGACAGCTTATTCCTGCCGGTACAGGCTTAAAAGCTTACAAGGATCTTCTTGTAACAAGCAAAGACGCCGAACCCGCGGAAGAAGAAAAACCAAAGAAAGCTAAGAAGACAAAGAAAAAAGCTAAAGAAACAGCAGAAACAGAATAGAATTATTCATGCGTCACAATTAAAACCCCGATCTCAGTCGGGGTTTTTTATTCAAACTATTATGCAAACCGGGCACTCAATACTAATAATTACAGGACCTGTAGGATCAGGTAAAACTTCAGCAGCCGAGGCAGTATTTGACATGCTTTCAGCAAAGAAGATACCTTCGGCAGTAATTGATTTCGACTGGCTGACTGCTGCCTATCCCCCACCCGCTGACGATAGATTTAATTTCAGGCTTGGTATTTTAAATTTAAAGTCAATATTACCTAATTATATCGCAAAGGGTATTAATCTGTTTGTTATCCCAACAGTAGTTGAAAGTGAAGAAGAGATTAAAGTTTTTAATGAGCTTATAAGCGGATCTGATATATACGTTGTGCGATTAAAAGCTGCCCCTGCTACATTGCATAAAAGACTTGAAAAAAGGGAAATTGGAAGCCTGTTAAACTGGCACAAGAAACGAGCCCTTGAGCTGATTGAAATGTTTGAGAGTAAACAACTTGAAGATTTAATTATTGATACAGAAAACAAATCTATTGAGTCAATAGCTGAAGAAATATTGCTTGTTTGGCCGGGGAAAACAAAGTGAAAACAATCAAAGAATACTTCCAATATCTTTACAGCCTGGAGCGCTCAGGTATGAAATATGACCTTAGAAATATAACAAGGCTGCTTAAGGCACTCGGCAATCCGCAAAATTCATTCAAATCAATTCACATAGCCGGTACAAACGGTAAAGGGGCAACTGCGTCATTCACGGCATCAATACTTCAGGAGCATGGTTACAAAACCGGATTGTTTACTTCACCCCATATTTTAGATTTTAACGAGAGAATACGCATAAACGGCAATCAAATTTCCGATACATATATAAAACGCTTCCTTACAAAGAACTTAGCACTCATAAAGCGCATTAAGCCCTCATTTTTTGAAGTAAATACCGCAATGGCATTTACTTACTTCGCCGATAAAGGCGTTGAAGCCGCTGTTATTGAGTGCGGACTGGGCGGCAGGCTTGATTCAACCAACATACTTCAACCGGAAGTATCGGTAATTACGCAGATAGATATGGACCACATGCAATTTCTTGGCAACTCACTTAAACAGATCGCCATGGAAAAGCTGGGTATAGTTAAGAAAGATACAAAAGTTATCGTAAGTGATAATAACAACAAACTCGTTAGTCTCTTTCACAAGGTTATACCAAAAAGGGATCTGGTATATCTGGATGATGCAGCAAAGCTGAAGATAATAAAGAATACAAACCGCGGCCTGCAATTTACTATGATTCCGAAAGGCAGCAAAAGCATAAAACTTACAACTCCCCTTTCAGGCAGTTACCAGACGCGAAATGCAGCAGCTGCTTATTATGCTGCCAAAGAGTTTTTGAGAATAAACAGGGAGCAACTTCTAATACCTAAGCTGAAGCAAGGCATTAAGAATGTTAAACAAAATGCGGGTTATTTTGGAAGACTTGAGGAATTAAAGACAGGATCAAGAAACTACTTACTTGATGTATCACATAATCCAGATGGCATAAGGAATGCCGTGAATGCCGCAAAGAGAATTAATTTCAAACCTGATGTTGTAATATTCGGGATAATGAATGACAAGGATCATATGGGAGCTCTTAAGGAGATCAAGGCACTTAAAACAAAAGTGATCTTAACCAAACCTGAATATGAAAGAGCTCTTGAGCCCGGGATCTTATACACCGCCGCTTTAAGAATTTTTAAAAAATCAGATTTACTTGCAGCCGCGCGTATAAAGGATTCACTTCTAATTGCAGAAAAATTACACGCTAAAAAGATAATGATACTTGGCTCATTTTTTGTGGTATCAGACGCGATGAAAGCTTTGGGTTTCAAACATCTGCCCGGAAGTGATTAATCTTTAAAGGGTTTTTCTGTTTTGTTATCTTTTTGATACTGCTTCAATAGCTTTTTCAATTCATTGTTGAATTTCCTTTCAAAAATAATCATCCTTGCAATTTGGCGGGCGCTTAAAATTGTTTTCATATCATCAACAAACGCTTCGCGTTTTGCGTTTATTTGCTCTTCGCAATCAAGCAATTGATCTACAATTGAATCCAGCCCGTTACCGGACTCAATGTTTTCGGTCATAAGCTTATAGGTTTTCGCTCTTTTTTTATTAAGAGTTTTCATTTCCGAAGTGAAGAGCTTATACTTTTCTATGAATACAGTTTTGGTGTTCTCGTCAAGTTCAAGCTTAGCGGTAAGTTTTTCAAGCTTTATCTCCTGCAGTTTCTCGCGGAAATCATCCTGCGCAATTGCGGAAGAACCGAAGACCATGCATGTTAATACCAGGAGTAAAAATATATTGTAGTTTTTTTTCATACCTGTATAATTTTGTACGCTTTAAAGATTGCTGTTAACGAGTTCTTCAAGCAGCAATGATCTCTCGTTATCATCCAGTTTTTTGAGTTCGTTAATTGTTTCATCATCGAGTCCTGAATTTTCATCAGTAACAAAGATGGATGTGCCTTCAATATCATCATCCAGCACAATCTGTTCAATTTTCATATTTTCATATGATCTATCAGTAACATTGTTTGCAGTTTCATCCTTCACGATCTCATCATAATATCTGACCCAGTATTTTTTTATAATATATGATCTGTTTTCAGCAGCATCGTTCACGCTCTCTTTTTTCTGTTCATTAACAATGCTTTTTTCATCTTTCCTGTCTTCCTGATTCTCTTCCTGTTTATCTTCCTTTACATTATTATTATCTCCGGATGTATCGTTTGTGATCTTTTCAATTTTCTTTTCTTCTGTAAGCTGCGTAGCAGAAGGTTTCACAAGGAAGTAAACCAGTGCTATGAGTATAACAGCGGCAACCGGCACAAGTACCTTCCATAATGCGGTAACATTATCCCATGAAAATCCTTTTGATTGTCGGTTTTCTATTTTCTCGTGAATTCTTGGCAGCAAAGTATTCCAATACTGCGGGGCAGGCTCGGTAAATTTCACTGAACTGACAAAGTTCAGTGTTTCCTTCATTTCAATGTAAAACTCATTTAACTCCGCTGACTCACTTAAGGCACTTTCGACTAGGGATCTTTCAGAATCACTCAACTCTCCTGAAATGTAATCAGGGATCAAAAGCTGAATTTCTTCTATGTTTAATTTGCTGTTCATTTGTTATTTCTTTTACTTCAGTTTTTTGCCTTTTTACTATTGCCTTTTGATTTAATATTCTATTTTTCCTTTTACGTATTCCCCTATTTTTTTTACAGCATGAAAGTAATTAGCTTTGATCCCGCCGGTAGATCTACCCAGTATTTCAGCTATTTCATCATATGGCAGCCTGTCATAATACCTCATATTAAACACTGCTCTTTGCTGCGCGGGGAGAGTTTCAATTGCTTCTTCAAGGTACCTGCGCCTGGATTCATCATCAATTGCTTCATCCGCACCCTTATCTTTGGATTCAATTGGTTCAACCACAAGCTCAACACTGACAGTATTCCTTACCCTGGCTTTTCTTAAATGATTGATGGAATAATTGGTTGCTATCCTGTAAAGCCATGTGAATAGATTCGATTCTTCCCTGAAATCCTTAAGTGCAGAATGTACTTTTATGAACACTTCCTGTGTAATATCATCGGCTTCGTCATGATCCTGAACTATCTTTCTTATTACCCAGTAAACCTGCTGCTGGTATTTTCTTACAATTTCATTAAAACCGGTAACATCACCGTTTTTAAATCTTTGAATCAGTTCAGGATCGTTATTTTTATTCGCAATGTTCCCCGTCATTTATGCGAGCTTTTGGTTACCGGCAGTTCATATAGTAAATTATTGAGATCATAGTATTTATACTGTTTGCTAACAAAATCCAGCCCGCTTTTTACCCTACTTTTCAATAATAAGACAATAATTTCAGGAAAAAGTTTAATAAATCCATTTATTTTAACAAACAATTGCTGTCATAAAATACTGATAAATCCAACAAATAATAGCATTTCATTAAGGATAAAAAAATGCTAAAATTGAAACTATTCTGTTTATATTTGCATTAAATTCTATGTGTACTTGAGCCTAAAGTCAATAAAATTAGATAATTTACTGAAGATCCCCGTCATAATTGTGGCGGCAATGATACTTATTGCTCTTGTAACCGTTATTATAAAATTCAGTGATACCGGAGCCGGGTCACCAATTGAGACCAGAAGTTCAAATCCTGACGGAGTAATTCCACCGGTAGAAACCTCGAGTGAGACCAGGAGCGATAATTACATGAAAAATGTAAGCTATAGGAATGCGATAAATATTGAAAGCGCTTTTTTAAACTGGCAAAATCTGTTTGATATTTTCACTTATAATCTGAATGACAGCACATTTAATGCTGCTGATTCTGTTGCAAGGTACGAAAATATGGTGAAGATAATCCGCAACCCTAACCGCAAGTTCAACAAGGGAGGCTCTGATCAGATACTGGAACAGTACGGGGATATTATTTTTGAAGAGTGTAAATATTATAATCTCGATTGGCGATTGATACTCGCTATGATAAGACAGGAATCAGCATTTACATCCGATGCGGTTTCGCATGCGGGAGCTTACGGTTTTATGCAGATAATGCCAAGGACAGGCTCAATGCTTGAGCAGACACTTAACCTTGAAGAGCACCGTTCACCGGTAAATAACCTGAAAGCCGGCATTTATTATTACGCTATGCTTGTTGGCAGATTTTACGGCACAGGCGATACGAATATGTATAAATTCGCATTGGCATCATACAATGCGGGCTCGGGTCACATTGAAGACGCTATGAGCATGGCTTATTACTTTAACCAGGATTATAAGGATTGGGATATTGTAAAGGAATACATGAAACTGCTCGCGCCGGGAAATGATTCACTGCACCAGCTTGTGTGGAATTCAAGGCCGCCGCATGCAGTATTTGCCAACTGGAAAGAACCATATAACTACGTAGAAAATATAATGTGGTACTGGCAGCAGTATAAAAAGCTTTATCCCCTGCCGGAAGATAATAAAAAATCAGGTAACACTAAGAAAAAGAAAAAATAACTACCAATCCTGAGCGAACTGCTTTAGCAGTGAGAGAAGGATCTCATTCATTATGCCAATTAACATTAAGACAATATTGATACTGATTTGCCTGCCGATAATAGTTTATAGCCAGGATACGATAAATTTTAAGTTATTTGATTCACTTAAGACAAACGCTGAAGACAAGCATAAAACGATCAATTTCGCTCCCGGGGAAAAAAGTGATACTGTCCTTAAGACTTTCAAAACAGATCCCGATAATTTCGATGTCCGTCTCTTCCGTAAAATCAACAATTCCCGATCACCATTTAAAACACGAGTCTTCAATACGTTTGACAGGTCTATGCTTCCGGTTGCCATAATGCTGCCACCTTCACTCTTCATTTACAGCAGGGTTAAACGTCATACATATGATGAAAACTCAGCATATCTTTTATCGCTTTCAGAATTCACAAATATTTCGATAACCTTCGGGCTCAAACTGTTTATTCAACGCGATAGACCGTTGACAGCTTTACAGAAAGTACATACAAAAGGTATGCCTTTTCTGGATGTATATTCATTTCCTTCGGGTCACAGCAGTACAACATTTGCTATGGCAACATCTTTCGCGTTGAGGTATCCTAAATACCCGCAGGTTTACGCACCGATGTATTTATGGGCTTTGGTTACAGCATATGGCAGGCCGTATTTTGGTTTACACTATCCCAGTGACCTGCTGGCAGGAGCCATAATAGGAAGCGGTTCATCTATACTGATATATTCTCTTCGAAAGGAGCTGTTTGCGTTAAAGAACCAGGTATTAGGTGAAGATAAATCCGATGAAGGTTCAATTAACGGAGGCGTATTAACTTTCTTTGGGGCCTCTTTTGCACTAAGCGCAATAGTTAATAATTTTTTGATTAAGGCTGATCCAGATACAAGATTATCTATTTCACCCTGGATGGATAACAAACGTGGGGGGCTGAATGTAAAATGGAAGCTATAAAAAAAGACGTGCCAGCGGCACGTCTATACAGTTATTAATAGAGATCCCCGCCTGCGCGGGGATGACAGAATGTTAATTAATCCCCTACCTTAGAATCCAGCGGGCCGTTAAGGCCGGTGTATTGAGTCAATTCAGCAACCAATGCGCCGATCACGATCTTCATCTTAACCTTTACAGGAATCTTGCGTTCATCATCGCTTAAATAGATATAGATATCTGATGTTTTATTTGTAAATCCCTCTTTAAGCATGGGTCTGAGTATAAAAGTTTTAAATTCCCCTGCCGAAACATCAACAGTTTCCCTGCCTTCAAAGCGTATATCCAGCGGGTAGAAGTTATCTTTGTAGAAGTAATTAACGGTTACTACATCCCCATCCTTTTTGCCTTTCCAGTCAAGCGTTCTGGCATAGTAGAATGATGAAATCAGATCCTGTACATATTCACTTGGCGAAATATGGCTTTTATCTTCAACATAGTTCACCTTGGTATAGACCTTAAGACTTTCCTGAATAAATGTAGCCTCAAAATCATGTTTGAAATCGCTTTCCCTTATATGCTGCTCAAACCTCCAGGGGAATATACCCTGAACATCTATGAATGTTTTGTAATTATCACGAACCTTGTAGATCTTATCAAAGCTGGAGCGTGAATTCACATCAAAGTTCACCTCGTAAGTTTCGCGGTTATTGTACATGAACGGCGAAGGCGAGACCGTCATAAATGCTTCGGCAGCTGTTATAAAGCCGTAACTGACCTCAAAAGAAAGTCTTTCGCCATAAGAAAACGCGTTATTCTGATGTGTTCTGAACTGCGCATATCCGCAAATATTGATAACGGCAAGCAGCAGAGCTATTTTAATTGATCTCATATAATAGTTTGTCCTTTTATTTATCTTCATTCTTTGAATCATCTCCTTTTTTATCCTTTGGGCGCTTGAGAAGCTTAGTGTTGAAACTTGAATTGAACGTAATATCTGTAATAACTACATCACCAGTTTGGCTGGTGATCTTAAAAGGCATAATTACATCTGAATCTTTGACCTTTCTGAAATCAGAAAAGCCGCTTGTCATTCCGCCCTTAATTTCCCTTACTTTGTCGAAAGTCTTCATATCAAAGTAGCTGGTTGAAACAGTTAAACTGTCTCTTACAAGATCAACAGCATAATATTCAGTCCCGTCAATTGTCTCGTTTTGCAGCAGTTCGTAAGTAATACCAAACTCTTCCGGATTGATAAAGTTACCCCACATAGAGCCATCCATATTTTTGGTATTCTTTTTAATCTCTTCTTCGGTCATATCTTTTATCATTTCACCAAATTTTGTCCATCCTTTCTTCTTCTTTACATCAATGGCCTGCTTCATGGAAAATTCTTTCATTCCTATATCCATATAAACATAATTCTTACTGAAATAGATTTCAAGTTCACCGGCTTCACTTCCTTCGCCAATTTTCCCTTTCATTCTTATGGATTCAATATCTTTTAGCGCGTCTTTTCCGCCGGAGGCCGTAATGTAATTATCAATCACATCCTGACCGGTCACTACGGGTTTAAAATCCTGTGAATTTACACCAAAAACAGCTAAAAACATCACAAATACAGCAATTATTGTTTTCATTTAGACTATTTATTTGATTGCATATAATTATTAATAAAATTGAAAACTTCTGTTGGTTCAATATCGTTCATTACATCCCTGGTGCTATCATCTTCTTTAGGAACGAATATTTTCTTCTTATCCGTTAAAGGTCCCCATCTAACTGGACTTTCAACTTTCACGGGTGAGTATAAGCCCACAACAAAGGTGCCAACTGCAGCAGCGATATGTATTGGTCCCGTTGAATTCCCCAAGAACAAGGCTGATTTGCTTAACACTGCAGCTAATTCCTTTAAATTCAGGTCAAAAGCCCCAATTACGCGATTATTTACGGGTAACTGCTCTGCTATTCTTTTAACTTTGGCTTCATCGCCTGTTGTTCCCGTTAAAAGCACTTGATAACAATTATTTACATTGCCCAGTATGAGCTTAAGAAGCTCCAAAAAATTGTGATCGCTCCACACTTTAGCTGAACCAAGTGATGGTATGTGGATGATTATGAATCTATCATTTTCATCAAATCCGAGCGGCTTAAGCTTCCTATAAGCATTTTCCAGATGCTCAATTTCTACTTTAAGTGATAAACCTAACTCTTTTCTATACTTGAAGTTAAGTCCACTTACTAAATCTAAATTATAGGCACTTTCATGCTTAAGGGCATCTTTCCTATGTTGATAATGAGGCAGATTAAAAAGGAAAGAATACCACCTATACCCTGTCCCCAGCCTGAATTTCACTCCACCCAGAAACATTCCCAGCGCAACTTCCAAGGAGGGATAAACCGCAATTCCCAGATCGTACTTTTCAGCCCTGCATAGCCTTCTAACTTGTTTGGTTGTAACCACATCCATTTTGTGGACCTTGTTCAGTCCCGGGAAGTCATATACAAGCTCATATACCCTGCTTTGCACCAACAGATCAATTGAAGCGCCCGGAAAACTGCTTCTGAGCGCATCAACTATTGGCAAAGTTAGTAATACATCACCTATACGGTCAGTCCGGCAAATTAAAATGCGATTAGGCTCTGCGATTAATTTAGTATTTCTTGCGATTTTTTAGTAAATTTATAGATTAAATATAATTTTTTTTCTCATCACTAAAAAGTATATTCGCAATTTGTGGTTTTAGGCGTGTTACTTTAGATTTTAACCTGAGGAGCTATGAAGATACTGATTTTAGCCATAATCCCTGCATTGATGCTCTGCAATTTTGCCTGTTTTTCAGGTAAAACTGATGGTACATCGGGCAGTCAAATGCAATCTCAAACCGATAGCACAAAACAAACCGATAGCAATAAAGTTAGCAATGTTACAGGTAAACAGGATTCCACAATGAATACAAACAAGTACACAGATCTGAATAAAGACGCATTCGCTTTACACTACGATGCAATTGTAATTGATACTCATAACGATATATTGATGCCTGTCTTCCTGCAGGGCGCTGATCTGAACAAAGATAACCCCGGAACACAATCTGACATTATTAAATGGAAACGCGGCGGGCTGGATATTCAGATGTTTTCAATCTACGTGCCTGAAAGGTTTAAATCCAATCACTTCAGCTATGTAATGAAGCTTATCGATAAGCTGGAAGAGAATGAAACCGAAAATCCGGGATCGTTCGCATTGTGCCGAAATTATGCGGAGCTTGAATCAGGTTTAAGAGCCGGCAAGTTCGTGGGATTATTGGGCGGCGAAGGCGGAAACATGATAGAAGGCTCCATGGAGAACCTGGAAACGCTTTACAGCCGCGGAGTCAGATACCTGGGATTAACATGGAATACAAGCAATGCCATTGCGATTTCAGCTAAAGATGAAACTGAGCGCGGAAGAGCAGGCGGGTTGACTGAATTTGGCAAGGGTGTAGTTAAACGCATGAATGAGCTTGGTATGCTGATAGATGTTTCTCACTTAGGCGAGACGGCGTTTTGGGATGTTGTTGAATTGAGCAATGCCCCGATAATTGCTTCGCATTCAAACTGCTATTCATTGGCGCCGCATTACCGCAATTTGACGGATGAACAGATCAAAGCTATAGCAAAATCCGGCGGATATATTGGCATAA
Source organism: Ignavibacteria bacterium UBA2360 (assembly GCA_002344125.1). Taxonomy (GTDB): domain Bacteria; phylum Bacteroidota; class Ignavibacteria; order Tepidaquicellales; family OLB5; genus OLB5. The sequence goes on along the minus strand of DDTQ01000006.1, from coordinate 114,297 downwards.
ACTTTTATTACAAATTTCTTGATCCTTCGGGAAATCAGACAGCGATCAAAAATGCGCAGAGCAAATACCGCAATGCGGCAAATAAATTTGCCGGTGAGTACGGCGATGACCTTATTGGCTTCAACGAAAAACGATATGAGTATATAATCAATAATCCGGTTAACAGCGGGACATCAGTTGATATACTGATAGACCACATAGACCACATTGTTAAGCTTGTGGGTGTTGATTATGTTGGCTTAGGCAGTGATTTTGACGGCAGCATCACAACCGTAAATGAGCTTTATGACGCAACCTGCTACCCGATAATAACCAAAAAGCTGGTTGAGCGCGGTTACACTGAGCAGGATATCCGCAAAATACTTGGGGGTAACTTCCTGAGAGTTTTTAAGCAGGTATGCGGTTAAACAATAAACCCTGAAATTTTCAAACAAGGGGTTGCAACCCCTTGTTCATATGATCAATGAAGATCCCACAAACAAAAATAGACGAAATATCCTCATCGCTTGATATAGTTGATGTGATATCGGCATACACTCCCCTTCGCAAAGCGGGCAGAAGTTTCATGGGCAGGTGTCCTTTTCACGAAGAAAAAACTCCGTCATTCAGCGTATCGCAGGAAAAGGGCGTATATCATTGTTTTGGGTGCGGCAAAAGCGGTAATATGTTCACCTTTATTATGGATACCGAGAACATGACATTTTTTGACGCAGTGAAACTGCTTGCGGATAAGGCAAATGTTACCACTGAATTTGAGGACGAGCCATACGATCCGGATAAAAACAAAATTGAGCTATACTACGATATTAACCGCAAAGCGGGTAAATACTTCTACGATAAACTTATGAGCCGCGAAGGCGCTTATGCAAAAGAGTATCTTAATGAACGCGGGTTGAAAGATGATACGATCACAAAATTCGGACTGGGCTACTCACCCCGTGATAAAGACGCGCTCTTCCGTGAATTTGAAAATGACTTCACAACAGAAGACCTGCAGAATGCCGGAGTTGTACTCGTACTTGGCGCGGGTGAAATACGTGACCGCTTTCGAGGCAGGCTGATGTTCCCTATATTTAACGAATCAGGTAAAGTTGTAGGCTTTGGCGGCAGGCGTATGTATGATGAAGCTACCGAAGAAGCTAAATATATCAATTCACCCGAAACCCGTATATATAATAAAAGCAAAACGCTGTACGGACTTAACTTCGCGAAGGGTCCCATTAAGCAAAAAGGCTTCGCCATTCTTGTAGAAGGCTACATGGATCTAATTTCGTTATACCAGAACGGCATAGAAAACGTTGTGGCTTCAAGCGGGACCTCGCTCACGCAATTACATACCAAAATACTCCATCGCTACACCCGTGAAGTTGTTGTAGTTTACGATGCTGACCTGGCGGGTCAAAACGCTTCACGCAGAGCAATTGAAATATTGATCGAAAATGATATATCAGTAAGTATTCTCGAGCTTCCCTTTGGCGATGACCCTGACACGTACATTAAAAAGAACGGACTAAGCGGGTTTGAGCATTTGCTTGCAAACAGACTTTCTGTGATTGATTACATTGCAGAACGGTATGAATCAGACGGTAAGATGAACTCACCTGAGGGCAAGACTGAATTTGTTCGGGAAATAATAGGGCTCATTGCCAAAATGCGTGACGCTATCAAGCGTGATTTTTATGTAAAGGGTATAGCGGAGAAGTTTTCGATATATGAAAGCATTATCCGCAAGGAGCTTGAATCTGTACTAAAAGTGAAGAGCCGCCCGCAATATAATGAGCGTGAATTATTGAATGAAAAATCCGCTGCGCCTGTAAAAGAAAAAAATACAAAGTTTTCTGCTGTGGAGCTTGTGCTCATAAGGCTGCTGGTTGATTCAGACGCGCAGACAAAGCAAATGCTGATGAACGAGCTTGAGCTTGACCTGGTAAAGAATGATACGGTACGGAAGATTGTAAATTACCTGATGATGAATATTGATTCCCCTGAAAAGCTTGCACTTAACCAGTTATTCACAGAATTTCAGGATGAAGAAGCCAAGAGTGTTATAGGCAAATCGCTGCTTGATGATAACTATGTTATGCAGGCCGGTAAAAACAGGAATTATTTAAATGAAGCAAAGCAGGTATTGAGTCAATTAAAGCTCACCAATATAAAAAATACCATAAAAGAAATTGAGGCAAGGATCAAATCAATTGATAGCACTTCCCCTGATATCCTTCAGCTGCTTACCGAGCAGCAAACCCTCCGCCGTGAGCAGATGCAGATAGAGAATAGTATGAAGTCGTTGTAATACTCATCGGATGAACTGCGCCAGCAGTCATGCTTCAAGTCATCCGATGTGTTAAGAACTATATTATCATTATCAAATCCACACAGAGTTTATAAAAAAAAGGGAGCATTTCAGTCTGAGTTAAAAAATCAATTTATCATAAATGAGTCAGGGCTAAAGCCCAATTTCAGTTTGGATTCGCAATGACCCCGGCTTAAAAGCCGGGGTTAACAGAATTTTGAGAAAATTTCCATTTGCCGCTCTTTTAGTAGAATAAGTAAATTTCTATCTTACTTCTTATTGCCGCTATCGACCATCTTCATGAACTGTGATATTATATCAACAGGTAATGGGAAGATGATAGTTGAATTCTTCTCTGTTGCTATTTCGGTTAATGTCTGCAAATAGCGAAGTTGTAATGATATCGGCTGTTTATTTATTACTTCCGCTGCGTCAGCAAGACGTTGTGAAGCCTGGAACTCACCATCAGCGTGAATAACCTTAGCGCGGCGTTCCCTTTCGGCCTCAGCCTGGCGCGCCATAGCGCGCTGCATTTCTATCGGAAGATCGATCTGTTTAACTTCTACGTTTGATACTTTTATTCCCCACGGTTCTGTGTGGTCATCAATAATTACCTGCAGCTTTTTGTTTATCTCATCACGTTCGCTTAAGAGTTCATCCATTTCTGACTGACCAAGTACGCTCCTTAGAGTTGTTTGCGCTATCTGTGATGTCGCGAAGAGGAAGTCCTGTACTTCTATCACAGCTTTTTCAGGCTGCAGCACGCGGAAGTAAACAACCGCGTTCACTTTTACTGAAATGTTATCCTTGGTAACTATATCCTGTGAAGGAACATCCATTACAAGTGTACGCAGACTTACTTTTATCATTTTATCTATGAATGGGATGAGGATTATTAGTCCGGGACCCTTGGTTTGCGAAAATCTGCCCAAACGGAAAATTACGCCTCTTTCATACTCCCTTAATACCTTTATCATACTGAAAAGTATAATAACAAAGAAAAGGAATACAAAGAACAAAAACGTTATTATTACTGCCTCCATGTTGTCTCCTTATGGTTTAAATTTAATTAATATTCTGTTTGCAAATTGGAAAATGAATCTTAACACACCCCGTCTTCACCTTCGGTGAAGCCACCCCTCTCAAGAGGGGAATTTCAAAACTCTTTGAGACCTCACCCCCTGCCCCCCTCTCCTGAGAAGAGAGGGGGAACCCAAAACTTTAAGTTATTGCTCCCCTCTCCCTTTGGGAGAGGGGCTGGGGGGTGAGGGTTCGACTCTATACCTTTTGAACTACAATCGTCAGATCCTTTACTTCAACTACTTTCACTTTATCGCCTCTGGCAATATTGCCTTCGGCTTCTGCTTTCCAAATTTCGCCTAACACCTTAACTGTACCTTTGCCGTTGATAATATCTACAAACACTTCGCCAATTTCGCCGATCATTCCTGATTCACCCGTCATAGCTTTCCTTCTGTAAGTGCGTACTACAAGCCATCCTAACAGCGAAAAAAGTCCACCAAGAATAACAACTGTAGTGATTATAACGCCCATTGAAATATCAACAGCCGCTTCAAGCGGCGAGTTGCCAGTATCAATCAGCATCATTGAGCCTATAAACAGCGAGATGACTCCCGCTACGGTAAGCATACCGTAGCTTGTAACTTTTATTTCGGCAATGAATAAAATTATCGCCAGCAGGATCAACCCGGCACCGGCATAGTTAATAGGAAGTGTATGCAGTCCATACAAACCGAGCAATATACAAATAGCTCCCACAACACCCGGCAAAATTGCCCCGGGGTTATAAAGCTCAAGCATGATACCGGACATACCTATCATCATGAGAATGTACGCAATGTTAGGGTCGCTAATTATACCCAGGAATTTCTGGAACCAGTTCTCTTCGTAGTTTACGACCATAAAGTTCTTTGTGTTGAGTATTCTTTTGCCGGTTGATGTTTCCACTTCCCTTCCATCAACTTTTGCAAGGAGTTCATTCATATCAGCCGCAACAAGATCTATCACGCTATCACGCAAGGCTTCGGTTTCAGTTATGGAAACACTATTTCTCACTGCATCTTCGCTCCATTTAACATTGCGCTTGCGCTTTTCGCTTATGGAGCGGATGAACGCTGCGGCATCGTTGGTTACCTTTTCGTTCATCGTGGAATCCATTTTACTTCCATCGCCGCTCACAGGGTGCGATGCGCCAATATTTGTTCCGGGCGCCATAACGGCAATGTGTGATGCCAGAGTTATGAATACGCCGGCGCTGGCAGATTGCGCTCCCCCGGGTGATACGTAAACAATAACGGGAATAGGCGCGGTTAATATATCGCTTACAATATACCTTGTGGATTTAAGCAATCCACCGGGAGTATTGAGCTGTATCACGAGACACTCAGCTTTTTTGTTCTTAGCTTCTTCGATGCTTTTGCGGATAAAATCCGCCGAAGAAGGATTTATGGAGCCATCAATCTTTATGACATATATCACCGGCCCCTCCTGGCAGTAAACTGCCGCGCTGAAAACAAGTAAAATTAGAATTGATCTTAGAAAGTTGATCACCGGTATATTATCCTTTGGGTTAATTGATGAAAAATTATATTGATTGTAAACAAAAATAATGAAAAATTTGCAGAAATAGCCAACAATTTTTTAATATGACTATTGTATAATACGGCATAGTTTTGTATATTTGTAGGTAATTAACACATCAAAAACAACCCGGATTTAAATAATCTGAAAAAATCGCATACTTTCTAAGTTATCCAAACTATAATTTATCCAAATATCGCTTTCCGGTTATATCAAATCTAAAACTAACAAATAAAATTAAAGTGTATTATGGCATCAGATAAAAAAGATGATTTAAAGCCTTCTATGGATTTAGCTGAACTTAAGAAGAAAAAAATAGGTGAGCTTTACGACCTTGCAAAGAATTTGAACATCAGCGATTACAGTGATCTCAGAAAACAGGACCTGATCTACAAGATACTTGAGTCAGGCACACAGAATGACGGCGTAGCATTCAGCAAAGGCGTTCTTGATGTACTGCCGGACGGGTACGGTTTTTTAAGATCATCAGATTATAACTATCTCTCATCACCTGATGATGTTTATGTATCACCATCACAGATCAAAAAATTCGCCTTAAGGACCGGCGATACCGTAAGCGGGCAGGTAAGACCTCCCAAAGACGGCGAAAGGTTCTTTGCCCTGTTAAGGGTTGATAAGGTTAACGGCGTTGAGCCGGAAAAGATGCGCGAGAGAACTCTGTTCGATAACCTCACGCCACTGTATGCCAACGAAAGGCTTAACCTTGAATCAGCCCCGGGAGAGTACGCTACAAGGATCATGAACCTGTTTACACCAATTGGTAAAGGAAACAGGGGCATGATAGTTTCACCGCCTAAGGCAGGAAAAACAATTTTGCTTCAGCAAATTGCCAACGCTATTGCCAAGAACCAGCCTGATGTTGAACTTATCGTCCTATTGATAGACGAGCGTCCTGAAGAAGTAACAGATATGGAACGCTCTGTAAGGGCAGAAGTGATAAGCTCAACTTTTGACGAGCCGCCTGAAAGGCACGTACAGGTAAGTGATATAGTTCTTGAAAAAGCCAAGAGGCTAACTGAAGCCAAGAAGGATGTTGTAATACTACTTGATAGTATTACCCGTCTTGCAAGGGCTCATAACACAGTGGTACCGCACAGCGGAAAGATACTTTCCGGCGGTGTGGACGCGAATGCATTGCACAGACCAAAAAGATTTTTCGGAGCTGCAAGAAATATTGAAGAAGGCGGCAGTTTAACTATTATAGCAACTGCGCTGGTTGAAACCGGAAGCCGTATGGATGAAGTTATCTTTGAGGAGTTTAAAGGTACCGGTAACATGGAAATAGTTCTTGACAGAAAACTTGCCGATAAGAGAATTTTCCCCGCTATTGATCTCAATAAATCAGGCACAAGGAAAGAAGAACTTCTCTTAGACCAGGAAGAACTCTCAAAAGTATGGCTGCTCAGAAAGATCCTCAGTGATTTCTCACAGGTTGAAGCAATGGAATTCCTTTTAGGAAAAATGAAAGGGACCAAGCACAACAAAGAATTCTTGAAGAGTATGAACTCCTAAGACAGGAGTTTGCACTGCTTTAAGATCAGTTTATGCGTGTGCTAAAGTCTGATTACGAAGTGAGTTAACATGGATCTCGAATGAAAAAAGAAATTGTCATCAATTCAAATGATGAAGAAAACCGTATAGCCATTACGGAAGACGGTAAGCTAAGTGAACTCTTCATTGAAAATGAAGATTACGAGCGCGTCATTGGCGATATTTACCTTGGGAAAGTCGCAAAAGTGATTCCCGGTATTAAAGCGGCATTTATCGATCTTGGCTTCAAGCAGGACGCGTTCCTGCATTTCAGCGATGTTGGCGACCAGGCAGAGGATATGAAGGCCCTGCTGGGCGATGATTCCGAAGTGGATGACGACGACGATGAAGAAGATACGCCGCCGCCGCAAAAGCAGCAGCGCAGAAGGCAGATGCCGAGACTTGAGCGCGGACAAAGAATAATTGTACAGATAACAAAAGAGCCTGTAGGCAATAAGGGCGTTAGAGTGACTTCAAAGGTCTCACTGCCCGGCAGGTACCTCGTATTTTTACCCTTCGAAAATAAAGTCAACGCATCAAAGCAGATACAGAACATGCGCGAAAAGCGCAGGCTGAAAAATATTGTAAGGAACTACAGGAATTCCAAGGGTCTGGAATTCGGCGCGATATTAAGAACCGTTGCCGAGGAACAGGATGATAAAGCCATTGTTGAAGATCTGGAAACGCTTTATAATATCTGGAAGGATATTGAAAAGCAGATAAAAACCGGTACCCCCCCTGCCCTGTTATACAAAGATCTCACAGTAACTACAAGTGTTATCCGTGATCTCTTCAGGGATGATGTTGAAAAAGTACTGGTTGATTCCAAGAAACTGTTCAAAGAAATTCAGCAGTATGTGAAAGTGAATTCCCCTGACCTGCTCAATAAAGTTGAGTTGTACAAAGGCAACAAAGCGCTTTTTGATATATACGGCATTGAAGCTGAGATACACCAGACATTAAGTAAACGCGTACCATTGAAGATTGGCGGTCATTTAATTATAGAAAAGACCGAAGCGATGTACGTAATTGACGTTAACAGCGGAAAGTACGCAAAGAGCAAAGACCAGGAAACAAACTCTCTTAAAACCAATCTTGATGCCTCGAGGGAAATTGTAAGACAGATAAGGCTCCGGGATCTTGGCGGAATAATTGTTGTGGATTTTATAGATGTGTATGATGATAAGAACAAGAAAAAAGTTTATGATGAGCTGAAAAAAGAATTCAAGAAGGACAGGGCTAAAGTAACACTTCTGCCAATGTCTGAATTCGGGCTCATACAGATAACGCGCCAGCGCGTCAGAGAAAATGTAGTACGCTCAATCACAGAGCAATGCCCTCTTTGCGGCGGCAGCGGTATAATTGAAAGCTCAACCAACATCCTCACAAGAATTGAACGCTGGATAAAACGCTACAAACTTGATAAAAGCAAGCCTTCCGGGAAACTTATACTTAAAGTGCACCCGATGGTTTACAGCACATTGCGTGAAGGCACAATAAGCAATATGACCAAGATAGCCTTCAGGTACCTTTTAAGAATTTCACTTGAAGAAGACTCCTCGTTATCATTCCAGGATTTCAGGTTTATACGCGCCAAAACAAATGAAGATCTAACAGCTAAGTATTCTTAACAATTGAGGCTCAAGACTGACATACTCGTTATTGGAAGCGGGATAGCCGGTTTATCATTCGCACTTAAGGCCGCAAAATATGCGAAAGTTTTAATTGTAACAAAAAAAGACCAGGCTGAATCCAACACAAACTATGCGCAGGGCGGGATAGCGACTGTAACATCACCCGATGATTCATACGACCTTCATATAAAAGATACCCTTGAGTGCGGCGCGGGATTGTGCCACACCGGTGCAGTTGAGCAGATAGTCAAGAACGGTCCGCACTTAATTGGTGAACTGATAGAGCTTGGAGTAAATTTCAGCCGTGAGCAGGGCAAGCTTGATCTTGGCAGAGAAGGCGGACACTCACGCAAGCGTATAGTTCACGCAAAGGACCTCACAGGGAGAGAAATAGAACGCGCGCTGCTTCATAACATTGGTATAAATAAAAACATCACAGTCCTTGAGCATCACACCGCGATCGATCTGATCACAGAACATAACATCACCGGAATAAAATCACGCAAAAACAAAACTTGTTTTGGAGCCTACGCATATGATGAGATCAACGATGAAATAAAGACAATTATTTCCAAGTTAACGGTCATCTGCACAGGCGGTATAGGACAGGTATATCTGCATACAACGAATCCCGCTATTGCTACAGGCGATGGCATTGCCATTGGCTACAGAAGCGGCTGCAGGATCGGCAACATGGAATTTGTTCAGTTCCACCCGACAAGCCTGTATGAAAACAAAGTAACCACTGGTGAGGCACAGTCATTTCTTATTAGTGAAGCTTTGCGCGGCGCGGGCGCTGTTCTAAAAACTCCGGATGGCGCAGAGTTCATGTTTAAATATGATAGCCGCGGCTCGCTGGCACCACGGGATATAGTTGCCCGCGCTATAGACAGCGAGATGAAAAAGCATGGCATCGATTTTGTTTACCTCGATATAACAGCACTCGGCAAAAATGCCATCAAGAATAAGTTTCCGTATATTTACAAAAAATGTTTATCAATTGGTATTGATATCGCCAAAGATATGATACCGGTAGTGCCCGCGGCACATTACAGCTGCGGAGGAATTGTATGTGATCTCAATGGTAGAACTTCCCTGGGCTCGTTGTTTGTTCTTGGTGAAGCTTCCATGACGGGCGTTCACGGGGCAAACAGGCTTGCCAGCAATTCATTGCTTGAAGCGCTTGTATTTGCAGATAAGGCGGCCCGTGTTTGCAAAAGTGAGATCAAAAGCAGTGCAGCATTGCCTGTTGGGAAGATTCCTGACTGGGATTCCAGCGGAACGGATAATACTGAAGAATGGATTTTAATTTCACAAAATAAGAACGAAATTAAGCAGATAATGTCGAACTATGTGGGCATTGTAAGATCGAACTTAAGGCTGCACAGGGCGCTCAGAAGAATTAAGCTGATTAAGGATGAAATTGAGACATTCTACAAAAAAACCAGTGTGAACAGAGAATTACTGGAATTACGAAATATGGCGCAGATCACCTATATGATAATCAGATCAGCATTAATGAGAAAAGAATCCCGGGGATTGCATTACAGCACAGACTACCCTGAACAAAAACGCTCTTTTTTAAAAGATACCATTATTACAAACGAAACCGTGAAGTAATTATATACAGATGCAGCAAAAAACTAAAGCAGCATAATACCAAAGCAGCAAGATTCTAAAACAGTTCAACCGTGAAGAAGTTCAATTGATAATTTTTAAGATGTAATTAATGAGCACAAGATCACACGAGTCTAAAAGGGGCAGCATTCACCATAATAAGGAAAGTATATTTTCAAAGAAAGAAGTACTGACCTTAAATCATAAAATTGGACTGCTATTGGTTTCGCTGAGCGTATTGATGCTTGAGTTTACCCTGATAAGGGTACTTTCTGTATCTCTGTGGTATCACTTCGCGTTTATGATAATAAGTATTGCACTGCTTGGGCTCGGCATCAGCGGGGTTACCATATTAACCAGCAGGCGAATCGCGAGGGCAGAGATAAACTCATTTCTTTCAATTACTTCATTGCTGTTTGCGATTTCAATTATTGTTTCGTTTGTAATAATCAATAAAATTCCATTTGATCCTTTCAGCCTGTTTATTGATTCAACACAATTTTTATATTTACCGCTGTATTACATACTCATAACGCTCCCCTTCTTTTTGGCGGGCTTGATTATTGGTCAACTGTTCACACGATTCAAACAGGATATAAATAAACTTTATTTCTACGACCTCATTGGCGCAGGCTTAAGCTGTTTTGTTTTCATACTGGTACTGCCAAAGTTCGGCGGTTCAGGCGGAATAGTATTCGCTTCAATTCTTGCCTGCGCGGGAGCGATACTTTTTTCGATCCGCAAAAGCAAAATGCAAACAATTGGCTTATACGGTACTTCTATCATGCTTGTAATAAACGGGCTGTTTCTTTCTGACCCTGAAGCATACCTGCCGATATATGTATCAGGCAACAAAGTTTACGGAAATTATATCGCTGAAAATCCGGACCTGCGCCTGCTGACGAAATGGAATTCATTCAGCAAGGTTGATGTGATGAAGGATGACGATGAAAATGTTGATGACTACCCTGTTTATACAGCAATTATTGATGCGGGTAACTCCACAACCAATATACCAAAGGTACCGAATGTACTTGATACCGGCGCGCGGCCGCCATTTGACGCATCAATGCTTGCAATGCTTCTAAAGCGTGAAGATACAGCAAAGGTATTTATCCTGGGTTCCGGCGGCGGCGGCGAGATATTAACGGCGCTTACCAATAATGCGAAATCAGTCACAGCAGTTGAAATAAACCCGATACTTAACGACCTTGTAGAAAAAGATCTGGCTAATTACTGGACAGGCGGCATAGCTAAAGATAAGCGAGTGAAGATAATTACCGATGACGCCAGAGGCTGGCTGCGAAGCAAGCGCATAAAGTATGATGTGATAATCAGCGCACATACAATTTCAGCAAGCGCGACAAACAGCGGCGCTATGAGCCTGGTGGAAAATTATATACTCACCGAAGAAGCTTTGCGCGAATACCTGCAGCACCTGGATATTAACGGGATATTGTATATCACCAGACCCGAGCCGCAGATGCCGAGGCTTGTTGCCTCTATAAAAGAAGCGCAGAAACTGAACGGCGGCAGTGATATTAAGAATCAATTTTACATTTTTAAACGTCCACCAAGTGATTTTGAAATAGATGTTAGCTATTTAACCGGTGTGCTTTTTAAAAAGAGCGGATTTGATGAGTTTGATATTCAGAGATTGAAAACAATGTCAGCCTTACTGAACCTTGAAACAATTTACGATCCCGTTTCAAACCAGGATGGTATATTTAAAGATATCGTTCAATCAAACAGTATTGATGAAATTGCGGGCAAGTACCCCGATATAAAACTCTACCCTGCAACGGATGACAAGCCGTATTTTGAGCATAACACAGATTTCACATCAATAAATTTCAGCAAGATCAAGGAATCATTTTCACAAGGCGATCGCGCAATGCTTTCTTTGGTGCAAAAGCCAGTGGCGGAATCGACACTTGTAATATTGCTGCTGCAGACGATCGTTCTTTCGGCGCTTCTTATATTCCTGCCCATATATTTAAGGTTCCGCAAAGATCCTGAGATCAAAAAGGTTAAAAAAGGGAAATACATTACTTACTTTGCGCTCCTTGGATTAGGATATATTATCATAGAAATTTGCCTGATACAGAAGTTCACTTTGTTTTTGGGTCAGCCTGTTTATACAATGCTGACAATTATTTCTACAATGCTCATCTTCTCAGGTATCGGCAGTATGCTTTCAGATAAAGTTATTAAGCTGGTAAAAAATGTTAACATTGTATACATCATAATTGCAGGACTGACGGTAATTTTGGGACTTGCAAACTCCGCAATCTTTGAAGCGCTTGTACGTGTTGATATTTTATGGCGCATAATTATTTCAATAGCTTTAATCGCGCCGCTGGCATTTTTTATGGGGATACCTTTTCCTTATGGAATGAGTAAAATTGATAACAACTCCAGTTACCTTGTAGCCTACGGCTGGGGTGTTAACGGATTCTTTAGTGTGCTTGGCAGCGTGCTGGTAGTAATGCTTTCAATGAGCTATGGGTTTATGATAGTATTTATAATAGCCGCAATATTTTATATACTTGCGATGCTGCTTGCAAAGAAATTAGCACCTGCAAAGATTTCGTTAGCTCCGGCGCAAACAGTATAACTTTAAAACATACATTTTACTTTCATCTTTTTAAACCTGCCAGGTCTCTAAAACCTGGCAGGTTTTTTTGTAGTACTTCCCTCTTTCCCAATCCGCCTCGGCGGACAAGTTTGAGAAAGGATATAATCTTAGTGACCCCCTCCAGCTCCCCCTGTTAGGGGGAGAGTAAAATATTCACCGTTTTTCCAGCCGTCGTTGGTGTTTTCACCAACGACAAGAAAATACTGTTGAAAAATTATATAAATTGTTGACAGTAAAAGAAGATTGTGTTAGAAATAAAAATTGATTCTGATTGGACAGTTGATGAGAACACCAAGGCGGTTAATCTATAAATCAGGGCTAAAGCCCTGTATTTTTTTAACCAGCAATCCACGGTCTAAAGACCGTGGCTAATCAGTTATAAGTTTTAGAATGCTTAGTCCTTATACTCATCAACTCATTCCCCCTTATCGGTGATGCCTGAGTGTATATGCAATGACCCCCTCCAACTCCCCCTGTCAGTGGGAGAGTAAAATTGACTGAACGCTAGTATTCTAGAATGACTGCTAAAGTCAGTTGTAAGACCTCGTATAGGGAGGGTGAATTCTCACGCTAGCATTGATAACTCGTACAGCATTGAATATCTTATCAAATTTTGCTAAATTTGCTGATAAATTATGGCAGAATTGATAGAAAAAATCAAAGAAAAATTCTCCTCAGCTAATGGATTTGAGGGAATTTCATTCTCAGAAAATCTGAATTACCCTATGATGGAGGTCCCAAAGGACAGGTTTCGTGAAATCTGCGTTATGCTTCGCGATGAGTTTCAGATGGAACAGCTTCGCGATATCGTAAGCGTAGATCGTTTTACAAAGAACGAGAGGTTTGAGAGCATTTACAACCTGTACTCATTAACTCTTAAATTCAGATTGTTTATTAAGGTTAAGCTTGATAGCAAAAATCCTGAAGTAGACAGCCTCTACGCTGTTTGGAAATCAGCAGACTGGGCTGAACGTGAAGCATGGGATATGATGGGTATCAGGTATTTGGGTCACCCGGACCTTCGCAGGCTGTATATGATGGAAGAGTATGAGTACCATCCCTTAAGAAAAGATTACCCGTTAATGGGTTTGCCTGGTTCAGTTACACTACCAAAAAAATAAAAATCAAAGCGTGAATTACGCTTACAATAGAACTATATGTCTTTAGATCTGACAAAAGAAGAGTACATAGAAGAAACAAAGGAAGAGAGCCATATTTCCATGAGCCAGGAGAAGATTCTGCGCGCATTGGAATCAGATGACGTGCGGGGTCACTTTGAAGGCACGCTGGATAACCAGCTGGTGCTTAATATGGGTCCGCAGCATCCTGCTACACATGGTGTATTGCAGCTGGTTGTAAGCCTGGATGGTGAATCGGTAGTTGGCACTGTCCCTGTGCTTGGCTATTTGCACAGAGGCTATGAAAAACTCGCTGAGAACATGACATTCCATGAGTTCATACCTCATACAGACAGGCTTGATTACCTCTCTCCCCTGGCGAATAACGTAGGTTACGTGCTTGCGATTGAGAAGTTACTTAAGATAGAAGCGACCGAACGCGCTCAATGGATACGAACAATGTGCTGTGAAATGGCAAGGCTTGCATCTCACTGTGTATGGATGGGTACAATGGCAATGGATGTAGGCGCATTAACCGTGTTTTTGTGGACATTTACCGAAAGAGAAAAAATACTTGATATACTTGATATTTTAACCGGTGTCAGATTCACCACAAGCTATACCAGAATTGGCGGACTTGCGCTTGATATGAGCGATGAAGTTATAGCAAGACTTAAAGCCTTCTTAGACCAGTTCATACCTAAGCTTGAAGACGCAAGAGCGTTAATTGAAAGAAATAAGATCTTTATAAACCGTTGTGAAGGTGTTGGTTATATATCAAAAGAGGACGCGATTTCATTGGGATTAACCGGTCCAAATTTAAGGGCAGTTGGTATTGCAAATGATCTCAGGATCGACGACCCGTATTTAAAATACAGGGAAGTTGATTTTAATGTACCAACTTTAACCGAAAGCGATGTACTTGCAAGGTATTATGTAAGAGTTCAGGAAATGTATGAGAGTGTGAAGATTTTAAGGCAATGTATACAAAAGCTTCCGCAAGGGCCAATAAATACTCCTGACGCGAAGCAGGTGTTACCTGATAAGGGCGAGGTTTATTCAAAAATGGAAGAGCTTATCCATGACTTCATGATCGTGAACTTCGGCAACACTCCTGAAAAAGGAGTTGAAGCTTACCAGGCAATAGAGTCATCAAAAGGCGAGCTTGGCTTTTACGCAATAAGTGATGGTAAAGGGTATCCTTTCAGATTAAAGATCCGCTCCCCTTCTACAATCGCTATAGGCGCGCTGCCAACGATGATGAAAGGCGCAATGATAAGTGATATTGTCGCAATTATCGGCAGCATTGATCCGGTGATGGGTGAAGCAGACAAATGACCTTGATTACCTTGATTTAATGAATTAAAACAAGATTCCTGCCTTCGCAGGAATGACAAAATAGTGATAGTTACCCGCTTTCATGGGTATGATTAAATAATATGGAAATTAAATTTACTGAAGAAAATTTAAAGAAGCTTGAAAGATCAAAGAGTCATTACCCCACAAATGACGCAGCTTTGATGGATGCATTGTGGCTTGCGCAGTACCAGTTTGGCTGGCTTTCGGCGGATGTTATGAAATACGTTGGCAGCCTGCTGGAAATTCCCTATGAACACGTTCTTGGCGTAGCGGAATTTTACACTATGTACAACAAAAAGCCCGTTGGCAAACATCACCTTCAGGTGTGCACAAATGTTTCGTGCATGTTATGCGGCGGTTACGATGTAGTTGATTATATATCCAACAAGCTTGATATAGGCCTGGGTGAAACAACACCGGACGGTAAATTCACACTTATCGAAGCCGAATGCCTTGGCAGCTGTGGTACCGCGCCGATGATGCAGATAAATGATTATTATGAGGAGAATTTGACCAAGGATAAAATTGACGCAATTTTAGATAAGCTCGCAAAGACTGAGTAGCTTGCTCATGGTTTAACCGGTTTTAAGATAATTTTTAAAGAGAAAAAAATAAAGATCATAATATAATATGTCAGATTTCGAACCGATCATACTGAGAAACATACCGGATTTTCACAATATTGAAGTCTATATGAAAAACGGGGGTTACGGCGCCTTCAAAAAAGCGCTGAAAATGACGCCTGAGGCTATCATTGAAGAGGTGAAGAGTTCCGGTCTCCGCGGCAGAGGCGGTGCATGTTTCCCAACAGGTATGAAATGGTCTTTTATGCCGCAGAAAACTGACAAGCCTAAATATTTGTGCGCAAACGGCGATGAATCAGAGCCGGCAAGTTTTAAGGATAGAGAGATCTTTGAAAAGAATCCGCACCAGTTTATTGAAGGCACATTAATTGCGTGTCATGCGATGGGTATTAAAACAGCGTATGTTTACATACGCGGAGAGTACTATCCGTGGATAGTTATGCTTCAGAAGGCAATTGATGATGCTTACTCAAAGGGTCTGATAGGAAAAAATATAATGGGATCAGGCTTTTCAACTGATATTTTCATACACAGGGGCGCCGGTGCGTATATTTGCGGTGAAGAAACCGCTTTATTGAATTCTATTGAAGGAAAACGCGGAATGCCAAGATTTAAGCCGCCATTTCCTGCAAATTTTGGATTATGGGGATGCCCTACAACTATTAATAATATTGAAACACTTGCAAATATTCCTCCAATTATAGAAAAAGGCGGCGAATGGTTCAGCAAAATAGGCGAACCCAAACATGCCGGTACACTATTATATGGCTTAAGCGGTCACATTAATAAACCCGGTATATATGAGCTTCCTTCGGGAACGTTATTGACTGATCTTATATATAAATATGGCGGCGGAGTAAAGGATAATAAAGCCATTAAAATGATCATTCCCGGCGGTTCCTCAATGCCGCCATTAACTGCCGATGAAATTGAAGGCTTAAGAATGGATAACGAGCATCTTAAAACCGTAAATTCATATATAGGGACAGGCGGTATTGTGGTTATGAACGAAGATACCGATATTGTAAAGGTAATTAAGAGAATTACCAAGTTCTACTATCATGAATCCTGCGGGCAGTGCACGCCCTGCCGCGAAGGCTGCGGCTGGATGCTGAAGATACTTGACAGGATCGATAAGGGAATGGGCAGAAACGAAGATATAGAACTGCTTCGCGATGTAGCCAACAATATAGAAGGTAACACAATCTGCGCATTTGGCGATGCAGCAGCATGGCCTGTAAAATGGGCAATTAAGAAGTTTATGCCTGACTTTGAAAAAAAGGTAAAGGAAAGTGTTAACTTACCTGTAGCTAATAAGGTTCACGCATTAAGGTTAGCTGTTCAAGAGTAGATTTTTTTGCTGTTTTTTGAATAAAATTCGCCCTTGCGAATTATCTAACGTAATTCGGGTATTGTTTTTTCAAACTAATTCGTAAATATTGCGATAATTCTTCATATTTATCGTAGTTAACTGATTAGTATTAATGATTATAATAAATATATTAACTTTAGGTTCGTAAATAAAACTAAAACAAACGGAGTCAACAACAATGGATCAAACTTCTGCTAATGTAAAAACGGCACAAAACACAGGTTCCTCGCAGCTTTTCGGCAGTAACTTCAAGAAAGACAACCTGGACAAAAGGGTTCAGGAACTTCTTAAGCAATCAACCGAATACCATGAATTAAAACAGTATGTAATCAACAGGGGCGTTAATAAAATCCAGGCTGAAGGTGTAGCCGGAAGATTTGCACCCGCAATACCTTCCGTGATAGCTCTTCTTCTTTCTGTTTTTATTGATGTTGCTAATGTACCATTCCTAGGAAAAATTGCGCAGACACTTGCCAATACAGTATTCCCGGGAAGTGTTACACTAAACAAAGGCGTTGAACCGATCTCATTATGGTGGATGCCTTTTATAGTTTATGCGCTTTTTATTTTACTTGCAGAGCTTTCATACAGAAAACTGATGAAAGAAGTTTCGACCAAAGGTTGTTCCCAGGAGATCATCGAAAGAATAACAAACCGTTACTCAACAATTGTTGATGGTATCGGTACAGCGCTTCCTCTCTTAGGCGCAGCGTTACTGCTTATTTCAATCAAAGAAGGTCCGATAGTATTCTTAGGATTTTCAGTACCATTCGAAATTAAATCAATTGTGATCCTGGCAATAGCGAAACTGTTTGAGACAGTGTTTGACGCACAGGGTTTAAAATTCGCGGAATTACGTGAAGAGCTTAACGATCTTGAAAAAGAATATTTCTCTGAGAGAGAAGATATTCACCAGAGAGCGATATTGCAGCAGTTACATGATGGCTTCAAGGGCGCAAGCATGACAGCAGGCGGCCCCGGATACGAGAAATTCTCAAAAGAAGAAGCAGCGGAGATTTCAAACTCACTCAAGAAAGCGGCAGAATTCGGCGAAAATATTTCAAAGAATGTTGTTATCATGAAGAACGCAATCGCTGAGATGAGCAAAACCAATGTACATGATTCAGAGCTATTGAGAGAACTGCAGAATACCAGCCAGTCTTTAACAACTGCGCTCGCAGCAGCATCCCAGACCGCTGAATACAGCGCGGCTATGAAGAATAATCTTGAAGCTATGCGTAACCTGATGAAGGAAATGGATAACATCAAATATCCGGATGATAAACTTCTGAAAGAATTACAGGTAACTTCACACATGTTAACCGAAACAGTAAATTCATTTAAGGATGCACAGGCAATTAAAGGATTAGATAACCTTGCTTACTTAGCAGGCAAAAGAGCACAGTAAAAAGGACTGACTAAGGAGAATAACTTAAATGAAAAAACAAAAAGACGTAAAATTTATAATCTACCAGGCGTTATACATATTTGTAGTGTGTGTAATAGCCATCAAGGGCGCCAACCTTGATCTGACACAGGTGGTAGAAGATGACGGAAAGCCTAAAGTATTTTTGTCACCTGATTCGCTGCAGAAGTTATACGAAATAATCAAGCAGTCCATTATTGTTGATACAAATCTATATGTAATAATCAAAAAAGAAGACCTGGCAAAGATGGATGACAAGATCAAACAACTTGTCGTAAATCCAATGAATGTCCAGATATCTTCTACGCCAATAAATACATTCTCGACCAATAATCCTCAGATAGATCAGCCAAAGATCGAAGAAAAACCTGAAGAGAAGAAAGATCCGGGCGAAATGCAGGAAATAAGGATCGGGAATATACAGCTTACACAATACACCAACAACACGCTTAACAATCCGTATGATACACCTTTGGAAGTAGAAGGCATCACATCAATACCTCCAAAGAGCTCAAAGACGTTCCAGACGGGCGGCCAGAGCACGGTGACGATCAAGGTTGGTAATTCGACAAAGACTGTTGAATTAAAGCCGAACGAGAAGCCGAAGATCAGCATGCAGAGAGTTGCCTCAATGGGTGAAGATACCCGTGTATCACAGCTGCAGAGCAGCGTATGTTACAGGGTAACCATCAGCGATGACTTCCCGGGACAGCTTGATGTTAAGTTCAACGGTCCTGCATCGGTAAAGACGGTAGGCGCAGGCGTATATGATGTAACAATGAACGCATTCGGTTCAAAATCAGCCTTTGATAACTTTACAGACGGCAAGGATTCACCCTACTCCGTTGGTTTTACAGTATCAGTAACTGATAACATAGCCGGACACAAGATCACCGGTCAGAACAGCTTCATATTCGGTGAATGGTAGTAAATGAAAAGATCAGAAATAAATAACATAAATCAAATCACCACAAAAATGAAAAACAGAGCCAATTTCAGTATCTTGGTATTGCTTGCGATAGCGTTATTTTCGCTGGTAATACATACAGGGCAAACTTTCTCTCAGCAGGAAGACCCCAACAACCCAAGGACCTGGAAGTATTTCAAGATCCTTGCAAGGGCGGAAGATGATAGTATTTTTATCATAGCCCAGGATGATATGGGTATTGATCCGAAACTTGAATCATACACCATAGTAGTAAATATTTCAGACCCCAACACACAGAATCAGTTTGTAGTGCTGGGCGATGAATCTGACCCGTCTGCATCAAGGTATGCATGGTCACAGCTTTCGAAAAGAGTTCAGGATGGTCTTGTAAACTGGTCTAATACCAACAAAGAGAACCTGAACCAGAAAAAGCTTGACTACGCGTCAGTATTTTTAGATGTTATCAGGCAGATCAAAATTAAGGAGTTTGTTGCACCTCCAAAAAGAGAGCGTGTTATCAGGAATACAACGGCATATATCAATCCATACTTCACAGTATTCGGTTGGGAGCCGCTTGGAATTCCGGTAAAGAGATCAATAGGTTTCACTTTCGGTATGGGTAACAAATACTCAGGCCCGTTTGAAAGCGATGAACTCTCAGCAGGTTTCAATATGCTTGGTGTTAATATCTCCTATGTTACAAGGATAAGAGAGCTCAACACACATGATCTCGGATCTGACAGCGTAGAGAACAAACCATGGAAACAGTATAACGCAATATTTATGCCTCCCAGAGGTATAAAACTTACCTATACAATTCCTTTAGGTAACTTCCTTGAAGTAGGTGTTTACAGTGAGATCAAGGAAACCGGTGTTGAACCCGGCGGCGGTCCGCCGCTTTACACCTTCAGGAATGCGCTTGACAGCACAATAATGCCTAACAATATAGTAACAGGTTCAAACCTGATCGCAGAGTTCCGTTATCCGTTCAGAATGTTCGGTTCAACCAGAACACAGGTTTATGCGGCTTATTATATGAACGAAATGAATATCGGACTTTTCACACGCGAATCAAGGCTTGTAGGTTCAGTATTTGATTTCAGGATCAATGCAACATTAAAGAAGATCAGAAATTTCCAGCTGCTTGTTGAGATAATGGTATCTAACATTGCAGAAGGATTCGCTTTAAACTCATTCGCAGTAGGACCTTCGATAAGGCTCTCAAAACTTGATACCGGTAAATTCGGATTGCTTTCAGCATTCGTTAACTTCCGCTTCAAGCTTGGTGACTTCTTCGATGAAAGAGAAAAGAAATAAATAAGCGCAGCAAATTATTCAGCTCTGTTTAACATTGAAACATAAGAAATAACAAATTGACCATTCTGCTGTTTGAAACACAACAGCAGAATGATCTTAAAACCACAGGGTTGAAAAGACAAGATATGGAGATATTTCACAGGAATTGACAAAAGATGAAGAGCAAAAAGCGGATAAGCAGCAGGAACTTGATGAACTGACCTACATTATTTCACATGACCTGCAGGAACCGCTGAGAATGATAACGAGTTATGTACAGCTTTTAAACAAAAGATACGGTGATAAACTTGATGACAATGCCAGGGACTATATAAGATACGCAGTTGACGGCTCCAACAGACTGAAGCAAATGATGGACGATCTTTTAACATATTCACGCATCGGAAGACCGCATTTTAACCGGGAAGATATTGATCCCGCGCAGGCAGTAGAAAAGGTAAGAACACTTTTGAAACAAAGGTACCCTGATACTGCAGGCAAAATAGAATTTGCTGCCGCAAGGCAGATATATATAAATGCGGATAAAGACCTGCTGATAAAACTGCTTTATCACCTGGCTGATAACTCCCTTAAATTCAACAACAGCCCGCATCCGGTCATAAAAATTGCCGCTGATGAAGATGAAGAGTACTGGTCAATTTCCATAGCAGATAACGGATTGGGAATAAGCAAAGATTACCATGGAAAGATCTTCGGTATATTTCAGAAGCTTCATAATCACAGTGATTACCCGGGATCAGGCATGGGTCTTGCGATCTGCGAAAAGATAGTGAATAAGCATAACGGAAGTATAAGGCTCGATTCAGAGCCGGAAAAAGGTTCAACGTTTCATATCACAATTAAAAAAGAAAGATAAAGCATAATTTGATAAAGATCTTATTAATAGAGGATAACCCGGGTGATGCCCGGCTTATAAAAGAGTACCTCTCGGATCTGAAGAATATTGAACATACTCTTCAAATTGCTGACAGGCTCCAAAAAGGCCTCGATATTCTTGAAAATGAATTTATCGATGTAGTTTTGCTGGACCTCAAGCTTCCAGATAGTGATGGTTTAACGGGCGTTGAACAGATATTTAACGTTATACCAAACATCCCGATCATTATTCTCACAGGTCTGAATGATGAAACAACGGCTATAAACGCAGTTAAAATGGGCGCACAGGATTACCTTGTTAAAGACAGGGTCGAAAGTGAGCTGCTGCTGAGATCGATCCGATACGCAATTGAAAGAAAGCGCGCCGAAGAGGATCACCAGAAACTGCTTGAACAAAGGATCAGGGCACTTTCGATAATAGAGGCCCAGGAAAACGAAAGAAGAAGAATATCCAGGGAATTACACGACGGTCTTGGTCAGCTTTTAAGCGCAGCAAAGCTGAATTTCGGCATGATAGACTTCATGAACGGCGCCAACAAAGAAAAGACCACAGAGATAGTTAAACAGGTAGATTCAATAATAAGCAAAGCTATTGTTGAAGCGCGCAGAATAGCGCATGATTTGAGACCAACAACGCTTGATGACTTTGGACTGATTCCCGCACTAAGAATACTGTGCCAGGAGTTTTCGAAGATCACAGGTATAAAAGTTAAATTCCAGGTCTCCCCCACCCTTGAGCGAATTGACCCGAAAATTGAAATAGCAATATACAGGATAATACAGGAATCATTCAACAACATAAGTAAATACGCCGAAGCTACAGAAGTATCACTTGATCTCTACAGAAGCGATACGCAGGTTTTTGTAAGAGTAAAAGATAACGGCAAAGGATTTGATACAGAGAACATCACAAAATCAAAAAAAGCCGGCGGCGGATTTGGCCTGCTTAACATGAAAGAAAGAGCCGAGCTTGTTGGCGGAAAAGTTGAAATAGTATCCAGCCCGGGGCACGGCACAGAGCTTCTGCTTGAAATAAATTTAGAATTCTTCAGTAATAATAACCATCACTAAGTAAAGAGATTGAAATGAAAACTACTAAAATTTTAATAGTTGATGACCACGAAGTTGTAAGGGACGGATTGAGGAACATTTTGACCAGCCTCGATAACATCTCAATTGCCGGCGAAGCAGGCAACGGAGAAGACGCGGTTAAGATGTATTCTTCACTGAAACCAGACCTCGTAATAATGGATATTTCAATGCCGGGAATGAACGGCATCGAAGCGACCAGGGTCATTAAGGAAAAAGACCCCGATGCGAGGATACTTATCCTGACTATGCATGATAACCAGGAATATCTGAACCAGATCATCAGGTCAGGAGCAAAAGGATTTATCCTGAAGAACACGGATAAAGAAGAGCTGCTTGACGCGGTGAAAACTGTTGCATCAGGCGATAACTTCTTCAGCAAAGATATATCAAAGCTTATTATAGATAACTATATCAGGACTGCCAAAGAAACCGAGAAAAATGATGGTTACAAAGAAGTACCGTTAACAAAACGTGAAATTGAGATCCTGAAGCTCATCGCATCCGGGTACTCAAACCAGGAAATAGCTAACATTCTGTATATCAGCTATAACACAGTTGATACCCACAGAAAGAATATAATGCATAAGCTTTCCATAAAGAACACTGCAGGCCTGGTAAGGTACGCGATTGAAAAAGGTCTTATTTCACTAAATTAAAATACAGATTAATCACATATAGAAAGGGCAACTAAAATGAATGCTCAAGTACCCATAGTAAGAGTGTTGATAGCAGATAATAATCCTGATTTCCTGAGCGCACTGGCGCAGTATGTACGCTCCATTCCGGGGGTAGAACTTGTAGGCGAAGCAGTTGACGGTGAGGACGCTATCAAGAAAGCAGAGGCAACTTACCCAGATCTCATAATTCTTGATATCATTATGCCAAAAAAATCAGGCATAGAAGCGTTGAGCGCAATAAAAGATAAATTTCCTGATGTTACGGTAGTAATGATATCCATTAACGAAGGTCAATCCTACAGAAAACTCGCAGAAGTTTACCGCGTGGATAAATATATCGGCAAGAATTCAGATGACATACATAAGGAATTGCTTGAAGTAATACAGGCAACACAACAGAAGCTTGCAGCAAAAAACAGCTAATTAAGAAGAGTTTAACTAATTTCTAAAATGGATAATAAAACAGTAAAGATACTTCTTTGCGATGACAACGATAATTTCAGACAGTTACTCACCCAGTATATCAAGGCAATGCCGGGAGTTGAAGTTGTAGGTGAAGCAGTTGATGGCGTAGATGTAATAGAAAAGACAGAACTTCTGGATCCGGATCTTGTTCTTATGGATCTCAGCATGCCAAACCAATCAGGATTGGATGCAACCAAAACGATCAAAGAAAAGTGGCCTGACAAATCAGTAATAATCCTAACACTTTACGAGGATAGCGTTTATAAAGAGCTTGCTGATGAATTTAACGCTGACGGTTTTATAGCTAAGAGCTCAATTAAGGCGCAGCTACCTTCGGTAATAGAGGCAAAAGTTAAAAATACTGCCCACTGATGTTAAAATAATTTTTTATAAGACAACCGATTTCTGTAGAATAATAGGAATCGGTTTTTTATTTTACGGTAAATCAGGATATTAAATGATTCATTAATTACAGGAGAAAACAACATGAGTAAATTTTTGCAGCATCCCACGGATTTTGGCGCGCCACCACCGCCGCCGCCGCCAAGCATGTCTTCACCGCCACCTCCCCCGCCGCCCTCGGCCGGTGGAATGAATATGAATTCAGGAGGCGCGGGCACTAACGCTATTATTGCTTTGGTTGCAGGTATTTTATCATATGTATTCTGCCCGTTTATCCTTGGTATAGTTGCATGGATAATGGGAAAAGGTGAGCTGGGCAAGATCGACCGCGGAGAATCATCTGAAGGCGGAAGAACACTTGCCAAGATAGGTATGTGGCTTGGAATAGTTAACGTGATCCTATCCATATTATTTGGACTGGTTTACGTTCTCATAATTGTACTTGCAATAGCAACAAGCAAATAATCAATTTTATTTCTTTATAAGGCAGCTTACAAGGCTGCCTTATTTTTATTAATATTTAACCGTATAGGCAAGCTGATGATCCTGAAGATTAGAAAGATTAACGAAACCCTTAACAATCCGCTTCCGGCGTACGCGACGGAGCATGCCGCAGGCATGGATATAACATCAGCATCTCAAAATGAGATAACAATTAAACCTCAATCAACCGAGTTAATACCAACTAACCTTATACTGGAAATTCCGATCGGTTTTGAAGCGCAGATAAGGCCACGCAGCGGACTTGCTTTGAAACATAACATTGGGATAATAAATTCACCGGGAACCATTGACGCTGACTACAGGGGTGAATTAAAGATCCTGCTGACAAATTTCGGCAAAGAACCGTATGCGGTAAAGTTTGGAGAAAGAATAGCGCAAATGGTAATTTGCAGGGTTGAACATGTGAAAGTTGAACTTTCACATCAACTGAGTGAAACTTTGCGCAGTGATGGTGGATTTGGCTCAACAGGGAAGTAATTTAATTTATAATTGAACGAAACTAATCAAAATACTTTTAAAACACAGGAAATTGTTATTTCCGTTTCAGCTTTTGTGATATTTGGCGTATTATTTACCGTCACAGAGCTGTTTCATAACCCATTCATAGTATTTGGCGTTCTTTTGTTTGTTCTGTTCCCCTTCCGAAAAAGCAAACTCATAAAAACCATAATATCCGTTTCTTCAATTATTTTCGCATTATGGTTCCTTCATTCAATATCGGCATTACTGGCTCCTTTTATTGCAGCTTTGATCATTTCTTATGCATTAAATCCGCTTGTAGAAAAGATGACGAGGGGTAAGATAACCCGTACACTTGCCAGCGCAATTATACTGGTCACTTTCCTTCTTGTCACAGCACTTGCGATCATACTGCTTGCTCCGCCAATAGCGGCGCAGTTCTCTGAATTAATACAATCACTGCCAGGCGCGCTAAATGATCTGCAGGTTTGGATAAATACGGCACTGATACCAAAACTGAACTCATTGGGCATCCCGACTGCCGACATACAGAATAAGCTCTCCCAGGAACTCCCCGCAAAGCTTGAGAATTTGCTTAACACACTTTTGAGCGGTCTCTCGGGGCTGTTTGCCGGTCTTTCTGTGGTGCTTACACAGGTTGTCAATCTGATACTCATTCCTTTTCTTACATTTTACATAATGAAAGATTTTGATAACCTCAAAACTCTCATTAAGGAAATAATCCCAAAAAAGAACAGAAAAAAAGCTGCAGAATACTACCAGAAAGTAGATGATTTACTTGGAAGTTTTATAAGGGGTCAATTGATCGTTTCTGTTATTCACGGAATAATAGTTTATATATTCCTTTCTATACTTGGTGTCAAGTTCGCAATATTTCTTGGGGCAATAGGTATAGTACTTAATATAATTCCTTATTTCGGGCTTCTTGTAGAAATTACCCTCGCAGTAATTGTTTCTCTTTTCAGCGGCGATCCGGGTTTACAGGTTCCGCTTGTAATAATTATTTACCTCGCGCAGAATCTGCTGGAAACATCGTTCATTATACCCAAGATCGTTGGCGACAGAATAGGACTTCACCCTGCCCTGCTGATACTTTCACTGTTCGTATTTTCATACTTCTTCGGATTTATAGGGATGCTCATAGCTTTGCCGACAATGTCAATAATAATTATGTTCTTCAAACAATGGCTCGCCAATAGAGAAGGCAAAGAAGCTGAAGCATAGTAACAACAGGATTTTTGGCAAATTATAATCTATAGACCCTGCATAATTTTATTCACCGCCTGATTCAAAGTCTGAAACAGAAATCCATTTGGTTCTGTGTCAAGTTTCCTTTTAACTTCCAACTTCACAGCGTCCGGGTTCTGCTTAACATTGCTCTCAAAATCTGCCCTGTTAAAGAGAGCATCATAAGGATCGAGTACTTTGTATTCATACTTTTGAATAACTTCACTAAACTTTGGTATATCCTTTACAAATAACATCGATTTATCATCCCAAAAAACCAGTTTCCATTTCTTGTTAGTACTGAAATAATTCGTAACCAGCCGTTTGAGATCATTTGGCCTCCTGATAAGGTCCGGATCGAGATAAATAACATAGTCAACTCCCCTTTCTTCAAGTTTCTTTTCAAATCCAGGCTGCATTACCATAATTGCATCGTATTCATTATGTATTTCGTCATTCAGGTTTCTGCTATCTATGTAATTTTTTTCGCCGGGGAAGTTCCATACAAGGTAACCCCCTGTTCCAAAATGGTTGTAAGGAGTGCCTGTGATATTGTTCTCTCTTTTAAAATTAAATAATTGTTCAGGCATAAAATCAGTATTAATCCCCCATCCATAAATTCTGTAATACTGAATTTTTTCGTAAATGGCATTTGAAGGAATTTGGGAAACAATATATACAAAGAATATTGCCAGAATGCCCTTCAGCACATTACCATTATACAACTTTCGGAAATCCGTTGATCTGATCAGTGATAGAGTATAAGACAAACTAATTATTACGAAAACTGCGATTATTATTTCATAATCTACCGTAAACCTAATTGCCCGTACTGAGTAAATGACAAATGAAAGATAAATAAATGCAAACAACAGATCTTTCTTTTTGTAAGCATAATAGAGTATAAAAATACCCGCAAACATAAAAACCTTGTATAATGTGATGATGAAACCAAAATCCATTTTTGGGCTAAACGGGCTTTGCCATTCATTAACACTCTCAAGCATCTTCATCTGTGTGTGATCATATGCATATGCGTAGGTGCTGAATCCATGCGGATTCACAAGCAGCATCGCTGCGCTTGCCGCGGAAATTATCCACAGATTGCGAAGTTCAGTTTTGTTCAGCGGTTTGATCTCACCGGAAGAAAATTTACCGGGTTTAAGATATATAATTGTTTCAGTTATAGTAAATACAAAAAGTATGAGTCCGCCTGCCAGAACACCCATATGTGAATTTGCCCACAGCAGGAATATAACGGGTATAAAATATAGTTTGCGGGTGAATCCTTGCCTATCAATATATTTATATGAAAGCAAAATATACAACAGCAGCACAAAAAATATATATGTCAGGATGTGCGGCCGGGCGGAAAATCTATCCATTATCGCAACAAGCAGAACGAAGAGCACGGTTATTGAAAGGAAGGAGTTAATTTTGAATTTCCGCAGAAGCATGTATAGTACAAAAAAGATGAAGCAGAATGCAAGTGATCTGAAAAGGAGTATTGCATTCAACCCCCCTATATTATACAATCCGTAAGTCATAACATCCCAGCCCCATTCAAAGGGTATCCATTCAGAACCGGAGGTTATGTGACCAAACACATCTTTATCAGGGACCACCTTGTGTTCAACAATGTACCTTCCGGTAGCAAGATGCCAGAATATATCATCATCACCTGATATTTTGTAAGAAGCTGCCATAAACACCAGTACGAGGAATATTCCTAATAATCCGAATGAGACATACTTGTTTTCCTCAGGAATTGCGGCTGAACTCTTTTGCTTAGTCTGTTTACTATCTTTACCTTTAACTTTGGCCAATTTATAGATTTATTTAGTTACCTTTAAATACGGGTTTTCTTTTTTCAATGAACGCGTTTACGCCCTCTTTGTAATCATTACTATTACCGGCAATATCCTGCGCGGCAGCTTCTGCTGCGAGAACTTCTTTGAGTGTGCGGGAATATGAATTATTCACCAGTTCCTTTATCATTCCAAGCGCGCCTGTCGGCATTTTTGCGAACTTTTTGGAATATTTAACCATTGCTGCCTTAAGTACTTCGGGTGTCTGAACGCATACATTCACTAGTCCAAGCTTTTTGGCTTCTGAACCTGTGATGCGCTCAGCGGTTGAACACATCTGGAATGCTTTTGCCAGTCCAACAATTCTGGGTAAAGTGAAAGATGAACCTGAATCAGGCACCAGGCCCACATTGATAAAAACTTCTATCAGCTGCGCAGAATCAGTAGCTATCCTGAAATCACAAGCCAGCGCTAATGAAAGACCCGCGCCGGCGGCTACGCCGTTAATTCCGCAAATAACAGGTTTTGGCAGGTTCATTATCTGCATGATAAGAGGATTGTACCTGGTTTCGATGGCTTCTTTGAATGTTTTCTTTTCGCTTTCAAAATCTTTAAGGTCCTGCCCTGAACAAAATCCTTTACCTGCGCCTGTTAACGTTACACATCTAACCTCATCACTTTCAGCTTCTTTGAAAGCATCCTGTAATTCCGTTAACATTGCGGCATTAAAGGCGTTAAGTGAATCCGGTCTGTTAAGGGTAATGTTCAATATTCCGTTATTTAATTCTTTTATTATCGCGCTCATTATTTTTTTTATTTATAATATGTATATATGAATTTGTATGTATAAAGAATTTTTCCTTCCGGATCGTAATATTCTTCTATCAGCCTGTTGCCGGAATTATCGTATTTAATGACAAGATCGCTGACAGTAGATAGTTCTTCTTTCGTTTGAGTTTTCTGAATTCTGACGGAATTCTTATCGTATGTATAGAGCCTCTTGATAAAGAAATTTGTTCCTATGATCTCGCTCGATGAAGCCGGTTTGCCTTCCGGCGTATAAGTGAAAGATTCCGCCCTGAAATCACTTCCGGGCAGAATGGTTTTTTTCTCCAGTATCCTGTAATCCTTATCATACGCGTAGTTATACTTAACTTCAACAGGTTTATCCGTGCCTCCCGGACATTTATTCCGTGTGGTAATTTTAACTAAGTTGTTATAGCTGTCATAATCATAATTTTCGGTTATGCGGCATTCCTGCACCAAATCCCTTAAATTAGATTCTATAAGCCTGGATAGATCATCATATTCATATTCATATTTCTGCGCAAGCTTATTGTTAACGAACATTTCTTCTGAGGTGATATTATAGAGATCGTCATATTTAAGGTAATATTTCTTAACCTGGCTTTCAGAGGAATCGATCTTTTCAGTCAGTAGTTTATAGTTATTGTAGATGAAAGTTAAATTCCTGTTTACAAACTGACCGCTTTTTTCCGCTGAAGTATCAAGTTTTGAGTATTCTTTTACGATATATCCATCTGAATCATAGATTGTATATTTTATAGTATCTTCTTTTCCGTTTGTTGAAAGCACCTCGGTTGTGATACTTATTTTTGAAGCTTTTACCTGTTTATTATCTTCATTTAACCGTAAATAAGTATTCACCGCCCTTGGATACTCAGCCTGAGCGTACACAAATTGTGTGAATATCAGGATTACACAAAATGAACTGAAATAACGGAACAATAGCAGCTTCTTTGTCATCAAAATTTGTTTGGAAAGTGCAATCTAATAACAAAATTCCAAAAAAAATATGAATAATCTAAACATTTATTAATTCATCAAAATGTGCTAACTTTGACCCCATGCAAACACCGAATGCCATAAAATTGCCGTATATAAAGCTGCGGAGGCTCTTCAGACCCAAGAAGAAACCGGCAGGCCTGCCGCCGGGTACGGCCATTTATACAGGGGATGTGCCCAAAGGCGAAAAGATCTCAGTCAATATGCTTGATTACAAAGGGCAAGTTGTAACTGAAAAAGAGATTATTGATCCTGCCGAATGTAAAACATTCACCGAAAAGGATTCCATTAGCTGGATAGACGTAGAAGGAATTCACGATGCTGAGATGGTTCAGAAGATCGCTGCGGCAATTTCACTACACCCGCTGGTCGTTGAAGATATACTGAATGTTGAACAGCGCGCAAAAATGGAAGAATACGACGGTTATATTTATCTTGTGCTTAAAATGTTCCATTTGGGTAAAAAATCCAGCGAGATAATTCCGGAGCAGGTCAGTATTATTCTGGCCAAAAATTATGTAGTAACATTCCAGGAAGGAATTGAAGGCGATACTTTCCATGAGATACGGACGAGGATAAGGAACAATAAGGGCATAATTAACAATATGACCTCAGATTACCTTGTGTATTCATTAATAGATTCTATAATTGATTCCTATTTCTCGATACTTGAGGTATTTGGTGAAAGAATTGAGCATTTAGAAGAAGAGCTGGTTAACAATCCGCAAAAACGCACACTCACAGAAATTTACCGCATAAAACGCGAAATGCTGTATATACGCAAATCTATCTGGCCGCTTCGCGAAGCTATCAGCAGACTTGAGCGGGGTGAATCAGAGCTTGTTAGCAGAAACACACACCTTTACTTGAGGGATGTTTACGACCATACGATAAATGTACTTGATACCATAGAAACTTACCGCGATATGCTGAGCGGCATGATAGATATCTATCTTTCAAGCATCAGCAACAGGCTGAATGAAACTATGAAATACTTGGCGCTTATATCAACAATATTTATCCCAATGACATTCATAGCAACTGTATATGGAATGAATTTTGAAATTATGCCCGAACTTCGATGGGCACAGGGATATTGGTTTGCGCTGGGTTTGATGTTAACTATGGGACTTGGATTTTATATTTACTTCAAGAGAAAGAAATGGGTGTAATAAAAATGAGTTTGAAAACGAAATTTACGATTGATCCCGATATTACGAAAGCAGAAACAATGCCGGCGGAGTTTTACAGAAGCAGTGAAGTATTTGAACAGCTTAAAAGTAAGCTCTTCGCAAAATGCTGGCATTTTGCGGGCGATAGCGATATAGTAAAGATCCCGGGCTCAGTTTACCCCTTCACCCTTCTTGAAGGATACTTAAATGAGCCGTTATTGCTTACCCGGGACCGTGAAGATAAGGTTCATTGCCTTAGTAATGTTTGCACTCACAGAGGCAACATACTGGTTGAAGGCGCAGATGTGGTGCAAAATATGCGCTGCCGCTACCACGGCAGAAGGTTTGAGCTTGATGGCTGCTTCAGAAGTATGCCGGAATGCGAAGATGCACTGAATTTCCCGAGGAAAGAAGATAATCTTTCAAAAGTACCGTTTGAGTTCTGGCATAAGTTCATATTCACTTCAATTGATCCTGTAAAGCCGCACAGCGGCTTCTTTAAACCCATTACGGAACGTTTAGAGGGTGTTAAGTTGGGAGAAATGACGCATGAGCCCACCCGAAGCAGGGATTACCTTGTGAAGTGTAATTGGGCGTTATATGTGGAAAATTACCTGGAGGGTTTCCACATTCCGTATGTACACAGCAGCCTGAATGATGTTATAGATTATGGCGCATATACCGATGAACTCTACGAATTTGCCACATTACAGCTTGGCATAGCCAAGCCGGGTGAGGAATGCTTCACGCTCTCTGAAGTTTCACCTGACTATGGAACAGAAGTCGCAGCCTATTACTGGTGGGTCTTCCCGAATATGATGTTTAATTATTATCCCTGGGGACTTTCGATAAACATCGTTCGCCCGATAGCAAAGGATATGACCAAAGTTTCCTTTATAACTTATGTGAGCGATAGCAGTAAGCTTGATAATGGTGCCGGCTCAGGGCTAGACAGAGTTGAAAGAGAAGATGAGGCTATAGTAGAAATGGTACAACGCGGAATGCAATCAAGTTTTTATTCACGCGGAAGATATTCACCTAAACGCGAAAAAGGAGTTCACCATTTCCACAGGCTTCTTACCCACTTTTTGAACAATGAGTAAATTTAAAAATGTTGTGATATTCGGCGCGTCGCAGGGCATAGGCAAAGCCCTGGTACAGGAGTATGCCGGGGCAGGCTGCACGCTTGTGCTGCTTTCAAGAAACTGTGAATCAATTGCGGAGCTTTGCGCAGGATTGTGCGCGGAAAATAAACCGGCTTTCAGTCTGAAATGTGATATAACCGATGCCAAAAGCGTAATTGCGGGAGTAAACTTCGCTCTAGATAAGCTGGAAACGATCGACCTGGTGATCATTAATTCAGGTGTTGGCGGACCCAACTGGATGGAAAGTTTTTCAAGTGAGCAGTTCAGGCAAACATTTGAGGTAAATACTTTCGGGATAGCGCATGTACTCGAGGTTGTAGTACCCCTTATGAAAAAACGGGGTTACGGCACTATTGCTGGAGTAACCTCACTGGCAGATGTGCGCGGTTATGGCGGTTCTTCAAGCTACTCAGCAAGCAAAGCAGCGGCTTCAATTCTGCTTGAAGCCGCAAGGGTCGAACTTAAGAAGGATAACATCAGGGTTATTACTGTCAGACC
Organism: Ignavibacteria bacterium UBA2360; assembly: GCA_002344125.1. Taxonomy (GTDB): domain Bacteria; phylum Bacteroidota; class Ignavibacteria; order Tepidaquicellales; family OLB5; genus OLB5. The sequence goes on along the minus strand of DDTQ01000006.1, from coordinate 81,707 downwards.
CGGTTTTGTTAAGACTGAAATGACGGATAAGAATGAGTTCAAAATGCCGCTGCTTATGCAGCCTGATAAGGCTGCGCGGATAATCCGCAGAGGTATTGAATCCGGCAGGAGTATTGTGCAATTCCCCTTCCCTATTGTTATGGCTACGAGGTTTATTAAGTTTTTACCGAACTGGATATTTGATTGGGCGATGAATATTGCGAGACCGAAGAAGTGAATAATGTACAATTAGCAATGGGTAATAATTTCATTTTGTATATTGAGTAGATTAATTCAGTTTATTCAACTTTCATGAGATTGCTTCGTCACTTCGTTCCTCGCAAATTTTATACTCTTGCGAGCGAAGCGCTTGACTGCCTATGGCATGTAAGCAATCCCATTAATTAATCTTAAATGTTAACAAATCAATACGTGAGTTTTTTGCCATCGGCAATGACCTCATTGCCGTGAATACCGGTGACCTTTTCAGCGATCCCCACCGCAGTGCCATCAAGCTCAGCATCGGTAATTTCTGCTTTTTCAGATACAAGTGCGTTCCGCACGATTGAATTTTTAACCGAAGCGCCGTCAGCGACAGTCGCATTTGGACCAATCGTAGAATTTTCGATGTGACAACCTTCACCAATATAAACCGGCTCAATGAAAGTACAGCCTTCAAAGGGATAGTCCTGGTCAAAATTCCAGTCACGGGTCAAGATATATGTATTGGTATTAATGAGTGTTTCAGGTTTACCGCAATCAAACCAATTTTCGATTTCAAACGGAACCATTTTTTCGCCATCGCTTACCATTTTCATAAGCGCGTCTGTGAGCTGGTATTCATCCTTGGTCTTAATGTTGTTATCCATTAAATGCTCAATCGCCGTAAAAAGCGCTGAACCATTTTTAATGAAATATAATCCGGCAATAGCGCTTTTGCTTTCGGTTACACCGGGAGCGGGCTTTTCTATCATGCGGGTAATAAATCCGTTGGTTGATTCAATAATACCAAAGCGTGTGGTATCTTCAACATCTTTAAATCCAATTGCGGAATGTTCGCTGCTTATCAAAGCATTCAGGTCAAATTCAAATATAGTATCACCCAGTATAATTAAAACAGGTTCATCAGCAACATGATCCGCAGCGTGATATATAGCGTGTCCAAGCCCAAGCATTTTTTTCTGCTCAACAAATTCAAATTTTACCGGGCTCTCTTTGTATTCCGCTTCAATGAATTCAATAACTTTATCGCCCAGGTAGCCGATAATCAGTATTATTGTATCTATCTTTTTGTTTTTGATGAGTTCATCGATGAGGTGAAAGAGCATGGGTTTGCCTGCCACATTTACGAGCACTTTGGGGACAATGTTTGTCAGCGGCTGAAGCCGCGTTCCGATACCTGCTACGGGAATGATTGCTTTCATAATTTCAACTGTGGTTAAAGCCACTAACTTTTTGGTATATGTACCACGACCTAAACTGCAATGGCAGTCAAGAGGTCGTGGCAACTCAATTATCGTGCTTTGGTAGAACAGACATTTGTGTGACCTTTAGGCCTCTCTGTGTACATTTATAAAAGAAACGTTAAATAATAAAAATTGGATAAAAATCTATCAACATCAGTACTACCGCAATAATTGTCATTTTCATTATGCACAGACAAGAATGTCTGTGCTACCATCATTACATAATTTTATAAATATTTTTGGATTATACCCGGTAACGCATCCAATGCTTCACTGATCTTCGTAATATCCTTACCGCCTGCGGTTGCTAGGTGCGGCTTACCGCCGCCGCCGCCGCCGAGTATCTTGGCTACATCACCCGCAATTTTTCCGGCAGAGAGTTTTTTTGTTTTAACAAGGTCATCGCTCACAACGGCGCATAAACCGATCTTTCCATCGATCACTGAATATATTAATCCAACTGCTGAGCCCATCTTTTCGCGAAGCTTATCGCCGAGTTCTTTAAGCTCATCAGTATTATCCACGGTAAATTCACCTGTAATCAGTTTCAGTCCGCTTACATCTTTTGCGGAGCTTATGAGTTCATCAATTGATCCGGCAGCACTCTGTACTTTTTGTTTAGCGAGCTGTTTTTCAAGCTGGCGTTTTTCTTCCTGGTACTTTTCTCTGAGATCAAGCAGCGAGGCAATTGTTGAATCATGGTACTTTATAAGTGAAGCCAGAATCTCTGTATTTTTGAAATCGGTACCATCGAAATCCTTTTTGAATTCCGAGATAGCCACATTGAAATTATTCGCATACTTTTCGGGCAATTCAGAAGCTAATTTTTCGATCTCAGCAGTACGTTCATTGATGTAATCAATAATGCCTTCACCTGTCCTTGCGAATATGCGGCGGGTTCCGGCTGAAATGCTTTCTTCTCGCACAATTTTAAATAGACCGATATCTGAGGTATCCTTAACATGAGTACCGCCGCAGAACTCCACGCTGAATTTATCATCAATGAAAACCACCCGGACTATTTCACCATACTTTTCACCAAAAAACTTTTTTACATGCGGAATTGTATTGGCTTTTTCGATCGGCATTTCTTCGGAATATACGGCGATCTTTTCTTTGACCTTATCATTTACAATCTGCTCAATTTCTTTTATTTCCTGCGGATTCAGTTTATGAAAGTGAGGAAAATCAAACCTCAGCACTTTATCATCAAGGTATGAACCCATCTGCTTAACGTGTGAGCCAAGCACCCTGCGCAAAGCTTCATGCATAATATGCGTAGCGGAGTGGTTGCGCTGAATAGAAAGCCTGCGGGGTATATCGATCCTTGCTACAGCCTTAACCGGCAGTTCATTCAATTCAGTTTTGGGTATTTCGATAATATTCTTTGAATTGATGTTCTGCACTTCATACTTATCATCACCAAGAATAATTTCTCCTGTATCACTTACCTGACCGCCTGAAGCCTTATAAAATGGATTAACCTTCAGCAAAATTCCCGTACCGTTATCAAACTTATTCTGGTAAGCAATAACTTCGGTTTCGATTGCATCTGATTCCGTATAAGGATCATAGACTAAACCTTCTTTAACTTTCAACAAGTCATCATATTCCTTCTCTTCAATGGAATCAAGTATTTTATCTACCCGTGAGAGTCCCCGCGCAATTTCCATCTTCTCATTGAAAGAATCCATATCAACCGCATAGCCGGATTCCCTTGCCATAAGCTGGGTCAGGTCAACTGGAAAGCCATAGGTATCATGCAGCTTAAAGGCAACTTCACCGCTGAATATTTTTTCGGAGGCAGCTTTCATTCTATCAACTTCTTCGTTAAACAAGGCCAGACCCTTATCAAGTGTAACGTTAAAACTTTCTTCCTCGCCTTTTATGACTTCCTTAATGAACTCACGCTTTTCAACAATTTCAGGAAAAACGTGACCCATTGTATCAACAACAGTATCAACCAATTTATATATAAACGGAGTGCGCATATCGAGATTCCTACCGTAGCGCGCAGCGCGCCGCAAAACGCGGCGGAGGACATATCCCCTGCCTTCATTGCTTGGTATAGCGCCATCGCCAATCGCAAAAGTGAGTGTGCGAACGTGATCTGCAATTACATTCATGGGCGCTTCAAACTTTCCGGAATACTCTTTACCGGTAATACTGATAAGCTCGTCAATAAGCGGCAGGAAAACATCCGTAAGATAGTTAGATGATCTGTTTTGCAGAACCCTGACCATACGTTCAAAACCCATGCCTGTATCAACATGTTTCTGGGGCAGCTCGTGCAGCTTGCCTGTGTTATCACGGTTATACTGAATGAACACGAGGTTCCATATTTCCATTACATCGGGGTTATCCGCGTTCACATCGCTGCCCTTACAGCCGTTGGGAGTGAAATCATAATGTATTTCACTGCAGGGACCGCAGGGACCTGTATCGCCCATTTCCCAGAAATTATCCTTTTCATCAAACTTCAATATATGTGAGTGATCAATATCAGTATGGGTTTCCCAAAGTTCTTTTGTTTCCAGATCCTCACGGAAGTATGTAACCCATATGCGTTTTTTATCTAGTCCCCAAACCTTAGTAAGCAGCTCCCAAGCCCATTCAATAGCTTCCCTTTTGTAATAGTTACCAAATGACCAGTTGCCAAGCATTTCAAAAAAAGTATGGTGGTAGCCATCGTGACCGACCTCTTCGAGGTCGTTATGTTTGCCGCTCACACGAATGCATTTTTGTGTATCAGCGCAGCGCTTATAATCACGGGTGCCTGTTCCAAGGAAAACATCCTTGAACTGGTTCATCCCCGCGTTTGTGAAGAGCAATGTGGGGTCATCATAGGGGAAAACCGGTGCCGAAGGCACAATTTTATGCTGTTTGGACTTAAAAAAATCCAGGAAGTCTTGTCTTATTTCAGTAGATTTCTTCAATTTTTTGTATTTAAGCTACAAATTTAGCAAAGGAATTGTTAATATTAAATGATTTAATTAAACCTTATTAGCCTTTGAGTCAGGACGAAAGTCCCGACTCCAATGGTCGACCGTGGTTTGTATGCCCCCGTGGTGTCAGGTCTTGCGACCTGACATAAGTGTTTAACTGTCCCAACTGCGCACAGTTTTAAGAAATTGCTTGAAAAACCTTAAATCTTTCAAAAACTACTCGTGCCACGAATATGATTAATCGGTGATTTTAGGATTTGAAAGTTTCTTTTTTACATTTTAGCTATAAGAGTACAGTATTCGTGGCACGAGTAATAAATTTAGGTAAAATTTCGTAACTTGAAGGACTTATAATATAATGGTATATTTGTTGATAATATCGCGGGGTGGAGCAGCTGGTAGCTCGTCGGGCTCATAACCCGAAGGTCGGAGGTTCGAATCCTTCCCCCGCTACAAAAAAAAGCCGCTAATTAGCGGCTTTTGTGTTAAAGATTCCTGCTTTCGCAGGAATGACAAAAATCCTTACTTACAATCTGCAACCATTTTCCTGAGCATAGTTATAAAGAATACTGAATTTTTGTACAGAACGGCTTCATCAAATTCTTTTGTATCGCCGCTGATATTGATCTTATACTCCTGGCCATCCATATTTATTGCAATATTGATCCTAGTGTAAACTTCATAGCTCTTTGTTTTGGAAGATTCCTGAAATAAAGAATCATTAACATTAAGTCCTTTTGCTTCTATCGTTTTGGCTATATTTTTCAGATCCTGCTCTGTGAATGTACAGGTCTTCTCCATATCCTGCTGATTTTTACCTTTTTTGCCGGTGTATTTAACCGTGTAAGCCATTGATGAATTACTTATAGCGAAGCTTTCTTCGGCGGAATGGCTATCTTTGCTTTTTTCGCCCTGAAGAAAATTTACAGCCAGGTTCAGATCCTGCGCACCTGCAGACGCTATAAAAAGCAGCAGGAATACGGCAGAGGCAAATATCTTTTTTTTCATATAGAAATAATTATTCAGCAATCTTTGATAATTCTTCTCAGGTCCTTTATCAGTTCAATCACTCTTGGATACACTTTGTTGCCCATTACCAGGCCGGCATCGCCATCAAGCAGGATATCATAAGGCGTACCATCATAAACCATCTTAACGTTTATGACAAGATATATCATCCCTTTCCCTATGATACTTTCTTTGCCGTAAAATGTTTCATTCACCGCGGCTTTATTTTCTTTAATTGATGTGAGAATTTCATCAACCTTTAGCGGACTCAGTTCACAGTTCTTAAGCTCGTTGCCTTCATTCGGCATGGTTTGCCCGGTATATTCAATTGAATAAGCGGAAGTACTGCCGATTATGCTGAATTTTTCAAGGCGAGTGCTTCGGTTGCCGTCATTTTCAGTCTTATAATAAGAAATTTCAAGCACAAGAGACTGGGAAAACAAAGTTGAAGCAAATAAAAACACAGTTAAAACCAATAATTTTTTCATCTTAGATATTATTCAGAAATAAGTTTATAGTGATCTTTTAGTTTAGCAAGTTTTTGAGTGTTATCATCAAGCTTTTTGCGCTCATTTTCAACAACTTCCGCTGAAGCGTTGGAAGTGAATTTTTCGTTGCTCAATTTCTTTGTAACTGAATTTATAAATCCTTCAGTGCGTTCAATTTCTTTCTGCAGCTTGGCTTTTTCCTGCTCAATATCAATCAAGCCCTCAATTTTCAGATAGACCTGGTATGAACCAACCACGGCAGTCACAGATTTATACGCAGGCGCATCAGCGCCGGCAGTGATCTCAAGTGATTCAATCTTTGCCAGTGACTTAATATAACCGGCAACTGAATTGATGAAAGCAGAATCGCCGGCCTCACGGCAATTTATTGTGATGTAACACTTCACTGAGGGTGATAGCCCCATTTCAGCGCGCAGGTTGCGCGCAGCAGCCATAAGCTGCTGTATAGTGTTAATTTTATTTTCTGCATCAATGCTGATCAATGATTCATTTAACACCGGCATATCGCTAAGAGAAATGCTTTCGTTCTCTTTTCTCTCTTTAATCCCCTGCCACAATTCTTCGGTAATAAACGGCATTACCGGATGCAGCAGTTTTATGGAATCTTCAAAGATATTGACAGCATTTTCAAATATAGCTTCGCCTGAAGCGGGATTATCGTTAGCTTTAATTTTCAGCACTTCAATATACCAATCACAGAAATCGCCCCAGATAAAATCATACAGCGCAGCGGAAGCTTCGTTTATTTTGTATTCATTCAATGCCTTGAGATACTGTTTTAAAGCTGACTGGAAGCGGCTTTCTATCCAAAGATCGAAAACATCCTTTTCGTAAGGGGCTTTGTTACCGGCTGATTGTTCCTTTTTCATCAAAAGAAAACGCGCCGCATTCCATAATTTATTGGCAAAGTTCCTTCCAATTTCGCATTTTTCTTTTGCAAATAGAATATCTGTCCCCTGCGGCGCAAGATACACAAGCGTAAATCTAAGTGCATCGGTGCCGTATTCGTTCATTACTTCAATTACATCGGGTGAATTGCCAAGTGACTTGGACATCTTCCGGCCCTTCTCATCGCGAACGATATTATGGAAATAAACATCGCTGAATGGTATTTTGCCGGTAAATTCAAGTGATGCCATTATCATTCTGGCTACCCAGAAGAAAATTATATCGGCGGCTGTGGAAAGAAAATCAGTAGGAAAATATTTCTTCAGATCTTCAGTCTCTTCCGGCCAGCCCATGGTTGAAAACGGCCACAGCCAGCTTGAAAACCATGTATCCAGAACATCGGGATCCTGCTCCCAGTTTTCAACATCGGCCGGCGGATTCACTTCGCAGTATATTTCGCCGTTATTTTTGTTATACCAAACGGGTATCTGGTGACCCCACCACAATTGGCGTGAAATACACCAGTCACGGATATTTGTCATCCAGTTTTCGTAGGTTTTAACCCAGCGCTCAGGGTGGAATTTGATTTCACCAGATCTCACGGCATTCAGTGCCGGCTCCGCCAGTTGTTTCATGCTGACGAACCACTGGTCGGATAGATACGGCTCAACCTGCGCGCCCCCCCGTTCACTGAATCCCACATTATGCGTATAATCCTCTATCTTTTCGATCAGATCAAGCTCTTTAAGCTTTTCTACGATCGCTTTGCGCGCTTCAAATCTATCCAGACCTGAGTACCTTCCTGCAAGTTCATTCATTTTGCCTGTGTGATCAATAACCTGCACTGATTCCAGGTTGTATTTTTCACCAATCATGAAGTCATTCGGGTCATGCGCGGGCGTAATTTTCAGCGCGCCTGTACCGAATTCCATTTCAACATAATCATCAGCAATCACAGGTATAGCTTTATCAACAATAGGCAAAATGACTTTTTTGCCTGCAATATTTGTGTACCTTTCATCATTTGGGTTAACAGCAATTGCAGTATCGCCAAGCATGGTTTCGGGCCGAGTGGTTGCGATTATTACAAACTTGTTCTTATCTTCAAGCAGCGGGTACTTTACATAGTAAAGTTTATCGTTTTTTTCTTTGTAGATAACTTCTTCATCGCTCAAGGCTGTTTGCTGCTCAGGGTCCCAGTTGATAATTCTTTTACCCTTATATATGAGTCCTTTTTTGTAGAGATCAACAAACACTTTCCGAACGGCAACCGAGAGACCTTCATCCATGGTGAAGCGTTCGCGGTTCCAGTCAACAGATGCGCCCATACGGGTAAGCTGCTGAACTATGTTTTTGTGATATACTTCTTTCCACTCCCACACTTTTTCAACGAACTTTTCCCTGCCGAGATCATACCTGGAAATTCCCTCAGCGCGCAGCTTGCCTTCGACCTTTGTCTGCGTTGAAATTCCCGCATGGTCAGCCCCGGGAAGCCACAGGGTATTGTAACCTGACATGCGCTTCCAGCGCGCGTAGATATCCTGTATAGTGTTATTGAGCATATGCCCCATATGCAGATTGCCTGTAACATTGGGCGGCGGGATTACAATTGAATATTTTGGCTTGGGTGAATCTGCTGACGGAGCGAAAAAATTGTGTTTGCTCCAGAAAGCTATAATTTCATGTTCAACAGCTCCGGGTTCGTATGTCTTGGAAAGCTCTTTCAAAAACCGTTATCCTTTCTTCAATTCTTCTTGTGGTGAATATTTGTTTATCAGTTCGTAGGCAAGTTCTAAATAAGCCATAGATACATTGGCATTCACATTATACAAAATTGCGGGTTTGCCGTAGAACGTTGATTCCGTTATCATGTGATTGCGCGGAATATATGTTTTGAACAGGTACTTGTTATAGCGAAGCTTCAATTCACGCTCTGATATCTCAGTTACCTTGGTGTTTGATTCATACATTGTCATCACAATGCCTTCTATGTACAGCAATGGATTTGCAATTTCTTTGATATACTCAACATACTTAAACAGCTTTGAAATAGCCTCGAGTGAGAAGTGACCGCTGCGCACGGGCATCATCACGGATGTTGATGCTGTAAGCGCATTGGCAACAATGCCGCGCATTATTGGCGGACAATCGATTATTATATATTCGTAATGCTCAGCGGCACCCTTAAGCGCGTTTTTCAGCACAACGCGGTTTTCCGCGATCTTATTAAAGCGTTCATCTCGCTGAATTGTATTCACATTGCTTGGAACAAAATCGAGGTACTCCAGCTCAGTTTTGTGAATAGCGTGGTCAAGCGAATGCGTAAAGCTGAATACTTCCGCAATGCCAGATCTTATTCTCTCAGGGGTAAAGCCCAGGGACATTGCCGAGGCACCGAACGGGTCGCCATCTATAAGCAGTGTTTTCTTTTCAGCCACTGCCAGCGATGCGGCAAGATTTACCGCAGTTGTGGTTTTGCCCACTCCGCCTTTGGGGAGGCAAATTGATATTATTTTAGCGCTCAATTATATTTTTACTTTCGTTCCTGAGTAATTTTAGCTTTTAAATTCAGCGCATCCCTGAATGCGGGATCAAACTCAAGCGCCTTATCTAAAAACTTCAAAGATAATTCATAATTTTTATTATTATAATGATAATATCCGGTTTCAAACAGCATACCCGGTATTACTTTAAACAGATTCCTCTTATGTGTAGAATTAGGCTCAAATTTTCTGAATTTTCCGTTGAGAGCCCCGCTGCCGGCGTTAATATCATAAGGCTGGGTTTTGGGCTCCATTTTATACAGCATACCATCTGGTTTTAGCATGTATCTTTCGAAGAACTGTTTGGTTTCGCGCCCAAGCACCATATCGATCGTAATGAATACGGGATAGTGTGAATAAACACCTTCAATAAACGCGCTGACAAGCGCGGTTAACTTTGGCGCCCTGATCTTTTCTGATTCATTGTACACTTTGATATACTCTTCGGCTTCCGGTTTTATGAGCGCATAAAGCTCAGGGTAATATTTGCTGATTGTTTTAAGATACCATGACGCTGAAAGGAACTTTATATTAAACACCTTTACATCGGGTCTGATCTTTTCAACCAACTGATAATATATTGAAGCTGAATACAGATAAGCCCAGTCATACGCAATCACAACGGAATTTTGCGGAAGTGAGTTGAGTGCGCTCAATGTAAAATCTTCATTGGCGTAGTTTGCGCTGTTATCGTTATCCTTGTAATTATATCCTGCGGCAAACACAACAAGAATTAATCCTGCCGCGATTATTTTCGGCATTGATGATCCCGGCTCTTTGGGATCATTTAACACTTTCCCCGGGTTACCGAAATACAGAGTGTAAAGAATACCAACAGGCACAAGCATAGAAAACAAATAGAACACCAGCAGGTAAAACGAGCTTATTTCTATGGTGTTGTAATTGAATGAATATATAAGGGTAAACAATATGCAAAGATAAATGTATATCGAAAAACTCCTGAAAGTTTTCCATATCAGGATAAATCCCGCTCCAATAAAAGGCAGCATTACAATTGCAAACTCACCCGGCAGATTTTTGAAAAACGCTGAGGCATTATCGCTGAACTTAGCTGTGGATGAGAACATCAGCTGCGAAAACTCAGTACCCCTTAAATGCCCGGGTAAGTTCGAAATATCCGAGAGGTCAGACCAGTTAAGATATGGCTGCGAGGATGAAGCAACAACCAATAGTGAGTATAGCATTAAGCCGGGCAGCAGCAGGAGTGAGTATGGTATTAGCCTTTTTGTAAAGGCTGCATCGCTTTTATACTGAAGGAATATCAGATATATAAAAGCAGGTATAAAATAAACAGTAGTTGAGTGATTTGCCGCGCTGATACCGGTAAACAAGATCAAAAATATCCAGGTTTTCTTTGAAGGTACATTAATAGCTGTGAGTATCTTAAGAGAATAATATACCAATACACTGATAAAAAGAGAATGCAGCGCATAGACTTCGATCTGCGTTGCATCGTACCATACAGTTTTAGTTAAACCGAATAATACCGCCGAAATAAACGAAAGCGAATAAATTAACCCTGCCAGATCACCCGCACTTCTTTTAACCTGGGGCAGTGAATTTTGAACCTCATTTTTTTTGGGGTTCCTGCTATGCGGCTTTTTAGCCGCATTTAAGCTTAACTTAGAAAATATGTAATTCAGTAACAGTACTACTGAATAATACATAACAATAACCGCCGCCATTGTTTCAATGGCGCTAAGCAAATTGAGTCTGTAAATCACGCTGCCGCCAATTGGTAAATGTGAGACTATATATCCCATCAGCAGAAACAGCGGGTAACCTGTTGGATGCGGGACACCAAATGTATAAACAACGGCGGCAAGCTCACCGCTATCAATAAATCCAACTGCCGGATGCAGAGTTAAAATGTAAATAACCAGGCAAACAATTCCGGAAAGCGCAGCTAATATGTGTTTTAGATTACTTTTCATTAACCAATTGTGACTTCAAGTTTTCCGATATCCTGAATTTCCGCGGAAACCTTATCACCTGCTTTTAGCTGAGTGATGCCTGCGGGAGTCCCGGTAAATATTATATCCCCTTTTCGCAACCCGAATATTGAAGATAAGTAGCGAATTATGAATTTTATGCTGAACAGCATCTGTGATGTATTGCCGGATTGTTTTAGCTCACCGTTTATGCTGAGTCTTATATCAAGCGCCTGCGCATTGCCGATGTTTCGTGCAGGCACAACACCGCCAATAGGTGAGGATGTTCGGAATCCTTTGGCAACAGCCCAGGGTTTGCCCTGCTTTTTCATTTCGGTTTGCAGATCGCGCAGAGTGAAATCGATACCAACTGCATAGCCATATACGTGTTCCAAAGCCTTATCTTCGGGAATTTCGTCTCCATCTTTACCAATTACAATAACAAGTTCAACTTCGTTCTGCAGATTCTGGGATATTGGCTTTGAATCAATTTTCGGTATGCTTACAGTATTATTTATTGCTTCAACGGCAGTGGAGGGCTTAAGAAATACCACAGGCTCTTTTGGAATTGAATTATCAATGCCCTCGATCTTAACTTCGCTGATATGATCAGCGTAGTTTTTCCCAATGCAGAAAACATTCTTCACTTCAATTGTTTCTGCGGAACCTTTTACTTTAAGCTTTGCCATTTATTAAATATTTATAAGATGCTGCAGATTATTAACTATCCCAACGGGTTTGCATTTCAGCTCCCAGCCATCAAACGGTGTATTTTTGCTCTTAGAATGAAACTCAGAAGCATTGACCTTCCACGATCTATTTACATCAAGTATCGTGAGATTCGCAGGTGAGCCTTCGCTCAGACTGATATCCTTCAATCCAAGCAGCCTGCGGGGATTTACGGACATTTTATTTATCATATCTTCGAGAGTGATGATGCCTTTATCGACAAGATATGTATAAGTCAAGCCGATAGCTGTTTCGAGTCCAACAATGCCGAACGGCGCTTTATCAAGCGGCAATGATTTTTCATCAGCCGCGTGAGGCGCATGATCGGTACAAATAACTTCTATGGTTCCGTCTCTCAGACCCTCAATAACAGCATCAACATCACTTTGCGTTCTAAGGGGCGGATTCATCTTGGCATTGGTGCCATATTTAAGTATGGCTTCATCGTTCAGTATAAAATGATGCGGGCATGCCTCGGCGGTAACATTAGCTTTATCAGCTTTAGCTTTACGTACCATTTCAACCGCTTCTTTGGTGCTTATGTGCTGAATGTGGTAACGTGAATCTTTCACTTCTTTTGTGAGCCTTATATCACGTTCTATGATTTCATACTCCGATGAATTCTTAATTCCTTTTACTCCTAATTTTTTCGATACTTCTCCTTCGTTCATTATACCGCCATTTGTAATGCTCATAACCTCGCAGTGCTGAACGACGGGTTTATTGAATTTCGCGGTTTCGGTTAGGACCTGTTTCATCAGGTCATCGCCGGCAATTGGACTGCCATCATCAGTGATAGCCAGGGCACCGGCTTTTATCAGCGAGGCAATATCGGCCATCACTTCCCCTTTTCTGCCGGCACTGGCGCAGGCGGAGTGGTAAACATCCACGAGGTGATCTTTGGTTTTGGCAATATTAGCCGAAAGAATTTCGGGGCTATCAACAGGCGGATTGGTATTTGGCATAGTCATAACACCCGTGAAGCCGCCGTGAGCGGCGGCGAGTGAGCCGGTTGTGATATCTTCTTTGTACTCCTGCCCCGGTTCACGGAAGTGAACGTGCATATCAAAAAATCCGGGCACGATTATTTTACCGGCGAGATCATATTGAATAACTTCGCGGACATGCTGCCAGATAACGCCCATACGGTTAATTACACCGTTGACAATTAAAATATCAAACCTGCCGTTAATATTTTCAGCAGGTGAAATAACATGACAATTTCTAAGTAGTAAATGCAATATTTTATGTGGTTTAATTACAAATTTAGTGATTTTTAAGGATTATTAAAATTGATAAGGAAATCTGTTTTTATGGGGTTCTAATGACCTTCACACTTACAAACTGTTTCATTGTCCAAACTCTGCGAGGAGCGTTAGCGACGAAGCAGTCTTTAATACTTTCCATGAATGAGATTGCCACGCTTTCGCTCGCAAAATTCTTGTACTGATGAAGTATATTGAAATCGCTTACGCGCTTAACACTGCAAAGTTTAATTCTACATTATGCTTTTGATGTAAAGGAAAATATAAAGTGCCGGTACTGCGAAAAGAATGCTGTCAAACCTATCTAACGCGCCGCCGTGACCGGGGATAAGATTGGATGAATCCTTCACTTTAACACTGCGTTTTAAGTTAGATTCAAACAGGTCGCCTATTTGCGCGAAAAATCCGACAATCAGCGTAACCGATAGCCAGTGCCACACGGTAAAATCAGGATAGAAGAATTTCCAGATTACAACTCCCGATACCAGCACAAAAGCAAATCCGATTATGGAGCCTTCCCATGTTTTTTTGGGGCTGATCCTTTCGGCGAGCTTATGCCTTCCGAAGAGTTTACCTCCAAAGAAAGCGAATGTATCGCTAACCCACACCAGCACCAGGCAAATTATTGCATAATTTGCCCCGTAGAAATCCAGCATCCTTGTTGTATCCATTAAGCTCAGAAGTCCGAAGGGTGTTGAAATATACACTACAGAAAGCAGCCATGTACCCACAGCCTCGAAATGTTTTTCTTCTTTGAATACTTCAGAAACGATCAGGAACAGGAACATAAAGAAATAAAGTATCAGCACATAGTTGAAATGTTCAAAATAGAAACTGATAACAATTAGTATGCTTATTATTAAAAAGACGGTTTTATGAAATGAAATTCCGCCAAACCAGCGAGTGAGCCCCGATGGCGGTTTAGAGGGTCTTTCGAACAGGTTATAAAACTCATTCATACAGAAAAATGAAAGGATCGTGCAGAAGATGAGGAATACTTCATTACCCATAACAGCGGAAATAATGATCAAAGGGATACCGATAGCTCCTACAATCACTCTGACTATAGTGTTATTCACGCAGCACCTCCGGTACTAAGGGTTTCAACGGGAGGCTTAACCCTGAGCCTGTAATAAAGGATAATAATGCTTGTAAAGATCAGCACAGAAAGCACAACAGCAACAATAGTATCAGTGAGTTCATCACCTGCGAGTTTAGGAGTTTCAAATTCCTGCTTACCGTACATAAACATATAATATGAAGCGAAGAAATTGTTCAGGAAATGGCAGAGTATTCCGATATAGAGCGAATTTGAAAAATAGACAACAAACCCCAGGAAACACCCTAATATTATCAGCGGAACGAGGTTGAAAGGCTGAAAGTGGTAAAGAGCGAATAAAAATCCAGTGAAAAATATCGCTTTCAACGGAGTGTAAACTTTGCTAACGTTACTGAGAGCGAAACCGCGGAAAAGCGCTTCTTCGCAAATTGCGGGTGTGATACAAATCACGAATACTACCACAGAAAACTCAAACCAGTTGTGCGCCTGAACAATTTTCATAGTGCTTTTTTCAAAAGTCTCAAACAGGTCTTTAACCGGTTTCAAGCCGTCATTGAGAAACGGAATTGAATTGATCAAATGTTCCTGGAAATACATGTACCCCTGAAGGAACGGCTGAATCATAACAATACCCAGCACAGCAAGCAGCAGCAACGATGGTTTTGGAACGTTGAGTTTGAACACACTCTTCAGGTCGTGGGTTCTTAGCCTTGCGAAGAACACAGCCGGCGCAAGTATAAACATAAATTGTCCAAATGAAAGGATAACCCTGGTTATTCTGACATCAGGATCTTCCATTGTAATATCGCCGGCGGCTAAAGCCAGCAAACCGCCCACAAACTGGTATAGGAAGAAAATTATAACCAGTACAACTATTACGAACGCGACCGGGTTCAGCTGCTGAAACATACTGCCGGGCGGCGGAGCGGATCCGTTACTCTCTTCGGGATTAAATTCCTGCAAAATACGCGGTTTATTGAAAAATGTTCCGCTAATATAAAAATTACAAAATTCAGTTATTATTCATAAATTTTTACAGGTTTAGTACTTAATTTGTACTCACTGCAATAGGTTATATTAAAAAATTGATTTAATCGACATATTTTGTTATGTTAACATAATGAAAATCAAAAATATATAAATTGCATATAAGAGCCTTCGTATTTACTTTGTTTTTAGCGGTTTTTGCATGTTCTTCGTTTTCAGGTGATAGATCCAACGCGCGTTCAACTTCAATGGGATTTTCAACGCTTGTTTCATCACGGGGGAATGATGCTTTCGGTATAAATCCGGCTAACTTCGATTATTCGCTTCCAGTTACAAAAAATAAAGATGTGAAAAAGAAGAAGAAAATTTTCGATCCGCACTGGGAATTTTCCGTATTTTCTGCCGGAGGCGGTTACGGAAGTGATTCTTCAATTGAGTTTTATAATAACTACCTTAAATATCTTTCAATCGACAGGAACCGCTTCGCAAATTTGTTTACAAATATCACCGAAGTTTTCACTTTCAGGAATACAATTCTGCCTGCTGATAAGACCGACGTTAATTATGATTTCGAGCTTAAGTGGCTTTCGGTTAACTATAAAGGTAAATTCGGCGCGGTGAATTTCACCATTGCGGACCGCGTTGGGTTGAACACAGAAGTTAACAGCAGGGATGAATACCTGCCGCTGACGTTTGGTTTTACTTTTAATCAAAACGGAAGCTATAATTTGACAGATGTTAACATGAAACAATCCGAAGCTATAGCTTGGTGGATAAGGAAGTATAACATAGGCTACGCCAAGCAGTGGCAGTTCAAAAAAAGCGGGATCACCAGCTTTTCAGTTGGTGTTTCAGGGGGATTGGTTCACGGGTTCGGGAATGTTTCAACGTATGAATCAAAACTGAACATCAGTTCATACGGCATACAGAGTATAAACGGTCAGAATCACGTTGACAGCATAAAAGGCAAACAGGATTTCCACACACAATCAGCTTTAACTGATTTCTTCACTGATTACAATTCCGGCGCGGAGACTCATTTTAACCTGTTCCCAAAACCCGCGGGTACGGGCTGGTCCATGGATATTGGTTTGGCTATGCAAATAGGCAGCGAATGGAAAATAGCGGCAAGCGTTACTGATCTTGGAAAAATTTCGTGGGATTACAATACAATCACAAACCATGATACTAACAGCTTCGCATATTATAATTTTTTTGTGACAGGAAGTGACCCCACTTATAACCAGCTTGTTGATGACCTTGGGGGATACAATTCCCGCGATACGGTTTCAACTTTCACAAGTGATATGCCTACAAAATACAGGGCGGGAATTATGTACAGACCCAGCAGCAGGTTTATGATAGAGTTCAACTGGGTTAAGGGAACCAACGACATGCCGGGCAATACATCGGATGTGATATACTGCTTCGGCGCGGAATACTTTCCGCTCCCCTTCCTGCCTGTCAGAACCGGATTTTCAGCGGGCGGACCCGGGGCATATTATATTTCACTGGGAACAGGAATTAAACTGAAAAATTTTACGCTGGATGTTGGAACTTACGGGCTCAATCAATTGATTGAAGATAAGAGGTTCTCTGTGGCGCTTTCAACTAAGATAATTCTTTAACATTAAGAAACATACAATTTAACATTAAATATATGAATAAAATAAAATTATTTTCATTTCTCGTTTTAACCGCTGCTATGGTTTGGATTTGGGGCTGCGGCGATAATTCAACAACCGGCGGCAACAATACCGGTACTCCGCCAACAATAAATATGAAAGTTGGAGCAATATATATTTTCAACATTGATAGTCTTGGTATTTCAGGCAGCGTTGCAAAGACATCACTGAAAACTATCAATACATATTTATCACAAGGTACCTTTTTCGGTCAACCTAATTCCTTTCAGGTTTACACCGAGACCAAAGATACAATTTCAAATATCACACTTGCTGCAGATACTTTTTATGTCAGGTATGATGGCGGCAAATTTTACCAATATGGCATGCTTCAGCTGATCTCACCGACAATTCCTGCTTCATGGGATCTTGTTGCCGATTTCAATGTATCACAAGGCACTGTATTTAGTATAGCTGATAATGTTCCGATAAATATTGGCTCTATAACAGGCGCCACGGCAAACATTACAGGGAAAATTGCTGTTGATACTACATTCAATACTTACGGTTGGGGCAATGTTGGAGTAAATTGTTATAGATCCGAGATCGTTGCAGATATCATCTTCAGCGGTTTTTCAATAGGTAAAGTGTATGTTGACTATTATATTGGCGATGCCGACCCATCCGGTAATCCTTCGGGTATGGTTAGGGTTAAATTGCGTCCTGTTAACCTGACCGTTTATTCTCAATCAGGAGTTGACCAGTATATTCAAAGATTCCAAAATCACATTGATTGAATTATAAGCCCGGTTCGCCGGGCTTTTTTTATGGACCTCACTCACCTGCCACTCTCCTAAAATGAGAGTGGAGCAGATAACTTATCCTGATTATTCCGAAAAATATCGAATTGACTTTCACCAACGCGCATGGCTGTTATAGCAGTTCTCCAAATGAGAGGATGTAAAAAATTCTCCTTATCCGCTTACTTAACCCGTAAATAGACTTTTATTAAGCTTCTTAAATGGCTATTTTTGCATCTATAACTATTAGAAATTCTAAATTGCATAAGCTAAAACCTGAAAATCCCGTAAAAGAGTTTGATGAATTTGTAAGCATAATGAAGCGGCTGCGTAATGAGTGCCCATGGGATAAGGAGCAAACCCATGATTCCATTCGCCACCTGCTGCTTGAAGAGACCTACGAAACCCTTGAGGCAATTGACGAAAAGAATTACGATGAACTGAAGAAAGAGCTTGGTGACCTGCTTCTGCACGTGGCATTCAATGCCATTATAGCTGAAGGCGACGGCCATTTCGATCTTAAAGATGTGATCAATGCCATCAATAATAAAATGATAACGCGGCATCCGCACGTATTTGGCGATACTGAAGTGAGCGGAACGAAGGAAGTACTTAAGAATTGGGAACATATCAAACTTGGCGAAGCAGGGAGAAAATCTGTTCTGGAAGGTGTGCCAAAAAACCTGCCCTCTCTCACAAGAGCGTACAGGATACAGGAAAAAGCGGCAAAGGTTGGTTTCGACTGGGATAACAGCGTTGACGCCTTCAAAAAAATAGATGAAGAGCTTCAGGAGTTTAAACATGAAGCTGAAACCAACAAAAATGCCGAAGGCAAATTAACAGATGAAACAAGGGTTAAGCTTGAAAAGGAACTTGGCGATATATTGTTTGCGATAACAAATTACGCCAGATTTTTTGAGATAAATCCGGAGAATGCCCTAAGGTTAACCATTGAAAAATTCATAAAGAGATTTAATTATATTGAAGCGGAGCTTGGTACGCGCGGTAAGAAGGTAACTGAATCTGACCTTGCTGAGATGGATTCCATTTGGAATGAAGCAAAAAAAACAATAAAGTAATTTTCTAAAAAATCGAGTAACACACCCCTTCAGCAATAGCACCGATGGTACTATTGCTCCCTCCCACCTGACTGTGCAGCAGTTCTCGAGAGGGAAATTAAGCTCAAATATTCCCCTCTTGAGAGGGGTGTCACTTCGGCAGCAGCCGAAATGACGGGATGTGTTAAAGCAGCTTAATTATAGTAGTAAGAAGCAACCAGATAATTAATAACTTTTAAAGATATAAATTGATAATGCCAAAAAAACAAACCGGGATATTAAAAGCAGCTTTAATTTTTGCCGTACTTTTCATTTATCAATTTACTTATGCGCAGAAGATACCACAGGAAAAAATTGACGAGCTTGCGCTTAAGCTTGACGCAATTTGCCTGCCTATAAAAAGCGCGGGAATAAAGGTATCATGCAAGGTTATGCACGCTGATTTCAACAAGGTATTATATGAACTTGACCCTGAGCTATCAATGATACCGGCATCGATCACCAAAATTGTTGTGGGCGTTACCGCTTACGCGAAGCTGGGCGCGAATTATTCCATTCCAACTGTTATTTATACCGATGACAGCAACTACAAAGATGGTGTTATTGATGGAAATTTATACCTGAAGGGTTACGGCGATCCGGACCTGAATTCCGGAGATATACAAACCCTTGCTGATGAGATAAGAAAAGCAGGGATCACAAAAATAACAGGCAACATAGTTGCCGATGAATCTTACTTTGATAATGTTTATAAAACACTTTCAGGAGTTTATAAAAGCGATACGGGTCCGAGTTACTGGCCGTATGTATCGGCATTATGTCTTGATAAATCTTCGGGAGCGACGAGCGCGGGCAACCTGCTATCATCTTCTCTCTCAGGTTACGGAGTTGATGTTCAGGGTACTGTAATAAACGGTACAACACCTGAGGGAGCAAAAGAAATTGTTCAGTTAAGCCATTCACTCTATGATGTTCTTTCGTATATGCTCAAGGAAAGTGATAATCACTCCGCAATTACAATTTTTAAGATGCTTGGCGCAAAGTACAAGAACACCCCGGCTTCGCTTGAAGACGCGCAGGATGTAATAAATTCATTTTTAAGTGAGCTTGGCGTTGATAGGTATTCCTACGAAATTCTTGAAGGCTCAGGGTTAACCCGTTATAACAAGGTTAACGCTGAAATGTACATGAAAATGCTGAAATATATGTATGATGACAGGTTTTTGTTTGATTACTTTCTGAACTCTCTTACCATTGCCGGCAAGGATGGCACTTTGAGGAAAAGAATGATAGGCACTGAAGCCGAAGGGAACGTTTTTGCCAAAACAGGCACTTTAAACAGTGTAAGCGCGCTCTCGGGTTACGTAATAGATAAGGATGAGGAAATACTGATATTTTATATTGTTATGAACGGTTTTGGAGGAAATGCTTCAGAAATGCGCGCAGCGCAGGATGATGTTTGTATTACGCTTTCGCAGTTTACTCGCAAATAAGATGATTTTACAGGGTTTCCCTTTTTAACAAATATTAAAACTTTGGCAAACTTTCAATTAGAATCTGAATATAAGCCATCCGGTGATCAGCCTAAAGCAATTAAGGAGCTGACCGAAGGCGTACAGCGCGGAGATAAATACCAGACGCTGCTTGGTGTAACCGGCTCAGGGAAGACATACACAATTTCCAATGTCATTAAGAATATCGGCAAGCCTACTCTTATAATGTCACACAACAAAACTTTGGCGGCGCAGTTATATGGTGAATTTAAAAAGTTCTTCCCCAAAAATAAGGTTGAGTTCTTCATCAGTTATTACGATTATTACCAGCCCGAATCTTATATACCTTCATCAGATACTTATATTGCGAAGGATCTGGCTATAAACGATGAAATTGACAGGCTTCGCCTGCGCGCCACTACGGCTCTGCTTGAAGGCAGAAATGACGTGATAATTATCGCATCGGTATCTTGCATATACGGAATAGGCGCGCCTCAGGAATACGCTGACCAGGTACTTGTACTCAACCGCGGCGAAAAGATAGCGCGCAAGGAATTGCTGAACAAGCTTATAAATATTCACTATGTGCGCAATGATTTTGAATTCAAACGCGGGGTTTTCCGTGTGCGCGGTGATGTTATTGATATTATCCCCGCCTATGAAGATGATACCGCTATACGCATTGAGCTTTTTGATGATGAAATAGAAGGAATAATGTATTTTGATAAGAAGTCCGGTGAAATAATTGGACTTGATGAAAAAGTGGCAATCTACCCCGCTAAGTATTTTGTTACCTCGCCTGACAGACAGGAAAAAGCGATACTTGATATCCGCCGCGAACTTAACGCAAGAGTTTTGGAATTGCAGGAAATGGGCAAATTGATAGAAGCCCAAAGACTTGAGCAGAGAACGAACTTTGACCTGGAAATGATACAGGAAGTGGGTTACTGCACGGGAATTGAGAATTATTCCCGGTATATGGATCAAAGGGAACCGGGCTCAAGACCTTCATGTCTGTTTGATTACTTTCCCAAAGATTACCTGCTGATAGTGGATGAATCACACGTTACCGTACCGCAGGTTAACGGTATGTATAACGGTGACAGAATGCGTAAAACCACACTGATAGATTACGGCTTTCGCCTGCCATCGGCATTAGATAACCGGCCGATGAAGTTTGAGGAATGGGAATCCATGCAGAACCAGGTGATATATGTAAGCGCGACTCCCGCAGAGTACGAGCTTGAAAAATCAGGGGGTGTTTACGTTGAGCAGATCATCCGCCCTACCGGGCTGCTTGATCCTGCAATTGAAGTCCGGCCAACAAAAACGCAGATTGATGACCTTATAAATGAGATAAGGATCCGCTCTAAAAAAAATGAACGTGTGCTGGTTACAACTCTGACCAAAAGAATGAGTGAAGATCTGACGGATTACTTAATAGGAATCGGCATAAAAGTAAGATACATGCATTCAGAAATTGACGCGCTGGATAGAGTTGATATTCTGCGTGACCTCAGGCTTGGCAATTTTGACGTGCTGGTTGGAGTAAACCTTCTGCGCGAAGGATTGGATCTGCCGGAAGTCTCAATGGTAGCGATAATTGACGCTGATAAAGAGGGTTTTTTGCGGAGCGAAAAATCATTGATGCAGACAGCGGGCAGAACGGCAAGGAACGTTAACGGACTTGTAATACTTTACGCAGATAAGATTACCGCCTCTATGGATAAGGTCATAAAAGAAACCGCCCGCAGGAGAAAAATTCAGGAAGAATATAATAAAGAGCACAATATAAATCCGAAGACAGTACTTAAGACCTTAGAGGAAATAATGAGCTCAACAGTAATTGCTGACAGCAAGGGCAGACAGGATCAGAGAAATAAGAAGAAAAAAGCTGACGAAAGGAAAACAAGCCTCTCTATATTGACCGATCCAACGATGGAAAGGAACAATCCGGCTGAGCGGCGCGACCTTATAAATCAGCTCCGCAAACAGATGGTAGAAGCAGCAAAGGATCTTGAGTTTGAACGCGCAGCCGAATTAAGGGATGAGATAAACAGGCTTGGTAACTAATTTAGGTCATAATACTGTAATTTACTCAATCGCAGGATTAGCTTTCATATTAAGGATAGTTGCCTCATATTTTATGGCAGATCTTCAAACTCCAGAGATGTGGGAGTTTGGAATGATAGCGCGCAATCTACTAAATGGTGAAGGCTTTACGTTTGAAGCTTTGACTAAAAATGTACCCTCTGCCTTTATGCCACCCGGTTTACCTTATATTTATTATATAGTATTTTATTTAATAGGCGATAATAGCACCGGTTATTTTTTCATTCTATTACTAAATTCGGTCCTGGCCAGCACGACTGTCGTTTTGTTATATATGTTAACTTCTATTTATTTCAATAGAACAATTGCAATCATAACTGCTTTCTTTACGGCAATTTCTCCTGTTTATATCTATTCTGCGACAAGTTTTAACTCAATCGTTATTTATCAGTTTTTATTGATACTTTCATTATTGCTATTCAGCAAACTTTTCAACCAAAGCAATACATACGCTGGTGGTGCAAATCGAGTTTCTATGAAGTATACAATATTACTTGGGTTCGTTTCCGGAATATTTCTTTATTTCAGGGCAGAATCATTGGTATTCATTCTATTTATAACATTTTACTTACTTAAGAATAAATTTGTATCACGTTCAGTGGTGTACTTTTTCATTTGTGTTATTATGATCTCTCCCTGGACTATAAGGAATTACATAACATTTGGGAAATTAATTCCTGTATCAACCAGCTTTGGATATAATTTTTATACGGGTCACGGTGATGAAGCATCCACGGAAATTTACAAACAGAAACTTTCCTTAATTGAAGAAGACAAAAATTTTGAAATAATGAAGTCGAATATTGCACTTGAAACAGCATTTGATTACATAAAAAATAATCCAGTTAGCGAAGTTAAGGAAAGCGTCAGGAAGGTTTTTTCTTTGTGGGTTTTTGATCTATACAGGCAATCATCAAGAAACCCTGTTTACCTGATTATGTGGCTACCTGTACTGTTTTTTTTTACTATTGGTACATTCAGGCTTTTCCAAAATAGAAAAAAATATATTATTCTAAAGCCGGTATATTACTATTTAGTATTCTCTACATTACTGGTAATAGTTTTTTTCAACATTCCGCGTTACCAGGTACAGATGTCAATAGTTCTAGTGCCAATAGCAGTTTTTGGTCTTTTAAATTTAAAGCACAAAATGAAAGATAAAATAACATGAAAAAAATAATAATATTTACAGCTGTTCTTTTGTTAGTTCTTGCATCCTGCCAGAAGGACCCCGGTGAAATTAAGGTTGATACTGTTAACAACAAAGATGCCTCCAAGATACAGTTCAAGAAACAGGGTGAAGTATATTTCCAGGATTCATTAAAAAACCTGAAGAAGAAAATTGATGTGGAAATTGCGGAAACTGAAGAAACCCGGCATTTGGGACTTATGTACAGAGAAAATATGCCCGAGGAACAGGGAATGCTCTTTTTGTTCCCTGCAGAAGAATTCCAGAGCTTTTATATGAGGAACACTATCATGCCGCTTGATATCATGTTTGTAAATTCAAAAAAGCAAATTGTGAAAATACACAGGCGTACTGAGCCGTTTTCTGAAAAAAGTCTGCCTTCAATGAAACCATCAATGTATGTGGTGGAAGTAAATGCCGGGTTCAGCGAAAAATTCGGTATAAAAGAAGGTGATCACATTGACTGGAGAAAATATTAGTCATATCATTGCGGCGTATCACCGGTAAAATTCTGTTCTTCTGTCATCAAAGATATTGTTCAATTTTGTGATATTCTTATCAAGGGCTAATTCGGGATCAATTTCAACGATCTTTATTTCTTCGCTATCAACTCCGCCGGAGGCAAGATAGTTGCCTTTAGGATCAACAATAACACTCTTACCTGTAAAATACAGCTCTTTATCTCCGTTTTTTTCTGTGCCTGTACGGTTAGCGGTGATGGTATATACTCTATTTTCCACGGCGCGAGTGAACATAGCCTGCTGGCAGTAGCCAAGCACCAGATTTGACGGATGTGCAATTATCTGCGCGCCTTTAAGCGCAAGCGTTCTGGCTGCCTCAGGGAAGACCCAGTCAAAACAAATCATCATGCCAATTTTGACCCTGCCAATCTCTCCTGTAATTTCATATACATTTAGTCCTGAATCACCCGGGTGAAACCATAGTTTTTCTTCGTAGAAAAGGTGGGTTTTGCGGTAAGTATCGATCTTGCCATCCGGTGAGACAAGAATTGCGGAATTATACAGTTTATCCCCTGCCCTTTCGCAGATACCTGAGACAATAAACATATTCTTCGCAGAGGCAATCTGCTGAAGCGTTTGGCAGAACTTGCCGCCGGGTATTTCTTCAGAAGCAGACATTGCTTCATCAAGTGATGTAAATAAATAGCCCGAGTTTGTTAGCTCGGGCATAACCAAAAGATCTATATTTTCTGTGATCTTACCTGTAAGTTCAGCAATTTGTTTAATATTCGCTTCCGTATCATTTAAAACCGGCTGAAACTGCAGGTAAGCTGCTTTCATAATGTTATTTTGCCTGCGGCACTAAAATGTTCGCGCTGAAAGTAACAATTTTTGTCGGGTGAGCAAGGTCGTTGCTTTCAACAGTAATTGTTTTTTCATTGATGCCGCTTCTGCCTTCGGTGTTAAAAGTGAATTTTATTTTACCGGTTTCACCGGGCTGATATTCTTTCTTTTCATCCGCAACAAGACCCGTGCAGCCGCAGGCTGCTGTGATCTTTTTTATTACAAGTACGCTGTGACCGGTATTTTTGAATTCAAACTCCCCGTTAACCTGGGGCCCCTGCTGAACATCGCCCATATTTATTTTTTCTTCCGTAAATGTAATTACGGGCGGGTGTGATTTAGGATCATTCATATTCTTGTTAACAAGAAACGCAGAGAATGCACCAACCAGCAGAATTCCAACGATCAGAAAGAGGATCTTACCTGTTTTACCTGTGTTCATAATTTTAATTAGTTTGATTTATAATTTTTCTATTTTCAATTTCATCAATCTCTTCCGTACCAGGTTTGGAATGTTTCAGCAGCATAAAAGATACAAACAAAAGCGCGATATCTTCTATGACCCTGAGCCATACTTCAGATGTTGAGGAAGGATTCACGCTGAAACATCCGCATGAAATATCGAGTCCCCTTATTAACGCCTGTACGAGCGCAATGATAAAGATAACAAGCAGCGCGTTATATATCAACAGAGAACCTTTGACCCATTTACCGGTAATCAGAAGCAGGCCAGTGATAAGCTCCAGCCAGGGCAGGAAAATCGCCAGCGGATTTACGAGCTGGTACGGAAGCAAGTGGTAGTTATCAATTATCTTCGCGAACGCTTCGGGATTAGCCATTTTATCAAAGCTTGCATACATGAAAACAGCGCCAAGTACTACCCTTGCTGCAATAACAAAATATTTATTTTCAAATAGTTTCTTCATTCGCAAAAATTAATTTGCCGGGTAACCGGCTGCTTTCCATTCATCCCAACCGCCGTGGAAAATGTAAACTTTCTTAAAGCCCAGCTTCGCCATATAATATGCCATATCAATACTGACATCACAAGCGGCGCTGCAATATGTAACATAAACCTGATCTTTCGGCAGGTCGTTGAACTTCTCTTTATACTTTTCGATTTCATGGAAAGGAATATTCATAGCGCCCTGTATATGTCCGGCATTGTAATCGGCAATATCTCTTGCATCAAGGAATCTGTATTTTTTATCGAATAGCGCTTTGGCGAAATCTATTTTGATATCAACAGGTTTAACTATTTCAACTGTCTGGTTCGCGGCATTTTTGATAGAATCTTCTTTTTTCTGCTGAATAGTTTTCAAGGAATCCGCAACCCGCTTAAGCGAATCAGTTTTATTCGCGGCAAGAAGAGAATCCTGGATGTGTTTTTCATGCGCGGGCTTAAGGGAATCTTCACGTAAGTTAGATGTATTTTTTAGCGAATCCGCCGCCTTGAGCAATGAATCCTGAATTCTTAATGCATTCAACAGGCTATCGCTTGATGAAAAATCGACTACCTTTTCATTGGCTATGAACTGAATTCTGTTTGGATTGGAGATATTGAAGAATATCCCTGCAAGGAGTGTAATAACAAGAATTCCCGCAACCTGTAATAGGGCCTGTTTATTCAATAATTTTATGTACTATCTTAAATTCTTAGTTTGTTTTAACATCAACCAGAACCGGTATCTGGAAGTCGCCTTCTGATGTTTTTATAATAATAGCGGCATTGATAGCGGACTCTTCATATATTTTGATAGAAATATTCAACGCAGCCGCTTCGCCTGACAGGATCGACATCCTGTCTGAAGAGATCTTTATAACAGGTGTATTAGAAGTTATCTCTGTAATTTCAATTGTCTTATCAAATGAGTTCAGCACTGAGGCAGTCTGTGTCAGCTCATCGCCAACTTTGCCTTCGGTAATGATAGAACCCGGATTCAGTGTCACGGGGTCAGCCATGTTCATTGTCATTTGAATATTGTGAGTGGGGCTTCCGGCTTCATTTGTTGAGATCATGACAATCTTTGTCACTGAACCCATTCCCTGCCCGTTGAAAGTAAATTTAATTGCTCCGGTTTCACCGGGTTTCACGGCGTCGCTTCCGGCAAGTGCGCTTGAGCATCCGCAGGATGTTGAAACGCCGGTTATTTTCAGATCCTGGTCACCTGAGTTTTTGAATTGAATTTCGTAGGAAAGTTCCTGACCGCGTCTGTGGGTGCCAACATTTATGTTTTCACCGCCTATGATCTCAAGTTTGGGACCGTTTTGCGTGAACAGAACTACGGGAATAAAAAAAACAGCTAATAATAATTTTTTCATTTTGGCTAAAATTACTTTATTTTAGCAATTTACTATTACTTTTGGATAAAAACAATTTACCTATTTTGCTACAACTTTTAACACTTTTGGGTTAGTAAACGTTTCAATTTATATTGTTATTTTATATTAGATTAACCTTTTAGGTAAATAATATATTTATTAAATTAGTGGCGGGGGAATACTGAATTAATGTCAGAACTTGACGCTGTGTTTTTTGCTGCTCATCCGGATGATGCTGAACTATGCTGCGGCGGCACTATTGCCGCTTTGATTAGATCCGGAAAACGTATCGGAATAATTGACTTAACACAGGGTGAACTAGGTACCCGGGGTTCAGTTAAACAACGCTTTGCAGAAGCGAAAAAAGCTTCAGGTATCCTTAATATCACGATAAGAGAAAACCTGAAAATTCCGGACGGGAATATACAAAATACACCTGCCAACAGAACAAAGATCATTAAAGCTATCAGGAAGTACCGGCCGAAAATAATTTTCTTTCCGCATCATTACGATAGACACCCTGATCATTTCAATACACATATACTTGTTAAGGAAGCAGCTTTTTATTCCGGGCTCAAAGGGATAAAAACCGCCGGGCAGACTTCATACAGACCCGCGAGGAATATTTATTATATGCAGACCTATACATTTGAACCTAACTTCATATTTGATATATCAGAAACTTTCGGCTTGAAAATGGATGCCGTAAAATGTTACTCAACCCAGTTTTACACAGGTGAAAACTCCGGCAGTAAACAACCTGAAACTTTCATTAGTTCAAAGGGCTTTTTAGAATATATAGAAGCAAGATGCAGATTTTACGGATTCCAGGCCGGAGTTAAATTCGGCGAAGCTTTTTTTACTGAAGAAAAGATAAAATTGAATTCCACCACCCTTTTTAAAATTTAAGTTAATGAGCAAATCAATATTTAACAAACAATCTTTAATTTTCCTATTCATCATCGGGATCGTGATCCTTATCTCAGTTTCTCTGTTAACATATATGAACATCAAAGATCAGAATGATGACCACGAGTTTATTCAGCAGACTTTCCAGCACACAGCGCTGATGGATAACATATTTGCCCTGGTAAACGAATCTGAAACACTGCGAAGAAATTATTTTTTAACCGGCGATAAGCAGAATGTTTCCGATATCCGCGAAAACAAAGTTGTAATGGATTCCCTGCTAAAGCAGCTTCGCAGTAATTCGTTTGATGATATAAGCCAGCTTGCAAACGCGGACGCCCTGAAACCGATGGTCACAGAGCGCTTTGCGCTCTTTAATGACGGCATTGAGGTCCAGGATCAAAAAGGCACAAACCTGAAATTCCACAAGAACATTTTTGATAAAGGAAAGATCTTAAATATTGATATTAAGAACCTTCTTAACAAAATGAAGAAGGAAGAGTACAAAAATCTGGAAGAGAAGAAAGAAATCTCTGAACAAGGATCCAAATTTGCATTTATCTCATTTCTGGCCGGCATTGGCGCAAGTGTATTAATATTAAGTATAGCATTTGTTTCACTTATCAAAAAAGCTTCCGGTTCGTTCGCACTTGAAAACCAGGAGATCACCAGAGAAGAGCTTGAACAGATAGTAAAAGAACGAACCGCAGAGATATCTCAGATAAACCAGAAGTTGTACAAAAAACTGAGTGAGCTGGAAGCTATGGAAACAAAGCTGAAGGGCTCCGCGGAGCAGTATAGAAAACTTTTTGAACAGGCCCACGACGCTATCCTTATATTTTCACCTGAAGATCAAACTGTAATTGATGTAAACAGGCGCGCATGCGATCTTTATGGCTTTAAACGTGAAGAATTTATCGGACTTTCACTCAAGACGCTATCTAAAAATGTAAAACAAAGTCTGGAGAACCTTAACCTGACACTTGAAAAAGGCTATTATCATAATTTCCAGAGTGTACACTATAAAAAGGAAATGACTGAAATGCTGATGGAAATTAATGCATCGGTATTTATCTACAATAATAAAAAAGTAATTCTTTCGATCAACCGTGATATAACCGATAGAATACTTAAAGTACCAATTTAACACTCCTTAAGGATCGCGGAACGGCATAAGCCAACTACATACATTTTTACTTACCCTCATATTCCTTATATTTGTCAAAAAATAAGGTAAAACAATAAATATTTAAGGAGCAGATATGAAGCTAAACCCAATGTCAGGCATGCTGAAGCAGGTTCAGAAAATGCAGGAAAAGATGCAGGAAGTTCAAAATGAGCTTGAGAACAAATTCATTACCGAAGAAGCCGGAGGCGGGATGGTAAAGGTAACAGCTAACGGCAAGCTGCAGGTAACGAAAATTCAGATAGAAAAGGAAGTAATAACCCCTGATGATCCTGAAATGCTTGAAGATCTGATAGTGGCCGCAGTGAATAAGGCGATAGATTCCGCACAGAAAATGGCACAGGAAGAAATGCAGAAGGCCACATCGGGATTGATACCCAATATTCCGGGTTTGAATCTTCCGGGAATGTAAGAAAAGCAATCTAAGGATATTGATAAACAATGCAAACATCAGAAACACTTGAAAAAGTCGCCGAAGAACTTGCGAAACTGCCAAGTATAGGCAGAAAGACCGCAAACAGGATCGCAATGTATCTGGCTAAATCACCAGCGGAAGAAGTAGAAAATCTTTCTCACGCGCTGCTGCAGCTTAAGGAAAAGATAAGGCTGTGCAGCGTATGCTGCAACATCACAGAAACTGATCCCTGCACAATTTGTGAGTCACATAAACGAAGTTCCACTTCTCTATGCATTGTAGAAGAACCCGGGGATGTTTTTGCGATAGAGAAAACAAATGAATTCAAAGGTAAATACCATGTGCTGCACGGAATAATTTCTCCATTAGACGGTATCGGTCCGGAAGATATAAAAGTAAAGGAGCTGCTTATGAGATTGAGCGGCGATGTGGAAGAGGTTATCCTGGCATTGAACCCGAGCGTTGAAGGAGAATATACAATAACATATCTTAGTAAACTTATAAAGCCTCTGAATATAAAGATCTCCCGAATTGCCCGTGGGATTCCCGTAGGCACAGACCTGGAATTTGCGGATGAAATTACAATTGCCAAGGCTATTGAAGGCAGGATAACACTGTAGATTATGGCAGATAACTGGTATAAGAAGTGGTTCAGCACCAAGGATTACCTTGAATTGTACAAACACAGGAACAGCCGCGACGCGGCTAAAATAGCCGGATTGATCACACGCACTCTAAAGATGCCCAGGGGCGCAAAGGTTCTTGATGTTGCTTGCGGCAACGGAAGACACAGCCTGATCTTTGCATCAAAAGGATATGATGTTCTGGGGATCGATCTCTCGGAATACCTGATAAAGGAAGCTGAGAAAAAACTCAGGTCTGAGTATAAAAGGCACAAAGAGAGGTTAAGATTTGAAATTCGGGATATGAGGAACATTGGCCGTAAAAACGAGTTTGATCTGGCAGTGAATCTCTTCAGCAGTTTTGGCTATTTTGAGAAGGACAGCGAGAATTTCAAGGTATTCAAGAGCATTTCAGCGGGCTTAAAAAATGGCGGGTACTTTTTCTTTGATTTTCTGAATGCCGGTCTTCTGAAAGAGAGCATAGTCCCCTTTGATATTTCCGTGAGAAACCATAATGCAGTAGTTCAGGTTAGAGAGATTAAGAATAACGCTGTTTATAAAACGATATTTATAATCAGGAACAGGAAGTCTTCAAAGAATCCCGAAATAGCCAAATTCCGGGAAATGATAAAGCTCTATACGCTTACCGTATTACGAAAGGAATTCAAAAAAGCCGGTCTTAAGGTTATAAAAACATTCGGTGATTATTCAGGAGGGCGTTACAACAGCAGATCATCAGAAAGACTTATAATTCTCGCACAGAAGAAATGAAAAATGAATTATAGAAGATTCAAATATTCAGCAGTATTTTTATTACTGGTGTTTTTATACCAGGGCTGCGGAATATTTGAGACCCGTGACCCTGAAGAGCCTGTGACAATACGCTCAACTTTCTTCCCCCCTACTTCCGCTGAAGTTGTAACCGATAACCTGAGTTACGCTATCCAGGAAAAAAACTCATCGAACTATTTTAAGTGCCTTTCGCTTTTGAACTTTCAGTATATCCCTGATTCCCGTTCGCAGCAGCAGTATGAGCTCATCTTCACCAACTGGGGCGTTAACTCAGAGAAGAATTACTTTGATAACCTGATTGCGCGTCAGGAGGGAGGTAATTCATCTTCAGTACTTTTTGTTGATAACGAACGGCTCACACAATACTCCAGCGATTCCGCACGCTACCAGGCAGATTATATTTTTGTGTTTCAGCATAACCAAAGCAATATTCCAAAATCATCCAAAGGCAGGATGAGCCTAATACTTGCTACGGATAGTGACGACCTGTATTACATACGGCGTTGGGAAGATTTCAGGCAGAATGACACAGATTTTACATGGAGCGAATTTAAGGCAAACTTCAGCAATTGAAACTTTCTTATTATACAACCAGAGTCACCCTCCCGCGGGACAGCATTCACTATCTACTATTTCAGCGGAGCTGCACTGTTTGAGGAGGGGAATAAAACGGCTAAACTTTGATTAACAGAAAATATATATCGCGCTGCACACTGTATGTAATTCTTACCGGAGTGCTCATTTCATTTTACTCGTGTTTCAATCCGTTTTCTCCGGGTATTGATAACAGTGAATCAAATGAAAATATCATTTCTGATCAGAAGACCATAGAGGGTGTATTTCAGAATTTTAAGTACGCTTACACTTTTAAGGATACCAGCATTTACGGGCAAACGCTTGCGCCGGATTTTGTTTTTTCATATTTTGATTATGACCTTGGCGTGGATGTTTCATGGGATAGAGCCACGGATATGAGAACCACGGAAGGACTCTTTACCAATACCCAGGATCTGAGGCTAATATGGAATAACATAGTGTTTCAGGAAGGTGACTCGCTGCTGGTTGATGTGAAACGCGGATTTAACCTTACAATTACTTTTAACCCGAACGACGTAATAAATTTTTATGGATTTGTAGATATGAATCTTGCACGTAATTCCGTGGAAGATAAATGGAAGATAAGGTCATGGAAAGATATGACGAATCCTTAGTGCTGCACTTACGCCAGTGAAAATACCCACAAACCCGTAAAACTCCGTTTAAGATCAGTGAAAATTGGTTCATAAATGAATAAGGCAGTATAGTAAAACTACTGTACTTCTATTTTCACCTGTCCGGAAGCTATGGTATCGCCCTGATTCAAAGCGCCATCGGCTTTAGATTGGATCTCATTGTTACCTGTGAACAGTACTTTGTAATAATACTTCCCTGCCGGCAGCGCCTCTGAATCGAGGCTGACTTCAAACTGTCCCGCAGATTCATGCTTGTTAAGGATAACTCTTACCGGGGTACCTATGATATCAACAACTTTAATAGTAATGCTCCCTGATATTGGGATTTCATATTTGATCTTATTTTTCATCTGCAATATTAAAGAAACCCTGTAATATGTTTACAGGGTTTCACTTTTTCCACAGGTAATTCTGTGGAAACCCCCAATAAGATAATTGTTAAAACTTCTTACTTAACCAAGATCATTTTATTTGTTGCTGTAAAACCGTTGGCATCGAGCCTGTAAAAATAAACACCGCTTGAAAGCGAACCGGCGTTGAATTCAATGTTATAAACACCTGCCTGGTGTTCAGCATTTACAAGCTCACTAACCAGCTGACCGGCTGCATTGAATATTTTAAGTGTGACATTTCCTTCATTGGCAACTGAGTAGCTGATAACAGTATTCGGGTTAAACGGATTCGGATAGTTCTGAGCCAATGCGAATTCATACGGATTGTTTATTCCGTTTGATTTTGATTTCAGGTTGAAGTTGTATCCTCCCCTTTGATTTTCGGTCAGGCTTACATTGATCTGAGATGATTCGTTTGCAATTTTGTGCGCTACGAGAATATAGTCGCCTACGGGCAGGTTTTTAATGCTGTAATTGCCGTTGTTATCTGAAATACCAAATCCGACATATTCATTTCCCTGTTTAGCGTACACAATAGCATCTTTTACAGGAACATTATCGCTGAATACAATTCCGCTGAGAGTTGTTTGTACGCCGGGTCTCATAACGCCGGAACTTCTCTGAACAAAAATATCAACATGGTTTTTGTTCCCGTTAACTGAAATATGTGTGAATAAAGCAGGATCTACTTTATCTGGGTAACCTGTGGGAACGTAATCTTCTTCCGGTTCAATATTCGGGAAGCCTATCAAGTCAACTTCTGTGTAATGTAACCACAGGATATAATCACCTTCAGATGAAATATTAGCTTCTGAAATGACAGAACCGTTCAGGTCATAAGCTTTTACACTACCTGAAGTAACGATCTCGTTGTTATCCGCATATCGTACTTTACCTGATAATGAATAATTCTGAGCTTCTGTTAATCTTACTGCCGCTAAAATAAAAAATACTACTACAAAGAGTTTTAATGCTGTTTTCATGATTTTATCCCCCTAATAGATAAATGTTATGAATTTTTGAGTTAATTTATTGATTTACTAGTTTAATTCCTTTTTCAGCGCTCCAAGTGTATCTGCTTTATCCCAATAAATGTTAAACAAGCCTGTTACAAATGAAGCAAAACGTTTGTTCTTAATTACTACATCAGAAGAATCACGGGCAGGTATCTTTTCATCAGTTAAACTTATATATACTATCCTTTCATCAAACACCGCAAGTATCTGAGGGATCTCGCTAAGGAAACGTATCTCTTCTCCATGTTTAACAAAATCTTCGCACATTCTTATAAGGTCTTCTTTGGATACATCCTGCCACTTATCATCAATCTTAAGTTTAAAATTTGTAGAACTTTCATAAATTGACCTGATATATCCGCCCCTTTTATGAAGATTCTTGCTCTCTTTATCCAATTTACCGGATACATTCCCCATAAAACGATTCATTACAAGGATACCCTTGGTTGATTTCTTAACAAGCTCAAGAAATTTCTGCTCTCTGTGAAGATTATAACCTTTTATCAATTCAACATCAGAGTTGTACTCATCAGGCTGCCGTGTCCGGAAATGCGGTCTTATCTCATTGAAGCAATCCTTCAGCGAAGTTAGTTTATGATTAAAATCTGTCCTGAATTCGATCTCAAGCTTATCCTGAATAACTTTTGAGTCAATTATTTCAAAGAACTGCTTTTTGGGTGTGGTAACTTCGTTGCAATACCCTTTAACAGCAAAATTTCTTAGAATCTGGTAAACTGATGGTCTGGGTATCTTGGCTTCTTTCGCAATATCAGTGGCACTCATAATAGTGCCTTTGTATAATGCCAGAAAAACTTTAGCTTCATAATTGCTGAAGCCAATATTTTCCAGCTTTTCTATTTCTTTCCCCATGATTTGTTGTAGCTTTAACTACAACAAATCTATACTAAAAAATATTATAAAGCAATACACTGTAACGAAACAGCATAAAGCTATACTTTAAGTAAATTGATTAACTATATATTGGTTATATACACTGCAAGGGAAAACTTCTCCAAAAAAACTTTTAAAAAAATGTGTAGTTTATGCCGGAGACTACACACTTGTTAACGTAAGCGAGTTATTTCGCTTGTAAGTCTAAGCGGTAAAGTACGTTATTAGTATCGGGAAATAAAATCAGTTTTTAAAATGTACCAATGATGGCGTGATTATCCTTACACTTTTCACTTTCCACCGCTTACTTAACAAGAACCATTTTTTTGCTTTCAATGAACTCGCCATCGGCCTGCATGGAATAGAAATATACTCCGGTGGCAAAATTTGAGGCGTCGAAATCAACGTAATCTTCCAATGCAACGGTACGCTGCTCATTTAAGATTGTACTCACTTCCCTGCCTGCGGCATCATATACTGTAATTTTTATATTGGCCGTTCTTGGCACATTAAACAGTATCCTGGTTCTCGGATTGAACGGGTTTGGATAGTTCTTAACCAGACTGAAATTACCGGGCAAATTGACATTATTGCCTTCAGTGGAATATTTGAATATTACGCTCCACCCCAGAAGAAATCCTCCATCCTGGAAGCCGTTATCGGTAACTCGCAGCTTCCACTCACCCAGAGAATTTTCACCATCAAACAGCCACAATTTCTCCACAGGTCTGAAAACCCCTGTAAAGGGCGGCGCAGCCGC
The DNA here is from genome assembly GCA_002344125.1 of Ignavibacteria bacterium UBA2360. Taxonomy (GTDB): domain Bacteria; phylum Bacteroidota; class Ignavibacteria; order Tepidaquicellales; family OLB5; genus OLB5. The sequence continues at coordinate 46,257 of DDTQ01000006.1, read as the reverse complement.
TGAGCTATCTATAGCGACAGGCGCTTCATCATCAAAGTATGTATCTGTGAAATTATCGCCATCAACACCAACTCCGCCGGCCAGAATAATTTCTGTGCCTGAGGGTGAAATTAAACTGAATGACAGATCAGCATCAAATGTATGCTGAACGTTAAGAAGTACATTTACATCAAGTATAGTTTTGTTAACCGGATTATTCAGAATTGAAACAAATGAGGTCTCTCTATCCGCGGCAATTCTGATTGGCACATCAGCGCTTGCAAAAGATGAATCAAACTTATTGGTATTTCTAACGAACATGAACTTTTGCGGTGCAACATTTCCAGGCGGATTCACTCCCGCTCCGCCCAGAGGATATGTAACGAAGTTAGGCACTTCAACAACATCCTGAGCCGCAATATAGTAATATACACCTTCACTGTATGGTATTACAGGGAAAGTAAAACGGAACCTGCTCTCACCAACCTTACTGCCTAAGATCATCTGCAGCTGGTTTGATTGCAGTGACTTGTAATATAAACGGGGTCCGTACGGCGAAACGTTAAGACCAATATTATCGGTTATCACAGCATCCACGCTGATTGGTGATGTATATACATTACTTTCCGGCGGGTAAATTGTAAGCATAGGCGGGACCTGGTCATATATTTGAGTGGGCCCGGCGGGTGTCATATCAAGGCATAACTTGGCATCTATCATTCCATATCCCATTTCTTCATTCCACATACCGTTCTCTTTGGGAATATTATAATTATAATTCCCGACTTTCCATGCATACTTTTCCATGATGAGCTTAACTGAATCACCTGAGAGATTTATGTTTTTGCTCAGCATTAAACCGGCAACACCTGCCGCCATTGGAGAAGAATCAGAGGTACCATTCCCGCAAACACACCATCCGCCGCCAAGCTCGGTAGTGCCGATAAATGTACATGGAGCTACAAGTTCCATTCCTTCACCGAAGCAAGCACCCCAGTTCTGCACGCCGCCGATATTATCGCAGCTGAATTTGCTCTTGCGCTCAAAACATGGACTCAACCCACCAACTCCAATAACTTCGGGCATTGATGCCGGGTAAAGAACAAGATTCGTATCAGCATTACCTGAACCGCCGAATACAACAGTTCCTTTTCCGCTCCTGCCATAATTAACTGCGTTTTGAACTGCGAATGTAATTAGTGAACCGGGAATTCCACCGCCCCAACTGCAATTAATAACGCATGCACCATGCTGCCATGACCAGTTAAGCCCTTTTGCAAGTATGAGATCTGTTGTGAATCCCGCCGGGTACGGTCCAAATACTCTAACCGGCATTATCTGGCAGGAATAGGCAATACCGGCGTTACCGGCAATGTTATTGCCAACTGCGCTGGGAATACCGCTTACACCGGTGCCATGGTAATATTCATCATAAGGCTTTTGGTCGTTATCGTAGGCATCATACCAGAAATCGCGGTTACATAAGTTGGGTCTTAGATCTGTGTGATTTGTATCAATACCGGTATCCACAATAGCTATCATAACATTGGGATTGCCTGAAGTAATATTCCATGCTTCAAACATCTTCATATCGCATCCGGGTGTACCGGTTACTCCTAAAGGAATATTATTTCCTGTGTTATTCAGGTTCCACATCTTTGTATTTAATGTATCATTAGGAATAAAGCTTCGGCTGAGGTTTTGCTGAAGTGTTTTTGAAGTTTTCTCTTTATGTTTTTGGTGATCGTTATTTTCAACTTCCAGCAGCATTTCTGTGCGCAGGAAATTTGGATGCGCAAATTCTACAAATTGTGTTACAGCGTACTTGTTTGAAAGATCAAAAACATCATCGGTACCGTTTCTATCAATTAATACAAGATAGGTATTTTCAAATCCCTCAATTTTTTCGAGTATCGTAGTTTTGAAAAGCCTGTTAAGATTATCAATATCAAATTTGCTTACCCCTTTTTTGAACTTAACAATAACTTCGCCCAATGAAAAATGCAGTACCTTATCGTTGTACTTATAACATGCTCCTATGCTGTTTACATTAGCAGAGCTTTTCAGGGTTTGCGTGATACTTTCAATGGCAAACTGCGATTCAACAGCCCCGGGCTTGAGCTCAATCACAGAAACAGAATACTTATTCTTGCCGGTTGATGCTGCGGTAAAATCATCTCTTCTTTGAGTTAACGGAGAGATCGTGCCGAGAGTTTTATTCATTTCATACCCGGGTGTATTATCACCGAACTTAACGGCAATGAAATTTTTGACCACCTGCATATAATGCTTGCCGCCCTGGTAATAGATAAATTTTTCATTGGAAATTAAATTGTATGGGTTCAGGAAACTGAGCAGAAAAACTATTGTTAAAATCCGGATCTCGGTTTTCATATTTTTGGCCAGTACTTTTTGTGAATGAATAATAGCTAAATTAATGAAAAAAATCGAGTAAAAGTATATCCTATTAAATGAAAATTCTACCGGAAACGGTCATCTGTTAATCATCCGGAAAATCTCTGACCCTCCGCTGCTGCTTTTTAATGCTGTGTTTTCTTTTTTCTTCAAGGGTTTGCTGTTTGGATGAATAGCTCTTAACCGTTTTGATGCGAAACTTCTCTTTTATTAACGCGCCATTAAGCAGTTTAATGAACTTTTCTATGACCTTTTTTTTGTTTCCAAGCTGGGTGCGTTCTGTTTGAGAGGTAATCCTTAAGTTATGTTCGGAATCCAGTTTATTATATAGTTTTTTCCTCAAGATATCCTTAATCTCTTCATCAATCACCATTGAGCCCGTGATATTGTAAACCAATTCAACCTTGGTTTCAACCTTGTTCACATTCTGCCCGCCTTTGCCGCCGCTGCGCGAGGTGTTGAACTTAACTTCCTTCAAGATCTTATTTAGATCAATATTCTGTAACATTTGATTTTCCTTTTTTTCTTACTGCTCCACAGGATTAAAGCCTTTCCCAATCTTTTGGGTTCGCTTAAGGGATCTGACTACATAAGATTTTGCTTTATCAATTGATTCGATTAAATTATATCCCAAAGCGAGGTTTGAAGTTACCGCAGCTGAAAGTGTGCAGCCTATCCCATGTGTATTTGCAGTTGAAACATAATTTGTGTTAAAGAGATAAAATTTCCTGCCGTCAAACAGTACATCTGTGCCGAGCGGTAAACCAATTGAATGCTTCAGGTGACCGCCTTTGACCAGCACATTCTTTGCGCCAAGCTCAAACAACATCAGCGCGGCAGTTTCGAGGTCATCAAGTGATTCAATTTTCATACCTGTTAATATTTCAGCTTCAGGAATATTTGGCGTTAGCAGGTAGGTCTGCTTAAGCAAAAGCTTTTTAAGGGCAGATATGCCCTGCTTGTTCAGCATTACAAAAGAGTTTTTGGAATAGATGACAGGGTCAACAACAAGCTTAATATTTTTTTTCCGTTTAAAATATCCTGCAATTACTTCAATTGCACCTGCACCGGCAAGCATGCCGGTTTTTGCGGTCTTGATATCGAAATCATCAAACACGCTCTTCATCTGGGCGTTTATCAGCTTTTTTGTTATTGAGGCTGAGTGTTGAACGCCGCGTGTATTCTGCGCAGTTACGGCTGTTACAACGGATAGTCCGTACACACCATGATTTTTGAAAGTTTTTATATCAGATTGAATACCCGCGCCGGCTCCTGAATCAGATCCGGCAATTGTTAACACACACTTCTTTGATTTGTTGGCCGCTGCCATAATTATACCCGGTTATTTTCTTTTTAAGTTCCTTTAAAGTCTTCACCGGTTCCGGTGATCTTAAAACTGAACCAATTACTGCAATTCCATGTACATTAGTACCTGCAACATCATCAATATTACTCAGTGATATTCCGCCGATAGCTATAACAGGTATCTTCACTTTCTTCACAACTTCTGAAAGCATATTAGTACCCTTTGCTTTTTCGGGTTTGAATTTTGATTTGGTTGGGTAGATATGACCAAACCCGACATAATCAGCCCCTTCATTTTGGCGAAGCAAAGCTTCTTTGAGTGAATGTGCCGTACCGCCGATAATTTTTCTGCTGCCAAGCAGCCCTCGGGCATCTTTTACCGGGATATCTTCATTACCCAAATGCACACCATCGGCTCCTGATGCCATAACAACATCCACTCTATCATTAACGATGAACAAAACTTTATGTTCCCTGCAAAACGCAGCAATTTTTTTGGAAATATCTATCAGTTTACCGGTTGGCAGGGTTTTATCACGCAGCTGAAGAATATCCGCGCCTCCCTTAACTGCCATCTTAGCAATCTGCAAATGAGAATAATTTTTTTGTATCGCTGTATCTGTGATCAAACATAATCTCCCGATCTTATTCATTGTTATAATTCTCCCAACGCGATTTTATACTCACTTAGCTTAGCCTTAATATTGCTTGTATTAAAAAGGTCACGGATTGCCGCAACGCCATGTGCTCCCGCATCAATGCATTTCTTCGCTCTGGCGGGATTTATTCCACCTACTGCAATTACAGGTATCTCTATCCTGCTGCATACTTCATTCAATTTTCTCAGACCCTGCGGCTTACCGTATTTCACTTTTGCCGGTGTTCTGAAAACGGGTCCATACAAAACATAATCATAGCCGGCTTTTTCTGCATGCAAAGCTTCTTTTAATGAATGAACACTTTTACCTGATATCATACCTCTGCAGAATTTGCGTATATAATCCGCAGAAATACCATCAGTAACAGAATGAACACCGCTTAAGCCTGCAAGCATTGCGATATCGATCCTATCATTGACAATAATTTTCGTTACTTTACGGTTTACTTTCTTCCTGATATCCAGTGCTAACCGAAGCAATTCGCCTGCCGGCATTTGCTTCTCGCGAAGCTGGATCGCTGCGACCCCGTATTTGGAAAGCGAAGCTGCTTTGCGCAGCAATTCACTGCGGGATAGCTTGCCCGGTGTTATTACAAGCAGCCTGAATCCTAATTTTTTGATTGAACCGGAAGTTGTTTTGATGTTATCAATAAATTTTTTTTACGTACTGTTCCTGCTGTGTTCTGTAATCGGTATAAATACCGCTTGAGTAGTCGGTTTTCAAAACAAACGTACCGGTTTGTTTTGCGTTTTGCCACTCGACCCAAATCTGATCGTTGGCGGGAGTATTTTCTTCGTACTGCAGAATTCGCTTAACGCCATCAGTTGAATAGGTTACGTAGTAATGCTCCTCATCATGGGAGAAAGTGACTTTGATATCCCCCAGCATGTAGTCACCATCCAAAGTGTTTGAATATGTTATTGCAGCCGAAAATAAAATTATCAAGAACGCGTAAAGTACTTTTTTCATTTTGATTGCTGTTTAATTATTCATGAATTTATTAATCCTTCAACAGGGCTTGAAGCATTTGCGTAAAGCCGCTTCGGGATTCTGCCGGATTTATAAGCCAATCTTCCTGCCTGAATAGCAAGTTTCATAGCTTCAGCCATTTTTACAGGGTGCTCAGCGCCTGCAATAGCGGTATTCATCAGGATACCATCAACGCCAAGCTCCATAGCCAGGGCCGCATCGCTGGCAGTGCCAACGCCGGCATCCACAATTACAGGGATATCGATCAGGTCACGAATTATCTGGATATTATAGGGATTGCGTATTCCCATGCCGCTGCCAATAGGCGCGCCAAGCGGCATAACTGCCGCACAGCCCATATCAGCAAGTTTACGGCATGTAATGGGGTCATCGTTACAATATGGTAATACAATAAAATCATCTCTTAAAAGCTGCTCAGCTGCTTTAAGTAATTCAGTAACATCAGGAAACAAGGTTTCATCATCCCCAATTACTTCCAATTTAACCCAATTAGTTTCAAGCGCTTCGCGCGCAAGCTGCGCGGTTAGAACTGCTTCCTTTGCCGTAAAACACCCGGCTGTATTAGGCAATATCCAGTATTTATTACGGTCTATCATATTCATGATACTTTCCTGACCGTCTGCGCTTTTTAAGTTAAGCCTGCGGATTGAAACTGTAACAAAATCCGTTCCGCTTGCTTCGAGTGACTGAAGCATTGTATGCGGATCAGGATACCTTGATGTTCCTACAATTAATCTGGATTTAAATTCTCTTCCTGCTATTGTTAAGTTACTCATGTGTATTTATATTTCTAATCAGGGGCTTGCCGAAGGCACTCCTTTGGAGAAAGCCCATATTTTTTTTTGAACCGTTTCCACGACCTAAAGAACGTGGCAGTTAAACATCTTTTAACACTATAAAATACCTTCCAAATTTCTAAAAAAACTATTATGCCAAATTCGAAGGCATTTCGCTTCTCGTTATCCGCCCTGAACAGCATGAACAATCTCAACATTATCATTTTCGCTGAGAATAGTTTCATTCCATTTGCTTTTTGGAATGATCATATCATTCAATGCAACAGCAATGCCGCGCGGTTCTTTCCCGTTCAGCCTGTGAGTAACAAACTCGCTCAGATTTGTTTTTTCATTGAGCTCAAGTACTTCACCGTTTATTTTGATATTCATAGTAAACTTCAGACTGTTTCTTTGTAAAATCTTGATATTCCAAATCCCCTCAATGCTTCTGAAGGATTGCCTGTTGCTATCCACTCACTGAGCTCAAATGCTGTAACCGGAGTGAGCAGTATGCCATTCCTGTAATGCCCGGTAGCAAAGAATAACCCTTCAATTTCAGAATCACCCACTATCGGCATATGATCACGGCTGCCGGGCCTGAGACCCACATCAATCGATTCAATCGGCAGATCATAGATCGAAGGCACGGCTTCCCACCCTCTTTCAAGCAGGCGAAAAATCTCTCCGGCAGTGGGTTCAGTATCGAAGCCCTGTTCTTCCACGCTTGCGCCGAGGATCAGTCTGCCATCGCTCTTAGGCAGCAAATACACATCCGGTGCTCTGACAACCTTTGTAACGCGGCAGGAATCGTTAAGCTTAAGATTTATTATCTGCCCTTTAACGGGTCTGACCGGCGGCATGAGATTTTCAGGCAAACCGGGAATTTGTTTTGACCATGCGCCGCCTGCGACAACAACATTATCAAATTTCAATTCCGTACTGTGAACTCTGATTCCTGTAACTTTTCCGTTTGAAATGTTTATATGTTCAACATTATGTTCTTCGTACAGCTTTCCACCGCATTTTGCAAATGCGATCTTTAGCGCATCGAGCATAAGGCGGTTATTTATCTGGGCATCGTCATCTATCCATATAGCCCCGGTACATCGCGGTGAAAGGAAGGGTTCTATCTCACGGGCTTCGCTTCCCGTAAGCCAAACAACGGGCATACCAATTTTTTCGCGGAAATCATAGAGCCGGCGGAGACGCTCCGCGTCATCCCTATCGAAGCCGGGCAAAATACATCCGGTTCTTTCAAGCTCAACTTTTATACCGCTATCAGTGTATAATTCTTCCACAAAGCGCGGGTACATATCCAGACTTTTACGGCAAAGATAGAACAGATCAATATCTTCGAATCCCATTTCCGCTTGCGGAGCAAGCATACCGGCAGCAGCCCGGCTGGCGCTTCTGCCTGCGTTATTGCGCTCAAGTATTTCTACATCAATTCCTTTTTTGGCAAGCTGCCAGCCTAAAGAGAGACCGATTATTCCGCCGCCAATGATAATTGTATTGTTCATGTGTTCATTCCCGCGAAAGCGGGAATCCGATAATTATTTCTTTTCTTCAATCTTAAAATTATCAGTGAGATAATAATATGATCTTACCAACTCGTAGAACGATTTTAAAGAATTCTCATAATCGCTTTTCTCTCTGCTTGAAAGGACAAGGAATACAACTACATTCTCTTCATCAATATATCCAACGCTTTCATAGTTCTTATTCTTGTTGTCGTAAAAGTTCTTTATTATTGCCGTTTTATTATCTGAAGTTACAATATTCTCACCATCATAAACAAAAGCATCCTGTTCTTTTTTAAAACGATCAATATCATATTTTATAACTTCATCAATTGTTTCGTTTCCCTTTGCTTTCTTGGAAGCTGTATTGCAATACATAACAGAAATTGCTTTAGCCCAACTGCTGCCCTCTGGAAAAAATACGGCGTATAATCCACTGGATAAACCACTTTTAGTATCCAGAACCCATCCTTTTGGTGCTTTTACAGCAAATGAATTATCATTCCCATAAACAACAGCGGTATGCAATGAATCTTCTTGGGAAGAAATTTCAACAATTACCAGAAGTAAAAAAAATACTATTATAGTTTTATATTTAATCATTTCGTTTCATCTATATAAACAAGTCCCCAGGGACCCAAACCAGTAACCTGAAATATAACACCTTCTTCACCAGTAAACACAAAATGCGCTTCGTTAACGGGATTCAGATAATACGAACCAACAGTAAACTTCTGTGCGTTAGCTGTATCAATTGCATTACCGAAGCCAACAAATACAGCGCCTTCAAGTACTGTTACCCGTTCATCCTTAGGATGAGTATGCGCAGGCAAGAGGTAAAACGGCGGGAATTTTACACGCATAGTGAAAATTCCTTCCTGCTGCGGGTTACCTTCGAGTACACTTATCATTGCCCCCGGTGGAAGCGATGTCGGCGCATTGACCCACTGAATGGATTCAGGGAAAACCTGAATTGCCCCTTTAGGCAATTCCTGTGAAAGCAGTACTGTGCCATGTATGAACATTACAGCCGCAATGACACAAAACAGTTTGTATTTGATATTCACCGTCAAAAAATATTTCGATTTGTTATAAAATTACAGCATACATCTTGCCGGAGTTCCCCGCCTGCGCGGGGAAATTTAAACTCTACTTAACATAAACTTCCGCGCCGGAATCAACGAACTCTTTGCTTTTTTCTTCCATTCCCTTTGCCAGCGCTTCATCTTCTTTTACACCAAGCTCTTTGGCGTATTTACGGACATCTTCGGTGATCTTCATTGAGCAGAAATGCGGACCGCACATACTGCAGAAATGCGCAAGCTTCGCGCCTTCGGCGGGAAGCGTTTCATCGTGGAACTCACGCGCTGTTTCTGGATCAAGCGATAGATTAAACTGGTCTTCCCAGCGGAATTCAAACCTTGCCTTGGAAAGCATGTTATCTCTTACCTGCGCGCCGGGGTGACCCTTGGCAAGATCAGCCGCATGAGCGGCAAGCTTATATGTTATTACACCGTCTTTCACATCCTTTTTATTTGGTAAGCCCAAGTGTTCTTTTGGTGTAACATAGCATAACATCGCTGTTCCGTACCAGCCGATCATAGCGGCGCCAATGGCGCTTGTGATATGATCATATCCCGGTGCAATATCTGTCGTTAGGGGTCCGAGCGTATAGAACGGAGCCTCTTTGCAAACTTCAAGCTGTTTATCCATATTTTCTTTAATGAGATGCATTGGAACGTGTCCGGGACCTTCTATCATAACCTGGCAATCGTTTTCCCATGCGATGTGGGTAAGTTCACCCAGTGTTTCAAGCTCCGCGAACTGCGCTTTATCATTCGCGTCAGCGATCGCGCCGGGCCTTAAACCATCACCCAGCGAAAATGATACATCGTAAGCTCTCATTATCTCACAAATTTCACGGAAGTTTGTATATAAAAAGCTTTCTTTGTGGTGAGCAAGGCACCATTTTGCCATTATGCTTCCGCCGCGCGAAACTATTCCGCATGAACGGTTAACCGTCCACGGAATGTAACGCAGCAGCACACCTGCATGAATGGTAAAGTAATCAACACCCTGTTCAGCCTGTTCAATTAAAGTATCGCGGTAAATTTCCCAAGTCAATTCTTCGGCTTTACCGTTAACTTTTTCAAGTGCCTGGTATATTGGTACAGTGCCTATCGGCACGGGTGAATTACGGATAATCCATTCCCTGGTTTCATGGATATTTTTACCGGTGGAAAGATCCATCACGGTATCAGTGCCCCATTTGATCGACCAGCGAAGCTTTTCTACTTCTTCATCAATAGAAGACGAAATTGCTGAGTTACCAATATTGGCATTTATCTTAACCAGAAAGTTTCTGCCGATGATCATAGGTTCACTTTCGGGGTGATTGATGTTTGCGGGAATAATTGCTCTGCCCCTTGCGACTTCATCGCGCACAAATTCCGGTGTAATGTAATCAGGCAGTTTCGCGCCGAATGATTCACCCTTATGCTGCCAGTTAAGTTCATTGCGCTTTAAGTCATCGTACAATGCGTAATCCATAGCAGCTTCTCTGCCGAGATTTTCACGGATCGCTATGTATTCCATTTCAGGAGTAATGATCCCTTTTTTTGCATAATATATTTGTGTTACCGCCGAACCACTTTTCGCTTTCAGCGGTTTTCTGCGGAGACCTGGGTAATATTCAAGCTTACCGTTTTTTCCGCTTCCGGCGTTTTTCATTTCTTCTTCGGTTGTATATCCGTTATCAATAGGCTTTACGTTTCTGCCTTCGTATTCTTCAACATCATTGCGGTCTTTTATCCACTTCAGGCGCAGGGCGGGCAGACCCTTTGTCGGATCATTTTTTGCTCCTTCTTCTCCCCATTTACCGCTTGTATCGTAAACCTTAATGGATCCGTTATCTTCCAGCGTACCATCATGGAGCCGAGTCGGTGAGGTTGAAATCTCCCTGAACGGGACACTTACATCCTCAAAAAGTTTTCCTTTAACGTAAACTTTTTTGCTGTTGGGCATAACATAATCATGCGAAAGCTTTTCTTTTCCGCCATTACCATTGATGCCATTACCATTGATGCCATTTCCATGGCTGCCGTTTCCGTTAGTGACCTTGTCATTGGCACCGTTTCCATTTGTATAAACGCCGTTACCGTTTGAGTTTGATTTATTATTCATTGTTGTACCTATTAATTTATATATTCTACTTTTTTGTAATTAAATGAAAGCATGACACCACAAAGTTTGTAAATGAAATCATCATTACACACCCCGTCTTCCCCTTCGGGGAATTCACCACTGTCAGGACCAGTTCTGCGACCTCTCAAGAGGGGAATTCCGGCTTTGTTTTTGATATTCCAGGTTCTTTGATCAATCTACCATAAATAAAAAAGACCGTTTACCTTACTTCTCGTTTCCGGTGCAGGAAAAAAGATACAGGATAAACGGTTTTATTCTGTTTTCCTACGCCGGCATTACCCGGATCAGGTTTCAGTCATGCTTGATTACAGCATGACAAGGGTTTGATCTCAGCCGCTCTATGGAGCAGCACCCCTACAGTTCAAATATAGTTAATTGTTTATAATAATAAAAAGCAAATTATGATTATTAAGTTCCTTACTTTATCACTACCATTTTCTTTGTTTCAGTATATTCACCCGCGGAGAGCCTGTAGAAATACAAACCGCTGCTCAGGCTGGAGGCATCCAGTTCAAACTCGTAATAGCCGGCATTCAAATCTCTGTTCACCAGATTCGCAACTTCTTTCCCCAGCAAATCAAATATCGCAAGCTTTGTAAGTGATCTTGCAGGGAGCGAAAACTTGATTTTAGTTTTCGGGTTAAACGGGTTGGGATAATTCTGTGATAGCGAAAATGCAGATGGTATTTCTTCGTTGCCTGCAACGGTAGTAAGATCTCCATAAAAGAAATTGATCTCAGTAAGATTGTTATCAACCACAGTGACGAATCTGGATTTTGATTCATAACCCATCCTGCTGCAGATTATCTCATACTGCCCGGGAGGCATCATTTTTATTTCATAATTACCGGATGTTCCGGTTATATCAAAACTTAAGTATGTATTTCCGGTTCTGGCGTAAAGTATGGCGTCATCAATGCCGTTGAGGATAGAATTGGCTGTATTTATATATACACCACCAAGAACACTGATATTGCTCTGTAAATTGTTGGTCACTCTGAATACACTGATATTAATGTTTGTGAGATTTGAATCTGTATAAATATGTTCAGCATCTTCCCAAAAGATAGTGGAAGGATAGTATGTCGGCACAAATGAAGTGCTGTACATCAATTCATCATCATCAAAAGCCATTAGATCTATTGTATCCCTGGGAACCCGGGTGAGATTATAGGTTCCGTTGGACTGGATTCTGACTGAATCCAACACAACCAAATCACCGCCGGTTTTAGAGTGTTTTATCGCTTTCACATAACCTTTATTAACCGGTAAACCGCTATCGCTGTATTTAACAGTTCCTGTAATTGTTACATCCGTAGTTACACCGCCGTTAGTTGTTTTTAAAATATTCCCGTACCTTCCCGAAGCCCATAAGTTGCCTTCGCTGTAATTCAAATCATAAAGGGTAACATTTGTTGGCAAACCGGAGTGCTGCAGTTCCCAGTTCAACCCTCTGTTTGTTGTTCTCAGTATATTACCGCGGTTACCTGCAATCCATCCGGTATCAATATTAATGAACTGGATAGCATAGATATAATGCATATATGGCGGTATATCGGGAATTTCCAGATCAATCCAGTTAGCACCGCCGTTCGTAGTGCTTAAAAATTTCGGAAAGGGCACACCGCCTTTATACCATACGTTAACGTACCCTCCAACATATCCCGTATTGGGATCCAAAAACTGAATATTATGAAGGCTGGCAACGTGGCTGCCAAAGAAACCCGGGAAGTCATATTTTACCCAGTCAACTCCGCTATTTGTGGTCCTGAAAATTACGTTTTTGTTTTGATTACCTGTTCCTTGCTTTGCTGTAAACCACCCGGTGTTCACATCAGTAAAATAAACCGAATGAATAAAATTACATTCATCCAGAACCCCTGTCACCTCGTTCCATAGTACTCCTCCATCTGTACTTTTGAAAATGTGCGGGATACCGTTACTACCGTTAGCAGTAACAAAGCCTGTTAAGGCATCTGCAAAATAAACTGAATTGCAGTTTATTGAATCGATCAATTCCGCTGAGAGCCATAAGGCCCCGCCATTAGTCGTTTTCCACACATTTGCCGGCGCGATAACCGTTGCAGAGCCTCCGGCTATCCAGCCCGTGGTTTCATTTATGAAGAATATATCATTTGCGGGATCAGGAATGGAAGTTGAATCCCATGTTAAACCTGAATTTGTTGTTTTATATATTATAGCGCTCAACATCCAGAATTGGTTTATCATATAACCGGTCTGGGAATTAACGAAATGTATTCGTTTAAGATCTGCGCTTGTTGGAGAAGGTATTGATACCCATTGAGCAGAGATTTGCATGACTGTGATCAATAATGCTGCTATTACTGTTTTAATCATCTTATAATTATCTATTGAATTTAATGATATTGTTTTATTGTGTTGTGAAACTCTTCAGGTGTCGCTGATCTCTCCCAATATGAGTTAAACAGATCATACATGTTCCTTGCATACTGCCTGTCATTTATAACCAGATCTGTTTGTTTGTTCGCGGGTGAGTTTGAATCACCAGTGAGATTTACAAATACTTTCTCTCTGTCAATTATGACCATGTTGGGAATTTCGATAGCGGTAAGTTTAACTTCCTCACCATTGTTTTCGAACGACCGGCAAACATTTATAAGATCTTCATTGGAAGCCTTAACGGTTTTATCCCTTTTTTTGACTCTGAAATCCAGACTTATCCTGTAAAGCGATCTTATAACTCCGCCGCCTTTTACAAATTTCACACTGAATTCATTTATTTCATCAGTGACAATTCCTTTAAGTCTGTTCATGGAAAGGATTTCTCTTTTGGCGGATCTGATGAGTTCCATATATTTAAGAACCCTGTGTTTATTAAAACCGCGAATAAGCTCCACGTTATCGGCGTTATCTTCACTTGAAGCGGGATTCTTCTTGTAAAATTCATCAAGCTCACCAAAGGTACTTTTTAAAACCGTTAATTTGCTGCGAAGGCTTTCGGTGTAGTCTTTTTCAAGCTTGCCGATAATAACATCCGGATTAATAATTTGGTATTTGAGGGTTGTGTTGGTTTCAATGATATTGCAGAAACCTTTTTCAGCGAAGAGTTTCAGTGTATCATAGATAGAGTTTCGCAGGAGTTTTGCCTCATCCGCTATTTCCGGGACACTCATAGGTACCCCCTTCATAAGGACAACAAATACCTTTGCTTCGAACTCTTTAAATCCGATAGACTTGAACTTTTCTATGATCTGATTTTTATCCATAAATTATAGTACTTGTTGAGTACTACAAATATATAGCATGAATTACCAAAAGTCAATACTTAATGAAAATAAAAAAGCCCGCATATGCGGGCAATATTAAAATTTACAGCTAAAATTCAATTCAGAGTATAAAAATCTTCTTTTTCGTGGTTATGCTGGCGGATTATATCGGCTCTGACGAGATTTACCAATATGCGGCTTGCGCGGCGGTTTGATAGATTCAGGTATTCGCGGAATTCTTTAAGTGTGACTCTATCGTGGGTTTGGAGGTATTCCAGCAGCGCTCTTTCTTTATCTCCAAGATTTATTATCTGGGGCGGGGCGTCCTGGCGAAGCTTTTTTAAGATCTTAATGGTTTCCCTGGATGCCTGAACGGACCTATCTTTAACTCTGATATACACCTTTGTTTCATCGTCATCAGATTTCCCGTTCTCAATAAGTCTATGAGGCTTTTGGAAACTCTCAGGTATGTTCACTATAATAACATCTTTTCTGTAAATGTGCATGATATCGATAGAATAAGTAAGCTCAGGCTCGCAATAAAATCTTGCGGCAAGATCGATGTACTCGATCTCCCCTTTTTCGCTTTCAACTCCAACTACTGACTTATCATCATCAATACCGAACAGTATTTTGCCGCCATGTGTATTGGCGAATGCGAGCATTTCTTTTGCTATTTTTTCAGGCTCGGTGAATTTACGTTTAAATTCCACCAGTTGATTCTCACCGCCTTCAATGAGTTCATTAAGCTCATAGAGCGAGAGTCTGCTATTTTTCAGAATATTCATAAAGCTTAAAAAAATTAATTATTACTTTCCGGAAGGATAGGCGGCTGTATCTTAAATGACTTATTGCTATCAAGGTAACTTTGCAGCATAATTGAGGCGGAAATTATATCCAGGTTACCCTTTTGCTGCCGCTTCTTTTTCTTCATTCCGGATTCAAGCATAGAATCAGCCGCCATCTTTGATGTAAATCTCTCATCCCACCTTTTTACAACTGTATTTTTGAACGGAGAGTTCTCAATGGCGCCAAGAAGCGCTGCTTCAAACTTTTCTACATCTTTGGTCTGCTCACTGCGCTCACCTTTGAGATTCAGCGGGTATCCCAATACAATAATAGTGATATTTTCATCACTGATATACTTCAATATTTTTTTGAAAATATCTTTGTTGTTGGGTATTACTTCCCTGCCGAAGGCGATAGAAGAGGATTCATCTGAAACCGCAATACCTACCCTCACAGCCCCGTGATCTATACCTAATATTTTAGCCATTGCAGTTCAGTTGTTACAAAAAAGATCTTAT
The DNA here is from genome assembly GCA_002344125.1 of Ignavibacteria bacterium UBA2360. GTDB lineage: Bacteria > Bacteroidota > Ignavibacteria > Tepidaquicellales > OLB5 > OLB5. The sequence goes on along the minus strand of DDTQ01000006.1, from coordinate 30,854 downwards.
GCGGATCAGAATTTACGGACAGGATTTGATTTCAGTTATGATAAGCAGCCGTGAATCAGATTACATGCAGATGGTTCAAACTACAGAAGTCCGCAAGATACTTCTATAGTTTGAATTAACCTGCATATAAAACCTAAAACTCTTAAGAATCAGTTGAATAGCAGCCTTGCCTTACGCGGCAGAATTAATCTAATGGTTTCTTAAGGAATTCCTTCAGCAGCTTACCCGGTTTAAAATGCATTTTTTTCCTTGCGGGTACGTACACAAATTCACCGGTTTTCAGATTCCTTGCCTTTGGTTTTGGCTTAGTTGTCTTTACTTCAAAGACACCAAAATCACGAATTTCGATCCTAAGGTCAGGACTTGCCGTCATCAGCAGTTCTCTGATGCTGTCAAACAACGCGTCAACAGCCGCTTTTTCAGAGATTTTTCTGCCCTCAAATTTCTTTGCCAGCTTGATCTCAATATCTTTTTTTGTTAATGTTCTTACCCTTAGTTTCTTTTCTGTTGTTGGTTCCATATCCCTTCTCCGGATTAATGTTAAAAAATTACTTATTTTTGATAAATCTTTGTAAATATGATAATAACGATATTAAAGCCAGCACTACAGACATAAATAGCAAAATACTATATAAAAGTTCCGTAATTTCACTATGATAGGAAAGAAAATTTCCGAATTGCCCTGATTTAGCCCCAGTGGCTAAAATTCCAATGAAAATTGCGGCTCCAATAAAAAATACAGCTGTCTTTCCTACCCGGTTTGATTGTAATACTATGTTCTTTTTAGAACTTAAATATAAACCGCCTGCCAGTATAACCGCATCACGCAAAACCGTGATAATTAAGAACCAAAGCGGAATTATACCCTTGAACATTAAAATAACAACAAGTGTTATAACCGTAAGTTTATCCGCAAGCGGGTCGATGATCTTTCCAAGTTCGCTTATTTCATTCCTGCTGCGCGCAAAGTAACCATCCAGAAGATCGCTTACCCAAATGATAAAAATAAACACACAGGTCATAAGGTAGTTATCATTAACCAAAAAATAAGCGCATACAGCCAGCAGCGCGAAGCGCGACATACTTATCAGATTTGAAATGTAGAGATACTCTTTTTTCACTATGGTAATTTTTCTGCGGAAGTTTTGTAAAAACCGAACAACCTGCGAAATTTCAAAGAATTTAAGATCCGTAATTAATATTGTTCACCAAGGGTATTACTGTATATTATTTATATATTTATGCCGTAAATATACGAAAATTAAAATTTAAAAATTATTCAATTTTTTAGCTTTTTTATTAAAAAGTGCATAGTTATTTTACTTTATTGCCCAAAATTTATTCAAAAAATGTTAAAATTCTTAACAATCATAATAACTATAATGCTAATTTCAACTGCTGAAATGATATCACAGAGTACCGAAATAGAATTCAGGGAATTCGATCTGGAAAACGGCCTGCATGTGATCCTGCATAAAGATAATACAAACCCGATAGTAAGCGTGGATATATGGTATCACGTGGGAGCAAAGGATGAAGATCCCGGAAGAACAGGCTTTGCTCATTTGTTTGAACACATGATGTTCCAGGGATCGGCAAATGTTGGCAAGACCGAACATTTCAATTATATCCAGAACGCGGGCGGCACAGTTAACGGCACAACAAACCAGGATAGAACCAACTATTTCGAAACTGCGCCAAGCAACCAGCTTGAATTATTATTGTGGCTTGAATCGGACCGCATGTCAACCCTTCAGGTAACCCAGGAAAACTTTGATAACCAGCGTGAAGTTGTTAAAGAAGAAAAGCGCCAGAGATACGATAATGTTCCCTACGGCTCCCGCTGGGGCGAGATGATGAAACGCCTTTTTAAAGGGCAAACTTATGAATGGATACCGATCGGCTCCATGGAAGATCTCAACAGCGCTGATCTGAACTACGCACAGGAATTTTACAGGAAATATTATTCACCTGATAATGCTGTGGTAGTTGTTTCAGGTGATATTGATTACGATATAGCGGAAGTACTGGTAAAAAAATATTTCAGCGCGCTTAAGCCGGCAAATACAATTAAGAAGAAATATCCTGAAGTGATATTCAACCAGGGTGAAGTAAGGGATGTAATTTATGATAACGTTCAGCTGCCTGCGGTTTATATAGGGTACAAAATACCGGGAACTACCGATAAGGATATACAGGCGCTTGAAATGCTGAGTATGATACTTGGTGACGGAAGAAGCTCGAGGATATACAAAGATATTGTTTATGATAAAAAGACAGCTAAATCAGCAGGCTCTTTCATTTGGGATAATGAAGTGGGGGGAATGTTCGTGGTTTACGCAACCGGTTTTAAGAATACAAATACTGATTCATTGATAAATGATATTACACAGATCGTTAATTCAGTTTGCAGTGAACAGGTAAATGATATTGAGCTGGAGAAAGTAAAGAACTCAATAGAAAATGATTACATAAACAGAATGCAGACAATATTAGGAAAAGCTGATATGCTTGCCAATTACTGGACATTCCATAAAAATACAGGACTGATTAACACAAGTATTAATGATTACCTTGCTGTAACAAAAGAAGATATCATTAATGCCGCGATCAAATACCTGAATACAAACAACAGGGTTGTGCTTACCTACCTGCCCGGAAGTGAAAAGAAGATAAACTAAAAAAACAAATCCGGGTGAAATCAGTTGACCCCGGGATATATCAATAAGAACGGATACCAATTAAATTTGCAGGAAGTTATAAACAGAACTGTATATTTTACTGAACATACTTTAAGTAACGGATTAAAACTAATACTCACACCTGATAGCTCTATACCCGCTGTAGTTTTGAATTTATGCTACCATGTTGGCTCAAAAAATGAAGATAAGAACAGGCGCGGTTACGCGCATCTGTTTGAACACCTGATGTTTGAAGGCTCAACCAATATACTCCCCGGTGATTATGACAGGCTTTCACTTCAGGCAGGATGTGAAAACAACGCATATACAACAGAAGATAAAACGAACTATTACCTCATAGCTCCATCTAACCAGCTTGAATTCGCGCTTTGGCTGGAATCAGACAGGATGCTGGGTTTTTCGGTCACACAGGAAAGCCTGGATGTACAAAAGGGTGTAGTTATAGAAGAGAAAAAGCAGGTGTATGATAACAGGCCTTATGGTTCAGTAAGCCTTAACTTCGCCCCGCTGCTATACAATAATAACGGCTACAGCTGGGATGTAATTGGCGATGTAAAAGATCTGAAAAAAGCCACTCTTGAAGATATCAGGGAGTTCTACGAAAAATATTACGTTCCCAACAATGCTGTATTGACTATTGCCGGTGATTTTGACCCTGATGACGCGCTGAGATTAACCGGAAAATACTTCGGATCAATAAAGCGCGGCAAATTTTCCGCAGAGGAGCTGAGCAGCAGCTGCGCGTTTATTGATGAGCCTGTTGGCGGAGAAGTAAGGAAAATAATCTACGATGATATTCAGCTTCCGGGAATATTCGGAGCTTATAAGATACCAAAGGAAAACACTGATGAATTTCTGGCTTTTGACCTGGTTACAGATATTCTTTCCACGGGGGAGAGTTCAAGGCTTTACAATGAACTGGTGTATCAAAAGCAGATGGTATCTGATATAGGATCGTGGGTTGAAGGCAGAGAGCTTTCAGGGCTGCTTCATTTTTACGCGATATTACTACCGGGAGTAAAAATTGAAGACGTACAAACGGAAATAGACAGGATATTCAATGACGTTATTGAAGGCAAAATAACCGGGCACGAGCTGCAGAAGATCAAAAACAGGATAGAGACAAGGCATGTTTACAGAATGCAGACAAACCTTGCAAAAGCTGATTCACTTTCGCATTTCAAAACTTTTTACGATACCCCCGGACTTATAAATACGAACATCGAAAGATATATGTCTATTACACTTGAAGACATGCAGCAGGCATCTGAAAAGTACCTGAAAAACGCAGGCAGAGTAATACTGGAATATCTGCCCAAATCACAAAAGAAAAAAGCGGTAAAAAACAAAACTAAATGATATCACAAATTATAAAAATATTCTTTCTATTATTAATAATATATATGAGCAATAATACATTAGCACAGGATGATGTTTTGGACAGGACTAAACCTCCAAAACCGGGTCCGCCAAAAGATGTACAGTTTCCTGATTACTTTGATACAACATTACCCAACGGCATTAACGTACTTGTTATAGAAAACAGCAAGATACCGGCGGTATCGGTAAGAATGGTCTTTAAGGATGCGGGTTCGTTTTATGATGTTGATAAGTTCGGGCTTGCATCATTGACAGCCGAAATGCTTACCAAGGGTACAACAAACCGCTCCGCCACACAAATTGCCGAAGAAATTGATTTTGTAGGCGGCAGCATAAATGCCGGCAGCGATTGGGACGGAAGTTACATTTCGCTTTCTGTGCTTAGGAAGCATCTGAATACGGGTATTGATATACTTGCTGATGTCGCACAGAATCCGGTTTTTGCTGATGATGAACTCGCAAGAGTTAAAGAGCAGAGATTATCTTCAATTCTGCAGGGCAAAGATGATGCCGGTCATTTAAGTGATAAGAAATTCAACAAAATTGTTTACGGTAATCTCCCCTATTCAAACCCGGCTGAAGGTACTGAAGAATCAGTAAAAAGTATTTCGCGGAACGATCTTCAGGATTTTTACAGAATGAATTATTATTCCGGCAACCTTATAATAGCTTTTGTCGGTGATATTACCAAAGAAGAAGCTTTAAAGATCACAGAAGAAAAATTCAGCAGCCTCCCCAGCGAAGGGATTAACAGGGTAAATTCATATAAATATAATGAAAACAACTCTGCCGGTAAGGTATTTATAATTAACAAAAAAGGGGCGGTACAATCAAACCTAAGGGTTGGACACTTGGGAATACCAAGGAACAATCCGGACTTTATCGCAGTAACAATAATGAATACGATATTGGGCGGCTATTTTGGCTCAAGGATAAACTACAATCTGCGCGAAAAACACGGCTTCACTTACGGCGCAAGGAGTTATTTCAATCCGCATCTGTATTCCGGTGATTTTTCTGTGGATACCGATGTAAGGAATGAAGTAACCGATACTTCTGTTACATTGATCATAGAAGAATTAAAGAGAATAACCACTGAGGAGATCACAGATGAAGAACTGGCAACTGTGAAGAACTATATGACGGGTGTATTCCCGCTTCAGCTTGAAACCGCAAATGCTGTAGCTTCAAGGGTAATTAACCTGAAACTATATAATCTCCCCAAGGATTATTACAGTAAATACATCAGCAATATAAACGCATTGACTAAACAGGATATCTTAAACGCCGCAAAGAAGTACATTGATCCTTCAAAAGTTACAATTGTGGTTTCAGGCGATGCAGGCGCAATAAAAGATAAAATGACCAGATTTGGTGAGGTCCTTGTATTTGATGCAGACGGGAATGAGATCAAGTAGCAATCCCTCCAGGGCGGGACTTCCGAAAATTACATTGTAATTTTCTTGTGAGCAATTGATAATGAACAATAGACGATTACGTCTGCATTATATTCATTAAATACCATTTAAACAAGTAAACGGATCTACAGATAAATAACTTTTAATGGAAGAAAATAAAACTGAAGTAACAAAGCCTTCTTTAAGTACTAACGGCAAAACACCGGCAAACGATGTTGAGCTGGTAAAGTATCTCAACACAAAATACAGGGAGCTTAAGAGTGAAGTTGCCAAGGTTATTGTTGGGCAGGATGCGATTATTGACCAGATAATAATTGCGATTTTAGCTCGTGGACACTGCTTGCTTGTGGGCGTACCCGGACTTGCCAAAACCCTGCTCGTTAAGACTCTTGCGGACGTACTTGAATTGAAATTCTCAAGGATACAGTTCACACCGGATTTGATGCCGAGTGATATAGTTGGCACAGAGATTCTTGAAGATAACCGTTCGACAGGCTCAAAGAATTTTAAATTCATACACGGCCCCGTTTTTGCCAACATGGTTTTAGCGGATGAAATAAACCGCACACCTCCCAAAACGCAATCAGCCTTGCTTGAGGCAATGCAGGAGCATAAGGTTACAGCAGCAGGTACAACATATACGCTTGATGAACCGTTCTTTGTTCTGGCAACACAGAACCCGATCGAACACGAAGGAACCTATCCCCTGCCTGAGGCGCAGCTTGACAGGTTTATGTTCAATATCTGGCTGGACTATCCCAGCATAACCGAAGAAATGGATATCATTAAATATACAACAAGCATGTATTCACCCAAGCTGAATATTGTACTTAAGAAAGACGAGATCACAATGCTGCAGGAGCTTGTTAAAAGAGTACCGGTTGCTGATAATGTGATTGAATACACCGTTAATCTGGTTAACCGCACCAGACCCGCGGGCGCTAATACACAAAAGTATATTAAAGATTGGCTTGAATGGGGCGCGGGACCCAGGGCTTCTCAGTATTTAATACTTGGAGCAAAGACCAATGCAATCCTCAGCGGAAGATATTCCCCGGAAATTGAAGATGTGAAAACAGTCGCTAAGCCGGTATTACGTCACAGATTAATAACCAACTTTAACGCTGAAGCAGACGGAATAAAGACTACTGATATTATTGAAAAACTGATCAGTGAGTAGTTGACTGAATTTGCAGTACAATATTAAACCAACAAACCTGCCAGGTCTACAAGTCCTGGCAGGTTTTAACTTATAGAAGAATATTTTATATGAAATCAACTTCTTTATTGTTATTTCTCATTTTTGCCTTTTCACTTTTTGGTTGTTCCGGTACTAAAGTCTCAAGGAATACCAATGATCTCAAAACATCGAAGTATTTCCGTGTGCTTGCTGATGCTGACGATGATCCGATATTCGTGAAGCTGCAGGATGACCTTGGAATTGTTCCTAAAATGAAGCGTTACACTATAGTTGTAGATGTGAGGGATAACAATACTGCTATGCAGTATGTATTGTTTGGCGATGAATACAATCCGACCCGTTTCAGCTGGACGCAATTAAGCGAACAGGTCCGCACCGGCTTACTGAACTGGACCGGAAGTAATAAGGAAAGGCTTGATTAATAATTTGTTTAAGTTTTTCAGAAATATTGGCAATACAAATAAGGTTTGGGGTTTGCTGAACGGCAAATATTTCAATTCATTGGGAGGCAAAATAGGCAATACTGTGATAAAGATAAAAGATGAATCCGGAGCCGGCAGTCGTTTGATAATACAAACAGATAATGAAAATGTGAAAGCTATTCTGCAGAAAGAAGAGTCAACGATAATTAAAGATATATATACAGAATTGGGCATTTTGATAACAGGGATGACAATCTTATAAGTTCTAACATAATTTCACAGATAGCTTTTTAGTGAGCAGAGCCACACGGGATTGCAGAAATGCACAGGAAGTTATAGAGAAAGATTAGATTAGTGAATTGTGCTGTTGTTGGTGACAACACCAACAACTGGGTTTAATTGCGCCTGACTGTTACTGCAGTTCAATGCATGCATCAACACAGTTGAAGCACTCCACGAAAGGCGTTCCGGTACACCCCAGGTCCACGAATCTTTACTTATGACTTCACTTCCTACTTTACTTCAAGCCACTTATCATATATTTTCTTTTGCAGAGCTGTAATGTTTGGAGAGCTCTCAAGTTTATAATTGGAAATTTTGATCTCTTCCATACTAAGCTTCGCTTCGATCAGATCATTATTGCGGAAAGCGGTAACATTTATTCTATCACCGGTTTTAAGTTCTTTTATGCGTTTTTCAGCTTCTTCATAGCTTAACCGTCTTCCGTCAAAAGCGATAATTTCATCACCGCTTTTCAAACCGCTTTTTTCAGCGGATGAACCGGAGATAACATCTTCGATAATGATTTTATTTTCGTTCTTAGAGCACTTTAAGCCTACTATTGGTGTAATAACTGAATCGCTGTGCGTCAGCAGGAGTCCCGCATACCCAAGATATTTTTCCCATTCAATTGGCTTCACGCCGTAAACGTAATCTTCAAAGAACTGCTTAAGGGGTTTTCCTGCGAATTTTTCGCAGGCTTTCCGGAAATCTTCGTTGGTATAGCCTTTTACATCAAGCGGGAATTTTTTATACATATATTTGAATACGTCATCGAGCGAATATTCATTCTTTGATGCATTACGTATTTCCATATCCAACACAATGCAGACATGTGAACCTTTGGAGTAGTAGTCTGATTCTGAATTGTAAGAATTCGCCGAACGTTTCCAGAATTTCACCCATGCTTCGAAGCTTGAGTGCGCTACAGGCTGAATTTTGTTGCCGGGTCTGCGGCGTTCTTCATCTACGCCGTTTGTTATCTCTTTATAAAAGTTTTCTACGCTCATTTGCCCCGTTCTTACCAGCATAAGCCCATCGTAATAACTGGTGCCGCCTTCGGCTATCCATAACTCAGATGTGTAGTTTTCCTTTGTCCAGTCATACGGCGTTAAGCCGGCGGGCTTCAGCTGTTTAACATTCCACGTATGGAAAAACTCGTGGGAAATAAGCCTGAGGAAAGCTTCATACCCTGCTTCTGAATCAAAAGCCTGCGGTTTAACGCCAACTACCGTGGAATTGATGTGTTCGGTACCACCGCCGCTTTGCGGCGAGCAATGCACAATAAATGTGTAATGTTTGTAAGGAACGCTTCCCCAAAAATCAAAGTTCTTTTCGATAATTGTTGTAAAATCCTTAATAAGCCTTTGTTTATCGTAGTTCGCCTTCCCCTGGAAACTAATTGTATGTTTAAATCCTCTTACATCAAAACTGAAATCAGTTTGTGTACCTATTTCAACAGGGCAATCCGCGAAGTAATCATAATTTGGCGCGTAGAAAGTATTTGGTTCATTATTGTAAATATCCATTCCGGTTGTAACATGCCAGTTATCATACGGGATAACCTTAAGGGTCAACGGCTTATTGTAAAACTTTGGCGCGAACATAAAAACCGCCAGGTTGTTTATGAACGCATGTTCTTCATCAAGTCCGCGTGTACGTGAAAGAAAATCATTGGCGAAGACTCTATAATTTACAATAACAGAACTGCCTTTTCGTTCTATCAGCCATGTGGATTTATCGGTCATATTCCACTTAAGGGATTTTCCTTTTTCGTTAACCGCAGAAAATTCCTGTACACTGCCGGAAAAATCAAAGATGAAATATCTTCCCGAGCGCCACGCCGGCATTTTAAGCTCAATATTTTTCTGCGAAGCGGAAATATTTTTCAACTCAATTTTTACATGAAAAAAATGTGATGAGGGTTCCGGCATTGAAACGGTATATTCTACCGCAATGTTTTTGCCGTTTGAATTGGTTTTAGCTTTTGTCATTTGTGTAATTGATCCGAGTATTAAAATTATAAGAAATATTCTCATTCCAGCAAAAATGGTTATAATAAATTTAAATTTTAATTTATAAACTAATCCCTACCTGAATTTTAAAAAAACTCATGCTATGACTTTAGTCATCCTATGCGTAATTGCTTACAACACTTAATCTATACAAATATTTTCATATTAAATATTATCAAAATTTGGCATATTTATGTAAACTAAATTAAGGTAAACAATGAGCGATCGCACTGTTAAATGCATTAAATTAGGAGCAGAATTGCCGGGATTGGATGCTCCACCGCTGCCAAATGAACTGGGTCAGCGAATCTACGAAAATGTGTCAAAACAGGCCTGGCAGGAGTTTCTTGAACATTTCAAGATGGTGATTAATGAATACAGACTTGATCTTACAAGTCCGATGGCTGACCAGGTATTTGAACAAAAAGCTGATGAATTCTTCTTTTCAGATAATTATAAGATGCCGGATGGCTACGTTCCGGAAAAATAATCTCTAAAAATAGCTTTTTCACGTTAGTTTTTTCAGAAAATTATGCTTGATTTTAGAACATTTATAATTATATTAGGAACAAGTAGGGGATAAATTTAAATTAAAAACGGCATGAAAAAGAATTTACTGTTCTTCATCGGATTACTATCTATAGTAACCATTACATCGCTTGCGCAGCCGAGTTCACCAATCCTGGTAGAGCCGCCAAAAGATGTTGATGTTGCGCTTGCTCCGGTAACACTGGAATGGAATAACGTTCAGGGTGCAATTTGTTACAGGGTAGAAATTTACACTGATACAACGAGTCCTGATAAGTTTACAGGTACATGCAACGCGCCTACATCTCATTTTGATATTCCCGCTTCAGAAACTGAAATGAACACCACTTATTATTGGAGGGTTTTTGCCTGCAATAATCAGGGCTGGAGCGCTCCATCCGCGTATTTTTCATTCACAACACAAGCTGCAGACGCGGTCGGAAGTTTAATCAATCTGACTGACGGTGTGATTGATCTTATTGCTGATGAGGATATTTCACAGTCGCAGGGCAACCAGCTTATACAGCGTTTAAACAAAGCTCAAACCAGGCTGAATAATAACCAGAAATTACTTGCACTGGTTGAAATGGTTTTATTTAAAGCAAGAGTTTTGGTTTTGAGAATTTCCAATCAGATTTCCGCGGCAACATACAAATCACTTGATTACAGCTCAGACGGCGTAATTGACCTGATAGTTGACGAGGATAACAGGCCGGGCACATTGCCAAGTGTTGAAGATTACCTTGTTCCGAAAAATTTCGAACTAAGCCAAAACTATCCAAATCCGTTCAATCCGACTACTACGATAGAATACTCCATACCAAAGGATGCTAACGTATCAATAAAGATATTTGATGTACTTGGTAAGGAAGTTGCTGCACTGGTTAACGAACAAAGATCAGCGGGCACATACATAATCAACTGGAATGCCTCAAATTTCAGCAGCGGATTATATTTCTACAGGATAACAGCAGGTGAATTTACAGATACCAAGAAAATGTTCCTGGTTAAATAAAATCACTGAAAATACAGTTTACTTTGATAAAGAAGAGTGTTATTTTAAAATAACGCTCTTCTTTTTTTTGCGGAAAAATGCAAAATCACAGAGATCGCGTCAATTAAACGCTTAGATTAATTGGATTTTAACAATTTAAATAGCCGGTTTGATAGTTTTTCTGCTGAGCACGGTCCTTCGGAGTTCTCTTCTCATTACCACTCAGTTCTGCTTGATCTGAAAAAAATGGATAAAGCAGATCTCCATGTTTTCCTCAAAAAAGTACTTGATGTTGTTGCCAACTCTCTGGATATTGAAAGGGTTTCTATTTGGTTTTTTGATGAAGGCAGAACCTCGATATACTGCGACTATCTTTACCTGAAAAAATACGGTGAATTTGCCAACGAAACCACCCTCTCAGTTACAGTGTATCCGGAATATTTTAAAGCAATAGAAACAAAGCTCTACATTGCCGCAGATAATGCTCAAACTGACCCGCTTACAAAAGAACTAAGCGAAACATACCTGAAGCCGCGCGGGATATTTTCAATGATGGATGTACCAATTTATCTGAACGGAGAAATTATCGGTATAATTTGCCACGAAGAACAGGATAAGCAAAGGAACTGGAAACGCGTAGAAATAGACTTCGCTACGGCAATATCAACCCTTGTTTCAACTTCAATTGAAATAGATTTCGGCAAGAACAAAGAAAGAGATTTCCATGAAAGCCAGAGATTCCTTTCAACGCTTATCAGCAACCTGCCCGGTTATGTTTACAGAGTGAACAAAGAGGGCGATACCTGGTCAATTCAGTATATCAGCGAAGGTGTTTACGACCTTTCAGGTCATAAGCCTGAAGAGCTTGTTAAGAACAAGGTGCTCTACTACTCCATGATGGTGAATGAAGATGATAAGACAACCGGAAGGAAGATCATTTCAGAGGCTTTAGCATCGAAAAAGCCTTACCAGATAAATTACAGGATAAGCACAGCCGAAGGAAAGATAAAATGGGTGTGGGAACAGGGCCGCGGCGTTTATAATGAAAATGATGAGCTTATCGCAACCGAAGGATTTGTGACAGATATAACCGAGAAGAAGCTCTTTGAAGAAGAGTTGATCAACAAGAACAGAGAACTTTCGGCAATATATCATTTTGGCAGAACATTAAGCAGACTCGCCGAGCCTCCCGCGCTGATAGAAGATATAGGTAATATGCTTTTAAAGCTCTTTGCGGGACAGAACATTTATGTAGCCCTTTACAACGAACCTGAAAACAAAATAACATACCCGTTCTATTTTAAAGATAATGAAAAGCTTGATATTCCGGGACGGGAATTCGGCTCTGAGTTCACAGAATTCATCATCAGGTCCAGGAAAGGAATGATATTGAATGAAAACCTTGAGACCTCGCTTAGTTTCATGGGAATTAAGGCCAAAGAAAACGATGCAAAATCATTGATAGCATCCCCAATGCTGGCCGGTGAAAAAGTGCTGGGTGTGATAACTATACAGAACTACCGGTTAGAAAATGCTTTCACCCAATCTCAGCTTGAGCTTTTAACCACAATAGGTTCGCAGGCGGCTATAGCTCTTGAAAACTCATATTTATATTCGGAAGTTACAAAATCTCTGAAGGAGAAAGAAATACTGCTGCAGGAAGTTCATCACAGGGTAAAAAACAATCTTCAGGTTATGTCAAGCCTTATAAAGCTGCAATCAAGATATTTGCAGGATGAAAAGATGCTTGAAATGCTGAGGGAAACCGGCGGCAGGATACAATCAATGGCAATTGTTCACACCAAAATTTATAATTCCAAAGATTATGAGTATATCCAGTTTGGCGAATATACCAAAAACCTGATCGAGAATTTCCAGAGTACATATGGTTATAAGTTAAGAAATGTAAGGTTTAATACTGAGATCGGCGAGCTTAAACTTAATATAGATACAGCCATACCTTGCGGCCTGATAATAAATGAACTGGTTTCAAACTCCGTTAAGTACGCTTTCCCTGATGGGAGAGCAGGAATAATTGATATCTCAGTTGTCCACGTTCAGGATAACAAATATAAGTTGACCGTTAAAGATAACGGAATAGGAACCGCAGCCGAAACCGATCTGGTAAAATCAGACACGCTGGGGATCCAGCTTGTAACATTGCTTACAAAGCAGCTTAACGGTACCATGGAAGTTAATTCAGCCCCTGAAAAAGGTACTGAATTTATTATTACATTTGAAGAGGCGATCTATAAATCAAGAAGGTAGCTTATAACACAGCATATTTTACTCACCGATAATTTTGACCAGTACTCTTTTTTTTCTGTTACCATCAAACTCACCATAAAATATCTGTTCCCATGGCCCGAAATCAAGTTTTCCGTTGGTAATTGCCACCACCACTTCCCTGCCCATTATACTTCTTTTCAGGTGAGCGTCTGCGTTATCTTCTCCGGTGTTGTTATGCGCATACTGCGAGTATGGTTTTTCTGGGGCTAATTTTTCCAGCCATTTTTCAAAATCACCGTGCAGTCCTCTTTCATCATCATTGATAAAAACACTGGCCGTTATATGCATAGCATTACATAACAGGATACCCTCTTTAATGCCGCTTTCATTCAGGCACTCATCTATATCACGGGTGATGTTAGTGTATGACCTTCTTTGAGGCGCGGAGAACCATAGTTCTTTTCTGTATGTTTTCATTTAATGATCATGTTTCGTTTGAATTTACAAATATATATATAAATTTTATGAAAACTGACTTAACCTCATTTCACCGTTTTAAATTCCATTTAAAACTCAAAAAACCGGTTTTATTGCGTATAAACTTATATTTAATCTTGCTATTTTTGTATAGAAAAGGTTAAACAAAAAGATGAAAAAGAAACTTGTTGTCTTAGGAAGCGGCTTTGGCGCGTTCAGCGCGGCGAAAGAACTTGATACTGATAAGTTTGATATCACAATTGTAAGTCCGCGAAACCACTTCTTGTTTACACCCCTGCTTCCAAGTACTACCGTTGGTACAATTGAATTCAGAAGTATTATAGAACCCATCAGGAATATAAAGAACACCGTTTATATTCAGGCTTTATGTAACAGGATAGACGAAATAAATAAAACGCTCTATTGCGAAGACCCCGATACCAAAAGGACGTTTACCCTTGGTTACGATATCCTGATCATTTCTGTTGGCGAAATTACAAACTCATACAACATTGAGGGTGTTGATAAATACGCTTACTTTCTGCGTGAAGTTGCAGACGCCCGGAAAATAAGAAGCAAAGTAATTGATTGTTTCGAGAATGCTTCAATACCCGGGCTGAGTGAAGATGAAATAAAGTGCTATCTTAGGTTTGTTGTTTGCGGAGGCGGCCCAACCGGAGTTGAATTCGCAGCGGAGCTGCACGATTTTATAGATGAAGATGTCCGGAAGAAGTATCCTGATCTGGCCAACAGGATAGAAGTTATACTTATCGAAGCCGGAACCAAGCTGCTTAACACATTTGATGAGAAACTTTCAGAATATACCCTCAAAATATTCAAACGCCAAAAGATTAACGTTAGGACAAATTCTTATATTACCAGGGTTACAGAAAAGGAAATATTTGTTAATGACGGCAGTCATTTTGATTACGGGCTGCTCGTTTGGGCCGCAGGCAATACTGCCACTAACCTTATCAGGGAGAGCACTTTGCTTAAGAATAAACGGCAGAAACTTGTTATTGATGAGTACCTAAGGGTAAGCGGAACCGAAAATATATACGCGATAGGTGACTGCACAGAGATTCCCGGTGAACCGTTCCCTGTAACAGCGCAGGTAGCGCAAAGCCAGGGAAAATATATAGGTAAAGCGCTGAACAAGCTTACCAAAGGAAAGCACGTTAAGCCCTTCAAATTCAATGATCTTGGTATGCTTGCGTACATTGGCAGTCATAAAGCTTTAGCCAATACGAGCCAGTATAAAGGCAGCGGATTTACAACCTGGTTATTCTGGAGAAGCATTTATGTTACCAAACTGGTAAGTTTGAAAAATAAGATCCTGGTATTGTTTGACTGGTTCAAAACATTTGTATTCGGCAGGGATGTAAGCAATTTTTGAAGTTTATTTCAGGGGATCAGTTTGAGTTCATGCTGCTCATCAGTTTCATTATCATCAATTGAACGCTCAACAATTCTCGGGTCAATAGATTTTGAAGCCTTTGCACCCATTAGTTTCAGATTTTCAGCCCTTCCAATAATATTCCCTCTTCCTTCGGAAAGTTTTTTCATCGCGCTTTCATAGCTTTCATTAGCTCTTTTCATTCTTGTACCTACTTCTATCAAATCATCAACAAATGCAGAAAGTTTATCATAAAGCTCTCCCCCCTTCTTAGCAATTTCCAGCGCATTGCGGTTCTGCTTTTCCTGCTTCCATATGCTTGAAATTGTACGTAAGGTCGCCAGCAGAGTAGAAGGACTCACAATAATTATATTTTTTCCAAATGCATCGTAAAACAACGCGGCGTCATTCTGTACAGCAAGGGCAAATGCCGGTTCAATTGGAATGAACATCAGCACAAAATCAAGGCTTTGCAGCCCGTAAAGATTCTGATATTCCTTTGGGCTTAACCCCTTAATGTGCTTCCTAATGGAATTGATATGCTCAGCCAGAGCTTTTTCTTTCAGTAGCTTCTCATCAGAAGAGCAATATGATTCGTACGCAGTTAAAGAGACCTTTGAGTCAATGATCATACTTTTGTTATCAGGCAGGTTCACAATAACATCCGGTCTTAAATTCATGCCATCATCAGATTTGATGGTTTCCTGGATGACAAATTCGCGCCCTTTAACCAACCCTGATTTTTCAAGGATACTTTCAAGAATATATTCACCCCAGTTACCCTGTGTTTTTGTATCACCTTTTAACGCTTTGGTCAGGTTATTTGCTTCTTCAGACATCTGCTTATTGAGCTCGTGCAGGTATCTAAGCTGCTCTGCCAGCGCTGCGCGCTCTTTGGTCTCGGTGATATACACATCATTCATTTTCTTTTCAAAATCAGCTATACGCTCTTTAAGTGGATTCAATATAGTATCTAAGTTCTCTTTATTCTGCTCTGTGAATTTCCTGCTCTTATCTTCAAGTATCCTTCCTGCAAGATTTTCAAATTCTTTAGTAAACCTGGCTTGCAGTTCTTCAAGCTCTCCCTTTTGTTCTGCTAATCTTTTTTCGAGATTATCAATGTTTGTTTTGGCCGCGGAAAGTTCAATTCCAAGTGCCACAGCTTTGCCGCGTTCAAGTTCTGTTTCAGATTTCGCATCGCTGACGAGCTTCTCTTTTTCAGTCAGCGCTTTTTCCTTTTCTTCAACTTTCGAAGCAAGAGCAGACTGTTTGCTCTTTGCGATAAAAAAACCAAGTAAAGAGCCGAATATTAAACCCGTAATTAAGAGAATTATTTCCATCTTTATAACTTTTTAAATTTTATTTTCCTTTTTTCTCTTTTGCTTCCTGCAGATAGCTGTTCATAGTATCTTTGAGTGCGGGATCTATCCTCAATCCCTTTTCCATATTCAAAATCGCGTTGTCATAATCGCCTTTATACAGGTAGGCTATACCCATTCTGCAATACGCCTCAGCGGAGTTTGGGTCAAGCTCAAGGGCTTTGTTGAAATCCGCGATAGCCTCATCATACTTCTGCATTTCGCGGAAAATTGCTCCGCGTGTATTATAAACATCAACACGGTTAGGCCCGTATTCAATTGCTCTATTGAGGTCTTCCAGCGCACCTGTTGTATCGCCGCTGAAGAGTTTCATGGAACCGCGGTTCCGGTAAGAGTCAACATTTTCAGGCTGGATCTTAATTGCTTTATCAAGAATCTCAAGCGCGTCAGCGGTTTTATTTTCACCATAGTAAATTACTGCCACTGAATTCATTGAAACCACGTCTTCGGGATTTAGCTCAAGCGCTTTACCGTAACTCTTCAATGCCTCTTCACCGTTTTGCATATAAACATAAGCAGTACCCCTGCCGCTGTGCGCTTTGAAGTTATTGGGGTCTATAAGTATCGCCTTATCAAAATCAGCCAGCGCATCTTTCACTTTGTTCAGGAAAATACTTGTGTTACCCCTGGAGATATACCCTTTCGCGCTATCAGGATTATACTCAATATATTTTGTATAACTGAAATAAGCATCAGCAAACCTGCCCTGCAGGAAATATTCTTCACCCTGGGTAAAGAGACCTTCTGATTCCTGCGCGAAAACCGCGCTTCCAATAAACAAAAATAGTATGATTACCTTAAGCATGTGTATCATTGAATGATATTTTTTCTTCACTTCCATTCTTTGGAAAAGAACAGAATTTTATTTATTGATATTTCATTTTTTATACCCTCACCTCCATCCGCTCTTCCAAAGGGAGAGGGGTTAGGTCAAAAATATTTTTAAACTTAGAAATCTACTTTAAGAAAATGGTTATGTTTTATTTAAGTATTTTTCAGGCAGTTTTTGCTTTAACTATTTCACTGACCATTCTGCCGTCATACAAACCATTGTGGTTTTCTTTGAAATACGGCATTATCTCTTTCATGGTTTTTCCTTCAGCAACAAGTGAGGTAATAATTTCCTCTATCTTTTCTTTGCTTAACTGCGCAGGCAGGTAAGCCTCGAGTATCTTTTTCTCTTCATTTAGCTTGGTCACAGCCTCTGCTGATACACCAAGCGCAATTGTATCATCTGCATTCTTAATGAATTTACGTATGATCTTAAACTCATCGTCTTCGGTCATTTCTTTCCCGCTTTTGGATTGAGTAAAAATTTCAGCATACAAAGTTGAAAGGAGATTGGCTTTAACGGTTTCTTTGGCCATTTTTGCCTTTTGCATATCTTTGCGGATCGTTTCTATTAGCATTTTTTAAAGAATTTTAGTGATTTTTCTGATTTTACATAAAATTATGAACATTTCTGTAAATTTAAACTGCCTAAATTAATATATAGTAAAATATTGTAAGAACAATTCCTTAAATGATATATTATATTTGTAATAAGAAAGGAGATCTGCTATGAAAATAAAATCTCTTTTTACCTTGTTCGCATTCATACTTACCTTCACATTGAGCAGCCATATATTTTCAAACGGTGTATCAGTTGTAAATGCAGCCACCGGTATTTACCTCAAACTAACCAACAGCCATGTTCAGGTTAATTGTGAGAGCCAGGTTTCTGTTGTAACTGCCACTCAAATATTCCTGAACGATCTCGGGGCGGATAAGAATATCAAGTACGCGTTTCCTATGCCCGAAGGCGCAAGCGCGATCAGCCTCAGATGGAAGATCAACGGCATTTGGTACCTGGCGCAGATCAACCCAAATTCCCAGGATACCGGATTACCCGGCGGTACAATGAATAACAACCTTAAGACACATTTAGGTTCAACCCCGTTGTTTTTCACCATTCCACAAACAGTTAAAACTGATTCTAATTTAATAGTTGAACTTAAGTATGTTAAACTGCTGCCGTATTCATTCGGTAACGTTACGTTTATTTTCCCGAATGATTACCATCTTATACAGACCGCCATACTTAACACACAGGAGCTCGATTTCAATCTGACATCACCCAGAACGATCGACAGCATAAGACTGGTAAGTACGCAGCCTGTAACGGAATATTCAAACAACGGAAACTATGCGCACATACGGAGCCTGCTGTATGAAACGGCGGCTACACAGAATTACACTTTGAAGTATTCGCTCAACCTGAATCAGCTGGGTTTGTACAGCTATTCTACAATGATACCGCAGTCACAGCTGCCTGATTCACTTGGAGGATTTTTCACTTTCATTGCAGAACCCGACCCGGGTTCGTTACAGGTAATTAAAAAGACATTTACTCTCATTGTTGACCGCTCCGGCAGTATGAGCGGCGTCAAGATGACACAGGCTAAGGATGCAGCCAAGTTTATTGTTAATAATCTCAATGATGGCGACAGGTTCAACATTGTTGATTTTTCTGATAATGTGCTGTCTTTCCGCGGCGGTCACGTAAATTATACCAATGCAGCCAGGGATTCCGCTCTGAATTACATTAACGCATTCATCGCAAGCGGAGGTACGAATATATCAGGTTCGTTTTCGACGGCTGTACCGCAGTTTTCAACATCAAGCGATAGCAGCGCGAACATTATCATATTCTTCACAGACGGGCAGGCAACATCGGGCATTACAAATACTACACAATTGCTTGCGCATGTCCGGAATCTGATAGTAAGCACTGAAACCAATATATTCTTATATTGCTTTGGTATCGGCAGCGATGTAAACGTTCAACTGTTAACGCTGCTTGGTTCACAGAACAGCGGGCTCGCTGAGTTTTTAGGTAATGATGAACTTTACAGCAGGATCACGGATTTTTATTTAAGAATAAGGAACCCGGTGCTGCTATCACCCACAATTTCATTTTCACCTTCAAACGTGATTGAAGTATATCCATCACCGCTGCCTAATTTATATAAAGGCCAGCAAATGATAGTTTCAGGGCGATATTTGCAGGCGGGCCCGGTAACAGTCACTTTGAGCGGCTACGCATTCAATCAGCCTGTTTCATACCAGTACAGTTTCAACAGAATAGACAGCGCCGATTCACGCTACCAGTTCTTAACAAAAATATGGGCAAAGCAGAAGATTGACTACCTGCTGGTGCTTTATTACGCGCTGAACCCAACTGATCCAGCGGCAATTGCACTGAAAAATCAGATAATACAGATAAGTATTGCCTATGGTGTGCTTTCTCCGTTCACAAGCTTTGGCTCAGTAACCCCGATAAGTGAAACCGGAAACGGGCAAATCATAAACGCTGAAACATTTGTTTTGGCGGGAAATTATCCGAATCCGTTTAATCCTTCGACTATCATTAAACTGCAGGTTAATAAGGCGGTTTACAAAACAGGCTATATCAGGATATATAACGCGATCGGGCAGCTTGTTAAGATAATACCATTCAGCATAAACGGAAAAGGAGTTTATGAAATATTGTGGAAAGGTGACTTAGCAAGCGGACTGAATGCACCTTCCGGGGTTTATTTCTATATTGTAGATCTTGGTGATATTTATCTTAAGAGTAAAATGGTACTTTTGAAATAGAATTTGTATAAATTTAAAATTATAAAGCCTCTTTTGTATCAAAAGAGGCTTTTTGATTATGAATTGCTGTCAATCTGCAAAATACGTTCAGAATTGTGGTTGAAAAATTCAGTTTTATTTACACCCTAACTTGTCACTTGGTTGTTTATCCACTTCACTACTTACCAACTCAACTACTTACCAACTCAACCACTCTCCTGCTCAATTACTTCACTACCTGCTTATTCGCCACATCTTCCCATGATTTGGGAGAGAAAAAATTGTATGACTCACGCCTGTATGTTGCGTAATAGGCATATCCCCAAATTGGGGTGTTTGGATAGTAATATAAACCGCCGGTATTGATATCCAGGACTGAAGGAAATTCCGCCGCCGCGAAATGTTTGGGGCAGTATTGGCTGATGTATCCTGCCAGTTCGGCAGAAATGTTTTCCGTAATGATCAGAGGATATACAACCAGCATCGCGCCAAATCCCAATGGCGCACCTGTTCTGTGCCGGTTGGCGAGTGAGAACATCTTATCGCTGTATATACGCAGTTCATCACCTGTTGCGCCTTCAGGCATATATTTGGCGCATATATAACAATCAACTTTGCCGAACTTGGTGACCTCTACCCTGCTGCGTTTATAAACGCGGTCAGTGCCGGCCTGTTCATTCACATTCAACGATTCAAAACCGTAGTACTTCAGCCAGCCATCAAGCATTTGGAAATATTTATCAGATCTTTCAGACATAATTATAGAATTTTATAGATCTTAATTGCATAGATCTTTGCTTATTTGATACTCTTATCTTCTTCTGTTCCAGTTTATGGTATCAGCATTCAGAAGCCTTAAATATGTGTTAGTACCGTGCTCAAATCCAACCCAGCAGAAATAAGTGCTGTCTTCACCCGATGCGCCGCAATTAACAGGATCAATGGAGCCAAGCGGCTGTTTGGTTTCAACGTGTTTGTAAACAACGCTGTCTTTCAGGTAGTTATGCGCAGTCTGAATAACAGCCGCGACAAGCGGCGGTACTGTTGTTGGTATATTTTCACTGATTATATTGGGCAAACCTGCCCAGGCAAAGGGTACTACATCTTTATTGTTTACGCACCTGTGTGATTCACTGCCGGATGACTGCATTTGCGAAAGGTAAGTATCAGCGAAGCTGATATTACCAACTGTAGGAGCCGCAAAAGTATAGGTTTCCAGTTTAAACCGAGATGTAAAGCCAATATCCAAAAACCACTTTGTTATGAGTGTTGCCATTGCGCCACCGAGTGAGTGACCCGTTATAAACATCTTTTGCTTAGGGGCGTTAAGTGTATTTAAATAAGCCTGTAAGCCCATGAAGGTTACAGGATCGGTTGTATTGAGCAATGTGTCCAGTCCTTTGAGTGAACCGAGTGCAACGGAATCACCCCCGCCTGAAAATGGCCATTTTTCCATATCCCACACTTCAAGGTCTTCAACAATATTTGCAAAATTGAATACTGTTCCGCGAACGCAGATGGCGTACTTTAGCGAATCACCGGTTGAATCAACCGCCATATACATCAGGTTCTCACCTGTGGGGCTTAGTCCCGGACCCCAACAGACCTTCCAGTTGCCTCCGGTGGAATAATTGCTATCAGCAAGCTGCAAATTGATGGAATCCCTGATGTGCAGCGCATTGGTGCTGCCTTCGGCAACATAGCACAGGGCAGAAAGCGTCATCATAACTCCGGCTTCGCCCTGATCATACCCTCCAAATCCGGGATAATGAGGACCGCCAATTGATGTGCTATCATCACCGCAGCCGCTGTAGTGCCAGGAAAAAGCAAATACCGCAAACAAGATGAATATTGTTTTAAGAAACTTATGCGCATGCAGGTTGTTTTTCTTCATTTTATTCTGATAGTTCATTTTTTTATTACACTAACTTAAGATTTAAGCAGTGTTTTTTCAAGTGTATTTGAGGGGTCAAAACATAAAACAAAAGGCTGTCATTCTACGGAGGTAACGAGAATGTCAGCCTTTTCTAAAGGAGGAGAAAATCAGGAAAAATCCAGCAAGTTACTATTTTACCAACACCATTTTTTTGATATCGGTAAACTCTGATGTTATTATTCTGTAAAAATAAATTCCGCTTGCAAACCTTGAAGCGTTCCAGTCAATTTTGTAACTGCCTGCGGTTAACTGCTGATCAACCAGTACATCAACTTCTTTGCCCAGCATATCATAAACAGCCACTTTTACGATGGAGTTCTTGGGAATATCCACATTTATATTTGTAACCGGGTTAAACGGATTCGGATAATTCTGACTGAGATTAAACGATTTTGGTACTATGCCTGTAACAGGCTCAATACCAATGACATTGATGCCTGTCATATAAAAATTGATCGTATCAGGGCTAACGCTGCCAACAGTAACATTTTTTTCTGATTGCCAGTATCCTATCCTGTCGCATATCACCCTGAAGTTACCCTGCGTGAGATTGTTAATATCATAGGGACCGCCGGAACGTGATACCGAAAATCCTTTGAATTCATTTCCGCTCATAGCGTACACAATGGCATTCTGCAAACCTCCGGTTTGCGGAGGGGCAACATACACACCGCCGCTGATAAATGAATTGCCGCCACTGCCGGTTATGTTAAACACTTTTACATCAATATTAAAGAGATTGTTATCAACATACAGAGTTTTGGAAGCTACCCAGCTAATAGTACCGCTTGATGTTCCGGTATGGTAAGTTGGTACAAACTGCGGCGTTGCCGCGTCAATATCTTCATCATTGGGATACGCCATAATATCAAGGCTATCAATTGTAATATTGCGCATGATATAGTCCCCGTTGGGCTGAATGCTTGCCGTATCGACAACAATTACGGTGTTTGACTGCGCGTCATACTTAAGCGCTTTAACCATGCCCTTTGTAACGGGCTGACCGTTGGGGAAAGTAACTTTACCCGCGACAGCAAATGGCGGACCGAATACACCTCCGTTAACAGTTTTCTGAACTGAGCCTGAGAGGCCCACAGTAAAGCCTAAATTATCCTGAAGGAAATAAACTGAATTGAGATCTTTGTTTGAACTTGATACCTGTGAATTCCAGATCGCGCTGCCGTTGGTGGTTTTTAAGATAATGCCGCTTTCGCCTACAGTGTACCCTGTCTGAGTATCCCAGAAATGGATCGAGTTCAGATCTTTGTTAACAATACCCTGCTGAACCCAGGATTCACCACCGGTTGTTGTTTTGTATATTACACCTGATGAACCGTATTCATATCCGCCGACCGCGTATCCGGTTTCAGCGGAAGGAAATGTAATACTTCGGAAATCAATATCAGATGTTGATGGCGAAACTTCAAACCATGAGGAACCGCCGTTAATGGTTTTGTAAATTACACCGCTATAAGGTTCTGTCATTTTTCCGCCGGCTATAAAACCCGTTTGAGAATTCCTGAAAGATACAGAATTGAACTTATTGCCGTACATGCTTACAAACTGCAGCTCCCAGGTTGCGCCGGCATCGGTAGTTTTGAGGATCTTGCTATTGAAGCCGACAGCGTATCCTGTGTTAAGATCAGCAAAACAAACAGACTGAATTGAACTTTGATTAAGATCAATCCAGCTTACGCCGCCATCTGTTGTTTTATGTATGGTACCTTCTGCTATATATCCCGTGTAAGGATTATTGAAATATATTGAAGATCCGCTGAATGCTGTTGATATTACGAGCCAGTTTGATCCGCCGTTAAGAGTTTTTAAAATTATGCCGTTGCCGGACATATAACCGGTATTGGTATTTACAAAAAATACAGACTTAAGTACATTTTCAGTTCCGGATTGTAGAGGGTACCAGCCATTTTGCGCAGTAACCTTACCGGATACAGAAAATATTACAGCCATAAGCAGACCGAATATTGTATGTATGTATTTTTTATTCATGTTTTTTAAACCTCACAAAATTTCATAGAATTGTAAAGTCTCTGAATTACGAAATGGATTTACCCATTCATACGTAATTTAACAGTAATTTACAAAAATAACAGCATAAAAATCACTATCATTACTATAAGTATCTGAAATCCCTGAAAACCGTTAACAATCATAGCTTCAATTCCTTTGTTTTTATCACTTTTTAGGCACTTTATATTATAAGTAATAAAAGCAAAAAAATGAAGAACAGACTGATAACTCCGCGTAATGAAAATTTAATTTTAAATTCCATAGCAGTATTTATTTAATTTTACTTTTTTTATACTCTTCAATTGTCATGGATCTATCCCAGTAGCCGTTAAACAGGTCTTTCATATGTCCGGCATAGTCGGAATTCTTAATTATAAGATCTGCCTGCTTATGTTTTGGTACATTCTTTTCGGCGGAAATATTTATGAAAACATTTTCCGAATCAAATACTGTGATATTGGGAAGCTTAAAAGGCGCCAGCCTGACTTTTTCTCCGCCGCGGCTGAATAACTCACAGGCGGCAACAAGTTCACTGTTCATTTCCTTATCATCGCTTAGCTGATAGATCGATCTTATCTCGCCGCCATCCTGAATAAAGACCTGCGCATCGCGGCTAAGCTCTTCTACCACTACCCTGCGTGGACTGTACATCCCAAGTATTTCCTTTTTTGAAGCATTTACAAGCTCCATATATCGCTGAACGCGGTGTTTGTTAAACCCGCGGATAAGCTGAATGTTCTTATCCGGCCCATCGGTTTTATCTGATTCGGTTTTATAAATCTGCCGCAGTTCACCAAAGGTTTCGTTCAGACTTTCAAGGCGCTTGTTAAAATTCTTTTTGTAATCACTTGTTATTTTATCAAGTATGATCGCAGGGTCAATTATCTGGTAATTGAGTATCGTATTTGTTTCAATTTCATTGCAATACCCTTTTTCTACAAAAGATTTGAGAATATCATAAATTGAATTCCGGATGATCTTAGCTTCCTTGGCAATTTCTGATGCGCTCATCGGAGTGCCGCCAAGCAAAACGATCAGCACCTTGGATTCATATTCTTTGAATCCAAGAGTCTTAAGCCGTTCAATTAAAATATCCTTATTCAATTTATATCTTAGCTTTCAATATTGCTGTAGTTTTAAACTACTGCAATATAGCAAACAATTAAAGTATTGTCAAGTTAAACAAATAGCTAAAGTGGTTACTGAGGTAATTAGTTGTTTTATAATGAATAAAGGCGATCAAAAATGATCGCCTTCTACCACAAAAATGCAAATATTGAATTGAAGAAAGAAATGATGATAAATAGCTAGGTCTTAAAAGAGGGCGTATAAAAACTTAGCGCAGCTTCCTTAAACTGCAGTGATCATAATTGTTTCTCCCGCCCTTCGAAAGAGGACAATTTATCAAGACAGAGGCTGCTGCGCTTATAATCATTTAACAATTTTAATTGAATAAAAATCCCAACTTTTTAATTTCAAACCGGGGTCATGGAAGTTCCTTATTGATTACCTCCGTTGACGCCTTAGGATCCGCCTCTGACCCCGGTCAACAACATCAGTAAGAGATTGATGAAATTTCTACTAACTTTTCTACTGTAAAAATAGCACATAATGTTCCAATTGACAAAGATTTTTAAATTGATTTGTTAAAGGCAGAAAATGCTCTAAAAGAAAAAATAAATAGTATAAATATTCGATT
This sequence comes from Ignavibacteria bacterium UBA2360, assembly GCA_002344125.1. Classification (GTDB taxonomy): domain Bacteria; phylum Bacteroidota; class Ignavibacteria; order Tepidaquicellales; family OLB5; genus OLB5. The sequence goes on along the minus strand of DDTQ01000006.1, from coordinate 5,153 downwards.
CTGTTTAATTTTCATCAATTTTCCCGGGACATGAAAGCATATTTGTTAAACAACAATTTTCATATATTTAGCACAAGATCACAAAAAATGCCCCGCTATTGATTTTAGCGGGGCGAAAATTTGATTCACAATTCTGCCAACTTCACTTCACCAATACCATTTTTTTGGTATCAGTAAATCCTTCAGCAGTTAGCCTGTAGAAATAAATACCGCTTGGATAATCTGCGGCATTAAAATCCAGGCTGTATATACCTGCTGCAACATTTTCATTGAGCAGTTCCTTTACTTCCCTGCCCAGTGCGTCATATATCACCAGCTTAACAAATCCGCTCTTCGGAATCGAGAACTTAACAGAAGTGTTCGGATTAAATGGATTTGGATAATTCTGCTCGAGTGAAAATTGTTTTGGTATTGTATTATTAATTGGTTCAATGCCGATAAGATTGAAACAATCGTAATAGAAATTATTGATGTTATCAGAGCTGTTTAATAAAGCGCAAACGCTTTGATTATTAGAGCTGCCTCTGGCGATTGTGAATGAATAAACAACAACCTGTGTATCGCCTGAGTTCATCGTAAACGGCCCTGAGTTCATTACATTCCTTACATCTCCTGAGGTGTTATCGATCCATCCGGTTCCTGTACATGCATCCCCTGGATACATATATGTTGTGGGTTGCCCAGTCGTAAAGTTTATCAGTGTATTACCGCAACCATCTTTCCCGCGAAGTATATTGTACGCAACTGCAGCACTATCCGGGTCACCGAAGCAGGTTGAACCACCGTTAAAGAATCTAAAATGACCCGTCATTAATTTCATTTTGTAGCCCACCATGGTATTACACGGCAATTTTGCAGTATCAGAATTATTACCGGTAAACACTACGGGACCCTGAAGCATTCTGTAACCAACGGCCGGCGGAGCAGCACCATAGGTGAGATCGTTATCATCAAAATTATATGTAAACCCTGTATTACGGGTAGTATCACAACCCGTAACGTCATCACTTGCGTCACCAAGATCAGCATCATTCACCAGCCCGACAAAAGTACTATCCCACACTTTACCGCTTTTGTTAATTATCTTATAGCGAATAAAATAAGAATCACGGAAACCATCGGCATCAAATGCATAAGCCAGCTGCTGCACTTCTACTCCGAGTGGAAGTGTGCCGCCGGGAAGGCTTAACTCACTGGCATGCGGATTGTTAGTGCAGTTGGTGTAATCCATAAAGACTGAAAAGATCATCTCAGAAGGCCGGGCATTGCCATTTCCTGTTCCGGGTCTATCGGAATTCCACCCGGGCTGATAGCCCGGAATTCCATTTACCTCAACATACGGTGCCCCCTGCCCAACCGGCCAGGCCGCCCAGGAAGAATAAACGAATGTGTAGGTTCTGCCTCCTGCATTCTTAGTAATCGTTCCCCCGTTAACTAATGAAGGGTCGTTAAGACTGACAAGGTATCCATTAAATGCCGGGTCACTGCAAACTGATGAAGGCGGCACCTGACCCATAACGGGAATATTTCCCGGAGAGTAATGAGTATTGTAAAAGGAAGCTGCAAGCCTGAGTTCCTTTTGATTTGCAGCAATGTTAACTTTAGCACCGATCCATATGCCTGATGTAAAAACAGCGGTCATACGCTGCGCGGCAGCTACAGGCCAGATAAATCCTGCATCGCCTGTTGTAAATGTAACTTTATCATAGTTAAAATATCCATCTGTCCTGAAAACCGTATTGATATTACCGCTCTGCAGGAAAATGCTCTGGGCAGGAGCAAAAGGCGATTCAGTGTTAGCTATATAGCCTTCACGTTCTTTTGAAAATGTTGTAACGGCGAGAAGGAGAAGAAGGGCTTTTAAGAGGACTAAATTTTTCATATTTATTTCAGGTTTAGTTTTGAAAGAATTCTTAATTTGTAAATAGATTTTGCTAATATAAAAATAGCGCTTTCTACAGGTATAGGCAAAGATTTTTAAATAGATTTGTTAATTGTAAATATTGATATTTAGAAGTTAAATATACCAAAAACCATTTATTCTGTTCGATTTTTGGCTATTTAAGGGATATTAAATTATTGATTTGTTAAACCAGAGAATCTCTAAAAACCATCAATTATGCGGGAATCCAAACTTACGGAAATGGTAAAGGGCATCAGCCCGGCGGAATTCAGAAAATTCGGTGAATTCTTAAATTCACCTTACCATAACAAAAGCAGAAAGATCATTCAGCTTTACGAGCTTATCAATTTCAATTACGATGAGTTCGACGCAAACGTAATAACAAACGAAAAAATTGCCAAGGCTATCTTCAGCGGTGAAGGCGATAAAGATCAGAATGTAAGAACGCTTATCAGCAGTTTCACTGCCTTACTTGAAGAATTCCTTGTAATAGAAGAACTCAACAATAACCCGCTTCACGGCAAAACATTTCTGCTGAGATCATTACGCGACAGAAATATCCTGAAAACATTTGATATGGTTTCAAAGGAGATAACTGATATCCAGCAAAAGGATTTTAACCGCAACACCGATTATTACTACAACGAGTTCACATTCAAAGAAACCTGGCTGAACTATCACGGCGAAGATCTTGATCTGGACCTGGATAAAAGTTACCAGCAAATGAGCGATAATGCCGACCACCTTTTTATAGTAACCAAGCTCAAAGTGCTTAATACCGTTATCAGCAGAAGGATACTTTCAGGCATAAGTATATACAAAACTTACTGGGCAGTAGAAAATATACTGAAATACATTGAAAAGAACGCCGATGATATTGAAAAGAATCACCCTATCATATATTCAGAATACAAGATACTTATGATGGTGCTCGAGCCGGACAAAGTGAAACACTTCCACGACCTTGAAAAACACGTATTTCATAATATCGCCCGTTATAACGAAGATGAACTTGAACAGGTGTATTATTCTCTTTCCAATTACTGCGTTAACAAAATAGCGCTTGGCGAGGATAAATTTGTTAACGAGCTGTATAAAATTCATTCCAATTTTGAAAAGACCGGCTTTTACGCCAAGAACAAAAACCTGCAGTACACAGATTTCATAGGAGTGATAATTTGCGGATTGAATATGAAACACTTAAAATGGGTGGAACATTTCTTTGAAACATATAAAGGCAATATAGCAAGTGAAGTAAAACGTGATACCATCAATCTTTCTTCCGCGCTGATCTCGTTCCAGAATAAAAAATATAAAGATTGCATTGGTTTCCTGAGCAAGGTTGGTTATAAATACACTTATTTTTATCTTAAATCCAAAGAGACACTAATAAAATCGTTTTATGAACTGGGGGAAGTGGAATCACTTGAGGCGGTTGTGGATGCTGCCAAGCATTACCTTAAAAGGCATAAGGATATTCTTTCAATTCATTACGATAGGTACATACTTTTCCTGAATTACGTAACTAACCTGATGAAACTTGATAAGAAACAGAAACCTGAACTGAAAGTGCTGATGAAAAAACTTGATGAGAACAGGACCACTATCGCAAGGGAATGGCTGATTGAAAAGATAATTGAAATGAAGTAGCTTTATAATTTGAATTTTTTGAACATATCGCTGTGACCGTTAAGGAATTCAACAGAATTCATTCTGCGCTTGCCTTCTATCTGGAGCTCGGTTATTTCGAGGAATTCATTTAAAGTAGATACATATAGTTTACCTTCTTTGATAAAAAATCTGCCCGGGCCTTTTAAGCTATCCCAATGAGATTTGACGGTGCTGAATATTTTGATGATCTTTCCGTTGTATTCGGTAAACGCGCCGGGATACGGCGAGAGTCCGCGGATGAGATCAAAAACCCTGTCAACAGACTGGTCAAAATTGATACGGCAATCTTCTTTGAATATTTTCGGCGCGGGAGTAGCTTCGCCGTTATTCTGCCTAACAGCAGGCGGGTTACCGCCTGAGTTTTCTATCAAATCAACAGTATCGAATACTACCTGAGCTCCCAGTACTTTCAGTTTATCATGCAGCGAGCCCGCATTATCATCATGTGTGATATCAACTTTTTTCTGCATTATAATATTACCCGTATCAACTTTTTCCTGCAGGAAAAAAGTTGTTACACCGGTTTCACGCTCACCATTAATAATGGCCCAGTTTATCGGGGCAGCGCCCCTGTATTTAGGCAGCAATGAGGCATGCAGGTTAAATGAACCGTATTTAGGGATCTTAAAAATGCTCTTTGGCAATATCCTGAATGCAACCACTATAATCAGATCGGGTGAGAGGTCCTTAATTTGTTCAATAAATTCCGGGTCTTTTAAATTCACAGGCTGCAGAATCTCGAGACCCTGCAGAAGCGCGAATTTCTTAACATCGCTTTCGGCAAGATGCTGTCCCCTGCCTTTAGGTTTATCAGGCACTGTTACAACTGCTGAAATCTTATGGTGTGTACTTAGAAGGGCGTCAAGTGAGGGTACAGCGAATTCCGGCGTACCCATAAATATGATATTCATTATTTCCTGTGGTTAATAGGTTTTCCTTTTTTAGGAAGTTCCGCAAGGAGGTAATCAGTCTCGATCTCACCCTTTTTAATCAGGTCAAGCTCAGGTTTTATCACTTTTTTTTCATCCTTGCTTAAATGGTCAATGAACAGAACACCATTGAGGTGATCTATTTCATGCTGGGCTACCCTGGCAATAAAACCTTTAAGTTCAAGATCGTGTTTATTCAGATCGAGGTCCTGGTATTCAATATAAATTGTTTCAGGTCTTGTGACATCACCTCTTACATAAGGAATACTCAGGCAGCCTTCTTCGAGTGTAATTTCGCCATGGTAATCTTTTATAACGGGATTTATGAGCGTTATGGGCTCAGTTTTTATTTTCTTTTTTCCTTCTGTACGTGATATATCAATTACCGTTACCGCATGTTCGCTGCCGATCTGCGGCGCGGCGAGACCGATACCTGTCGCCTTATGCATGGTATTGAACATACTGCCCACAAGTTCAATGAATTTATCATCTATTTTTGTGACCCGTTTGGTCTTTTTGCGAAGTACTTCGAAACCGTATGTATATATAGGTAATGTTTTCAATATTTACAAAAATATCCGTAATTGTTTGAAAAATCAATTCAAGAAAACGCGAAGCATTTCGCTGCTAAGTACACGACAGTAAACGTA
>DDTQ01000010.1 GCA_002344125.1 Ignavibacteria bacterium UBA2360 | reverse complement strand
CTGAAAGGGCTCGACTACCATTAAATATTTTTTTATATACTTCGTAGTCGATGCCTTTCAGGCTTCGTTGGAAATTAAACCCATACTCACGAGCCCTGAAAGGGCTAGACTACCATTAAGTATTTTTTTATATTCTTCGTAGTCGAAGCCTTTTAGGCTTCGTTGAAGATTTAACCTTTAATCACGTGAACAAAAATAACCCCGCCCTTCCGGGCGGGGATTAGATATAGAATGAAAATGGGCTTTAGCCCTTATTTAGTTTACAATATGATTGCCGCGTCGAATTTGCAAGCAAAATCTCCTCGCTAAAATTTTGATTCAATAGTGCTTATTCATAGCGTGATGGATGCGTTTAATCTTTGCGGGGTATATTCCGTTTTCAAAAAGATATGTGTCATCATAGGCAGTAAGTACTCCAATTACACCGCCGATCAATCCGGTTGGTATAGAACAAACCAAACCCAGCAATACACCGGCACCGAATCCGCCGAAATCCGGGTGCCCCCCGCCCCTGCTTAGGGCAAGCGGAATGAATCCGATAAAAAATCCAACTACTGAACCTGCAAGATAACCTTTGCCGAACGGAGCTGATGCTTTGAAAACAATTTTTCTTATTCCCGCAATGTTCACTATCTTACTTCGTTTTTCTTTTACGACCACTATTGTTGAATCCGAATCAACAATCAACAAAACATCTTTCATTACGGACCTGTCGCTCATATAGAGATCGCATTCATCGGTAGTATCGATTTTAGCTTCTACAATCGGGATCTTATTGTAATCGAGAGTGTCAATTTCTTCAAGATCTGAGATATCGAATTCGGGATTCATAACGAATTTAATATCTTTTACGGGAATTGAAAGCTGGACGATATCAGTTTTAAATTCTATAGTATCGTTCCCCCTCTGAGTGACTGTACCTTCGGCCTGATAACCGTTATATAGAACTACTTTGCAATACCTGCCTTCACGAAGTGAATCTGATGACTGCTGAGCATTAACAGATATCGAAATGACCATAAAAAGCGTGATCAAAAAGATTTTGTTTTTCATTTAAGGTCTCCTTTTAATAAAATGTGTAAGTTACACCGGCTCTGATAGGGAAATATCCCCTGCCAAAGAACCAGAAAAATCCTTCATAAGTCGTCATGTTATACTGTGCTTCAAGAAAAGCGCCGAGGCGGTTATTGACTTTGAAACGCATTCCACCCCCAATAGCCATACTGAAATTAGTATTACTAAAGCCCGGGTAGGTTCTGGTGGTGTAGGTATACGTAGTATCGTAATAGTAGTAATCTGTGTATTGGTATTCGCCTTCATTTACATGCATCAGGCCAATACCAGCTATGCCATACACGCTGAAATCAGCATTGGTAGTAAAATTACCAAAGACAAAATCCACGTAAGCGGAATAAACATCAACATTCTGCGTGGAATAACCGGGACCGTTTGGATTGTAATAATAGCTATAGCTTGCAGCATCGCGTTTGAGCCTGCTGTAAGATAGATCAAGCCGGATGGCCTTATTTTCACTGAACGGATACGCGGCAGAAAAATTGAAAGTATAGCCGGGCTTATTGGTTTCACGGTAGCCGCCGTAATCACCGCTTTGCAGATATATTCCGCCGCCAAGTGAGAGCAAAGCTTTGATCAGCCTTGGCATTGTGGTTTTGGATACACTGAATACATCTTCGTGGCGAATGCGGACAGTGCCCTCTTCAGTTGTAATGAAAAGGTAAACGGAATCCTGCTTTATAACCTTCCCGATAACTTCTTTATCGTTGTAGGTAGTAATGCGGTATTTCCCGCCCGTGTGGATTGAATCGAGGATAACTTCTTCCTGTGAAAATGAAACGGATGTGGATACGGTACTTATAATGAATAGCACTGCAAGGAGGATGGAAGATAAATTATTGATAGTCATAAATGATTATTAATTTACCCAATATCAGGTTACCCAAATATAGCAGGTAAATAATGTGAAATAAACAGGAAATGGTATCACGGGAAAATTTATTTTTTAAGGGGTTACTCAACAGCAGGGGTAAAATTATAGTTCCGCTTGGTTTTTAGATGGAACACTGATATAACGGATCTTGCAGATTTTCACGGATTTAAACGCGTTAACTTGGATACAAAATCCGCTTATGGATGATTAAATTTAAGTATCAAAAATCAAAAAAATACTGTATATTTAGATGAGTCAATTCAATAAATTTATTTTATCTTGCAATGAAAAAATTTATTAGTTTATCAGCGCACCTTTTCATATTAACATCTTCAGTTATATTTTCACAGGGAACCCCGTTTATCAGCGAGCTTGCACCTGCACACAGGACATATTACGATATCCAGTCAAACGGAAGCTCTCATTTAATACAACAAGACCCGAATACTCCATCAAACATTCACGCAACGTTTATGTATTCTCCAAACGGGGATAGCTTAGTATCTTCAAGAAGAACAGTTTACTGTTTCAGTTCTGATTATGGAACTACATGGTATGAATTAGGCCCTGTATTTCCCTCAATGAGTTCAGGTTTTCCTGTAATGCTGATACTTAGTAATGGAAGTGCATTAATCGGGAATCAAACAAAACTTGGCGGTACAATTGAACGTGCCCAGTGGTTTGCAGATGTTGCACCGGGAGCAGCATCGTTTGTACAGCTTGATCCGGGGATTTACGGCTCTGCTGCAGCGCTTTGGCCTGTGGGAATTCAGACTAAAATGCTGAACAAACATACTAAATTTGTCTTTGTAGCAGGCAATATGCTGAACAGGGGTTTGAGCCTGGAAGCACCCAGTTTCAGCGGTTATATACCTCAAGCAGATATTTCCAGTTCTTTCAGGTGTGCAATGGCTAAGAGCGAAAACGGAAAGATTGGTTTAGCGTATATCATGGAGGGCACAATAACCGAAGGAAAAGTGAGTTTTAAAGAAAGCACTGATGACGGAGTAACCTGGAGCACACCCATTTTAATATGGGATCCATTGTTGAACAATAATTACGGCGCATTTAACGGAATTGATATGTCATATAACGGAAATTCACCCAATATTGTATTTGAAACAGTAAAATACGTATCAAACCAGCCGGATATACGTTCGACCGCAAAAATTCAGTTCTGGTCACCTGCTGTAAATTCAGGAAATCCTATTGTTCTGGATTCATCCAATAATATGACAGCACCAAATCCGCAAAGTGACGGTTACGCCGCTGTATGCAGGCCGGTTATTGGCATTGGGGATAATTTAATTGTTGCATATTGTAAAGCAAGGACAGATGTGCTTGATTCAAACAACTATTTTGATATTTATTACAGGTTATCTTCTAATTCCGGGAATACATGGATGAATCCTGAAATGATAACGAATAATTCGGGCCCTTTAAATGATAACAGGTATGTCTCAGTTTCCAACAAAAATAGTACCAGAGCCTTTCATTTGGTGTTCCAACAGGATTCCATTCCCGGTAGTTTTATCAATGGCGCTGGAAAGTCACTTGCAAAAACTATGCACTGCAAAATTGTTTTGCCATATCCCCCTTTTGGAATACAGAATATAGGTACAGAAATACCTGCTGCTTACAAGCTCAATCAAAATTTCCCAAATCCATTCAATCCAAAAACTAATATAGATTTTGATATTCCAAAAGAATCTGTTGTAAAATTAACAGTGTACAATTCACAGGGAGAAGTTGTTGCGCGATTAGTTAACCAACAACTGTCGGCAGGTTCATACAGGGTTGATTGGAACGCGGAAATTTTTTCAAGCGGAATTTACTTCTACACTATCTCTGCTGGTAAATACTATGAAGCCAAAAAAATGGTGCTGATTAAATAAGAGTCTGATAGTTGATGTGGGGGCAAAGCAATACACGGGTGTTCAAGGATATAACAGATTTCCACGGATTTAATCTAACCTAATCACAAAAACTGATTTTGTCAGTAAATTTATTCTTTCATTCTCTTTAAGTTTTTACAAAACCAGAAATTGTTTTCTTAAAAATAAGTTCATTAAATATAATTATTTATCCTGCAATGAAAAAATCTATTAGTTTAATTGTGTGTTTTTTTTTAACCCAATCATTGCTGTCAAATCCTGATAATTCTACAGGATACCACATTCAATACGAAAAAGGTAATTCTCAATATTCAGATACCTTATTTAGTTTCATAATGATTTCGATAGCACCGAATTTACGAACGTATTATGACCTACAGTCAAACGGAAGTTCGCATATGGTTCAACTGGACCCAAATACCCCCTCAAATATTCATGCAGCATTTATGTATTCTCCAAACAGAGACAGCCTGGTTTCTTCAAGAAGAACAGTTTATTGTTTTAGTTCAGATTATGGATTTACATGGTCAGCATATAACTCGATAACAGGCAATACAAGTGCCGGGTTTCCGGTTATGCTTATTATGAGTGATGGAAGTGCATTAATCGGGAATCACACAAAACTTGGCGGTACAATTGAACGTGCCCAGTGGTTTGCAGATGTTGGACCGGGAGCAGCAGCGTTTATACAACTTGATCCGGGAATTTACGGCTCTGCCGCAGCGCTTTGGCCTGTGGGAATTCAGACTAAAATGTTGAACAATCAAACTAAATTTGTCTTTGTTGCGGGAAATATGCTCAACAGAAGTTTAAGTTTATCTTCATCTAATTTCAGCGGTTATATCCCTGAACCGCAAATTTCCAATTCTTTCAGGTGTGCAATGGCTAAGAGCGAAAACGGTAAGATTGGTTTAGCGTATATTATGGAGGGCTCTTTAACAGCGGGAAAAGTAAGTTTTAAAGAAAGCACTGATGATGGAATAACCTGGAGCGCACCTGTTCTCATTTGGGACCCTTTATCAAATAATAATTACGGCGCATATAATGGCATAGATGTGGGTTATAGCGGGGAGACGCCGAATGTAGTTTTTGAAACGGTTAAATATGTAACAAATATACCAGATATACTTCAAACAGCAAAAATTCAGTTCTGGTCTCCTGCTCTGAATTCAGGCATACCAATTGTTATTGACTCCTCAAACAACATGATCGGAACAAATCCGCAAAGTGACGGGTATGCGGCAGTATGCAGACCTGTTATAGGCTACATAAATTCAAACCCCAAAACCAGCATCGTAGTTTATGAAAAAGCCAGACTGGATACAGGTTCAAACGGCAATAATTATTTTGATGTTTGGTACAGATATTCAACAAATTCCGGCAATACATGGGGGGTTTATAACAGGATAACAAACATTTACGGTGATTTAAGTGATTACAGATATGCATCTATATCTGATTTTAATGATTATATACAAGGATACTTTTATGTAAATTTATTATTCCAAAGAGATACAATTGCCGGCAGCAATGTAAATGGATTGGATAACAGCTCAGCGAAAATGTATTTTTGCAGAATCCAGCATAATCAATTGTCCTTCCCTGGTGTAATAAATATCAATTCAAATATTCCGAATTCTTTTCTACTTAAACAAAATTTCCCAAATCCATTCAATCCAAAAACTAATATAGATTTTGATATTCCAAAAGAATCTGTTGTAAAATTAACAGTGTACAATTCACAGGGTAAAGTTATTGCGGTATTAGTTGACCAGAATCTGACGGCGGGTTCATACAGGGTTGATTGGAACGCGGAAATTTTTTCAAGCGGAATTTACTTCTACACTATCTCTGCTGGTAAATACTATGAAGCCAAAAAAATGGTGCTGATTAGATAAGTGTCCCATTCCATTAATGGAATGAAGCATAACATGGTTATTTGTCTGTTTAAACAGATTTAGCAATTTCGTGGATACTATATAAACAGCAGTTTTTGGTAACATACATTTACAGGTTCTAATTTACCGGGAAATTAAGAGTAAATTTGAAGCCATTTGTTTTGTTTTCAATGCTAAACCCACCATCAAGTTGAGAGGTCAATGCGTTTATGAGCATGTATCCAAGTCTGCGGGGATTACCTGCATCGAAATCTTTATTTAACCCGCGTCCGTTATCAATATACTCAAGGCGGCAATTGCCGCTTTCACATTTAAAGCTGATAGAAATATTCCCCCCAGGCAGATCTTTGAAAGCGTGTTTAATTGAATTGGTAATGAGCTCATTGATAATAAGAGCCAGTGGAATAGCCCTGTTGATACTGATACCAAAATCCATGAAATCCAAGGAATATGTGATCTTCTTTTTGTGCGCTTTATATGCGCTGAGAATTTGTTCAGTTAACTGTGTGAAGCACTCACTGTAATCAATGCTTTTAATATTGGCGGAGCGGAACAGTTTTTCTTCAATGAGCGAGATCGCTTTGATCCGGTTCTCTGTTGTTTTGAAAACATCCTTCGTGTTCTCTTCGGTTATCATGTTTGACTGCAGTCTCATCAGGCTGTTAATTATCTGCAGGTTATTTTTTACACGGTGGTGGATCTCCTTAAGCAGCAATTCTTTTTCTTTAACGTTTACATCAAGGATAATATTCTTTGCGTTCATTTCAAAATACATACCGATGAGTTTTACCAGCGACCCCAGCAATTTTTTTTCTTCTTTCAGAAATGGTCCTTCATCTGCATCTGGCATTTTTCTAAGATAAACCACTTCGATGCAGCCGGTTTTTTGCTGGGCTGTGAATTCCGCTTTTAATGCCCTGCCTGTGCTTTTATAATTATCAGTTTGAACACTTATATTATCATATGAGAAAGATGCAGCCGTAATTTCAGGATACTGGAATGCGCCGGTGATAACCAGTAAAATCTTCTGAATGACTTCTTTGATATTACCATCGTAAGTATATAATATTTCACTTACCCGGTGAAATGCTTCGAGCTCTTTTTCTCTTTCCTGTAATTTCTTATCCAATTGCATACTTAAGTATAAGATAAAATAGTATGATATAAAATGTTATTATAAACATATATTATTAAAAACTGCCAAACTGATAGATTTTATGGAAATTTCAGGGAAAGATTAATTTTTGGAGGGCAAGGGAGCTGCAAAAACTGTAAAAATGACAACATGGTACAGGACAACAATCAGGGGTATTATTATGAACATAAAGTGACCCGCAAAGTTAAACAGGTATGTATAAAAAATTGCCAATAGAGCTATAGACACGGCTAAAAACAGCAGGACACTGTTTTTGGCATAAGCCAATACTAACATTACAACCGATACAATTCCCGATGCAATGAAAGTAAATACAAATGCCCACAACAGATAGTTGAAAAGACTTTCAATTGTTTGTGAATCTCCATCAACTTTGAAGAAGAACGATAGTACAAACTTGAGCGCAAGTATGTACACCGGAAATTGCAGGTAAATGAGTATCTTTCGTAATGTGTTAAGCTGATTAGCTGAATTCATTTGGTTTTGTGTAAATGCGGGTGTTTAATAGAACACGGATGACACGGATGGAACTGATCTACACGGATTACACTGAAATCTATCAGCGTACATCAGTCTAATCAGTTTAATCCGTGTTCTGCTTTTTTTATAAATCCGTGTTCTATGCTTTTGCTTCGCGCTTCTGCTTGTTAAAATAATAATACAGCGGAATACCTATTGCCACCAGAAGCATACCAAATACAGCGTTGCGGACATTGTACCAAATACTGAATCCAACGAAGAACGCCGAAAATAGCACGAAGAATGCCGGCAGTATCGGGTAGCCGAAAGCTTTATAAGGACGATCAGCATTGGGCATCTTTTTGCGAAGCACAAACACTCCGTAGGCGCCCATACCGTAAAATATCCATGAAACAAATATCAGCATATCGGTCAGCTGATCAAATGTACCCGTCATAGTAATCAAGCTCGCCCAAATACCCTGAATAATAATTGAAGTACCCGGGGTTTTATATTTATGGTGAACGTCTTCGAGCTTCTTAAAGAACAAGCCGTCTTTCGCCATAGCGTAATAGACTCTGGCACTTACCAATATTGTACCATTTGTTGTGCCGAAGGTCGAAATAAGTACAGCGATTGCTACAAACGCGCCGCCCCATCCGCCAACCGCTTTTTGCATAACATCACTTGCCAGAAATGATGAGCCGGCAATTGTCTCAACAGGCAGAACGTAAAAGTACGCAAGGTTTACCAGCAGGTAAACGGCTATCACAAATGACATTCCGAAAATCATAGCCTTTGGAATATTCCGCTGAGCGTCTTTTACTTCTCCCCCAAGGTATGTTATGTTATTCCACCCGTCATACGCCCAAAACGCGCCGCTTAGAGCGAGGACGATTCCACCTAACAGACTCCCCGAAGGATACTGGAAGGCTGAATTAACAAACGGCGAGAAATTTGCCACAGAACCGGCTCCCATAGTAAGCGCCAGTACGACTATGAATGCAATTGCTATATTCTTGAGTATGGTAAATACATTCTGCACAATGCCGCCGAATGCAACACCGAAGAAATTTACTGTTGAAAGGAACATTATTAAAGCGATGGTAAGCATCTTTAAACCAATATCCTTAAGCGGGTACAGGTCAAGGATTACCTGCTCGCCCCACTGCAGCGAGAATCCCCATGCCTCCCATTCCGGTGAGAGATGCGGGGTCGGGAAAAAGTACTCAAAGTACCCGCTGAACACGTATGCAATAGATGCAATTGAGCCTGTCTGTATCACGGCAAATATTGCCCAGCCATACAGATAAGCGGTAAAGTTACCATACATTTCGCGGAAGTACACATACTGTCCCCCTGCCCTAGGCAGGATACCTGCAACTTCGGCGTTTGTTAGAGCACCGATAAGACTAATAATACCCGCAATCAGCCAGATAGCGAGAATTATCCCCGGCGCGCCAAGCTCCCCGGACATCGAAGCGGACTTCTTGAATATACCGGAGCCGATCATAGAGCCAATTACAATAGTAACGGCTGTGAAGAGCCCTAACTTCCGTATTAAAGAATGCTTTTGTTCCATATATTACGCTTTAATTTTAACCCCGCAAAATACAAATGTTTAAAATTAATAGCAATTTTGAAGCTAATCCATCTAAATCATCCCAAAGGTGAGGACTAAGAATCAAATTTTTCTACTCAGGCCAGCGAAAAACTTCCTTCAGGGCTAAAGCCCACACGTTGGATATTTTAAATACCCCGTCATAAATGACGGGGTTAATAGTTATGAATTTTCTATAAATTTATCCAATGATAATCGATTTACATTGAGTAACTCTACGTTCTTTGAGTCTTTGTGTCTAAAAGAGAATTAAGTTGTGCAAACACCAAGGAGGGCAAAACTGAGCAATTTTAGGATTTTTCACATCAAAAACCTGAAACAAAAGGGTAAATTTTTCCTGAAACAAAGGGGAATTTTTACAGTTCTATAATTGTATTTAAATATGCAAATGATTAATTTTACAAAAATAAAAGAGAATAAATTAAACAATATAGAAGGAAATAACTAACATGGGTAATGCATTAGAGATAATCCAATTTTTTGATGAATCAGGCAAAGAGCTGGTTCACCGCGAACCGCAGGCCGGTTCCACAGATATTAAAATGGGCGCGCAGCTTATTGTGCAGGATACGCAGGCAGCGGTATTTTACAAAGACGGAAAAGCGCTTGATGTATTCAGCGCGGGCCGCCATACATTAACAACGGCTAACATTCCATTCTTAACTAAACTGCTTTCACTGCCATTCGGGTTTAACTCACCGTTCCAGGCGCAGGTATATTATGTATCAATGAAGAAATTCATTGATCTTAAATGGGGAACCAAATCACCCATTAACTTCCGCGATACTGAATTATCATTCGTTCAGTTGAGGGCTTCGGGTAAATTCTCAATGAGGGTTAAGGATCCCCAGCTTTTTATTAATGAAATAGTCGGTACACAGGGTAAATATACCACAAATGAGATTGAAGATTACTTAAGGGATTCAATTGTATCTAAATTAAATACAGTACTCGGCAAGAATCTGAAAACAGTATTTGATCTGGGCCAATACTATCCGCAGATAGAGACCGGCATAAAGGCAGAAGTCACAGATTTCTTCAATGCAATGGGTATTGAGCTGACGGATCTAATAATAGTAGGTATAGTTCCGCCGGATGAAGTACAGGAAAAGATCAACGAAAGAAGCTCAATGGGCGCTATCGGAAATCTGGATAACTATATGAAATTCAAGACCGCTATGGCAATGGAAAAAGCGGCGGAAAATGAAGGCGCAGGCGGCACAGCAGGTTTAGGTGTTGGCTTGGGAGCCGGTATGACAATGGCTAACATGATGATGGGTTCCATGCAGCAGAATCAGCAGAATCCACAGAACCAGCAGCAGAACAACCAGCAGGCACCTGTTCAGCAGTCACAGGATGATGTACTTGCAACCATAGAAAAGCTCGCAAAGCTTAAGGATGCAGGCGCGCTGACCCAGGAGGAATTTGATACAAAGAAAAAAGATCTGCTTTCGAAACTGTAAGAACAAATTAATAGTGGGACAGACATTTTTGTCTGTCCTTCTTAATTTTATTATACACAGACAGACCTAAAGGTCAAGCAAATTTCTGTGCTACTGTGTTTTAAGAATAAAGAAATCATTTCTATTATTCAGAACTTTCATTATTTTAGATATTTGATGTTAAACTTGGGCTTGCCAAAGGCACTCCTTCGGAGAAAGCCCCGGTTATTTTTTGGTTCTAGTATCCACGACCTAAACTGCAGTGGCAGTCAAGAGGTCGTGTCAATTCATTTTTTTATTAAAGTATTACATTAATAGCGAAGAGACTCTTCCTTCTCGTGCATAGCACTATAAGGCAGACGCTGCGCTCAGAGTTGAAAAAATGCAAATAAAATGTACACAATGCGGAGCTGATGTTACAGTACAACAGGATGAAACTTTCATAGAGTGTCCTTTTTGCGCATCGGCTTTATTTTTAGATAAAAGAAAAGTAGTATTCCATTACCTTATACATTCAAACTTCAAACCCAATGAGGCAGAAGGCAATTTAAAACGCTGGATGTCGGGTAATCATACTGTTAAAGATCTTGACCAGAAAGCGCAGATAGTAAAGACTGAGTTCTATTACTTCCCTGTGTGGTACTTTAAGACCAAGGACGGCTCAGGTGACAAGATATTTCTGCAGCCTGCGGCAAGCACATCCGTTTCTGAGATAAAGAAGCTGCAGATACCTGCCGGTGCACTTAAGTTCTATGATAAAAATATCCACAATGACCATGAGATCGTAAAGCCGGATGTGCTGTATGATTCAGCCCAGGCATGGCTGCAGGGTTCCGGCGTAAGCCTTGATATTGTCAAAGAAGCCGCACTGGTTCACATACCGTTCTACCAGTTTTATTACAATTTTGGCGGGCAGAGTTACACTGCGCTGGTTGAAGCTTCCTCGGGACAAGTGTACTCAAATATCTATCCCGCAAAGAGCGAAGCACCGTTCAGAATTCTATTTGGACTCAGCATTGCCGCTTTTGTGATAACCAGTATATTGTGTTACGTAATAGGTTTCGCACTAAACAGCAGCTACATAGAAGAAGCTTTGCTTACAGCGGAGTTCTTTAAGATATTCGCTTACGGTCTTGTATCAATACCTCTGATAGTGATGGCGTATGTGATAGCGAAGAAAGTGTAAATTAAAACCTCACCCCCATCCCCTCTCCTGAGAGGAGAGGGGGGAAATGAGTAAAAATAATAATCGAATCTATAATTTTATTGTAAATTGGCTGAAAAAGTATTAAAAGGAATAACGTGTCCCGCCTGCGCAGGAGAACTTGACTTAAGAGAAGGAGTAAAAACTTTCAACTGCAAGTACTGCGGCACTCTTTTGCTGACAAAAGGTGTAGATGGCGTTGTTAAGTATTACGTTCCGAGAAAGATACAGCGGAATATAGCTATACAGAATATGTTCAATTGGCTTGGCAAGGGACTTGCCAAGGCGCGCGGGCTGAAAAATGACGCAAAGATTGATGACGCGTTTTTGGTTTACATACCCTATTGGCGCGTAAGAGCTGATGTTATTGGCTGGGTATTCGGAAAAGAGCGCCGCACGCAAACGGTTAACGGCAGGACAACTACATATTATGTTGATGTTGAGCGCAAAATTCAGAAACCGTTTGACAGGACATTTGCGGCATGTGATGTCGCGGAGCTTGGCGTGCGCAAGGTAAACCTTGCAGGCGATGAAATGCGTCCCATAAATTTTGAAGAGCTGCAATCAGAGGGAATGCTTTTTAATATTATTTCATCTGAACGTGAAGTGACCGATATAGCTAAGGAACAGTTTGTAAATGAGGCTGTTAATTCCGTTAAGGTTGATCAGATCACGTTTCAGCATAACGATCTTGTCAGACCTAATGTATCTATAGTATATTACCCGTTATGGGTAGTAAGATATTTATATAAAGGCAGAACTTACCAGGTAGTGGTAGATGGCGAAGATGGTACGATATGTTACGGCAAGGCGCCGGGTAATAATTTATACCGCGCTGTTGCGGGTATTTTTGGAACAGCGGTTGGGACATATCTTGTTACTTTCTTTGGAATTTTCGGTATAATTGGAGATGGTGACAGCGCGAAAGCGGCGCTGGTTGTATATATCTTTGCACTGATATTCGGTATAATTATTATGATGTGGGGTTATAAGAAGTTCAGATATGGCGGCGAAATAGAAGAAGGCACAGGAATTGTTGCCGCGCCAAAAAAGAGTTTTCTTGGAGGCAAAGGCGGCAATACTGTAAAAAACATGGCATCGGGTATGAATGTTGTTGATGTGGCGAGTATTGCTTCGAGCTTCTTGAGGAGATAATGCAACTGCAGGCTGCAGGTAAACATTTTTTATTAAATAAATTTAAATTTGAGGATCTACTGATGAGAACCTGCCTGCCGTAACGGCAGTTCAGGCAGGTGCTTCGCTCAGGATTGAAGGTTATGGAAGATTTTAAATTAATAGCTGTAAAATGCAAATCATGCGATAGCGGGCTAACCGTTGAAATGAATGACAGCATCGTATATTGCTCAAGCTGCGGAAACGGCTGGGAAATTGTAAACGATGAGCTGGTTCCAATGGAAGTGAACTTTGCCGCTCCCCTGGTTAAGGGCGATGGCGAGCTGGTTTATAAAGGCTTTTGGCTTGTTGATGCGCATGTAAGAATCCACTCACGCGATTCATCCGGCGGGTGGATATCAAATCTTTTTGGCGGAGCCAATAAGACCGAAGGCGACGTTAAATTTTATGTGCCTGCATTCTGGATGCCTATAGAATCCGCAAAGAACATTGGAGTTAATTATACTCTGAAGAACGCGGTACCTTCACCGCAGAAGTATAATGTAAAGCTTACAGGATTTAATTTTTCCAAGGATGACGCTAAAAAGATAGCAGAATTTTTATTCCTTTCAATAGAAGCTGAAAAAAGCGATACTGTGAGAAATATCAATTACGATATTAACGTAAAGAGCTACCAGGTACTTGGCGTACCGTTCTACAAACAGCCTAACGGCAGGCTTAAGGATGCAGTTTTGGGGATTGAGGTGGCATAATAATTGAATTTGTGGTAGCAGGAGTTCACGCCGGATATATTCTTTATCCGGCTTTTTTATAACTTGAAGAGAAATTTACTTGTTTCTTCATAAGGAAACTTTTATATTTAAATAACAATTATATGAATAGTAAGTTTAATGTACTTTTCCTGAAAGAAGCTAAAGATTTTCTTGAATCGATAGATGTAAAATCCAGAGATAAGATACTATTTAATATTCGAAAAGCTCAGTTATTTAACGATCCCGGTTTATTTAAAAAATTAACCGAAGACATATGGGAGTTCAGGACAATTTACAACAAAACCTACTACAGACTATTTGCATTTTGGGATAAAACAAATAAGGAAAATATTCTTGTGGTAAATACTCACGGCTTAATTAAGAAGACATCAAAAACTCCCAAAGCAGAAATTGAACATGCAGAAACTTTAAGAAAAGAATATTTTAATTTAAAATAATTATGCATAAAAAAGGCAAACTGGAATTATATACCCTAGATGAATTGACTGATAAATTTATCGGCAAAAGAGGAACCAAACGGAGGGAAGATTTTGAGTACGAGTTAAAACTCGAGTTCCTTGGTGAAGCTATCAAACAGACAAGACGTAAGCGGAAATTGACACAGGGTCAATTAGGTAAACTTGTAGGTGTGCAAAAATCACAGATATCCAAACTTGAAAATAACCTGACAAACGCCCGCTTTGATACGATTATGAAAGTATTCAATGCGCTTGATTCCAGAATTCATTTTACAATTAAGCTATCCAGGCGAAAATTCAAGATATAAGAATTTATCTGCATTCCAGTTCAAATATCCAGTGGTAAATTGAATTTAACTTTTATAGCAGGCACAAATTTTCGGGAACAATTTTAGAAGTTAAACACTATAACCCTTAATATCAATCAAATTTTTAAAAAAATGAGAAAAATCAACTTAATTTTAGTGCTATTTGCATTTTATGCAATTGCAGCCTGCGCACAGGAAAAATCACCTTTTGTGAGCTTCGAAGACTACGAGAAGCTGATGGCTGAAGCAAAGGAGCACAGGCAGGCAAGATTATTGAGTATCGAAGATTTTACTGAACTTGCTAAGCAGGAAAATGTGGTAATTCTTGACGCCAGATCAAATACAATGTACAGCAGTAAGCACGTTAAGGGAGCGGTAAATCTCAATTTTTCAGATTTCACACAGGAAACGCTTGCGGAGATAATTCCTTCATTCGATACTAAAATACTCATTTACTGCAATAACAATTTTATAGATGATATTGAATATTTCCCTACAAAAATATCAATGCCTAAAATAGATATTAAAGGCGGCGGTGATAAAGGTATTACGCTTGCTCTTAACATTCCAACATACCTGAATCTTTACGGATACGGCTATAAGAATGTTTACGAGCTGAATGAAATATTAAGTGTAAACGATACAAGAATTGAGTTTGAAGGGACATCTGTGGAGTAAAGTACTATTGTTTCCCAAACTGGAGTTTGGGAAACAGGATTGAAATAACTGCTTCCCAAACTTTTGTTTGGGAAGCTTTTTGTTATTACTTTATTGAAACATTGAATGTTACTGTTTTTGCGGGAGCATCTTTTTCCCATGACCGTGCGTAATAGAACATAAGTTTTACAGAACCCGGAGCGACAGCTTTTAAGTGCCACACTTCGGCTCCCCCCTGCCCTGTTTTAGAGCCTTCGGGCAGATCGTAATCCATTCCTGCAACTACTACCTGGGCATTATCACTTACCATACCAACAGACCATGAATAGCCTGTTGATTGGTTTGATTCCAGTGAAATTGTGAAATTCTCGCCAACAGAAGCTACTATTTCTGTGCTGGTTTCAGTGTAAGTCTTTTCCTGTGAGTAGGAAATTGTTACCAAACCAATCAAAAAAATTAATGCAGATGCGTTTATTATTTTTTTCATGTTGATTAAATTAAATTATTTGAATTACCCCAAGCCATAACAATTAAGCTTATTGAAATGCTGTTAAGTGAGCAGGGAAACTGAATTCCAGCCCTATTTCTTCCATAAATTGCAGCGCAGCTATAAGCTGCAGTTTGACGCGCGCGTCGATATCGAATCCACGGTATGTTTCGACAGTATATGATTTAATATTGAACTTTGAAACAAAGTTATCCAGTGAGCTGTGATCGCGGTAAGAATAATAATGCGTGTGAAATTGATAATCACCTTCGGGAATGCGTTTATTCATGTTATCAACAGAGCGTACGAGCAATTCCTCAAACGGCTGCAGGCAGGAAATGACGATCTGGCCATAGGCCTTTTCTGGGTCAGTTAGAGCTTTTGGTGACCATTTGGTCCTTGCTTCGTGAAGGTTAATAATGAGATCAGGTTTTACTGAATCAACTATCCACATAAGTTCATAAGCCAGCCTGTATTCAAACAGGTCAGCGGTTATATCACCCGGAAATGCATGATTGAAATCAAAATTCACCTGCCTGGTATTTTGATTGCATGCTATTATGTTGGTTCTGGGAATAACGATCAGCGTACCGGAATAGAGGTTCAGGTATTTTACGATTGAATCGCATGCCATATAAGAAGCTATCTCATCACCATGAATACCCCCATCGAGGATCATTACGGGTCCGTTTTTTTTACCTTTAAAGATGTAGTACGGAGTTTCGTATTCATCGTTGAGACCAAAGTAATCCTGTCGAATAAAGGTATATTGTCCCGGTTCATTAACAGAAGAAGTATCGCTGTAGCAGAATACACTCTGTGATATGAAAAGGAAGAGGAATGCAATAAATGTCTTAGTCGTAAATTTCAAATTTGTGCTATTAGTAAACAGTAATATTTACAGTTCTTGTTTTTTTGGCAAGCATATCGCCCTGCTTAACATAATTCAAAGTAATAATAGTTTTACCTTTTTTCAATCCTTTAAATTTAATTACCTGTTTGGTAAGATCCGTATTCTTTTCTCCGTAATTATTCTCTTTGCCTTCATATTTGGCAATTGATGAATTGCTGCTGGAAGAAACTACCCAATCATACCCCTGGTGAGTATCGGCTTCCATAGTAACAGAGGCAAATCCGCCCACTCCCATAGAAATATTCTCGCCTGCATAGTTTTCTATCTCTTTAAGGCTTGAGCAGGAAGAGAAAAACAGCACTGTTAAAAATAGAAAAATTAAAATTAATTTTGATCTCATTTATCTGATATATAATTTTTTTCTGCAGAGTCCCCTTCGGGAGACTCTGCGAAGTCTAAGCTCAGGATTTTAATTAATACCCTATAGCCGCGCCGTAGCCGCGGCGGTCACTGTGACCGTAATAAACCTTATTTTTCCAGTCAACCAATATGCCTTCTACTCTGCCATAATCTGATATCTGTTTTACCTGGTGCCCTTTTTCTTTCAACTTGGCCATAACTTCATCATCTACAGCCCCTGCTTCGTATTGCAGATATTCCGGCTGCCACTGATGATGGAAGCGCGGTTTATCAATTGCGGAATCAAGTGACATTTTGAAATCGATAATATTTACGATTGAAGTATAAACCGAAGTTATGATCCTGCCGCCACCGGGAGATCCAATAATAAGAAAAGGATCTCCATCTTTCAGGATTATGGTGGGAGTCATAGAACTTAGCATACGTTTACCGGGAACAATAGCATTGGCTTCGTTGCCGATAAGCCCGAACATATTGGGTTCACCGGGTTTTGACGCGAAATCATCCATTTCATCATTTAGCAGGAAACCCGCGCCATCAACAACAA
Organism: Ignavibacteria bacterium UBA2360; assembly: GCA_002344125.1. GTDB lineage: Bacteria > Bacteroidota > Ignavibacteria > Tepidaquicellales > OLB5 > OLB5. Next base: position 127,686 of record DDTQ01000010.1, on the reverse strand, counting down.
CCCCTGAACCATAGGTATTATTTAGTGTAGTGGTAACACTGACCATATTTCCATCTTTATCAATAACGCTGTAATGAGTGGTTTGGTCAGATTCCTTAACGAACACGCCGGGTTTAATTTCATTAGCCGGGGTTGAATTTTCGCCAATTTCATTTCTGCGGGTTTTGGCATAATCTTTATTGGTGAGCTCACTCACCGGTACTTTCCAGAAATCGGGATCACCCAAATGCTCGCTTCTATCCGCATAAACACGCTTCATGTTCTCAATGGCGGTGTGGTAATAATTTGATTGTTCTTTGATGCCATAGTAAACATCGTTCCTATCTGGCAGGGTTTCATTTTCGATCATATTGAGAAGCTGGATAAGCGCGATCCCCCCGCTGCTTGGCGGCGGCATTGAGTAAACATCGTAGCCCTTATAATTTGTGTGAACAGGTTCCCGTTCAACAGGCTGGTAGTTAAGCAGGTCTTCTTTTGTTATGATGCCTGCGCCCTGCTGCATTTCTTTAACTATCAGATCAGCGGTAATGCCGGCATAGAAGCCATCCCTTCCGTGAATACTTATAAGTTTAAGTGTATTGGCAAGATCTTTTTGAATAAATTTCTCACCGGCTTTAAACTTCGCTCCACCTTTAGTAAAAATCTTGCGTGAAGAAGGAAATTCATTAAACAGATCAAAATCTGAATTGAGAGATTCCGCCAGGCGGTCTTCCATTTCAAAGCCGTCTTCGGCGAGTTTAATTGATTGCGCAAGAACATCTTCGCGGGTCATAGAGCCGTATTTCTGCAGAGCGTAGAGCATACCAGCAACTGAGCCGGGTACACCTGCAGAAAGATGGCCTACCTGACTTTTTTCAGGGAGAAAATTTCCTTTATCATCAAGGAACATATTGCGGGTTGATGCCGCAGGCGCTTTTTCGCGGTAATCAATTGTGGTAATTTTATCTTTGGTTTTTATGACCATGAATCCCCCGCCGCCTATATTGCCTGCCTGGGGATAAGTAACAGTTAGCGCAAAGCCCATAGCAACTGCCGCGTCAACGGCGTTACCGCCGCTTTGCAGAATGTTCACACCCACTTCAGAAGCATAGCGGCTTGCGGAAACTACCATTCCGTTTGTGCCCGTTACATCTGAAGAATAGTTAATATCACTTTTCTTTTTTTGTGATCCGTTTAAGGGATTATTGAATTGAGAAGCATAGTATAGGAATAAAGCAATGAGACCGGCTGTAACAATAAAACCCAGGTTTTTTTTGAGCATATAACGTGAATTTTTTTTGGTTACAATTTTTTATTTAGAACAGCTTAAGCCTGATGCCGTCTTTTTCTATTTTTTTGACCAGCTTGTTAATATTAAGCAAAGCTTTATTTATATTTTCGTACATTTCATCCTCAGTAAGCAGCTTTCCGACCGTAGAATTGGAATCATTCACTCCGAGGACAAGATTATTCAGGTTAACGGTAAGCGAGTCCAGCCTTCCGGTGAGAAGCCTTACATCATCCATTGTCTGTTTAATTTCAGGCTTTGTATCGGTTACAGTATTATCAACATTGGTTGCGATGCTGTTCAGTTTAAGAGTCAACGAGTTGATACTGTTCCTTGTATCAGCAAGCATCAGGTTCAGATTCCTTGATGCAAGATTAAAATTGCTTGCGGCTCCCTTAATATTAGATTTCAGACCGTCATCGCCAACAATTGAATTTATGTTATCAACTGTGACAGTCATTTTGGTCATTGCTGTATCAAGCCTTCTTGTTATAAGCTTAACATCAGCGCCAACTTCATTCATTGTGCCAATTAAGCCAACAATATCATTTGTTTTAGCGCCAACAAGCGGTTTTGTAATATCTGCGGCTTCTTTTGAAACCCCGGGCTTAATGTATATCTGCTTGCCGCTCATGAGTTCTATCATGGCTACAGATACATCGTAATCTTTCCTGAGGGTAACTTCTTTAGAAAGTGAGAAATCCACTTTTACGGAATCCCCGGGCGCCAATTCAATGCCGGTGATCTTCCCTTTAGTAACACCGTTAACGCTGACAGGGTCACCTTCTTTCAATCCGTTCACATCAGAAAAATAAACTACAAGCTCGTTTGTTTCGAGGCCGAATTTAAGATCTTTTAAAAATGCAATACCCCACAACAGAATGATTATGGAAACGACAACCGTCATCCCGACCTTTAAAAGAGTTCTTTTATCTTTATCCATTTTTTTGTTTCAGGCTGTTACTTAGTAAAATCAACAATTTTGTATTTCAGCTTTCCCGCCGGAACGATTATCTCTACTTCTTCATTTTTCTTTTTGCCCAGCAGCGATTTGCCAATAGGTGAAGTTACAGAGATCTTATCCTGCTCAAGATCAGCTTCTTCAGGTGAAACCAGTTTATATGTAAATTCTTCCTTTGTCTTAAGGTCCTTAAGCTTAACGTTATGGAGAATGTAAATTTTATCATTCGGCAGTTCATCAGCTGAAATGATCTTTACTCTTGAGAGCGTTTCTTCGAACTTTGCTATACGCATTTCAAGCTGCTCCTGCTGATGCTTGGCAGCATCGTATTCAGCGTTTTCACTGAGATCGCCGTGAGCTCTTGCTTCAGCGATCTTTTCGGCAATATCTTTTCTGCCTCTTTGCTTCAGGTCGTTAAGCTCGGTTTCGAGTTCATGAAGCCTGTCCTTTGTTAGGTAAACAAATCCTTTGTTGTTTGAATCCATAATAATTTAATTCTCCTGATTTTTGTTGATTAACAGTAGATGTCCCAATTTATCTCTTTTGGTTTTTAAATATTTTTCGTTTACAGAATTCGCGGGAATTTCAATTGGGATACGTTTAACTATTTCGAGTCCGTACCCTTTTAAGCCAACAACTTTCTTGGGGTTATTGGTTAATAGAATCATTTTTTTCACTCCAAGGTTCCTTAATATCTGCGCGCCAATTCCGTAATCACGAAGATCGGCTTTGAATCCAAGCGCTTCGTTGGCTTCAACGGTATCAGCGCCTTCATCCTGCAGCTTATACGCTTTCAGTTTATTGGCAAGCCCTATGCCTCGTCCTTCCTGCCGCATGTAAAGAAGGATGCCGTTCTTTTCGTGCTCAATGATCTTTAGTGATTTCACAAGCTGGTCCTGGCAATCGCACCTGAGTGAACCGAGCAGATCACCGGTTAAACATTCCGAATGCACACGGACAAGTATCGGCTTTTTGGGATCAATTTCACCTTTAACCAGCGCAAGATGCTCTTTGTTATCAAGAAGATTCTTGAACATATGAAGTTTGAATGCCCCGTGTTTTGTGGGCAGGTTCACATCTACAAGCTTTTCGATAAGCACTTCGCGCTCAAGCCTGTAATTAATGAGATCTTTAATGGTGATTATCTTGAGCTTGTGTTTTTTAGCAAGCTCGGAAAGCTGCGGAACCCTTGCCATTTCACCATCTTTTTTGATGATCTCGCAAAGTACACCTGCCGGGTAGTGTCCCGCAAGTCTAGCGAGATCAACAGCGGCCTCTGTGTGACCCGCACGCCTTAATACGCCACCGGGGAAAGCTCTCAGCGGAAAAACGTGTCCGGGTCTGCCCAGGTCTTCGGGTTTGGTGTTTTTGTTCACCAGTGCCAAGATCGTTCTGTTCCTGTCAGAAGCAGATATCCCGGTTGAGGTACCGTGAACATAATCAACGCTTATAGTAAATGCAGTTTCATGCAGCGCCGTATTATGATTTGTCATCATATCCAGCTTAAGTTCCTTAAGTCTGCGGTCTTCTATGGAAACACAGATTACGCCGCTGGTATATTTGATAAGAAAATTCACAAGCTCCGGTGTTGATTTTTCCGCGGAGTAAATGAGGTCACCCTCGTTTTCACGGTCTTCATCATCAACAACAATAACGCATTTACCTTTTTTAAAATCAGCAATAGCAGATTCGATAGAACTGAATTTAAACTTTTCCGCGCTCTTAATTTTCAATTTCTTTAGTTTCATAAATAAAATGTGGCGATCATTTATAAAACGCCACAATTGGTTTCCTTGTAATTAAGGATAAAATATGTTACTTCTTGCCCTGATCGGTTAAGCCAACAATTGTTCCAATGGCGGCTTTATCCATTTTAACCTTTACGTTATCGGCAATTTTGACAAGCACAGAATCATCTTCAACGCCTTCAACTGTACCGTGGATACCGCCGGAGGTAATGATCTTATCGCCTTTTTTAACGCCCTCGAGCAGTTTCGCTCTTTCCTTCTGGCGTTTCTGCTGGGGTCTTAATATTAAAAAATAAAATACCGCAATGATAAGAATGAACGGCAGCAATGAGCTTACAAGACTTGCAATGCCATCTGACTGAGCCTGTAATATTATAAATAAATGTGTCAATTTAATATACCTTCCTTACTTTACTGAATTATTAAACTTTTTTTAAACTGATTTAATTCCTGAATTATATTTTTCTAAAAAACTTCTTTTGAATTCCGTGAAACTGTTGTTTAAGATAGCTTCCCTTGCCCGCTCAACCAGGTGCAGGTAGAACCTTAAGTTGTGAATAGTAGTAAGCTGCGCTGCCAGCATTTCATCGCACATAAAAAGGTGCCTTAAGTATGAAGGCGTAAAATTATCGGATGTATAGCTTGAGACCTCATCATCTATCACACCAAAATTGAATTTGTTATCCAGGTTCCGCAGCCTTAACTTACCCCTCGAAGTGAACATTGTCGCATTCCTCGCGTTGCGCGTTGGCATAACACAATCAAACATATCAACACCGCGCTCAATAGCGTTCAGCAGATCTTCGGGTGTACCTACGCCCATTAAATACCTGGGTTTATCTCGAGGCATGAACTGTTCGGTAAATTCAACCACATCGTACATTACTGAATTTTCTTCGCCTACTGCAAGACCTCCTATGGCGTAGCCGTCAAAATTCATTTCAGCAAGATCCAACGCGGAGCGTTTTCGAAGCTCATTGTAAACTGAACCCTGGATAATACCGAATTGAAACTGATCATGTCCGTAAAGCGGTGCTGTATTTAAAAATTCATCACGGCTTCTTTTAGCCCAGCCTGATGTTAGCTTAACTGAACTTTCAACTTTGGAATATTCCGCCGGATTTTCGAGGCATTCATCAAGCACCATCATTATATCACTGCCTATTTCGCGCTGTATGTTCACAACTTTTTCGGGTGTGAACATGTGAGAGCTTCCATCCAAATGCGATTTGAATTCGGCGCCTTCGGCAGAAATTTTCCTTAAGGCTGATAAACTAAAAACCTGAAACCCGCCGCTATCAGTAAGTATCGGCTTGTTCCAGTTCATGAATTTATGCAGTCCCCCGGCTTTATTTAAAACATCGGTTCCGGGCCTTAAATAAAGATGGTAAGTATTACCTAAAATGATCTTTGCTCCAATTTCCACAAGCTCGCGCTGCTCAATAGCTTTAACGGTTGCCTGTGTGCCAACGGGCATAAAAATAGGAGTCTGAAAAGTACCATGTGAGGTAGTAATTTCCGAAACTCTTGCTTTAGAATTGCTATCCTGAGAAAGAACTTTAAAGAACATTCTTAAATGTCCCCATATTTACAAAAATACTCATATTTGTTAAGATAATCAATTTAAAATGGAGTAATTAAAACTCGTTTATAGAACCAGATTCAGTACAAAAATTAAGCAAATTCAGTGTTAAAAACCGGTTAGCGGCGATGCATTCAGGCTAAACTCTTCCTGAACATTTTGTATCTTTTAGAAAGAAAATATCTTATAACCAGCAGCATTATCAATATGCCAATCACGTCGGCTACCCAATCAAGAACTTCAGATGAGCGGTTTGGCACAAAATACTGGTGAATTTCATCTGAGGCGCCGTAAAGTATGCAAACAACTGCGCTCCATACATACGGCGATCTTGTGAATGTACTTTCGGGATTCAGATTAATGAATGACAAATATCCTAAAGCCGCAAGCAAACCGAATACACCGGCGTGCACGAGTTTATCAAAGCTGAAAAGCTCCACTTTGGGAAGCTCAACAGCCGGGAAACTTGATTGTATGAATATTATCAATGCCCATAAAATGAACGGGAAGTGATATTTAAGAAATTTTTTCAGATGTATTTGGTTGAATTTTGAACATCAATACCGGGGCTAAAGCCCCATATTTTTTTTCCCTCATTTACCCACGACCTAAAGGTCGTGGCTACTCATGATAAAAGGCTTTCAAAAATTGTGACTGTTTTTTAATACTCATTCCCAAACTCCTGTTTGGGAATGTTTGTTGCACTATTGATGAGATTGCTTCCATGCCAAAGGCAGGCAAGCGCTTCGCTCGCAAAATTTTATCCCTCACTCCTTGCAAATGTTCAGTATCCCGGTAAATACAGCGGGAATGAACTTGATCAGATCCTGCTGCGAAGCTGTTTGTTGTTTAATACTCATTCCCAAACTCCTGTTTGGGAATGTTTGCTACAACAGGATCAATTCAATAACTCTGTAATTACATTGGGAATGAACTTGATCAGATCCTGCTGCGAAGCTGATTGTTTGTTGCCATACTTATCAAAATACATATCGGCAAGCATGCCGTGGATATAATTGCCGCAAATCATAGCAGTTCTCGCGTTTCCGGTTTGCGCAAGCAGTGATGTTATTATACCCGAAAGAACATCTCCTGAGCCTGCTGAGCCAAGCTGCTCATTGCCTGAATCATTTATGAATATTTCGCCATCGCTTGAACAGCTTATTGTTGTTTCTGATTTGAGAACTACATTGACGTTAAATTCCTTTGCAAACTGCTTTGTGAGTTCAAATCTATCAGCATTTATTTCTTCAGGGGTTTTGCCTGTGAGCTTTGCAAACTCACCTATATGCGGAGTAAGAATTACTTCACTGCCGCCTTTCCTTTCGTTTAGTATTCCCAGATTTCCGGCAAGCAGGGTTAATGCATCCGCGTCTATAACAAGCGGTTTCATGGAATTTGTGATCACATCATACAGGAAATTTGCGGTTTCAGGATTCAATGATAAGCCGGGACCGATAAGTACTGCATCGGCTTTATCTATTTGCTTCTGGATACTGCTGAATGAATCACCGGCAATTGAGCCATCGGTGGTTTCATTCAATTCGGTCTTTATCACTTCAGCAAGTTTGCGGCTGAAGTGCGCGCTTATGGAGTGCGGGAAAGCTGCAAGCACCGCTCCAGAGCCGCATTTTAATGCGGCAAGTGAGCTCATTATTACCGCGCCCGATAATCCCTTTGAACCGCCTATGATCAAAGTTTTACCATTAGAGTATTTATAGGAAGTTTTTTTTCGTTTAGGAATCAGTTTTTTAACATCGTATTCTTCTATTAAGAACTTGTTGTAAGTATTAACCCGTTCAAACAAATCATTGGTTATACCGATTGGGACCACATAAACTTTGCCTGAGTTTTCTTTACCTTTCCCAAACAAAAGATCTGTCTTAATTGCGCCCATTGTTATTGTATGACAGGCGTCAATAACAGCGCCTTCGGTATTACCTTCGCCAAGCCCGCTTGGCACATCCAAAGAGACCACATCGATCTTAAAATTTTTATGTTTAACTGAATTTATCTGATCAATAATTTTTTCGTAGAGTCCAGTGACACTGCCTTTAATACCGCTTCCAAGAATGGCATCAATTATTAATGCTTTTCCTTTAACATTGTTAAGTGAGCTGTAAAGTATATCGGGATCACCCCCGGTGATGGTGTGCATAATGCAAAGCTTTGAAGAAAGCTTTGCGAGGATATCATAATTGACCAAAGCGTCGCCTTTGAGTTCACTCTGACCGGATAAATTAAAAATCTCAACAGGTATAGAATTTATCAGAAAATTGCGTGCGGCAACATAGCCATCGCCTGCATTATTCCCTTTGCCGCAAACAATGAAAATGGTTCTTTCACCGAGATCAGGGTAAATTGATGAAATCACATCAAATGAATTTTTCCCCGCATTTTCCATTAAAATTAAAGAGGGTATTCCCTCTTTTTCTATTATTACTTTTTCAGCTTCCCTTATTTCAGAGAATGTAAATGCGGGTCTCATATAATTGATCTTAGTTTCAAATCTGTTTAAGCAATCAGTTTTTTCATTTTGGTAATTGTTTCTGCGGGATCAGCAGAGCCGAAAACAGCATTCCCGGCAACAAAAACATTTACTCCGGCATCGCTCAGCATTTTGATATTTTCAATGCCAATACCGCCATCCATTTCTATGAATGTCTTTGTGTTTTGTTCTTTGATCATAGCTGAAAGCTTTTTAGCTTTAGCGGTTGATGTTGTAATGAACTTCTGGCCTCCGAAGCCGGGGTTTACCGACATAAGGAGAATAAAATCAGCGTAAGGCAGAATTTCCTCGAGCACATCAACAGAAGTCGCGGGATTAAGCACAACACCTGCTTTTGCGCCAGTGTCTTTTATTTGGTTAACAAGCCTGTTGAGGTGTTTTGAAGCTTCATGATGAACGCTTATCCAGTCAGCCCCTGCTTTTGCGAATTCATTGACATATTTTTCGGGTTCACTTATCATCAGGTGTACATCAAGGGTGAGTTTAGTGAGCTTGCGAATATCGGCGACCATTTTGGGACCGAATGTAATATTGGGCACAAAGTGCCCGTCCATAACATCAAGATGCAGGAGGTCAGCTCCTGCATCGGTTATCATTTCAATTTGGGAAGCTATCTGAGAAAAATCCGCAGAAAGCACAGATGGAGCTATAAGTTTCATAGTTTACATGTTATATCTAAAATTATCAGAAATTGGTACCTTCATTATTTTTCTTTGTACCGTCCTTTTTATCTTTATCCTTTTCATTTTTAGGCTGAGGAGTGGTTTTCTTCTCGTCTTTTTTATCTGTGGGTTTCGTTTTAACATCACCCTTTTTATCTTTATCGGTAGGTTTGGACTTCACATCATCCTTTTTCTTATCATCTTTTCTGGAATCATCTTTAAATTCGCCGTCATCAGGCTTAACTTCCTGTTCAGATTCCTTAATACCGTCCTCTTCACCTTCGATAACTATTTTCTTTTTATTTTCGCGGTTAACAAAAACATCTATCTTCTGGTTTTCTTTTGCCATAGTGTTTGCTTTGGGATACTGATCTATGACAGAGTTCAGCGGTACATTGGCAGAAGGCTGATAGTTGATCTTGCCAATAGTGAGCTTATTAACAGCAAGAAGCTTTTTGGCTTCTTCTATGTTCTTGCCGGTAAGATCGGGTACCTTGATATCCCCGGCATCCATTCCGGTTGACACAATGACTCCTATTCGAGTACCTTTTTTTACTTTGGAGCCTGCGTTCTCAATTTGTCCAAGGACAATGCCCGTAGGGTATTGCGCCGAAGGCTTGTATTCAACTTCCTGGGCATCCAAATTGCGCTGATTCAGCATGAACTTAGCTTCGCGCAGCGTTCTGCCCACAAGGTTAGGTACATCATAAAGCTGCTCACCTCCGCTTATGATAAGATATATCCTTCTGCCATCTTTAACGGTTTGGTCCGCCGGCGGATTCTGATCAACAACAGTTCCAATGGGTTTTGCAGGGTCATACCTGATATCACCCTGCAGGCCCTCGAGCCCGGCTTCATCAAGCTGCTTTTTTGCTTCATCAAAAGATAGGCCCACAACACCCGGTACCTTAACAAGCGTATCGTGTCTTACGTACCATGGCATTACAATGAAGTTCATCAGCAGAAACGCGATGAACAGCCCAGCAATGCCCAATAAAAATTTTTTCCAGAATGTCATTTATTTTTAAAACCTATACTTTTATAAATTCTTTAAAATCACTTTTCACGTTTAGATCACTTTTCAAGTTTAAATCACTTTTCCCGTTTAAATCGCTTTTTAAAGCGGAATCATAAACTTTGGATTCAAGATCAACTGTAACTCTTATAGCCCTTAATCCATATACTCCCTGCAGGTCCTCAAGTTCCAGGTGCTCTACTTCTTTTTTAAGGAATCCTTTTGCCTGGAGGTATTCAATATACTGCACATACTCATTTGCTTCGGATTGCTGCGAATAGACGACAGCTATTTTGCCAGGCTGTGTGAGGCGTTCTTCTTTTCCGCGGATCTCAGCTTTATCAATTCGTTTCTTCATTATTTCATAATGCACATTATATGTGCCGTCAACATCGAATTTTTTCTGGTCATGGTGAAACCTTATAGCCAGAGGAGTATTCTGCACAAGCACAAGATGCGCGAGCTCAAGCTGAATTTTGAGCATTGGTTTGACTTTTTCAGCCATAGCCGCGACCCGGCACATGAGTATAAACTGCCATAATCTCAGGTTTTTGAGATAAACCGGGTGAAAACTGCCCTTTTCCGAAATTGAATCGCCGATATACATAGTATATTCAACGCCATCAGTTTTATATTTTTCAAAGTAATGCGGAAAAATAGTTTGCGCATATGCTTCTTCATCATCAACAATAGAAGCGATATTTTCGTTCAGTGTTTTTACGCTGTGGTCATATTCCTTGCGTTTGCGATAAACAAGCCCAATTTCTTTATCAACAGCGTTATTGTACCTCTCTATTGCGGAGCGCGTATCGCTGCTTAAATTTGTTATACTATCAAAGAGCGGCTCGATCTCCTTTTTCAGGAATGCCTGGACTGCGGCTTCATCACCTGTCTGTAAACCATCTTCAAGTAAATAGATGTGCTTTTCTATCTTGTAAATAATATGCTCAAACTCAGGCATTAATTTTACAGATGATGCAGCAGAGATTATTTCCTTTGCAAGTTTTAAATTATCCCTGAGATCTTTCTGAATAGCCTTATTGCGAGTTGCAGAAGAATTCCTGATATCAGAAAGCGCGTAAAGCGGGTAAACATCTTTAAAGATAATATCTTCCATGTTGGCGAACTCATCGGAAGATTCCTTTTCAATCAGGTTCATAGCCGCTTTACGGAAACGCCACTCCACAGCGGGGTGCACTGCCGTACATTTTTCTTTAATGATAGCCTGAATGCGGTTTTCTATATCTTCGAGGCTGCGTTTAAGCGCAAGCGAGAAGAGCGGAAGGATCTCGATCAGTTTCAGCGCGTTTATGGAATTAAGCGAACCGGCTTTTGGAGAGCCGAGCTCCATGACGCCAATTGTTTTACCTTCGAATACAAGCGGAGCGATCATAAGGTTACGGATGCCCATTTTGCGTATCTCTTTTTCAACCTTGGTGCAGTTCGGCAGAATGTTAAGATCATAAATTATCTGCGGTTCGCCGCTGTTAACGGCTTTTTCATAAATTGAATCATCATAATCAGTGCAATTTTCCGCGCAAGATTCACTTAAAATAAAACTCTCCCCTATTTTTGTGCCGCTGCGCATGATGGTGGTTTTATCATCTGTAAATGAAGCAATGCCAAGCCTTAATTCCGGGTTGCGGAACATTGTTCTGATACGTTTTTCAAGGGTAGAAAAACCATTTGGTGAAGTGAGAATATTCTTATCAAGCAGATCGAATTTCAGTTTTGAAAGCGCTTCCTGGTCAGTCACTTCGAACATATTTACAACAAGGAATCCTGTGAATTCAATCAGATCAGGCGGAATGATCTCATTCCACAGCTGAATATTAAACATATTCTCCGAAAGAAGTGTGATCTGCTCCTGTTTTATTTCGGGCAGTGTACCGTTTATGTTAACATCTATGAACCGGTCATCCAAATTCATTTTGTAAAATCTTTCAAGGCCGGTATCTTTATCCGTTATCGTTCTTATAAGCGGAACGATTATCGTCATATCTACATTGTACACACGTTTGAGTATGGTCGCGTAAACAGTTATGATCTTTCCAATATCAAAATATTCCCTGGAAACATTGAGATCGTGTGTGAAGTTTCCGCTATCATCAACGAAGAGTTCGTTGAATTTGGGAGTAGCATATATTGAGGTACTTAACAACGGAAGGCAGACAGAAGTCAGATTAGTGTTCCAGTAAGCCGGAGTAATAATAGCAGACATCAGAGCACCAACCAGTTCTTTGTGTTTATGCAGCACAGAGTAATCAGAAATTGAGCCGTTTAGTTCAGGAACCTGTTCAATATCATGTACAAGCCTTCGGGCGAATTCAGTGCCAATGCACTCTTCGGAACTTTCTGCTGATTTTCGCCAGAAATCGATGAGTTTATCCAGTGAAAATGATGTTTTAAACGGAAATTGTGTGTTATTCATATATTGATAGACGCTGTAAATATAAGGTATATTGTATAATTATATGACATAAAAATACGGTATGTAGTTTCAAACCTCACCCCAACCCACACCGAAGGGGAGGGAGCCACTCAACTTTGAGACGTGCCAACTGTCAAGCCAGTCAGGGCGGCACGTCTGTACTGGATTGCTGCCTGATATTCCCGCCTGTGCGCCTGCCTGCAGCAGGCAGGGGTATGACATGCGTCGGGCCGGGGTATGACATGCATTGAAACTGAATGTTTAATCATTTCTTCGTATTTTTGTATATTAATCATAACAAATTATGACAAGAGACGAAAAGTACATGCAGATGGCAATTGATAAATGCCGCGAAGGCGTTGATGCGGGTCAGACCCCGTTTGCTGCATGCATTGTAAGGGGCGATGAAGTGATTGCCTGCGACCACAACATCGTATGGGCAAGCACAGATATTACCGCTCACGGTGAAATTCACGCTATCCGTAATGCCTGTAAACATATTGGTAATATTGATCTCAGCGGCTGCACCATATATTCAACCTGTGAGCCTTGTCCAATGTGCTTTACAGCGATACACTGGGCGAGGATAGATAAAATATTCTACGGGGCAGATATAGCAGATGCGGAGCGGTTTGGATTTAATGAGCTGAAAGTATCAAACCACATGCTTAAAGAAATGGGATTGAGCAATGTTGAGATTATTGGTGACTTTATGAAGAAAGAATGTGTTGAAGTATTTGAATATTGGTCGCAAATGAAGGATAAAAGGGTTTATTAAGCCAAATATCAGCCTAAATTTTCATTAATTTAGCAAAAATAGTATTTTACGTTAGCTAAAATAGCCTGTTATTTAAGTTGATTTTGGATTAGAATTCATATAAATTTGTTGAAAATATAACATAAAAAATGAAAAAATACTTTTTAACGCTTTTGGTTTTTGCAGCAGCATCTTTCAATTTATTTGCACAGAATCCCGGTTTCACAAGAACTGATCCGGAATGGGTTCCGTTTCATGAGGATTCCGTAGAAGCAAAATCACATGCAACAATTAATAATCCATATGGCACAACTGAGGAATTCAGAGTTATTTTAATATCTTCAAACATTCCCGGCACATGGGAAGGTGTTGGAATTTGTGATATCAATTTATGCTACGGTACAGGTGTAGATACTGCAATTGCAGACTACCCCCCGGGCAATTCTACAATATATATTTATTATTCAAAATTACCCGGTAACAGTGGAGCAGGGACATCAACATGGAGAGTTGAGAGAGTTTCAAATCCAGGGCAGAATAGTGGCGATGTAACATTTGGGGTGACTTCATTCCCTATTGGTATAACAAACATCAGCAGCGTTGCTAAGGAATTCAGCTTATCTCAAAATTATCCGAATCCGTTTAACCCGAATACAAAAATAAACTTCTCAATACCAAAAGGTGATTATGTTTCACTCAGAGTGTTTGATATGCTTGGCAGAGAAGTTGCAATACTGGTAAACGGGCAGTTAACTGCCGGTGAATACCAGGCTGATTTCAGCGCAAAAGGACTTTCAAGCGGTATGTATTATTACAGCTTAAGATCAGGCGATTACGTTGATGTTAAGAAGATGGTGCTGGTTAAATAGTTGAGTTGGTGAGTAGGTTGAGTTGGTAAGTGGTTGAGTTGGTAAGTTGGTTAGAATGTTAACATGTGAATTTGTGTGCAGTTGAATTGATTATTGGAACAGATTGCAGATTATTTTGTTTTAAATAACAGTATCAAACATTTATAAAGATATAGTAAAGATCGACAATTGAGATTCCCGCCTTCGCCCCAAAGGGGTTAACAGGGAATAGAAAATTATGGCAGATATACAACAGGTAAGAAGTAAGGATCTAACGGTTTTTGAAAAGACATACATCCCGCAGATAGTTGGCGGGCTTTGGCTTACATTTAAGAATATGTTCAAGCCGAAGGTTACACGGCAGTATCCCGAAGAAAAATGGACACCGCCAACAGCCTTCCGCGGAAGGCCCGTGCTGGTTAGAGCGGAAAACGGCATTGAAAGATGTGTTGCATGCGGCTTGTGTTCCAGGGTCTGCCCCGCTTTAGCAATTGAAGTGCAGGCTAATGAAGTGCCTACGCTTGAGAAGGAAAGATTCCCCGAGAAATTCGAGATAAATATGCTTCGCTGCATATTCTGCGGTTTCTGCGAGGAGGTCTGCCCTGAAGAGGCAATTGTTATGAGCGATGAATATGTGCTTTCTTTCACATCACAGGAAGAGGCGATATTCGGCAAAGATAAGCTTCTTATGAGCGAACGCCGCTTAAAGAAGAGATTGGAATTTTTACACGAGAATGTATGAGTAAAAACTTACTGATTGCAGCTCTCTTAATAATATTTTTCACCGGCACAAAAACACTCACAGGAGATAACAACATTTTATTGCCTGAAGGTGATGAAACAACATCGGAAGTAACTGATTCCGCAGACGCGCTTACGGTATTTTCCGCTAAGATTAAAGACAAGACTGTTTATGTTAACTGGCGGGTACTCAATCCCAAGAGCATTTCATACTTTGAAGTGTACAGACTTGACCCCAAGAAGAAAGATTACAAAAAAGTAAGCGATGACAGGATTTCGAAGGATGATTACTTTGAAAAGGCGGCCAACAATGATGGTGGCGTTGTATATATGTATGATTATGAAGATGAACCCGAACGAGACGGAGTTTATTTTTATAAGTTAAAAGGATTCGCATCCAACGGCCAGGTAGTATTTGAAGCTGATGAGCTTAAGATAGGTATTACCGGGATTAAGAATTTTAAGGTTGAGCAGAACACACCAAATCCGTTTAACCCAACAACAAATATTTCGTATGAATTGTTTGACGCATCTTACGTTAAGCTGAAAGTGTTTGATCTGATTGGCAAGGAAATTGCAACGCTTGTTGACGCAAATCAGCAAAAAGGTACTTATACGGTTACATTTGACGCTTCCAAGTATGCGAATCTGACAAGCGGTATATATTTTTACAAGCTTGAAACTGAAAGATATTCAGAAGTTAAGAAGATGATATTGACGAAGTAGCAACATGTTTGAGATTATTTATCTGCTTCCCAAACTCCGGTTTGGGAAGCTAAAAAAGGCAGGTTAACTAACCTGCCTTTTTTTATGGGCGTTGGGATAGATTAGTAACGAAGCCTGCTCCATAGGAGTAAAAAAAGGCTTCGACTACAGAAAATATAGATAGTAGTATTGTCTTCGCATAGTTTTCAGAAGATAAAAAGGCGTCGGGCAAGCCACTACGCCTACAAAAGATATGGTCAGACAAGCTATGCCTAACATCCTCGTTTGACTTGGATTTGGTGAGGCTGAAACCACCCCTCGATAAATTTCCTGCCGGAAATTTATCTCTTCCCCTCCTTGAGGAAGGAGGGGAGTTTTTGATGAACGGATGCTTTGATTAAAAGCAAGTTACTTTACTTTCAGTTCGAATTCTTTTTCGATCTCATCGCCTTTGCGGAGGATCTTTAGTTTAATTTTCTCGCCGATATTCATATCAAGTACGATACCCCAGAAATCAGCATCGCTGCCTATCTTCTCTCCGTTCACTGAAAGAATAATATCCTCAGGCAGAATGCCTTCTTTGGCAGCCATACTGCCCTGCTCAATATTCACAACTATAGCACCCTGAACATTGTTGAGCTTGAAATACTGCGCAATGTTCTTATCAACTGTCTGCAGCCTTAGCCCGATATCGTAGTTACGTTCTATCTTGCCATCCTTTTTTATGCGGTCAACAATCATTTTAACTTTGTTCATAGGTATAGCGAAACCAAGGCCGATGTTTCCTCCGGCCATTGAGTTACCGGTGTAAATGAGCGTATTCATTCCGATAACTTCGCCTATGCTGTTTACCAGCGGTCCCCCGCTGTTACCGGAATTGATAGGCGCATCGGTCTGTATCATATTGCGGTAGAACCTGTTCTGCCCTGAGTTAAGCTTCATACCCATTGCGCTCACAACGCCAACGGTAACCGTTGGCTTCTGATTCACTTCGAACAATCCAAACGGATTTCCGAATGCAACAACCCACTCCCCAATAATTACATCATCGCTGTTGCCCAGCTTAATATAGGGTAAACCTGTTTTGTTAACTTTAAGTACGGCAATATCGCTGTAGGAATCCTTGCCCACTATCTCAGCATCAAGGTGCTCACCGTTTGTCATAGATACCACGACTTTTGTGGCGTTCCCGACGACGTGATCATTAGTAATAATATAGCCGTCATCAGAAATGAGGAAGCCGGAGCCGAGTCCCTGAACTTCCTGTTTGTAGGAACGGTCCCCGAAGAATTGCCTGAAAAACGGGTCATCGCCGAACGGGTCGCGGTATTCACGGACTTCAGTGACGCTTATACCAACCACAGCTTTTGAAACCTCGCTGACAGTGCGTGTGATAGCATTTTCGCGGGAATCAGTGATATCTTGTGAGATACGTTCCCTGCTGATATTTTCGGGCTTAAGCTCGGTAGCTTCACTGTTTTTGAATATGAAATGTCCGAAAATGAATCCGGAAGCTAAAACGGCAATGAATGCCAGAGAGAAAATCAGGAATTTAGATCTGTTCATAATAATGAAGTTAAGAAACTATAAATTAAGTTTTAATTTAAATAATTTTATATGACAGTTAAAAAATGTTATATACTACAGTATTGATTCTCGTGCTTTAAAGATTCCTGTCTTCGCAGGAATGACAAAAAGAGTCGCTTTAAACAGTAAAACCGTTTAAGAGCCATAAAAATTCTTTCAAATTTTCCTGTAATATAAAATATACAGTTATAGCATCTTAAACGGTTTTAGAAAAACCGATTAATTATTTTTTTCTTTTTATAGCTCTTTTAACCGCTTCTACAATAAAGCGGCTTGCAATACCGTATTTTTCGTAGAGTTCAGCTGCTTTGCCTGACTCGCCAAAGGTATCACTTGCGCCTATGAATTCAACAGGCGCCGGATATTCCTGCGCAAGCACTTCAGCAACGGCGCCGCCGAGTCCGCCAATTTTCTGGTGATCCTCGCAGGTAACAATGCAGCCTGTATCTTTTGCAGCTTTTACAATTGCTTCACGGTCAATTGGTTTAATTGTATGCATATTTATGAGTCTGCATGAAATTTTTTCCCCGGCTAAAGCCTCTAATGCCATCATGCTTTCCCAAACCATGAGTCCGCTTGCGATTATTGTACAATCGCTGCCTTCAAACAATGTATCGGCTTTGCCGAATTTGAACGGTGCATGAGGATTGGTGTAGTTGGGTGAATTATCCCTGTAAAACCTTATATAAAACGGATGCTCTGATTTTGTACACTCTATAATTGCCCGGTAGGTTTGGTTGTAATCTACGGGAGTAACAACAGTCATGTGCGGTAATATTCTCATTATGCCAACATCTTCGAGTGACTGGTGCGTAGCACCATCGGGTCCGACTGTGAATCCGCAGTGCGAAGCGCATATCTTAACATTCATTTCGCTATATGCGATTGATTGTCTTATCTGGTCGAAGGGTCTGCCTGTTGCAAATTCACCGTAGGTCGATGCGAACGGAATTTTACCAACCAGGGCGAGTCCCGCAGCTGTACCCATCATATCCTGTTCAGCAATACCCACAGAAAAGAACCTATCGGGGTAAGCGTCACGGAACATATCTGTCCTTACTGAGCCGCTTACATCGCCTCCCAGCACAACAACATCGGGGTTAGATTTACCAAGATCAACAAGCGCATCACCAAAACCGCGGCGGGTTTCTTTCAATTCAGGATTATTAAGATCCAGATCTTCAATTAAATAATTCTCAAACTTGTTTATATAGTTCATATTCTTTCTTTATTGACAGTCTTTAACAATTTGTTTGGTTTTAAAAACAGGTTTATTATCAGTTTTGGGTATCTTTACAATTGCGAACGGTCTTGTGATCGCCTGTGTTGTCATGCAATTTGGACCCGGTGTGGTTTCAACCACGTTCACATTAACATATCTTGAGCCTTCGGTTATGCTATCAATTGATACCATGTACCCGCCGTTTGGTCTTTCACCTATAAAGACTGCCACGACACTGTTCTTAGTAAAATCAACAACGGGGAATCTCGGCATCTGGTCCATATTCCTGTAAATTTCATTCATTAAGCTCTGGAACTGCTCGTTATTGGTGATCAGCACTTCGCGTTTTTCTTCTATTGCAGAATACATGCCATCCAGGACAATTTCAGAAGGAACCTTCGAGTCATCGCTGCCTGAATTAGAGCAGCCCGGGTAAACTGCTGTTAAAAGAACCATAGCTAAGATAACAAAGAGATTTTTCATGTTATTTTATTATTTTCCGTTATAGTAATCTACAAAATCACCGAACTTTGTAGAAGGCAATTCGCCCAGAGCAATTTTGCCCTGCTCATCATTTGGCGGCACTCCGTGCCATTTGTAATTATCTTCCATGAATGAAACTCCCCTGCCCATTTTGGTATAAGCAATAATGCAGGAAGGCTTGCCTTTAACTTTTTTTACAGCATCAATGGTATCAAGCACTTCTTTCATGTTATGCCCGTCAATTTCGAACACTTCAAATCCAAAAGCTTTCCATTTATCTGCCAGCGGTTCAAGTTTCAGCACATTTTCGGTGCGGTTATCTATCTGGCAGTGGTTGCGGTCAACAATAACCGTGAGGTTATCGGTCTTGTGGTGATCAGCGGTCATTGCGGCTTCCCATATCTGACCTTCGCCAAGCTCACCATCGCCGCAGATGCAATAAACGTGATTAGGTTTACCAGAAAGTTTCAGTCCTAACGCCGCGCCGACCGCAATGGAGAGTCCCTGGCCCAATGCACCGGAGGCAATTTCTACACCCGGAACTCCGTGTGTTTTAAGCGGCGCAGGGTGTCCCTGCAGCCTGCCGTTAACTTTGCGGAGCGTTTTCAATTCATCAATCGGGAAAAATCCGCGCCTTGAAAGCGTAGCATACCATACAGGCGCAACGTGTCCGATAGAGAGGAAAACATAATCTCTTTCTTGGTTATACGGATCTTCGGGCAGCAAATTTAACTTATTGAAGTATAAAGCTGCAAAAATATCCGCCAGCCCGAGCGGTCCGCCGGAATGTCCTGACTTGGAAATAAGAAGCATGTTGATAATATCTCTTCTTATCTGTCTTGCCATTTCATTCAGGTCATCAACATCTGTAAAAACCGGGTTCTTTAAATTTGGAAACATAATTAATGTTTTATATTAATGAATTATTTATTTTCTTTTTTAAAAACTTCAGTGTGCCTTGAAAGGATGATTGCTGTTATTATAATTGAATAAACGTTAAAATAGTTCAGAGAAAATCCCGCAGCCTGGCTGTTTACAAGCATAAAGCTGAAAAAATTTATCAACAGCACATACACAGGAAGCGAAAAAGTCGCCGCGGTATTTGCTATCAGCACTTTTCTTTTCAGAATGAACACCAAAAGCCATACAACACACCATCCGATGAATATGTAGTAATTTACCACGAGAAAAATACCCGCGCCGGTGGCGAGTCCCCTGCCGCCTTTGAATCTGAGCCAAACGGGATAGTTATGCCCCAGGATCAAGGCGCATGCGCCAAGCAAAACTGACTGGTATGGATGCGGCATGATAAACATCATGAAATAAACGGGCAGAGCCCCTTTCAGGATATCTATCAGAAGTACTGTTATGCCAATTGCTTTGGATTTAGATACAGTGAATGAATTCAGTGTACCTACATTTCCCGAGCCTTCTTTGGTCAGATCTTTGTTGGACCTGAGTTTAACAAGTATATATGCTGTGGGGAATGATCCTATCAAATAACAAAGAACAAAAATAACGAAATTATTTATGGTGAATAGCTCTGCCATTTAGAACTGGTCAAGAAATCTCACGTCATTTTGATAAAGTATGCGGATATCTTTGATGCCGTATTTCATCATGGTGAGTCTTTCCATTCCCATGCCGAAGGCGTAGCCTGTATATTCTTCGGGGTCTATGTTAACCGATCTGAATACATTGGGGTCCACCATTCCGCAGCCGCCGACTTCAAGCCAGCCTGTTTCTTTGCATGTTTTGCAGCCTTTGCCGCCGCAAATGAAGCATGAAATATCCACCTGACCTGATGGTTCTGTGAAGGGGAAAAAGCTCGGTATAAAGCGTATCTTTGTGTTTTCTCCGTAGAATTTTTTGAAGAAGTAGGCAAGAACGCCTTTGAGATCTCTCATACTTACATTTTTATCTATGTAAAGACCTTCGAGCTGGTGAAACATAAAATAATTTTTATAGGTGACGGTTTCATTTCTGAAAACCTTTCCCGGGCTGATGATCCTCAAAGGAGGTTTATTTTGCAGCATGGTTCTTATCTGCACAGGCGATGTATGAGTGCGAAGCACGTGTTTTTTATCTTTATCTGTGGTACTCTGAACGTAGAATGTATCCTGCATATCCCTTGCGGGGTGGTGAGCGGGAGTGTTCAAAGCGTCGAAGTTATAAAATTCCTCTTCAAGCTCGGGTCCATCTGTTACCTTGAATCCAATTTCGCGGAATATCTTAACCATTTCTGCGAGGGTTTGGGAAATGAGGTGCTCTCTGCCGATACTGTATGAAGCGGCAGGCAGCGTAAGATCGATATCTTCCTTTTTGGAGCCGGTATCATCCAGCTGCGCTTTTAAGGTATTGAACTTACTTTCAGCAAGTTTTTTAACTTCGTTAAGTTTCTTGCCAACAACGGGTTTTTCTTCCCTGCTAACGTTCTTCAGTTCTTCAAACAGACCTGTTAGAAGACCGTTGCGGGAAATGAATTTCAGTCTGAAGTTTTCAAGCTCTTCAGGTGAATTCACCGGAAATGAATTTATTTCCTGCTCAATTTCATTGAGATCAGACAGCATTTTGGGTTAACTCTTATTTTCCAGATCTATTTTTTTATAAACGGACTGCTGCGACAAATGTTGCTTTACGCGGTCAAAACATTTTCACCGCCACGGCTAATAAAGCCGTGGCTGAAAATTATATCCTGCCATGCAGGATCAGCTCATAGCGAACTTCACAACTTCTGTGAATGCCGCCGGATTATCGTATGCAAGCTGCGCGAGAACTTTCCTGTTGATATCGATATTCTTCTTATTAAGAGCGCCGATAAGTTTTGAGTATGTAGTGTTATTATCCCTGGCGGCAGCGTTAATTCTCACTGTCCAGATATTGCGCATAACGCGCTTTTTAAGTTTGCGGCCTGAATAAGCGTGCTGTCCTGCTTTTTCAACGCTGTGTTTAGCGACTGTTGTGACTTTACTTCTTCTGCCCCAGTAGCCTTTCGCTTTGGCAAGCATTCTCTTGCGTCTTTTTCTGGAAGCTACTGCATTTACTGAACGAGGCATATTATTATATCTCCTGTGTTATATTAATTTTTATTTTTTGTTTATTAGGCAAGAAGCATTCTTCTTACGCGTTTTGCATCAGCTTCTGAAACAAGCGCATCGTGTCTGAGCTGTCTTATTCTTTTAGCTGATTTTTTTGTAAGTATGTGTCTCTTTAAAGAATGTTTTCTTTTTACCTTCCCGGTAGCAGTAACCTTAAATGATTTTGCTGCACCGCGGTTTGATTTCATCTTTGGCATTTTAATACCTTACTTTCGTTAATTATTGATTTTTCTTTTTTATATTTTACTTATCAGCCGGAACTTCCGCTGCCGGTTCCGGTTTAGATTCAGTTTTTGGCTCAACCTTTGCTTCTTCTGTTTTCTCAGAAGGTTTGCCTTTTTCCAGGTTCTTCTTATAATCATCTATCTTCTTCTTATCAGGGATAAGCATTACGGTCAAATAGCGGCCTTCCATTTTAGGAGGCTGTTCAATTTTACCCACAACTGTCAGTCTTTCGAGTATCTCATCCATAAGCTTTCTGCCGATATCCTGGTGAACCATCATTCTGCCTATGAAAATGATAGTAGCCTTTACTTTGTGGCCCTGCACAAGGAATTCCACAAGGTGGCGGCACTTGAAATCCATATCATGAGTATCAGTATTCGGATGAAAGCGAATTTCCTTAAGCTGCGTGGAAGTTTTGCTCTTTTTCTGCTCTTTTTCCTTTTTCTGCTTTTCGTAATTGTATTTACCAAAATCACCTATTTTACAAACAGGCGGTTTGGCGTTTGGCGAAACTTCAATCAGGTCAAGATCTTTTGATCTTGCCATCCTAAGGGCTTCCTGAGTTGGTTTTACACCGGCCTGATCGCCGTTCTCATCAATAACCCTTACCTCGGGAACACGAATCTGTTCATTGATGCGTGTTTTGATCTTTCTTTCCTTAATGATTAACTCCTTTAAAAGTTATAAATTTTGCGCTGCTGAAATATTGCTGCTGATTTTTACTGATTTATCTTTTTTGAATCTCTTTCATCTATTAAACTGCTGATGAAGGCCTCAAGTTCGTGCTTACCAAGATCACCTTTTTTGTGCGCGCGTACGGTGATATTACCTGCCTGCATTTCCTTATCGCCAAGCACTATCATGTACGGTACTTTTTTGGTTTCCCAATCACGTATTTTGTAGCCAATTTTTTCGCTGCGTGAATCAAGTTCAACCCTGAAACCTGCATCCCTGAATTTACCATAAACTTCTTTAGCGTAATCTAACTGATTATCGGTAATTGCAAGAACTGCCACCTGAAGCGGAGAAAGCCATAGCGGAAAGTTACCCGCAAAATGCTCAATTATCATCCCTATGAATCTTTCAAAACTGCCGAAGATGGCACGGTGTACCATC
Organism: Ignavibacteria bacterium UBA2360; assembly: GCA_002344125.1. GTDB lineage: Bacteria > Bacteroidota > Ignavibacteria > Tepidaquicellales > OLB5 > OLB5. The sequence continues at coordinate 104,729 of DDTQ01000010.1, read as the reverse complement.
ACGGGACGGTGCTTCTGTCCGTCGCTGCCTTCATAGGTCAGGTCAAATCTTTCGGGCAGGTTATAATCAAGCTGAATTGTTGCTATCTGCCAATCACGATTCAATGCATCTTTAATATTCACGTCAATCTTGGGTCCGTAGAATGCGCCGTCTTTTTCGTTGACTTCGTATTTCAGTTCATTGGCTTCCAAAGCTGCGGCAAGCGAAGCTTCTGCCTTATCCCAAACTTCTTTGGTTCCCATTGCGTTATCAGGTCTGGTAGAAAGGAAGAATCTTGGCTCAAGTCCGAAAATAGCATAAAATCTTTTGATGAGTCCCATAACTCCGGTGATCTCTTCCTGTATCTGTTCTGGAGTACAGAATATATGAGCATCATCCATAGTTATCTGCCTTACACGGAACATTCCGCCTAAAGCACCGCGAAGTTCATTTCTGTGCAGCCTGCCAATTTCACTCAATCTCAAAGGTAGATCCTTATAACTTCTCATTTTGTTTGAATAAACCAGTGTAGCTTCGGGGCAGTTCATAGGTTTAAGATAGTAAGTCTCATCGCCATCATCAATCCTGAACATATTTTCCCGGTAATGCTCTAGATGACCTGATTGTTCAAACAATTTATCTTTAACCATTATTGGAGTATTTATCTCATCGTAACCATTATAGTCATGTATCTCACGCCATAACTTTTCGAGTTCTTTGAAGATTACCATCCCGTTGGGCAGCCAGAATGGAGCGCCCGGACTGTATTCGTGGAACATGAAAAGCTCAAGTTCTTTTCCGAGTTTCCTGTGATCCCTTTTCTTAGCTTCTTCAAGAAGATGCAGATAATCATCAAGCTCTTTCTTTTTGGGGAAAGATATGCCGTAGATCCTTTGGAGCTGCTGGCGGTCTGAGTCACCGCGCCAATATGAACCTGACACACTCAAGAGTTTTACATTCTTAAGCTTTGCGGTAGTTGGCATGTGTGGACCGCGGCAAAGATCGGTAAATCCGCCCTGGTGATACAACGAAACATACTCTTCGTTCTTCGCTATATCTTCCAGTATTTCAACTTTATACGGATCGACCCTTTTTGATTTGAAATAAGCAATGGCATCTTCGCGTTTTAATTCCTCGCGGGTAGTAACAAGATCGCGCTTAGCGATCTCAAGCATTTTATCTTCGATCTTTTTGAGATCTTCATCGGTGAACTTATGTTCGGAATCGACATCATAGTAAAATCCGTTTTCAATGGGCGGACCCACGCCAAACTTAGCGCCGGGGAATAATTCTTCAACTGCCTGCGCCATTATATGGCTGGTGGTATGCCAATAGACCTTCCTGCCTTCATCATCGCCGAACTTGTAGAATTTGACCGATGAATCCTGATTAATAGGTTTCACAAGATCAACAAGGATGCCATTCACTTCGGCGACAAGTACATCTTCCGCGAGACCTTTGCTTATGGATCTCGCTATATCAAGAGAAGAAGTTCCCTTAGGGAATTCTTTAGAATTCCCGTCAGGAAAAGTAATTTTAATATTTTCGTTATTGCTCAATTATATGACTAATTTAAAAATTGTTATCAGAACAAAGTACAATTCATAATATTCGTTCTGTGAATGAGACCCTTCGTTTCACTCAGGGTTTTGAAAATTACTTAAGCTGGTAATATCTTCTTATGATATCAATTTCTTTCTGAATTGCGCCCCTGTTAACCGATGAATTGATATAATCATCAAACAGGTACTGGTTATTCAGATCGAAATCGTTCTCTTTCAGGTTTGTTTCAAAGTAATTCAACGCTTCGCGTTCATCAGCTTTCATAAAATCCGCTGTTGTTGCCGCTGTATCAGATTTTGCCCTGATGCCGGCTTTCACAAAATTCATAAGATATGTGAACTGCTCAATGACTTCGTTATTCATATAGACACCGGCTTTGCGCCCCATTACCAGATCTTCATTGATAATTTCGTTGCAGCGAGCAATTAAACCTTCGCGTTTATTTTCATCGATCTTTGGCATATTGATAATATCACTGAAAGCGCCTTTTATTTTGTTGAAGTATGACTCACCCTGCACCAGTTTCACATCTGTGTACTTTGTTACAAGGATATTCCAAACATCAGCCGCTTTATTTGATAATTTTGATTCAACTTTTTTCTGCCCCTGGATAAGAAGGTTTGTACCTATAACTTTTTTCGGATCCTCAGGTATAGCGTAGCTTATATCGGTCGGGTTGCCAAGATAAAATATTCCGGGTCTTGTGGATACATTCCTCTGCAGCACTTCGGCAGTAGTTAACAGGCTTGAGTTCGGTTTGTTCACTTCAGGTGATGATGCCAGGTATTTGTAAGCCTGTTCCATGGAAGCGTACATCGTAGAGCTTGTATAAACATATCCTGTTGAAAGCTGGCTCATCATTGATTCATCGCCGGCGGAAATGTTTGAATAGCCTTCCATCCTGATATTTATCATACCGCCGTTATTTGCGATATTGTAGATCGCGGGAATAAGTACAATGTTGTTTTTCCTCGCGGTAAAATTGATAGCCCAGTATTCATCGTTATAGTTCTTCACATTGTTTATCAGGAGGTCATCTTTATATAAAAATTTAATGATCTTCTCGGGTCCGATTGTAATAGTAATAATAATTACAAAATTATGTTCTTTGAAATCTTCATCATTTGTGTTCAGAACAAGTTCACCGAATGTCAATGTGAAAGGATCATAAACGTTGACTATATCCTTTGGTGAATAAATCTGCGAAAATACGCTTGATGAAAAGAAGAACAACATCAGGAAAATTGATATTTTGATAGTTTTGTTCATTAATTTATTTATATAGATTTATAATTATCCCCAATACTTTTTTACAATATGATATGATTGATGCCAATTATATCGCTTGTGGGCGATACTGGATTCGAACCGGTGACCTCCACGATGTCAACGTGGCGCTCTAACCAACTGAGCTAACCGCCCTGAAAATCAAAATGTCAAATATCAAATTACAAATTTCAAATAAAATATTTGAAAATTGTTTAGCTGCTGTTTTATTTTGGAAAATTGCTGCAAGTAACGCAGATACTGATAAAAATTACCCTGACTTTGAATATGATACGATACTGAAATGTTCAGTCCGGAACGGATTTAGCAGCCAGGCGGGCTAAAATAGTTCATATATTAGACTACAAATTTAATGAAAAAATGGGAGAATTTCAAGGAAAGGGAATGTAATTGTAAGTCGAAACGCTGTTTCGACTAATCGAATCAGCGATTCGATTTACAAAATGTTATTTTATACCAGTATTTTTGAAGATATAATCGATATTCTTGAATACCTTTTGGGGGTTGAAAATGTCTTCTATCTGCGCCTTTTTGACCTTTGATGATATCACTTTATCGCTTTCAAGCAGGTCACGGAAATCTTCACCCGTCTTCCAGGACCACATGGCGTTATCCTGCACGGCTTTATAAGCCTGCTCGCGGGTAAGACCCGCTTCAACGAGCTTTAACAATGCGCGCTGTGAGTATATGAGTCCGTGAGTGCGGTTAAGATTTTTTGCGATATTTTCTTTGTTGACAACAAGCCCTTCAACAACTTCGATCATTTTCACAAGCATGTAATACATAAGCATTGTGCTATCTGGAATGATCATGCGCTCAACAGATGAGTGCGAGATATCACGCTCATGCCAGAGATTGACATTTTCCATGGCAGCAATGGAGTTGCTGCGGATGACCCTTGCCAAGCCGGCAATACGCTCACAAATTACCGGATTTTTCTTATGCGGCATTGCTGAAGATCCTTTCTGCCCTTTTGTAAATGGTTCTTCAAGCTCCAGTACTTCAGTCTTTTGCTGGTGGCGTATTTCAGTCGCGAATTTTTCGAGTGATGAAGCAATTATTGCAAGTGTTGTCATGTATTCAGCGTGAACATCACGCTGAATTATCTGCGTTGCAGCGTTTGCCGGCTCGAGGCCCAGCTTTTTGCAAACGTAACGCTCAACATACGGATTCAGGTGTTCATACGTACCAACAGCGCCTGAGATCTTACCGACTGAAACAGTTTTGATGGCTGTTTTCAATCTTGTTATATCACGGTTAACTTCATCATACCATAAAGCAAACTTGAGCCCAAGCGTGACCGCTTCGGCGTGAACGCCGTGGGTTCTGCCTACCATAGGCAGATATTTATACTTTTTGGCTTTCTTAGCGAGGGCTGATCTTAAAACTATAAGCTGCCTCAGCAGCAGTTCACCCGCTTCTTTCATCTGCACTGAAAGGGCTGTATCAAGTACATCGCTGCTTGTCATGCCGTAATGAATGAACCTCGATTCGGGTCCGACATAACTGCCGACATTAGTTAAGAATGCAATGACATCATGCTTAACTACTGCTTCAATTTCATTTATTTTTTTAACGTTGAATTTTGCCTTCGAGCGGATTTTCTTTAATGCTGAGGTGGGAACTATTCCAAGTTTATTGTTCGCTTCAGAAGCGAATATTTCAATTTTTAGCCAAATGGAGAATTTATTTTCTTCTGACCATATGCTGCCAATTTCGGGGAGAGTATATCGTTCTATCATAGTGCAAAGTTAATTATTTAATTAAAATAATTATAGTCACATAGCGGGATACTTAGAAAGTAAAGCCTAGAGGTAACACAATAGTTGTTGGTCACAAGACCAACAACGGGGGAAATATAATGTAAAATTGATAAAGATTCCCGCTTTCCTGCCTGAACTGCCGTTATGGCAGGCAGGCGCGGGAATGACAAAGTATCAGTTAAAAAAAAGCCCCGGCTAACAATCCGGGGCGACGTGAAAACAGGCTTTAAGTGGGGAAAGAATATGTTTAATTGCCTGCGTTTTCAAACTCTATTGGAAAGATTTCCTTTTCATCCTGAACAAGCTGCTCCTCGTCAATTCTGTAACCGGTAAAATACCAGTTGTTATCATCGCGATTGGTAACGTAACACTTGCCTTCTTTTACGAGGAATGAAACTTCAAGAGAAATTTCGTAATATTTGTAGTTTTGTTTTTTGACAAGCTTGTAGGACTGGTTAGCGATATTTTCGAAGAAGTAAACATCAACTGTATTTTTGGGAGTCTTTTTGGTATCCCTAATTGCAATGACCAGGTCATTTTCACCATCAAAGGAAAAATCGCCGTGGGCGTAGCCGGTGACCTTAATTTTCATGGGAAGCATGTAACTAAGCTCATCGAGTTGTTGTTCGCTGATGGATTCGGACATCATGCCCATAAACAACTCAAAATCCATTTCATCCTGCGCTGATATGCGGGTATTTGGAATAAACAGTAAAGCGAATAAGAGGGAAAGCAGAATTGTTTTTGTGTATTTCATGGTGATATAATTAAAATTTCAGAACTTCAAGAATTAAAGATAATCTGCGGAGAGGGTGGGATTCGAACCCACGGTAGCGTTGCCGCTACACCGGTTTTCGAGACCGACCGATTCAACCACTCTCGCACCTCTCCATAAACAGAAATACCCTTAAAGTAATGGAGAAGCTCTTCAAATATAATTATATTTATTAGTGTTGTCAAGAGCCAAACACTTAAAGTGCTACTTTAACTGTTTCTTAACATTGAATGTTTTTATCAAGTTAATTGTTTGGCTGCCTAAAAGAACGTAATACAGAATGAAAACACTCAATATTTCAATTAAAACTATGTAAATATAGCTTAATTTGAAGATATAGGGTATGTAAATATTAATAACATACAGCAGAAGTGTAATAGTTGCAGCTTTTGTTATCAGACCCCAATGATAATCGATTTTATATATTTTTTGCGAAAATATATATAGGGCAATGAACATGATCAGATAGGACAGCATTGTAGAAATTGCAGCGCCTATTATTGAAAAATGCGGTATCAGAATAAAGTTCAGCGCTATATTACTGAGGCAGCCGATGCCGGAAGAAATGATAAGATACTTGATCTTATTTCTGAAAAATGACGCAACCGTAAGATTAAGATATAACCCTGAGAATAAATATGCGAGCAGTATATATGGAATAATAACAAGACCACTCCAGTATTTTTCATTCAGCAATGTGAAACCGGCAATATTGATCTTCACAAGATCATCTGCCAGCAAAGAGAAAAGCAGGAATACAACAAGACCGCCGTAGCAGAAATAAGTGAATACTTTTGAGAACACTTCCCTGTTGCCTTCTTCTCCTTTCATGTTCATGAAGAAAGGCGTCCATGCGACTTTAAAGCCGGTGATGACCAGATTCATAACAATACCAATGCGGTAGCTGGCTGAATAGATACCAACCTCGGCGGAGCCTTTGAAATATTCCAGAATGAACCTGTCTATAAGATCGATTGAAATAAGAAAGATCCCGTAATATAAAAACAGGTGAGCATTTTTGAGCAGGTTTTTAACAGTCTCACTGTTTATTTCTATCTTAAAATATTTAATTGAACTGAAAAGCGAAATAACAAAGAGGAAAGTATATGAGACCAGGTAAGAATAGAATATTGCCTCTATCCCCTGCTTATATACTACGATAAGGAGAATGTTTGCCGCCACGTTAATTATCACAGCAAGGGAGTTCAGGAATGAATAAAGTTTAGAACGCTGAATGCTGTTGATGAGGATCATAGGGAACCGGTACAAAGAATCAGCAACCAAGATAAATGCAAGGAGGCGTATTAAGTAACCGTTGGCAGGACTCCCCGTAATTTTTGAGGCAATTGTATCTGAAAGGAAATAGATCACGACGCTGAAGAGAACCGAAGTTGAGAAAATAAGTGTCAGCGTTGAGCTGTAGATCTTTTTTTTGGATTCCTCATCTTTTGCTTCGAGGAAGAGCTTCTGGAAGGCAGTTTCCATTCCATACAGGTAGAATACCGATACAAAGAACCAGAATGAATATACCAGGGAGAATATTCCGTATTCAGCCGGCGGGAAGTAAAGTGTATAGATAGGAAGCAGCAGGAAAGGGAGCAAACGATTGAATACACTGCCAATAGTGTAGATGATCGTATCGGAAAATATTTTATGTATTTGGGATGGCAAATTTAGTGATTAATTTTGGTGCTTCTAAACCCCGTAAGATTGCCTCGTTGCTGCCGCTCCTCGCAAAAATAAGTTATACTTTGCGAACGAAGTGCTTGCCTGCCCTTGGCATTGAAGCGATCTCATAGGCGGTTGAAAACAAGTCCTGCAGAAAAACAGAAAAAATAGATCTACTCTTATTGATTCAGGGCTAAAGCCCATTTCAGTTTGGTATCGCAATATCCCCGGCTTGAAAGCCGGGGGTTAACATAGTTTTGAGACGATTTGCCAAAGCCCCGGGTTTTTCGCGGTTTTTAGTCCATGACCTAAACTGCGGCACCAGTCAAGAAGTCGTGGTTACTCAATTAGAAGAATTCAGTCATAAAATTCCGGCTTTTTGGTAATACTCAGTGAGTTTATTGAATACTGAGCTGTAAGAATGGTATTTATCAACCCATGCTCTTGAAGCAGCCCTTTTGCTTTTGCGGAGCTCTTCGTTATCTATAAGTTCAATTAATCTTTCAGCCAGTGTATCTTTGTTGGCAACAATGAACGGATTTTCCGGCAGCCAGGTATCCATTCCGCAATTCATATCTGTAATTGTAGGCAGACCCATTGACAGGGTTTCAAGGGAATTTATACCGTAACCCGTCCCTCCCCTGTTGCCTATCTGGTCAATTGCGATGTGGCAGTTCATTTTGAGCTTCAGCAGTTCTTCGCGGGGAGTGTTTTCGATGATAAGGAATTCAACATCCCTTGACTTCTGCACCAATTCAACAGCAGCGGATATTTCTGCGGTGCCTTTTACTGTACGCTGTGTTGGTGAGTGAATTATCCTGATCTTTTGCGAAGCGGTTTCGTTGTAAACATCATCCGGAATATATTCAATTGAAGAGTTATCAAACGGGAAAAAAAGGAAATTTATATCCGGGTGGCGAAGCGTATGATCATATTCAAATGTCAGGTTCAGGTCGCTTAATTCATCCATATCCCTTACAATACCGCGCGTTCTCAGGTCATCACCAAAGTAACAATTTACGATCTTTTTACCCTTCATTTTGAAAGCTTTTGCAAGCTGTGAGTCACTGAAGAAATCAATGCCGCCATCAAAATGAACTATATCAAATGTATCCGCTTTGATATCATCGAGCGCTTTCAGGAATTTAGGTTTGTTCCTGTTCTCGCGAAGCTTCATGTAAGCCTTTTCCGCGGAGTTCTTTGGTTCAAAATACGGCATATGCGTCCACATATCTACGCTGTCCTTTTTTATCTTAGACTGCATGTTGGATTGTTTGAACTCCCGCCATTTCATGGCAACCTTGCTTCGTGGAAGCGGCAGGTTGAGGCAAACATCCTCGGGGAAATCATACGGAATTTTGTAAAACGTAAGCAGCCTGGCCGGCATACCAAACATTGACTGCATCTTCATTACATTATACGGCACTCCCGCAGTATTTTCAGGGGCGATATGTAGGACGGATTTACTCATTATTCAAAAGATAAGTTTCGTTGTGTTTTTCATAGCTTTCCAGATATAGCTCAACTGCTTCTTCAATATTATAAATGAGTTCTTCCCTGTTCTTTCCTTGTGAAATGCATCCCGGCAGTTCTTTTACAGAACCGGTGAAAACCCCATCTTCATCTGTAGATATTACAATATGATAAATCATAGATTTATAAATATATAAAAGGAGAGATTTATTTAAAAGGTAAATGTAACAAGGACATTTAATCTTACTATTCTCCCTCACCCCACTGCCCACCTGACTGCAGGTGCAGTTCTCCCACAGGGAGAGGGGAGAGTTTAATCGTGACTTCGGGCGCTTCGCAAAATGCGTTTACCAATAAACATCAATAAAAATCATGAAAGTTCAATGGGCAACTTTTGTTAGATATCATATCAATTTAATGCAAATCAAATACCTTCATCCATTTTTCCAGCGCGAAAGCGCGGTAAAGGACTTTATCGTTAAAATAGCCGGAACGGATAATTCCCAAAACTTTATCGCGGTCGATGAATCTACCGCTTCTGAAATCATGGGTAAACGTCTCTTCGAGGTAACCGGTGATCTCCCTCAGCCATTTTTTCTGCGGAACTGAAAAGGCAAGTTTGCCTTTTCGCATTCTGATATCTTCGGGTATCCTGCCCTTTAGTGATTCCCTCAAGGCAAACTTAGTCCATCCTTTATGTATAAGCTTATTCAGGGGAATGCGGAAAATATATTCAACCAGCCGGTGATCGAGGAACGGGATCCTTGCTTCCACGGAAAAAGCCATTGAGTTGCGGTCTTCGTATCTTAAAAGCGAAGGCAGTGAGATATTCCAGAGATTTGACAACCTGTTTTCTTCAAGTCCGGTTGCGGCTATCATCTGATTAAAAAGATCCCGGCGGTTATGCGCCGTTATGAAATCATTCTTAACAAAAGCCCTGCTGTTTTTCATAACATGGCGGTAACGCACTGAGCCTGTGTTGAAGTAAATAAGGTTCTGTGTGAATTTGTTATATCCAAGGTTTGAAGTATTTACACCGTTCACGTATTCAGAAATAAACTTAAACGGATTGAGCAGATTGCGTTTTAAATGGAACGGGAAAAATGAAAAATAGCCAAGCAGAATTTCATCGCTGCCCTGCCCGTCAAGCACCACCTTTATTCCGGCTTCATGTATTTTTTTGAATACGCTCCACTGTGCAAATACAGTAGCGCCGGTGTAAGGCTCATCCTGGTGATATGTCATTTTATCGATATCACTCCTAAAGCCCTGAACATCAGGAAACAGGTAATACTTTGTGGAATTGGTTTGTTTTATAACTTCCTCAACATACGGCCGTTCATCTATCAACGGGTCATCGTAGCAGGCGGTGAATGTCTTCTGGATTTCAGGCTTGCCTTCGTTATGCAGAATCTCATGCATGATGCATACTATTGCCGATGAATCCAGTCCCCCGCTCAGGCAGCTGCCAACTTCAACATCGCTGCGCAGGCGCAGCCTTACGGAATCATACAGCAGGTCATACAGATCGCTGTACAGGTTCTTTTCATCCCGGATGTAACTCACCTCAGGCAGGTTGTACCACCTTGAGAGCTTAAATTCATTGTTCTTTATTGTGAATTTATGTCCGGCCTGTACCTTTGTAATATTTTTGAAGAAAGTATTTTCGGTGTGATCAATGAAATGGAAAACAAGGTAATCGTAAATTGTTTCATCATTAACAGTTTTATCAACACCGCAGCTTAAGATCTGCTTGATTTCTGAGCCAAAGATAAGTTTGTTATCATCTTTGTAGAAATACAAAGGTTTGATGCCGTATCTGTCACGGGAGCAGAACAGGGTCTTTTTTGTTTTATCCCAAATGGCAAATGCCCACATTCCATTGAGGCGGTGCAGGCAATCCTCGCCCCACTGCTTATAAGCATTCAGTACTACTTCCGTATCAGAGCCGGTATTGAACTTATGTCCTTTTTGAAGCAGTTCATTTCTGAGCTCAACATAGTTGAATATTTCACCGTTATAAACAATCACATAGCGGTTTTCTGTATCGTAGATAGGCATATTGGCAATTTCACGGAGATCAATAATAGCGAGGCGTGTACTGCCAATACCGGCATTACCTTCGATATATATGCCGTCACCATCGGGTCCGCGGTGGTGAATCACGCGGTTCATTTCGCGAAGCTGCGCTTCGTTTACGGGTGCGCCATCAAAATTAAATATTCCGGATATTCCGCACATTATGTATTAAGCCGCTCTTCCTTTTGTTTTTTTATGTTGTTCGGAAAAATTGTCATCAATGTAAGCGGAATAAGTATTGTAAATATAGTTAAAGCCTTATCAATTTCGCGCAGCCTTGCGATGAAGAAAAAAGACGCAAAATAGAAAACAGGTAATACTATAACAGCGCTGTTCCTTAAAAATTCCGGTTTTGCTCGAAATCCTTTAAAAACAAAATAAATTAATGGAGCTATCATTATGAACCATAATACTATCCAATCTTTGTTGGCGATGTTGAAAGCCGCATCTTTGGTAAAATACCAGTTCACATCTCCTGAACCGGCGGAGCCGCCGCGGATGAGATAAACGGCTGCATAACCAGCAATAAATGTTATTGTCAGCAGAATACTGTTTAACCAAACTGTTTTATCTTTAAGGTTACTGAGCTTTGCGAAGAAATAGAACGCTATAAGCAATATAAGCTGCAGCTCATTAAATGCCGCAATAAACAGAAGCGGGTATAAAAATTTTGTTTTTGCAGTGTTGATGAAGTAAAAACCAAGAGCCATAATGCCTGCAGTTGTCATATCACCCAGTATATCGTAGCCTGTCAGCGATAAAGGCACAAGCGCCGCGAAAAGCAGCAGCCCAATGACCGCCCCTGTATCATCAAACCACAGCCTGAAAAATTTCATTAAACAGAAGAACATGAATGCGAATACAATTATATTCTGAAGTGTATATGCCGCAAGGAAAGCAGGCTTTTGCGGCAGCGCCGCCCCAAGCGAAGAATACCAAACCTGAGTAATGTATGGATTCAGCAATCTGTATTTGTAAGGATACTCAATTGTATTATTAATTATAGTTGTGTGGCGTGTAAGCTTAAGCTCGTAATTGGGAGCGTCAGTCCGAACGGTTTGGTAGTAACCGAGTATTACGGAAATGAACAGAACAAGGAACAGGATTTTTTTATTTTCAATCACTCTGATCTTCAGCTGATTAATATTTCAGGTCCAGAAAAAAAGAATCCCTTAATAAACCGCGCGCGCCAAATGATTCTTTGAACTTGCCAAGTCCCCAGTTAGGATCCATATTGACAGTAAATAACCCGAAATCCAGGAATTCGAGTCCCCTGCTTATTGCATCCTTCATGATCGTGTAAAACAGCAGGTTCACAGCCCTGTACTGCTGGTACTCCTGGTTGTGGCTGATGTAGAATACCAATACAGTTTTATCGTTGCAGTAGAAATTGATAACACCTGCTATCATTTTATTCTTAACATACGCGCCGAAGAGCTGTATCTTTTGAGGGAAGAGCTCTTTTAATGTATAAAGTTCTTCAAGGGTATGCGCAGGCTGAACGTTGTGGCGCATTGCAAGATTGCTTTTGAGGATATTGTAATATTCCTCAAAATCATTGGACTTCTTTATTACTACGCCAAGTTTTTCCGCTTTGCGAACTGATGTGCGTGATTCAGGCTTAATAAGTTTCATTGCGTTATCTTCGGTAACATTCAGCGTGATAACGCTTGTCACTTCCCGCTTAAGATAATTGAAACCATTTTTGATGAACGCAAAATCGAGATACTGGTTATACCTCTTCTGGTAACAAAGCGGAACGCCGGTAATTACTATCTTTTCGAATTTTTCGCTCAAGGAGTGGTCTATGAGGCTTTGAGTGAGATCAAACGACTGCTTGATGCTCAGGCTTTCATTGTGTACAAAGCCGCCATAGCTGGCGCCCATGTGCGACCAAAGAGTTCTTGAACCATCTCGTTTTATATCAGCCGCAGGCAGAACCGCGATGAGCTTTTTATCTTCAAAAAAGAGCAGTGAGTTATCTTTGAATTTATCAGGGGAATGATATGAAAGGAATTTGCGTGTATGGAAAATTGTGCCGTTTGAAGAACCTGCAACAAGATCTTCCCAGCTATCGAGATATTTTTTTTCGTATTGAACTACTTCCACCGGCTGCCCCCATTAAAAATAAGTATCTAAAAATTTGTGCCTAATGTAATTGTATGACTTGAGCCCAGTGAGTATTTATAAGGTACAAATGCGTAATCAAGAGCGAATGCTTTATATTTTAAGCCAATACCCGCAGCAATAGATTTATTTTCATAGCCTGACTGGTAACCGACCCTTAATGCGAGGAAATCTTTGTAAAGCAGCTCTGCGCCGGTATTGGCGTGGAATTTACCGCCATCCATTACCTTGTACCCATCAGCGGCAACAATAAGCCTTGAGCTGATCCCCAGCAGGTCAAAATAATATGAACCGCCAAACCTAATAGCTGAAGGCAATTTGGTTGATTCGTTCCTAAGCTCGCTCATTGAGCCGAGATTTGTAATTGCAGCGCCGAGCGTGAATTTATCTTTGGCATATAAACCGCCAAGATCCAAAGCGACCCCCGAGGCGTTATCTACATAAATTTTTTCGAAGAGGAATTTTCCTGTCAAACCAACAGAAAGATTTTCGTTGACCTTATAGCCAAGCGAAACACCCATAGCAAAATTCTGCGCGGTAAATTCTCCAATTGAGGAGCCGGGGATCTCACGAACCTCAATATTATCAACGGAGGTATTGTTAAGACTGAACCCTAAAGCTAATTTGTTAAATTTTACCTTCCCTGCAAGGAATTCCGTGCGGACACCCAGGACCTGCTCGTTATGCATAAAGACCATGTTAACCTTTGAGCCGTTGAACAGTGCTGCCGGATTGTAATGAGTAGCGGAAGCATCAAAAGAATTACCAACAACAGCTTCTCCCATCGCAATTGAGCGCGATGTAATACCCAGTTTCAGGAATGCCAAACCGGTATTACCTGCGCCGTCATTTTGCGCATTAGATACTGTAACAACAGCTAAGAGTATTACTATATATTTAATTAGATGTCTCAAAAATATTCCGTTTCTTAAAATTTTACAAAAATACGCATTATTTAAACTTAATAACAGCCGTAATTGTCTGGAACGGATTGTGGGTGAAAGGCTCGAGCACAAAAGAATAATCGATGCCGACTATATAGCTGCTAAAGACTTTCTGATACCCGATGCCCGCTGAGGGTCTTGACCCGCCGAACTTATCATCCGCGCTGAGATCAAGCCTATCCAAACCTGCTCGGAACTTGATATCTTTTATCGGGCTTATTTCCGCGCCAACCCTGATAATATTTGATCTCTTATTGCTTGTTTCATAATCCAGCGCAACCAACCCAAAATTATTCGGCAGCAGGTATGAAATACCCAGGGTGTAAAGTTTGGGGAATTTTTCTTTTGTCTGGTTACCGTTTTGACCGTAAACATCAATTGTGTTCCACTCATACTGCGAATTGATATCCTTAACTGTAACACCAACGTTTATTTTTTCGTTCACAGCATACAAACCGCCAATATCAAAGCCAAACGAAGTGGCTGAGACACCTTCGTAGAGCTTGGAATAATAAAGTTTAAAGCCTACACCAAGTGATATCTTATTGGATATTCTGACCGAAGGCGCGAAGAGAAACTGGTTATCGCTGGTAGAAAGCTCACCCAGCGAAAAGCCGTCAATATCCCTGCCATCAATATTGCCAACACCTGAATTTATCCACGCGAAAGTAATACCCGCTCCGCCTTCTGTCTGCTTGGGAAGTTTAAAGTTCTTTGTATAGCTAACAAAGTTCAGGCTTCTATCCAGGGAAAGAAATGAATAGCTTAAATTGATAAGATGTTCATTCTGGAATGGTGAGAGCGCCGGGTTATAGAGTCCGCTGATATCACCTGCTGTTACAGAAGTCATAGCGTTACCCATTGATATACCCCTGGAATTGAAACCCATGCGTGTAAACGCACCGGGCAAACCGCCAAGCTGCGCGTACGATTGTACTGTGAGGGCTGCGATAATTATTGCTGCTTTAAGATATATTTTCATGTGTTATTTTTTAACTATAACAAATTCGTTTTCAGATAATTTTGTTTTAAGCTTTTCTGAATTTGACATTTCGAGCTCAAAATTCTTTCCGTCAATTTCAAATGCAACAGGCGCAATATCACCTGTGCCTGAAGACCAGCTTACCTTTTTATTCGAAGAAGCTGAAGTTACAGTGAACTCATGGAACTTTATTGTGACGCTGTTCCCGTTCGGGAACTGATTGGTTTCGGTTCTCTCGCCTGTATATTCGATTGTGAAATCCGGGAATTTAAGCTGCTCCCCTTTTGAGAACTTAACAACTGTGTTATAATCATTCATTCCTGACTGATTTGAACAATTAAAAATGAATAGTGAAATGAAAATCAGTACGATCAATTTAAAGTGTTCTTTCTTCATTATTTTTTTACTGCATCACAATTATTTTACCCCAGACTGTTTCATCTTTATCAATCTGTATTCGGTAGAAGTAAACACCATTACTTACCTGTGTACCGTCATCGCGTTTGCCATCCCAAGTTGCCCAAATTACATCAGGCGATGTACGCTGAGCATTCTGTATTACTGTTCTAACGGGGAACATCGCAAAATCAAAGATCTTTATCGTGATATCCGCGGAAGTTTTTCCTGTCTTATAGTATATCCTGCACACTTCATCATCCGGAGAGAACGGATTTGGCGAGGCATAAGCTTCATTGGTAGCCGCTATGTTCTGGTAAGCGCGGAAGATCTTCCACTTGCCTACCCACGGACTTGTCAGTGTATCCGTAGTGCGCGCAAGCCCATCACCGGAGCCTACCCAGACTGAGTCGCCCTGTGAATCCACAGAATAGAATAGATCTGTTCTGATCTGGTCGCGTATCAATTCATCGTAAATGATAGAGGGTCTGGACCAGCTGAAGCCCGGAGGCGTGAAATAACTGCGCCAGATACCGCCATCGGTTGCGCCGTAAACTATGGAATCTTTAAATCCAACATTATGTGTGAACGCTCCTTCGAGGGTGTTGCCCCATGTTAGGCCGCCATTGGCGGAATAACTGAACGAAGAAAACTCGCCGCCTTTAGTTGGATTTGTTGAAGCCCAAATAATTGTATTATTACCGTATTTCTGCACTGCTAGTCCTACAACAAAATCCCCAGATACACCGCTTCCTGAACCGGTACTATCGTAGTTGTACTTTTTCCAGCTTATGCCCCAATCAGTTGACCTGTTGATACCATTGGCAGTGCCAACATATATAGTGGAATCATTTTCAGCAGTAACAGAGAATCCTTTGTGATTGTTATTACCCTGCGGCGGGTCGCGGGGATTCAGCTGAAAGCTATAGGGTCCGCCTGTTGGCGTAATAGTATTAAAAGCATCCGGCGGCAGCACAACGCGCTGCCAGCTTGCGCCAAAATCAGTGGATTTACGGGTGCCGCCCGCCCATGAAGTTATCCAGAATACGAGCGAATCAGATGTGTTATTCTTTTTTGTTATGGCAATATCATAGGAAAGGTTGAATTCATCAACCACAACAGGCAGAGCCTGTATTGTGCTTATTCCGTATTGAATAGATGTATCGGTAAGCGCATCCATAGGCTGCGGATAAGAAGCCCACGTAACGCCATAGTCGCTGGATACTTTGATGCCCGTTCCGGTGGGTACGTATGCATCATTCACAAATTGAGAATATGCGGTGGCAACTACTACCCAGTTTTGGTAAACAGCGAGCCCCGAAACATCATCATCTCCGAAGGGTTCAGTTCCGTAAAAATTCTGAAATGATATGCCGCGGTTAGTAGTGCGCGATATTCCTTTGCCTGTGCCAAACCAGATGGTATCGCCGGCATCGTTACTCACCACTATAATATCAGAAATAAAATTCGATATAATTGTCTGCGATGAAACCGGTGAAGATGAGAACCTTCCAATCAGGCTGTTCCCTTTTTTGTAGTTTTCATTTAGCTTAAAGGTTTTATAAATATCGTTTGATATTTTAAAATTTTCGGGCAGCATCTGCGCGTAGCTTAGGCTGAGATTGAAAGCTGCCAGTAATGTAATTAACAGGAATTTTTTCATAGTTATTCGTGTACATTAATTAATTTTAAGAGAGTATCACTTGTAAGATCAGACCTGTCTTTTGCGAAGAACTTAAAGCTGAAATCACCCAAAGTTGCAGAAGAGCCGATATAGATTGTCAGTGAGTATTTCCCGTCGTTTGCAACAGTATCGCTGAATGGAGGAAGCGGGTTACCATTATCATACATGGTAAACGGATTGCTTGGATTGGGAATACCGTTTGGATTTACCGCATTAAACCTGGCCCACTCAATATCGCAAATGCCATCAGGATCATTGACCTGAACCTGCAGAAACGCCGGCACCAGTTCGCTGCCGGTTGGACGGAGTAAACTATCAGGTGCATATACAATTGAAACTACAGGTTTAATACTATTTGAATTGATTACCTGAAATGTATTAGTTACAGTATTACTGTTCAGCCCTGAATTAGTAACAGCTAAGAACTCCACCTTATAATTTCCCACCAGTACACAACCGGGTGTTATGGCGGCATTGAATGTGTACAAATCTCCATTGAGCACAAGGTCAACCTCAGTAACCTGGGAACCAAGCGGATCAATTATCTTAGCCTTAACTGAGCTAATCGGATCCACCGATGATACTCTTGCATTTATACTTAGGTCAATCCTGTTAGTATCAAATACAGTTGGAGAAATGAAAGCTGAGTCAATAATAGGAAAATGAAGGATCGGGTCTATAACAGAGCTGTCATCTTTTTCACAGGAATACATAAAAATTCCAAGAAAAAGGGGTATTAGAAAATATTTTATTTTACGCAAGCTATGAATTGTTAGTTTAGAAACGATATGTAGAAATTTCGATAGGCTAAATTTAGGTTGTTATTGTGTGATATTCAATGAATTTTGAAATATTATTAACAAATATAAGGTAAATTTTAAAAAAAGCAAGTAAGAAATGAGAAAACTTATAATATATTTAATCCAGATCACTTTCCGGAAACAATAAAAAAAGCTCCCTGTTACGGGAGCTTTTTAGATGAAATCAAACAGGTAATAACCTGTGGAATTTAAATGAAGCTAACAACAGCTTCAAAACTCAAACAATATGCCGTTACTCAGGTAATAAGTCGTTTTTGGCACGCCGGGGAAAGGACGGGTATCATACCTGTAATTGAAACCGGTTTTGAACTTCAGGTTATCGGTAAGTTTTATCAGCAGGTCTGATTGCGAGAGTATTCTGTAATCCTGCATTTCCTTCATATTTGGCTGGTAATAAGTTGTATTTTTGATCTCGAACCTTTCAAACTCAAGTGTCATAGAAAGATAGTTGCTTGTCCGGTGGTTCCTTTCAATAATAAGTTTATCCACAGATTCCTGGTACTCAAACATATAAAGCGCAGCGGCGTATGCCCGGAAAATATCAGATTCAATAATTTTGATACGCGGACCCGTTCCAGCAAGTACCCTCTGCCCTACTTCAAGGGCTTTATTATACTGGTATTGCGCGAAAACTTCCCAGCGAAGCAGTTCTTTGGTGACCTTACGGTTATACCGTATGTGCGCAAAGCCCGCATTGATGAACTGGGTTCCCGCTCCTTTGATAATCCTTGCTTCATTCAAAAAAAGCCAAAGATCATTTTTCCCTTTATACTGCATATGCAGCAATGCCCCGAAATCATATATTTCATCTACAGCCTTTGAAAGCTGAAAGCTGCCTTCGGCAGAACCCGTCCAGCCCGTAGTATCGGTACGCATTCTTCTGGATTCAATATTTACAACCTGTGAATAAATATTTATAGATGAGAATAGTATTAATGCAAAAAGAATAGGTTTCAATTCCGCCTCCGTATAATTAATGAGCGCAATTTAGCGGTCTAAGGTAATATTAACAATTAATAAAGTATGGTTTTGGGCGGAAAAAAAATGTTGATTGTTGGGGGAATCAGCGGGCAATGATCAATCCCGCAAAGCGGCCGTGCCAAAGGCAGGTGCAGACTTCAAGAATTACTGCGTAATTTTCTTGTGGGCAATGAGAAATTAATAAAAATCTTGCGGGCGAAGCGCTTGCCATGCCTTGGGCATGGAAGCAATCAATCTTATCATATGTTAATGAGACTGCTTCGTCGCTAGCGCTTCTCTCAGAATTCATCCATTTGCAAGCGTAGAGTAATTAACACACCCTGTCAACCCTTCGGGCTGCCGCCCCTCTCGAGAGGGGGTAACAAATTCTGACAACTACTTACAGAAATGAATAATATATCATACAATTTATTTGTAATTTTGCTTTCAATTAATAAGATGTTAAGGCAGAATATGGATATACAATATTCGAATTTTACGGAATTCTTTATAGAAGTATGCAGGCGATACGGCAATGATGGCGCTATTTACTGGAAAGATGAAAATGAAAAAAATTCCGTTTACAAGAACATTTCAGGAAGCAAGCTTAAGGAACTTGTTTACCTTCTTGCAAGGGCAATTGAGCAATATGGATTGCAGCCCGGTGATAAGGCAGCGATAATTTCGGAATCACGGTTTGAATGGTCAGTATCTGATTTCGCATGTATTACAGAAGGTATAGTTACTGTACCTGTATATCCCACAATGACATCAGAGCAGATAAGGTTCATACTCAGTCACTCAGAAAGCAGGCTGTGTTTTGTATCAACTAAGCTGATGGCAGAGAAGGTATCTGCTGTATTTAACGAACTGCCGCACCTTAAAAAGATAATTACATTTAACAAAACAGATCATACATCAGAGAACATAATAAGCTTTGAAGAACTGATATATGGCGAGCTTCTGGAGGAGAAGACCGCATACAGCGATAAACTTGCGGACGAGTACTTTTTGAAGCGCGCAAAAGCACAGAATACCGATGAGCTGCTTACGATAATTTATACATCAGGTACAACGGGAGTTCCGAAAGGAGTGTGCCTTACACACAGGAATGTTCTGGCAAATGTTAAGCAGTGCACTGATTCTTTCCCGGTGGTACCGCAGGACCGGTTCCTCTCTTTCCTGCCTCTTGCGCATACATACGAGAGAACTGGCGGTTACTATGTGCCTCTTTCAAAAGGCGCTAAGATTTACTACGCTAAGAACATTGATACCCTGGCAGCGCAGATGACTGAAGTTAAACCTACGGTTGTGCTTGCTGTACCCATGCTGTTCACTAGGATACAAAGCAGGCTGACGAAATCAGTGGAACAGATGCCGCTTCTAAAACGCACCATCACAAAACGCGCGCTGAAAATAGGGAAAGCATACCGGGAGAACAAAACTAATCCATTGTGGAAACTTGCTGATAAGAAGGTCTTTTCGGTCATAAGGCAAAGAACGGGCGGAGAAATAAAATTTTTCATTTCAGGAGGCTCCGCGTTAAGCAAAGAAACAGCAGAGTTTTTTGATGCGATAGGATTACTGATTTTACAGGGTTATGGAATGACAGAGGCATCGCCGGTAATATCGGTGAACAGGCTTGATAACAACGAGTTCGGCACAGTGGGTCCCCCGCTTGAAAATGTTACCGTTAAGATAGCTGATGACGGCGAAATACTGGTACAGGGTGAAAATGTTATGCAGGGATATTTTAACAATGAGAAAGAAACTTCCGGGATGATCATAGACGGATGGCTGCACACAGGTGATATTGGCAGAATAGAAAACGGAATGCTTAAGATAACCGACAGGAAAAAAACGCTGATAAAAACCGCGGGCGGGAAATATATTTCACTTACGCACATAGAAGAAAATCTTGAGCGGAGTGAATACATAAGCCAGGTAATTTCTTTCGCATCTGATCACAGGGATTTTGTTACTGCTATTATCGTTCCCGATACAGATATGCTCGAGGCCCTGGCCAAAAAGCTGGATATTAAATTTGAAAAGCTATCCGAACTTACCGATAATGATATTGTACATAACTTCTTTGAATCAGAAATTGATGTGCTGCAGAAACAGATTTCCAAATATGAACGCGTGAGAAAATTCGCGCTGCTTGATACACCGTTTACAATTGAAAGCGGTGAATTGACACCTACTTTAAAACTTAAACGAAAAGTAATTGAAGAAAAACACAAAGACCTGATTGATAGTTTCTATAACTAGCGCATATATTCACATCAAAGGACATTGAGAGATTACCCGATTTTCTGAAACATTAATCAAAACTTTTCCTTTATGCAAAAAGACCAATTTTGAAAAAATTGTTTCCATTTGCAACATACTGCAAATAAGGCATTTGCAGCTGTAATATTCCATATTGCAGCGTTGGAATGTTTTTTTGCGGCACAAAATCGTGATTTTCATTCTTTGAATTGCATCGACAGCAGTAGGTATTTTTGTTGAAAAGAAAAATTCAATAAAAAAATCTAATTAATTCAAAAAATGAAAATATTTAAATTCTTTATTTTGTGTTCAATATTCATTTCATCAGTTCAGTTTTCTCAATGGGTGCCACAGACAAACGGGACCACAAGTACGATGTATGGTATAGCAAGCTTTTCATCTTTGCCGATTATAATTTCTGTTGGCGGCGGCAAGATATACAAAACTACCAACGAAGGAACAAACTGGCTGAATGTAGCATATCCGTTACCGGAGAATTCACTTTCTGATGTGGTGATATCAGGTGTAACCACTTGCTGGGCTTTTGGTAATGGTTTGGTACTAAAATCAACAAACTCGGGTACTAACTGGAGCAAACTGACTGCTCCAAACCGTTTCTGGAATACAGCCTATTTTATGAATGATAACACCGGTTGGATCTGCGGATCAACCGATACTGTACTGAAGACAACCAATGGCGGCGGAAACTGGATCATTCAGGAAAATAATCTTTATGCGAACTCTTATAACTATGGTATCCAGTTCACAAGCTCATTGCTCGGTTTCATGTGCGGATATGATGATATAACTCAAAAAGGATATATTATAAGAACAATAAACGGCGGTACATCTTGGGCAGAAGTATTATCCGCAGGAGCAACAGTTCACGCGATGAAGATGATAAACAGCAGCACGGGATTCGCATCAACCACAGGAAAAATATACAAGACTACAAATGGCGGTTCTAACTGGAATGAGCACGCAATACCCGGCGCAGGAGCGCTGTACGGACTGGATTTCCCTGTGAATGAACAAACCGGTTACGCCGGGGGTATTGGCGGTAAAATATTCAAAACTACAAACGCCGGAACGAACTGGTATGAGCTGACAACGGGCACTACCAGCCATATTAGGGCAATTGAATTTAAGTTCGGTTCAGTAACAACCGGCTTTGCAGTTGGAAATTCAGGTACAATATTAAAAACTACTAACGGCGGCGGAGCATTTGTGGGGCTGAGCAATACATCAACAGAAGTTCCGGAACGTTCAGGGTTAAGCAGCAACTACCCTAACCCGTTCAATCCTGTTACTAATATCAGTTTCAGGGTGGCACAGAACGGTTATATAAAAATTGCGGTGTTTAACATGCTTGGCGAAGAAGTTGCTGAACTTGTACAAAGTGAGCTAAAGCCGGGCAGCTATATGGTGAGATGGGATGCTGCCGATAAGCCAAGCGGTATCTATTTCTGCAAAATGGAAGGTAACGGTTTTACAGATACAAAAAAAATGATGCTTGTTAAATAATAAATTACTATGAATACAGAATATCAGCCAAACTGGGATTTTTATTTTACAGAGCTTGACGGTTCACAGGCTTCAATATACCTTGATCTTGGGCTGAACAGGATCGCTCCGCTTAAAGATAAGAACTACCTTCTGACAGTTATTCTCACAATGAACGACCCGCAGGAAAACGGTTTTTCTTCAAACGGAGAAAGTGAAAAATTGTTTAAGATTGAAGATAAAATAGCGGATGCGCTGATTGAACCTTTCAACGCCATATTCGCAGGAAGGGAAACCTGCGACGGGGCGAGGATCTTCTATTTTTACGCACCTAAAAGTAACGGTGTAAAAAAGTCCGTTAAGGATGTAATGAAAGCATACAGCGATTATCAATTTGAAGTTTATTTTGAAGAAGACAGTAAATGGAAGCAATACTTCAAACATCTCTACCCTACCAATTACGAGATGCATACCATTATGAACAGGCGAGTGGTGGAAAACTTAAGATCAAAGGGCGATAATTTAAGCGTGCCGCGTGATGTAGATAATTATATATTCTTCAAAAAAGAGGATCAAAAGAAGAAATTCCTTAAAGAAGCCGAAAAGATGGGATACAGGCTGTCTTCAGAAAGAACTGATGAAAAGGATTCAGATTACCCGTTGAGCGTAAGGCTCACAAAACAACTGCCTGTCACTTACCATGATGTGCTGGATTTTACGGCGGAGCTTTATGACCTTGCTGAGCAGTACGATGGTGTTTATGACGGATGGGAGACGAAAGTTATAACAGGTAAAAGCTGATATGCAGACAGATAACATTTTTCCGTTCGTTTATTTAAACCACGGCAAACCGCTTGATTTATATTCGTTCCAGGGTGAAAAGTATTTTGTGTTTTGCTTTAAGGAAAAAATCAGCAGCGAAACAGCAGAAGCGGTAGAGAATATGGTTCCGGAAGTGCTTGCGGGAAGCGTTTTATGGATCGGAAATTTACTAATGCTTTATAATATGAGCGATGAAGATGAAATAACGGGTCACTATCTCGCTAAAAAGGGGGGAAGTTATGAAGCAGATTATAGCAGCAATATGTTATTGGAATTGTTCTCGGAATTTGCGAATGATATTGAAAGCTGGGCAAAAAAAACAAATGAAGTTGCCCCTTTGGACTTTTTTATTGGAATGAATAGAATTAACGGCAGCAAGTGGGATAAATACAGCGATAAAAAACTGCCTGAAATTATTGAGAAATTATTGCAGGCAGCTGAAGATAATTCACCCCGGAAGAATAAGATAATTAATCAGGCGCTTCATATTTTATTTGAAAGCAAGAACAAACTCATTCCGGCAAATCTTCGCAGCAGAGCGAAAAAGATCATGCAGGATACTGATTAATGGAAAATCCCATATTTAGTTCTACATTTTCAAAATAATTCAAATTGCTTAAGTTAATTTCTGTAATACTTTTGTGATTTGAATAAAGCTATTATTTTGCTATTTTTGCATACTATGTTAGAAAGTTATATACCAATTTTGATCATGATGGGCGGAGCAGTTGCTTTCGCTATCATTAATGTTCTGGTTTCAAAAATACTGGGTCCAAAAAAGCCAAATGCCGAAAAACTTTCAACTTATGAAAGTGGTGTTGAACCTTATGGAACCGCACACTCAAAGTTTTCGATTAAATATTATATGGCGGCAATGCTCTTCATTATATTTGATATTGAAATTGTTTTCATGTATCCGTGGGCGGTTACATTTACGGGTTTTGAGGGCGCGATGCTGACATATGCGCTGATAGAAATGATGGTTTTCATTGGTTTACTGCTGATTGCATATTTTTATATGCTGCGCAAAGGCGCGTTAAAGTGGAACTAGTATTACAAAGAAACTAAAGAAGGTTTATATATGTCTGATCTGAATTCAAGTTTACAAAGCGAAGGTTTTTTTACCACCAAGATAAGTGATATTATCGGCTGGGCGAGAAAGAATGCCGTATGGCCTATGCCAATGGGTATAAGCTGCTGCGCAATTGAAATGATGGCGTTCGCGGCATCAAGATATGACGCTTCAAGATTTGGCAGCGAGGTATTCCGGTTTTCACCAAGGCAATCAGACTTAATGATCGTGGCCGGAACAGTTACATACAAAATGGCGTGGGTTGTAAGGAAAATATGGGACCAAATGCCGGAGCCCAAGTATTGTATAGCGATGGGCGCATGCACATCCTCAGGGGGTATGTACAGAAGCTATTCCGTGGTTCAGGGAATTGACCAGTTCCTTCCGGTTGATGTTTACGTAGCAGGCTGTCCTCCAAGACCCGATGCACTGATTCAGGGATTGATGCAGATACAGGAAAAGATCGGCAAGACACATCATAAGCTGTTTGACCAGTCAGTTAAGGAAATGGTTAGTTAGAGTATTTTATAAATCTGATATAGATCCAAAACCCGGCTATTGCCGGGTTTTTTGTTTTAAGAATGATCTTGCTCGCTTTAGAGAAGTGACAACACACCCCTTCCGAGAGGGGAATTTGAAAAATGCGTGGAAATATGAGACTGCTTCGTCTCCGCCATAGGCGGGCACAGCGCTCAGGGCGACATACGCTCACGGTGACTTTCAATTCACATCACCGAGGTAAACTGCATTTGTAAACTCACTGAAATTTTTCAGATGTTTGATCAATGCTTTGGGATATAACCTGTAATTTTCAATTTTATCTAAGGGCAGCCATTCAACAGATATCTGTCCGTTATCGGGTTCACTGCCGTTTTGCGGTGTGCCGCTGATAATTTCCGCTTCGAACATGATTTCAAGCTGATGGACTTTTCTTCTGGCATGATCGGGAAATTCATGATTCACCCCGATATAATCTCTGATAAACAGAATTCTATTCATCTTTACTGTGACTGCAATTTCCTCAATACATTCTCTAATTAATGCCTGTTCCAGATTTTCGCTGTGATTCTGTCCTCCTCCGGGTATTGTGTAGTAGAAACCATGTTCATCTTCCTTCTTAGCAGCCAACAGTTTGTTATCTTCTATAATAATTGCTTTTGCGGAAACCCGAATATCTTCACTTTCTATCATTTTCCGGAATTTGGTTTTCTTTGTTTAAATAGGAAATACAGCAAAAATATAAATATAAGTCCTAGCCATAAGAAGCGGTATTCTGAATCCATATTTTTATCACCAATAAGAAAAAATACAGGACCGACAACAATTGCAATTAACAGCGGGATGCCAAGGAACATTGTAATGGTAAACAATGAACTTTTAGTTTGCCTGTCATCTGTATCTCTCATCTTTCTTGTCATGAACCTGAAAAACCATAGAATGAAAACAGTTATAACCAGCCAGATGGTGATATACAGCGGATAATTATGTTCAAGCAACTGGAGAGCCTGCATAGATCAAGTATTTTTTTGTTTTAGATGTTTAGGTATTAAAAGCTGTTCTAATATTTCGAACAAAAATTCGATAAGTATTGCAAGTATGGCAGCCGGAATCGCACCTTTAAGGATAAGCGATGTATCATTCAATGCAAGACCCGTTACAATAAATTCACCCAATCCCCCGGCACCGATAAACGCGGCAAGCGTAGCTGTTCCGATATTAATAACTGCCGCAGTTTTGATGCCTGCAAAAATGGCGGGCATAGCCATGGGGATTTCCACGTACCGCAAACGCTGCCATTTTGTGAGTCCCATGCCGGCTGCTACTTTCTTTATAACCGGGTCAACCGAATAAATACCTGAAGCAGTGTTTCGCATTATAGGAAGCAGCGCATATAAAAACAAAGCAGCAACAGCGGGAACGATCCCTATCCCAAACAGCGGTATCATTACCGCAAGCAAAGCTATTGAAGGAATTGTCTGGAGCAGTCCTGCAATGTACAGCACCGGCTTTGAAATTGCCGGCAGAGCAGAAAGAAGCACCCCGACAGGGAAGGCAATGAGTATTGCAAGCAGCAGAGACAGGAAAGTGATCTGCAAATGCCTCAGAGTTTTTTGCAGAATTTCATCAGCTGCAGAAGTTTTTTTGTATTCAACCACACCCGAAATCATATTATTTGCTTTCAGGAAATCATTGGCAACTTCGCCGAAGGTCTTATTTTCGTACAGCACCCGTGAATTCAGCGCGCGCATCAGGCTATCGTTAATTGTGCCGGCAAGCCTTGCGATAAGCTCTTTTGCTTTGGGGTCGATTGCCTGCCGCATAAAAGGCACACCCATATACTGAGGGAAATAATTTTTGTCATCGTTCAATATCACAAGATCATACTTGCTTATTTCTCCATCGGTAGAATACACATCAGTCAGCTCAATTTTGCCGTCATCGAGAGACCGGTAAGCAAGCCCGTGATCAATTCCTGCGGGTTTAATTTTGAGGTGATACAAAGCGGCGAGATTTTCCCAGCCGTCCTTTCTTTTTATGAACTCATAGCTCATAGCCGCTTTTATTTCGGGGTGAGCCTTAAGATCAGAAATATTCACAAGACCGTATTTTTCAGCGGTTATTTTCTTAACGGCAAAAGCGTAAGTGTTATCAAAACCAAAGCTGCCGGTTATCTCAAGGGAATGCTCACTCTTTAATCTTTCATTCAGTTCACTTACGCCGGGCTTATCATTCAGCTTCAGAATAGCTTCGCTGATAGTGCCGGTGTATTCAGGGTAAACATCTATCTGATTATTTTTGAGTGATTCAAAACAGACCAGTGAGCCGCCAAGGTTGAATTTGCGCTCAACTTTAAAACCGCTGCCTTCGAGCAGCTGCGATATTATTTCAGCCAGTATGTACGATTCATTAAAATGCTTTGCGCCCACGCGTATTGTTTGTGAATTCGCAGAAGCAGTTACCAGTAATATTATCAGTAATATTTTCTTCATAACGCCCTGTTATCCATGTAATCTTTAACGGAAACACTTGCGGGATTGTTGAGCACATCTTTTTTACTGCCGTATTGTTTTATTTCGCCATCCTGCATGAACATTATATTATCGGCAAGTTTAACAGCCTCGTTCAGGTCATGGGTTACAATTACAATTGTCCTCGGTTCAGCTTTCTGCATATCAAGCAGTTCGGTGTGTATTTCGCTTTTGGTTTCAGGGTCAAGCGCGGCGAAAGCCTCATCAAGCAGGAATACGGGCGGATCAAGGAGCATGGCGCGGCAGATACCGACCCGCTGCTGCTCGCCGCCTGAGAGCTGGTACGGGTACTTGGTTTTGAAACTTGGGGGCAGGTTGACAAAGCTCATCAGTGTATCTATTCTGCGTTCAATATCATGTTTGGGTACATTGGTAATTTTGCCAAGTACAGCAATGTTATTGTAAATTGACATATGCGGGAAGAGTCCCGTGCCCTGCACAGAATAACCTATCTTAAGCCTGGTTTTATAGATATTGCTGTAGTCTAATGGATTGCCGAAAACATACACACTCCCGCCGGTGGGCTTTATAAGTCCGTTAATTATCTGAAGGAGAGTTGATTTCCCGCTTCCGCTTTTTCCAATAATTGCGGTGATCTTTTTATCTTCAATTTCGAATGAAAGATCTTTCACGGCTGCTTTACCGCCGTAATAGTGCGATACGTTTTTAAATTGAATGAGGCTCAAGATATTATATGTAGTTAATATTCGATAGAACTTTTATCCACAATCTACTATTTAGTAATATTCAGTGATATGTCTTTGCAAGATTTAAAAGACCTAGTAATGTGCAGCTTTCAAAGTTATCTGAATAAGATTCCTGCCTTCGCAGGAATGACAAAAAAATAGTTGAATTGAATTTTAAATTCCTGCAATAACAGGTATATTTAAAACAATTCCCGTAAAACTACTAATAAAAGATTTAAATGGAAAATCAAAACAGCGTTCTGAACATAAATGACATAGAAAACTCACTCAGCGGAGTAACAAATGATAAAATTTTCTCAAAGTACCGCAAAGTGCGCAGGATGACAATTGAGCTTTGTGAACCACTTGAAATTGAAGATTATGTTGTACAGACGGAAAGTTTTATGAGTCCCCCGCGCTGGCATTTGGGTCACGTAACCTGGTTTTACGATCAGCTGCTGAAGAAGTATTTCAAGGATTACAAACCATACCGCGAGGATTTTTCATATTATCTCAATTCATACTACCAGGCATTCGGCAAACCGTTTAACAAAAGCAGGCGCGGTACAATTTCACGGCCAACTGTGAAGGAAACTATTGCTTACTGGAATTACATAAACAGGGAAACAGCCAGATTTTTTGAATCAGCCGAATTGAAGCTGAATGTACTTAAGGATTTCTTGCTGGCTTTCAACCATGAGTGGCAGCACCAGGAATTGCTGGTTTACGATCTGCAGCATTTGCTTCAGGATAAATATTCGCCAAAGACAATTAAAAATATACCGAAACAAAACGGGCATACACATAAGAAGGAGATGATAAAAATACCCGGCGGTATTTATGAACTGGGGTTTGATATACTGAAATGGAAAGACCAGTTTGCGTACGATATTGAAATGCCGCAGCATAAGGTGTATTTGAACGATTTCTGTATTGATAACACTCCCGTAACAAACAGTGACTATCTGAAATTCATAGAAGATGGTGGTTACAGTAATTTTAAGTTCTGGCTTGATGAAGGCTGGCAATGGGTCAATAGCAACAAAATAGAAGCGCCGTTGTATTGGGAGCGTGATGAAAACGGCAGCTGGTTCAAATGTGATTTTAAAGGTAAACGTTTCATAGAGAATTTCCCGGATGAACCTGTTACCAATGTGAGTTTTTTTGAAGCTGACGCTTATGCGCGCTGGGCAGGCAAACGCCTGCCAACTGAAGCGGAATGGGAAAAAGCAGCAAGCTGGGATGAAGATAAGGGCTGCAAAAGGCTTTATCCATGGGGTAATGAAGCGCCCGATGAATTTAAGTGTAACCTGCTGGAATCCAGAATATGGGCACCGGCTGATGTGTTTGCGTATGAACAGGGTAAGAGTTACTATGGCTGTTATGGAATGATAGGCGATACCTGGGAATGGACAGGCTCAGAGTTCGTGGCATACCCCGGATTCAGATCCGGCTTTGCGGAGTATAACGATAAGTGGTTCTCGAATCAGAAAGTGTTAAGGGGCGGATCGTTTGGCACTCCTATGGAAAGTACACGCAATACATACCGCAATTTTTTTAAAGCGTATGAAAGATGGCTGATTTGCGGGTTTAGGTGCGCGAAGGATGCGTGATGGAAGCTGATATCCCGCCAAGGCGGCCGTGCCAAAGGCAGGTGCAGACTTCGAAAATTATTTCATAATTTTCTAGAGCGGATTCAGGTGCGCGAAGGATGCGTGAGGCAATTGGAATGAACAAAAAGTGTATGCGTATAGAAGAAAACATCTTGTGGGGCTAAAGCCCCATTTTTTTTTCATATTAAACCACGACCTAAAGGTCGTGGCAAATCAAAAGCAGAAACTTACCATTAAAAATATTTATTTTAAACTATTTACCCATCAAACAAAGGTTAAAGTAGTTATTGTTATCTTTCCAGGAATTTTGGAGGTTGAGTCCCGCTGCTGAGGCAAGATCACTTATCATTTTTTCGGTGAATTTATAGGAATTTTCGGTGTGAATGGTTTCATTTTTCTTAAATTTAATTTCACCTGAACCGTTAAGGCTAAAGGACTGGTCGCATTTGGAAACAAGATGCATTTCGACCCTGCTTTTTTCAGGATTAAAAAACGCATGATGTTCAAAATTATTCAGGTTGAGCATTATTTCGAATTCATTATTTATCCTGCGGAGCAGGTTCATGTTGAATTCGGCGGTAACGCCCTGTTTATCGTTATATGCGGCATTTAAAACCGATTCATCCTTAACAAGGTCAAACCCGATTAATAGTGAATCACCTTTGTTCATGCACGCCGAGATCTTCTTTAGGAACTCTTCAGCGTACGTTAGATCAAAATTACCAATACTAGAGCCCAGGAACAATATTATTTTTGGCTGCTTGTAAACTTCGGCAACAATTTCCAGGGCCTGTTCATACTCGCCAATAATTCCGTTAACTATCAGACCTTCAAACTCCTTAAGCAAAGCGTTGCCGCTTTGCACAAGTATTTGTGAAACATCGATTGGCACATAAGTAACCTGACTTGTATTCCGGATAAACGCACTGAGGATATAACGGGTTTTTATTGAGCTGCCGCTGCCGAGCTCAACAACCAGGTTTTTACCCGGATTCGCCACCGCTATTTCTCGGGAATGTTCTTTAAGGATTGCGGCTTCTGTTCTGGTTACATAATATTCAGGTGTAGCGCAGATCTTTTCAAACAGATCTGAGCCATTATCATCGTAAAAGTATTTAGGTGAAATTTTCTTAGGTTCCGATCTCAGTCCGTTTATAACCTCATCGGCAAATGAATGATCATCACTTATACCTGCATGCATAAGGCTGAAGCGGCTGTTGATATGTTCTTTCTTAAAATCTGCTGACATTTGTATTTCCCGGACCCAAAGGCTAAGTCAATTTAAAAATAATTTGTGCAATATAACAAATCCGCATTAAAAAACATTTAAGGATTCCTGCTAAATATGAGATTCAGTCTGCTCCATCAATTGTCCTTCAAAAACTTTTACAACTGAACCCTGTGCAAATGTTACATTGTATGGCTGTTTACCGTTCAGCACTGCCCATTTTTTGCCATATATGGCGTCAAAATCAAAATTGTGCTGAAACTTGACAACAGGGTAAACATTCCACCAGGGATGCTCTACTTTATATATTAATGGATTTCCATCCCTCGAGGTTCCGAAACCCCATTCATGTTCTTTAAAAAAATGTTCGGTGGAATTTTCCTCAGGCATATAAGGTTTATTTTCGGCTTCGACATTTATTTCATAAAATTTTCCAAGTATCTTTATTTTGTGATTCAGGAAGATGCTGCCGTTTTTCCGCACTTCGCTTGACATCGTTATAGCTTTATAGTTTTCATTATACAGTGTATTGGCTACAAGAGGTATAATAGCTTTGGGTACAAACTCCCTTACGAATACCACGCCTCTTTTATCGGCATTCTTAACGTAAACGCGCAGATTGATCTCAGGAAAATTGACATGGAAAGGAACTTTGACACCCTTAATTTTAGTATCAAGGAAATCAAACGCAACCAGGCTGATAAAGGCTCTGCCATCAATTGTATCGGGCTCAAGCCCCCGCGGTATATGCTGAGCTATCAGCTCTGGGTCAACATCATACGTTATCAGTACAAGGTCCTGCCATCTGGCTCTTAAAAATAATTTAGGTTCTGTCATTTTTCATCCTCACTCCCCCGCCCTTCTCTTCTATATGAGAAGCGGGAGTTATTTCATATAAAATTTTTTAAATAATAATTATCAGTTCTAATAATCAGATTCCGGTTCGTTATGAATAGCAATGAGTACCCTGCTGATCAAATAGGCAGAGATCGCCCCGCTTACAACATCGCTGAACCAATGCTGATCGTGATAGATCCTGCTTATACAAGTTATTACCGCAAGCAGGTAATAAAAAGATTTTAGGTAGATATTTTTTGTTGTTGAAGCAAGAACAGTAGAAAGCGCGAAAGAAACCGCTGCATGACCTGAGAAGTAAGAGAACATATCGTTGTTGGTCCAGTTCCATCCGTAGAAAACATAATCCCCTTTGTTGGTATAAGGTCTGAATCTACCGAAAGCTGACTTGAAGATCAGCGTAATTAAACCTGAAAACACATAAGTTTCGAGGATAAGGAGCCCGGTTTCGCGGAGCTTGTACTTTTTGACTATAAGTCCCGCAATATAGAGTCCGCCAAACAGATATAATGAGGGCAAACCGTTTCCGTACCATCTGCCGAAATCAAAAGCTGCGGTAGTAACAGATGTACTTATTCCTTTAACAAGAACTCTCATGGCCGGATCGAGATAGAACGCAGAAACAATGGCAAATACAGCCAGCAGTGAAAGCTGCCAATGCATAAATATCCTCCGAAACGTCATTGGATATACTTTTACAAAAGCATTGCCAAAATGCTTAAGATCGCCTTTTATTAATTGTTTCATTTGCAATTATATTAATTATTAAGGGATTTTTGAATGTATTAATAAATCTATTGAATAAATTCATTTAAAACCAAGAATTTCATAAATAAATAAAAAGGGTGAAATTCCATTCACCCTTAAATTTCTTAACTGCTATTTTATTTTGGTTATACCAACTTTATAAGTTACGTTTAATTAATAAGTTTGCATCCTCCCAGCCAAATGCGGGCACAGCGCATACGCTCCTCGCAAAAAAGCTCCTGATACAACGCCATTTATTTATTTAATGTCGCTTCAAATTCATGCCTTCCTTATTTTGCGCAAACGAAGAAAGGTTTCACGTTTCACGTTTCACATATGACATTTCACGTTTGTCATTTCACGTTTGACGTTCCGCATGATTAACCTGCCCAAATCAGGCCATCAACATTCTGTTGAAAATCCTTGAGCCTGCACCAGCCCTGTTTGCCATCTGAGGTTTTGAAGAAGAACCAGTCACATGAAAAATCATCATCTGAGCCGTCTTCGTATTTACAGAGCGGACTAATATCAGCTTTAATTATTGTGAGTTTGGTTTTTGGCGAAAGCGTTACTGCGGTTTCGGAGTTATCATCACGTTTTACGAGAAGTTTGAACGGAGCAGTAACTTCGCACTCCTGGTTTACTTCATAAAACTCTTCATCAATTTTTGTCAATGTTTTGTTTTTGGTATCAAAATCATACCTGATCTTCGCGGTCCAGAATCCCATCCATGCATATTCAGTGATCTTTCCATTGCCGGTCACTTCAATACCGAAATTTGAAGGGAGGTGCCCTGCCGGTACGATCTTATCATTGATATACTGGTAAAAATACATATCAGCCTGATCACTGTTGCCATAACCTTTTACCACTATCTCTTTCAGGTTATCATTGCGGTTGATATCTATAACTTCAACAGCACAGTCGTAGGAATCAATGAACTTCTCTGTGACCGCGGCATTATTTATTTTGAGAGTGAACTCGAGAGTGTTTTCATTGTAGGTGCATGAAATTTTATCTTCGTTACGGTCGAAGTTAAGGTCAACAGAAAAAACCGTGTCCCTTATCTGCGCATTAACGGAAAATGTTAAAATCAGAAGAAGCGTTGTTAATATTTGTTTCATTTTATATGATTTATTTATTTAAATATTTATTTTCAATTGCGGCTAAAGCCGCGGAAGATATTCATACCAAAAAAAATTCTCATTATTCTTTATAATCCGTTAACCTGATCTTATCTTTAACCAAAGCCCATGCTGCAAGTGTCATCCCGTCATATATATCATTAGCAGCGATCATTTTTTCGAGTTCTTCGGGGGAGACTTCAAACATTTCAAACTCTTCAGAATCGTCTTTTTTATACGCAGAACTCGGTTTTAAGTTCCGCGCAATATAAACCTTACAAATTTCATTTGTAACCCCGTTGTATGGGTTAAATAATCCCGCATATTCAAGTTCTCCCTCAAATCCGGTTTCTTCAACAAGTTCCTTTTTGGCCTGGTTATCATGGTCACCCTCAGATTTAACACCACCGCCGGGAAACTCCAGGCTGAACCTGTCGTTTAGGTACCTGTACTGTCGGACAAGCAGCAGTTTGCCTTCTTTGGTAACCGGAATTATAAAAACCGAACCGTGAGTGAAGGCGTAGTGATATTCACCCGGCGCTCCGTTCGGGAGTGTATATTTATCAACTTTATAGCTCCACCAGTTGTTGGTAAATTTAACGTCACTGGTGAGTTTTTTCCACTTTTTTAATTCCATATTTTATAGTCTGTTACCAAATAGTTAAAATGAATAATTGAAAATACCTATATATTTTTGTAAATTTGTAATTAAACTATTCAAAATAAATGGCAAAGTCTAAGTACGTATCAAACAAGAACGAAACAATACCCCTGTTTAAGAACAGATTTCTGGAGTATTTTTCGCACATCCATCCTGTAACGCCGGTCATAGTTTTCGTTCCGGTGCTGCTTATATGCGCATACTTTGGCTTTCAAAGAGTACCTGTATTAACCGGAATATTAGCTTATGCGGGCGGTATCCTTCTGTGGACTTTGATAGAATATATCATTCACCGCTGGGTATTCCACTATCAGCCTAAATCTGAGACAGGCAAAAAAATACATTTTCTTGTGCATGGAATTCACCATGACTATCCCAGGGACGCTACGAGACTTGTAATGCCCCTGCTTGTAAGCGTGCCGCTTGCGGCTTTTTTCTTTTACCTGTTCATGGCGATATTCGGTAATTACTACCTGATAGTCTTTTCGGGGTTTGTATTGGGTTATGTCAGTTATGATTCCATACACTATGCAACACACCATATAAATCTAAAGGGCAGGTTTGGCGGATTTTTGAGATCATACCATCTGCGTCATCATTACGAAGATGACCATACAGCTTACGGAGTATCTACACCGCTGTGGGATTATGTTTTCAGGACAATACCAAGCTATATGCTTGACCTGAAAAAAGTACCAGATATTGATATGGAAAAAGATGAGGATAAAAAAGCTACTGCTTAGCCAGTGATAATTAGTATAAAGTTCAAAGGAGGCTTTTAACAGCCTCCTTTTTTATTCACTTTTTTCATCTGAATTCAGTTCAGTAATCTCTTTGGTAAGGAAAAAACTCAAAACTATCCTAATTGCAACAATTCCTCCCAGCTCGATAAGCTCCTGTATTTCCGGTTTTAATATGGTTTCAATTATATCGGCGGCTATAAGGAATTCAAGCCCCAGAAGGATATAATACCCGAAATTCATACGTACTTTATTAAGAGCCGCTAAGCTGAACTTACCTGTGAACCTGCCAAGTTCATTTTTCAGGAACATGAAGAGCGCAAGCACTCCGCCGTATATCATAATAGAAAAGCTTACCGCTTCGACTGCATGCGCGATGATATAGAAAAAATCGTTCATTCTGGTTTACTCCCCATTACCGTAACAATAATTTTTCTCGCACCGCCCCGGTTCCTGTGTTCGCATAAATAGATTCCCTGCCACGTGCCTAGGTTCAGATTACCATTGGAAACCGGAATTGTTACCGAAGAGCCGAGGATAGATGTTTTGATATGCGATGTCATATCATCGGGACCCTCGAAGGTGTGTTCATAATGCTCAGCATCTTCGGGCACCATGATATTGAAGTGAGTTTCCATATCCGTTCGAACTGAAGGATCAGCATTTTCGTTTATACTCAGCGAAGCGGATGTATGCTTAATAAAAACATTACAGATCCCCTGCTTAATATGTTTAAGCTCAGGTATTTGCTGAAGTATCTCTTCGGTAATAATATGGAAACCGCGCGAACGCGGTTTCAGTGAAAATTCCTTTTGAAAGACGGTCATTGCTCCCTGTTCTTAAGTTCATTTTCCTCTTCGAGCTTTTCCTTTTTTTTCTGTTTTTCATCATCGTATGAGGTTTTAATGATAAAGTAAATATACGCACCGAACATTAATATCCCAATGACAGCAAATACTATTATAACTCTATCCATTTTGATTTGATTTGATATTGTTAAATATAACAAGAGCTTTCCTGGAGCTCAAGATATCTGGTAAGGCAAAAATAAAAACTTAATTTCGTTTTTAAACCTCTAAAATCCGTATTACCTTTTTTGCTGATGTTTCAGAAATATCCGCTTAAGCGCTTCATATTTATGTTTTGCCGGTATTTTTTTAACATCATAATCTTCATACTTGGGTATCAGCAGACCCACAACTCCCCCAACAATAGCAAAAGGAACAGCAAAGAAAAGTCCACCCGCCAGTGCATTGTTAAAATTGAACTTTGGAGTGCCGTGAAGCGTGAAGTATCCGCCGGCGAAGAAGCCCAATACAAATCCAACCGCTCCCGTAACACCGGCGGCTGACCACACATTTGTTCCGTTCTTAAATGAAACCGTGTTTATATCATTAAGTTTTACTTTGTATCTGTATTTGTTTGTATCGGGGTACAGGAAACCGGGAGTGACCGTGAACTTATTAAGGGAATTATCAAATTCATAGGTTACAACTTTCCCTTTTTCCTTTTGTTTTATTCTCATTTCAGGCAGGCCGAAAGTTACTGCCGAATCAGTTTGAGAAAATAATGATGTAATGAAGACAAGATAAAAAAGCAAGGTTAATGTTTTCATAATTTAGTTTAGTTAGTTAATTCATTGGTAAAAAAAGCATAATGATAATAAAAAAAATAAGTATTGCGGAAAACAAAATACCCATACCGCCAACAAGCCAGGCTACAAAATAGAACTTCCACTTTTTCCCGCCGCGGCGCGCTTTGTGGGGCTTTTCGGGGTTGTAAAATACAATGACCTCATCGCCTATCCTATAATCAGGACGGTTGGTTGACCAGTTTTCGGTGAATTCATGCTCTCTGCCCATTGTGTCTTTGAACCTGATCAACGGGGAGTACATGCTTCCGCTGCCATCATCCCCTGAGCTTTTGAACACTGATTGTACAACAATACCGCGCGTTTCAATTGCAGATGCCAGGAATTTTTTAACCCTGACATAGGAAATAATGCCGATAACCAGCATGATAAATGATATCAGCCCGTTTACACCAATCACAAGAAATAGTTCGCTCTGTGTCATTTTTTGTTTTCGGGTTATTCTGCCCTGTTTGGATAAACTTTATAGCTCTTGATCTCTTTAACAGACATCTTTACCAACTCTTCAAGGACCTTTAGGTCAATATCAGAGAGCCGTTTAATATAAAGGCAGGCTTTACTGACTTTGTGTTTACCAAGTTTTTTCAGTAGTTCGGGAGTTTTTTCAAATCCCATCAGAATATAAATAGTAATTGCCGCTTTGCGGGGTGAAAAACCGGCAACGCACATTTCACCGCCATGCCCGCTTTCGTAGCGGTATTCGTATTTCCCGAATCCGATAATAGAGGGTCCCCACATTTTAGGTTTTTCGCCGGTTATCTTTTCCATCATTTTTACCAGCACATGGCTATCCTTCTTCTTCTGTTCGTCATCAACTGCATCAATGAATTTTTTGACACTTACATTTGTAGCCTTGGTCTTTATTTCTGCCATAAATTAAAAAGTGAAATAGTGAATTTGCGAAATTTTCGGATTATTCTTTTTTTTGAACTTGAGTTGCATTCTAAAATAAGGTTAAATCTGTGAAATTGGTATGCAAAGCAAAAGTAAAAAGGCAAAAAGACTGAGAGGAATTTTAATTTTATGCTATACGGAAATAAAGAACAAAATAAATAATAAAATCATAACTGATATTTGCGACTTTTAGGCAACCAACATCGTCAATTTATATAACCAATAATATAATTATACATTAATGAAATTAAACTTATTTTTTAAATTACTCGTTTTTGCTGTATTTGCTGTCAATGTTCTGGCAGATACAAATGCGGATAAACTGGATAAGATTGTAAATGAATACTATGATCTGGGAATGTTCTCGGGGAATGTACTTGTTGCAAAGGATGGGAACATAATTTACGAAAAGCAATTCGGCTACGCTGACTGGCAGGCAAAGATACCTGTAACCCCCTCAACTCTTTTCAGAATTGGCTCACTTAATAAGATGTTTACTCACGCAATGATAAAGCAGCTTGAAAGCGAGAACAAACTCAGCCTATCTGACCCCTTAAGCAAATTTCTGGATCTGTTTCCAAATGAAACCGGTGATAAGATAACCATTCAAATGCTTATTGAAATGAAAGCGGGACTGAATGATTACCTTAGGAACCCTGCGTTTTATCAGAACATAGAAAAATTCAAAACAGTGAACGACTACCTTGAAATAATAAAAGATGAACCGCTGTTATTTGAGCCCGGTACGGGGCGGGAGTATTCTAACTCAGGTTATGTTGTACTTGGAGCAATAGTTGAAAAAATTACTAGCAAAAGTTACGTTGAAAATCTAAATGAGCGCTTTATAATTCCGCTTGGTTTGATAAATACACATTACCTTCTTATCGGAGAAACTGTCCCCAATATGGCCAATGGCACGAGAATATCATTTTCAGGCGAGAAGTTGAATTCGCCATCCAAAGAGCAGCCATCGCCGGCAGGCGGAATGTTTTCCAATGCGCAGGACCTTCTTAAATTTGAGCAGTATATAAGGAAATCCGGGCTTATTAGCCCGGGCATACGTGCCGGAGGCACACCTGTGTGGAACAGTACAGTTGCGCAAATGAAGGATGGCTATACGGTGATAATCAATTCAAACCTGGGAGAGGTAGCCGATGAGATCATAATGCGTTATGAAGATGCCCTTAATGGCAAAGAGTACCCAAAGCCCAATGTTAACATGGAAATGAAAATGTACGCGATCATGAAAGAGGGAGGAATTGAAAAGCTGGAGAGCTCTTTGAAACAGATCTTTGAAGAATTCGGATTGTTATACAAAGATAAACACCTTAATTTCTTCGGGTATGAGTTAATGAACGATAAATTGCTTGATGATGCAATTGAAGTATTCAAGCTGAACGCAAAATTGTTCCCGGGGGTGCCAAATGTGTGGGATTCCCTGGGGGAAGCATACATGAACAAAGGTGAAAATAAATTGGCAATTGAAAGCTACAAGAGGGTACTTGAACTTGACCCGGAAAATCAAAATGCAAAGAAGATGCTGGAGAAACTGGGAGTACGTTGAGTTGGTGAGTGGGTAAGTTGGTTTGGGTTCTGTCCTGTCACACTCCCCCTTTACAAGGGGGAGTTGGAGGGGGTCGCAAAAGAAATGATAAGACTTCAAAAGTCTTGTCATGTTACAATACTACTTTTATACACTACGATTTCAGAATATAGAGAGCAAGTTCAGACTTTTGAAGTCTGGTGATTAAAATTAATTTTGTCACCATCCCACTTTGAAGGCCGAAGGACTGCCCCTGGCATGTGGGAGTTGGTGGGGGTCGCTGCGGGAACTGAAAAACAAATCATTTACAATTGGGGCTGAAGCCCACTTGTTTTTTTTAATTATTACCACGACCTAAAGGTCGTGGCTACTCAAAAACTCCTGTCACCCCCTAAATCAGGGTATTATGAACACTTCAACCCGCCGCACTCAGCAGCTCAATAACCCGGGCTTTTTGTTTATCGCTCAGCACAGGAGAATTTTTTGCCCACCCGTTAAGCTCACCGGTATTCCACTTCAGCTTGCCATTCATTTTGATTGATTCACCCAGCGCTTCAGCGGGTCTATCCACATTTTCGCCTCCGGCTATTTTACCAAGTAATTCAAAGAAGTGCAGCACCGTGCGGTAATTTTCGTTGAGTTGTTTGGATTTGATATCAGCGAGAATATTCTCGTAAGCCGGCAGGCTGCCATCCAGGAGATAAGATTCTCCCAGGCTGAACATAGCGTCAATATCTGCTGGAGAGATCTGAATTAACCTTTTGAAATCAGCGATAGCTTTGTTATACTCCCCTGTTTTGAGATACACCCACCCGCGATTGTAGAATGCGTCTGTGTAATCGCTTTTAAGCTCTATACCTTTGGAATAATCCGCGATAGCTTTTTCGTAATTGCCGGTGGAATCATACACATTGCCGCGATTGCCGTAAGATTGAGGATGCAATGGATCGATATCAATAACCTGCTGGTAATCTTTGAGAGCAAGATCATTTTTCCCAAGGTTCTGAAGCGCTATCCCCCTGTTGTTAAGCACAACTTTAAGTGTAAGCTCATCGGGGTTAGATTCAATTATTTTGGTATAATATCTTACGGCCTCACTATAGTTACCGCTTTCTACTGAATTATAGGCAATGCTGAAATAACGGTTTATCTCGTTCATGTTATCGGTCTTGCGGTCAAGCTCATCGCTTTTATTTTCAAGGGTTAAAATTTTGTCTTCAATTGCTGATATCTTGGATTCGTAATCACCCGTCACGCTTTGCAGGCGCTCAACCAGCAATTTCATTTTGTGTTCTTCCTCAATGAGCTCAAGCCTGATGCGCTCGATCTTATCCTGTGATTCCTTAAGCTCATCACGGTTCTTCTGCAGTGATTTTTCATCCCGGTATTTGAAGATAACAAACAAAATTGTGATCACACCCGAAAATACCCCTATGACCCATTGAAGGAATGTTATGGTCCTATCGGCGCTGTTAAGCGCGGTTTCGAAAACGTATTTATCAATAGTGACCTTTTCGAGATCATGTGAGCCTGTTACAGGCGACATTTGATCCTGGGAAAACAGTGAAAATGAAATTAACAGCAGCAAAGCTGCGGCAATAGAATATTTGTTCATAAAGTTATTATGAATTAAGTTATTTATTATTTTAGCCGAACCGTGATCTTCACGGCAGGTAAGGGAAGGTTTTGAAATGAATTATGCGGCAAATTTACTGAAACATATTTAATATTATAACACCAATATGGTTCTCTTTTGTAAACACGTGATACTTTTGAATATATTTTATTTGATGAAACCGGATTCAATTCTTTCGAGCGTGGCTGCAATTTTTTCAAGGAGAATTATCTGCGGATCGTTTTGGTTGGCGGCGGTTAGTCTCATCTTCACCGCTTCACGCTGTTCAAGGACTCTTGAGCGGAATACATGCGCATCAACCACGCCTACAAGCTTCATTTGGTTACTTGAGTGATCGCCCTGCCCTGCTGTTTCAACTTTAAGCATCGCAAGATTAAAATGGCGCAGTACGGGACCCTCGTAGAAAGTGAGATCCTGAATATTTTCAAGCGGAATAGTTTTATCAATGGTGAACAATATTCCCATTCTGAAACGCAGGTGTTTTTCGGTGAGCACGCAGTATAGCTTTTCGTAATAATGGCGGCTGTACCACTGACCAAGGCCGCATATCCACACAATTGCAAAAGGTATTCCCACAACTGTAACCAGCAATATCCCGAAGACATACAGCATTATGTATGTTTTCACTATCGGGTTGAATTCTGCTTTAATTAATATTGGTTCGTTTTCTTTCATAAATTTTTAAGATCCACAAAAGCGGATCGATTGTTTAATTGTAGTTATCAAGATAGTTTAGATACATCGGGTAATAATCTTCAACCCACTTTCTAAAAAACTTTTCATCAGGAATAACTGTTTTACTTCCCGATTTCATATCTTCAATTTCAATTACATGTTTCCTGCTTGCAGCCAATTGGTAAATTACAAAAAACTGCCTTGCACCGGAATCATGAAATATCTTTTTATCATTGTAATAATCCACCGGGTAAATGGCGTCAAAGTATTTGCCATTTAGGAGTATGTTGTATTTTGGTGTTAGCATTTTTATCCCAGTTCAGTCGATATATCGACGTTCGGAATTACGACAACCTCAATATTATATTTTTCACATATTGGGTGAAGGATTTCATCATTCATTCCGCATATTAATACCCTTTTAATACTCTTAGGTTTAAAAGTCTCCAGCAAATCAGCAGAAAAAAAAGCTTGACCCATCAAATACATTCCCAATCTATTTTGTTTGGTTTGAATGGATATGACATCCCTATCTTTAATATCAAAGAAATTGGAATTATGAATTCTCGTTTCTTCATTCAAAACTATTACTCCGTCAATCAATCGAGTTCCAATAAATGGACCCCTACGAACAGCGCAAAACTCTTCAATCAATAGCCCTCCGACCGATTTCCAATATTTTCGCGTACGCCATGTTTCATGTTTGCTCATTTAACATTATTCAGGGCTCAAGCCTTTTTTTTTGTATCTCTTACCCCGACCTAAAGGTCGGGGTTATTTTGAGAACAAATCAGTTTCAATCAGTTTTATCCGCGTTATCCGTGTTCTGCTTTGCCTTTTGCTGTTGGTCAGCCTATAAACAAGTGCGTCAAGACCAACTGCGGGGGAAAAATTTAGCAAAGTAACCCCCCTTTATCCCCACATGCCAAAGGCAGTCCTTCGGCCTTACAGGGGGGAGATGATAGTATGTATATTTTATTACCCATTTTACATCTTGCTTTTGACTTTCAATCCGCAACCATAAATCCGCAATCCGAAATCATTGCTCACTCTTCGTC
Source organism: Ignavibacteria bacterium UBA2360 (assembly GCA_002344125.1). Classification (GTDB taxonomy): domain Bacteria; phylum Bacteroidota; class Ignavibacteria; order Tepidaquicellales; family OLB5; genus OLB5. The sequence continues at coordinate 62,420 of DDTQ01000010.1, read as the reverse complement.
CGTTCTCAAAGCTTCAAGGACTGAAAAATCCTCAAGCGTGGTAGTATCACCGCTGACGGAGCCCTGCGTAGCGATCTCGCGGAGCAGGCGGCGCATTATCTTACCGCTGCGTGTTTTTGGCAGCGCTTCAGTGAAGCGGATCTCGTCCGGGCGAGCAAGCGCGCCGATTTGTTTTGTGACCCAAAGTTTCAATTCAGCATTCAGTTCTTCGCTGGGTTTATGCTTGCTTTCAAGCGTAACAAAAGCTGATATTGCCGAGCCCTTCATGTCATCAGGCTTGCCCACCACGGCGGCTTCCGCCACCTTGGGGTGCGATACCAGCGCTGATTCAACTTCCGCAGTGCCAATGCGGTGACCGCTAACATTTATCACATCATCAACCCTGCCCATTATCCAGAAGTAACCGTCCTTATCGCGCCGCGCGCCGTCTCCCGTAAAATACAGCCCGGGGAATTCCGACCAATATTGTTTTTTATAACGATCATCATCTCCCCATATAGTGCGCAGCATACTTGGCCAGGGATGCTTTATGACATAATACCCGCCTTCATTCGCTTTGCATGGCTTACCTTCCCTGGAAACCACCTCAGGCATTATTCCAAAGAATGGGAGCGTAGCCGTGCCCGGTTTGGTTGGCGTTGCGCCGGGTATCGGTGAAACCATGATCGCGCCCGTTTCTGTCTGCCACCATGTATCAACAATCGGGCACTTACCCTTACCAATTACTTTGTGGTACCACATCCATGCTTCGGGATTAATTGGCTCGCCCACCGTGCCAAGAAGCCTTAAGGAATCAAGCTTATGCTTCAGCGGCCACTCCTCGCCCCATTTAATGAAAGCGCGAATTGCAGTTGGCGCGGTATAGAATATATTAACTTTATACTTATCGATAATTTCCCAGAATCTATCGGGATTAGGGAAATTGGGCGCACCTTCGTACATAAGCGTTGTTGCGCCGTTTAACAGCGGACCGTAAACAACGTATGAGTGTCCAGTTACCCAGCCGGCATCGGCGGTGCACCAGTAAATATCTTCGGGTTTAAGATCGAAAACATATTTGCTGGTCAAATATGTTTGAGTTGCATAGCCGCCTGTTGTGTGCAGAATACCTTTAGGCTTGCCGGTCGTGCCGCTGGTGTATAATATATAGAGCGGATGCTCGCTATCGAGCGGTTCCGCGGGGCAGTCATCATCCACACCCATCATAAGCTCGCTGTACCAATGGTCACGGCCTAAGTGGAAATCAATGTGATGACCAGTTCTGTTTACAACAATTACGTTTTCTATTGTGGGACATCCGGGCATAGCTTCATCAACGTTAGCTTTCAGGTTAACAATTTCCCCGCGGCGGTAGCCGCCATCTGCAGTGATGATCATTTTTGCCTGCGCGTCGTTGATTCTATCTATCAATGCTGATGCTGAAAAGCCGCCAAACACAATCGAATGCACCGCGCCGATACGTGTGCAGGCAAGCATTGCCACGGCGATCTCTGGTACCATCGGCATATATATGCAAACGCGGTCACCCTTTTCGATTCCCATTTTTTTAAGTACGTTTGCAAATTTGCAGACCTGCCGATGCAGCTCCTGGTAGGTCCATGTAGCGGTATCGCCGTTCTCGCCTTCCCAAATTATCGCGGCTTTGGTTCTTTTCCAGCTATCAAGGTGTCTATCCAGGCAGTTGTAGCTCATGTTAATTTTTCCGCCAACAAACCATTTTGAGTGCGGCGCTTTCCACTGCAGAACCGTTTTCCATTTTTTGAACCAGTGCAGCTCCGCTGCTGCTTTTGCCCAAAACTTTTGGGGCGCTTTTACTGATTCATTGTACATTTTTTTATACTGCGCCATTGATCTAATGTGCGCCTTTTTGGAAAATTCAGCGTTAGGTTTAAATACGCGTTTTTCAGTTTCCAGTGATGTGAATTTTGACTGATCCATTTTACTTATATTTATGATTTTTCAATTTTTTATGTTAAGAAAGGCAAAATAATTTTAATTTGTTTAAGTTGCAATTTATATAGATGTTATAAGGTTAATATTTAAAGGAATAATGTCACCCCTTACTGCTAAGGCAGTCAGGCGGGGTTTCATCTCCAGGTAATTCAAAAGGCTACAATAATTTCATCCCTTCGGGATTAAGACAGGGCTCTCATTTTTCTTCGTTAGAATTGACATCGTTGAGGTTAATTGGAAGCAACATCCCCATCGGAAATTTTTGTTAGGGGTGAATCAAAGTTCAAATGCGGTTGTACGGTTAGCAGAAATATCCTCCCCCTTCAAAGGGGGAATTAGAAGCCGATGTTGTTTGTTTTGGTCAGTTTTCTGAACTGGCATAGTTGTGGGAGTACCAAATTTTTAGAATTATCGCTCCCCTCTCCTTACAGGAGAGGGGCTGGGGGTGAGGTTTAGTAAGAAATATCCTCCCCCTTCGAGGGGGAATTAGAAGCCGATGTTGTTAGTTCGTGACAGTTTTCTGAACTGACATAGGAGTGGGAGAACCAAAATTTTAGAATTACCGCTCCCCTCTCCTTACAGGAGAGGGGTTGGGGGTGAGGTTATATAAAAAGCAACATCCCCATCGAAAATTTTGTTAGAGGTGAATCAAAGTTTAATTGCGGCTGTACGGTTAGCAGAAATATCCTCCCCTTTCAAAGGGGGAATTAAATATTGATTCAGAAGAGGAATTGGTTGTAGTTAGAATCAAATCCAACTCCGAAGGAGTGAAATTATTGTAGTCAAAACCTACGAGTTGGGTAAGGTTTATAGAGCCTGAAGGGAATATAGCCTGAGATCCCCGCTTTCGCGGGGATATTATAAATAAGGAACAAGGATAAATTTATCAAGTTCAATAAAGAGAATAAATTTTTAGTTTTGCAGATATGACATTTTTAAATCCGTTATTATTATGGGGTTTGGCAGCGGTATCAATTCCGATATTGATACACATATTCAATCTTAAAAGGACAAAGAAGATTGAATTTTCTACTTTGATGTTCTTAAAGGAAATACAGCAGTCCAAATACAAAAAGATCAAGCTTAAGCAGCTGTTGATTCTGTTATGCAGAATAGCGTTCATAATTTTCCTGGTTATGATGTTCGCCAAGCCTTTTGATTCCGGCTTTTTAGGTACACCCGGTGAAAAAGCAAAGAGCAGCGTTTTGATAATACTTGATGATTCATTCAGCATGCAATCCAGAGATAAAAGCGGCAATGACTTTGAAAGCGGTAAAAAGAAGGTTACAGAGATCATTGACGCCTTAGGTACAAACGATGAACTATTTTTTACGACAGTTTCCGGGCTCAACGCTGCGCGTTCTACTGTTCCCTACAAAGAATTTTCATTAATTAAAGATACTCTGAGCCAGCTAAAAACATCTGAGGTTACCCGCGATATAAACGAAGTGCTTTATTACGCCGAGAGTATTCTGAATTCCGCATCAAATACTCACAAAGAAATATACCTTGTTACAGATGGGCAGTTAAGTTTTCTTAAGAAAGATCTTATTCCCCAAAGCGGGTTCAAAGGAAAAGATAATTTGCACTTTTCTGTAATTCTAACCGGTTCAAGAGATGCCAACAATATCTCGCTTGATACGGTGAATGTAGTATCAAAGATCTTCGAAAAGGCAAGGCCCGTAAAGATCAAAGCGAAGCTGAACAATCACAACAACTTCAACTCAGTTAACAAAAGCGTAATTATAAGTTACGGAAATCACAAAGAAGAAAAGGTTCTGGATATCCCTGCAAATACTACCGTTGAAACAGAGTTCATGATCAAGCCGGAGGCGGCGGGATTTTCTTCAGGCAGTATTGAGCTTGTGCAGAACGATATTGCAGATGACGAAATTTCAGGTGATAACAGGCAGTATTTTTCATTTTACATTCCCGAAAAAGTGAATGTACTTTTGGCATCAGGCTCCCAAATGGACGCCGAATATGTGAAGCTTGTTCTTACAACATCCGCCCAGATATCAGCCAGCACGGAAATATCAACCCTGTTTAACATCAGGGAGATCAACGCTTCGGATATATCAAGAGAAGACCTCGGTTCATACAACAGTGTTGTTATTATCAATAAGCCTTCATTTTCCGCGGGCGAAGTTGACAAACTGAAAGAGTACATTGATGCGGGGGGAGGCGCGGTGATATATCCCGGCGCGCTTTCCGATATTTCGAATTACAATAATACCCTGATGAAAGAACTTGACCTGCCGTATATCGGCGGAAAGTATTATTCAGAAACTCCAGTGAAATTTGAGAAAATTGATTATGACCATCCGGTGTTTGAAGGTATTTTCAGGAGAGAATCAGATAAAAATAACCCCGGCATAGAATCACCTGAACTAATTTCTGGCTTCAGCCTTTCAGGGGGCAAAAACGCTTTATCGATAGTAACGCTTACGAACGGAACGAACTTTATGGAAGAGTATTCCAGGGGGAAAGGTAAACTTATCATGTTCGCCTCAGCGCCAGATATGAGCGCGGGTAACTTTCCCGTTAAGAATTTATTTTCGCCGGTTACCATAAGAAGCATACTTTACACATCAAATATTAACGGCATAAGGCCCGCAATTGCAGGCAAAGATTACTATGCGGAGCTGAACCGGTACGAGATGAAAAGTGATACGCTTCTGATAAGCTCCGCAGGAGAGAATGTGCCTGAGTTCATAGTGACGAACGAACAGACACAACTGCTGAACCTGGGAAGTACACTAAACAACACCGGAATTTATTCTGTGATTAATTCGGGCAGAGATATACTTCGCGTACCTGTTAATTTTAATGCTTTGGAATCTCAAACAGGCAGGATGAAACCCGGTAATATTGAGGTATTGTTTAATGATACTTACGCACTGAATGCTAATGTTGTTTCACCAGAGGAAGTGCTAACGGCAGCAGTAATTGATCTTAGAACCGGCAAAGACCTGTGGCAATATTTCCTGATTTTGGCAGTTATATTCCTGATAATTGAGTATTTACTTTCAAGATCAATAATGAGGAATAAATAAAAAATTTATAACTTTTTAATAAGATTTTTTTTGAGTATATTTAAGTCCTTAAAAATAAGGCGATTACAAGAAAATTATAAAAATAACAGGAGAATCAACCAAATGAGGTCCGTAAAAGTTTTATCTGTATTTTTGATCTTATCGGCAGTATTATTTTACTTCGGGGGCTGTTCCTCAGCAGAACAGACAACTGCGAAATTAGCTTATAACCAGGGTGACTATAAAAAAGCTGAAGAAGAATTTTTGAAAGAAACTAATAATAACCCTACAAACGAAGAAGCATGGTTCTATCTTGCAATGTCCCGCGCGCAGCTCGGAAAAGCTGACGGTGTTAAAACCGCTATGGATAAATACAGAGGCATCGGAAAAAATACATTCAGAACAGAGCTTACCGAAGCCTGGGGCACTATGTATGACAGAGGTTACAAGCAGTATGAAGACGGCGAAAAAATAGCCAAAACCGGCGCAGATAATGACGCTGTTAAGAAGTTCCAGGAATCTCTGAATAATTTTGAAATTGCTTTGGCTTTGCTTCCGGATAGCGCATTTGTTAAAGATAATATCGCCGCTTTAAACGGCAGAATAAATACAATACTTGTTAAACCAACAATTGATAAAGGCGTTGAGCTTGAAAAGAACGGCGACTTTGCCGGTGCTATCAATGAATACAACAATGGCTTAAGCAAGGTTACAAAGGGTTCAGGCGCATATGAAGTTATTATCTACAATATTTCACTTGCCAATTTAAAATGGGGTGAGCAGTTAAGGGAAGCCAACCCTGATGACGCATCATACAAAGATAAATACAATGCGGCTTTACCTTACCTCGAAGAGTTGACATCATCAACAGATAAAGATAACAAACTTAACGCATACGAACTTTTGATCCAGGTTTACGCAAACTTAGGTCAGAATGAAAAAGCACAGGATGCTATTAAGATGCGTGACCAGTTAAAGAACGATAATAATTAATTTTATAAATGCAGCAGGATCCCCAAATACAAAATACAGTAACACAGAATCATCCTGTGCATCCTCCAAAGAAGGATAATTCCGGCAGATGGTTCTGGGGTATATTTTTAAGTTTACTGTTTTTCGGGATGATAATTGTTGCGATCAGCTTTTTCGCATTCGCTTCCGCCATAAAACGTGACGGAGGCGAATTTGTTTCCGGCGGTTCAGGTGATAAGATTGCGATAGTTGAAATAAACGATGTGATAGTATCATCTGAAAAGACCGTTGAGCAGATAAAACGCTTCAGGGAAGATAAATCCATTAAGGCTATAATACTGAGGGTTAACACTCCCGGAGGCGGCGTAGCCGCTTCACAGGAAATTTACGAAGAAGTAAAAAAGACCCGTGACGGCGGAAAGATCATCGTTGTATCGATGGGTTCAATAGCAGCTTCAGGCGGCTATTATATAGCAGTAGGTTCAAGTTTAATAATAGCCAATCCGGGTTCACTTACCGGCAGCATTGGAGTTATAGCGCAGTTCATAAGCATTAAGGATCTCGCAGAAAAACTTGGAATTTCTCAGACTACCATTAAGAGCGGAAGTTTAAAAGATGCCGGGAGTCCCTTTAAAACCATGAACGATTCCGACAAGGCATATTTCCAGGATGTTGTAGATAACAGTTTCGGTCAGTTTCTTGATGTAGTTGCCAAAGAGCGGAAGATGGATAAAGAGACACTGCTGAAATACGCAAACGGCAGGGTTTTTACCGGCCTGCAGGCCAAAGAGTATGGATTGGTTGATTCACTGGGTACATTTGAAGATGCCATCAGAATTACCGGTAAAATGGCAGGCATTGAAGGTGAACCTAGAATTGTAAAGGAAAAGAAAAAGTTCTCTTTCTTTGAAGAAGTAATGGGCTCAAAGATAGAAGATGTTACTGATATTAAAGGTAAGCTATTTGATGAACCTATATTGCAGTATAAGTTTCAGCCATAAATATATTACAATAAAATACCGGATTTTAAGTTAAATTATATATTATAATTTATGACAAGAGCAGATATAGCGAATAAAATTGCTAACGCAACAGGATTAAGCAAGGTTGAAACAGAAACCGTTGTTGAAGGTTTCATTTTATGCGTTATTGACGCGCTGAGAGAACAGGAAAGCATTGAGATCAGAGGTTTTGGTACGTTTAAAGTAAAGGAACGTAAGCCACGGATTGCAAGGAATCCGAAAACAGGCGCTAAGGTTGAGCTTGGCAGAAGATTTGTTCCGATGTTCAAGGTATCAAAAGAGTTTAAAAAGACGGTAAATGATTCACTGCTTGAAAAGTATAATGAGAAGTAATCAGAAGCTGGCAAAAGTCAATCCCGCTAAGCAGAAACGCGGGACTGCAAAAAGCGCAGAAAGCAAAAGTAAGAAAGCAAAAAAGATAAATAAGATATAAAAATATAAAGTAAAAATTTAATAATAATCATAAAGCAAGGAGCAATTTCATGCCAAGCGGTAAAAAGAGAAAACGCCATAAAATGGCTACTCACAAAAGGAAAAAAAGACTGAGAAAGAACAGACATAAAAAGAAGATAAGGTAGTTTTTTTATAGTTTTTGAATTTCAGTTCATATTAGGGCGGAGAGTTTTTTCTCTGCCCTTTTTTTGAGGCTTAATGTCAAATGCCAGAATCCAAATGACAAATCAAATACCATTTGATCAAATAATGCCACCTCTTACTGCTAAGGCAGTCAGGCGGGGTTTGGGAATTTCCATTTCATTGGACTACAATAATGTCACCCCTTCGGGGTTTTGATAAAATTCAGCAAGTATCCAAAAACAATATCACTCTTTGCGGCTCAATCATTTATCAAAAAGTATACGCAACGATACTTAACACAAAAATCGAAAATGGAGAATCCCGCTTACGTGGGGATACAAAAAAAAGCCCAAATGCTTTTGACATTTGGGCTTTGATCTATGTTATAAGTTTATTCGAAAATAGAGATCCCCGCCTGCGCGGGGATACGAATAAGGCTATCTTCTTACTTGGTAATTCGGTGCTTCCTTGGTTACAATAACATCGTGGGGGTGTGATTCCTTCAGACCCGCATTGGTTATTTCTATGAACTTGGCGTTCTTCTGTAATTCCGCAATAGTACCGCATCCGCAGTAACCCATGGCGGCTCTTAAGCCGCCTACCATCTGGTAGATCACATCGCTTAGGGGTCCTTTATAAGGCACCCTGCCTTCAATACCTTCGGGTACCAGCTTGCTTAGCTCTGACTCCGGATCCTGGAAATACCTATCACCACTGCCGGCTTTCATCGCTTCCAGTGAGCCCATTCCACGGTACATTTTAAATACGCGTCCTTCATACAATACTTTTTCGCCGGGTGATTCTTCCGTGCCGGCAAGAAGTCCGCCTACCATAATACAATCAGCCCCAGCTGCTATTGCTTTGGGAATATCACCTGTTTGTTTTATGCCGCCATCGGAAATAATTGGTATTTTATATTTTGCCGCTGCTGATACAGCGTTGAATACTGCCGTGATCTGCGGCATACCCACACCTGCAACAACTCTTGTGGTACAGATTGAACCTGCACCGATACCGACTTTAACGGCATCGACTCCGGCTTTGATAAGATCAAGCGTTCCCTCTGCGGTTGCGACGTTACCCGCAATTACATCAATATCAAAATTCTTCTTTATTTCTTTTACAACGTTAAGTACACCCTGTGAGTGACCGTGCGCAGTATCAACAACCACAACATCAACGCTTGCTTTAACAAGCGCGGCTACCCTATCAAGCGTATCGGATGCAATACCAACCGCAGCGCCGCAAATCAGCCTGCCGTGTGAATCCTTTGCCGCAAACGGATGCTTCTTCCGTTTGATGATATCTTTGAATGTTATGAGACCTTTTATTTTGCCGTGTTTATCAACCACAGGAAGCTTTTCAACTTTGTGCTTCTGCAAAATACGCTCCGCCTGCTCAAGCGTAGTACCAACCGGTGCGGTGACGAGGTTTTCCTTCGTCATTAATTCAGACACCTTGGTGTTTTGATTTGGCTCGAATCTAAGATCGCGGTTGGTTAATACACCGATTAGTTCGTTCTCATCGTTGATTATCGGGAAACCTGAAATCTTATAACGCTCCATCAAGCGGTTGGCGTCGCCAACGGTTTGGTTAACCTTCAGTGTGATCGGGTCTAAGATCATACCGCTCTCACTTCTTTTTACCCTGTCAACTTCAGATGCCTGCTTTTCTATTGACATATTTTTATGCAAAATGCCTATACCGCCTTCGCGCGCCATTGCAATGGCAAGCTCAGATTCAGTAACTGTATCCATAGCGGCTGAAAGTATCGGGGTGTTTAAAGTGATGTTTTTGGTTAATCTAGCGGAAATATTTACGTCCCTGGGTAAGACCTTTGATTTTGCGGGAACGAGCAAAATGTCATCAAAGGTAATTGCTTTTTCGATTATTTTTGTGTGTGCCATAGCAAATATAGCTAAAAAATGTTTGAATTAAAAACCCACAGATTTTGGCACAACAATTTAACTTTGAGTTGTATTGTTCTTTTAAGAAACAAAACCAAAAGTCTGCCACAAAGGCTCAAAGAATTGATTTTGAAAAAATAGACAAACCCTTAAGTTGACTTGAAATAAATTAAATAAATAACAAAGTTTAAATTATAGGGGGTGGCATTTAGCCGATTTGGTTAACGTGCTGGCCTTTTTTTTATGTATTAAATCAAAAATCTTAAAAAATGGAATAAAAAAAGCGACCTGAAACCGATGAAGGAAACAGACCACTTTAAATGTTTTCACAACGGAATAATCCTTATTGTGATTTGCTTTATTTGTTCATTTGCAAGATAATAAATAATCTAATAAAATACAAACATAATGAAAAAAATACTTGGACTAGACTTGGGTACAAATTCAATTGGTTGGGCATTAATTGAGCAAGACTTTGAAAATAGACAAGGAAAAATACTTGGATTAGGGAGCAGAATAATTCCAATGAGCCAAGACCAATTAGGAGATTTTGGTAAAGGGAATTCGATATCACAAACTGCTGAAAGAACAAGAATGAGAAGCGTACGCAGACTAAGAGAAAGGCATTTGCTTAGAAGACAAAGACTGCTTAGATTGTTAAATATATTAGGCTACCTACCAGAACATTATGCCCTAGAAATCGACTTCGAACACAGGTTAGGACAATTTTTACCTGAAAAAGAACCAAAAATCGCTTATAACAACAAACAATTCATTTTTAAGAATTCCTTTAGCGAAATGCTGGAAGACTTTAGAAAACAACGCCCTGACTATTTAAAAGATGAAGCTGGCAATGAAAAATTAATACCATATGATTGGACAATTTATTTTTTGCGCAAGAAAGCGCTTACTGAAAAAATAGAAAAAGAAGAATTGGCTTGGATATTGTTAAATTTCAATCAAAAGCGCGGATATTATCAATTGCGAGGAGAAGAGGAAGAAGAATTTTTAAATAAAATAGTTGAATTTCATTCACTCGCAATTACCGATGTAAAAGCAGATGATCAGCAAAAAGGCAAATCAGAGGTTTGGTACAGTTTAGTGCTGGAAAATGGTTGGATTTACCGCAGATCAAGTAAAATTCCATTATATGACTGGAAAGATAAGGTAAGAGATTTCATTGTAACAACAGAACTAAATGATGATGGAACAGTAAAGAAAGATAAAGAAGGAAGAGAAAAAAGAAGTTTCAGAGCACCTGGAGAAGATGATTGGACATTGCTAAAAAAGAAAACTGAACAAGAAATTGAACAAGCTAACGAAACAGTAGGAGCTTATATATACGACACTTTGCTTCAGAACCCGAAACAGAAAATTAGAGGAAAATTAGTACGAACAATTGAGCGCAAATATTACAAGGACGAATTAAGGCAAATTCTAAAGAAACAAAGTGAATACCACAGTGAGCTGCAGGATGAGGAAATCTATAACGATTGCGTAAGAGAACTCTATAAAAATAATGAAACACACCAACTTACCTTGAGCAAAAGAGATTTTGTACATCTTTTCTTAGATGATATTATCTTTTATCAGCGACCTTTAAAAAGCAAAAAGTCATCTATAACCAATTGTACACTTGAGTATAGAGAATTTACAGATAAAGAAGGGAAAAGACAAATACAGCATCTAAAAGCAATTCCCAAATCACATCCAGCATATCAGGAATTCAGACTATGGCAATGGATTTACAATCTAAGCATTTACAAAAAAGATGATGACACCAATATAACCAAATCAGTTCTACAGAATACTGAAGATTACGAAAAACTATTCGAATTTTTAAACAACAGGAAAGATGTAGATCAAAAAGCTGTTATTAAATATCTGCTGGCTAATACAGGATTAAAAGGCAAAGATTTAAACAATGAAATCATTAAATACAGATGGAACTTTGTTGAAGATAAATTGTATCCATGCAACGAAACACACACTAATATTAAAAACAGGATAGAAAAAGTAGTTAATATTGGTAATGATTTTCTTACTGCTGAAACCGAACAACAATTATGGCACATTATTTACTCTGTTACTGATAAAACTGAATACGAAAAAGCATTAAAACAATACGCTAAAAAACATAAATTAGATATTGATTCATTTGTAGAGAATTTCATCAAATACCCACCTTTCAAAAGTGAATATGGAAGTTATTCTGTAAAAGCTATCAAAAAATTGCTACCACTAATTCGTTTAGGCAAATATTGGGAATGGGATAATATTGATCATAAGACAAAGCAAAGGATTGATAAAATTATAAACGCAGAAGAAGATTCAGAAATTAGAGTTTTAGTTAGAGAAAAAGCAAGTAAAAATGAATTAAAGACCCCGAACGACTTCCAAGGGTTACAACTTTGGCTGGCAAGTTATATTGTATATGACCGACATTCCGAAGCTACGAGTAACGATAAATGGAACTCACTGGAAGATCTTTCACAATATTTAGAAGATTTCAAACAGCACTCACTACGTAACCCGATTGTTGAACAAGTTATAACGGAAACACTTAGAGTTGTTAAAGATATTTGGGCTAAATTTGGAAATGGCGCAAAAGATTACTTTAATGAAATTCATGTTGAACTTGGAAGAGAGATGAAGAATACTGCTGAAGAACGGAAATCGATCACAAATTTAGTCGTAGAAAATGAGAATACAAACCTTAGGATAAAATCCTTACTTGCTGAACTGAAGAATGATCCGAAAATTGAAAATGTTAGGCCACACTCCCCTATGCAGCAAGAAATTCTAAAAATTTTTGAAGATGGTGTTTTAAAATCGAATATTGAGCTACCTGATGAAATTTTAAAAATAAGTAAATCAGCCCTACCAACAAATTCGGAGTTGCAGCGATATAAATTATGGCTGGAGCAGAAATACCGCTCACCCTATACAGGTAAAATCATCCCATTGCATAAATTATTTACACCTGCCTACGAAATTGAACATATTATACCGCAAAGCAGGTTTTTTGATGATAGTTTTAACAATAAAATAATTTGCGAATCAGCTGTAAATAAATTAAAAGATAACCTGCTTGGTTTGGAATTTGTTAAGAAACATCATGGTGAAATTATTGAATTGGGTATAGGCAACGAATCTGTTAAGATATTCAGCGAAGAAGAATATTTGGATTTTATAAAGCAAAATTACTTAAATAATCGCTCAAAACGTAATAAGCTACTACTTGATGAAATACCAGATAAAATGATAAAAAGGCAGTTAAATGACACTCGATATATAAGTAAATTTATTTCTGCGTTGCTTTCAAACATTGTGCGATCAGCGCACAATGATGACGGGATTAATTCCAAGAATGTTATACCCGGTAATGGAAAAATTACTTCCCGATTAAAACAAGACTGGGGACTTAATGATGTCTGGAATGATTTGATACTCCCTCGCTTTCAGCGAATGAACAAACTTACAAACACTACTGATTTTACAACCTACAACGAAAAGTATCAAAAAGAATTACCGACTGTCCCTATTGGTCTTTCTAAAGGTTTTCAAAAGAAACGTATTGATCATAGACACCATGCTTTGGATGCGTTAGTGATTGCTTGCGCAACACGCGACCATGTGAATTTATTGAATAATTTATATGCAAAATCCAATGAACGCTTTGACTTGAATAGGAAGCTGCGAAAATTTGAGAAAGTATCTTATAAACAACCCAAAAAAGGCAAAACAGTTGAAAGAGAAGTACCTATGGATTTTATTAAACCATGGGAGAATTTTACAGAAGATGCAAATAATAATTTAGAATCTATCATTGTTAGCTTTAAACAAAATTTGAGGGTTATTAATAAGACAACAAACAAATATACTAATTGGATAGAGAAAGATGGTAAGAAAGTAAAAGGAGTTGTATCGCAAACTAAAGGTGATAGCTGGGCTATAAGAAAACCTATGCATAAGGACACTGTTTCAGGGGAGGTAAAACTGGCATGGATAAAAGTACCCAAAGGGAAAAGGCTAACAGCAACAAGAAAACCAATTGACATTACTTTTGATTTAAAAACAATTGAATCTATAACAGATACCGGGATTCAGAAGATTTTGAAAAACTACTTAATTAGCAAAGAAAATAATCCAGAATTGGCATTTACACCTGAAGGCTTAGAGGAGATGAATAAAAACATTTTGATATACAATGATGGAAAATTGCACCAGCCGATTTATAAAGCCAGGGTTTTCGAGTTAGGAAGTAAATTCCCGCTTGGGCAAATTGGCAATAAAGAGAGTAAATTCGTTGAAGCTGCAAAAGGGACAAATCTCTTTTTTGCAATTTATATTGATAACAAAGGCAAGAGAGATTACGATTCTATACCACTTAATATTGTTATTGAAAGACAAAAACACGGTTTAAATGCTGTGCCTGAAACAAATGAAAAAGGATATAAATTACTATTTCATCTTTCACCAAATGATTTGGTATATGCACCAACCCTAGAAGAAATACCTGAAATTGGCCATAAACAAATAGATATAAATTATATAAAAAAAGTTAACAGGGTTTATAAAATGGTGAGTTCATCTGGCAAACAATGCTTTTTCATAAAGCATGAAGTTTCCACACCTATTGTTTATAAATCTGAGTATTCAGCCTTAAATAAAATGGAACGTTCTATTGATGATTTGATGATCAAAGACGTTTGTTCAAAGATAATTGTCGATAGATTAGGAAACGTTATATATACATAATTGATAAAAAAAACATTATACATCGGTTCGCCGGCTCATTTGAACTGTAAGCAACAGCAGTTGATAATTGATATAAAGCCTGAGCAACTTGAAATGGACTTTATCGATTATGATAATTATGATGATTGGTATGAAAACCGAAACAAGTTTATAGAAAAAACAGCAGAACAAGGCACAGCGAAGAGGCATACAATACCCATAGAGGATATAGGCGTAGTAATAGCCGATCACTATGGAGTTACTCTCTCGCAATATCTCCTTTCAGAGCTATTAGAAAATAACGCTGCTGTTATAATATGCAACAGGTCACATATACCAACAGGTATGTTCTTAAATCTTGAAGGCAACACACTTCAATCCGAAAAGTTCAGAGCTCAGATAAACTCAACTATTCCTTTAAAAAAGCAGTTATGGCAGCAAACTGTACAGGCAAAGATCTACAATCAGGCACAATTGCTCTCAATAAACGGAGTACCGGTAGATAATATGCTAAAATGGGTTAAAGAGGTTAAATCAGGTGACGCCGGGAATCATGAAGCCAGAGCCGCGGCATTCTACTGGAAAGCCATCTTCCCTGATAATATTGATTTTTACCGGTCAAGAACAGGTCCGCCCCCAAACAGCCTGTTAAATTACGGTTACGCAATATTAAGGGCAATAACAGCCCGAGCACTTGTTGCAAGCGGTATGCTGCCAACTCTTGGCATTCATCACAGGAACAAATACAACGCATATTGCCTTGCAGATGACATTATGGAGCCATACAGACCATTTGTAGATAAGATAGTATGCGAAGTGACCGATAACGGGAACGAACCTGCAGAACTTAACCCGGCAATTAAAAAACGGCTTCTTGAAATTGCAACAGCGGATATATTTATAGAAAAAGAAAAAAGTCCTTTAATGGTAGGTATGCAAAGAACGACATCATCGCTTGCGAAGTGTTTTGAAGGCAAAACAAAAAAGATCATTTATCCTGAATTTATACAATGCTGAAATTAGACGAATATAGAATTATGTGGGTACTCGTATTCTTTGACCTTCCTACCGAGACTAAACGGGACAGGAAAAACTACGCCAGATTTCGAAAATCTATTATGAAAGATGGCTTTGATATGTTCCAGTTTTCTATTTATGTGCGACACAGTATGAGTAAAGAGAACAGCGATGTTCACGTTAAAAGAGTAAAATCTGTTTTACCGCCAAGGGGACATATAGGGATATTACGCATTACAGACAAACAATTCGGCGAAATTGAGATATTTTATGGTAAAAAGAAAGAAGAAGTAAAAGCGCCGCCCCAGCAATTAGAATTGTTTTAAGCGTTTTCTATAATAAATGCAAAGCTTATAGAAATAAAAAAGCCGTTTAATATCAATTAGACGGCTTTAATCTTTGGCGATTTTTTTGACACTCAAATAGCTGTAAGTACCTTGTTTTATTAGACGATACAAGAAACAGATTGTATCAAATATCGTCAAAGAACAAATTGAAAGCAAATCACAACTTAAGCCGCTTGCGCCTGGTGTAACATTGATTGTATCAAATATCGTCAAAGAACAAATTGAAAGCAAATCACAACATGACCTCACGGACATAAATTTTAACAAGCATTGTATCAAATATCGTCAAAGAACAAATTGAAAGCAAATCACAACGGCTTGGTAGATATATACTGAAATTTCCCAATTGTATCAAATATCGTCAAAGAACAAATTGAAAGCAAATCACAACAAACAGGCCTGTAGTATATATGAGCAAAGAATTGTATCAAATATCGTCAAAGAACAAATTGAAAGCAAATCACAACTAACGTTGGGTTGGTGTTAATGCTTTCCTTATTGTATCAAATATCGTCAAAGAACAAATTGAAAGCAAATCACAACGAGTTATTGATCAACTTCTTATCTGATTTATTGTATCAAATATCGTCAAAGAACAAATTGAAAGCAAATCACAACAGTTGCGGATCAGATAATACTGTATCTAAATTGTATCAAATATCGTCAAAGAACAAATTGAAAGCAAATCACAACATGGATATACAGGCTTCTTCGTGTCAGCTTATTGTATCAAATATCGTCAAAGAACAAATTGAAAGCAAATCACAACTAAAAGCGATTCATTACAGAAAGTTGCGCTATTGTATCAAATATCGTCAAAGAACAAATTGAAAGCAAATCACAACCAAAAGAATTCAAGTTCGTTCAGCTGCATTATTGTATCAAATATCGTCAAAGAACAAATTGAAAGCAAATCACAACATATACGCCGGTCGTATCCCACACCTGCGAATTGTATCAAATATCGTCAAAGAACAAATTGAAAGCAAATCACAACAGTAATGCGTTGATGATTTTATCTGCCTGCATTGTATCAAATATCGTCAAAGAACAAATTGAAAGCAAATCACAACTCTATTGCGACAGCATCTGCATCAATAAATATTGTATCAAATATCGTCAAAGAACAAATTGAAAGCAAATCACAACTGAAGTTAAAATCAATATTGTAAGTGACGAATTGTATCAAATATCGTCAAAGAACAAATTGAAAGCAAATCACAACCAAGACCAACAGGCAGTTCGCTATAGTTCAATTGTATCAAATATCGTCAAAGAACAAATTGAAAGCAAATCACAACAAGCAGGGATTGCAGAGGCTCTAAGCCTTCATTGTATCAAATATCGTCAAAGAACAAATTGAAAGCAAATCACAACGCTCAACGGCAGATTGCTTGACGATAAAGCATTGTATCAAATATCGTCAAAGAACAAATTGAAAGCAAATCACAACAGTTAACGGTTGATATTCCCTCCTTCCGGATTGTATCAAATATCGTCAAAGAACAAATTGAAAGCAAATCACAACCTCCAAATGGTTTAAACCATTTTTCTCGGTATTGTATCAAATATCGTCAAAGAACAAATTGAAAGCAAATCACAACATAAATTCTGTGGCTGAAGTTAAGCAGAGTATTGTATCAAATATCGTCAAAGAACAAATTGAAAGCAAATCACAACAATCTGATTTGTATATGCAAGTGAACCAATATTGTATCAAATATCGTCAAAGAACAAATTGAAAGCAAATCACAACCAGGATTATTTACAACGGCACAAATACCGTATTGTATCAAATATCGTCAAAGAACAAATTGAAAGCAAATCACAACTGATTCCGTACCTGCCATAATGCTTTACATATTGTATCAAATATCGTCAAAGAACAAATTGAAAGCAAATCACAACTCGTGGTGTCATGAGAATTTATAAATTAAAATTGTATCAAATATCGTCAAAGCAAATATTAAATCCTATGCGGGATTTTCGAGGGCAAGATTGCGTTCTTCATCATCGTCGGTTTCTTTGTACTTTTTAAGATCAGGATTTGCGGCTTTATGCCTGGATAGATATGTGTAAATTGCAGGTACAATAAACAGTGTAAGGAATGTTGAGAAAATGAGTCCGCCAACAATAGCGATACCAAGCGATACACGGCTGCCTGCTCCGATACCGATAGCAATTGGCAGCGCGCCAAGCGCGGAGGCGATACTTGTCATCATAATTGGTCTGAATCTCTGCACAGCCGCTTCATCAACGGCTTCTTTGACACTAAGGCCTTCTTCCTTTTTCTGGTTCGCAAATTCCACAATAAGGATCGCATTTTTGGTAACGAGCCCGATCAGCATAATTATCCCGATTTGGCTGAAGATATTGAGTGTCATCCCGAACACCCAAAGCGATAGCAGCGCGCCGAAGAGCGCAAGCGGAACTGTAAGCAGAATAATGAAAGGATCAATAAAACTTTCAAACTGTGCAGCGAGCACCAGGTAAATAATTATCAGCGCAAAAACAAAAGTGAACAATAAGCTTGAAGAACTTTCTTCAAAATCCTTTGACTGCCCGGCAAGCGCCGTGTTAAACTCTTCAGGTAAAACCTCTGCCGCAACGCGCCGCATAGCGGCAATACCATCACCAAGGGTATAACCCGGCGCGAGACCGCCGGAAATAGTAGCGGATGAATACCTGTTATAACGGTACCTTGTTGTGGGAGCCGCCTGTTCGGTTAAACTGACCAGGTTATCCAGCTGTATCAGCTGGTTATTTTTATTCCTTACATAAAGATACCTCAGGTCATACGGGTTATCACGTTTATCTCTTGTAACCTGCCCTAATACCTGGTATTGCTTGCCTTCCTTTATAAAATAGCCAAACCTCTGGCTCCCGAAAGATATCTGGAGTGTTGATGCCACATCACTGAAAGATACACCAAGATCTGAAGCTTTTTGTCTGTCAATTGTCAGATTTATTTCAGGTTTATTGATCTTCAAATTTGCGTCAACAAAAGTAAGTTCAGGCTGCTTATTGGCTTCTTCAAGAAATTTTGGCATGAATTCTTCAAGTTTTTCATATTCAGGAGCCTGCAGCACAAACTGAATAGGCTGTCCGCCAAACCGGCCGCCAATTGTTGGCGGCTGCGAGGGGAATGCCCTGATCCCTGATATCTGGTTTATTTCTTTGGCAAGTTTATCATATATCTGCTGCTGAGTTCTTTCCCTTTCACCGGGCGGCACAAGATACATGTTAATAAACCCGTTGTTCACCTGTCCCCCTGCCCCAACATTTGTGATAGGGGTTTGAATTTCAGGCGTTGATGTAATCACAACATCGCTCAGATCATCCATATACTTCTGCATGTACTCAAATGTTGCGCCTTCAGGCGCGGTTGCCTGGATCCTGATATTAGAACGGTCTTCAAGTGGAGCCAGTTCGCTTTTTAGCGAGGATCCGGTTATATATATAAGCACACCCACAATAGCTATAATAATAAACGCAGCCCACCTGATCTTCATGAAACCAATGAGCATTTTTCTGTAAGTATCAATTGTCTTTACAAAAAAGGGTTCGGTCAAACTATAGAATTTATTATGCTTGGCACTTGCTTTCAGCAGTCTTGAGCTCATCATAGGCGTAAGTGTTAATGCCACAAATGCAGATACAAGAACTGAACCGGCAATTACCACGGCGAACTCTTTAAAGAGCTTACCCGTTGTCCCTTCTATGAACATTATTGGCAGAAATACCGCCACAAGCGCGATAGTAATTGATATTACAGCGAAGTAAATTTCTTTGGAGCCCTTATAAGCTGCTTCAATGGGATTCATCCCCTCTTCTATCTTTGAGTAAATGTTCTCAAGCACAACAATAGCGTCATCAACTACAAGCCCTATAGCAAGTATCATACCCACAAGCGTTAACACGTTTATGGAATACCCCATAAGATACATAATGAAGAATGCAGAGATAATTGATGTCGGGATAGCGACTATTGGTATTAACGTTGAACGCCAGTCTCTAAGAAAAAGGAAAATTATAAGTATAACGAGTCCGAATGCTATGAATATGGTCTCTTCAACTTCGCTGATAGTGGTTCTGATATACTCAGAAAAATCGAAGCCAATTTCAATGCTGTAATCAGCGGGGATATCTTTTTTTAACTGCTCATATCGTTTTTTGAATTCATCTGAAATATCAATTGCGTTTCCTCCTGGCTGCATTGTAACGGCTACGCCTACACCAAGTAAACCGGCGCGCTTCAGAGAGCCTCTTTCGTTTTCCGGTCCAAGCTCAGCATATCCAACATCTTTGAACCTGATCACTGTCCCGTTGGTTTCTCTGACAATGAGGTTATTGAACTCTTCAGCATCTTTTAATCTTCCGAGCGTACGGATCGTCAGCTCGGTTTTATCACCTTCAATTCTGCCTGAAGGGAGCTCAACATTCTCCTTTTCAAGAGCAGTTCTCACATCAAGCGGAGTAAGCTGGTACGCAGCAAGTTTTTCGGGGTCAAGCCACATGCGCATGGCATATTTACGCTCCCCGAAAATACGGACTGTGCTTACACCGGGTATTGTCTGAATTCTTTCTTTGATAACATTTGTTGCGAAAGCGTTCACTTCGAGGATATTCCTGGTATTGCTTTGCACATACATGAAGATTATGGGTGAGTCATCCGCATCAGATTTCTGTACTACAGGCGGATCAACATCGGTGGGAAGGTTCCTAAGCGCCCTGGAAACGCGGTCGCGCACATCATTTGAGGCATCTTCAAGATTCCGCTCCAGGGAAAACTCAATGGTTATCTGGCTTTGTCCTTCGCGGCTTTGCGATGTTAAACTTTTTATGCCATCTATACCATTCAATGATTCTTCCAGGGGTTCGGTGATCTGTGTTTCTATAACTTCTGAATTCGCGCCCGGGTAACCGGTGGTCACTGTCACAATAGGCGGATCAACACTTGGATATTCGCGGACTTCAAGAAAGGTGAATGCAACAATTCCGAATATAATGATAATAAGCGAAAATACTATCGAAAGTACGGGTCTTCGTATTGATGTTGCACTCAGGCTCATAGGCTAATTTACCTTCTCCACTTTTACAGGTGAATTTTCTTTTAACCTGAGGATATTTGTTGTTACTATAGTATCGCCTGCTTTAAGCTGGTCTGATCTTATTTCAATAAAAGCCTCTGTCCTTGTCCCTATCTCCACATCAGTCAACTTTGCTTTGCCATCCCTTATAACATAAACGCTTTGTCCTTTCAGTTTAGGGATCAAAGCTTCGGTGGGGATCATAATAGCATCTTTGTTTTCACTGATAAGGAATGTAACATTGGCAAAAGTACCCGGCATTAATTTTCTGCCGGTATTATTGGTAACAGCCCTTAGAACAAGCGACCTGGTATTGTTTTCAACTTTTGGTTCGTACGCGTAAACTTCGGCTTCAAACTCGCCATCGAGTCCATCTACTTTAAATTTGATCCTTTGACCTTTCTGGAAAAGGTAGATATAACGTTCGGGGATCGAGAAATCCACTTTTACTTTGCTTACATCCTGCATGGTTGTAAGTACAGTTTGCGGTGTCACATATGCTCCGTTGCTTACGTTCCGCAGTCCGATGATGCCGGAAAACGGAGCGCGGACATATGTTTTGGATATATCGATACGGGTAATGGAAATTTCGGCGCGGATCTGTTCAAGGGTAGCTTCCATGATGTCGTATTCTTCCTGTGAAGTTAAGCCCTTTTCTATGAGCTGCTTTTCGCGTTCGAGTTTGGTAACTGCAAGCCTTTCATCTATCTGCTGCCTGCGCAGCTTCGCAGTAAGATCGTCAGCATCAAGTTTAAAAAGAGTTGAGCCCTTTCCAACATAAGTACCTTCTTTAAAATAGATCCCGCGAATCTTACGGGATATTTCGCTTCTGATCTCTGCTTCTTCGTTGGCTATAATGTTACCTATAGCTTTGATATCATTATCAAGGGTCGCTGTTTTTAGCACAAAACCATCAACACTAATTGTCTGGTTCTGCTGGTTAGGTCCTTTTTTCTGATCGGGTTTATCAGTGCCGGCAGTGAACTTTGGAATGAATATAAAACCAAGAATGACAAGTATTATAGCAGGAACCGCAATTATTAATGTTTTTTTCAAATGAATATCGGAATATTTATCAAAAATACGAAATTTTAGCTACTAAAGAAATGGGTATCAGACTAACTACCATTAAATAATGGCATTTAAAGCATTGAAGTTCCTATTGTTACAAATATTTACAAACATAAAGCCCTTAAAACTGTGTATTTTTTAAAAGCATTTAAAGTTGTAATTTGAGAATTATAACATAATCATATTAATATGAAATTAGATAACAAAACAGCGATAATCACAGGCGGGGCAAGCGGAATTGGGCTTGAAAGCGCGAAGCTGTTCATTTCAGAAGGCGCGAATGTGATAATTGCGGATTTAAATGAATCCGATGGAAAACCCGCAGCTGAAGCTTTGGGCAGCAGGTGCAGATTTGTAAAGACCGATGTTTCAGATAAATCATCAGCATATTTTTGCGTTATGGAAGCACTTAAGAGATTCGGAAGCCTGGAAATTCTAGTTAATAACGCGGGAATCACAAGCGATGCTTCATTGCATAAGATGTCATCTGAGCAGTTTGAGAAAGTAATTGATGTGAATCTAAAAGGCGTATTTTTTATGACGAAGTATGCGGCAGCACAAATGGCTGAAAACAACTATGGAAGGATAATAAATACTTCATCAATTGTGGGGTTATATGGTAACTTCGGGCAGACGAATTACGCGGCCTCCAAGAGCGGGGTGATTGGAATGACAAAAACCTGGGCAAGAGAGCTCGGGCGAAAAGGAATTACAGTAAATGCTGTCGCACCCGGATTTATTGATACAGGAATGCTCAACACAGTACCTGCAAATATTCTGGATAACATTAAACAGCGCACACCATTAGGCAGACTTGGTTCACCCGCGGACATCGCCAAGGCATATCTTTTCCTGGCATCTGATGATGCGGCGTTTATTACGGGAATAACACTGAGTGTTGATGGCGGGTTGGTTTGGTGAATTTAGTTACATGGGCAGGCTGCAGGTGGTATGCTAGAAATAATAGAAAATAGAAGAAGGAATTTTAACCGCGCAGGATTAGCGTTACCTTTCTTTTATAATATCACCCGTTCCGGGTTTATCTCCTTTCTGGATTAACGGAATACAAAAATTTCACCGCTTCGCGGTTTTGCAGATAGCAATAGATTTTAACCCCGAAGGCCATGGACTGCCTTGCAGTGGTGATATTATTGTACAATGATATCATCTGTTCTATAAGTCGAAAAGACTTTTAATTAAAATGAGACGCCCCAGCCATGCCATAGGCAGGCGCAGCGGGGCGTCTGTACAAATAAAAATATTTTAAAAAAAAAGACGCCTCACCGGGGCGTCTCTACAAAAGCTGGATATATCATACTCACTGTAAAAGCAGAGTCTCTGCGTATTTTGCAGGTCTCTGCGTAAATATTTATTTAGTTAAAACAAGTTTAATGGTCTTGGTAAAATTACCGGCTGTAAGTTTAGCGAAATATGTGCCGCTTGGCATAAAATTGGGTTTCCATTCAGCTTCATATTTACCGGCGGTAATACTGCCTTTGAAGAGCTCCGCAACCTGCCTGCCGCGAATATCAAACACTGCCAGCGAAGCATCACCTGCAACTCTTTCGGCTATATCAAACTTGATCTTAGTTGCCGGATTGAACGGATTTGGATAATTTTGATGCAGTTCAAAGCTTCGCGGCACTTCTGTGCCTATCTGCTGAATACCGATTGGATCGATGATCTCGAAATTAAGCATCATACCTTCATCTTCATGCTCAAGGTTGTGACAATGGAAGAGATACAGACCTTTATATTCTGTGAATTTAACAAGCACTTCGACTGTTTCACCAACACCGATATTTATTGTATCCTTCCATCCCTTATCAGAAGGAGCGATGTTTGTGTTCCCATTTCTTGAAAGCAGCTGCCATTGTGTTTCATGGGTATGCATTGGATGGTAGTCAGCGGTTTGGTTGACTATCCTCCACTTTTCAAGTGAATTCAGTCTTGTCTGCCAGTCTATACGGTTTATATCAAACGTCAAACCGTTTATTTTATGCATAGGATGCGAACTGCCCATTGTTAAAGTGAACGTCCTTGTCTGTACAACATCAGCCGGATTGTAATATGTAATAGGATTAAAAGCACCGGGTACAACACCGCCTGATGTGTTGTTGTTTACAACATCAAACCTGATGATATCAAGGGCTATACCCTGTTTATAAGGCAGAGTACCGCCGAAAGAATATGCCAGTGACCTCAATGTGACATTTGAGCCGATGGTGTTTCCTGAAAAATCAACAAGTATTTCAACACGCTCACCGGGAGCGAGATTAAATTCAGTTACCTGCACGGGCGCATCCTTTAAACCGCCATCTGTTGCAATAATGTTAAACGGCCTGCTATCTGAAAATGCTATTTTATATACACGCGCGTTTGAACCATTTAGCAATCTAAACCTGTACAATGTGCGGCTGACTTCGAAGTATGCATTTGGAGTCCCGTTAACCAGTACGGTATCACCAAGATATCCCCAAGTGTGTTCAGGGGAACCGGGGTTGTATGGAAAATTGGGGATATCGGCTGTTCTTCTATCCTGAATACAAAGCGGGACATCATAAGCACCGGATGGAAGATTAAAATTTTCTGCGGGATCGCGCACTATAAAAAATCCTGCGAAACCGCGATAGACCTGTTTTGCTGTCAGCATATCAGCATGCGCATGATAAAAATACGTGCCTCCCCTGTTGATGACAGGGAAAGTATATGTGTAAGATGAACCCGGATTGATTGACTGCAGCGGGTGGCCATCCATTAATGAAGGAACACTTAATCCGTGCCAATGGGTTGTTATGACTTCACTCAGATTATTGACTACATTTGCCGTGAAAGTCTGCCCCTTATCTATTACCACACTTGGACCGGGGAAAGAGCTGTTAATGGTTATGATCTGAGTATCCTGACCCGGCCAGACCTGCTCGGTAGTTTCGGCAAGTACCATATTGCCGCCGTTTGTGAAAACAGGCGGGAATCTGAGCGGGTTTCCCGCTCCGGTGACTTCAGTTAAAACAGCATTTTTGCTTTCGTTTGCAAATAATTGCAAAGGTTTCGGAACAGTTAAAAGCGCTCCGGCTGCGAGCGATTTTAAGATCATGTCTCTTCTTTTCATATGTTACCCCAAAAGAAATTTATTATTACGCAAAGTTAGGGATTTTTGTGGATAGTTGAAATGATTTATAGGTTTTTCTAATAAATTGTGTTTAATTTGGGACTAAAGTCCCAGTATGAGTGAGGCGCCTGCTAAATTCCCCCGCCTTAAAAGGCGGGGCTACTCAAAATGAAGAATCGGAATAACTAACCAATTATGGTGTATGCAAACTGATCCGGAAGAGACCCCCACCAACTCCCCCTTTCAGGGGGAGAGTGACTGGAAGCAAAATCGGTTGGGCGAAATTTTAAGATTATATCTTCTTAATATTCAGAGTTCTTTTCGCGGGGTCATCAACTTTTTCAGTGCTCTTAAGCTTAGTAAAGATCTTCTTTACCACTTCAATATTATCTTTGTTTACCAGCACCAAAATTGTATCGCCTTCTTCAAGTACTGAGCCGCCGCTTGGCACGACGTAGTCGTTATCCCTGTAAATAACGGTAATTAGGCTCTCAGGGGGCAGGCTTAGCTCTGCCAGCGATTTACCCGCGACCGCGGAATGCTGAGGAATGATAAGATCAAGCAGGTCGTTATTTGTCTTTTCGGAATCTGTCATTTCAATAGGGATATGTGACTTTTCGATCTTTTCACCCTTCACTCCGAATATTTTGGCAGTCAAAGGAATAGACCAGCCCTGTACAAGCGCTGAAGTGATAGTAATGAAAAATATCAGGTTAAAAATGTAGGGTCCTATTTCAAGTCCTGCAGTCAACGGAAAAGTTGCAAGTATTACGGGAACCGCGCCTCTTAACCCTACCCAGCTTATAAACAGCTTTTCATTCAGCTTGAATTTGGAGAACATCATAGAGATGAACACCCCAACGGGGCGGGCGAAAAATATCAAAACTGCTGAGAGTATCAAACCGGGGCCCAATACGATATGTAACTGTGATGGATAGACCAATAAACCGAGAGTTAAGAAAACTACGATCTGTCCGAGAAGCGCCAGCCCGTCGAAAAAACGAACGAGCGATTTTTTCTGTATGAATTCACTGTTGCCAAGTATTACAGCGGCAATGTAAACTGCCAGTATTCCGCTTGCTCCAACCGAAGCTGCTGCGGCATAAACAAATACAGCGGAAGCGATTGCGAATACCGGATAAAGACTGGGATATGAGAATTTAAATTTATTAAAGGCAATTGAAAGCAGCTTACCGGCACCGATACCAATTGCTGTACCAAGAATCAATTGCTGGAAAAGAAAAATAACAATCCTTAGTCCGGTTACATCTGCTGCCTGAATGTATTCAATGAATAGAATTGTCAGTATAATTGCGGCCGGGTCGTTGCTGCCTGACTCGAGCTCAAGCAGCGGCTTTATCCTTCCCTTCAACCGTGTACCTTTTGCGCGCAGCACAGAAAACACGGCAGCGGCATCAGTAGATGAAATGATCGCACCGATAAGGAAGCTCTCCGGCAAAGGCAGATTAAAGAAATAATGGACAAAAATACCCAATACGGCTGTAGTTAAAACTACTCCGAGGGTGGAAAGTGTAAAAGCAGTCCACATTACAGGTTTAACATCGCGCCATTTAGTTTCGAGTCCGCCTGAAAACAAAATAAATATCAGCGCAACTATGCCTACATATTGCGCAATATACACATTATCAAAATGTATCTTACCGGGCCCATCGGAGCCTGCCAGCATCCCCACAACAAGGAATAGGATAAGCGCAGGCAGTCCGAGGTTTTCAGATATCTTGGTTAGCGTTATGCTAATCAGTATAAGCACTGAAAGCACAAGTAATATATATTCAAATGGGAGCATGAAGAGAATTTAATGGTAAGTATTGAAAGAATAAATGTAAATAAAATATGGTAAAGGTTCTTAGTAACAGGTATAGAAAGCATTTTACCACCCCGCAATAAACTTCCTGACGGAAGTCTATTGCTTCCCCTCCTTAAAAAACTGCAGGAGCAGTCAAGGGAGAGGAGCATTAAAAAATAATCTTTGAATGCAACCCATACTACCTCCCCCTGATAGGGGGAGAGTGACGGGGATCAGGAAATCTATACTCTATGCTTCTTTGCCGTGGCAATTTTTGTATTTTTTGCCGCTGCCGCATGGACAAGGATCATTTCTGCCGACCTTGGGTCCGACTTTAATCGGGATCTTTTTCGTATCGTTCGGCTGGCCCTGCATGTTATCTGATTGCTCCGGTGTCATCTTCATACCAACACCATCTGCGCTCTGCTTAATGGTTGTCATTCTCTGCGGCAATCGCTGTCTTTGTACCGGCGCTTCGACTTTCTGTTCCTGTGTCGTAAACTTAAATACAAAATTAATTACATCCTTGCTGATATCTTCGAGCATCTGCACGAATAATCCAAAGCCGTCCTTCTTGTATTCAATGAGAGGATCTTTCTGTCCGTAAGCGCGGAAATTGATACCTTCCTTGAGGTCATCCATTTCACGCAGATGTTCTTTCCATTTATCATCAATTACGGTTAGCATTGCAAATCTCTCAATTTGCGCGATAAGATCGACGCCGTATTTTTCTTCTTTGCGTGAATAATTCTCATGCACAAGCTTCATTATATAGTCATCCAGACCCTTTTCACCCAGCTTCTGGAATTCTTCTGGTGACACATCCATTAAAACGGTGAATGTTCTCTGGATCTCATCACGCAAACCGTTGTAATCACCTTCGGGGTAATATTTCTGAACGGTTTTTTCAACGTATGAGCCCGCCATATCAAAAATTTCATCTTTGATACGCTCACCCATCAATGCCTGACGGCGCCTGTCGTAAATAACTTCGCGCTGCTGGTTCATAACATTATCGTACTCAAGCAGCCTTTTACGGATGCCGAAGTTATTTTCTTCAACTTTTTTCTGCGCGCGCTCAACAGAGCTTGTTATCATGGAGTGCTCAATAGCTTCGCCTTCTTCGATACCAAGCTTTTCCATTACTCTGGAGATTCTTTCGCTTCCAAAGAGCCTCATCAGGTCATCTTCGAGTGATAAAAAGAACTTTGATGAGCCGGGATCGCCCTGCCTGCCGGCACGGCCGCGAAGCTGTCTATCTATACGTCTTGCTTCATGACGTTCAGTACCGATAATATGAAGACCTCCAAGATCACCAACGCCGGGTCCGAGTTTTATATCAGTACCACGGCCGGCCATATTGGTAGCAATAGTTACCGCGCTTTTGAGTCCCGCGTTTTGTATGATCTGCGCTTCGCGCTGATGCTGTTTTGCGTTAAGTACTTCATGGGCAACCTGTTTACGTTTCAGCATTCTTGAAAGTGTTTCAGATACTTCAACTGAAGTAGTACCTACAAGAACGGGTCTGCCGATCTTTTTCATCTCTTCGATTTCGGCAATTACCGCATTGTATTTTTCGCGTTTTGTTTTGTAAACAACATCGTTCACATCATCACGTATGCAGTCACGGTTAGTTGGAATAACCACAACATCGAGTTTGTATATATCAAGGAACTCACCCGCTTCAGTTTCAGCGGTACCTGTCATACCTGCAAGCTTTTTATATAGCCTGAAGTAATTCTGCAGTGTGATAGTCGCAAGTGTCTGCGTATCTTTTTCAACATGCACGCCTTCTTTGGCTTCAATGGCCTGGTGCAGACCTTCAGAATATCTTCTGCCGGGGAGTACGCGTCCGGTGAACTCATCTACGATCATGATCTTGTTATCCTGGATAACATACTCTACATCATTTTCGTAGAGCGAATACGCGCGAAGTAATTGCTGTATTGTATGTATCCTGTCGCTTCTGAGCGAGTACAATTCACCCAAAGCGTCCTTTTTAGCTATTTTATCAGTTTCGCTTAGAGTATCATCATTTTCTATCTGCGCAATTTCCGTGCCCATATCAGGCAGCACGAAGAAGTCCTTATCCTCCTGTGAGGAGGTAAGGAACTCACGACCTTTTTCTGTGAGATCAATTGAATGCGCTTTTTCATCGATAGCGAAATACATCACATCATCAATTTCAGGCATGCGTTTGGAATTATCACGCAGGAATTCAATTTCTGTCTGCTGCATCAAAGTTTTGTTTGATGGCTCAGAAAATAATTTCAGCAGCTTTTTATTTTTCGGAAAGCCGCGATGCGCCCTAAGCAATGCTACACCGGCCGCATGTATCTCATCTTTAGAAGCTGCTTCACCTTTGTTTATGATGGCTTCAGCCTCGCCAACGTATTTGGCTATCAAACTTTTCTGCGCGTCAACAAGTCTTTTTACCCTGGGATTCATTTCATCAAACTTGTGCTCGCTCATTTCAACCGCTCCGGAAATTATAAGTGGAGTTCTTGCTTCATCTATTAATACTGAGTCAACTTCATCCACAATAGCGAAGTTATGTCCGCGCTGCACCATGAATTTCTTATCAACAACCATATTATCACGAAGGTAATCGAACCCAAATTCATTATTTGTTCCGTAAACTATATCGCATGCGTAAGCTTCGCGGCGCTTATCGTTATCCATATCGTTTAGAATAACACCGACGGTCAGCCCGTGGAACTTGAAAATCTCGCCCATCCATTCACTATCACGTTTTGCGAGGTAATCGTTAACAGTGATAATGTGAACTCCTTTGCCCGGCAGGGCGTTGAGAAACTGCGGCAGTGTTCCTACCAGTGTTTTACCTTCACCGGTAGCCATTTCAGCAATTTTGCCCTGGTGCAAAACCATACCGCCGATAAGCTGTACATCAAAGGGTATCATCTCCCATTGCACTCTTTGTCCCGCGGCAGTCCATTCCTTTCCGCAAAGCCTGCGGCAAGTATCTTTAACTACAGCGAAAGCCTGCGGCAGGATTTCGTTGAGAGTATCTTCTATGATATCATCGCGCTCGTTCTCGGTTTTTTCGAGCTCATCGTAGATCTCCTTACGTTCATCATGAGAAATATCGTTCGTCAGTTTTGAACGAAGCTCCACAATTTTATCTTCATGCTCCTGAGTATTGCTGCGAATGAGCTCTCTGAATTCCGCTGTTTTAGCGCGCAGCTCATCATCAGTAAGTGAA
Source organism: Ignavibacteria bacterium UBA2360 (assembly GCA_002344125.1). Taxonomy (GTDB): domain Bacteria; phylum Bacteroidota; class Ignavibacteria; order Tepidaquicellales; family OLB5; genus OLB5. The sequence goes on along the minus strand of DDTQ01000010.1, from coordinate 32,548 downwards.
GCGAGCTCTTTGTAGTGCTCATTTATTTCCTCAACTACAGGCAGAAGTTCTTTTACGTCCTTTTCATGCTTAGACGGGAATATTTTTTTTAAGAAATTGAACATTTGTTTTTATCCTTCATTGCTTCCCAAACCGGAGTTTGGGAAGCACGTGTTTTATATTTTATACTCTTTCAAACTTTGCATTCTCATTCCCAAACTCCAGTTTGGGAATGTATAATTATTTCCGCTCAATGAGATCCTTCCTTCTCGTGCTACGCACGATAAGCAAGCACTTTCGCTCAGGATTAAGTGCGCCACTTAATACTGCATCCCATAGATGGCACCATTTCAAAATCTATTTCTTTGCCGGCTAAGAGCAGCTCAATTGCGCGCTCAAGATCTTTACTCTTTACAGCTGACTCATCTTTCCAGTTATCGTCAATTCTGCCCCTGTATTTAAGCACTCTTTCCTTATCATAGAGAAAAATATCGGGCGTGCAGATTGCATCATACGCTTTAGCTGTATTTTGCGATTCATCGCGTAAGTAAGGAAAAACAAAACCTTTTTCCGTTGAGCGTTTTTTCATTTCTTCGAATGAATCTTCAGGGTAAACTGAATCATCATTGGAATTAATACATATTAAGACGAAAGAAGAGTCTGAATATTTTCCCGCAATACTGTTAATTCTCTCTTCCACAGCCTTCACATACGGGCAGTGATTGCAGCTGAAAATTATGCACAATACATCTTTCTCATCAAAATCACGCAATGAATAAACATTCCCGTCCGTGGCGGGCAGAGAAAACGGATGCGCTTTTGAACCGATATGTAATTCATTTGGAGAAACAGGCATATTATTTCAATTAGAAATTAATAAACAGCAATGAACAATAATTAGTGAAACAACACACTACAAACTTAAATACTTTTCAAATTCCTTTTCAAACCCGGCATGATCTTTCTTATTGTAGCAGACCGTTTTTATTCCGTGTCTTTCCGCTGCCTCGCAGTTTTCAGGAAGGTCATCTATAAAAAGCGATTCCCCGGGTACAATGCCTAAATGCTCAATCGTCTTTTCGTATATGATATCATCCGGCTTAAGTGAATTCAATTCGTAACTTAAAGCGAATTTTTCAAGCAGGTTCACATAATCATACTGCTTTGTAATGTACTCAAAATGCAGCGGACTTGTATTGGAAAGAAGAAAAAGTCTGTACTTATTTTCCATTTTCAATCTCCTTACCAAAGAGCTCATTGGTTCAATTTCAGTGAACATATCGTTAAACGCATTTGCGTATTCATCGTGTTCCATAGTGAGATTGAGACCGGTTAAGCATTTACTTACAAACTCTTCAGTGGAAATATCACCTGATTCATAACCCAGAAGGCGGTAATTGCCGCCCTTGAAAAAATTCATATACTGCTCATCGCTCACACCGTTTTGTTTCAGTTTAACTATGAATCTTTCATACTCAACATTCACAAGCACATTTCCAAGATCAAAGATCACATTCCGTATCAAATCCTTAAGCGTTTTCTCTTTCTATCTGCAGCATAATTTTTTTCATTTCGATACCCCCGCCGAAACCGCCAATTGAACCATCTTTTGCAATGACACGATGACATGGAATAATTATCGGCACGGGATTCACAGCGCAGCTTGTAGCCGCGGCGCGAAAGGCGTTTTTGTTTCCTGCCCGTTTGGCAAGCTCCGAATATGAAACTGTTTCACAATAGCCTGTTTGAGCAAGCGCCTGCCAAACTGCAAGCCTGTATGATGAACCTTTTAGATATATCTTCATATCAAAATTCCTGCGTTTACCTGCAAAGTAATCTTTTATCTGCGCAATTTCGTAACCAAGTTCAGCAGTTTTATTTACCGCTTCATCGCCAATATATTCATCCAGTTTTTTCAGAAATCGCTTTTCGTTATCACCAAGATCTATATAACACACTCCGTTTTCATTCTTTGCTATAAAAAACGATCTCTTAAGCCGGGGAATATAGAATTTTGAATAAAATATCATATTTTTTGTGTTAAAACTTACAAATTTACTAAAAAAATAGGAGAAGTATAATACATAAAAAAACCACCTCTGTATAACAGAGATGGTTTTTGAGAAAATAAGATCTGTTACACTATTTTGCGAGTATCATTTTTTTGGTAATTTGGTAACCATCGGCAGCGATGCTGTAGAAGTAAACTCCGCTGGAATATCTTGCAGCATCCCACGCAGCCAGGTATTCACCCGCCTTCAGCTGCTGGTTTACAAGATTTTCTACTTCCCTGCCCATAACATCATATACGGATATTTTTACAAAGGAAGATTTCGGTACATCAAACCTGATTGATGTAACCGGGTTAAACGGATTCGGATAGTTCTGGTCAAGTTTAAAAGAAGCCGGAATATTTGAAGAAATGGGATCAATTGCCATGATCTTCGAATATCTTAAAGTGTAGAATGCTATCCCTGTACCTGAAAAGTTTGCCGACCCGGTAACATAGATCCTGTCGCTATCCTGAACAGCAATACCGGATGCGTAATCATTCCCGCTGGTAGAACTGTTTTCTCTCTTTTCCCAGTTCATTGTACCGGTGCCTGAATAGGAAATTGTGAGGTAATCGTAGCCCGTGCCTGCGGCAAAACTTGAACCGGTTACGTAAACATTCCCGGTTGCGTTATCAACTGTAATAAAGAATGGAAAGTCACTTCCTGAATTGGTTGTCCTTTGAACCCATTGCTGTGCGAGACTTGAATTGTATTTAATAGTAGCGTAATCGTAACCACTTGGGCCGGCCGCGCTGAAGCCAGTTACGTAAACATTATTATTGTTATCAATTGCCATGGCTGTTAGCTGATCGGTACTTCCAAGGGGTCCGTTATATGTTGCCGCAGCCAGACTATCACCTGTAGCAGCGTTATATTTAATTGTTACGTAATCCTGAACCGCGCTTGTTCTGAAGCTGTAACCGCCTACGAAAACTTGCGAACCTGTATTATCAAGTACGAGTGCAACAGCATTATCTTCACCGTTTAAAGAACCGTTATACCTGGTAGCCCAGTCAACAATTCCGCCGGAACTGATCCTTAAAGTGAGATAATTTTCGGTGCCGGCAGTGCCGGATTTTCCGGTAATATAAGCATTTCCGGAACCATCGAGTTTAATAGCCTGTGCCTGATCGAAGGTAGTAGAAAGGGGTCCGGTATATATACTTGGCCAGCCTGCAACCATGTTGCCTGCTGCGTCATATTTCAAAGTGGTAAATTTCTGCGCGCCGCCAACATCACTTCTGCCGGTTACATAGACTTCACCTGCTGCGTTGACTGCTATGGCGAAACCGTAATCTCCGCCGTTACCTGTGCCGTTATAGGTTTTTACCCACAACCTGCTGCCGGTAGCAGCATCATATTTAATTGTAACAATATCCCTGCTGGGAGTAAAGGACCAGCCTGTAACATACACAGCGTTATTATCACAAACTATAGCGCTTACTTTATCTTCAGCATTTGTTCCGTTGTACCTGTTAACCCATATAGTATCCCCTGTTTCAGGGTTATACCTTATAGTGACAATATCCGCACCGGTACCAGAGCCAAGGCTCCAGCCGGTGATAAATACATTTCCCGCTGAATTGATAGATACACCAACAGAGGAATCCTGCAAATTTGCCGGTCCGTTATAGACCTTTGCCCATATGGTATTTGGTTGAGAAAATATCGGGGTAGAGCTGAAACATAAGCAGGAAAGTGCAATAAAAAATAAGATTGTACCAGTCTTCTTCATATAGTTATGAATAGTTTAATTTCTGTTTTAATTGATACAAATTACACTTAATACGGTATGAATACAATACCGTGTTAAAGTGAATAAATGGTTATTTTTTGCGAAAAACGAATATTATTAAGTTTATCAGATTAATATATAAAATAAAAAGCTGAATAACAATATATCTTTAAGTTTATGATCATTAGTTATCCAAATATACTAACAAAATAGCCGGGTAAAACATTACCCGGCTTTAATTTTGCGAAACTTTTCATTTACTTATTTTGATATTTTATAAAATGAACGTACAATTCAGTTATTTCAGCATGATCATCTTTTTGGTATCAACAAATTTATTGGTTGTGAGCCTGTAAAAATATATACCGCTTGTGAAGTCAATTCCTTTAAAGCTATATTCATAAACAGCAGGTGAAAGGCTGCCCAGAACATCGTTTTTCAATTGTCTGCCCAATGCATCGTAAACGGAAATAGTAACATTCTGCTGCTCGGGAATTGAGAATCGAATTTTTGATTCAGGGTTAAACGGATTTGGATAATTTTGTGAAAGCATAAATCTATCCGGAATTTCATTACTTATGGCCTGAATACCTACGAGGTCACCGTATTTAATAGTTGCATAATCAAAGTCAGAACCGGCGCCAACACTTCTGCCAGTCACGTAAGCATTACCTGAATTATCCGCAATTACACTGGAGCTGTAATCATTGGAATTACCTGTCCCGTTGTATGACATGACCCACAACTGCGCTCCCAAAGGAGAATACTTAATAGTAGCATAATCATCAGACCCTATGCCTTTGCTGCTTCCAGTGATATAAACATTCATCGCGTTATCTACAAAGATAGAGCGGGAAAGATCTACGGAATTTCCCGGGCCATCATAAAAAACTGCCCACTGGAGGTTTCCTGACGGATCGTATTTTATAGTACCGTAGTTTGAATCAAGCCTTGAACCAAACAGCTGAGTTGTTAAGCCTGTAAGATAAACATTATCCGCTCCGTCAATTGTCATTGCCGTCGCAAGATCTGTCGCATTTGATGAGCCGTTGTATTGTCTTTCCCATAACAGTGTGCCTGCCTGGTCATATTTTAAGGCAATGAAATTCATTCTTTGGGCAGAACCGTTATCAGTATAACCACCTGTAACAACGTTACTGCTGCCATCCACTTTAACTCCAATTACTGCATCGCCGCCATTACCTGTTCCGTTATATCTTTTCAGCCATTGCTGGGTTCCAGCGGAATTATACTTAATTAAAACTATATCCTGCCCGGAGCCTGCCCCAATGCTGCATCCCCCGGTGTAGATGTTTCCATTTTCGTCTACATCGAGACCGGTTACATAATCTTCATTGTTACCTGAACCATTGTAAACTGTAGCCCAGGCTTCAGAGCCATCTGCATTATATTTAATCGTAACAAAATCAAGGCCGCCTGTGGTACTTGTTGTCTTACCTCCAACAATTACACTGCCTTCATCTGTTACCGTAATAGTTCTTCCTTCATCAAGGCCGTTTGCTGAACCGTTGTAACGCGCTGTCCATTGCTGCGCTCCTGCTGAATTATATTTTATCGTAACAATATCTGAACCTGTTGTCCCAAAATCAACCCTGCCGGTTACGTAAATATTCCCTGTGTTATCAATACATAGAACATTTGAATAGTCTCCGCCATTGATCGGTCCGGCATAAGTGGCTTCCCAAATTATTGCTCCCGATGGATTATATTTTATTGTCTTGTAGTCTTTGCCCGTGCCAGCCCCTGTGCTGTAACCTGTAATGACAACAAATCCAAACGGATCCATTTCAATATCGTATGCCCAGTCAAGAGAGTTACCGGCTCCGTTATATCGTGATGACCATTCCTGCCCAATAGCAGAAATCTGCGAAACATAAACCAAAATAGTTACAAATGATAGAATTAGCTTATTCATCTCTTCCCCCATCCGTTCCAAACGGAATTTAATTGATGAAATATGTTGAATTGATTACCCTTAAAATAGTTAACTGATATTGCTATGTCAATAGATATTTTAGTTAGCTGAAATAGCTATATTTTGCGATCCCGAAATGGAAAAAGTTTCATTTATCTGAATAATTCCGTAAATTTGTAGCAAATTGTATTTAAATGAAAAATTTAAAATACCTGAAAATGAAAATTTCTGCAGCAGTAATACTTATAGCGTTAATAACCTTCTCAATAATAACCTTCAACAAAGCCGAAAGGATACACGAAAAGCCGGAGATAAAACCGGGGGTTTCATACTTTCAGCAGCCGGCAAGTGAACTTGTAAAGAGTAAACTTGCGGATATGACGCTGCGCGAAAAGATCGCGCAGATGATAATTTCAAGCGCGGTTCCGCAGGAATTTAAAGAAGGTTCATCTGACGCGAAAAAATTCAGGAAATTATGCGAAGAAACCAAGGTCGGAGGATTCATTTTTTTTAAGGGCGGTTCCGGTGATTACGTAAGGCTTGCAAATAAATTGCAGTCATACAGCGATGTACCTCTACTGATGAGCGCGGATTTTGAGCGCGGTACGAAAATGCGTGTGACCGACGGCGCGCTCTTCCCCAACAACATGGCAATAGGCGCCGCTGATAACAAAGATCTTTGTTATAAAATGGGTCTTGAAATAGCGCGCGAAACAAGGCTTCTTGGTATTCAGCAAAATTATTCACCCGTATGCGACGTGAACAACAATCCGAACAATCCTATAATCAATGTACGCTCATTCGGCGAAGATCCGCAGCTCGTTTCAAGAATGTCTGAGGCTATGATAAAGGGTCTGCAGGATGGCAAAGTGATAGCGACAGCAAAACATTTCCCGGGGCACGGAGATACGGATATTGATTCTCACAACGACCTGCCGCAATTGAATTTCACAATGGACAGGATGAATTCCATTGAACTCGTGCCGTTTAAACATGCCATTACAAATAATGTTATGTCAGTTATGATAGCGCACCTTGCTTTCCCTGAACTTGAATCCAAGCCAAATATACCCGCATCACTCTCCCCCGCTATTGTGCAGGGTCTGCTGATTGAACAAATGGGTTTCGGCGGTCTTGTTGTAACAGATGCGCTGAATATGAAAGGAATCACAAAATATTTTTCAACATCAGAAGTAGCTGTGATGTGCGTAAATGCGGGTATTGACCTTATATTAATGCCGCTTGATGAAGTGAAAACACTCAACGCAATTGAATCAGCGGTAAACAGCGGGCAGATATCCGAAGAAAGGATCAACCGCTCCGCCGAAAAGATATTAAAAGCCAAGGAATGGCTTGGTCTCTTCGAGAACAGACAGGTTCAGGAGTCAGATGTTTACAAATCGATAAATACCATACAGGCAAATGAATTAGCGCAGCAGATAGCTGATGAATCCATCACACTCGTTAAGGATGACAACAACGTGATGCCATTTAAGAATTCAGCCGATGGCAAAACAGCAATTGTGATAATAAGTGAAGGCGGCGAAGTTGATAACACTTCTTATTTAAAATCTATCGGTCCTGATTATTTTAAAGATTGCAGTTTTTTCAGCTCATCTGTTTCAGCATCTGATCTGAGTGAATATGATAATATAGTAGTAGCCGTGTACGCTAAAGTCAGATACGGCACCGGAAAGATATCTATTTCAGCCAATAACGTGGATCTAATCAACAGGGTAAACAGCACCGGCAGGAATGTTGCCGTAGTTTCACTTGGAAACCCATACTTGCTTAAGGAATTTCCAGGCACGCCGGTTTACATATGCGCTTATGGTGATTCAGATTTTTCCATCAAAGCCGCCTTGCGGGCGATAACCGGTGTGATCAAGTTCAAAGGTAAGCTTCCTGTAACTATTACTGATGACCATAAGTACGGGACAAGTATCAGGAGATAGTCCATTTTTGATTTGCAGGAATCTAAGGATATGATATTGTTTCAATTTAATTTATATTTGTATATCACAAACAATACAGGAAGGATGTAATAATGAATAACAGGTTCAAACTAATATCTGTTTTAACAGTATTTATTTTCGCGGTTTCAATATACCTGGCAGGCTGCGTAAATTATGACCAGCAAACTACATTGAAAGAAGACGGTTCAGGAACGATGAAGGTTCATTACTGGAGCGGAATGAAGAATTTTTCAATGGGCACAACACTTGGCAAATTTGAATTTGACGAGGCAAAAGCCAAAGATAAATACAAAAGCAGCAATTCAGATGTGACAAGCATTAAAGTTGAAGATAAACTTGATGATTCAACAAAACACGTTTACATCGATCTCACATTCAAAGATATAAATAAACTGAGCGAAGCTAAAGGATTTGAAAGCGCAAAAGTTACATGGAAAGAGCACGCTGACGGAATGGAGCTGAAATACATACTTCTTCAGGATACTTCAGCTGCGAAGCAGATGAGCGCCAGCGATTACAAGGTTACCTATGAATTTACAATGCCATCGGAAATTGTTTCAACAAACGGGAACAAGGACGGGCAGACTGTAAAATATTCATATACACTGGCTGATCTTGGGAAAGATATTGAAATGACAACCGTTGTTAAAAAAGCAGGCGGAAAGCTTTGCGGTCTTATTGGTATGGCAATGGGAACAATGCTGATCGGTTTTGCGTACTACTCACAAAGAAGAAAAAAATAATTTTTATCCAATTAACTTAAATCCCGTTTAACCGACGGGATTTTTATTAAACTAAATTTCAACAGCCATGAAAAAATCAATTTATGTTTTAATTGCTCTTTTTACTGTGTTAGCTTTTACCGGAAACTCATATTCACAGGACGAGAATATGAAAAAGTGGATGGACTATATGACACCCGGCGATATGCAGAAGATGCTTTCAAAAGGCGCGGGTTCGTGGAATATGAAAACATCCTGGTGGATGGCACCGGGCGCAGAAGCGATGGTATCAGAAGCTACTGCTGAATCAGAAATGATACTCGGAGGCAGATATTTGCAATCAAAGGTATCAGGCTCAATGATGGGTATGCCGTTTGACGGAATATCGATCGAAGGATATGATAACGCTGCAAAACTTTTCGTAAATTCATGGATAGATAACATGGGTACAGGCATGATGTTCATGACAGGAACATGGGACGAAGCAGCCAGGCAGATCAATTATTCCGGCAAAATGGTTGACCCGCTTTCAGGAAACTGGGTTGATGTCAGACAGGTTGTAACCTATAACGCCGATGGCAGTGTTAAAATGGAAATGTACGGTCCTGCTGCTGACGGTAAAGAGTATAAAACAATGGAGATAATTAATACTAAAAAGTAAGTTCTCTGAAGTTCAGCTTAAAGCTCCCTGAAATAATTTTCAGGGAGCTTTTTTTATATACATATTTGAAGTTCAGTTTAAAGCTCCCTGAAATAATTTTCAGGGAGCTTTTTTTATATACATATTTCTAGAAATCATAAGAAACGAAAACAGCATAAATAAAAAGCCCTGTAATAATTAAATTACAGGGCGAAGTTAACGAAATGCGGTTTTAGCTTAGTTTACAGTTTATTTGAGCAGAACCATCTTTTTGCAATCAATAAATTGATCCGCTTCTATCCGATAGAAGTATATACCGCTTGCAAGATCTTTGCCGTCAAATACTGTTTCATAAAAGCCGGGCTGTTTAAATTCATCTAATAATGTCAAAACTTCCCTGCCCAGAATATCAAGTATTCTGATGGTTACCTGTGACTGTTTAGGAATATCATAATTTATTTGAGTAATAGGATTGAAAGGATTAGGGTAAGGCGAATAAAACTTATACACCTTTGCAATTTCCGTTGTATTGTATATCCCAATTACTGTATCGGGATTCTGGAAACCGCGTACATTACACCAAATATCTGTATTGCTTCCGCTTCCAGGATATTCTGACCATGTTGTATAGACCCTGTCATTTAATAATTTTATACTGTTTATTCTTTGTTCAATAGGAGGGTTTGATGTTGATGGAATCATATAAGGCGTTCCTATAGGATCGCCTGATGTATCAAACCTTCTGCCGTAAACCTGCTCTCTGCCTGTAAATCCTACATCAAGCCAGCCGATAAAAAATTTACCGTCATTTCTCATTGATACTCTTGGAGACGTTCTGGAAAATAAAGATGAAAGGATATTTGCTTTTCTGTTCACACCAATTGGGCTGCCTGAATTATCATACAATTGATAATATATGCTGTTCTGGTTATCTCTGTCATCGATCCAGCAAACCGCAATTCTGCCATAGCCATCAGTGCTTACAACATTACCCGCCTGCCTTACCCCGGTCGAGTTATCATCGCTTACTTTAACATTGTTTCCGATTTTTTGGCCTGATGGGTTAAATCTTTGCATATATACATCAGGCAGGGTTTGCGGATTTCTCTCATCATCCCATGTTATTACAAAGCTGCCGTCATTATTCATTGCAATTTTTGGGCTGTAACAATGAGCATTAGCCTGGCTTACGCTATCAATGCCTCCAATTTTTACTCCAGCACTATCAAATTTCTGAAAGAAAATTTGTATTTTAGAATTTACCGTATGTGCCTTCGCCCAACAAATTACAAATCTTCCCAAGCTATCAGAATAAATTGAAATTCCCTGAAGCGAAACTGGAAAACTTGTAGAATAACTAGTATCTATTACACGAAGCGATGTTCCAATTTCATTTGCATCCTTGTCAAATCTTTGATAATATATTTCATATAAAGTATTAGAATTAATTCTAAAAGCTTTGGCCCATGTTAACACAAACTTACCATTTTTCATCATAGTAATACCGCCCAGCCCAATTGAATCCTGGCTCACAATCCTGAAATTATTACCAATAGCAATCCCGTTCTTATCATATCTCTGGCAATAGAGGTCATAAAAACCGGTTTGAATATAATTGCGGCCGTCATTCCATACAATCACAAAGTTACCGGCGCTATCAACAGCTATTTGTGAATTAACCTGTGAGCTCACACCAATATCGTCATTAACTTTAAAATCAGGGATGTATGAATCAAGCCATTGAGCGTGCAAAGGCATTACCAATATTACAGCAGCAAAAAATATTGCGAAATATTTTTTCATGAGTTATTTAATAAGATTTATTTTTTTTGTATCAGTAAAGCCTGTACTGGTAATGATAGTTAAAAAGTATATACCGCTTGATAAATTCCCTGCATTCCATCTGAATTCAAACAATCCGGCATTATGCTTTCTGTTTATTAATGTTTTAATTTCCCTGCCGGTTATATCAAATATTGTAATTTTTATAAATGAATTATTTTTTGATACTCTATATTTAATATTAGTTTCCGGATTAAATGGATTTGGATAAACGGGAAATAATTCAAAATCGCCGGCTATCTCTGCTTGCTGCGTAATCCCTATTACTGTATCGGGATTCTGGAAACCGCGTACATTACACCAAATATCTGTATTGCTTCCGCTTCCAGGATATTCTGACCATGTGGTAAATACCCTGTCACCCTGCAGTTTAAGACTGTTGATTCGCTGCTCTATCGGCGCAATGGAAGTGAGAGGTATCATATAAGGCGTTCCTATAGGATCGCCTGATGTATCAAACCTTCTGCCGTAAACCTGCTCTCTGCCTGTAAATCCTACATCAAGCCATCCGATAAAAAATTTACCGTCATTTCTCATTGATACTCTTGGAGACGTTCTGGAAAATAAAGATGAAAGGATATTTGCTTTTCTGTTCACACCAATTGGGCTGCCTGAATTATCATACAATTGATAATATATGCTGTTCTGGTTATCTCTGTCATCGATCCAGCAAACCGCAATTCTGCCATAGCCATCAGTGCTTACAACATTACCCGCCTGCCTTACCCCGGTCGAGTTATCATCGCTTACTTTAACATTGTTTCCGATTTTTTGGCCTGATGGGTTAAATCTTTGCATATATACATCAGGCAGGGTTTGCGGATTTCTCTCATCATCCCATGTAATAACAAAACTTCCGTCATTGTTCATTGCAATTTTTGGGCTGTAACAATGCGCATTTGCCTGGCTGACGCTATCAATGCCTCCCAGCTTAACTCCGCTGCTATCGAAGCGCTGGAAAAACACCTGTATCTTGGAATTGAAAGTATGGGCTTTAGCCCAACATATTACAAAATTACCTAAGCTGTCAGAAGAAATTGACATACCTTGGTGAGATACAGGAAAACTTGTAGAATAACTTGTATCAATTATTCTAACAGGATTTTCGTACTGGTTAGCATTTTTATCAAATCTTTGGTAATAAATTGAATAATATTGATTTGAATTATTTATAAAAACATTCACTAAAGCTAACACAAACCTTCCGTTTTTTTGCATTGTAATACCGCTCAAGCCAAATGAATCCTGGCTCACTATCCTGAAATTGCTACCAATAGCAGTTCCGTTCTTATCATATCTCTGGCAATAGAGGTCATAAAAACCGGTTTGAATATAATTGCGGCCGTCATTCCATACAATCAAAAAGTTACCGGCGCTATCAACAGCTATTTGTGAATTAACCTGTGAGCTCACACCAAGATCGTCATTAACTTTGAAATCAGGGATGTATGCATCAAGCCATTGAGCATAAACAGTGGTATTAAACAGGCAGTAGCAAATTGCAGCTATAAAGAAGTTTCTATTCAATTGGTTTTTCAATTTCATAGCGTTAGTGTTTTTTTTAATTATCAAAGCGAAAAGGCGTGTTATAGCAAACAGAGGCTTAATACCGGTACGCGGCTCGTTTTCTGAATTTTTACATCTAAGGCTTTTCATAACTACCCGGGTTAGGTTAGTAATTACAACACAATCGTAACATTCACAAATTACTCAGGATGACGTCACTATGTGTTTTTTGTAATCATAAAATAATACTAAATTTTTGATAAATCAATATCATTTCTGTTAAGAAAGGTATATTGGGGTTAGTTGAATTTTGTAAGATTTCTCAGGACTTAACTCTTCATTGAGAGTTAAATGCGTAATAGGTATATTTGTAAATAATTAAAATTCCAAATGAATAAGCCAAAACGTCATATTTTTCCTTTTTTCACAGGAAAACTTACGCCGTTTAACTCACTTATTCTGATAGTTTTTACTGTTCTTTCTAATTTTTGCGCAATTGCAGAATCAAGCAGTTCAGCAGGTGATTTCACTTCTGTTGACAGGCTGATCGAAAACGGAATAACTTCCGGCGCGTACCCATCGGCAGTATTGGTGGTGGGCAGTTCAAAGGGAATAATATACCAGAATGCTTACGGCAGGCTGACATACGGCGAAGAATCACCCGCAACTACCATGAAAACCATCTACGATCTTGCTTCGGTAACAAAAGTGATTGCAACAACAGCCGCAATTATGCGCTTGTATGATGAAGGTAAAATTGATCTTAATGCGCCGGTATCTCAGTACATACCTGAATTTGGCACAAACGGCAAAACGGATATTACGGTTTATAACCTGCTTGTGCATAATTCCGGTTTAACCGCATGGACGCCGTTTTACCAGGACCCTGATATGGACACACCGCAAAAAGTTAAAAACGCGATCTACAATTGCCAAAAGGAATACGAAACCGGTTCACGGACATTGTACAGCGACTACAACGCTTTTTTGCTGGGAGAAATTGTTGAGCGCATCAGCGGAAAGAAGCTGGATGTGTTCTGCAGAGAGAGCATTTTCAGCAAGCTTAATATGACCGATACATACTTCCTTGTACCAATGACGGAAGATTACAGAATTGCGCCAACCGAAAATGATACATACTGGCGCAAGCAGCTTCTTGTTGGATATGTTCATGATGAACTTGCGGCAATACTCGAGGGTGTATCCGGTAATGCGGGGTTGTTTTCAACGGGACCTGATCTATTTAAGTTTATGCAGATGATGCTCAATAACGGAATTTACACAGATGAACGCAGAATGTCTCCGCAGCCCATGCAGGATACAATGTATCAAAGCGGCACGGTTGAGCTTTTCACTTCAAAAGCTACAGGACTTGGTTACAGCACATCAAGGGCTTTGGGATGGGATACAAAACCGGAGCCAACCAAATATCCGCCGCCATGCGGCAGCAGGTTTTCTGCAAGCTGCTTCGGGCATACGGGTTATACAGGCACATCAGTTTGGTGCGATAAGGAAAAAGACCTCATTGTTATCTTTCTTACCAACCGTGTTTACCCCAACCGTTCAAGCGAAGAAGTAAGGAGCATAAGACCCAAAGTGCATGATGAAGTTTGCAAAATATTAGGCTACTAAAACATTATGAAAAGAATATCTACACAAAAAAAATAAAATAACTTATAAGGTATATAAAATAACATGAAAGCTTTTAAAAACGAACCGTTTACAGATTTCACAAATTCAAAAAACGCAGCAAAATTCCGTGAAGCTTTATCCAAGGTTAAAGGCGAGCTTAACAATGAATACCCGCTTGTAATTGGCGGAGAAAGAATTTTCACAGAAGATAAGATAACATCTATCAATCCTTCAAATACGAATGAAGTAATAGGCAGAGTTTCGAAGGCTACGCCTGAAATGGCGAACAGAGCCATTGAAACAGCTTACGCAAAGTTCGAGGAATGGAAAAGAGTTCCTGCCAAAAAACGCGCTGACTTTTTACTAAAAGCCGCTAAAATTATGCGTAAGCGCAAATTTGAATTTGCGGCATGGATGGTTTACGAAGTAGGCAAAAACTGGGCTGAAGCGGATGGTGATGTAGCCGAGGCAATTGACTTCATGGAGTTCTATGCCAGAGAAATGATGCGTTATGAAAAAGGCGTTAAGCTTGTTAAGATAAAAGGCGAAGAGAATAAACAGAAATACATCCCCCTTGGCGTTGGTGTTGTAATTCCGCCATGGAATTTTCCGCTGGCGATATTGGTAGGTATGACAACCGCTTCTTTTGTAACAGGTAACACAGTTGTGCTTAAACCTTCAAGCGACTCACCTGTAATAGCATGGAAGTTTATGGAGCTGCTTGAAGAAATTAAATTACCCGCAGGTGTTGTAAATTTCCTGCCGGGTTCCGGCGGTCTGATTGGTGATATGATCGTTGAGCATCCGCTCACAAGATTCATTTCATTCACAGGTTCGCGCGAAGTTGGTTTACATATAAACCAGCTTGCGGCAAAACCTCAGCCGGAGCAAAAGTGGATAAAACGCGTTACTGCTGAAATGGGCGGTAAGGATTCCATTGTAGTGGATAGTGAACTGAAATCAATTGATGACGCTGCGGCAGGTGTAGTAGCGGCAGCGTTCGGCTTCCAGGGCCAGAAATGCTCAGCATGCTCGAGAGTAATTGTGCACGAAAAGATCTACGATAAATTCATTGACCTGCTTGTTGATAAAGCATCGGCAATTAAAGTGGGTCCCGCAGAAGATAACCCGGGAATGGCCGCAGTTATTAACAGGAAATCTGAAGAGAGTATTCTTAATTACATCAAAAAAGGTGTTGATGAAGGCGGCAGGATTGTATTTGGCGGAGCCAAAGCAAGCGATGCCGGATTTTTCATTCAGCCTACTATTATAGCTGATGTAAAGCCCACCGATACAATAGCCCAGGAAGAAATATTCGGACCTGTTCTTGCGGTTATTAAGGCTAAGGATTTTGACGAAGGTCTTGAGATCGCGAACAACACTGAATTCGGTTTAACCGGAGCGGCATATTCAAAAGATAAAAAGAAGATCAAAAAAGCCGCGGAAGAGTTCTTTGTAGGCAACCTGTACCTGAACAGGAAATGTACCGGCGCGCTGGTTGGGGTTCACCCCTTTGGCGGCTACAATATGAGCGGAACCTGCTCTAAAGCAGGCGGATTTGATTACCTGCTGCTTTTCATGCAGACCAAGGTAGTTGCAGAGAAAATATATAAATAGTACAAATTGCCTGCCTATGATGTAATAATAGCCGGCGCGGGCATAGTCGGACTTGCCACCGCGCTTGGCGTTCTGGAACAAGATCCGGAGGTTAAGCTTCTTATACTTGAAAAAGAGGCCGGCGAAGCAAGGCATCAAACCGGTAACAACAGCGGAGTGATACATTCGGGGATATATTATAAACCCGGAAGCCTTAAGGCTGTTAATTGCATAACAGGTTACAACCTGCTTCTGGAGTTCTGCAGAAAGCATGGTATATATTTTGATATTTGCGGCAAAGTCATTGTTGCAGTAAGCCAAAGCGAGGTACCCGGTCTGAATGCAATTTATGAGCGCGGGCTTGCCAACGGACTTGATAAAATACGATTGATCGGGAAAGAAGAGCTCAAGGAGCGGGAACCGCATGCCTCAGGGGTTAAAGCTATATATGTACCGTACACCGGTATAATTGATTATAAAGCAGTTGCGAAAAAATACGCCGAACTTATTGTTAAAGCCGGCGGCGAGATTCAATTCAGCTCAAAGGTAAAAAATATTCGCAGCAATGATAAGTTATATGATGTAGAAACATCGTCAGGTTCTTTTAATACCAAAGTATTTGTCAATTGCTGCGGTTTGCAGTCAGATGAAGTTGCGGGTTTAACCGAACGTAAAGTCGATACCAGGATCATTCCGTTCAGGGGTGAGTATTACAAGATAAGACCTGAAAGAAGACATCTGGTTAAAAATTTGATCTACCCGGTTCCTGATCCGGCATTTCCCTTCCTGGGGGTACATTTTACCAGGATGGTAACAGGCGAAGTTGAAGCGGGTCCGAATGCTGTGCTTGCTTTCAAAAAAGAAGGTTACACAAGAACATCATTGAGCGCTAAAGATTGTTTCAGGATATTCACATGGAATGGGTTTTATAAGATAGCATCGAAGTATTACAAAACGGGTTTCGGCGAATTCAGAAGGTCATTCAGCAAGAAGGCATTTGTTAAAGCATTGCAAAGGCTGATGCCTGAAATAACCGAAAGTGATCTCATTGCCGGCGGCGCCGGCGTAAGGGCTCAGGCCATAAGCAAGGATGGCAGGCTTATTGATGACTTCCTGATACATGAGAACGGAAATATAATAAACGTTCTGAATGCGCCCTCCCCTGCCGCTACATCAAGCATTGCAATTGGCAAAACAATTGCTGAGAGAATTAAATTGAGATTGTGAAATTAAAATAAAACATTTCAGCTATGAAAATTGTAAAGTTTTTTACCGCGCTTCTGGTTGTTGGTTTTTTGGTTAACTGCAGCAAGATAACAGAAAAGGTAGAAGAGAAGGTTAACGAAAAGGTCAATGAGAAGATCGATGAGAATCTGAAAAAAATTGATTCCTCGCTTGACAGGAAGTCAATTGATTCACTGATGAAGCAGCTGGATACTTTAAAAACAAAAGCCGATTCGTTGCTGCTTGAGGAATCTGACAAAAGATCAAAAAAATCTAAATAGGGGCTGCGATCTAAAATTTGAAAATACCCATATTATTAGCGGCCCTCACATTTGCATTTCTCGGCTTGACAGCCGGATGCGGTATGTTTGGCAAAAAGAAGTTTGAAGATACCGATACATACAGGGAAATGATCCGCATTCAGGAAGAGACTGATAAGAAGCTGGATTCCATAAGGCGCGAAAATTACAAACAGGTAAATGATTCTGTAAACACAGGATTTAAGTTAAAGCTGGATTCTCTAAAGCGAAGCACTGATTCGCTTGAGAAAGAACTGGAAAAGAGCATACAGAATCTTAAAAACAGCAGGAAGTAACCAATATGTATAAAGTGTTTTCAATGGGGCTGCTGTTTCTTATTTTTTACAGCGGGTGTACGAAGAAACCGGATGAGAATGAACTCCGTGAAATACAGCGGAAAGCTGATTCAGTTAACAGGCACAAAGCGCTTGAGGAAAAACTCAAACTGTATGATTCACTGGCATTGCAATTGGATTCCGCAAAAATAAAATAGAACATAATTAATTATTAACTTTTTCAGATAATAAAATGAAAATACACGAATACCAGGCAAAACAGATATTACTTAAATACGGCGTACCGGTACAGAACGGCATACCCATTAAAAGTATTTCTGAATTTGAGGGCGCGCTCAGCACACTTCAGTCACACGGCATAAACCAGTTTGTTGTAAAATCACAGATACACGCCGGCGGCAGAGGCAAAGGTAAGGTTTACAATCCGGCAAACCGCGAGGAGCTGATACTTGACGGCGGAGTCAAATTCACAACCGATGCAGTTAAAGCTAAAGAATACGCCGAAAAAATTCTTGGAAACCTGCTGGTGACTCACCAAACGGGAGACGAAGGAAAGCTTGTTCAGACTCTCTTCATAACCGAAGGACTTGATTACACTCACGAATTCTACATAGGAATTCTGCTTGATAGAACCGTTGGCAAAAATGTGATCATGGCATCAACCGAAGGCGGTGTAGAAATTGAAAAAGTAGCCGAAGAGACTCCCGAAAAAATTATAAAAGAATGGGTTGATCCCAATATAGGATTCCAGTCATTCCAGGCCAGGAGGCTCGCTTTCGGGCTTGGGTTAACAGGTGAGGTTTTTAAGAACTTCATACCATTTATAACTGCCCTTTACAAAGCCTATGAAGCAAGTGACGCTTCGCTTATCGAAGTGAATCCAATGGCTATACTGAATGATAACAAAATAGTCGCGCTTGACGCGAAAATCACACTTGATGATAACGCGATGTTCAGGCACAAAGATTACCCTGAGTTAAGGGATATAAACGAAGAAGACCCGCTTGAAGTGGAGGCTTCAAATTTCAATCTTAATTACGTTAAACTTGATGGCAACGTGGGCTGTATGGTCAACGGCGCGGGACTTGCAATGGCGACAATGGATATAATTAAGCTTGCAGGCGGTGAGCCGGCAAACTTTCTGGATGTGGGCGGCGGAGCTTCAAAAGAAACCGTTGAAAACGGTTTCAAGATCATCTTAAGCGATCCGAATGTTAAGGCTATACTTGTTAATATATTCGGCGGAATTGTAAGATGTGATAGAGTCGCAGGCGGTATCATTGAAGCTGCGAAAAATATTAATATACAGGTTCCCGTTGTGGTAAGACTTGCCGGTACTAACGCCGATATTGCAAAGAAGATGCTTGATGAATCAGGCCTGGCGATAATAGCAGCAGAAGGATTCAAAGATGCTGCAGAGAAGATAACACAGGTTTTGAGCAAATAGCAAATAGCAATGAGCAATGAGCAACGAACAATGAATAAATCATATCCAAAAATTACAATTAATAGCGAAGAAGTATTGAAAAGAGATCGGGAGAAACCTGAAGAAGAAGCATGGGCACATTTACAACAAATAGATGAGTGATATCTATTCAAAATATGAACCGGTAATAGGGCTTGAAGTTCACGCGCAGCTAAAGACAAAAAGCAAAGCTTTTTGTAAGTGCTCCACTGAATTCAACGCGCCGCCGAATACCAATGTGTGTCCCGTTTGTTTGGGTCACCCCGGTACGCTGCCTGTTCTGAATAAGAACCTGGTGGAGTTTATATTAAGGCTCGGTACGGCTACAAATTGCAGCATCAGGGAAAGATCTATCTTCGCAAGGAAGAATTATTTTTATCCTGATCTGCCCAAGGGATACCAGATCTCGCAGTATGATCAGCCGATATGCGAGCAAGGCAAAGTTGAAATTGAAAGCAAAACTATTGGCATAACGCGCATTCACATGGAAGAAGACGCGGGTAAATCGATCCATGATATGTCTTCGGATGAGTCACTGGTTGATTTGAACCGCTGCGGCGTGCCGCTTATAGAAATTGTGAGCGAACCAGATATGCGGAATTCTGAGGAAGCCTATGACTATTTAACAATGCTGAAGCAGCTTGTTATTTATTTGGATATCTGTGACGGAAATATGGAAGAAGGAAGCCTGAGGTGTGACGCTAATGTATCTGTCAGACTTAAAGGCGCTGATAAATTCGGCACCAAATGCGAAGTAAAGAACCTGAATTCTTTCCGCAACGTTGCAGATGCTATAGATCATGAAATAAAGCGGCAGATCGAGCTCATTGAAAACGGCGGAGA
This sequence comes from Ignavibacteria bacterium UBA2360, assembly GCA_002344125.1. GTDB lineage: Bacteria > Bacteroidota > Ignavibacteria > Tepidaquicellales > OLB5 > OLB5. The sequence continues at coordinate 12,803 of DDTQ01000010.1, read as the reverse complement.
AGTTATCCACCAAACAATGACTTATGACGCAAAGGCCAAAGCTACTATCCCAATGCGTTCTAAAGAAGAAGCGCATGATTATCGTTACTTCCCGGAGCCTGATCTTGTTACGGTTTATATAGATGATGAGTGGAAGCAGAAGATAAAGGAAAATCAGCCGGAACTGCCGGGCGAAAAGACAAAGAGGTTCATTGAAGAATACTCGCTCCCCCGCTACGATGCCGGGGTATTGACCCAAAACAGGGAGCTTGCTGCCTACTTTGAATCGGTGGTTAAAGCCACAGATAAAAAGAGTTACAAGACTGCAAGCAACTGGGTGATGGGGGAAGTTATGCGCGCGCTAAACGACAGGAAAATCAATATTTCTGAGTTCAATATTACAGGCGAAAATATGGCTTCACTTATTAATTTGATTGCAGATGGCAAGATTTCTAACAATATTGCAAAGGAAGTTTACCAGGAAATGCTTTCAAAACCTGCCGGTGAGCCCGCGCAGGCGCCGGAATATATAGTTAAGGAAAAGAATCTTCTTCAGGTTACTGATTCAGGCGAGATAGAAAGTATAATAAAGAAGGTACTGGATGAGAGTCCAAAAGAAGTTGAGCGTTACAAGGCCGGCGAAGTGAAACTGCTGGGCTTGTTTGTTGGAAAAGTAATGAAGGAATCAAAGGGGAAAGCAAATCCCAAAACAGTAAACGAACTTATAATAAAGAATTTAGGCAATAACTGAGGCGGTTCTTAGAAGCCGCAAATGAACGGAGAATACCAATGCCGAATAAAAAACTGATAGTTGCAAACTGGAAAATGAACAAAGGGCTTGTGCAGTCACAGCAGTTTGTTGATGAACTGAAAACATTTACCGATAAACATAAATTAACCGAAACAGAAGTAGTACTTTGCCCCCCATTTACTTCACTTGATACCGTAAGTAAAAAGATAAGCGGTACTCAGGTAAAACTTGGCGCGCAGAACATGTACTTTGAATCAATTGGCGCATATACCGGAGAAATTTCCGCGGGAATGCTGAAATCATGCGGATGCGAGTATGTAATACTGGGTCACTCAGAGCGCAGGCAGTATTTCCATGAAACAAACGCTATTGTAAACAAAAAAGTCTTGAAAGCGCTTGATGAAGGCTTAAAGCCTATTGTTTGCCTGGGTGAAAATCTGCAGGAGCATGAAGATAAGTTAACAGAATCCGTAATAGAAGAACAGCTTACAGCCTGTTTAACCCACGTAAGCGAAGAAGGAATAGGCAACGTAACAATTGCGTACGAACCGGTATGGGCCATTGGCACAGGCAAAAATGCGACTGCGCACCAGGTTGAGGCGGCGCATAACTTCCTTAGAAAAAAACTGAAAAAAATGTATAACGAGGATATTTCAAAGAATATCAGGATAATTTACGGGGGCAGTGTAACACCGGATAACGCTAAAGAATTGTTCGCTTCGCAGACAGTGAACGGCGGATTAATAGGCGGCGCATCGCTTGAAGCGGAGAAATTCATAAAAATAATTAACGCATCAAATACGAACATAAATAAATAGTCACAGCAGAGTTAATAACAAATCAATATATAAGGTAACTATAATATGAAGGAAGTAGTAATAGTATCAGCGGCGCGTACGGCAGTTGGAGCGTTTAACGGCAGTTTAAGCGGTTTCACCGCCCCGCAGCTTGGAGCAATTGCAATCAAAGAAGCTGTCAAAAGAGCAGGTATAAAACCCGGAGAAATTGATGAAGTTTTAATGGGTAATGTTCTGCAGGGCGGAATCGGGCAGGCGCCTGCAAGGCAGGCATCACTTGGCGCGGGAATTCCCGACACAGTTTCAGCCACCACGATAAACAAAGTATGCGGTTCAGGCTTAAAATCAGTGATGCTGGGCGAGCAGGCTATCAAAGCCGGCGATGCGGAAATTATTGTAGCAGGCGGTATGGAATCGATGACAAACGCTCCGTACATACTAAAAAAAGCCCGCAACGGTTACAGAATGGGTAACGGCGAGATATTTGATCTTATGATACATGACGGACTATGGGATCCATATGGCAATAAACATATGGGTATGCTGGGCGAGCAGTGCGCAACAGAACATAAAGTATCCAGGGAAATGCAGGATGAATTCGCAAAGGGTTCCTACGAAAAAGCTATAGATGCTATTAAGCAGGGTTATTTTAAGGATGCGATAGCCCCCTTTGAAATGAAAGACAGGAAAGGAAACGTAACTGTTTTTGATACAGATGAAGACCCGGGTAAAGTTAACTTCGAAAAGGCGTTTTCATTAAAGCCTGTATTTACAAAAGAAGGTACAATTACAGCATTCAACGCTTCAAATATAAATGATGGCGCAGGCGCTGTTGTGCTAATGTCAAAGGAACAGGCAGCAAAAAGCGGCGCTAAACCTATGGCAAGAATAGTTGCGCAGGCTACACATTCACATGCGCCGGAATGGTTCACAACAGCGCCTGGATATGTTATCGAGAAGGTCTGCAAAAAAGCGGGCCTCACCAAGGATGATATTGACCTGTTTGAGATCAACGAAGCGTTCGCAGTTGTAAGCTGCGCAGTGAATCAGATAGCAGGTATTGATCCCGCAAAGGTTAACGTGACTGGCGGAGCAATCGCAATAGGACACCCTATTGGCGCATCAGGAGCAAGGCTGCTTATTACATTGATGTACAATCTCCACAGGCTTAACAAGCGCTACGGACTTGTAACGCTCTGCAACGGCGGCGGAGAAGCAACAGCAATAATAATTGAGAAAATTTAACTTCAATTTTAAAAATGAATATTCAGAACATTTCAGTCATAGGTTCAGGAACAATGGGCAATGGAATTGCACATGTTTTTGCATTATACGGTTACAAAGTTACATTAATTGATATCAAAGCTGAATTCCTTGAAAGATCAATTAAAACTATCACGGGAAATCTTGAGCGCCAGTTAAAAAAGGAAGCTATTACCAAGGAGAAGATGGATTCCGCGCTGGCTAATATTAAAACTTCAACAAATCTTACTGACGCAAAAGACTCAGAGCTTGTAATAGAAGCTGCTACCGAGAATTTTGAGATCAAGAAAAATATTTTCAAAACACTTGATGATAACTGCAAAGCTGAGGCGATACTGGCAAGCAATACATCATCAATTTCTATAACAGAAATAGCGGCGTTCACCAAAAGACCTGATAAGGTTATCGGTATGCATTTTATGAATCCTGTGCCCGTGATGAAACTAATTGAAGTAATACGTGGACTCGCAACAAGCAATGAAACATACGCAGTAATTAAGGAGCTTTCCGAAAAGATCGATAAAGTTCCGGTAGAAGTGAACGATTATCCCGGCTTCATTTCAAACAGGATACTTCTTCCTATGCTGAATGAAGCAATGTACTGTGTAATGGAAGGCGTTGCCACTCCGGAAGCGATAGATAACGTCATGAAGCTTGGAATGGCGCATCCCATGGGACCGCTTACGCTAGCTGATTTTATCGGGCTGGATGTATGCCTTTCAATTATGGAGGTACTCCATAACGGTTTGGGCGATTCAAAGTACCGCCCATGTCCCCTGCTGAAAAAAATGGTAGCCGCAGGTTACCTTGGCAGAAAATCAGGCAAAGGATTTTACGATTACGCTAAGAAATAAAACAAATAAATAAATACTACAATGGATTTTAACTTTACAGAAGAGCAAATTGCAATAAGGGATACTGCCCGTGATTTCGCTCAAAACGAAATAGCTCCTTCAACAATTGAACGCGACATTAAAGCAGAATTCCCTTTTGAGATAGTAAAAAAGCTGGGTGAATTCGGGTTTATGGGCATGATGGTTCCGCCTGAATGGGGCGGCGCCGGTTTTGACGCTGTAAGCTATGTTCTTGCAATGGAAGAAATTTCAAAGGTCGATGCCTCAGTTGGCGTGATCATGTCAGTGAATAATTCACTGGTTTGCTACGGTATAAATCACTGGGGAACTGACGCACAGAAGGAAAGATTCCTGAAACCGCTTGCCTCAGGCGAGAAGCTGGGTTGTTTTTGCTTAAGCGAACCTGAAGCCGGAAGCGACGCGACACAGCAGAAGACCGAAGCCATAAAAGACGGCGACTATTATATACTCAACGGAATTAAGAACTGGATAACCAATGGCAAAAACGCGGATATTTATTTTGTCCAGGCAATGACCGATAAAGAAAAAGGACATAGAGGGATTTCTACTTTCCTTATTGATAAGGGAACCGAGGGACTTGAAACCGGTCTAAAAGAAGATAAGCTTGGTATCAGAAGCAGCGATACATGCACTGTAAGTTTTAACAACTGCAGGGTGCATAAAGATCAGCTTCTTGGCGGAGAAGGCATGGGATTCAAAATAGCCATGGAAACTCTAAACGGCGGAAGGATTGGCATTGCGGCGCAGGCATTGGGAATTGCGCAAGCATCACTTGAAGCCGCCACAAAATACGCAAAGACAAGAAAAGCTTTTGGCAAACCAATTTCAGATCTGCAGGCAATTCAGTTCAAACTTGCAGATATGGCAACTAATGTTGAAGCAGCAAGGAACCTGGTACTGCATGCGGCATGGAATAAAGATCAGGGGCTCCCCTATGCTTCAGAAGCGGCAATGGGCAAATTGCTTGCAAGCAAAACCGCGGTAAATAACGCTTTGGAAGCTATTCAGATACACGGCGGTTACGGATATGTAAGGGAATACCTGGTTGAACGATATTTGCGCGACGCTAAGATAACAGAGATATATGAAGGAACATCTGAGATTCAGAAAGTTGTTATTTCAAGGGCATTGCTGAAGGATTAGTTTGCGAGTAAAAGTAGAGTTCTTTAGGGTGATCTTCTCTAATTTGAGTTTTTAAGCTTAGCATAACAAAGATTCCTGCTTTCGCAGGAATGACAAAGAAACAGAGTAACAAAAAACCTGGCAGGTTTCAATAACCTGCCAGGTTTTGTTTTTAGAAAACTAAAATGGATTACAGACTGAAGTAGAACCTTAATGTTATATCAACGCTGTTCATATCTTTGGCGAAGCGTGTTGCGAAAGGCTGTGATGTATCCTGTTTAAGAGGAATGATGTTATAACTCAACTCACCGCCAAATCCAAACTGGCCGCCTGTACCTGTGAACCCTGAAATTACCCTGAAGAGCGGAGCCCACTGGCTGGTCGTAATACCCTGTCTATAAACACCATCACCTCCGTAAATTGCAAAAGTATTAGGCAAGTTGTTATATACCACATCATTTTCTTCTCTAACCCACACTGCGCCCGCGCCGCCGCCAATAAAGAATAATCTTCCAAATCCCTTTTGCTTAAACAACGGGAAGAACCTCACGTTAATTGCAAGCGGCAGAGCAATAATACCATTTGTGCTTGTATGAGCGTATTGGTATGTGCTGCCAGTAGATGTAAACTGCGGATTCAGAGTATAATCGACTTGTTTATTATTGCTGGTAAAAAGGATAGTCGGCGAAAATTCAAGTGTAACCGCTTTTGCAATAGAAAAGCCAAAGAAGAGATTTATATTAGTTAAAAATGTACCATTCCTTGTATCAAGGATCGGAAAAGCCGAGCTCATAAAAGAGTTTGTGAATATCATGAATGAATAGCCTGCCCCAAAATACGATGTCACTGTTTTTCTGGTCTTAAGCTGGAAGTTTTTCTTATACACTGATTTTGCATCCTGCTCTTTATAGCCTTCAAAGTTCTCTTTATTTTTCAAAAAGCTCTTGCTCTCGCTTAGTCTCATTTCAGGTAACTGCTGCGCAAAAACACTGCATGAAAGCAAAGCGATAACAAGCAGTAACTTAGTATAAAATTGCATTACGAATTTCTCCTTTATTGAATTAGAAGTTTTGCACTCTTAATTGAACTGAATCTTTACAAAGATACTAAAATATTACAGAATATACCTGCTTAGATCCCTGTTTTTCACAATATCCTTAAGTTTTTCATTCACAAGTTCTTTATCAACAACAATTTTTTTCTCGGCATTTTTATCAGGGGTATTGTACAATATTTCTTCAAGTACAGTAGAAAGTATTGTATGCAGTCTTCTTGCTCCGATATTTTCGACCTGCTCATTTACTTCGGCCGCAATTCTTGCAACTTCAAATATACCATCATCTTCGAATATAAGTTCAACTCCCTCTGACTTCAACAGTGCTTCGTACTGCTTTAAAAGTGCGTTTTGCGGCTGCGTTAATATCTTAACAAAGTCTTCTTCGGTCAGGCTATTGAGCTCTACCCTTATTGGGAATCTTCCCTGCAGTTCAGGTATCAGATCGCTTGGTTTAGCCACATGGAACGCGCCGCTTGCGATAAAAAGCACATGATCAGTTTTAACTGAGCCGTATTTTGTTGTAACACTCGAGCCTTCAACAATCGGCAGCAGGTCACGCTGCACGCCTTCGCGTGAAACATCGGGTCCCTGCCCTTTGCCCTGGGGTCCCGCAATTTTATCTATTTCATCAATAAATACTATCCCGTATTCCTGAACCCTTGAAATTGCTTCTTTAATAACGGAATCCATATCTATCAGCTTATGCGCTTCTTCCTGTACAAGCACTACGCGCGCTTCTTTTACAGTCATTTTACGTTTCTTCATCTTCTTGGGCATTACGCTGCTGAAGAGATCCTGCAGGTTTACGCCAAGGTCATCAAGTCCAATAGGACCCATTACCTGCATCATCGGCATTCCATCGCCTGAAATATCAATCTCGATCACCCGTTCATCAAGCTCGCCTTTTTGCAGCTTCTCCCGGAATTTCTCGCGGGTCTTGAAGTTATCTTCTTTTTCTTCTTCCGCAGCGGGCGCCGGAGCTGAAAATCCCAGAGTCGCCTGAGCTGCATTGCCTTCTTCGTGTTTTTTCTTTACGGGCGGAATAAGTATATCCAGCAATCTTTCCTCAGCAAGGTATTCAGCTTTCTTTTGTACTTCAACGCTCTTTTCTGATTTCACCATGGTGACGCCCAGATCGGTAAGCTCACGCACAATTGATTCCACATCCCTGCCAACGTATCCCACTTCTGTGAATTTTGACGCTTCAACCTTAATAAACGGCGCATTTGAAAGTTTTGCCAGCCTGCGGGCAATTTCCGTTTTTCCAACACCTGTGGGTCCGATAAGTATGATATTATTCGGCATTATTTCTTCACGCAATCCGTCAGATATCTGTTTTCTTCTCCACCTGTTGCGCAAAGCAATTGCCACAGATTTCTTCGCGTTATTTTGCCCAATGATATATTTATCAAGCTCGCCTACTATTTGTGAGGGGGTTAATTCTTTTATCAAAGAATTCTGCTCATCGGTTTCAGCCTCAGTAGTTTTGGTTACTTTTTTTGCCCTGGGTTTCTTTTCGGGCTTTCCGTTTTCAACAGGTTTACCTGTACTTTCAGCGCTGCCGTTTGAGTTTTCAGTTATTACTTTATCAATTGTATTTTCTGACATTTTAAAGATTTGCTCTTTCTATAAATTTTTAATTTAAAAAGGGTTATAAATATCGTTATTCAAGTTCTTCAATTGTAACGCTGTGGTTTGTATAAATACAGATATCAGCCGCTGTGTTCAAAGATTCCTTAACAATTTCTGCCGAAGGCAGCGCGGAATATTTGATCAGCATCCTTGCGGCAGCGGTAGCAAAGCTTCCACCCGAGCCTATGGCTACAATTCCGTCATCAGGCTCGATAACATCACCATTGCCTGAAATTATGAAAGCATGTTTATTATCCATCACAGCCAGCAAGGCCTCGAGCCTGCGTAAATATCTGTCAGTACGCCAATCCTTGGCAAGTTCAACAGCTGCTCTTGGCAAGTTGCCTTTGTATTGCTCAAGCTTTGCTTCGAATTTTTCAAATAGCGTCAACGCATCTGCAGTTGAGCCGGCAAAGCCGGCGAGTACTTTATTATTATAGATCTTTCGAACTTTTTTTGTATTATGCTTTAAAACTGTGTTTGAAACGGTTACCTGTCCGTCGCTTCCCATTGCGGCTTTACCATCTTTAATTAAACCAACAACAGTAGTACTTCTTATCTTGTTATCCAATTGCGCTCCTAAAATTATATTCTTTACTTATAAAATCATATATTTAGCAATAAAATTCCGCTAAACATACTAATATTCATTAATATTATAATTAGTTCAATATTATTTTTCTTCTTAAAGTAGCTTTGGGTATTTTCATGTTTTCACGGTATTTAGCAACAGTCCTTCGTGCAAGGTTAAATCCTTCTTTGTTCATCATTTCCGCTATTTTATCATCGCTAAGCGGTTTGGATTTATCTTCCTTTTCAATCAAATCCCTGATCTTATCCATAAAAATCTTGTTAGAAACATCCTCGCCGCTTTCAGTTTTCATAGCCGCAGAAAAGAAATATTTCAGATCAAAAATACCGAAATCAGTCTGAACATACTTGCCTCTTACTACCCTGCTTACGGTTGAAATATCCATACTGATATCTTCGGCGATATCCTTTTCGAACATTGGCTTAATATTTTCACCGTGCGAGGTGAAAAATTCCATCTGCCTTGCAACAATTGCATTCATAATCTTAAGCATGGTATTTCTTCTGGATTCAATAGCATTAATAAACCATCTGGCTGACTCAATCTTATTTTTAAGGAAATCTTTGGTATCCTTTTCGGTTGATTTATCCTTAAGCATTTCCATGTACTTTTTACTGATCTTGATACCCGGTTTTGAGCTGCCGGTGAGTTCAACTTTCAGACTGCCTTCAACTTCTTTTACGATAAAATCGGGGATGATATAATCAGCGGCTATATCCTGTTTACCGGGAGCGGGATTAAGCCTGTGAATTATCTCAAACAACTCATTCACCTTTTCAAGATTTACATCAAGAAGTTTTGCCAGTTTTTCGAAGTGTTTTAACTTAAATTCCTCGAAATATTCATTTATCATACTTAAACACAGCCTGCGGTCATCATCTGTTAAGCCGTTTGAGCTGTCATTTAATTGTATTGAAAGGCATTCCTGCAGATTTCTTGCCGCAATACCCGGCGGATCGATATTCTGAACCATACGCAGAACACTCTCGATCTTTTCCATTCCCGGTTCAATCGAGTATTTTTCAGTGATGTCCTCTTTAATTTCTTCCAAAGATATTCTCAGGTAACCGTCATCTTCAAGGTTCCCGAGAATTTCCTCAGCTATTATCAATTCATCAGTATCAAGCCCCATGCTGTAAACCTGTTCAAGCGGTGTTTCTTTCTGTTTGCCCTGTTTATTCAGCAGGTAATCTGTTCGTTCTTCATCTGTACCCGAAAAATTGCTGCTGTAATTGCTTCGCTCATTGTAGCTGTTCCAGTTACCGTTATCATATATCTCCCCGGGAGAAGTTTCCGTTTTATCTTCGGTGTCTATGTTATCTTCCAGCACAGGATTCTCTTCAAGCTGCTTCTTTATTTCCTGCTCAAGAGCAATTGTAGGGATGGCGAGCAGCAGCTGAGCCTGAATAGCCTGCGGTGATAATTTTTGCTGCTGAAACTGTCCCTGAGTATTTTTTAACATTAATTATTGATAGCTTATTTTAAATCGTTTACCCGGAAGCTGTTCAACTATTCCTTTGAATTCCATATTCAGCAATGTGACCAACGAATCTGATATATTCAATCCCGATTTCTCTGATATGAAATCTATGTGAATTGGCTCCAGATTCATCAAAAATGTATCATAAACCAGCTTTTCATTGCCGTTGAGTTCCGGTATTTCGTTTACTTTTATTGAATTGCCATTTGCGCTGTTAAGTTTCAATCCGTTCAGTTTGCCGGTGAGCTCAACCAGTATATCATCAAGATTTTCGACAAGTTTGGCCTGCCCGTTTTTGATAAGAGCATTTGTGCCGCTGCTTACTTTTGATGTGATATATCCCGGAACGGCAAACACTTCCCTGGATTGATCAAGCGCCGTTCTGGCAGTAATTAGCGCGCCTCCGTCTATATCGCTTTCAATCACAATTGTACCCAATGAAAGTCCGCTGATTATTCTGTTCCGTTTCGGGAAATTTACAGCATCCGGAAAGGCTGATATTTCGTATTCAGAAATTAGCAGACCCTTTTCAAGCATTTCATCATATAACGATTTGTTTTCGGGAGGGTAGATCATATCTACGCCGCAGCCGAAAACGGCTGCAGTAATCGCGGCAGCGTTTGTATTCTTCAGTACAGCCTTGTGAGCATGCGTATCCACTCCCCTGGCGAAGCCGCTTATAACGGCTATGCCGGCTGATGAAAGTTCTTCGGCAAACCTTTCAGACATTTTTTTTCCGTAGTCTGTGGGTTTCCTTGTACCAACAATTCCGATGGAATTTGCAAGTTTTTCGGGTGAATAATTACCGCGAATATAAAGAATAACCGGAGGGTCGTAAATCCTCTTCAGCAGGTCAGGGTAATCGGGGCTTGAAAGCGGTAAAATTGTAATGTGCAATTTTTCAGCTTTGGCGATGAATTCATCAAACACGCTGTCAAAATCATTAAATCTACTGTACGCATCCAGGATTGCTAAGGCTGACTTTCCACTTATGTTCTCAATTTCAGCAATTTCGGCAGGCTCAGCTGAAAATACATTTTCCGCGCTTCCGAATTTATCGATCAGCCTTTTGGTACGTACCGCACCAAGGCCTTCAATCTGTGTAAGAAACAATAAGTGTTTTAATTCATTCATATATACAGCGTTTTGCGATGTATGGATAATTTATATTCGGGTAAAAAGTCTGTAAAGCAATTTATCTCCTCATTTTAGGATCGAATGCGTCTCTTAAGCCGTCACCAATCAGATTAACCGCAAATACTGTGATCATAATTGCAAGTGACGGATAGAGAGCCAAGCCGTAATTTGTTCCCGCAACGATATACTTATATCCGTCAAAAACCATCTGCCCCCAGCTTGCAGTCGGCGGCTGAACGCCAAGTCCGAGGAAACTAAGGCTGGCTTCGAATATAATCGCGGTAGCAAGACCCGCAGTACCTGTTACAATTATGGGACCAATAGTATTCGGCAGTATGTGTTTAAAAATAATCCTGGTTGGTTTGTAACCAAGAGCGCGTGTAGCTTCAACATACTCAGTTTCCCGAAGCGAAAAGAATTGCCCGCGGACGATCCTGGCGATATCTACCCAGCCTGTCAGGCCAATTGCAACAAATGACTGCCAAAAACCTTTACCAAGCACAACTGAAAGCGCTATTATGAACAGAATTGAAGGGAAGGACCAGACTACATTAATAAACCACATTATTACAGCATCGGTTTTACCGCGAAAATAACCGGCAAGAGCGCCGAGTATTACTCCTATAATAATAGCAATACTTTCGGAAATCACACCAACGGAAAGACTGATCCTGCTGCCGTAAATGAGCCTGCTTAAAATATCCCTGCCGTACCTATCGGTGCCGAGTAAATATTCAGGCTGAATGTGCCATTGCTCTTCGGTACCATTTATTAACTCTGATTTAGCAATTGACCTTTCAGATCCGCTGAAATCTGCGTAAAATACTGAATCATGCGTAATTTTGTTGATATTTCTGATCGGGATAAAATCCGTGCCATCAAGCGCCTTTTTAACCAGTACATTTCCTTTAAAACCGGAGGGTTTTGTGGCATATTCAAGCGTTTGATCATTGGGATCGTATGGAGCGAGAATTCCGGCAGAAACTGCCACAAGTATTAATAAAATAAGGGTAATAAGACCCGCCATAGCGAGTTTATTGCGTTTGAATCTTATCCAGGAATAATACCATAGGCTGTGAGAAGCCCTCTGCTTTTCAGCTTCTGAGAACTTATCTTTATCTTTAAAAAATTCATTTTCCTGCATAATTTAGCTAAATATACCGAAATTTCATTAGATATTCAAAACAAATCGCCAAATTACGGTAAAAATATTGCAGGGTTGAAATTATTTTAGTGTACACTGTGTTATTATAATTGGCAGGCTGCAGGTTCGTTTCACCAAAAGAAACAAATCGCTGTGTACCTAAACTGCCTCCTGGTATACAGCACGTGAAATCCGGCTTCTTGCAGATTTCCTCCTGTATTGTTTTCTCCTTTAGAAACCCGCAGTTTGCCGATTTTTTTCATGCTGAACCCGGAAGTAATTTATTGCTTCCGGGTTTTTTATTTATTCGTGCGGAATATTGTTTATGAATTTGTTAGATTTTTCTCTTCAGTCCCGTAGGGACGGCATATTTGTAGATTTAAGGTTAACACATTATTTGAGCTCCGTAGGAGCGGCATATAATTCATCATAGAATTCAAACAGGTATTTTGGGTTATAGTCAATTTCAAATTTTGCCAGTAGTTCAAGATACTCCTGCCGGAATGTTTTCTTTTGATGATGCTTTTCCTGGTTGATAATATATTTTACAACCCTATCTATATGCGAATGCGAATATGAAAACGCACCAAACCCTTCCTGCCATGAAAATTTACCCTTTAAGAATCTCTTTTCGTTGATAAATCGGCTTGAATTTGCTTTAATTTCCTTTACCAGAATTGAAAGATGCATATCCGCGTTCATTCCCAAAAACACATGCACATGATCCGGCATTCCGTTTATAGCCAATAATTTTTGATTTTTCTTTCGGGTTATGCCCGTAATGTATTTATAGACCTCATCTTTAAATTCTTTTTTAATTAGATTCTGTCTTCCTTTAACGGCGAAAACTACCTGAATATAAATTTGGGAAAATGTGTTTGCCATATTTTTATGCCGCTCCTACGGAGCTCTGATTTTTGGGGAATAATGTTTAGCTACAAATATGTCGTCCCTACGGGACTATGATTGCTTTT
>DDTQ01000005.1 GCA_002344125.1 Ignavibacteria bacterium UBA2360 | reverse complement strand
TCCCTTTGGGAGAGGGGCCGGGGGGTGAGGGCCATAACCTGTTACACTCACTTTAAACATTTCTAATTGAAAATAGAATTTATATCTTTGTTTCTTTACAGAAAAAAAAACAAAAACTGATTGAAACCACTAAGAAAACTATATGACTGGGTTCTGCACTGGGCTGAAACACCGTATGGACCGGCTGCGTTATTCATACTCTCATTTATTGAATCTTCTTTTTTCCCTATTCCGCCCGATGCGCTTTTAATAGCGCTTTGTCTGGGCAGCAGGAAACTCTCTTTTAAATTCGCATTGTATTGTACAATAGCCTCTGTCCTTGGTGCAATGGGCGGATACGCAATTGGTCATTACCTCTGGTATAATTCAGCAGGGCAGTTTACATGGATTGCTAACTTTTTCTTTGATCATATCCCCGGTTTCACTCAGCATGCATTCGCTGAAATTGAAGCTCAATATAATAAGTGGGATTTCTGGATAATCTTTACCGCAGGATTTACACCCATACCATACAAACTCTTTACAATTACATCGGGAATATTCAATATCAATATCCCAATGTTTATAATAGCATCAATTGTAAGCCGCGGGGCTAGATTTTTCCTCGTAGCATTTTTGATCTGGAAATTCGGTGAAAAAATAAGGAATTTCATAGATAAATACTTCAATATTTTGGCACTCGTATTCACCGTCCTGTTGATTGGCGGCTTTGTTCTCGTCAAATATGCGATTTAAAGCTATATATTTTATATGTTAAGCATTATTCAGACCCCTCTTCCAGAGGGGTTTTTTATTTTAGCGTTCAAGAAAATGTCGGAGACATTTTCGAAGTCCCTCTGAAAGCGGGATATTTCACGCTTTACTTATATTTTTCCCCTTTTACTTTCTATTTTTGCCTTTTGCCTTTTTACTTTTGCTTTTTACATCTTGTTACAATCCATTCAAACCCTATTACAATCTTAGTAGTATGTTTGTACAGATTCAAATTAATTAAAGGAGCTTTTTTATACAGTGAAAATTTCAGCAATAATTACGCAGCCGTTTTTCAGAATGCCAAAATCTGTGGCAATCGGATTATTTTTCATCGCTTCAATGATTGCAGGTTCAAATATCTTCGCGCAGAATGAAGATGCGCCAAAGGGCAAAAATGAAGAGCCGGGAATTAACCAACATGGTGACCAGAATGCTGATGACCCGATGGGTAAGAGATCCGTTCCGCCTGAAGTAAAAACTGAGCCGCAAATTCTTGCGCATGATATAAGCGCTATGCTGAAAGAAAAATTAAGCTTAACAGATAAGCAGAGCCCCGGAGTATATGATATTGTTCTTGATTACGCATCAACTCATGATAGAAAAAATTTTGATCACAGTGAGCTTGACCTGAAAATTGAAAAAATACTAACAGCAGATCAGGTCCTAAAGTATAAGGAGTTCGTTAAGAACGGTCCGGATAGAAACGCACCGCAGCATCACGGAAATGATGATTCACCTGTAAGATAAATAAAACGCCTCCGGCAATAATTGGTTAATTAACAAATGCAAAAAATGTCAATCTTTAGCCGGAACAAAATTAAGGCAGCGCAAGTGTAACAACTAAGATACAAACACTGATAAACACATAAACGAAGTGTACCACAATTCTTCAAACTCACCAATATCCTCTGTGCCGCAATAGTAACCCAAATTACGTTGCGGCTTTTTTTTATTTCACATCCGGCATTCATCGCTCTAATAATAACATGATATTTTCAATCTGAACTTTTCCCATAGGATCAAACTTCCATGAAATTCGCGTTCAAACGCTGAATTCGCCGCCATTTTCTGAGATTAAATGAGTGTTTGAGTGACAAAAAGTCCATGATTTAAGCAAAATATGAGAAAAACCCCGTTTTATCAGCTTTCATCAGAACAATGCTAACCCAGGCTTTCAAGCCGGGGATGTTGCGATTCCAGACTGAAATCGGGCTTCAGACCTGACCCAACTACATTAATTGAAGTTTTTGAATCAAACCGTCTAATTCCTCTTTTTGGTTTTACGATTGTATTTGCAAACATTAATGGTTAATTTTGTATGATATTTTTATGAAAGTCTATAATTTGAAAGGATTTCGTGGAAGAGCTTCAAAACCCCGAAAGTACGGCTACAGGCAAAGTACAGGTTAACCCAAATGATGCAAACGGTTCAGAAAAAACCGGATCAAAAAACGTTTTTAACGATCAATACACAGAAGAATCAACCAAAGTAAACAGCACAGGCGAAGTACCCGACCAGCAGCAGAACGTTAACGGAGTTTCCTCACCAAAGAACGGTAAACATCCTTCTGCAAGGTTCCGGAAAAAAAATAACAGCAACGGTAAAAAAGTAATTGTAAACCAGCAAAAGAAAGAAACTACGCAGGAACAAAAACCGCAAAATAAAAAGTACTTCAGAAAGAACCCGAACCAGAGGCGCTTCTTTAACCGTGACCGTGACAGAAATCAGAATCAGTCACAACAGTTGAACATTTCAGGTAAAATGGTTACTGTTGTTGTTCCGCTTTACAATGAAGAAGATTCATTGGTTGAGCTTTCTGTTACACTGAAAAAAGTTCTGGATAACTTAAAGTGCAGCTGGGAAGTTCTCTTCATTGATGACGGCTCTACGGACCGGTCTTACCAGAAGCTGCAGGAAATAAACAGGGTCAACAGCCGGTTCAAATGCCTCAAGTTCAAACGCAATTACGGTAAATCATCTGCGCTGCAGGAAGGCTTTAAAGCCGCCAAAGGCGATTATGTTATTACCATGGATGCGGACCTGCAGGATGACCCGGCGGAAATTCCGGCACTTATCGCTAAACTGAATGAGGGCTATGACCTGGTTTCAGGATGGAAAAAAATCCGCCATGACCCGTTCATTAAAAAGCATACTTCCAAGATCTTTAACGGTGTTACCAGTTTGATGGTTGGTTTAAAACTGCATGATTACAACTGCGGTTTAAAAGGCTATACCCGTGATGTTGTTAAGAATGTCAAAGTTTACGGAGAAATGCACCGCTACATTCCCGCATTAGCGCATTTATCAGGCTTTAAGGTAACCGAAATTGCCGTCACTCACCATGAACGTAAATACGGTAAAACAAAATACGGCTTATCAAGATTTTTCAACGGATTGTTTGATCTGATTACCGTCCTGTTCACAACCAAGTATATTAAACGCCCGCTCCATCTGTTCGGGTTTATTGGTGTCCTTAGTTTTCTTGCAGGAACAGGCATACTGCTGTATCTAACAATATTAAAATTTGTCGAAGCTACGCCTATCAGCGGCAGGCCGCTCTTCTTTGTTGCCATTCTTATGGCAATTGTTGGAGTACAGTTCTTTTCTATAGGGTTAATTGGTGAAATGATTACCAAAACTACCGTTGAAAATGACAATGTGATCATAGATAAAACCCTGGGTATGGGCAGCTGATAAATTATTCCCAAATGAAATTATTTCTTATTTAAGCATTACATTTTTAATAAGTATTTGATAATTTATTGAATTATTACTCCCAATTTTAACTCACAATATTAACAGCCCGTTTTAAAAAATATATGAGCAATATCAGCGAGAGAGCTATAGTTTCACCAAATGCAGCCATCGGAAAAAATGTTTCAATTGGTCCGTTTTCTATCATTGAAGATGGCGTTAATATTGCCGATAATGCCGAGGTTCATTCAAATGTCCTTATTCACTCAGGTACCACACTTGCAAAAGGTGTCAGGATCTTTCACAGCGCAATTGTTGGCAACGAACCGCAGGACCTCAAGTTTGAAGGTGAAAAAACTACCGTTGAAATTGGAGAAAATACTGTCATCAGAGAGTTTGCCACTATCAGCAGGGGCACAAAAGCGCGAAATAAAACCGTAATTGGCTCAAACTGTTATGTAATGAGCTATGTTCACGTTCCACATGATTCCATAATAGGCAATAATGTAATTCTTTCAAACGCTATAAACATGGGCGGACACGTTGTTGTTGATGATTGGGCAATTATAGGCGGAATGGTTGGCATTCACCAGTTCGTTCACATTGGCGCTCATTGTTTTATCGCTTTCAGCGCAAGGGTCACAATGGATGTCCCGCCGTATATTCTCGCAGGCGGCTCGCCGCTTGGTTACAAAGGACTTAATGTTGTTGGCTTAAAACGCCGCGGCTTTAAAGATGAACAGATCAGGAATATCAAAAATACTTACAACCTTATTTACGGACCTGAATATAATATCAGTGACGCTATAAAAGCTGTAAAAGATACTGTTGAAATGACTGAAGAAGTTCAAAATATAATTTCTTTTATAGAAAAAAGTGAGCGCGGGATCATCAGAAAATAATTCAGCGGGTGGAAACCCGGCGGTTATACCGCTTGCTGAAAATAAAAAATGGGAATTCCTGGATACAGGCATCAGGTCTGGTGTGTTCAATATGGAGCTTGACATGAAACTTGTTGAACGCTGCAAAAAAGAAGATACCGCGTTTCTCAGGTTCTACCGCTGGAAACCTTACGCAATTTCCCTGGGTTACAACCAGGCAAGATTAACCAAAACAACTTACATAGATACCAACAAATGCCGCGCCGAAGGGCTTGATGTTGTCACACGCCCCACCGGCGGCAGAGCTGTTCTGCATTCCGAAGAGCTTACTTATTCCGTCATCTTCCGCTCGCAAAAACCCGTGCACGAGCTATACAAAGATATTTCTGTGGCTATACTCAACGGGCTAAAACTGCTCGACCCGGCTTTGGAAAAGCTATCGTTCACCAAAAGTACACCCGATCTGCTGAAACTTATCCGTACGGGAATGTATAACCTTTGCTTCAACAGTGCTATAAAAAACGAAATTAACTACAAAGGCAAAAAACTTGTTGGCAGCGCACAGCGCAAATTTGGCGATATTGTTCTGCAGCATGGTTCAATTCTGATCGGCAGCCATCATAAAAATATTGTAAATTATCTCAATATTACCGGTGAAGAACGCGTGAAAATGCTCCGCGAAATTGAAGATAAAACCGAGTGTCTGGAGCATATAACCGGCAGAAAAATGGACTACAAACAAACCGCTGAAGCGGTATTCAGCGGATTTAAACATACTTTCGGACTGGATTTCAAAAGTATAAACAGGGTAGCCGGGTTTTTAGAACCGCGTATGAAGGCACCCTTCATAATGAATTAACAACAAATAAAATGGCTGAAGGCGATAAGGTAAAAGTACATAAAGAACGGAAAAAGATAACCACAAAAACTCTGGTTACAATGAAAGAACGCGGCGAGAAAATTACTGCGCTCACTGCGTATGATTATTTAATGGCAAGATATCTTGATGAAGCAGGCATTGATTTTATTCTCGTTGGTGATTCCCTTGGAAATGTGATCCAGGGAAACGCTACAACACTTACCGTAACACTTGATGAAATTATATACCACGCGAAAATTGTTAAGAAAGCCGTTAAAACGGCATTGCTGGTTGTCGATCTTCCGTTTATGAGTTATCATGTTGATCTGCGTGAATCAGTTCGCAATTGCGGCCGCGTTATGAAGGAAACCGGCGCAGACGCCGTTAAGCTCGAAGGCGGCGAGAGGATTGCAGAGGTTGTAAAACATCTTGTAAAGGTCGGAATCCCCGTTATGGGTCATTTAGGTTTAACGCCGCAATCAATAAATATTTTCGGCACCTACGTTACACGCGGCACTGACCCCAAAGAAGCGCGAATGATACAAAAGGATGCGAAAATCCTGCAGGATGCAGGCTGCTTTGGAGTCGTCCTTGAAAAAATACCCGCTACGCTTGCCAAAAAAGTAACCGCTTCGCTTAAGATACCAACTATCGGCATCGGTGCCGGCGTGAACTGCGACGGACAAATACTTGTTACACATGATATGCTGGGCATGACTGAAATGTTCCACCCCCGCTTTGTGAGGAAATACCTCAATATTGCGGAGCAGTCTAAAAATGCTTTCAAAAACTACATAAAAGACGTAAAGCATAAGAAGTTTCCAAACAAATCAGAAAGCTACTGATTCAATTTGCAATTGGCAATGAATAATTGACAATTTTTCTTATTCTACTAATAAACATATTCGTAATTCCTAATTCATAATTCGTAATTGAACTTAAATATATTATTCATAGGCGATATAATCGGCGAGCCGGGCCTCAAGTATGTTGAAGATAACCTGAAAAAACTGGTTGAAAAACATCACGTACATTTTGTAATTGCTAACGGCGAAAATCTTTCAGGAGGCAAAGGATTCCTCGATAAAGACGTAAAACGCGCATATGATGCGGGCATTCACTGTATGACAGGCGGCAATCACACTTTCAGCAAGCTGCAATCGGTACATATATTGAAAGATGATGCCCGCATGCTCAGACCCGCAAATCACCACGAAGATGTTTACGGCAGAGGCTACCAGCTTTACCCGGTTTCAATTGAAGGCGGTTTGTTTAATCTGTGTGTAATAAATGTGATGGGCAGAGTCTATTTATCAACTCTCAATTGTCCTTTCAGAACCACAAATAAAATTGTTGAGCGTGTTAAAAAGGATACTAATTTAATATTTGTTGATTTCCACGGTGAAGCTACCGCCGAAAAGATCGCTTTCGGGTGGTACATGGATGGCAAAGTCAGTGCCGTAGTCGGCACGCACACTCATGTGCAAACAGCCGACGAGCGCATTCTGCCTAACGGCACGGGATTTATAACCGATGTGGGCATGACCGGCGCGTTTGATGGAGTTATTGGCGGCAATAAGGATGCCTCAATTGCACGGTTTTACTACCAGACTCCCCACAAAACAGATGTCGCAACCAATGACGTAAAAATAAGCGCCGTAGTCGTGAACATTGATGTAAATACGGGCAAGACAGTCGGAATAAAACGAATATTCGAACCTGCGTTTAAATAGATTGTCATTCCTTGTTTACCCCTTTGGGGCGAAAGCAGGAATCTTTTACCGCAGAGGCGCAAAGACGCAGAGTATAAACAAAAGGCATTCACTCGTGAATGCCTTTTGTGCTTTTCTTTGGAGTGCCTTGACTATGTCAATGCTGCATCAACACAGTCTTATGTGGTGTCAGGCTGAAAGTCTTTAGATATGTACCTGACATGTGTCAGATTAATATCTGACGCCACAGTTTACTTCATCAAAACCATTTTCTTTGTTTCTACAAAACCTTCAGTAATAATCTTATAAAAATACACTCCGCTCGAATAATTCGAGCCATCCCAGTCAGCCTCGTAAGTGCCAGGCTTAAGCTCTTCATTAACAGGTGTGGAAACTTCTCGCCCAAGCAAATCATAAATTATCAATTTCACATTTGACGTTTGACCTTTCACGTTTGACGGAACTGCAAACTTAATTTTCGTTTTCGGATTGAAAGGATTGGGGTAGTTTTGGGAAAGTAGAAAAACTTTTGGGACTTCTGTACTTATTATTTGGATTCCAATTGGTGAAACAGGTGAAATTATACTTCCATTATCACCTGCTATCCATATATTATTTTCATTTAGCGCAGAAATATTAAACAATCCACCATGAGGACCCGTACTGGACCCAATTGGACCAAATGATTGAAACCAGCTAACACCTCCATTTGTAGTTTTAGAAATGTATCCTTTGTAAAAATCACTTGATGTTAACCAGCCGGTCTGCTCATTTATAAAAAAAACATCGGTATATAGATAAGGTCCATAATATGATTCAGTATTTGTATGAGACCAGGTAATACCTGAATCAGTTGTTCTTAATATATATCTGCCTGAACCACCGGTACCTGAAAATTTATTACCCAGTGCAATTCCTGTATTACTGTTTACAAAATGTAAAGCTGAATAATTAAAATTATTGTGTGGAAACGACGATATCCAGTTTTCTCCCCCATTCGTAGTTTTTAAAATATAACCGTTATCTGCGGCAATATATCCATTTTGCGGATCTGTAAAAGTAACATCATTTAATGTGTATGAAAGATCACTTTGTTGATTTATCCAGTTGATACCCGAATTTATTGTTTTTAAGATTGTACCACTGGCCCCGCATAAGTAACCTGTATTATTATTTATAAACGTTATTTTTTTATAACTAAAAGTTCCAATAGATTGCGATATCCAATTTATCCCTCCATTCGTCGTCTTGTTAACTACACCCGAATCTCTGCACAAAAATCCGGTATTTTCATTAATGAAAAATATCGAATTAATATTTAAATTTAAAAAAGATTGAATACTCATCCAGCTATACCCCCTATCGGTGGTTTTATATAAACCTTTTGACCCAGCGCACCATCCTGTATTCACATTTATGAACTGAACTGCTCTTAGATCTCCATCGGGGTTTTTGAAAGTATCTTCCCAATTATTACCTCCGTTCGTTGTTTTTAAAAGATTGCTGGATGTACCCAAAGCCCATCCGGTATTGATATTTTTGAAATAAATATCTCTGAAGACCTCTGAATCACTATTACCTGCAGAAAGCTGATTAAACCAGTTTATTCCACCATTCGTGGTTTTAAATATCCTTTTTCTTGTTGAAGTTACCCAGCCGGTTGATGAATTTACAAAAAACATGTTTACAGTATTACCTAAAGATACGGTATAAACATCCCAATTCAATCCACCGTTTGTAGTTCTGGAAATAAAACCGGGATTTCCAAGCAGCCAACCCTGTAATGAATCGATAAAAAATATTTTATTGATCCTCTGACCATTTCCAGCTTTTTTATATTCAAACGAATTCCAACCATCAGTAGTTTGAGCAATTGTATCATTACTGAAACTTGAAGCAAATCCCTTAAGACTATTTATCATGTAAAGTGAAGAAATTGGTTTTTTAAGAGTATTTGTGCATACGATCCAATTTATTCCGCCATTTGTAGTTTTAGAAACAACTCCTAAATTTCCACTTCCTCCTGCAATAAAACCCAATTGCCTGTTAATAAACTGAATACATACAAACCCTGAACCATTCAAATTTGTATTAATAGTCAACCAGTTTATTCCTCCGTTAGTCGTTTTCACTAAGGTATCAGAAGCTTGAGTAACCCATCCATATAAACTATCTATAAAAAATATATGGTTAGGATAAGTATAATAAGATCCACCTGAGATTCCGATATTTTTTGAATTTTTAAACGGTGTAGTCCATGTCACTCCACCATCAAAGCTTCGGTAAGAATAATCACCTGCAAAAACTTGTACATTACTTTGCGTTAAAAAATTTATTGAATAAAGTTCTCTTTGTAATGTTAAAATTTTCCAGTTTTCAGTTTGTGTAAAACAAAAATTATTAAACATGATTGTCAAAATAAATAATAATTTTAGGATTTTCATATTATATAGTTTTTTATTTCATCAATACCATTTTCTTTGTTGCAACAAAACCTTCGGTAATTATCTTATAAAAATACACACCACTTGAAAAATTCGAGCCGTCCCAAACAGTTTCGTATGTACCTGGCTTAAGCTCTTCATTCACAAGTGTTGAAACTTCCCTGCCTATTTGATCATAAATTATAAGTATAACATGTGAACCTTTATTTAATCCAAAATTAATATTAGTAACTGGATTAAATGGGTTAGGAAAATTTTGGGCAAGAAGAAAAGATTTTAAATTAGTGACCTCATTATTTGTAAATACTAACCCGCTAGGATTTTTTTTATAATAAATTTCAAAATTCCCTGCTCTTGTATCGCACCAAACAATATTTACTTGATGGTTTGATATACATAAAGAAGGTCTGCTTGAGCCACCTGTATTTTCATCAACTAAATTAAGTTCTGTAGACCAGGTTTGTCCTAAATCTAAAGATTTTTGATAATATATTTTGAAATAACCATTTCTGTCATCATAACAAACAAAATGTAATTGTTGATTAAAGCATGATAACGATGCATTGTATGATTGAGACGAATCATTTGATAAGGATCTCTCCGGATCCCATATCATCCCATTATCAGAAGATTTTTTAAAATATATCTGGCCATGAAAATTACGATTATCATTCCATACTACAAATATATTTGAGCTAGATGAAACTATGCATGGATTATTAGAAGCCAACGAAGTGGGATTATTAGATAATTGTGTTTCAGGTGACCAAGATAATCCATTATCACTCGATTTAATATAATATATTTCAGGTGCTCCACCTATTCTATAATCAGCCCAAACTATATGTATAATATTATTTGAAACTGTAATTGAGGGATTTTCCGCCATATTAGGAGAATCTGTAAGTCTCACATCATTATTCCAGGTACTTCCATCATTTGTCGAGAATTTAAAGTAAATTTCAGCTTGTACGTTTCCATTTGGATCATCCCTGTAATCATGCCAAACTAAATACTCAAAATTTCCATATTTGAAGATTGAAGGAATACTGGAGGTATTCTGCGCATTTGTTAATCTTATATCGGAGCCCCATGTATTTCCACCATCTTCCGATTGTTTGTAATATTCTTCATAATTTCCATCTCTTGTATCACGCCAGGCAACTCTAACTTTCAAACCTGAAACAAATATTGCCGGATAATTTGATTGACCTATGCTATTAGTCAGTCTAACATCAGGCTCCCAGCTTGTCCCATTGTCTGTAGAACGTTTATAATAAATCTCTTCATTCCCATCACGAAGATCATACCAAACTATATGAATTGTATCTCCATTTGAAGCAATACACTTTGAATTATTTATTGAAGTAACTGAGTTACCGGTAGCATTTGTAAGCCGGATATCATCACTCCATTGAGTCATGATGTTAATACAAAATAATAAATTTAAAAATACTAGTTTCTTCATGAGAAATTCTATTTACTTCATCAATACCATTTTCTTTGTTTCAACAAAACCTTCGCTAATTATCTTATAAAAATACACACCACTTGAATAATTCGAGCCGTCCCAGTCAGCTTCATATGTGCCGGGTTTAAGTTCTTCGTTTACAAGTGTAGTAACTTCCCTGCCTAGCAAATCATAAATAATAAGTTTCACATTTGACGTTTGACCTTTCACGTTTGCCGGTACATCAAACTTAATTTTAGTTTGCGGATTGAATGGGTTTGGGTAGTTTTGGGATAAAAGATAATTTTGTGGAAATATATTTGTATTGTCACTGGTTATTCCCGTTATTACACCGCCTCCTACTGTACTTATTATTAATCCATTATCTCCCGCAACCCATATATTATTTGTATCAAATGCCACTATAGATCTTAATTGACCATTTGTGTATAATTTTTTAACATTCCAGCTAACACCTCCGTTAGTTGTCTTGAGTACATTTCCTCTTAAAGAAGTCAAATATCCTGTAGTAGTATTTATCATTTTCATAGCAACAGTAGATTTTTGCGGACTTGGTAATGGTAACCAACTTGCACCCATATCAGTACTTTTAAAAAAGTCATTTAAAGAAATTGCATAAAGATTATTTTCACTGTCTTTATCAATATCTTGAATTGAGTTACCTAAAATGTTGAACCAATTGTACCCGCTATTTGTCGTTTTGTAAATTCCTCCTACCCCGCCAATAAAGCCGGTAAAACTATTAAAAAAAAGAATATCTTCACGCATAGGAAGAGTGTTATCAATTTTCATCCAGTTATTACCTGCATCCGTTGTGGAAAATATACAACTTTCGCTTAATATCCAACCTGTATTAGATGTTAAAAAAAACATTTTATAAAGGTTTTTACTGGTGTTCAAATTTTGAACATTCCAACTGATACCAATATTTGTTGATTTATATAACAATCCATTATCACCAAGCAACCAACCAGTTGATGCACTATTAAAATAAACATCATTTAAATCATTGGGTGTATTTTGCAAAACGAAATTCCAATGATATCCTTTATCTGTTGTTTTAAGTACTGAAGAAGGATATGGTGGATAAGACCAATAATGTGAAATACAAAACCCCGTGAATTCATTAGTAAAATACAGTCCATAATTAGAATTGCTTGTCGTATTTTGAGAAAGATATTCCCAATTGTCTCCCTGATTTGATGTCTTTATCATTGTTCCATAATTACCAGCAATAAAATAGTTATTACTATCCAGTACAGAAATATTGATTCCTTCGAAAGGACTTTTGAATTCCCAATTTAATCCACCATTCGAAGATTTATATATCCCTGTATTATTAGTTAAGAATCCGGTTAGTTCGTTAATGAATTTTACAGATCTTACACTTATGCTTTGAAAGTTCCATGAATTACCACCATCAGTGGTTTTCCAAAGTTTAGTACCTCCTGCCCAACCTGTATTCTCATTAATAAAGAAAATTGAATACATATCTTCCCAGGTACTATTGTAGAGCTGGGTTGCATAAGAAAGACCACCATCAGTGGTTTTATAAATATAAAACCTGCTTATGTTAGCCGGGTAACCTAAATGATAAAATCCGGTAAACCATCCTGTATTAGAATTTACAAAATATAAAGAATATATAGTGCTTATAGAAGCATTTAAATTAAACCAGTTTAAGCCTGAATTTGTTGTTTTTAAAAGTAAATTCGAAGAAGATCCGTAACCATAATTGTAACTTGCCCAACCGGTATTGTCATTAATAAAAAAAATCGATTGGAAAGAACCACCTGAAGAATTTGTTACACTATCCCATGAAATCCCGGAATTTATAGTCCTAAATATTTTACCAGCACCAATAATTCCAGTATTATTATTTAAAAAGAACGAAGTATTTATGGAATGAGCAATATCGGCGTTGAAGCCGGCAATGAAATAATCTATATTCCAGTTCTCTCCCCTATTTGTACTTTTCATAAATGTCCCACAATCACCGAAAGCAAAAATCAATTCAGGGCTTAAATAATTTACAGTATAAAGGTTATTTCCCTGTGGTAGTTGGTTCTGCCAAAACCATCCGCTTTGGGCGGATATATTTTGCGCTTACAAATATATATTTATGACTAAGATAAATCTGGAAAAGTTTAGGCAGCTAAAAAAAGGTTTAGCAGTTGGTTTTAAAGATAAAAAGGTTTTCATTTCGCCTCCGGGTATTTGAACTAATATAATACATAATTTAAGGCATTTGTATTCAAAAACAAAAATCCCCCAAAATATTGCTAATATTGGGGGATTTAAAATGTTCTATTTAATTACAACGGAATATTCCCGTGCCGCTTCTTCGGGTTCGATTGCTCCTTGGTCTGAAGCATCCTCAATGCCTTTATCAGCTTTATGCGGGTCTCTGAAGGCTCAATAACATCATCAATATAGCCAAACTTTGCGGCTTCATAAGGATTAGCGAACTTCTCCTTATACTCTTCAACCTTTTCATCAAACGCCTTCTTCGGATCCTTTGCTGAATCAATTTCTTTCTTGAAAATAATCTCAGCAGCGCCGGCTGAACCCATCACCGCAATTTCCGCGCCAGGCCATGCAACGTTATAATCAGCGCGAATATGTTTACTGTTCATCACATCATACGCGCCGCCATAAGCTTTGCGCGTAATTACCGTAAGCTTCGGCACGGTTGCTTCCGCGAAAGCGTAAAGCAGCTTCGCGCCCTGTTTAATTATTCCGCGCCATTCCTGGAAAGTTCCCGGCATAAAGCCCGGTACATCTTCAAATACTAACAGCGGAATATTAAACGCGTCACAGAACCGTACAAACCTTGCGCCCTTTACCGATGCGTCAATATCAAGCACACCCGCCATTTTACTTGGCTGATTTGCAATCACGCCAACCGAAATACCATCTAACCTTGCAAAACCTGTTATAATATTCGGTGCGAACAGCTCCTGTGTTTCAAAGAAGCTTGAAACCAGTCCCGGTTTTACAAGCTCCGGCAATCCTTTGGCCGTTTTTGATTTTTTCTCTTTTTTATTCTTATCAATTTCTTCATCAAACTCACTCTTCGGTTTTTCTTCCTGGTCAACCACTAGATTAATGATCTTCTTCATATCATACGGTCTTGTGTTATCCTCTGGTATTACATGGTTCAGTTCCATCTCAAGTCTTTCGGGGTCATCAACGGGAACGCGCTGTGGTGTTTTTTCTCTCCAGTTCTGGGGAATGTAGCTCACCAGTTTCCTGATGTGCTGCAGGCACTGCATTTCATCATCGCATGCAAAATGCGTTACCCCTGATTTTGTTGAATGCGTTTTCGCGCCGCCGAGATCCTCAAACGATACTTCTTCGTGTGTTACGGTCTTTACAACATTGGGTCCCGTAACGAACATATGGCTCTTTCCCTTTACCATAAAAATAAAATCCGTGATAGCCGGTGAATACACCGCGCCTCCGGCGCAGGGTCCCATGATTGCGCTAATCTGGGGTATCACCCCTGACATCAGCACGTTGCGCAGAAATATATCAGCATATCCGCCCAGTGATACCACACCTTCCTGTATTCTCGCACCGCCGGAATCATTCAAACCTATAACCGGTGCGCCCATCTTCTCAGCCATATCCATTATTTTGCAGATCTTTTCCGCATGCGCGCCGCTAAGCGAGCCGCCGAAAACCGTAAAATCCTGGCTGAAAACAAATACAAGCCGTCCTTCTATTCTGCCTGAGCCTGTTACTACACCATCACCAAGAAAGATCTGATCCTGCATACCAAAGTCATGGGTTCTGTGCGTCACAAAAGCGTCGTATTCTTCAAAAGTACCCGGATCCAAAAGCATAAAAACCCGTTCCCTAGCTAAATACTTGCCTTTGGCATGCTGCGCTTTTATCCTTTTTTCGCCGCCGCCCAGCTTGGCTTTTTCGCGCATATTGTGAAGCCTTAATAAATCAGTAATACGTTTATCTGTAGGCATAAAAATTGGTCCCTATAAAATTTCTGTTATTTAATTATCTCTGTTAATATGGGTTTTATATGTGTATTTAACAACCGGTATTCTAAAACCCTGAATTTTCATGTTCTAAAATAGCCTTTTTTAGGAGAAATTACTATAATATATATCAGTGTAAAATATGATTTATGTTAGGGTTTTAAGTGTAAACTGCTTAAATTTATCCAATTATCAATTGGTCTGGTTAATCCTTATCACAAGGATTCAAAAACCGGCATTGTCTCCCCTTACCAAGAGGGAGTGTCACGCCTTGGCGGAAAAGGGGGTCTTACTTTTTTATTTCTGTTTCCTGCCTTAACTGACCGCATCCCGCATTTATATCAATCCCGCGCCTTATCCTCAAAGTGTTCGGAATTCCGGCATCATCCAATATCTGCATGAATCTGGATATCCGCATCTTTTTTGATTCATGCCCGCCGTAACCTTTGGTCGGATTCAGCGGAATAAAATTCACGTGACATAACATTCCCTTCAGCAGCGCTGCCAGCGCTTCTGCCTGGGCCGTAGTATCATTTACGTGATCAATCAATGCCCATTCAAAACTTATCCTGCGGTGTGTGTTGTTAACATAATTTCTGCAGGATTTTATCAGCTCTCTTAAAGGATAACGTTTATTTATTGGCAGCATTGTTTCCCTCAGTTCATCTGTCGCGGCATGAAGCGATACCGCCAGGTTTACCTGGCTTTGCTCCATTGCGAATTCATCAATGTAGGGAACAAGTCCAACAGTACTTATCGTAATTCTGCGGGCACCGAAATTAAACCCGTTTGGGTCAGTGAGAGTATCGATTGCCTTCATCACTTCATTGTAATTAGCGAATGGCTCACCCATTCCCATAAACACCAGATTAGTCAGCTTATCATTCTTTTTCCTCAGCTCGCGCTCAAAGAACATAACCTGCTCAACTATTTCGCCGGATGAAATATTTCGCTGCAAACCGCCTTGACCCGTAGCGCAGAAAGTGCATCCAAGCGCGCAGCCGGCCTGCGTTGATATACATGCCGTTCTGCGGATATTGTAGCCCATCAGCACAGTTTCGACCTGTGCCCCATCCGGCAGACCGAAGAGTATCTTCCGCGTGTGATTATCGCTTGAGAGTTTATCTATCTGCGTAGTCAGGTGCGATGCGTCAATTATTTCCGCGAGTTTTTCCCTTAGACTCTTAGGCAAACCGTTCATCTTATCAAATGAACTTACCGCCTTAGAATAAACCTGCTCATATACCTGCTTCGCCCTGTATGCGGGCTCGCCAAGCCCCGTAATGATATCCGTCAATTCTTTTAAAGTCAGATCGAAAAGGAATGGTTTTTTGTTTATCATTTTTGGATTATTGCGACTTTCTCTTGTATAACTTTTTTACAAATTGAACACACAAATAGTAAAATGAAAGCCCGCGACTTTAGCCGTGGGTTAATTAAACGCAAAAATAAATTATAAACCGTTTCAACGGTTTAAAAAAATTACTCATATAAAATTGATTTACCTAAAGCTGATTCAATGAAATCAACCGCAAGCTCTGATGTTTCGTTCTTTGTATCAAGTATGGGATTCACCTCAAGCATTTCCAGCGAGCTCATGCAGCCGCAGTCTGCTACCATTTCCATAATTACCGATGCTTCGCGGTATGTAAGTCCGCCCTCAACCGGGGTACCAACGCCGCCCGCGTAATCAGGATCAACGCCGTCAAGATCAAAACTTATATGAATGTGGTCAACTTCATTCTTAAAATCATTCAGCACGCGGGCTATGATCCTTGTTACACCCTGCTTATCAACATCAGTCATGGTATAAACCTGCATGCCTTTATCCCTGTACTGTTTAACCGTCACTGCTTCCAGCGGGTCAACATCCCTTATGCCAATGAGAGCGGTATTTTCTGCAAGTACCTTTGGTGAAAATCCGCCAATACGTGTTAATCTCTTTTCGCCTATACCAAGAGAAACAGCCAGAGGCATTCCATGAATGTTACCCGAAGGAGTTGTTTCAGGTGTATTCATATCTGCATGAGCGTCTATCCATATAACTCCCAGCGTCTTCTTATTCTTGCGGCAATAGCTCGCTATTCCTGCTATGCTGCCAATTGCCGAAGCATGATCTCCGCCAAGTATTAGCGGGAAAAAATTCCTGTTCAAAAGTGATTCCACCTTTTTGGAAAGTATCTTCGAAGAACGGACAATTTCAGGGAGAAATTTTAATTTCGGATTCCTTATGCGCTGTGTCTCTGATCCTTCAATGAAAATATCACCAAAATCTTTGACACTGTAACCCATTTTTTCAAGTTTCTGCTGTACATGCGCGTATCGGAGGGCCGAGGGTCCCATATCTACACCGCGCCTGTCGGCGCCTAAATCCATGGGAAAACCGACTATTCCGATCTTTTTCTTTAATCTTTTGGATGAATTTACTAGAGCCATATTTATTTATTTAGTCTGCAAATATATCGATTTACCCGCTAAGTTTGAGGGTGATTATTACCCCCAATTCATACTCATTTTTTATATTTTAAACTTTGCACAAAAAGTATAAATTTATACAATAAAAAATCCATAACTATGAAATACTCTATATTTTTACTTGTTTTTGTTTTCTTATTTTCTCACAGTGCATTTTCGGGAAGTTTTGACCTGGATAAACTTTGCGATGAAATGTATAAAATTTATGATTCAGATGAGCTCCCCGCCAAAAAAGAGAACTTGGCTTACAAAAAACTCAACGGTCTTATCGGCACAAATGTAACCGTCAAAATTACCACTACAGATTCTATTACCTACGATAGAAAAGAAGATAAAACCACGCTCAAATCAAAAGAAGTATTTACCTCTGATAACAAAACAGGCTATTTTGGAGTTTTTGTAATGGCTGCACAAAAAGGTGATAACTTATTAATGAGCACTTCACCTGGTAAAGATATGACGATCACCGGCACAATTACAGATGTACTTGTTGTTGGCTACATAAAAGATAACCTGAACGGTAAAGCATATACTTCTATCAAAGATTTTGACGATAAGGGAACAATAATTCAGCAGATTATTATTAAAGTGGATATGTAGCAATACGAATGCCCGCGCAGGCGGACATCTCAATTATCAATTTTATCCCTGATTCCCAATCCGCCTTGGCGGACCGGTTTGGGAATCTTTTTTATCGTTTCAACGCGTCAGATCGTAAGACCTGACGCCACAAAGTGGATATGTAAACCAATGACTCATCCGATGACTCTAAGTCATCGGATGAGTATGATGAGTGCAATACAAAACTACCCCGCCCCTATCGCATCATTCAAAAAATCATTGAACGGCTTCGCTGTCTTAAATATCTTCGCTATATAATCACCGTAATTTTTCGAAAGCGCCTTTTCTTCCATCACCGTGTGGTCACAAATAAAACTCTTCAGTTTCAGGTATTCAGCCATTGGATGTTCTTTATCGAATCCTTTCGGCACAGTTTTAAGTGTATCACCATTCCACAGCTTACCGTATGTTTTTTTAAACTCCTTGCCTTCAACTATGCTTTTGAATTTCGCAGATCTTACCGCGATACTTTCCCTCACAGCAAGCAGTTTATCCGGCGCCGGCATATAAAGCCCGCTGCCCAAAAAATATTCATCCGGACTTATATGCAAATAATACCCCGCTATAGAAAGTTTCCTGCCTCCCCGGTTTATTGCCGCGCCAAAATTTGTCTTGTAAGGAGTCTTATCCTTAGAAAACCTCACATCCTTGTATATCCTGAACATGCAATCCTTGGGCTCAAGCCCTGAAACTGTTTCGTCAAACTCCGCGATTTTCTGTATCAGCTCAAACACAAACACTTCAAATTCATACCTCGCGTCTTCGTATAACTTCTTGTTCGCATTGAACCAGTCACGGTTATTATTCTTCTTAAGCTTCTTTAAAAAATCTATTGTACTTTTGTGTAACATTGTTTGATATTTTTAAAAATTACACTAAATATATCTGTCAAGCTTTTCTTCAATCAAGGTAATCCTTTAATCACGCAAATCAAGGTAATCCTTTAATCATGCAAATCAAGGTTCACGCTTTACTCAAAAATTTCGCTACCCCATTCTTACAATCGGGAGTCATCCTTGTAACTGCATTCAGGTCACACGCATATTCAAGCGCTTTATCAAAATCCATTCCGCTGATATTGGTAAACATTTCCTTGGTCAGCTTCAGCGATGTTCCCGAGTTCTTCATCAGCATCCGGCATACTTCATTCACTTTTTCGTCAAGCTCTGTGGAGTGTACAAAATGATTAATGAATCCCATTCTATACGCCTCATCTGCATTTATCATTCTGGCGGTAAGCAAAAGGTCTTTTGCATGTGATTCCGTTACGCGTTTTAGCAAAAACAACATAACAATTGCCGGGATAAACCCTATCTTAACTTCGGTATAACCGAATTTCGCTGACTCATCCGCTATAATAATATCACATGCCGATGCTATCCCGCAGCCGCCTGCAAGGCAGTACCCCTGCACTTTGGCTATTACCGGTTTTGAGCAGTTGTACACATTCAGCAGCATATTTTTGAATTTACGGGAATCATCCTTGTTCTGCAGGATATCGTATTCCGAGATCTTCTGCAGGTAATCAAGGTACAACCCTGAACAAAAATTACCTGCTGCCCCTGAAATTACCACAACCTTAACTTCCTCGTTCACAGAAAAATCCCTCAGCATATCACCAAGGTCATGAATAAGTTCTTCATCAAGTGAATTCATTTTCTCAGGGCGGTTAAGTACAATTTCAGCAATGCCGCCTTCAACTTTATACAGTATGTTTTTTAATCCCATAAAATTAGCTATAAGTTTAAGAATTTAATTTATTTTTAATTCCCCTCTTGAGAGGGGAGGGGGCGAAGCGGAAGGGGTGTGTTACTTTACAAACGAATTTCAAAATATTTATTCAAATATCAAAGCCGCTGCGCCAAGTACACCGGCATTATTATTGATTGTTGAACGTAAAACTCTGAATTTATTCCTTATCGTTTTTATACTTCTTTGTTTGATAGTTTTGTTAAGCTCACCAATAAAGCACTTATAAGCATTCGATATTCCACCGCCCAGTATTGCCGTGCGAACGTCCATCAAGTTGAAATAATTTGTTATTGCCACCCCAAGGTAAAATCCGTACAAATTTAACAATTTTTTTGCAGTCTTGTTACCCTTTACCGCAAACCCGCTTATATCCGCAAGATCAACATCTTTCCCAAGCTTATTAATATCCTTTTTGTTCTGTTCAAGAAAATAATTCCTGCCGATATGCGCTTCAATTGAACCGCGGTTGCCGCCAAGGCATAATGGACCGTTATAGTTGATCGTCATCATACCAAACTCACCCGCGCCGTTTTGCTCACCCCTGTAAAGTCTGCCGTCAATTATCATTGCGCCGCCAACACCTGTGCCAAGCGTTAGAAAAATGAAATTTTTGAATTTTGCGCCATGCCCGAATCTCAGTTCCGCAAGACCCGCGCAATTTGCGTCATTATCCGCAATTGTCTCGGTTCTATATTTCTTCGAAAAATGCTTCGCTAAATTCACTTCCTTCCATCCTTTAAAGTTCGGTGGATACTTCATTACACCATTTGTTACAATTCCCGGAGCGCCTATCCCGATCCCAACAATCTCCTTCTTAAAATCCTTCTTCAGGAAGTCTATACACTTTTCAATCTGACTCAAAACCTTCTTTGGCGAAATCTCCGAATACGTTTCGGTCTTGTAGTGTTTTATGATCTTTCCTTTGGAATCAACAATGGCTGATTTAATATACGTCCCGCCAAGATCGATACCGATTGCATATTCAGGTTTCCTTTTTTTTGTTTCCAGCGTTATCATAATACAGTCTTTTTATCTCTTTTATTTTTTATCTCTTTTTATTTTTCCACCAGTTTTTCAGGCGTTCAAGTATTTTAGCTTCTTCGCCAATTCCCGTTGGTTTGTAATACACTTTATCTTTCAACTCTTCAGGGAGGTATTGCTGTTCGGTAAAATGACCCTCGTAATCATGGGAGTATTTATATTCCTTCCCGTAGCCAAGGCTCTTCATCAGCTTGGTTGGGGCATTACGAAGGTGCAATGGAACTCCCAGCTCACCTGTCAATTCAACATCTTCCTTTGCGCTCATAATTGCGCGGTACGATGCATTACTTTTCGGCGCGCTGGCCAAGTATATTGCAGCCTGCGCAAGCACAAGCTGCGCTTCGGGCATGCCTATGTAATCAATCGCGGTAAACGCTGATGTAGCCATAGTCAGACCGTAGGGATCTGCATTGCCAATATCCTCCGATGCGAGCACAACCATCCTGCGCGCTATGAACTTCGGCTCCTCGCCGCCTTTCAGCATCCTTGCAAGCCAATAGACCGCCGCATCAGGGTCGCTGCCCCTGATGCTTTTTATAAATGCCGATATAATATTGTAATGTTCCTCAGCGTCTTTATCATACCTTATATAATTCTTCTGGTATGCTTCCTTTAAAACATCATTGGTGATGTTTATTATTCCATTTGCCTCAGGCGGGGTTGATCTTACCGCGAGGTCAAGTCCGTTTAACAGCCTTCTGGCATCACCGCCTGAAAACTGCAGCAGCAGTTTTTTATCCTGAATATCAATTTTCAGATCCTTAAGCTCCGCATCTTTTGTCAGCGCGTTATCAGCAAGCAGCATGAGCTCATCTTCGGAAAGATCTTCGAGTACATACACCCTGCATCTTGAAAGCAAAGGTGAGATAACCTCAAATGATGGATTTTCCGTAGTTGCACCAATTAATGTTATCACTCCGCTTTCAACTGAATGCAGCAGTGAATCCTGCTGCGCTTTATTGAAGCGGTGAATTTCATCTATAAATAATATCGTCTTACGTGAAAGGTGTTTCTGGTTAATTTCAGCCTTTTCAATCGCTGCCCGCACATCTTTAACTCCCGATGATACCGCGGAAAGCTGAATGAACTCCGCATTCACACTATTTGCTATTATGAGCGCAAGCGTGGTTTTGCCAACACCCGGTGGACCCCAAAATACCATCGAGAACACATTATTGTTCTCTATCATTTTTCTTATAGGCTTGCCTTCACCTATGAGATGCTTTTGCCCCGCAAAATCATCAAGCGTTTTGGGGCGCATACGCTCCGCCAGCGGCTGGAATTTCACCTGTGACTTTGTGTTCTGCTTAGTTGTATTTTCGTTTCCGAAGAGATCCAAATTTTGTATTTTATAAGGCAATTTTAGCTATAATAGTACAAACAAAAAAGGCAGGTTTAAAACCTGCCATAAAATAATAAAATCATGTTATAGGAGTAAACTATTTAAGTACAATCATTTTCCTTACTTCCCGTTTACCGTTAAATTCAGCTGAATAATAATATACCCCGCTTGAAAGCTTTTCAGCATTGTAATTCAAGTTATATATGCCGGCTGAATGATTTTCACTTAAATTATATACTTCCCTTCCGTTAACATCATAAATCCTAAATGTCACTAACCCTGCTTCCGATAGCTCAAATTTTATATTTGTTTCCGGGTTGAACGGATTTGGATAATTTTGAAAAAGCATGAATCTATCTGGAATTTCACTGCTGATTTGATTAATACCTATATATGCAAAATTATATTTTAGCAATCTTCCGTTAGTAGCAGCCAGCCAAACACTTTGTGAATCTTTAGCATCGCCATAATACAGGTAGCTGAAATTTCTAACAGGCTCCAATGTAACGCCAAAATCATATGAAATTCTTGAAGCCATAACTGAGTTTTGTATAACCATATTTGAATTAGGTACTAAAGTTAAATCCATAGAACCGGGAACACTGCTTGATGATAAAATTGACCAGTTTGCTCCGCCATTAGATGTCGATAGAATTTTAAAACCATCAACAGCAATTCCATTATTAGGATTTTTAAATGCTGCTATATCACACTGGCATGCGCTGACAAGATATGATGTCCAAGTATTATTCAGTCCGCCTGTAAGCTTATAAAATTTTGAATTACTTAAAGCGTTTTGCTCAGCAAAAAAATAAATAAAATTACTGTCTATATGGCTTGGTCCGTTATCGCGGATAAAAAAGCTGTATGGCAATACTGGCCTGTTAACAGATTTAACCCAATCTAAACCACCATTGCGTGTAATATAAAAATTTACTGAATCATTGCTTACAGAATTATCAACAAATAAATAGCCTGTATTAGCATTGAAAAAGTGAATTTTATTTATATGTAATCCGGGGTAATGATATTGCCTTACCCATGAAACACCCCTGTTCGTTGTTTTAAAAATTGCGGAATCTGATGTTACCCAGGCAATATTTGAGTCAAGAGCAATAATTTTGTCAAGGTCAAGTTTTTGCAAATTATTATTTATCTGCACCCAATTTACACCGCCATCGTTCGTAAAATATACTGACGAAGTCTCACCGCAAACCCAAATTATGTTAGTATTAACAACCGATACATCCTTGAGATTAATTGTTGAGCCAACATTAAAAATTTGCCACTGTGAAAATAAACTGAATGATAATAACAAATAAAAAAGAAGAGCTGTAATTAATTTGTTAATCATGGTCATCCTCCTATTCATGAGGAATGCATACATAAACGCCAAGTATTGTATGCGGTATTTCGTTACCCGGAGGCAATACACCTCCGTAATAATCCCAAACTTCTTGACAACATTCACAACTAATCATGATGTCTCCAATATCGGTTAACAGCGATCTTTTTTCATTTTCACTGCATTCTTCTGGTCTTCCAAGATTACAACACTTAAATAGACTTGCATTTTTTACATTTATGCTGTTAGTTATTAATGACTTATCTGTAATCTGTTCACTGCAGCTTTGAATTAGGAAAATAATACCTGAAAGAGATAATATAACAAAAATGGTTTTCATTAAATTCTCCTTTCATATTTAAATCAATATTTTGAAAAACGGGTTGAAATTTTTCAAAATAATTGGCTAATTGAAACTGCTCTTGACAGTATGGATGAAATTGCGTTCGAAGGGTTATTTTTTTGTTGATTTACATACAAATATAATACACCTACAAAATAATTGTTCTTACTAATATCCTAAAGCAATGATTATATTTAATTTATTAATACTCTTTTAGTTTGTTGAAAATATATCTATGTAGGCTTTAGTTAATTTGTATGTTTCTTCAATTGCCTTAATATGGGTACGCTCAACCCCGTGAGATGCTGATACACCAGGACCTATTAAACCCACCCGCACATCATATCCGGCAGCTAATGCCGCGGAACCATCTGAGCCGTAATACGGGTAAATATCAGTCACATAGTCTATTTTATGCTTAATTGCAAGCTCGCGCAGTTTATTGGTAACCGTAAAGTCATACGGTCCGCTTGAGTCTTTAACGCAAATTGAGAGCTTATCTTCCTTCCCGGCGCAGCCTTCACCTATTACAGCCATATCAAGCACCAGCAATTCCTTTGCGGAATCAGGAATTCCTGCACATCCTCCATGCCCGACTTCTTCGTAATTGGAAAAATAAAATCCAGCATTCGGCTTGCTGCCCGAAGCGGCATATTCTTTTATAAGCTCAATCATAACAGCGGCGCATGCCTTATCATCCAGGAAGCGGCTTTTTACAAACCCGCTTTTGGTGTACTCAAACCTGGTATCATAAAAGACAAAATCACCAACGCTTATTCCAAACTTTATCACATCCTCGGCTGATCTGACCAGCTCATCAAGCCTTATCGACATATTATCAGTGCTTCGCTTGGTTTCACCAAGCTTTTTGTTTACATGGCTTGCCGGATTGTTAAGCAAAAATGTTCCACGGAACAACTCACCCTTAAAATTACGGACTGTAACATACTCGCCCTCAAATGAATTCAGCTCAAGTCCGCCTATACGGGTTATCTCTAAAGTACCGTCATCCTTTATTTCCTTAACCATCGCTCCAAGTGTATCAATATGTCCCGTTACAATTAATTCAGGATCCTTTACAAAACTCACAAGCAATGAGCCCTTATTGGTTTTTGTACTTATCACATCCATTCCTGAAAATAATTTTTCAAGGTGGTTTGTGACTTCAATGGTATAGCCGGTTGGTGAATCTATTGCAAGAATTTCTTTTAGCGTTGTAACAATGTTATTCATATGATTATTTTATTCTTTTTAGATGTTTGATAAGAGACCCTTCACTTCGTTCAGGGTTTGTTATTTTGTGCTATCAGTAACTACCTTATATATCTCTTCGCCCTCTTTCACCATGTTATACTTTTCCCTGGCGACTTTCTCAATCTTCTTATCCGATGTCTTGATCTCTTCAATTTCCTTCTGCAGCATCAATGATTTATCCTGCTCAGCTTTAAGCTTTTCCTTCAGTTCCCGGTTCTCCATCTCAAGCTCAACCCGCTGCAATATCCCCTTTTTACCGAAAACAGCGTATGAAAGTATCGCGGCAAGTATCAGCAGGTAAATAAAAAATTTCCGCCTGTGATAAATGTACTTAACTATATTTTTGCCGAAGCTGTCTTCTTTCATAAAGGTAAAAATAACAATTTATTTATTTAAACTTAACTCAATAATTCTGTTCAGCAGCCCGGTAAAATCCATGCCAACAGCGCTTGCCGCCTTTGGAACCAGGCTAAGCTCCGTCATTCCGGGCAGCGTGTTCACTTCAAGGCAGAATGCTTCGCCTTTACTGTTCAGCCTGAAATCCACCCGGGAATACACCTCACACCCCAGCGCATTGTGCGCTGTTATTGCCTGCTTCTGAATATGCTCAGCAAGCTTATCCGGCAGGTCCGCCGGGCAGAAATACTCAGTGAAACCCTTTGTGTATTTATGAACATAATCATAAAACCCGCTCTTTGGTTTTATCTCAACCACCGGCAGCGCTTCGCCGCCTATAACGGCAACTGTAAGCTCACGGCCTTCAATATATTCTTCCGCCATAATGTTATCAGAATATTCAAACGCGTCACTCAGCGCTTTACCAAGCTGCACATCCTCTACATCAGGCTGAACTATTGAAAGCCCGACCGTTGAACCCTCATCATTCGGCTTTATCACCGCTGGATAACCTACCTGAAGCTTAATATTCTCATCTACCTGCTGCTCAGCCATATCCCCTTTTTTAAGCATGAACCATTTTGGGGTCGGGATAGCGTAATGATTGAACATTATCTTCGAAATATTCTTATCCATTGCCATTGCGCTTGATGTGACACCGGAGCCGGTATACTCTACTCCCCGCATTTCAAGCAGTGATTGTATCCTGCCATCCTCGCCAAACTTTCCGTGAAGCGCAAGGAATACAATATCAGCATTATCAAACAGATCAGAGTTAATGCACTCCATCACCTTGCGGCTGCTGTACCGGTGCAGTTCTTCCGCTGTAGGGAATTCTTTCCCAATGGCCGGTTTATCTGAAAATATTTTATCTTCATCAGGCTGCGCCGCGCCGTAAATGGGATCAATAACCTTCACACTATTACCTGCATCACGCAGCGCTTTGGCTACTGATCGCCCTGAAGCAAGAGCCACATTTCTCTCTGCGGAGTTTCCGCCCGTTAGTACTATTATATTCAATATCTTATTGCGTTAAAATTTACTTACTCTTATAAACCGTGTTCTTCAGTGCGTCAAGCTTTTTTAATTGTGCTGCGGGAATCGCTTTCGCCCCGCCAAGTACCTTGGCGTTAAAACAGATCTGCGCGTATTGCTCAAGTTTTTCTGTGATGTAATACGCGTCCTCTATGGTTTTACCAAAAGCCACCAGCCCGTGATTGCCAAGTATAATAGCGTTATACTCCATCACAAACGGCTCAATTGATGCCGTCACTTCATCTGTTGATGGTGTTGCATACGGCGCCATTGGAATATTCCCGAACCCCAGGTACACTTCCGGCAAAATATTGCCGGGCAATTTTTTGCCTGCTGCCGCAAATGAGCTTATATATAAAGGGTGTGTGTGTATCACCGCATTCACATCTTTCCGTTTACTATATATATAGAGGTGAAGCTTAATCTCAGTGCTGAGATGCCTCTTTCCGGCAAGTTTCTTACCCTTAATATCGCTCTTTACCAGGTCAGCCGGCTTTATCTTCAGTTTATTTGTCTTTGATGCCGTTGAAAGGATGTAATTCTTCTTTGTTCTAACACTCAGGTTTCCATCGTATGCTTTAACAAAACCGCTTGCGCCGCATAGCTTTGAGTATTGTATTAATTCGTTCTTAAGTCCCAAATTTATTTACTTTGCGTTCAAGAAAATGCCGGAAACACTTTCGAAGTTTTGACTTTATACTGAATGCCGTTCAAGAAAATGCCGGAGGCATTTTCGAAGTCCCGCTGAAAGCGGGATGACATTTCACGTCTCACGTTCAATTACATTTTCAAATGCCCGAACATTTTATTTATCGGCTTAGCTGATTGCATTATATAAAAATGCAGGCTTGGCGCGCCGTTGTTAAGCAATTCCTCTGCCTGTTTGGCTGTCCACTTGGCGCCAATTTCCATTACATGTTCGTCTTTGGCCTCGAGTATCTCACCGGAAAGCTCTTCGGGTATATTGATATAAAAATTCTTTGGTATGTTGAACAAATGAGATTTTGCCGTAAGCACTTTTAGCCCGGGTATTATGGGCGCTTCTATTCCCGCTTCGCGGCAGCGGTTCACAAAATCAAAGTAAACCTTATTATCGTAAAACATCTGCGTCACAACATAATCACCCCCGCTCGAGATCTTCTGCTTAACATGGTCAACTTCTACCTTCATATTGGGCGCTTCAAAATGTTTTTCGGGGTAACCGCTTACGCCTATGCAGAATTTTGTAGGCTTTGCGTCAAGCAGGTCTTCTTCAAGATACCTTCCGCAGTTCATATTATTCACCTGCTGGATAAGTTCATATGCAAACCGGTTCTGCGATTTATACTCCGGTATCGGTTTATGATACCCCAGGTCGTCTCCGCGTATGGCCAGAATATTTTCAATGCCAAGGTAGTTAAGCTCAATAAGCGCGTCTTCGGTCTCTTCGCGCGTAAAACCAAGGCACAAAATGTGCGGTACAGTATCAATGTTAAAATGATTTTTAATCGCTACGCTGATACCTATAGTTCCGGGTCTTTTGCGTATAACTTTTTTCTGAATGCCCTGCGGTGTCTCCCTGTATTCAACTTCCGCTGCGCGCGAGGTAACATCTATGAATGGCGGTTCGTATTTCATTACATCGCCAATAACATTAAAAAGCTGTGTTATATCTCCGCCGCGCTTCGGGGGTATTACCTCAAAGCTGATAAGCGGTTTTTGAGCGCCTTTTGCCTTCTCTAAATGTTCAATAACTTTCATATGCTACGGCCTGAATGAAGGCGTTATATTATTGGCTTTGCTTCCTGTCAGATTCTGCTTGGTGCCTTTATCAACATCAATTATCCATACACTCGAGGTTCCTTCGCCCTGGCTGTCAAACACAATTTTATTGCCGTCAGATGACCAGTCGTACTCTATCACGTTGCCGGCTTCGCTGGTAAGCTGCCTTGCGGAGCTGCCATCTGATTTCACAACGTATATCTGGAACTTACCCGCTTTATCGGATACATAGGCAAGATACTTGCCGTCGGGTGACCACTTGGGGTTATATGAGCTTCCGCTGCTGGATATTACTTTTACATTCTTTCCATTGGCGTCGCACATCTTTAGCGTTCCCTTGTAGTTAATATCAAAGGAAGAAAACGCTATCTTCTTATCGTCGGGTGAA
The DNA here is from genome assembly GCA_002344125.1 of Ignavibacteria bacterium UBA2360. Lineage (GTDB taxonomy): Bacteria > Bacteroidota > Ignavibacteria > Tepidaquicellales > OLB5 > OLB5. The sequence continues at coordinate 11,225 of DDTQ01000005.1, read as the reverse complement.
TACGTTCCGTATATCTCTGCATCCTTGGTCGCAACAATAACCTGCTGCGCGTCATCGGTTGTGTCTGCTAAATTAAGCACCACAAGATCAAAGTTCTGCTCCGCGCTTGAAGAATATACAATCTTCTGCCCGTCATGAGAGAACTCCGCATGTGTAGCAAGGCTGCCATCGCTTATGGGGAAAGTCTCGCCGGTTTCCATTTCCATAATATAGATAGCGTTATTCTCATCCTTCTCTGAACGGTACATTAGCATTGTGCCGTCAGCGGAAAACTGCGGATCCAGTCCGCCATCTATGAATGTGGGGAAACGGAACGATGCCGTATCATCAAGATCAACCATATACAGGTAATCGCTTATCCTGTTTGTGGCAAGGAAAAGTATTTTATTGGTCTTTGGTACAAATTTAGGCGAGTAGCAATCCAGGTTAAGGAAACTTACCTGTTTCACATTATCGCCGTCTTCATCCATTACGAAAATCTGCTGCTTATCGTTTTTCGTCGCATCGCTTGAAAAAGCAATAAGCCTTTTCTGGGAAAAGATATTTCCTGATGTAATTAAAATTAATACTGCGGTTAGAAGGAGGTTTTTCATCAAATTGAGCCTGTAAATCCGTTAAATTTTTAGTTAATCTGCAATTTTACCCAATTATTTAGACTCTTTCAAGGAAGTAATTTTCCTTGAAAGTAACCCGTTTATCATGTTACCTATATTAACAACCCTCCCCCTTGCAAGGTCTAAGAACTGGTGAAGACTTGTGGCGTAAAAAAATGCCCGGCAAAAATTACCGGACATTTTTAATTTTTTCCTCATTCCCAAACTCCAGTTTGGGAATGCTTATTTTCATTTACTTCAATAATACCATTTTCTTCGTATCCATATAACCTCGCCCTGAGCCTGTCGAAGGGTCAGAAACCTCTAATGAATACAAATACATACCGCTCGCTAGATTTGCACCATCAAATTTAACTTCATAACTTCCGGCTTTTTTGTATTCGTTTATGCTGAATACCTCCCTGCCCAATAAGTCATAGACCTTGATAGTTATTTCAGCGTCTTTCGGTATTTCGTATTTTATTGTAGTAGTTGGATTAAATGGATTCGGATAATTTTGATGCAGCTTAAACGATCTTGGTACATTAGAATTTGTTTTCTTCGTATTCTTTGCTGTGTTTATCTGCTCTATCAGCTTTATATCTTTGCTTAACTTTTCCATAAAGTCTTTTTTGTCAGTTGGATTATAATTCTCTATCCTTCTTTCAAGCATCTGTTTCTCTTCTTTGGTATAAACAACCGTGCTAATGTCTTCATTGTTTAACTGTTCATCTGTAATATTTTTCTCAATTTGCTCTGATTGTACCTTTTGCTCTCTGAATATATCTTTTGCAATTCTGTGAGCGGGATTCTTATCAAGCAATTTGGTATTTCTTGATTTACTGCTCTTAACTGAGTTATCGTTCTCAGATCCGCCCTGTCCCATCATAAACACAACTGCGCTTCTATCCCAGCTTGCGTTAAGTCTAACTATCGGGTCAGGGTGATTATTCATAATATTCTCATAACCTGCAATAGCTTCGGTGTAACTTTTAGTTTTGACCAAGCACATTAAGTGATATTTATACGCTCTTTCCACAAATTGAGTGTTATTGGGATACTGCTGCATTTTTTGCTCAATATATGTCTTAAGATTGTTAAATAATCCGTTTGTTATGGTTTGATTGCCCGAAGTATCGCTTTCAAGATAATTTAAATATAATTCGCTCATTGCGGAGTTAAAATAGCTGCTTGTATCGTGTTCATTGATAAGTTCTTTGCACTTATTGATTGCGCCGGCATAATCCCTTTGTTTACGCTTCTGAAGTGCCTCAAAGTACAGAATATCAGCATTATTCAAAGTTTTCTTTATACTGCCGGGATATGAACCACCTTCGCCGCCTGAGGTAATATAAACAGTATCATAAATACCGTTTGTAAGATCTGTCACATTAGTACCTGTAGAACCATCAGGATCAAAAACCGGACATGTGCTTAAATTTGGTGTGTAAGTCACATTTACCGGGTTACTGTTACATGTTATATTAAATGAACTGCCGGATACAGATGGACTCCAGAAATTATCATAAGCTTTATACGGCTTTGTACCAAGGCACAACTCACCAAGAAAGTTAGGCTGCGTAGTTACTGTAAAGCAGTTCAAGCCGTTTGGCGAAATTGTGGGATTTGAATAACTTCTGAATTCAATGTTCTGCAAACTGCCTGAATTAAGCGTATTGTAACCGCCATACCATACCCATTGACCAAATGCATTCATTAAAGGAGCCATTTGCATCAATGTGGAGTTGCTTGACCAGATATTCTGATTAACTGAATATAAAGTGTTGTTAAACAGGTTTACAGTTGAAAACTGCAATGTCACGGATTTATTGCTGTTGGCATTATAAAAGTAATTATTTTTGATATTACCTGTTATATTGTAAGCATAAATCCCATTTGAGGTTATACTGCCTGCCGGATAAAAGCTGTTGTTCGCAATATAAAACGGCAGTTGTGATGCAGTTAAACACTGAATATCAATCGCGTTCACGCTTCCGTTAAAAGTATTGTTGTAAATATTCAAAGTGTAAGCTGAACTGCCGCCGCCGCCGGGTAAACCATCAGTCTCATAATTAAAGAACCTGATACACTCAGCCACCGAATTACTGCCTGCGTTAAAGGTATTACCAGCAATTGTAATATTAGTTTCATTAACGGCATTTATGCCGTAAATACAGCTTGAATTATTGCTTATATTAAACGTATTGTTTGCGATATTACATATTGTATTTGTTACAGTAATTGAAGTCGCAGCGTCATTGAAAGTGCAGTTCCTTATATTTGTAACGGAACCAGCACCATCAAGAAGTATTCCTTCCCAAATTTCACCGCTGTTCACAGAAGTAAAAGTACAGCCGTCTGCATCAAGATATGCGCCGTTACGGAATTCTATTGATGCGCCTTCGCCTAGTATTATGCTGGTGCCGGGCGCAGCCTTTAGATATGTATTTTCACCGCTGAATATCATTTTGTTGTTAGCCTCAATCTCAATTCTGCTGCTATCATATAACTCAAATGATGTTCCGTTTTCTACAAAAAATTCATTATTATCAATATAATCTTCTGGGCATCTGTTAGATATCAAATATCTGCCGCTATTATACAAAGCATAAACACATCCGTTTGAAACCGGAAATTGAGCGCCACAATTGAGCAATGTTGATGTATTTCTGATGTCTATTCTGCTCCCTGTATACTGATAGATCTTTGAATTGCCTTTGAATTTCATAAAGGAATTGCCCTGTAAATCGATTGCAGAATTTTGTCCCATAATCAGATTTGCATTCTGCCATATAATTGAATACGAATAGCTCTCAAAATATATATGAGATTTTTCGGTGGAATTACCTTTAAGCTCTAATGTACCATTAGGATATACTTCTAATGGAGTATTTAAATTTGTTAGATTATTTGTAAAAGGATCACGACATTGTTTAAATATCATATGTCTCTCTGGGCTGCCTTTTTCTAAAATTAGGCTTGCTCCATCAGTTACAATAATTGGTGAAGGATATACAATTGGAAAATCATTATCGCCCAAATACCAAGTCAGATAATCCGGTGTTGAAACATTTTTCTCAATTGTTAAATTTAATGTAAGTCTGCCAATATCTGAAGGATAGTAATAATCTAAATAGTTTATTGTGTAGGCATATCTAAAAAATTGATTATGTGATTTAATTCCAATATTAATAAACGGTGGGTCAGGATAAATATCAGTTACACAATCTCTTCTTGGATCTTGGGGGATAATTTCATAATTATTTGGTGCTCTTTGAATTTGAGTATATACCCAAGGGCTACCGCTATTATACCTGAAGTTACCTTTATCTGGTGGCCAAGATTGGTCTGGACATCCCCTATCTCGCTCTAAAACATATTTACTTACTGGTACATCCTGGTAAGGGAAACTCGGTCCGTTCATGCAAATACAGGTTTGCCACAAAAACTGAATTTTTGGTTGATTATTAATTTTTATATATTTTAGGTATACATCTGCAGATTGACTACCACAATTCTGATATATTTGATTTCTTATTGTATATCCATAATCAAAGTCTAAAATACAATAATCAACAGGATTTCCATTTATATTCTCGCTTTCATAAAAATCTACTCGCCACCTACCAAAGCCAATAGTACCTTTTGTAATTTGATCTGTACCGCCTACACCATCAAAACCCCATTCAGCAGTTGGGCTTTGATTTGGAGTGATCTTAGTATACCAATCATTGACGCTTGTTCCATTCATAAAATATTTTTCAATGTTTCCAGTACCTTCTCTGACTTTGCTTCCCCCCAATAGACTATAATTTCTTCCATTCGTACCGTAAGTATCATTATTAAATACCATACTAACAGGGTAAACATGGACCCAAACATCATTTGCGGAATTGTTGTAAATCCAAAGTTCACCTCCGCCTGCGAAAATATTCGGATCAAATGATAAAAAAATAAAGAATATTAATAGAAAGCGATTTTTGATTTGCATACTGAACCTCCTTAGGGATATTATTTGTTGTAAATCATCTTACGGGTCTTAATAATTTTTCCTGCAATACTCATTTGATAAAAATAAATGCCGCTGGCAAGGTTTTTAGGCGAAAAAGTTTTTGAATATGTTCCAGGTAATAAGTTTTCAGAAACTAAAGTTTCAACTTCCCTGCCAAGGACATCGAATACTTTAATCTGCACAAACTCAATTGTAATAATTGAAAACTTAATTAACGTTGTTCCGTTAAACGGGTTGGGATAGTTTTGCACTAAATCAAATTCTTTCGGTATTTGTGTTGAAATTATATTTACAGTAAGCGGTGGTGGTTGCGTTAATGAGCTGTCTAATCTTACAGCATACAAATCAACTTCAAAAGGTCCCTGGGGTTCCGCTGATCCCATTACTATAATATCGTCTATACTTGATCCGGGTGCTTTAATCAAATTATACAAATAAATGGAATTTGTATCTACCGATAAACTGATACTTTTTATAATATTTAAGTTAGAGTCGATTCTTATAATTTTTCCAATGTATCCGTTAGTATTAGAAATTCTTGAAAAGTAAGATATAACAAATTTATTATTGTTTAGTTTCAATATTTCAGGGCTTATATCAGATATTGTATTTCTACTTAATGTATCAGCAAATAATTGATTTCCCATCAAATCTGTTTTAATCAATACTATTCTGCCATCACTAACTATATTAAAACCACTCAAAAAAATAAAACCGTTATTTGTGCTCACAAAAGAAGTTCCAAATGGATATTGATAAAAATTTTCCCAAACAATATTACCCATTCCATCTATTTTCATGAAATAGGCTTTCCAATTATTGCTTATGTATTTACGTCCACAAACTAAATATCCACCATCGTCAGTCGGTTCAATTTTATCAAAATCTTGCGGACTATCATTATAGTATCTCTCCCACTGCAAATTCCCAAGTGTATCAAGTTTACAAATATAACCTGTAAAAAGTCCACCGCACATTACATATCCGCTATCGCCGGTTTGTGTTATATCTCTGGTTTCAGCTCCAGATGGATATGATTTATCCCATACTACATTACCGTTCAAATCCAGCTTCATTGTAAAACACGAATTCCTTTGTCCGGTAAATACACAACCCCCGTCCCCGCTTGGTGCAATTGCATTTATAACACCACCGTTATACCTCCGGGTCCATATAGTATCACCTAATTGATTCAATTTTAAAATATACATATGCCAACTTGCAAAACCTGCATATCCAGCCAGGTAAAAATTTGACCCATCTGCTGCACATCCGTCATAAGCTTCATCGTAACCTCCACTATTATAAGTTTTCTGCCAGTAAAACTGGCTGCTCAAACTTTGGCAAAAAAATAAACTAAAAACTAAAAAAGCTAAAATTTTCAGTGTTGGGCTGGGTTTCAGGTTATATTGAGGATTTTTATTCATAAACTTAAGTTTTAAATGTTTCCGGCAGGATTCTAATATAATTAACCTAAAATAATACACTTTTTAACTTTTTGCAACATTAAAGCAAAATGTTCTATAAATCTAAATTTCATAAATTAAGTTTTTTTGCTGTAAAATCAGCATCAAGGCTCGGGTGCTTACAAATTTCTTCTCTTGGTAGTAGGTTTCATTACAAAAATAATACATCAAATAAGGCAATACAATGATATGGGTCATAAAAAAACTGCCATTTATGCAGAATTAAGTTTTATTTCCCCTTGCAAATGCACTCATCATATATTATATTTGTTACATATGCAATTTGCATATATACGCTATATCCTTTAATATTAATCCCAAAATTAACCTCTTATTACAATGGCAAAACCATTCAATCAGCAGCTCCATGATGATATCATTATGCTTAAAGATATTAACCGAGGCGCTTACCCGGATGAATTCCAGCTCGCTTTCCGGAATATCATGAAGCGTCATGGCATTTCGCGCACAACTGTTTATACAGAACTTGAAAAGGCTATTCCCGGCAAATACAAAACACACAGTTACAAAAGCCGGGACATTTTGGTCAGTAAAAAAGAGATCGGGCTTATCAAAGACCTCTTAAACGAAGGCAGAAGCATCAGGTACATATCCAGAACCATGTCTCTCGAACTCGGCTTCCGCTACACACCCTACCGTATTTACAAAGTTAAAGAACTGATCAATAGCGGCTCCGGCGATACGGGGCCATATCCTATAGTGCAGGAAGCCGATGATATTGAATCAGCCAAACTGCTTGAAGAAAATTTCACCCCTGCTGCGCCAAAACCTGTTGAGCCCGTTGAGTTTAAAGGGAATATCAGCCTTTTTTTCAACAGACTTTCAATGTTGGATTTTATTGACCCCGAACGAAAACTTAAAATAAAGATTGCAGGCAATATCATTGAATCTTCAAGCATGGTAGTTAAGGATTGCCTGAATCACATAATCTATTCAGCGGGCGGTAGTGGTAAAAGCATACCCGAGGTCTGCCGCTTTGAAATGGAAACTATCCTCATTAAGCAGTTCGAAGCATATAAACGCGGAGTTAAATTCACTCCCCTAGCTTTGAAGCACCTGGAAGGAATCAGAATGAGCCTGCTTAGCAGTGCAGAAGATAACCGAAAACCGCAATTAAAAGGCGGCTACGATCTTGATGATGTCGTAAGGGCAGTGCGCCATTTTGCACCGGATACCAAAAAAGAGGAAGTTATGAATTACTTTACCAAAGAAAAAGCGTGAAATTGCCGATTTTTGATTGCGCAGTCCGGCGTTTGTACGGTAAAATTTCACTTATCGAACGGACCGGACGGAATATCACAAGAGCACACCCCGTTGTTGGTCTTGCCTGACTGCACCCGCAGTTTACCAACAACTATTATCAACAATCAAATCGTGGAGTGCTGTTGCCGGTGACGCTTGGGACTATTTTCCTTGAAACACCCTTTATTTATTAGTAATTACACCCCGTTGTTGGTCTTGCCTGACTGCACCCGCAGTTTACCAACAACTATTATCAACAATCAAATCGTGGTGTACTGTTGCCGGTGACGCACGGGACTATTTTCCTTGAAACACCCTTTATTTATTAGTAATTTACTTAATTATTTTACAAAAATGCTGAAATTTTAACCGCGGTTTATTGATTATATTGTGTAAACCGCAACGGCTAAGTGAAAAAACTCAATTTGAACAGGATTTTCAAACATTGTTCCTCATTTCTTCCGGAATCAGATTTATTTTTTGGATTTTTCCTGAGGAATTTAACGGTATTTTTGTTCTTTGTTTTTGCATTTAATTTTCCGGCAATTTCTCAAAACCAGCCCGAAAGCAACCTGGGTGTGTTTGAGCAGCAGATATCCGGTGAGCTTGAAAAGTTCTTTTACTACCCTGAAATTAACAGGGATGTGAAGTTTGTATATTGGGTTAAATCAGAAACAAAAAATAAAGAAGAAAAAAAATTTCTTGAAAACACACTGAAAAAAATTTCTGAAAAGAACAAACTCAAATTCTCAATTGCCAAAGATGAGAATATGCTCTCACCCGATAGCAGTTATTACCGCTTCACAGTTGATGTTATTAAACTGAGTACAGTTTACACCGGGTTCATTAAAAATAAATTCCTCGGCTCTAAATCAATGGAGCGCAGCATTTCCTCTAAACTTGAGGTAAAAATAAAAAGCTCCGCCGATGTAATTGTAATAAGCGATGAGGTGAATACCAAATATTCCGGAGAAATTCCGTATGAAGATTACTCAAGGCTTGAAACCCCTGAATATAAATTCACACAATCTACACCGCCGGATATTAGTTTACTGGAATCGATATTTTTCCCCGCCGCAGTAATAACGCTAAGCGCGGTTGCGGCAGTTCTGTTTTTTACTATCAGATCTAAATAATATAGTAACCAAGAGTATAAAAATAAGTTAATACATAACAATTGAAAAAAATTAAATTCTTTGCGCTCGTTTTACCTGCCCTGCTTTTAATTCAGTTAATTGCCGGATGCGGTTCATCAAAAACCGATATCAACACCGATGATCCCCAGAAAGCTTTTGATATTGCCAAACGCAAGTACGATAAACGCGATTACACCGATGCCATCGATGACTTTTCGTTTATTAAGATCCGTTTCCCGGGTACCGATGTTTCTGATAAGGTACAATTCTACCTTGCTTCAAGCTATTTCTACCAGAAAGAATATATCCTGGCGGCTTATGAATTTGAAAGCTTTATCAAGAACTACCAGCTTAGTCCCCTTTACCCGGATGCAAGGTTTATGCTTGCAAATACTTACTATGAGCTCTCGCCAAAATATTCCCTCGATCAGCAGTTCACCAAGGAAGCCTTAACGCAGTATCTTTCTTACATTGAATCGTACCCCGAAGATAAAAACATCCCCGAAGCCGAAAAACGCATTAAGGAACTTCGCAATAAACTCGCTTACAAAGATTACTGGACGGGCGAGCTTTACATGAAAACCAGTAATTACAAAGCTGCCTCGATCTATTTTCAGACAGTGTATGATGAGTATATTGATTCTGACTGGGCCGATGACGCTATGGTAGCACAGGCTGACGCATACATAAACGGCAGAAGGTATGAAGACGCTAAAAAAGTCTTGGATAAGTTCAACAAACTTTTCCCAAACAGCAACCTGAAAAACAGGGCCAATACATTACAGAACAGAATAAGAGACCTGCAGGCAGGTAAATAAACCAATGAGCGAACTTACACCTAAAACCATGAAGGAATCACAGGTCACCATGATAGAACTTGTGCTTCCAAACGATACCAATATTTTAAAAAACCTTCTGGGCGGAAGGCTGATGCACTGGATGGATATTGCCGCCGCCATGGCCGCTTCGCGGCATTGCCATAACGTAGCCGTAACCGCTGTTGTTGATGATCTTTCTTTCCATGAACCCATCAGACTTGGCAATATCGTTTCACTGAAAGCAAATGTTAACCGCGCCTTCAATACTTCCATGGAGGTCGGCGTTAAGGTGGAAGTGGAAGATTTCAAGACCGGCGAAAAAAAACACTCCAACAGCGCTTACTTTACATTTGTAAGTGTAGATACCGATACCTATCAGAAGATGCCCGTACCGCAGATAGTACCAGAATCTCCCGAAGAAAAAAAGTGGTTCAATGACGCGCTGCTGCGCAGGGAGCAAAGGCTTAACCAGAAACACGGCATCATACACAAATAATACACAGCCCATGCCGGAAAACATACCCCATCAGATAATGAAACTGCAGGCAGTTAACCTTACAAGAAAATTCGATAGAAAAATAATTTTCGATAAAGTAAATTTTGAGCTTACCTCCGGCAGCGCCACCGCAATCACCGGCCGTAACGGTTCAGGCAAATCAACCCTCATAAAAATAATCGCTAACATTCTGCTGCAGTCATCCGGTGAACTAAATCTATTCAACGGCACGGAAAAAATCAAGAAGGAAAATATATACAAATATATCGGATTTGTATCTCCGTACCTGAATCTATATGATGAATTCACAGGCTATGAAAACCTGAAGATCATTTCAGATATCCGCGGCTGGGGTCACGAAAATATCGATGATTCGCTTAAAAGAGTAGGTCTGTATCACCGCAGAAACGACCTGCTGAAAATATATTCATCGGGAATGAAACAGCGGCTCAAAATAGCTTTCGCTATCCTGCATAATCCGCATATGCTGCTGCTTGATGAACCAACTAGCAATCTTGATCTTGAAGGAATTTCTGTAGTGGATGATATTTCTAATGAATACAAAAAGGACCGCATACTTATAATTGCAACCAACGATGCTCATGAACGATCCCTGTGCAACAATGAAATAAATCTTAATGAGAGAAAGCTAAGTTAAAATCGAACACTGATGACACAAATAACGCAGATTTACACTGATGAAACAGTTTAACACAAAATTCACAATTACCATAAATCAATCAGCGTATATCAGTTAAATCCGTCAAATCCGTGTTCCCAATAATAACTCAAGAAAACGCAAAATAAAGAGAACATTAATTAAATTAATCGGTAACAATGATCTATACAAACTTACTACATAAAGAGATAACCGATAAGATACTTAATTGCTTTTATACAGTCTATAATGAATTAGGTTATGGTTTCCTTGAAAAAGTATATGAAAATGCGATGAATATTGAGCTTATTGAACAAGGTATTGTTAATGAAAAACAAAAGCCAATCAGCGTTTTTTATAAAGGGCATTGTGTTGGCGAATATTTTGCAGATATAATGGCAGATAAGAAAATTATTATTGAGCTAAAAGCAAATGAAGCTATTTCTTCAGCAAACGAATTACAACTGCTAAATTATCTGAAAGCAACTGATGCAGAAGTAGGCTTACTATTGAACTTCGGTAAAAAACCTGAATTCAAAAGGAAAATATTCACTAACGACAAAAAAAGATTATCCCTAAAGAGCCTAAACGCCATATTAAGAAAATCGAACACTGATGACACAGATAACGCAGATTTACACGGATGAAACAGTTTAATATTAAATTCACAAATACCAAAAATCAATCAGAGTATATCAGTTAAATCCGTCAAATCCGTGTTCTCAATAATAACTCAAGAAAACGCAAAGAGATTATAACGAACAAAACATTTAAACACAAAAT
>DDTQ01000001.1 GCA_002344125.1 Ignavibacteria bacterium UBA2360 | reverse complement strand
CCCGTAGCTCAATTGGATAGAGCATCTGACTACGGATGAGAAGGTTTGGGGTTCGACTCCCTACGGGTGTACTGATAAAGCAGGCATATAGTGCCTGCTTTTTATTTTCAGAACCTGCACAGTCTCACTTTTGTTTTTCTTATTAAAAGAGGGATATCATGGCTGAAGAATATAAAGAAATGATCCAAAACTGGAATACCGAAAGCAAAGAAGGTGTTGACATTCTTGCAGATAAATACGGTAATCCCGATGAGATAACCAACTCACAGGTAATTTGGTATAACAACGGTCCCTGGGCTAAAACGGTGGTGTATGAAGCGCGCGATGATCATCACTTTCCAATGAAACACACCGACTTTGTCGAACAGTCAATTTTCTATTATGTAACCCCCGATAAATTCACTGAACTCGCTGAGTTTGATGGAAGTGTGACCTGTAAACGAACAGCTGGAATGATCTCAGCGAAGTGTCATGATGAAGAAGCCAATTTTCTTGCGCTTAATCTGGCGCATGATATCAATACTAATAAAAAGACTGTTGAAGAAGCACGGAATTATTATGTACAGGCAATGAAGGATTACAGAGCTAAAAAGGATGTTCCGTATATGCAAAGTCTTCAGTTTGAACCGCTCAAAAAACAGGAATCGCAATATTTAGATCAGGAGCTGGTTAAAAAAGAGGAACTGGATGAAATTGAAGAATCAAATAAATGACCTAAAAGCTTATTTTGCAATATCTCCGGCAGCGCTTTTATCAAGATACCAATATAAATTTCCGTTCAATGGTTCAACCATAGCGGCAGGGTACCGGTCCACCGGTTCTGTAACTCGGACTATTTCATTTATTACAATTGATTTGTTCTTACCACTTACCAAAAAATAAACATTCTTTGCATTGTTTATCAAAGTTCCTGTCATAGTGATTCTTGTATTCCCGGTTCTAGGCTGAATAGCTATATCGTATAATTTATCTGATGTGAGCAAATTCATCTGATTTGGAAAAATAGAAGCAGTATGTCCGTCCTCACCAATTCCCAGCAGTATTATATCAAAAGAGGGGAGAGAGCCGCTTGCGGGAACATTATGCTTAACTAATTCAGAATATCTTTGAGCTTCCTTTACGGGATCAGCTTCGCCTTTTATCCTGTGCAGCCTCGCCGGTGAGATATTTACATTTCTAAAGAGTGTATTGTAAGCATTTCCAAAATTACTATCCGGAGATGATACTTCAACACAGCGCTCATCTACCCAATAGAAATTTAATTTATTCCATTCGATCCTATCCTTATAATCAGCAGCAAGTATTTTGAACAACTCTATCGGAGTATTCCCGCCTGAAAGGGCAATATTCAATTCGACATTTTCTTTATGCAATTCACCTATCTTCTCGGTCAGTACTTTCGCAAAACCCGCCGCTAATTCCTTCGGTGAATCAAATATTACAATATTCTTCTCAGCCATTCAAAACGATCTTACCCTTCATATTATTATCTGTTATCTGTTAATTGATCAAAGCTCGCAGTAAATACCGTCATCCGCAAGATTCTTGCACGGATAGCGCCATGAAGTATTATCACCGCCATCTATTAATTTATCGGCAACATCGGGACCCCATGTCCCGGCCGGGTAACCATAAATCTTCACAGAGCCGTTATCAGTCCAGGCTTTCTGTATCGGTTCAACAAACTTCCATGCTTCCTCTACTGCATCTGCCCGCAAGAACAGGGTTGAGTCGCCAACCATACAGTCATAGATCAATCTCTCGTATGCCTCCGGAATGTAAACATTTGTGATATCTTTATAATGGAAATCCATACTTACATTATGAACTTTAAATCCGGACCCGGGTTCTTTCATACCGAATTTAAGCAGTATCCCTTCATCAGGCTGGATGCGAAGGATCAACTGGTTATCACTGTTGTTCTGGCTTTCCTTAAACAGGTAATGAGGCGTTTTCCTGAAATGAATAACAGCTTCAGTAACCCTGGTTGGCAAATGTTTGCCTGTTCTTATGTAAAAGGGAACGCTGCCCCATCTCCAGTTATCTATGTAAAATTTTATCGCCGCATATGTTTCAACTCTTGATTCAGGGTCAACGCCTTTTTCTTCCCGGTACGCCTTAACAATATTTCCGTTAATCACTGAACTGATATATTGACCCCTTATCACATTACTGTCAACCTCTTCAGGTTTAAGTTTGCGCAGGGATTGCAGAACCTTCAATTGCTCATTTCTCACTGCGTCTGAATCAAACGATGAAGGCGGCTCCATCGCTATCAAAGTTACAAGTCTGAGTAAATGACTCTGCACCATATCCCTTAAAGCGCCTGCTGTTTCATAATACCCGCCGCGGTTTTCTATCCCTATGTTCTCAGAAGATGTTACTTCAATATGATGGATATAATTCCTGTTCCATATTGGCTCAAATATACCGTTTGCGAAACGTGTTACCATTATATTCTGCACGGTTTCTTTTCCAAGGTAATGATCAATTCTGTATATCTGGTCTTCTTCAAAAACTCCGTGCATTACCTTATTCAATTCAATCGCTGAGTTAAGGTCATAACCGAAAGGTTTTTCCACAATTATTCTGCAGAATCCCCCGGCACTTTTGTTCAGCCCTGCTTTCCCAAGATTTAATGTTATTTCCGGAAAAAGCGCAGGAATTGTCGCAAGGTAATATATGTAGTTGCACTCGCTTCCGCACGTTCCGCTTAACGAGTGTATTTCTTTGCTTAATTTCTCATATCCCTCAGCATTCTTAAAATCCATAGGGAAGTAATGAAGTTTCCCGGTGAATTCCGCAACCTTATTGTCTGGTGAATCTTTATCTGATTCCACTATTGCCTCGCCCATAAGCTGCCTGAACTCCTTGGTATCAAATTGAGAACTGGCCGTACCCAGAACAGCGAATCTTTCAGGTAAATTGTTCTGCTTGTAAAGATCGTAAATCGCAGGGATAAGTTTCCTTTTGGTGAGATCTCCTGATGCTCCAAATATTACTATAACGCAATTTTCGGGTTTCTTCAATGTATGCTTTCTTTGTGGATCAATTTTTTGTATAACATTTGTTGATATATAATAATCTATTTTCCAATTGAACTGAATTTGATAAACTGATCAGAGCCCTGGTTAAAAGAACAATTACAGCCTGCAACCGGAATCCAATAACTCACTTATCTTTAATAACTCTATGGCCGCCGAACTGATTTCGCAGCGCAGCCAGTACTTTCATCGCAAATGAATCCTGCTGCCGTGACTCAAACCTTGTGAATAGCGAAGTTGTTATCACATGGGCGGGCACGTTCTGCTCAATTGCTGCTTCAACAGTCCACCTGCCTTCGCCGCTGTCTTCAACGTAACCTTTGATGGATCCCAGACCGGGGTCTTCCCGGAACGCTTTTACCGCAAGCTCAAGCAGCCAGGATTGAACAACACTTCCGTGCATCCAGCCGCTTGCTACTTTTTCCACATCTATGTTATATGGAGAAGTTTTGATGATCTCAAATCCTTCTGCATAGGCTTGCATCATACCGTATTCTATGCCGTTGTGAACCATTTTCACATAATGTCCCGCGCCGCTCTCTCCGCAGTAAGTATAGCCGCCTTCCGGGGCAAGCGATTTGAAAACGGGGTAAATGTATTCAACGGCTTCTTTGCTGCCGCCCGTCATCAGGCTGTATCCGTTTTTAAGTCCCCATACACCGCCGCTTGTGCCGCAATCAATGAAATTTATACCAATAGCCGCAAGCTCTTCCCCTCTTTCACGGGTTCGCTTCCAGTATGAATTGCCACCGTCAATAATAATATCACCGCTCTTCATCAGAGATTTAAGTCCGTTTATATTCTCATCAACCGGACCTCCTGAAGGAACCATCAACCATACAATCTTTCTTTCAGGCAATTTGCTTATCAGGTCGCTTAAGGAATCAGATCCCTCTGCGCCTTTACTCACTGCAGTTTCTATTTCAGGCCGGGTTAAGTTGTAAACAACAACTTCATGACCATCATTTAGCAGGCGCTCTGCCATATTGCCGCCCATTTTTCCCAGTCCAACAAATCCTATTTTCATAGTTAAAACTCCGTTTTAGTGTATAAATATATTCAGGGCTTATAATATAAAATAACATTCTTAACCATAAAAGTCACTGAAGCATATTAAAAATTGTTACTGATAGAAGCTATTTTTGATTTTTAGATATTTATCAAACTAAATATTGATTTTGGTCATAAAATTCACTTCATATGTGGTTTATATTTGAGCGTCAACCTGATCTTCAGGATAGTAGCTGCTGTAAAGAATTGAGAAAGGAGGATATCCGGAATGCCGATGAAAATAGCATCAAGCTGTGAAAACTGCGGACTCTGTGAGATACTCTGTCCCTATAACGCGATCTATCCCGCGGGCGTTAATTGGCGCAAGATTCACAACAGGTACTTCATTTTTTGCGATGAAGATCTTGTTCACGATGATTTCTGGTCGCCCGCTCATTGTTATATTGTTCCTGATAAGTGCACTGAGTGCCTTGGGAAATACCCGGAACCCATTTGTAAAACAGCTTGCACCAAAAATGCTGTGATGAGCGATAATGTTCACTGGGAAAGCGAAGAACATCTCTACGCTAAAAAGGAGTATCTTGAAACTATGCCGGGATGGATGTGAATATGAATGCTCATGTAATACATTCCATCTCGCACTTCGCTACAAGGAAAAATTCCGGTAAGGTTATAATTCACAGGAATTCAAAAAATATTCTTTCAATATTGTTTGATGAGGTGAACTTCAGTGAGGATAATTTTGTAAAACTGAAACACGAACTGAACTCAAAGCACAAATTTATCCGGTTGAATCATTCAGATTCACATAATGAAATTTTCAGTGTGTACACATGAAATTATGAAGGTAGAATATTCTGAAAGATCATGTTGCTAAATATGCCAGATATCTTTGGAATACTCTTTTATTGCCCTGTCACTCGAAAATTTTTCCATCCTTGCGGAATTTATAATTGACATTTTTGTCCACATTTCAGCATTCATATATGCCAATTCAACCCTCTTCTGTGCAGTCGCATAGGCTTCGTAATCTCTCATTACAAA
This sequence comes from Ignavibacteria bacterium UBA2360, assembly GCA_002344125.1. Taxonomy (GTDB): domain Bacteria; phylum Bacteroidota; class Ignavibacteria; order Tepidaquicellales; family OLB5; genus OLB5. Next base: position 5,155 of record DDTQ01000001.1, on the reverse strand, counting down.
ATAATAATCACGGTAGAGAAGCTCATTTACAATAGGATCAAAAATCCCCGGTTCTGATTTATTGAAATAGTTGGTTTTCAGCATGTCAACAATCTGCTTAAGCTCCGGATTTGAATCATAGTATTTCACCGGAGTGTAGCCTGATTTTCTGGCTTCCATAATTTCATCTGCTGTTAACCCGAAAATGAAAATGTTGTCATCGCCAACTTCGCTTTTTATCTCAACATTCGCGCCGTCAAGTGTCCCTATTGTGATCGCCCCGTTAAGTGCAAATTTCATGTTACCGGTACCCGATGCTTCAAATCCCGCGGTTGATATCTGCTCCGAGAGATCGCTTGCGGGAATGATCCTCTCAGCTAAAGTAACGCCGTAATTCTTTATGAATAACACTTTTAATTTATCGCCTATAACGGAGTCATTATTAACATGCTCTGCCACTGCATTTATAAGCTTTATTATTAACTTCGCCATATAGTAGCTTGGCGCGGCTTTGCCGCCGAAAATTACGGTCCTTGGTACATAAAACTCACCAGGATTCGTTTTTATCCTGTTGTACAGGGATATTACATGAAGCACATTCAGCAGCTGTCTTTTATATTCATGAAATCTCTTTACCTGTGAATCAAATATTGAATCCGGATTCAGCTCAATCTCATGGTTCTTGCTAATGAATTCCATAAGCCTGAGCTTATTGTTATGCTTAATTTCGCGCCACTTCCTGCGGAATTTCTCATCCTCAGCGAATGCTTCAATCTTCCTCAGCTCCGCAAGATCTGTTACCCATTTTGTGCCGATTTTGGATGTTATCAGTTCGCTTAATTCCGGGTTTGCCTGCAGCAGAAATCTGCGAATCGAAATACCGTTGGTTTTATTGTTGAATTTTCCCGGCTGGAAATTGTTGAGATCCGGGAAAATATATTTTTTAAGTATGTCAGAATGAAGCTCCGCTACACCGTTGGTTGAGTGACTGCCTACAATTGCCAGGTTTGCCATACGCACGTTGTTCCCTGATGTGCTCTGGTGTATTATAGCCATCTTAGCTGTTACGTTTTCATCAGAAGAATATTTTTCCTTAACTTCTTCAGTAAACCTGCGGTTTATCTCAGTAATTATCTGCATATGCCGCGGAAGCAGTGTATGAAGCAGACTCTCTGACCATTCCTCTAAAGCTTCGGGTACTATAGTATGATTGGTATAAGCAAATACTTTCTGCGTAATATCCCAGGCATCTTTCCATTCGAGCCCCTCATCATCCATTAATATCCTCATCAGGTCAGGGATAGCTATCGCAGGGTGGGTATCATTAAGCTGTATAGCAGCCTTTTCAGGCAGCAGTTTAAAATCGGTGTTGTGCAGCTTAAAATTATAGATTATATCCTGAAGTGTTGCCGAAACAAAAAAGTACTGCTGGCGAAGCCTTAAAATTTTTCCCTGGGGAATTGAATCATTGGGATATAAAACTTTTGAAATGGTTTCGCTCAGGTTTTTGTTTTCAACCGCTGAAAGGTAATTGCCCTGGTTAAAATTGTTCAGGTTAAACTCATCGGTTGATTTTGCCTGCCACAGGCGGAGTGTGTTTACCGTTTTATTCTGATAGCCCGGAACCGGTACATCATTTGCAATTGCAAGAACATCATCAGTGTTTACCCAAGTGTAACGTGTTCTGCCCGTTTCATCAAAATATGTTGATACCGCCCCGCTGAACTTTACTGTGTAAGTAAATTCAGGTCTTACTACTTTCCATGGATTCCCGTACCTCAGCCAGTGATCCGGTTTTTCTATCTGGTAACCATTTTCAATATCCTGTTCAAATATTCCGTATTCATATAGTATGCCGTAACCGTAAGCGGGTAATTCAAGCGTAGCCAGTGATTCCATATAACATGCCGCAAGTCTGCCTAAGCCGCCGTTGCCTAACCCCATATCAGGTTCTTCACGCATTATCTTATCGAGATCATATCCAAAGCTTTCAAGCAGCTTGCGCGTTTCTTCGTATAGCCCCAGATTTATCAGAGAATTTCCAAGCAGGCTTCCCATCAGGAATTCAAGTGAAAGGTAATGAACTTTCTTTACATTATTCTCATTATATTCATTCTGTGTATTTAACCAGTTTCTTGTAAGCCTGTCGCGAATGGCCATTGAAATAGCCTCAAGGATATCATGATCTGTAACAGTGGTTCTGTCTTTAACCAGGTCAAACTCAAGGCGTTCAGCGAATTGCGTTACAAGAGAGCTTTGTTTAACTTTTGCCCCGTCAGTAAAAAAAATTGATGTGTTGTTGTTTTTCATTTAACAATAAAGTTGGAATTGAAGTAAAGGGAAACTAATAAATTCTGTCAGAAATCAAAATCCCTGCCAATATCTTTGAAATTCGGCGCCTCAAGATCTTTAGGTGAAACCAGCGGCTCTGTTACGTTCCAGTCGATGCCCAGTGTTTTATCACTGAATAATATGGCGCGTTCACTTGCCTTATCGTAATAGTTGGTACACTTATAATGGAATGTCGCTGTATCTGAAAGCACCGAAAAACCATGGGCGAAGCCCGGCGGTATCCAGAGCTGATCATGGTTTTCATCCGAAAGTTCCGTCGCTACGTATTTACCGAAAGTAGGGGAGCCAAACCTGATATCCACGGCAACATCAAGAACTCTGCCTTGTACAACCTGGCAAAGTTTGCCCTGTGCGAATTCACCAACCTGGTAATGCAGGCCGCGTATCGTATTTTTTTTAGAGTAAGAAATATTATCCTGTACAAACTTGGCATCAATGCCGCGCTCTGCAAAAAGTTTTTCTTTGAATGATTCGAAGAAGTAGCCTCTTTCATCATCAAATACCTTCGGTGTAAATATTAAAACTCCATTTAACTTCGTTTCCTGTATATCCATATGAAATTCTTTATCCTGTTGTTTAGGTTACTTTTTCTTATCATTCAGGATCTTATTCAGATACTCTCTGTATGCGCACTTGGGCATTGATGTTACTACTTTTTCAAACTGCGTCATATCTACAAATCCCATATGCAGCGCAATTTCTTCAAGACATGCCACTTTCAATCCCTGGCGGTCCTCAATTGCACCAAAAAAGTTTGATGCCTGCAGCAGCGATTCCGGCGTACCCGTATCCAGCCATGCGACACCGCGGCTTATCTTTTCTACGTTAAGCTCTCCGCGTTTCATATATTCAACATTTACGTCAGTGATCTCAAGCTCACCGCGCGGAGATGGTTTCAGGTTTTTTGAAATTTCTACAACATTGTTATCGTATACATATAGACCCGGAACTGCGAAATCTGATTTTGGTTTTGATGGCTTTTCTTCAATTGAAATTGCCTTACCATTGTCGTCAAACTCAACGATTCCGTATCTTTCCGGATCGGTTACTCTGTAACCAAAAACCGTTGCCCCGTGATTTCTTTCAAGCGCCCTGTGGAAAAAATCCAGCTTGCCGTAAAAAATGTTATCTCCCAGAATCAGAGTAACGGCATCATTGCCAATGAATTTATCACCTAGTATGAACGACTCCGCAATTCCATTGGGAGCCGATTGCAGCGTATATTCTATATTCAGCCCAAGATGCTTGCCATCACTGAACAATTTTTTGTAAAAGGGGATCGTTTCCTCATTTGAGATGATCAAAATGTCCTTAATCCCGCCCAGCATTAAGATAGAAAGTGGGTAGTAAATAAGTGGTTTATCATATATTAAGGTCAGCTGTTTGCTGTAAAGCTGACTTATGGGGTACATTCTTGATCCTGCACCGCCTGCGAGGATTATTCCCTTCATGGTGTACTCTGAATTCTTTAATTTATTAAATTTGAATATGTAAGATAATTTTTGAAATCAATTATTACAATGAAATAAATCACTCAAAAAAACAGGATTTTAATGAGATATCGAACACTTTATATCAGTCAATATTTGACTTTCGTTCAGTCATAATCGGGCCCCTTAAAGCCCCGATTGCAAATATCCGGCTCCTCGATGGAGTGCATCAACTAAGTTGATGCATGCATTGACACAGTCAATGCACTCCATGAAAAGCATTTTCACTTTAAATTGTAGTCGTAGTACCTATCCCGGGCATTCAACCATACTGCCAAATGCACTTACATTCTATGTTCTATTATTTATTTTTGCATAATATGAAAACACTTCAAGTAAAATTTCTGAATTCCCGGGGAAACCATCTTTCCGGTAAGATCGATATGCCGTTCAATGAGCACATTAAACACTATGCAATATTCGCACATTGTTTTACATGTTCTATGGAGCTAAAAGCGATAGCGAATATTAATAACATTCTAACCAAATACGGCTTTGCTGTCTTAAGATTTGATATGACCGGCATAGGTGAAAGCGAAGGCAGTTTCCCCGACAGTAATTTCACTACGCAGATAGATGATGTAGTTTCAGCAGCGAAATTTCTGGATGAAAACTATTCAGGCCCTGAATTGCTTATAGGTCACTCCTTAGGCGGAGCTGCAATAATGTTCGCGTCAAAAAACATCCAATCCATAAAGGCTCTTGTCACGATCGCATCTCCTGAAGAACCCGCAAATCTTGCAATAAAGCTTAAACGTACTAAGGATAGATCTGTTAAAATGGGCGTAGCTGAAACAGAAATTGGCGGCGTGAAGTTCAATTTTAAACCGCAATTCTTCAAAGATATCGAAGGCTATAACGCAGCAAAGCTGCAGAAGGATATCCGTTTGCCCTACCTTGTGCTTCATTCAACTGCTGATACATATTCCGATCTCAGCAATGCTTATACTCTGTACAATCGCGCAAATGAACCTAAAAGCATTGTCTCGCTGGATGATATAGATCATTTAATGCTCAATAAAGATGATGCGCATTATGCCGGTCAAATTATCGCAGCTTGGGCTGTAAAATACCTTGATGGAAATAGCAGATAACAATCCCGCCAAGGCGGGACTTCAAAAATAACTACGTTATTTTTTTCGTGAGCAATGAGTAATGAGCAATGAATAATGAATAATGAATAATGAATAATGAATAATGAATAATGAATAATGAATAATGAATAATGAGCAATGAATACTTAGCAACTAATTTTGGATTATAGATTAGACATTCCATCATGAAAAATTGTACTAGTCCCGTTGGGACGGCATATTTGTAGCATTGAAAGACAA
>DDTQ01000007.1 GCA_002344125.1 Ignavibacteria bacterium UBA2360 | reverse complement strand
CCCTGAGCCTGTCGAAGGGTCTTCGTTTAAAACAATATCACCTGAACTTACTTTTAATTATTTTCACCGCCGGGGCAGGCACAAACTCTGAAATATCGCCGCCATATTTGGCAATTTCCCGCACAAGAGTTGAACTTATATAAGAATACTTCTCACCCGGCATCAAAAAAACTGTTTCAATGTTCCCTGCAATTTTTCTGTTTGTTAGCGCCATCTGGAATTCATACTCAAAATCAGATATTGCCCTCAAGCCGCGGATTATTACTTCAGCGTTCTTCTGCCGTGCGAAATCCACTAAAAGTCCGCTGAAAATCTCAACTGAACAATTTGGAATATGTTTCACTGATTCTTCGATCAGCGCAACCCGTTCCTCGGCTGTGAGTATCGTATTTTTTGATGTGCTTTCCGCTGCGCCGATAATTACGCTGCCGAAAAGTTTCGCCGCCCTTTCTACTACATCAAGGTGTCCTAAAGTTAACGGGTCAAATGTTCCCGGGTATATGCATATCTTTTCTTTCATTATTCTTTCATTATTCTTTCTTTATTAGAATTGTGAAATTGGTTAGCCCCACTTTCCTGTGAACCACATCAAAATCATTCACGTTAAACATTCCCGCGCTTTCGCCGGCATGTTCAAGCACAAACACAGTAAACCCTTTATTTATGATCTCCGCCATTAGCTCATTGTAAAATTCGTAATCATAAGGCGGGTCAGCGAATATAATATCATAAAACCTGTTATTATGACGTTTAAGATAGGTTAAGACATTTTCATCATAAATACTTATCTCATTTTCACAGCCAAGTTCTTCAGCCGTTTTTTTTATATTGCTTACCTGTTTGGCGGAATTTTCCACCATATCACAGCTTGCCGCTCCGCGGCTTAGCAGTTCAAATCCAATTGCGCCTGAGCCTGCGAACAGATCCAGGCAAACTGTGCTTTCAAAATCTATTATATTATTCAATACATTAAAAAGGGTTTCTCTTGCTCTGTCGGTAGTAGGTCTGTAGCCTGATATATTGCCTTTTATACAGTTGTTGGGTTCAAAAGTTGAGTGTACCTTTCTCGACCGGTACTTTCCGCCGATTATTCTCATCCTCAGGCCCCAAGATTTCTCAAAGCAATTCCACAGCTTGCTGAGTACTTATATGATATCTTGCGCAGCTTGTCATCCTTCAGTAAAACATCCGTAGCGCTTATACTTTCAAAAGGATTAATAACCTGAGCTGTCAGACCCAGTTTAGCAACTGCTTCAAGTGTATCATCTTTTATATCATCACCGTAAAAGTAAAGTTCCTTTACCCCGGGAAGCACCGGCTCTTCTTTTACTATATCGTTCAGCTTCCTTGTTAAACAAAGGTTAAATTCCGTATCTTGGTAATACCGGGAGTGTGTGTAATACTTATACTTCATATTCTCAATGAATCCATAATCTATCCTGCCGTTCTTTAATCCAACCAGCAGGGCATTTTTGCCCTTCAGCTTTTCTTCATAGTTTACCCTGATCGTATTTTCAGCTGAAAAATGATCGATATCTACTACGCTTAATTCCAGCGAACATATCTTGAATATTCTTTTTATGAACTCAATTGTATTTTTCTGAACCGCGATCACCAGGAAGTCATCGCTGTTCTTGCAGGGCAGTACGTTGTTAAGCCTGTATGTATTTACAAGGAAATCGTTGTAATTATCGGGGAAGTAATTGGATAGCTCCCAGTATATCTTTGAATTGATAGATTGTTTCCCTTCGGAATAATCTACCGGAAGCATTATCATAAATGCCTGCGATGAACTTATTGTTAATGCGGCCTTATTGATATCCAGGCTGCGTTTGGCCAGGTATGTGCTTATTTCACTGGAAATGTTTGTAAGGTCCTTCTGGCTGCTTTTATATTTCCCAAGGTCATCTTCAAAGTCAAAGTCAACTTTAACCGATTCAATGTGATCTACCTTTGGGTTAGAAGCGCTGCCAACCAGCTCTGTAAAGTATATCCTGCTGCCCGAAAAACCGATTCCTAATGATCTGCTCAACTTTAAATTTTAATTTTTCAAAATTAAGGGTTATTAACAACTCAATCAATCAAATAAAATTTACTACTTATTTCCGGCCAACGCAAAACATACTCTTCATTCTGTTGTTATGAATTCTTTAATATCTAAAAACTTCTTATCACCTATACCGTTCACGTTTTTTATCTCATTTATGTTCCTGAAAAGTCCCCTTGATTCCCTGTATTCAACAATTCTTTCAGCCATAACCCTGCCAATTCCCGGAAGCATTTCAAGTTCTGCCGCGGTTGAGTTGTTAAGATTAAGCTTCGTACCGGGTTTGATAAGGTTTTTTACCTTACCCGTCTTCTCCGTTTCAACCCCAAGACTCTCCGCAAGTACCCTAAGTTCTTCCGCCCTAATTTTGCTGCTGCTGTCAGGGGGTGTTTGCTTCAGTTCTTCAAAAGTACTTTTTAATTTACTCTCAAAATTCTTGTCGGTTTCGCTGTAGTCATATTCCTGCGGTGTCCTGCAGCCGGAGTATTTTATAACCACGCCGGCCGTAAATGTAACAACCAGGAAACCGATCACCATCAGTTCCCTGGATGTTAAACCCGTTTTTTTTAGTTTATCACGCATAAGGGGATATATCCGCTACGAAAATGAATCTTTCACTTTACTGAAAAAACCTTTGGATCCCTTTTCGGAATTTTTTCCTTTTGGTCTTAAATGCTCTGATCTTGAGAGCTCCTTAAACACCTCTTTTTCCTTTGTTGTCAGTTTGGTAGGAATGTAAATGTTAACATGCACAAGCTGGTCTCCCCTGCCGGAATGATTAAGGTGCTTTATGCCCTTATCTCTAAGCCTGAGAACTTTACCGGGCTGAGTGCCCGCTTCAACCTTAAGCATCACTGTGCCGCCAAGCACTGGAATTTCTGTTTCTGTGCCAAGCACCGCATCGCTTATGCTGATAGTAAGATCGTAGAGTATATCATCCTGTTCGCGTATGAAGAATTTATGTTCCGCTTCTTCTATCAATACTATAAGGTCACCTGCGTTTCCGCCTCTTATCCCGGCATCACCTTCCCCGCGAAGCGGTATGTAATTCCCTGAGGATACACCCGCCGGAATGTTAACCTTTAATGTGGATTCATTCCGCTCTCTGCCTTCACCGTGACAATTCTGGCACTTCTCTTTTATTACCCTGCCTTCTCCTCCGCATGTTTGGCATACCTGTACATTTACAAACTGCCCGAACATTGAGCGTGATACCGTCCTCACTTCTCCGCTGCCGTGACAGGTTGTACATTCTGTAGTACCCGAAGAAGCTTTCGCTCCGCTGCCGTGACAGTGATCGCATTTTTCAAATCGTTTTACCTTTAGAGTCTTTTCCACGCCAACGGCAATTTCTTCAAGTGTGAGCTTCAGATTTATCCTCAGATCATTTCCCTGTATGCCCGGCTGTTTATGCCTGCCGCTGTGTCTGCGCTGACCCCCCGAACCAAAGATCTCATCAAATATGCTTCCACCCCCGAAGATATCACTGAAGTGGCTGAAAATATCGTTGACATTGCCAAATCCCTGGTCAAAACCGCTGCCGCGCATTCCCGCATGGCCAAACTGGTCATAACGTGCCCGTTTATTGGGATCGCTTAACACTTCATACGCTTCTGCGGCTTCTTTGAATTTTTCCTCAGCCTCCGTATCTCCCGGGTTCCTGTCCGGGTGATACTTCATCGCCAGCTTTCTATACGAGGTCTTTATCTCAATTTCTGTTGAGTGCTTCTGGACGCCTAATACTTCGTAATAATCTCTTTTTGCCACTTTTAAATTACTCCGGTTTTGATGAAACTACAACTTTAGCGTGCCTAAGGACTTTATCCTTCAGGAAGTATCCTTTTTCAGCGGTGTTCAAAACCGTTTCAGGTTCCTTCGTTTCATCAGGCTGCTGTAAAATAGCTTCATGAAGGTTAACATCAAATTTCTCTCCGTCTGAATTCATAGCTTTTAATCCCTGCTTTTCAAGCACAGCTCTGAATTTCGCGTAAACAAGGTCTATCCCCTTCTTCAGCGCTTCAGCATCATGGCTCTTTTCAAACGAACTCATCGTTCTGTCAAAATCGTCCAGTACGGGCAGCATATCTGTTAAAACCCTTTCGCCGGCATACGCGAAAAATTCCGCGCGTTCGCTATCGGTTCTACGTTTGTAGTTCTCAAATTCAGCCGCCGTTCTTAGATAGAGATCTTTATACTGTGTCGCCTGCTTTTCGAGCTCGGCAATCCTGTTCTCTTCAGTGGTGTTTTCGGGTTCATCGCCGGCCGGTGCCGTGATCTTTATTTCTGTTTCCTGATGCTTATCGGCTGCTTTATCCTGTTTTTCTTTTTTATTCTTGGTCATATTTTCCGGTAAGTTTTTTTTATGATTCTTTCCGAGTTGCTGTATTTTGCTGCTAAGTTCTTTCTGTTATTATTTTAGAGGTAAAATCAAGCATAGATACCATCTTGGAATAATTCATCCTTTTCGGTCCTATCAATGCAATTCTGCCCTTTACATCCCCAACATTGTACTCTGATGAAATTATGCTGTAATCCTTAAGCTTCTCATCCTTGTTTTCTGCGCCTATGGATATTGATATACCGTTTTCATCTGCCGGCATATTATTTAGAACATGTACCACAATATCTTTCTCATCAGTCAGCTCTATTATATTTCTGTAGTTGCGGGTGTCGCCAAATTCCGGCTGTGAAAGTATCTCAGTGGTGCCGCCAATATATAACGTCATCCCTTCCTTTTCATCCTGGAATATCTTGTCTATAGAATCTATAAATACTTTTACAATTTCTTTTGAATCACTCTGAATATCTTTGATTCTTTCAAGGAAAGTGCTCCTAATTTCAGTGAGTGTTAACCCGGAAAGTTTACTGTTCAGCAAACCTGTTACTCTTTCTATCTTATCGCGTGATATACCGGACTCAACATCAAACAATACTGTTCTTACAAGCCCTGATTTTATCGATACAACTACCAGTAATTTTGTTGACGAAAGATTCACAAGCTCTAGCTTTTCGAATACTCCATTTGATAAATACGGCTGTGATACTATACTTATCTCCTTTGAAAGCCTGCCGAGGATCCTTGATACCTCTTTGTAAACTTCATCCTTAACCGCATCAGCTTCATTTATCTGCATGGTCAGAATGTCTTTCTCATTCTGAACCAACTGTTCGGTTTCCATAAGCTCATTTACAAAATACCTGTATCCTTTATCGGTTGGTACTCTGCCTCCTGAAGTATGATTATGTGTAAGATAGTTCAAGTCTTCCAGATCGCTCATTACATTCCTTATTGTCGCAGGGGAAAGCTTAATATCAGATGTCTTTGAAATATGCCTCGAGCCAATAGGATTAGCAGTGTGTATAAATTCCTCTATTATACACCTTAAAATCACCTTTTCTCTATACGATAGCTCACTCATAGGTTTTTAGCACTACTAGACTTTAATTGCTAACAAATATAATAAGTTCCTCCGGTACAATATTACTGAAAAAATGCGAATTCTTCAATATACTATAATACATAAATACCATTTTTACAGTATAATTGCATTTTTTGCAATATTGCGAATTTTCATGCAAATTAATCACGTATAATAAGTAATTTGAATTTAATTGTGTGGCTACCATAAATACGGTATTACGTAACTGTAAACCATTAGTTAAATTTGCTTATCTAAATAACTAAAAAACATTATTAATGAGTCACGGGGATATATTAATAAAAACTGGAGGAATTATGTTTACCTATTACAGGTTAACAATAAGTTTCATCTTTTTGATGATTCTAACAACGGCTGCAATTTCACAGCCATTGAACGGAAACTACAATTGCGGTTCCGGGCAAACATTTACTACATTAACCGGTACCGGTTCAGCCGGCTTCTTTAACGCTGTTAATACAAGAGGACTTAGCGGAAACGTTACACTTTATATTACTTCTAACATAACTGAATCCGGCAGCGTAGCTCTTCAGCAATGGTCAGGCAGTTATACAATTACTATACGTCCTTCAAGCGCTTCGCTTAAAACAATATCCGGCAATGTTGGTTCTCCTATGATCGATCTCAACGGTGCCGATAATCTCACAATAGATGGCCGTCATTCAGGCTCCGGCAGATACTTAAGATTCCTGAATTCAAGCACCAGTGGTCAAACGATACGCTTTATAAACGATGCCAGAAACAATACAATTACTTACTGCGCGGTTGACGGTACAAGAGTTGCCTCAAACAGCGGAATTATAGATTTCGCGACAACTACAGGTTCAAACGGCAATGATGATAATACGATCTCATATTGTACAATAAAAGATGGCGGAAGCGGTACACTGCAAAATGCAATTGTATCATATGGTACAACTTCTACAACCGCCAGATACAACAGCGGTATAAACATCCTTAACAACGAAATTATTGATGTATTCAGAACCTCGCAGAATTGCGCCGCAATTCTACTGCTTAATGGTTCCACTGATTTTAACATATCAGGCAACAGCATATATCAGACTGCAACCAGAACTCCCACAGGTGCAACTACATGGAATGTAATTCATGTAAACACTTCGGTTGCTAACAACATCACAGTTTCAAACAATTATCTTGGCGGAACCGCTGCTAACTGCGGAGGCACCCCATGGACCGTTACAGGGTCACAATCCAATGCTTTTTACTTCATACGTTTCCAGTCAGTGGGTTCATCAACCTCTTCAAATGTTGATGGCAACACTATGGCAAACCTGAATTTCACATCTTCACCATCTGCAAATGGAGTCGGGTATTTTTCAGGTATAGTTGTTGAATCAGGTTCGGTAAATATCGGCACAAATTCCGGAAACACTATCGGCAACACAACATCAAACGGTAATATAACCATCAATATAAACGGTTCAACAGATAATATTATTACAAGAGGTATTTATCATACCTCAGCCGGTAACATAGAAAACAATACAATAGGTTCAATCACTTTAGCAGGAAACAACAACCAGACTGTAAGACTTGAGTGTATTTTCCGTTCCGGGACACTTTCTTCAGATATCACCATGAATAATAATATGGTCGGAAGTACAACACAATCCAACAGTATTCAGCAAACCTCAAGTACTTTCAGGTTTCAGATCACCGGTATTCACAGCCAGGTAAATTCTGTGCTGGTTACTATGAACAACAATACAGTTTCAAACCACAGAGTTACAAATACCAATTCGGCTTCCAGGATAAGAGGAATATACCAATCAAGAAGCACAAACGCTTCACTTTCTGTGAATAACAATATCATCTCTAACCTGTATTGCGCAAGTTCAAGCACAGATAGGTACCCTGATAATACTTCATTGATCGGGCTATTTACCGGTTCCAGTTCAACATCTCAGAATTTTTCAGGTAATACTATTCACAGCCTTTACGGCACTGATAATTCAAACTCATACGTTATGGGATTTGGATATTACAACAACGTTGCAAAAGGTACATTTGAAAAGAACAGGATCTACAATCTGAATCATTCCTCAACTACAGGTTCAGCTATTATCTGGGGCATCAACGCTTTCTGGGGAAGCTGGAATATTTTCAATAACCAGATAAGTATCACCAACGGCGAGGCTTCTGATAATTTTAATTCAAACTCTCAACAGAGCGAAACAAGACCTGTAGCCCCTGTTTCCGGCGAAAGGTCAGCGCCTGTCAGCGATGAAGTAGCCAACAATTATGTGAAAGATCAGCCGCTTGTTAAAACATCGGTAGATAAGATCAATTTGCCCGAAACAGACCTTTCTACAAACGGCGTGGAAATAAAAGGAATTCACGATGAAGCTGAGTTCCCAAGTTTATACTACTACAATTCAATTTATATAGGCGGTTCAGCAACAGGAGGTTCTGCTAATTCTTGGGCTTATGATAGGCCGCTGCTTTCATGGGCTACAAATGCTGCTCTTAGAAACAATATTTTCTATAACGCAAGAACCGGTGGTACAGGCAGCCACTACGCTATAGGTAACGAAGTTGGATACGCCAACTGGACAACATCTTCAGCGGATTACAACGTGTATATTGCACCCAATGCGAACAGAATTGCAATTTGGGGCGGTACTAACCAGACGATATATCAATGGAGAGATTCATGTATGGGAGATAAACATACATGGAGCACAACTTCTTCGGTAATTGCGCCTACAAGTCTCTTCAGCAGTGTTTCAACAGGTAACTTAAATATCAACACAGGAAACTGGCAAGCATGGATAGTTTCAGGTAAAGGTATAGCAATTGCCGGAAGCGGTTCAGATTACAGCGGCAATTCAAGGCCTACCGCCGTTACAAGCGGCTGCAGTGATATCGGAAGCCATGAATTTACCGCTACTCCGCCCTCAAATCCCTCGGCAACCGTAGATAACGCCCCGGGCAGCGGAGTTACATCCAACTATACACTATGGGGAAGAGTATTACTTTCTATGAACTGGGGAACCGGAGGTTCGGCTTATCCTTCAAGCATGAATGTACGCTATTACTCCGGCGTTAGCCACTCAGGTGTTCTTGGAGGCGGATATTCAAATTCTTATTGGTCAATCATCCCAACCGGAACATTGACAGGCACTACTTATAATATTACTATCAACTTTGGTCAAAACGAAATTTACACAATTTCATCACCTTCGGCAAATACAAGGCTTGCTAAGTATAACGGCACTTGGGAAGTGTTTTCAACACCGGGAACCGGAGTTTGGCAGACTGAGCTTGACTGGAATGCAGAAACTATCAGAACAAGAGGAATGAACAGTTTCTCCGATTACGCTTTAACTGACCAATCAAGTCCACTGCCGGTTGAAATGTGTTCATTCACAGCAAATGTTACAAACAGGCAGGCTGACCTTTTGTGGACAACATGTACAGAAATTAACAACAGCGGTTTTGAAATCGAAAGAAGATCTTTCAACCCCGCAACATCAGACTACAATACATGGAGCAAAATAGGTTTTGTACAGGGTAACGGCACATCTAACCAGCAGCACAGCTACAAATTCTCCGATACAAAACTGACTACAGGAAAATACCAGTACAGGTTAAAGCAGGTCGATTTTAACGGCAACCATGAATACCATGCTCTCGGCTCACCTTCTGAAGTGCTGATAGGCACACCAAAAGCAGCTGACCTGTTCCAGAACTATCCTAATCCTTCGAACCCGACCTCAAAGGTTGATTTCCAGATTCCTTTCAGCGCAAAGGTTACACTGAAGGTTTATGATATTACCGGCAAAGAAGTAGCTTCGCTGGTTGATAAAGAACTTGATGGCGGATTTTATACCGCTGATTTCAATGGTGCAAATCTTTCAAGCGGTGTTTATTTCTATAGACTTGCCGCAAATTCAAATGATGGAAATTCATTTACCAAAACCATGAAGCTCATCTTGGTAAAATAGTAAGCTTTAATAAATAAGGATGTTGTTTCTCAATTAGAGGAAAACAGTTACATATCCCCCGCAAAAGGCAGGAAAATTCCTGCCTTTTGCATTTTTTTTGGCAATTTTCAAGCTTTTTAAGGTATTGAAAAAATTTCACTTACAATTTTAAAATTAATTGTATTATTTTTAAACAGGGAATAATCAATCTAATCAGCTATGAAAAAAATAATACTTATTTTATCGTTCATATTTCAGGTTACTCTTATTTCACAATGGCAGGTAAGACCCTCAGGTCATACTGATATAATTTACGGAGTTTCGTTTGCCGGTATTAATACAGGAATGGCATGCGGCGAAGCCGGAAGGATACTTAAAACAATTAACGGCGGCCTTACATGGAGCCAGGTTAACCAAAACAATCAATACTGGCTGGGCGGAATTACAATGATAGATAACAGCACTTCGTGCGCAGTCGGTTATCCGCAAAAGATATTACGCACAACCAATACAGGCGGGTCATGGTCTCAGCAGGGAGGCTCCAACTTCATCCCCTACTATTCTGTAAGCTTTAAGGATGCTAACACCGGGCTTATATCCGGTTATGTCGGAACTCTGCTACGCACAACCAACGCTGGACAAACATGGGTTCAGGTCGCCGGCGCGCCGCAGGTTAGTTTGAACACTGTAAAATTCATTGGCGGTAATAAAGCTATAGTGCTCGGGTTCTATGGGTTGATGATGCTTACAGAAGATGCAGGCGCTACATTTAACAATCTTTCAAGCGGTACAACCGCTGATCTTTACGGCATTTCATTTGTTGATGCTAACACAGGTTTTGTCTCAGGCTCAAACGGTACTATCATAAAAACAACAGATGGCGGCATCAGCTGGGAACCGCAAACAACACCCGTTGTAAATACACTCAACGCTATTTCATTCGCAAACGCTATGACAGGTAACGCAGTCGGATATTCTTCGGTGATATTAAGAACCACCAACGGCGGAGCAGAGTGGTATCAGCAGCAATCACCCGTTAGCAATACAACATGGTTCGGCGTAGAGCTTACAAGTGCGCTGAGTGGAGTAATTGTAGGCGGAGCCGGTAAAATTCTGTACACTACAACCGGCGGCGATCCCATCGGCATAGAACCAATAAGCACCGAAGTACCGGAAAGATTTTCGCTTTCTCAAAATTACCCCAACCCGTTCAACCCAACAACAAATATCGAATTTAGTATTCCCCTCTCGAGAGGGGTGTCCGAAGGACAGGGTGTGTTAGTTAACCTCACAATCTATGATGCGATGGGCAGAGTTGTTGAAATACTGTATAACGGTGTACTGAAGTCCGGTATATACAAAGCCGATTGGAACGCGTCAAACTTTACCAGTGGAATATATTTTTATAAACTAACTGCAGGCAGTTTCACAGAAACAAAAAAAATGGTTTTAGTGAAATAAAATTTTTAAATGGGGGCGTAAACGCTCCCGGATTTTCTTGGGTGATAATTCAAAAGTTTGTATTATATTTGTTGCAAACCAAAGGAGGTTCAAATGAAAAACCTGATTCTGATTCCTTTTACAGCAATACTTTTTGTAATTATTACTGCTAACTTTTCAGCTCAATCTGTCTCTGTGCCGCCCTCGTACGGATCATTGCAGGACTATAAAATTCAAACCGAAGATAATTCAACTCTTAAAAATCCCAAATCTAATTTGCATACATCTAACATTACAATAATTGAAAGCCAGAGTTTCAACTCCGGCCATGCAATGGATACAATTTGGAGAAATGTTGCGCAAGGCTTGGGGCACAATGCTGTTATCTTACCGCAATCAACATTGGATGATTCAGCATTTTTCAGCACAACGAACATTTTGATCATTTCTTCGGGTGTAATTTCACTTCCGGCTAACCGTATTAATACCATTAAAAGTTTTGTTATGTCGGGTAAAAACGTTTACCTGCAGTGCGAATATCTCGCTTCATTTGAAACAAATCAGGCGTTTGCAACACTTGTCAATTCTTTGGGGGGTACTTTCACATGGGGATCTACTCTAAACGGAGATATTTCGCCAATGCTTGTTCTCGGTTCTTTATCAAATACACCTAACAATGTTCCTTCTATAAGCTATTACTGGTATGGTGTTTATGGTACGGGCAATAGTACAATCGGGTATTTCATGCAGTATCAGGGTAATAATTTTGGTTTTATCTTTACACCGGCAAACCCTAATTACGGAACTATAGTAACTCAAACAGATCAGGATTGGATCAGAGAACGTACCAGCATTCCATTGATGCAAAATATACTTTCCAGACTTGGAGCAATAATTGGAATTCAACCGATATCAACCGAAATTCCCGATAAATTTACTCTTTCTCAAAACTACCCCAACCCCTTCAACCCAACAACAAAAATCAGGTTCGATATAAGCGGTTCTTCGGTAGCACAGACATTCCTGTCTGTGTATGATCAATTAGGTCGTGAAGTAGCAGTTCTGGTAAATCAAGAACTCAGACCCGGCTCGTACGAAGTCGATTGGAACGCTTCAAACTTCCCAAGCGGCGTATATTTTTACAAGTTGAGTGCAGGAAACTTTACTGAAACAAAAAAAATGGTTCTGATCAAATAAAGAAGCTATAATCATTTTACCGTGTTCACGGTAGAACATTTTGATGCGGCAAGAATGATATTTGCTTTGTTATTGAAGTACCTCCAAATAATTTTAATAATATGGTTTAAACCGGGGCTGTTTCAAAAGCTTAATTTTGAAAACAGCCCCTTTTATTTTATCAGAAACAATTTTCCCATACTGAGTGTATAATACGAAAATCACTTTAATTATGAAGAAACTGGTATCATTAATTCTGCTTATGTTTTCTGCAAATTTGTTTGCTCAGAATAATTTGTTAACTGAAGGTTCTTCTGCAAACTACAATTCGCTTTCTGATTCCCTTCCGGTGATCCCGTTGATCTTTGCAGGCTCCGAAAAAAATCCATACTTCGTAGACTCTCTGCATTATTTTGAAAGCATCGATTCCGTTGAAAGCTTCATGAAGTTCAAAAAACTTAACGGACCGGTTGAAGGCAGTTGGGATAGTGATAACCACGCCCTGCTGCTTGCAGCTTACCGCGGCGGTGATTGCCTCGCTAAATTTGAAATTGATCTCTTCGATAACACTGATACCAAAGAGTATATTTTCACGGTAAAGATCATATACGGCGGCTGCCGCGCCGGCGGTAAAAGTTATCTGAATTGGTACAGGATCCCTAAATTACCACATGGATATCAACTTAAGTATCGCACTTATTATGTAGATCGTGAATTCTGAACATGCGCCTCAGACTTTTATTTCTTACTGCGTACTTTTTCCAGAAGCCAATCCAGGTACAATTTACTTTCTGATGAGATCAATTCCCGTTCAACCCACCCGTTGTCACTTTTCAACCCTTGAGCTTCTGCTTTCATAACAAGGCTCAAATTGTTTATAAATCCGGCGCAAAGCGCCTTGTATCTGGATGAAATATATCTATTGCTCGAAACAAATCGTTTATAGGTATCAATTGCTGATATCAACTCTTCCGTGTAACCAAGTTCATAATACAGACGCAATTGCAGATTCTTGATATCTATCTTAAAATGGAAGAGCTCGTAATCGATCTTGTTAAGTAAACCCAGAGACTCACTGAATTCACCTTTCTCAAAATACAGTAAAGCATTTGCAAGGTTACCCATGTTATCCCGTGAATCTGCGTTGACCTTCGGCAAAAATTCCGCAAGAAAACTTTCAAGCCAATTGTATTCTTTGATCATTATCGCTGTATGAATAATATTCCTGAATATTCTTACTATGAATTCCCCTCCGGGTGTGTAAGAATATAGTCCTTTTTTCAGCATTATTCTGTATGCCTCAAACAGGTCTTTTGAATACTCCTGCCCGCCTCCCTCGATCTTTAATGTGCACACCGCTTCAAATATTGAATAGAAATTGATCTGCTCTAAGTAAGTGAACATTCCCAGTTCACCAAAAAGTACTTCCTTGAACTTTTTGAAGTGATCATCATTATCATTGTGAATAAGAGCCATTGCCTGGTAATACTCCGCCGCAAGTACCGGATAGTATTCTGATTTTTTTTCTGAAAGTGAATTAATGTATCCATCAAGATCCATACCTTTCACCATAGAATAAAAATCGCTTTTTGAATAATCCGTGTTAAAATTCTTTTCGTTTATAAACAAACTGACCAAACTTTTGCACAATACGGCCATTGTGTGATAGGAGAACATATCCGTACGCTTTACTATCGCTTCAGGCGCAAGGTGGTCACTTCCGGTAAACGAGTAAAGGGAATTTTTATGCCTTTCTATAAGGTATCGCTTCCAGAAATAGAACTCATAATCTCCTTTTTGAGTGCTGTGCTTTTTATCAACGGCAATAAGTTGTTTTTGTGACCTGTTGTACAACCCCCTTTCGGATAATTGAATTGTAAGAGCAATATCAAAATAGAAGGGATCATTTTTGACACCCTTATATGCAAGGTATTGCTCTGCCATTTTTAAAGTATATGAATTCAGTCTTCTGATCTCTGTTACATCAAATTTCTTTCCGGGCTTCAATATTCTGAATATATTTTCAGCAGTGAATTTCTCTGCGGAAAATTTCGGATAAAAAGCCCTTACTGCTTTCCAATACCGGGCGGCTTCTGTTCTTCCGTTGAAAAAAGGTGAATTCATAAATCTTGTAAACTCCCTGATTTCAACTTTACTGAATGTTGAAACCAACTCAATCAGACCGGATTGCTTCATTTTCTTTGCGATTACTTATAGTCAATAATAACTAAAATAGCCCAATTTTTCCATTAAATCAATTCTGCATTCAAATAATTTGCGATAATTTTGGAAAAATTTCTTTGTTCGCAGATGATAATAATCCTAACTTTGTCTTAATAAGTTAGGGACAGGCTTAAATGAAAAAAATTCAGCTTTTCGGCTATGAATGTACTATTGAATTAGAAATTCTCATGCCCGGTTTCAGGATAAATACAACCATCATACGATGGACTGTCCCGTATTTACTTTCCTGTGTTGGGCATGTTTTTTATTAACAGTTTCTTTTAAAGGAAGTAAAATGAAAAAATACATCTTCATTCAATTTACTCTGCTTCTGTTTCTTTCAGCAAGCAGCAATTCGCAGTGGTTCTTGCAAAGCAGCGGCACACCATACAATCTTAGTGCTGTTCACTTCGTCAACGAAGATACAGGATGGGCTGTTGGAGACTTAGGCACAATAAGGCATACAACAAATGGCGGTTTAAACTGGATATCTCAAACAGGACCCAGTGCTTTGTACAGCGTTTGCTTCGTAAACTCACTCAGCGGCTGGGCTGCCGGTCCCGGCGGTGTCATCACGGCAACTACCAATGGCGGGGCAAACTGGATACTGCAATCAAGCGGTGTAACTTCAACACTCCGCGCTGTATTCTTTCTCAATTCTTTAACCGGATTTGCCGTTGGCGATGGCGGTGTTATCAGAGCAACTTCAAACGGCGGAGCCGTGTGGAATGCGCGTACAGGTAATACGGCCAGTACGCTCTATACAGTACATTTTCAGGGTCCGTTAACCGGCTGGATCGGCGGCTCTGACGGTACAATTCTAAGAACACTAAACACAGGTAGTAACTGGGCAGGACAAATTTCTAATACTACTTTACCGGTTTACAGCATAAATTTTACCAATGAAAATTCAGGCTGGGCGGTTGGTTACCAGGGACTGATAAAGTACACTACAAATGGCGGAACGAACTGGTTGAATCAAACAAGCCCAAACAGCTCATGGTTATATTCAGTCCAGTTCATAAACTCTCTAACCGGCTATGCATCGGGTACAGCCGGCGTTATACTCAGGACAACGAATTCAGGTAACAACTGGCTGCAGCAGGCAACCGGAATAGGCGATAACATGTATGGTTTGTATTTCCCATCCGCGCTTACAGGATATTCAGTTGGCACTACCGGCAGGATCATAAAAACTACAAATGGGGGGCTTACATTCATAGAACCGCTCGGCGGTGAAGTTCCCCGGGATTTCAGCTTGAAGCAGAATTACCCGAATCCGTTTAACCCGGTCACAAATTTTGAGTTTCAAATTGCCCGTTCAGGATTTGTTTATTTGATTGTTTACGATGCTGCCGGAAGAGTTGTTGAAACATTGGTAAACGGTGAGCTTAAACCCGGCACATACAAACTTTCCTGGGATGCTTCAAATTTTGCCGGGGGTGTTTATTTCTATAAACTCGCATCCGCGGATTTTACCGAAACTAAAAAAATGATCTTAATTAAATAAATATGAATATGATCAAAGTAATTTCATTTCTTCTCATAATATTCACCTGTAATGTCAGTTCACAATATATGCCGGTCTGGAACAGATCTTATTCCTCCGAAGGAACTTTCAGTATTGATAAAGCGCTCTTTGTGGCTGCTGATAACACAGGTAACATCATAGTAACAGGTGTTACAAACGCTTCCCTGGCCGGCGATGATATTACAACTATTAAGTACGATAAAGACGGTAATCTTTTATGGATTGCTGTATTCAACGGATCAGGGAATTACAACGATAGACCCGCAGGGATGGTAACAGACAATTCTGATAACATTTATATTACTGGGTCAAGCACTGGCTCTAATGGAACCGCAACCGATATACTAACTCTTAAATACAATAAGGAAGGACAGCTGTTATGGCAGAAAACTTATGCAGGTAAAGGCGGTCTGCTTGATGAAGCTAGGTCAATTGCTGTGGATGGATTAGGGAATGTATATATTTCCGGCTCAACAGCGCACCTTGTGACCGAAAATTCCGGGCAGGATTGGATCACAATCAAGTACGATACAAACGGTGAGGTGCTCTGGATAAAAGGATATGATGACAACATTACAACCGATAGAGCCGAAACGTTAACTATTGACCACGATGGAAATCTATATGTTGCGGGTCAATGCGGCGGACCCGGCTACCATCTCGCTGTTGCAAAGTACGATTCCGCAGGTAACCTGCTTTGGATGACTAAATATGACGGCAAACTCAATTCTGATGATAAACCCTCCCGTATTTCAACCGATGGAAGCGGGAATGTTTACATTACCGGCTACAGCAGCGAGCTTAACAGGGATTTTATCACAATGAAACTTGATGGTGCAGGTAAGCCTATTTGGATAAACAACTATAACGGCGCTGCTAACGCTAAAGATGAAGCCCTGGATATGTTAGTTGATGCAAGCGGCAATGTTTACGTTCTCGGTCTGACGGAACAGAAAAAAAACAAACATCACCGATGCCTCATTAAATATAACTCCGGGGGCTCAGAAGAGTGGATCATAATTTCACCTGAACCTATATCTAAGAACATCGAAGATCTTTCTATAATGAAAGATAGCGAAGGAAATATAATTGTTACCGGCTCCAGGATAGTAAACGAAAGGTCAATTTCAGAAATGACACTTCATAGTTACAGCCCGGAAGGAATACTGCTCTGGCAATCGGTTTTTTTAACTGATGATGGTACCGTTCCTACGGTGCTGCATTCAGCCGCTGATCTTAACGGTAACTTCTACACTGCGGGTTATACTTCCGCTGCAGGGAATCTGAACTATTGTTTAGTCAGGTTCTCAAAATAACCCATCCTTTAACTGATTTTAAGGCAGGTCACGAAACCTGCCTTTTTTATTTGCTGTTAATAGTATAGAATTGCAAAATAACAACTGCTGAAATTATGGATCTTCTTGAAGCGATCGTTAACCGGAAAACAGCAAATTCAAAATTTGCGGATAAAAAAGTATCCGATGAACACATTGAACTGCTGATAAAAATGTCTTCACACTCCCCAAGCCATTTTAACAGCCAGCCATGGCGATTCATTGCAATTACCGATGAAGCTGCTATCGGAAATATCGCAAAAATTGCGGGTGACTCCATGGTGCAGCTTATGAATGACGGCAGGTTCTGGAAGCAGTACAGAAAATATTTCCGCTTTTCTGAAGATGAAATTGAAAAAACAAAAGATGGCATTCACATAGACCACCTGCCCGCCGTCCTGAAGCCATTTGTCAGAACAATTTTTTCTGAAACAGGCGGCAAGGTTATGGCTAAGTTCAAAGTTCCGCGCATCCTTGGCAATGATGAAGAAAAACTCGTTGCCTCATCTCCCCTGCTTTTTGTGATATGTTTAACTAAGGAAGAGTATAAAAAAGAAGAACTTTCCGGCTTCTATTCTGTTATTTCTATGGGTGCTGTTATTCAAACCCTCTGGCTCGTAACAACTTCTCTTGGTATGGGTATGCAGTTCATATCCACTCCCGGAGAAATTCCCGGAAACTGGAAATCTATTTCTGATATGCTTAACATTCCCGGTGATTTTGAAATGTGTGCCATTTTCAGAATGGGTTATGTTGATCCTGCGATCAAACGGCCTGCTATCGACTGGCGGTCAAGTCAGCGCAAACCAATTGAAGAACTTTCGTTTAAAAATAAATGGGGAACCGCCATTAAATGAATACGGATCTTATCAGCTTGATCACCGTTACTGGAATCCTGCTCTTTATTTACAACTATATGATCGGATGGATTGCAGGTCTCAAACTTGCGAATATTTCTAAGCTCCATCATCAGGCGGCATATATCCTGCTGATAATAAATTTGCTCTTCCTGCTTTACCTGCTGAATTTTTTATCCAACAAGTTCCTCCTCTATTTTCTTTCCCTGCTGCTGCTATTGATCCTTAGTTATGGAGCCAAAGGCGGCGTTTTTCACAAGGTAATCTCAACTTCAGCAATTTTGGTGTATGTTTTCACTATGTTGAACTATCAATATTTCAATATAATCGGTTAGTTTCATGCCCAAAAATTAACAATTTCACAAAAAACTGCTTTTTCCTGCCTTTTTTATATAATTGAATTACAATATTAAATACCCTAACTTTGCTTAATTTCCTATTAAATACATTGAATCATGTTAAAAATTACTTATCATGGGCATTCTGCCTTTGAAATTAATACAGGTACGTATAATTTAATTATCGACCCCTTCATTACGCACAACAAGAACGCGAAAATTAAAGCTGCCGAAATTAAAGCAGACTTTATTCTTTTAACTCATGCGCACAACGATCACATTGGCGATACCATGGAAATTGCCAAAAATAACGATGCGGCCATTATTGCGGTTCATGAACTTTCAGAGTATCTCATATCCAAAGGATTCAAATCACACGGGATGGGTATCGGCGGTCAAAGGGCCTTCCCTTTCGGTAAGGTTAAATTCACAATTGCTCATCACAGCTCTTCGCTTGAATCAGAGAACCTGTATATGGGTGAGCCTGCCGGAATAGTACTTTCAATTGGCGATAAAACCATATATCACGCCGGTGATACCGGACTGTTTCTCGATATGAAACTTATCGGCGAAATGCAGAATATTGATCTCGCTCTGCTGCCTATTGGTGATAATTACACAATGGGTATTGATGATGCTGTCAAAGCTGCGGAATTCCTTAACTGCAAAACCGCTTCACCTATGCACTATGCTACTTTTGATTTAATTGATACAAACCCTGAGGAGTTCAAAAGAAAAGTGGAATCCATCGGCAAACAATGTGTTATTATGCCTTATGGCGAACCATTAGAAATTTAAAGAGATAAATTGTCAAAAATAATTTCCATAGCTAATCAAAAAGGCGGTGTTGGAAAAACCACTACCGCTGTAAATCTGTGCGCGGCTTTAGCCGCCTGCGGCTGCAAAATACTCATTGTTGATATTGATCCACAGTCAAACGCTACATCAGGCCTGGGATTTCCTACAAACTCAATGAAGGGGTCTGTGTATGAACTGTTAACCGGGGTTACTGCCCCAAAAGAATGTGTTCAGCAGACCGAGGTTCAAAACCTCTATATTATCTGCTCAAATATCAACCTGGTAGGAATTGAAATTGAAATCGTTACTATGCCTGAACGTGAATTCATTCTCAAAAAAAGGCTTGATGAAATTAAGGAGTATTTCGATTTCATTTTCATTGATTGCCCGCCTTCGCTGAGCCTTATCACACTTAACTCGCTTGTTGCCTCAGATTCTGTCCTTATACCGGTGCAAAGCGAATATTACGCGCTTGAAGGATTGACACTCTTGCTTAACACTATCAAGATGATTAAATCACGGCTCAACCCTGAAATTGAAATTGAAGGTTACCTGCTTACAATGTTTGATGCAAGGCTAAGGCTTTCCAATCAGGTAGCTGGTGAACTCGAAAAGTATTTCCAGGATAAGTTGTACCCGGTAAAAGTAATGCGTAATGTTAAGATCAGCGAATCCCCTTCATTCGGTAAACCTGTTGTTGTGTATGACCCGCTTTCTGTCGGAGCCAAAAACTACACTGAGCTTGCCAATGAATTCCTTCGCCGGAACGGCAAAGAACAGATGCAGAAGTTCGATAATATCTTAACTTACGATGCGCCAAAATTCGAAGTGGTCAACAAAGAAAGTGATGCTCCGCCCGCGGGCGATAGCGGCAGCATTAATCAAATTAAAAGCCAATAAATCTATTTAAAGAATATGTCTAAAGATAAACCCAAAGGCGGGCTCGGAAAGGGTCTCGATGTTCTATTCGGCGGCTCTGAAGCCGCGGAGCAGACTGTTTCTGCGCCGGAATTCCACAGGAACATTACTGAACTGAATCCAAAAACGGATGAACAGATACTCTTTATAGAGCTTGAAAATATAAAAGCCAATCCCTACCAGCCGCGAAAAGAATTTGACTCAGCAGAACTTAGCGATCTTGCTGAATCCATAAAGCAAAAGGGCGTTATCCAGGCCATAACAGTCAGAAAACTTGATGATGGCGGCTATGAACTTATCTCAGGCGAGAGAAGACTCCGCGCTTCCAAAATTGCGGGTATAGAAAAAATTCCCGCGTACGTGCTTGATGTTACCGCCAAAGAAGATCTGCTCGAAATTGCGCTCATCGAAAATATTCAGCGCGCTAACCTGAACTCCATAGAAGTTGCCGAAGGCTACAAAAGACTAATTGATGAATGCGCCCTGCGCCAGGAAGATGTTGCCGTAAAGGTCGGCAAATCAAGGAGCGCTGTTGCCAATACTCTGCGCCTGCTTACCCTGCCCGATGAAATTAAGCTTAGCATTAAAAAAGGTGAAATATCTGAAGGCCACGCAAGATCAATTCTGGCGATGGATAATGATGTTGATAAAATGCTGCTTTTCAAAAGAATTACTACCGAAAATCTAAGCGTACGCAAAACCGAAGAGCTTACCAAGAAGAAAAAAACGAAAGCTGCTCCGCGTGAAAAAAAGATATATGAGATCACTGATCAGAATAAAGCAGCAATTAAATTCCTTGAAGAAAAATTCATGGAGCATTTCGGCACTCGTGTGCGGTTGAATCCATCTTCCCCTACTACAGGTACAATTATCATTGAGTATTATACCGCTGAAGATCTCGAGCGGATCATTGACCTATGTAAAAAATAAATTCTGCACAAATGAAATTACCGGTTATTGCTGTTTTCATTTCTTTGTTAGTACTGCGCCCTGTTTACGCTGAGGTAAATTATTACTATTACAATAACACCCCGGTTACACTCGAACAGCGGGAAGACAAAATTGCTGTGATCATTGAAAGCTCCGCTTTCTCTTCGCAGAATATTTCTGAAAGAATTAAGAACAGGCTTAATTCTTCTGATACCGTAAAAATTGCTGATGAAAATGTAATTATTGTCACTCTTTCCGGCAGCAGGCTTTTTTCAAGAGTAAATTCAGCTGTTCAATCATTACAGGGGATCCCCGGCATTAAATTCATTACCAAAACCTACTACGGCTCCTCAAGAAAAGTCTGCCAGGTGCCAACTGATGAATTTATTGTAAGAATAAAGGACGAAAAATTTACTGAAGCCTTAAACAGGTTAAACTCTCTGAACCGCTGTATCGTTCTGGGTAATATTGGAGATAAAAAGGGATTTTTACTTAAATCCTTACCGGGTGTAAACAAAAACGCGCTCGAGCTTTCAGATATTTACTACAATTCATCAATTTTTGAATTTGCTGAACCAAATTTTCTTTATCCCGATTTTTGTTTGCTGCATTACACCCCCAACGATACCTACTATCCTTCACAATGGGCACTTAACAACACAGCTCAATTAGTGACCACCGGCGGAAACACCTCAGCCGGGGACGGATCAACGGTAAACGGTTTAACCGGCGCAGATATGCGCCTTGCGCAGGCATGGGATTATACACTTGGCTCTTCATCTATTGAAGTAGGTGTTTTTGATACGGGCATTGATTCCACTCACCCTGATTTCCAGTCTCCCGGTCACTTAATGCCAGGTTACGATGGCTACTACAACCGTAACACAGTCCCCCGCGACTCAGGTTCACATGGAACCTGTACTGCGGGACTTATCGGCGCTATCACTAACAACTCTCTTGGTATCGCGGGAATTGCACCAAACTGCAGGCTGATGTCACTCAGAATATTTAATTCAACGGGTGCGGCAACCAATGCAGGCATCGCAAGATCTTTTGATACCGCACGTGTTCGGGGAATAGATGTGCTTAGCAATAGCTGGGGCGGCGGTACAGTTGCCGCGGTAATTACAAACGCTATCAACAGCGCCGCAACTTCAGGCAGAGGCGGACTTGGCTGCGTGATTTTGTTTTCCTCCGGCAATGAAGGCAGAAACCCGCCTGAATATCCTTCTTACCTGCCAAATGTAATTTGCGTTGGCGCATCTACAACACATGACCAGAAAAAAGCTGCCGGCACCGGTAACCAGTTTTGGTGGGGTGGCAACTACGGCGAATCAGTTTCTACCGGAGATATTGAATGCGTTGCCCCAACAGTATGTTATTCACTTGATGTCCAGGGTACCGGAGGTTATAACACTTCTGCGGGCGTATCCGGAAATTATTATGATGTATTTAACGGTACGTCTTGCTCTTGTCCAAATGCGGCTGGTGTCGCGGCTCTCGTGCTTTCTGTTAATACTTCTCAAACAAGGCTGCAGGTTACTCAAAATTTACTTTATGGCTGCGATAAGATCGATAACGTTCCCTATTCCACAACCAAAACATACGGCAAGTGGAATGCGTACTACGGTTACGGAAGAATAAACGCGTACAATTCTGTACGGCTTGCAGCCGGTACAGATGTTACGCCGCCGTCAATCAATCACACAAATGCGCGAAGTCATAACAGTACGTATCAAACGCTGCTTACTGCTAATATTACCGATCATGACGGAGCAAGCGTACCGGCATCAGGAACATCAATGCCAATGATAATTTACCGCCATAATAAGAACAATGCTGGCTGGAGCTCATTTGATTCAGTTTACGCGTCTTCAAATTCAGGAAGTAATTTCTACTTCAACATACCCTGTTACGGCTGGGAAACTGAAGTGCAGTATTACATTAAAGCCGCCGATTTTTCAGGTAACATTGCTTACTTCCCAAAAGGCGCGCCAAACAACTTCTGGCTATGCTATTATGCTGTTGGCAGCTTAACGGAATCAACTAACAAACATGCGGCTTGGTCACCCCCCGATGCCGGAGGCGGCATTTCAGGCAGCGTTAATTTTGGGAATTTTAAGATCTTAAGCACCAAAGTGCGTATATATCTCAGGCATACCTATGTAAGCGATAACATCCTTTATATTTGGTCACCCATTGCTGATAATAACAACAACCGTAAATGCCTGTTCTCTGAAAACGGGTCTTCACTTGATAACATAACCGGCGCATATGTGACGGATTCCGCTTCACAATTCTGGTACCAGGCCTCACCTCCATATACCAACGGAACGTTCTACCCGGAAATTACCATGCGCGGATATAACGGCACTTCAGCAAATGGTAACTGGCGGTTTGTGAACTATGATATAGCCTCCGGCGATGCGCCTAACTACGATAGTCTGCGGATCACTTTTGTCAGAACAACAGGCGCACTTAGCCCCTCTGCAAGAGTCAACAGTGCCGCCGATACAACGATAGATTTTGGAATCATTCCACAAAGTTCATTTGTAGATAAGGATTTTTATCTCAAAAATTCAGGTACATCAAATCTGACTGTAAGCGCCGCAAATTTCACCGGGTCATTTTCAGCTGATTTCATTCTGTTAACTCCGCTGCCCGGACCCATTGCACCAAATGATAGCGGGCTTTTCACAGTCAGGGCAACCAATGCGCTGGGAATGACAAAAAGCGGCAGCCCGCAGCAGCTTGATGCGCCAAACGGCAATATGGTTTTAACTACCAACGATCCTTCTAAACCCAATCTGAGCGTTTCGCTTATTACCGATTATGCCCTGCCTGTAAGCCTCGCTTCATTTGATCTTTTTGCTGTGAAAAAAGATGTCCGGCTTTCTTGGAGTACACTCACTGAAATAAATAACGCCGGCTTTGAAGTTCACCGTCAGACAATTGATAAGAACGGAAATCTATCAGGCTGGGTGAATGCCGGATATATTGAAGGCAGCGGCACCACTAATGAACAAAGATTCTACACTTTCACAGATCTTAAGCCGGGCAACGGCAAGTTCAATTACAGGCTTAAACAAATTGATCTTAACGGCAACTATGAAATTTTCAATGCCGCATACCCTGTTGAAATAGGAAGACCCGTAAACTTTGATCTCTCGCAAAACTACCCTAATCCTTCAAACCCGGTTTCCAGGATCGATTACCAGCTGCCCATTGATGCAGCCGTAAATATTTCTGTGTATGATCTTACCGGTCAGTTGGTTAACACCATCGTAAATTCCAAAATGGATGCGGGCTATTACACAGCAATATTTGATGGTACAAATATTGCAAGCGGTATATACATATACCGCATAAGTGTAACAGGTGATGGTATGAATTTTTCCTCAGTAAAAAAGCTTGTTCTGGTTAAATAGAAAGTAATTTCAATACTCACCACCCTTAAATTTTAAGGGGTCAATATTCCACAAAAAGCTGAAAATCCAACAATTTTCAGCTTTTTTTACACGCCATCGCCCTATTCACCTCTTAATTTATGGTAAATTTCGATTTTTCTAAGTTATGTTTGCATACTAAATTGCATCATTGAAATTATTCAATGAACAATTTAACTGACTAACTATAAGAAAAATGAATAACCAATTAACTGAAGTTTTTAAGGAATCATACAAGGAAGCAAAAACCCGTTTCCCGTATATCAATAACAATGATGTAACCTTTGTAGAAATTAAAAGCATCATGCCTTACGGCAAAGAGCTGGCTATATTTAACGGATTTGAAAATAACGCGAATGTATCGTTCTTCCTGTGTGATTTTTCGCCCGGCATCGGACCCAAAAAACACCGCCATTCTTACGAGGAAACTTTCATTGTGCTTGAAGGTGAAATGGAAGCAATTGTTGAAGACAAAACATACACTGTAAAAGAAGGTAATATAATGATAGTACCTGCAGGTAAATGGCATGAGTTCACCAATAAAACCGATAAAAAAGTAAAGACTGTGAACATTCACCCCGCTGCAATAATGGATACCGAATGGTACGGCGATCCGTCAGAATTAAAGTAACTATCCCCGGTTCACACATTTCAACCTAACCTCCAAATAAAGAATATAGCATCAATCGTTCTCTTCATTTATTACCCCAAAACAATAGGGAGCCACAGGCTCCCTTTTGCATTTCAAAAAAAATCCCCGCGAAAGCGGGATATATATTATCAAACCTACCAATAAGCATGTGGTCAAAAAACAAACAAAGCAACGAACTTAATTTGGTTTACTCAAAACTTCAATCTTCTGTAGCGCCGTGTTAATTTTCAGCTCAAGCTCTTCGTCTCCAAAATATGAGCGATGTTGTTTTCTCCATAAAGAATTTGAAACATAGTACTCAAGTTCATCTGCAAGATCGGTTAACACATCTTCAACTTCATCTCTAACATCTATATCATCTCTCAGAAAAATTTCATCATCAAATTTTCTAACTAAATCGCCCCTGATCTCACCGGGTTTTTCATTTAGAATTTCAAGAAGTTTCTCTTTTATTTCGTCTAGTGATATAGGCATTTAATTAAGACTGATTCCGAAATCGTCAATCTGTAACCTGCAACCTGCAACCTGAAACCTATAACCTGCCTCCGCCCTACATCCTCTCCGGCGCGCTAATCCCTATTATATCAAACCCGTTCTTCAGCACTATTCGCGCGGCTTCGCAGAGCTTTAATCTTGCGTATGATAACTCTTTCGCCTCTGCATCAATCACGCGGTTGTTGTGGTAGAACCTGTGATAATTCTCAGCAACTTCGTTAAGGTAGGTAATTACTTTATGCGGCTCAAATGTCGCTGCCGCTGATGCCACTGTTTCCGGAAAAGCGCTGAGTATCTTCATCAGGCTTAATGCCTCAGGGGAATCAAGCAAATTGTAATTTATATTACCTTTAGAGCTGTATTCAGGGAATACTTCAGCAGCGTTCCTTAAGATGCTGCATATTCTTGCATGCGCGTACTGCAGGTAGAATACCGGATTCTTATCAGACTGCTCGCGCGCAAGCGCAATATCAAATTCAAGGTGAGTGTTCGCGCTTCGCATCACAAAAAAGAACTGCGTAACATCAACGCCAATATCTTCAATCAGGTCATCAAGAGTATAAACGTTATCAGCGCGTTTGCTCATTTTAACCGGCTTGCCATCCTGCACAAAGGTAACCATCTGGTGAATTATCACCTTAATTTTTGATGTATCATATCCAAGGCCTTCAATTCCTGCCAAAACCTCTCTGTAAGTATCCCCGTGATCTGCACCGAAGATATCTATTATAAGGTCATACCCGCGTTTCAATTTATCAATATGGTATGCCATATCAGGCAGCCGGTATGTTGGTTCACCGGTTGCTTTAACGATCACTTTATCGGCAGCATCTTTTTTGTTCTTAAGCAGCTCACTTGTTTTAAGCCAAACTGCCCCGTCCTTTTCGTATGAAAGCCCCCGCTTTTTGAATTCTTCTAAGGTCTCGGTAATTTTACCTGATTCATACAATGTGCTTTCATTGAAAAATACATCGTGCGTTATGCCAAAATTATGCAGAGTTTGCCTTATCGATTTAAAGCACCAGTTCTCGCCTGCTTCCCTGAAAATTTTATTATCAGCATCTATCAGTGCATCACCATGCTCTTTTTCCAGTATTGCGGCAATCTCCTTCACGTAATCTCCGGCGTATGCATCCTCAGGGAAAGGAAATTCAGGCTCAAATATCTGTCGGTAACGCGCATATACAGATCTTGCCAGGTTTTCCATCTGCTTACCTGCATTGTTATAATAATATTCGCGTGTTACTTTGTACCCTGTCCACTCAAGCAGATTCGCTATGGCTTTACCAAGGGCAGTCTGCCTGCCGTGTCCGGTATGAAGTTCTCCGGTTGGATTCGCGCTCACCCACTCAATATCAGCCGTCTTACCTGCATTATCATTAAGCCTGCCAAAGTTACCTTTTAGCGCATTTATTTCAGCAAGCTTTGCCGCGTAATACTTATCCGCAATAAACAGGTTTATAAATCCGGGACCCGCAACTGATGCTTTTGTTATATACTCATCCGGCAAGGCAAGCTCTTCAATTATTGCCTGCGCAAAATCCTTCGGATTTTTACCGAGTTTCTTGGCGTACATCATAGCCGCATTGCAGGAAATATCTCCATGCGATGCATCCCTGGGTCGTTCCAGTATCACCGATGCGCCTTCAACTCCAAGCGCGCCAAGCGCGCTGTTAAACTTACCTGATACGTATTGTTTTATATCCAACTGTGTGGTTTTAAATTCAATTTCTGTCTTCAAAAATCTTAAATACTTTTGAAGTTTTTAATAAAACTTCAATTGTTTGAACTTATTCAAAAATAGATAGGGGCTTTTTCAAAAGTAATCTTACAAGAAAAATATTTGTTACAATTTTTCAAGATTCCTGCCTTCGCAGGAATGACAAAGTGCTTTTGAAACAGCCCCTTACTGTTATTCTATTCTAAATACGCCTTTTCGACTGCCTGAAGCTTGGAGTTTACGTGATACTAAGCAGTCACCTCTTCAGCTTGTCCCACAACAGCGCCAAGCGTACCAACAACTTCATAGCTCATACCGGCAAGTGCTGGAACTTTTGCCGCAATATCATCAAATACTTCTTCTGTGTTTTCATATCCAAAATCGCTGCCAAGCACCTTTGCCATCTGGCTTATCACTTTCCATGCCGGCCTTGCGTTAAAACGGGTTCCCTTTGTCCACCTGTCATTGTGAGAGCCGAACTTATCAAGTCTGCTTACAGCAAACTCACCCGGCAGTCTTTCCTGCTCAAGCGTAGCAACGGCGGGCCTTATACGCTGCACCCTGTTCTGGAAATTTACGTACGTTCCGTTTATCTCCGCATAAGTTGATGCCGGAAGAACAACTGTAGCCTTATGGCTCTGCTCATAAAAATTGCTTATATGAAGCACGGCAATTTCAATTGCCTTCGCGATATCATCAGTTCTTTCTAGTCTGCCTAAACTATCGTTCAGTATATAAACCATCTTGAACTGCCTGTTCAGGATCTTCTCAATGAATTTCATATCTATCGGGGCAATACCCAGCAGCTTTAATCCAGCTGCGTTCGGAGTTTTATCAGCCCTCAAAAGCAGTTTATCATCTTCACCTTCAATATGCGGAATGTACGCTATATTATCACAGCCTGCAATTTCTTTCGCGAATCTCTGCAGCGCGAAGTTATCTTCAAGGGTTGAGTACGGCGAAGCTATGAATGCCAGCTCTTCGGCTTTGTAATTTTTGATCTCAGAAATTACTCTTGCTATTGCGTCATCCCAGTCGCATTCCTTAAGTCCCCCTGATTCCTGCGATACATCTTCTTCACGCATCATGGGTGAATTCACTCTTGTTGCTTCATCGTTTACAAACTTGTAGGTATTCAGCCTGCCATAGTCGCACATCCAGTACTGGTTCACATCCATGTTCTCTCTTGGTATAAGTCTCTTGATAACGTTATCTCTTACCCATATTTCATCATTGCAGCCTCTGGCGCAGCCTGTGCAAACACTGTTTGTATGGCTCATATCCCAAACCCTTGCGCGGAAACGGAAATCACGGCAAGTTAATGCGCCAACCGGGCACAGCTCGATCACATTCATCGAGTACGGGTTATCAAGCTGTTTACCGGGGAAAGTTTCTATGGTGACCTTTTCACCGCGGTTTACAAATGTCAGCTGCGGATCGCCAACTACTTCTTCGCAATACCTGATGCAGCGGCTGCAGCTTATGCAGCGTTCCTGGTCAAACATAACATGCGGACCCAGTTCAACGCGCTTATCTTTATGATTCTTTTCCTCATCAAACCTCGATTTACCTATGCTGTACTTATAAGCGTAATCCTGAAGTTTGCACTCCCCTGCTTCATCGCATATCGGGCAGTCAAGCGGGTGGTTAATTAATAGGAATTCCATAACCGCATTGCGCATGTGAACTGCCTTCGGCGAATTTGAATGGACCACCATTCCTTCAGTGCATTGGGTCGCGCAGGCTATCATTCCCTTGGGCGCCTTTTCCACTTCCACCAAACATACCCGGCAGTTGCCTGATACGCTAAGTGAGGGGTGCCAGCAAAAATGCGGTATCTCTATTCCTGCTGCTTTTGCAGCTTCTATTATTGTTTGTCCCTGTGAATATTCAAGTTCTTTTCCGTCAAGAAAAAATGTAGGCATAATGTGAAATTTTTTGAAATAATTCTTTAAATTTACCTGTTTTAAAGGGTTTTAT
This sequence comes from Ignavibacteria bacterium UBA2360, assembly GCA_002344125.1. Lineage (GTDB taxonomy): Bacteria > Bacteroidota > Ignavibacteria > Tepidaquicellales > OLB5 > OLB5. The sequence continues at coordinate 250 of DDTQ01000007.1, read as the reverse complement.
CAATATAAAATTTTGTGATGTTTTTTGGGTAAGGAACTACTGAGATAATGACCTCACCCCTTGTCCCCTCTCCTAAAAGGAGAGGGGGTAATGTCCTGGAATTTTCGGCTTACTCTCTCCTCTCCCTTTGGGAGAGGGGCTTGGGGTGAGGGCTATAATTAAACATCCCGTGAAATGACCGGCAAATCTTCGGCTTACTCTCCCCTCTCCCTTTGGGAGAGGGGCGGGGGGGTGAGGGCCATAATTGAGA
>DDTQ01000008.1:433519-433661 GCA_002344125.1 Ignavibacteria bacterium UBA2360 | reverse complement strand
TCCTTTTGTGTCGTGTACTAAGATATAATGGGATACGAACCCTGAAAGGATTCGGCTACAAATTATCTTTTAAAGATGGAACTTAGTCGAGTCCTTTTAGGGCTCGCTAAAGATTAAGCGTAATACAAAGAGCGAACCCTAA
>DDTQ01000008.1:252304-433399 GCA_002344125.1 Ignavibacteria bacterium UBA2360 | reverse complement strand
TTAAAGATTAAACGTAATACAAAGTGCGAACCCTAAAAGGGTTCGACTACGGCTTAATAAAAAGATAAAGGCGATCTTTTACGACCGCCTTTGATTGAATGGATCCGAAGTTTATAACCACCAGTGTTATAATATTTCGGTCCATTCGGGGAATTAGAAGGAAAAAAAGTGAGTATTATGGGGATAATAAACTTTACTATTATTTAATACCCGGCGAACTTTTGAAATTTATGAATCTCCGGCAATCTGCCGTGTTCATTAATGGATACTTCCGTTACCTCTGTATTTCGGGATAACTTCCGTATTCATATTTCATGTTGTAATATATGTACAGGCTCTAACCCTTCACGTATATTTCAAGTTTTAAGTTCACCGGGAAATTATTTGAATACTTCCTTAGTATTACGTGAACCATATTTTAAATGAGCGGTAATTCTGCATATGTTAATATACAATTCACGTGCCATAAAAATAACTATAAAAACTATCAAACAATTTCGATTTTACAGGAATTGACTTTTCTTTTCATGACATTTTTAACAGACAAAAGTGTCAATAAATCTTACACAATACTCTACAGATTTTTTAGAAATTACTTAAGCGCATAATCGAATCCTTTCGGTGGATAATTAATAGAAGTTTAGGTAAATAATTATCGTTGCCGCAGACTAAAGCAGAACCCCGCAAGAATAATTATCGTTTTTAATATTACCGGAGTTAAAATCTCTAAAAAAAAAACCGAAAGATTATCTGAAAAACAGCTACCGCTTGAAATAAAAAGCAATAATTTTAAATTCACAAAAACAAAAAATCTCTCAAAAGGAGGGTACAATGAAAACATTCATTTTTGCAGCATCAGTGCTTTTTGCGCTATGCTTATTCACCACCACATCAAGCGCGCAGGTAACAACCTACAGCGTAACCAACAACTCTGGCATGGTAATTACCGGGGTGAGCATTTCGCCCAATGACGCCAACAACTGGGGAACAAATCTGAACACTACAGGCAATGTAGCAATTGACAGGTCATTTGAGTTTACACAGCCGCTTGACCGGACAAACTGTGTGTACGATGTACGTTACCAGGCTGAAGACGGCACATATTACTATGTGCAGGATGTGGATCTGTGCACGGGTACAACTATTACTCTAACAAATCCCGCTCAGGATGACCGTGGCAAGATGAAATAAGCGATTTATTTAATTAATGATATATTCAGGCAGGGCGCCCGTGGGGGGCTGAAATAAAAAACCTGCCTGTGAAATAAAACAAAAAAGGGCTAGTCACCCTTTTACTAACAACCCCGCCATTTTTGAAGAAGAAATGCGCGGGGATTTTGTTTTTTCAGCAGTTGAGGATTTTTTCGGGTTTTAATGAACCTGTTTCAGAAATACTTTGTTTAGGGATAAGACAAGTCTGTATAACAATTTAATATTCTCAAGAGGAGGTTAACATGAAACAGCTGATCTTCAGCGCAGTTGCTTTGGTAACGCTATGTATTTTCAGTTCTTCATCATTTTCACAGAACCAGGTTTATAAAATCACAAATAATTCTGGCATGATCTTAACAGGTGTAAGGATCTCGCCCTATGACGCTAACGCGTGGGGATTTAATCTGAACATTTCAGGGAATGTGGGAATAAACCAATCATTTGATTTTACACAAAAGGTTGACAGCTCAAATTGTATTTACGATATCCGCTTCCGCGGCGAAGATGATAAATACTATTATCTGAAAAGTGTTGACCTGTGTGCTTCGAAAACAATAATACTGCCCTCACCTGCTGATTTAGAAAAAACTGAGGAATAGCTCAATAGTTTATTTATTAAGAACCCCGGCATTTCGTAAAAGAAATGCGCGGGGATTTTTTTGTGATCAATAAGTTGTTTTACAGGAAAAAATTCAGGAACTCAGATATTCTTAAGTTCTTTGTTTATTGGTTTGAGTTTTGGCTCTTCGCTGTTGTATTCTTTATACACAGAAGATTTGAATTCAGTTTCCACGCTTGGAAGCATTGGAGTTGAGTAATAGGCACATGTGTAGGCAAAAAGAAATAAACCGATCAATGAGAGCTGCGCGTAATATTTTTTTATCATTTTCTTAACCTTTGCTATTAAGTTACCCAAATATAACACTGCATTTTTGTGAATACAAGAAGTAGAACTACTCAAAATTAATTTGCATAAAAAGAGAAAGACGACCCTTACATGCCCTCAGCGGGCGGGTCGTCTCTACAGTCATATAACTTTATTCAATGCTACTAAGCTTAAGTCCTAAACAGAGTAGAATTCTGTCTGTTCATCAGTTAACCTGCTTTTCTACTCACCTACTACAATACTTAACAATTTATCTTCTCCATCACATACATCTTTATCTTATCCTTATGTATTCTTTCCTGCTGCATGCTATCACGCTCGCGAATTGTTACCGTATCATCTTTCAATGTATCGTAATCAACGGTTACGCAAAATGGTGTGCCGCATTCATCCTGCCTGCGGTAGCGTCTGCCAACGGCGCCGGAATCATCGTAGAATACTTTGAATGTCTTCTGCAGATCAGCGGTAATGTTCTGTGAAATCTCCTGCAGCCCGTCTTTATTCACAAGCGGGAAAACCGCGCACTTAATCGGCGCAAGCTTGGGGTGAAAATGCAGCACTGTGCGAACTTCTGATTTACCCTCTGAAGTAGGGGCTTCATCTTCATCAAAGGCATTGCAGAGGAATGCCATAAATCCGCGCGTTGCGCCGGCTGATGTTTCGATAACATACGGTATAAAACGCTCTTTATTCTGCTCGTCAAAGTAATCCAGCTTTTTGCCAGAAAATTTCGTGTGCTGGCTTAGATCAAAATCACTGCGGTTATGTATGCCTTCAATTTCACCAAAGCCAAATGGGAATTTGAACTCAATATCAACCGCGGCTTTTGCATAATGCGCAAGTTTATCTGCCGGGTGCGGAGCGAAATTCAGGTTCTCGCGCTTTATGCCGAGATCCACCCACCACTGAATGCGGCGTTCCTTCCACTCGTTATACAAATCATCATCACTGCCCGGTTTAACAAAATACTGCATCTCCATCTGTTCAAATTCACGCACTCTGAATAAGAAATTCTTCGTATTAATTTCATTGCGGAATGCCTTACCGATCTGCGCTATACCGAACGGCAGTTTCTGCCGTGTTGATTCCTTTACATTGCCGTAATTTACAAATATACCCTGCGCTGTTTCGGGCCTAAGGTATGCAATGGAATCTTCGCTTTCAATTGCGCCCATATATGTTTTGAACATCAGGTTAAACTTGCGTGCATTTGTGAATGTGCCGGTATTGCCGCAAGTGGGGCAAGTAATATCGGCTGTAAAGAGATCTATGTTATCACTGAAGTAATTGTTTATGGATTCCTCATTTGATGAGGCATCTTCGTATCCTAAAGTAGTTTTAATTTTATCTTCAATGTTCTTTTTGCTCTTCTTAGGCAGTGTTTCAAACAACAGGTCAACCCTGTAGCGCGCTTTGCACTGTTTACAATCAACCATCGGATCCGTAAAGTTCTCAACATGCCCTGATGCTTCCCAAACCTTGGGATGCATCAGTATTGATGCATCAAGCCCTTCGACATCATCGCGGTAGGTCATAGCCTGCCACCATGCCTGTTTTATGTTGTTGAGGAGTTCTACTCCTAAAGGACCGAAATCCCAGCAGCCGTTCAAACCGCCGTAAATTTCTGAGGATTGGAATACAAATCCGCGCCTTTTAGCAAGGGAAACAATTTTATCCATTGAGGTATTGCTGCCCTGTTTACTCTTTGAATCGTTCTTCATTATATATAAATGTTTGATTTTTATGTGAAAGGCAAAGATAACGGTTTGGGAATTTTGAAAAAACACAGAAACTTGACCATGATTCACATGATTAAAGGATTACCTCGTTTAGAAATTCAAGAAATCTGTACAACCTTTGAATCAAGTAAATCATGGTAATCAAGGTAATCAAGGTAATCATGGTAATCATGGTAATCAAGGTAATCAAGGTTCATTCTACTATTATATCACTCTTATCCTTAGGATTAAAGTAAACAGTAACGTAATCTCCTTTTCTGGGAACATTTACCCGGGAAACCAGTTTTTCGACCTGTGCGCCGAAAGATGGTTCACCCGGAGGCATTACTTCGAGTGATAAGCGCACCATCGGATCCTTGTTTACAGTGATGTTCATATCTTCTACGCTTTCAACCAGGGCTTCGCATTTTACGCCTTCTTTTTTTAGGCGTTTTATTTTCTCTTCGTCATTACCTGTCAACTTGTTGACCTCTTTTTCAACGATATTACAAGCTGTTGCAGCAATGAGCAGAATAATTAAGCTGATGATATATTTTGTATTCATATTACGGTGTTATTTTTTGCTAAAATAATCCAAATTGAATTAATAATCTATATTATATTGTAATAACATGCCGCTGCTGCTAAAGCAGTCTGACAAGCCTACGGAGCTCGGAATCTGTATTTCTCCCTTTGCGCCTTGATAGATTTGCGTGAAATAATTCTGCTATTACAAAAAGGTATGTCAATTTTCCATTGTAACTATACACTATATATGATATTTTGCGCAATTATTCAATTAAAATTAATAATTTGCACTACGACCCGATTAAAGATAAAATTGGCGGAATTGTAAAAAGATCGCCCTTTTTAAGGAAAATTTTCTATAAGATACTCGGTTTAATGTTCCTGCGGGAATGGTATGTGAAGCGTAAAATTAAAGAACTTTACGGCAAAAGACACCCGGATGATATTCTGGATGCAGGCTGCGGATTCGGGCAGTATTCATATTTCATGGCGAAGAAGTTCCCGGCCATGAAAATGCTTGCCGTTGATGTTAAGGTAGATTACCTTGAAGACTGCAAATTTTTCTTCGATAAATGCGGTATTAAAAATACTGAATTTGAATACGCCGATCTGACTAAAATCGATTTTAAGAACAGGTTTGATTTTGTGCTTTCGGTTGATGTGATGGAACACATCGAAGATGATATTGGTGTATTCAAAAGATTTTACGCTGCGCTGAAACAGGGCGGCAGGGTTATGATAAACACGCCCAGCAATATCGGCGGAAGCGACGCCGAAAGTGAAGATGATGACAGTTTTATTGGGGAGCACGTAAGGCTTGGGTATTCCAAAGAAGATATTTGTACTAAACTTGAAGGCGCGGGATTTAAGATTGAGAGCTTTGAATATACTTACGGTAAATGGGGTAATCTGTACTGGAAGCTTGGGATTAAATATCCTATGCTTATGCTTAATAAGTCTCAGCTCTTTTTTGTAATACTTCCCTTCTATTATTCATTAACGATCTGGTGGACATTGCTTTTCATGTGGCTTGATGTGAACGATAAAAACAAACCCGAAGGAACAGGCGTACTTGTAGTTGGCAAAAAAGTTTAATCAAAAAAGATTTCAAAACAGAAGACTACCACAAAAGAACAAATTACTTCTCCAATGTCAAATGTCAAAATCCAAATGCCAAATAATTATAATACTGATTATCCCGTTTGGAATTTGAGCTTTGGAATTTGGCAATTGTACGCCAAACAACAATTGAACCCAATCTTCCACATTCCGGAAGTAATAATCTAAACATTTGAAGAAGGTCTTAATCATATCATATTACTTTCCGCCATCGGGTGGACCCGGGGTGCAGCGCGTTCTTAAATTCGTTAAGTACCTTCCTGAATTCGGGTGGAAGCCTATTGTGCTCACCGTAAAAGACGGCGACTTCCCCGCGCGGGATGAATCATTGCTTAAGGAGGTACCCGTTGATGTTGATGTTCACCGCACTGATATATTTGAGCCGTATGACCTTTACCGCAAGCTTACAGGTAAATCCAAAACCACAGCCGTTGATGTAAATAATATTGATGGCGGGAGCAAATCACGCCTTAGCGATAAGCTGGCTGAATTCATACGCGCGACATTTTTTATACCCGATGCCCGTATTGGTTGGAAAAAACACGCGGTAAGAGAAGGCAAAAATGTGATTGATGCTGAACGGCCTGATATAATATTTTCCTCTTCACCGCCATATACCTGCGCGTTAATCTCAATGGAGCTCAAAAAATACGCTGAAAAGAAATACGGCAAACCAATGCCCTGGGTATCTGATTTCAGGGACGCGTGGACTGATTATTTAACCACTCCAAACCGCTGGTTCCTGCCCAAAAAGATCGACAGGAAATACGAGCGCACAACGCTTGATATAGCCGATACGGTTACAATAGTTGCCTCGGGAATGAAGGATGATTTCGAAAGGAAGTACCCGGAAGTATCTGCCAAAACGGATTTCGCGCTGCTGCGCAATGGATTTGATTCCGATGACTATAAACATACAACTGTAAGTGATGCGAAGAATGATAAATTCACGATTGTTTATACAGGTTCAATGTATGGAAAAAGGAATCCGTATTACCTTCTAGATACTATCGCAGAACTGGTTACGGATGGTAAGGTTGATAAGAATAAAATAAAATTCATTTTTGTGGGCAGACTTGGAAGTGAAATAATAGATCATATTAATAATTCACCTCTGAAAGATTCAATTGAAATTGTATCATACGTGCCGCATTCAGTAAGCATTGATTACTTAATGAAAGCTGACGCAATGCTTCTGCTGATAGATGAAGATAAATATTCCAAAATGATATTAAGCGGCAAGGTGTTTGAGTACCTGGGTGCCAGCGCACTTACGGGCAAGCCCGTATTTGCCATTGCCGGCGAAGGCGAGGCCCGTGATCTGCTGATAGAGACTAAGGCGGGAGTGATAACTCCGCATCACAAACCTGATGCTCTTAAAGAAAACTACCTTAAATTATATAATGGTTTTTTTGAAAATAATACTGCAATTTTACCAGCATCAGATAAGAAAGCTATTGAAGCGTATGAAAGAAAATTGCTTACAAAGAAGCTGGCTGAAATATTTGATAAGATTTTGAAGAATTAGAACATTAAAAACTGAATATCCTGCTTGGGCAGGTTTAAAGAAATATTATAAACTGAGGCTCCCGCCTGCGCGGGAGTGCAAAAAATTATGGCAAAACCACAATCATCATCAAATAAAACACAGGGTAAAACATCACCACTAAAAAAGGATGTTTCAAGAAGTTATACAATCGATTTTATTCCCGCAAAATGGCAGACCCCGGTTTTCCTCGGGGTGATACTTATACTCATTTTGATATTTTTTAACGCGGGATTATTCGGCGGGAAAGTATTTTCATCGGCAGATAATGTTGCATCGGGCAGCTTCAAAACTTTCCTTGATGACGCTAAGGCAAAAGGTGAGTTTCCTTTATGGGTACCGTATATTTTTAACGGAATGCCGAGCTTCGCGGCGCTTGTACCGCATCTGGAAAGAACATATGACCTTTCACACGCAGTGTGGGTTTATTCCAGGGATGCAGTATATATGCTGTTTTCAGGAAATGATGTGTGGGCAATTGTGCTCTTCTATATAATTTTCGCGTTCTCGTTTTACTTTTTGGCAGAATACAAGTTCAAAGATAAATTGATCGCGCTTTATGCGGCTTTAGCCGCGGTGTTCATAACACCCATCATACAAATGATCATTGTGGGTCATAACAGCAAGATGATAGCCGTTATGATGTTCCCTGCCGTGCTGCTTATGCTTGAAAAGATGTATGATATGATAGCCCAAGGCAAGTTGAAAGAAAACATCTTCAAAATACTACTATACTTTGGCGTACTTGTGTTCTTCATTCATGTACAGATGAGCTCTAACCATGTACAGATGCTGTTTTATTTCTTTTCAGGGATAGGTATATATATGGTTTACAGGCTGGTGTACAATCTGGTGAATAAAATAGACTTTAAGCCGGCGTTGATAGTGCTTACTCTGTTTGTTGTTGGTGTTGGATTAAGCGCCATGATGTACGCTGATTCATACATGTCTAGCCGTGAATACAACAAGTATTCGATCCGCGGGGTACCGCCTATTACACAGGCACCGGGTGAGCAGAAAGTTTCAGGGGCAGCTGATTATGAATATTCCACAAACTGGTCATTTTCACCCGTTGAAGTAATGACATTTTTTGTACCGTATTGGGTTGGTTTTGGCGATGTTGAAGTGAAGGGTCAAAAGGCAAATACATACTGGGGGCAAATGCCGTTCACAACATCACCAATGTATTTTGGGGTGATAACAATTCTGCTGGCGTTCATTGGGATATATTACAATTTCAAAAAGAGCGCGCTTGTGCAGGCGATGGTTGTAATTTCATTTTTATCGCTGCTGCTTTCATTTGGCAGAACGTGGCCGCTTTTGTATGACATTTTATTCTACAATCTCCCCTACTTTTCCAGCTTCCGCGCGCCGGTGATGATACATATACTTATCAATGTAGCGTTTGTGATACTTGCGGGCTTTGGAATAAAATCGATAATTGAAATAACAAAAGATAAAGCTAAAACAACGGGATTTTTAAACTCAGCAAAGTTTATTTTCCCGATACTTGCCCTGCCTGTATTGCTTTCACTTATCGGTTTTCAGGATTATTACAATTCACAGGTCTCATCAAGTCCGCTGATACAGAAATTAACTCAGCAGGGCGCTGCTCCCCAGCAGATCCAGCAGTACGTTGGGCAGATCTCGCAGATAGCATATGATAACGTTAAATCTGAGTTGCTTATTGTTGGTGTGCTTCTGCTTGCATCGTTCGGAATGATATACCTGTTTGTAAAGGGTAACGTTAAATACCAGGTCTTTATGCTCTCAATAATTCTGGTAACGATAATAGATCTTTGGCATATTGATTTTAAGACCTTACACTGGGATAATAAGACCAATCTGGAGGCTTATTTTAAAACTCCAGATTACGTTGACTGGATCATTAAGAATGAAAAGGACCTGAACTCATTCAGGGTGCTTCATCTGGAAAAGGGTCAGCCTGTACGTGAAAACACACTGGCATACTGGCGTTTACAGAATATCTATGGATACCAGGGAGCAAAGCTCCGGATATACCAGGATATGGATGATGTAGTTGGCATGACAAATCCCGCCGCGTGGCGTTTGATGAGCACGAAGTATATTATAACCGATCAGCCATATGAAGATTCAATGTTTACAACCGTTTTTAAGGGCAGTAAATATATTTTAAAGAACAACAATTACTATCCAAAGGTATTTTTTGTTAATGAGACCAAAACAGCTTCAGGTATTGATATACTTAATACAATCAAAACGGGAATGGTTAATCCGCAGGAAACCGCGTTCCTTGAAAAGGATCCGGGTACAAAGATTGACGCTGCCGATTCAACCGCCACTGCTAACATAACAGGATACGATATTCATAAAGTTACAATTGATGCAGAAGCATCAGGCAATAATCTGCTGTTTGTGAGTGAAGTTTACTACCCGGATTGGAAAGTTTACATTGACGGTCAGCCCGCGGAGATACTCAAAACAAATTATCTCTTCCGCGGTGTAGTTGTTCCCAAAGGAAAACACAAAATTGAGTTTAAGTTCGAACCTGAAACGTATTACGCCGGAAAGAATATTTCTATGGGCACAAACATTCTGCTGGTTGCAATACTAGGGATCGCAGTGGGCGGCATGTACTTCCGCCGCAAAAAAGCGCAGGAAAACGAGGAAAAAACCGAAAAATAATAGCGATTTAACCGTAGATTTTAAATTATACCAAAGATTAGTCAATTTAATATTGACTAATCTTTTTTTATTATATATATTGTAATTACAAACTTTAGTTTCTAAAATTTTTCTTTAACTATTCTTATAGAAGTTATGAAAAAGATCATACCATTACTCTTCATCCTGTGCTTTTTATCCGTAAGTTACTCACAAATGTTCCAGAAGATCTCCAACCAGCCGCTTGTTACAGAGCAGGGCTTCGGTTCCGGCTGCGCATGGGGAGACTATAATAACGATGGCAAACTGGATATGATTGTTACATCGTACAACGATTTCGGCGCCACTACATACCCATTGCTTTATAAAAATATGGGCAACGGAAATTTTCAGCTTGCCGGTGATAATACCATTATGACAAACAGTCTGTACCAAACACTCGCATGCGCCTGGGGTGATTACAACTATGACGGCAGAATGGATCTATACATTGCAACCGGTTTAAATCAGCCTGACTTGCTTTATAAAAACATGGGCGGTGGAAATTTCACCCGAATAACAAACTGCGTTCCCCTTGTTAACGGCCATAGCGGCGGCGTAAACTGGACTGACTATAATAAAGACGGCTATCTGGATATCTTAAGCGTGCAGCACGGCACAAACCTGTTATACAAGGGATTGCCCAATGGCGACTTCCAGCAGGTAACAACGGGACCAATTGTTACTGATAACGGATTGCACAGAAGAGCAGTTTGGGGAGATTACAACAACGATAAGTACCCTGATCTTTTTGTAGCAAACGGAGATTTCCAAAATGATAATCTGTACCTGAACAACAAGAACGGTACGTTCACAAAAATCACTACGGGACCTGTTGTAACTTCAGGGGGATATGGTTCAGGCTGCGCATGGGGAGATTACAATAACGATGGCTGGCTTGATCTGTTTGTAGCCAACAGCGGAAAGAACTTCCTGTATAAGAATAACCAAAACGGTACTTTTACCAAAATAACATCAGGGGCAATAGCTAATGATGAAGATAACAGCTTTGGCTGTAACTGGGGTGACTATGACAACGATGGCGACTTGGATATGTTTGTAGCAAATAATTACGGACAGAAAAACGCGCTGTACAGAAATGACGGCAATGATAATTTCACAAGGATGAACAGCGAAGCTGTTTCAACCGATAACAGTTCAAGTGTGGGTTCAGCCTGGGGAGATTATAACAACGATGGGAAGCTTGATCTTTTTGTGGTAAACCAGGGCAGCGGCCCGCAGGGTGAAAACGATTATTTATTTAAAAATACAGGCGCATCAAACTGGTACTTAATGTTAAAATTCTGGGGCGGCGGTATAGGCACCAGGGTTAAGATAAGAATAGGCAGCTACGTTGCCATCAGGGAAGTATCAGGCGGAAACGGATGCAGCTCGCAGGATATGCCGTGGATTCACTTTGGACTCGGATTCTTAGCTGATAATCCTGTTAGCGCAGCTGATTCCGTAATAGTTGACTGGCATGACGGCACAACTGAAATTTTGACAAATGTTACTTTGAATCAGGAGCTTGATTTCTTTGGTGTTGTTCCGGTTCAGCAGATAAGCAGTGAGGTACCGACTGTTTATTCACTTGAACAGAACTACCCGAATCCGTTCAATCCCGTTACTAACATAAATTATTCAATTGTAACCGGCGGTGAAGTAATGGTTACATTGTTCGATATTTCCGGTAAAGAAATAGATGTACTGGTAAATGGTGTTCAGTCACCGGGCAAATATTCAATAAGCTACGACGCTTCAAGGCTGCCAAGCGGAGTGTATTTCTACAGGATTCAGACAGAAGGCTTTACCGATACTAAAAAGATGATATTGGTGAAGTAGATGAAATATAAATTTTAAATGGGGCAGATTTAAACTCTGCCTATTGAAAACAAAGCCTCAATTATTAAGTAATAACTAAAATCCTTTGTTATGAAAAATTCTATTCTTCCAATCATATTATTAACGCTTCTTGTTTTTCATTTAAATTCTCAATGGAATCAGGTTGTTTCACCTACCACCTCAACTATCAACTCTCTGCAGTTTGTTAATACTAATTCAGGCTATATAAGCGGGAATCTTGGTGGTAATGTAATTAAAACTACCGATGGAGGTACAAGCTGGATTTTTACAGTTACAGGTTCATCCAGTACTTTTTATGACATCTACTTTGAAAATGCAATTACCGGATTTGTTGCCGGTTCTACAAAGCAGGTGATTAAAACTACAAATTCCGGTTCAAACTGGGATATTAAAACCAGCGGTTCTGGAACAATCTATTCAATGTCCTTTCCAACTTCAATCACAGGGTATGTAGTTGGTGGTTCACCAACTGTTATCAACAAATCCACGGATAGCGGTTCAAACTGGGTATCGATTACACCCCCTACTTCAAATACTCTAAGAGGAGTTTACTTCGTTGATAACAATACAGGCTGGATAAGCGGAGCTTCAGGAACACTTTGGAAAACAACCGATGGCTGTAATTCATGGATACCGCAAACACAATCATCTTCAATTAATTTTGAAAAGGTAATATTTGTTAATAGTAATTCCGGATTTGTAATCGGGTCAAATGGTACTATATTAAGAACAACAAACAGTGGTTTAAACTGGTTACAGCAATCAAGCGGAGTGACAGCAAATTTAAATGACATCTCTTATCTTTCACCTAATTTATTGTGGGCAGTAGGTTCCGGCAAAATAATTAAATCCACTGACCTAGGAGTAACCTGGGGTTCACAGAATAATCCAAGTCCTTCGGCAGTATTTAATTCCATCAGTATGATTGATGCCAATACCGGATATATCGGTGGCTCAAACGGGATACTTTTGAAAACCACAAATGGCGGCGGACCTTTTGTTGTTCCCTGTTTTGCCAAGATTACAAGCGGCAGCATCGTAAATGATAACGGTTATGGTCAGGGTAATGCATGGGCTGATTACGATAACGATGGGGATCTGGATGTAGTTGTAACAAGCTATAACGATGGCTGCCAATCCTGTACCTATCCTATCTATCTTTACAGAAATGACGGCGGGTCATTTACAAGAATCATGACAGGACCGATTGCCGCTGAAATGACAAGGGGCTTCGGCTGTTCATGGGGAGACTATGACAACGATGGAAGACTTGATCTATTTGTAAGTACAGGTGGTCAAAATCCGCTAAACAATTTATTGTTTCACAATGAAGGAAACGGCAATTTTACAAAAGTTACTTCCGGTAGTATAGTCAATGATCCTGGTAGCAGCTCCGGAAGTGCATGGCTGGATTATGATAAAGATGGGTGGCTTGACTTGTTTGTTGTAAATGGAAGCAACCAAAACGACTTTCTGTATCGTAATAACGGCAACGGTACATTCACCAAAGTTACTTCAGGTTCAATTGTAAATGATGGCGCTTTCGGAAGAGGCTGTGCAGTTGGCGATTACAATAACGACGGATGGCCGGACTTATTTGTTGCGTGTTACAGCGGTCAGAATGATTTGCTCTATAGAAATAATGGTAACGGTACTTTTACATTAACCAGCGGCGTAATTCCAAGTGATAATGCCAACGGATCCGGGGGAACGTTTGGTGATTATGATAATGACGGCTGGCTAGATCTGTTCGTAACAAACAATAGTGCCAATAACAGGTTGTATCGCAACAATGGAAATGGAACATTTACGATTGCTAATTTTTCTTTGCCGAACAATGAAACCGGTTCCAATAGTTTTGGGAGTTCTTGGTTTGATTATGACAATGATGGGAGGCTTGATCTATATGTGGTAAACTGGGGTCTCAATTTCCTTTATAAGAATAATGGAAACGGCAATTTTACACGCATTACAGATGAAGTTATTGCCGAGAATTCTTATGGTATCTCTGCCTCGCATACAGATATTAATCTTGATGGAAAACTTGAAGTATTTTGCGCGAATAACGGACCTAATGGAAATCCACAAAACGACTTACTGTACCAATTAAACTGCACTGTAGGAAACTACATTGGCATAAAATTGAAAGGGTGTAATATTAATAAGAGCGGAATTGGTGCAAGGGTAACTATAAAAACCGGCGGAAACGCATATATAAGAGAATTAACCGGCGGACAAGGATGTTTATCGCAAAACATGATGTTTCAGCATTTCGGAATAGGTTCAGCGACAGTAATTGATTCCGTAATTGTACATTGGACAACAGGAAACATCCAAAAATTAGCCAATGTAAATGCGAATCAATATATTCTTGTTGATGAATGCCTTGTAGGGTTAATTTCAAATAATTCAGAAATCCCCACTAGCTTTTCATTGAAACAAAATTTTCCAAACCCATTTAATCCAACATCCAATATCATATTTGATTTACCAACAGTCTCAGACGTATCTTTAAAGCTATATGATAATTCGGGTAAGGAAGTGATTACTTTAATCAATGACCGTTTAAGTGCAGGGATTTATACTTATCAGATCAATGGTAATTCGTTGAGCTCTGGTGTATATTTTTACAAGATAATTGCAGGCAATTTCACAGACACTAAAAAAATGGTATTGGTAAAATAAAGTTAAGCTAAATTTAACAACCGGCGGGGCATATTATGCCTCGCCTTTTTTATTGAATTTTAATAGAAAACAAAAGTTTATATAATTGCTGATTGTTAAAAGACATTAAAAATACCATAAGGCAGTCAGCGGTTTACGGTTTAAGCCGTATTTCAACAAAATTAATTGCTTTTATTCTGCTGCCCTTATTAACGTTAAATTTCAGCGTTCAGGAGTATGGCGTATATGTTCTTACCGAAAGTTTATGGCAAATTTTATGGGCTATTTTTCTATTCGGGTTTGAATCGGGTGTCGTAAGGTGGTACCTGGAAATTACAGATGAACTTAAACGAAAAAGATTCCTGTTTTCGGTGGCTGCTTTTCTTTTGTTGTTTAATGCAGTATTGTTTATAGCCATTTACCTGCTTTCCCCGCAGCTTTCAGGGCTGGTGTATGAAAACACAGGACTTTCCAAGTTTGTAGTTTATGCCGCTATGATAGCAGCCGTTGAATCATTTTCATTCATAATTTTTCTGCTATTGCGAATTGAAGAAAAAGCGAAACTATATTCCGCGCTTGCTGTTCTTTCAACATTAATTTCGCTGTTACTTCAGATATACTTCCTGCAATACACTTTAATTAAACTTGAAGGCGTATTCATTGCGAAAATTGCGGCGCCGGCATTGATCATTTTTGTTCTACTGCCCTACTTTATCAGGCATATTAAGTTTGGATTTGAACGTACCCTTCTTACCGACCTTCTGAAATACTCTTTCCCGGTTATGATAGCCAGCCTTGTAATTACGCTGCTGAACCAGGTGGATAGATATATATTGGGCTATTTTAGCGGGCTGAAGGATGTTGGAATTTATGGGCTTGCCTATAACATTTCAGGATTAGTGAATTTTCTTGTTGTCTCACCATTTTCTCTCGCCTTTACAGTGATCTCCTGGAAAAAACTAAAGGACGAGAACGCAAAACGTTTTTACACAAAAACCATAACTTACTTATTTTTAGGCGTTACTTATATTTCGCTTATGATTGCTCTTTTCACTCCTCACCTTATAAAGGTCTTCGCAATGAAAACCGATTATTGGCTTGCTGCTCAATACGTTCCGTGGATAATTCTCGCAATGCCGTTTTATGGAATACATTTCGTGGGAGTTTTTAGTTTTTATGTTACAAAAAAAACTAAATATGTTTTTATAAGTTACTTTATTGCACTTGTTGTGAATGTAATATGTAATTTCATTTTTATTCCAATGTTTGGTATTTATGGGGCAAGTTTTGTAAACCTTGGAAGTTTCTTTGTGCTTTGCATGGTGATATATCATTTTTCGAAGAAGAATTACTTTTTTAAATATGAATGGTACAAGATCTTTTTGATGCTGTTCGTATATGCGGCTTTAGCCGCACCGTTCTTTTATTTCACTTTCGAAAACAGAGTACTGGAAATTGCGTTAAAGTTTTTAGCCGTTATTTCTTACCCCTTTATATTGTATATGTTCAATTTCTATGAACCAATTGAGATCAAGTCTTTCAGAGGCTTTATAAACAAGTATTTGTTCCGGATAAAAGTTTAATAATAATGTAACATATGGGATACAAAAATTTACCAAAAGATGTAACGAGGGTCATTGCTCCGCCGATGTGGGATTCATACCACTACGTAAGCGTGCTTACGCGCAAAGCGTATGAGGCTACAATTCCCGCGCTGTTAAAGGGCGGCGAAAATTACAGGATCCTTGACTACGGCTGCGGAGCAAAGCCGTATGAGTATTTGTTTGAGGGTCATATTGCCGAATATATTGGTGTTGATGTAGGCAGCAATCCAAAGGCTGATTTTTCCATTGTTCCCGGTGAGCGGCTGAAGTTTGAAGATAACAGCTTCGATTTTGTGCTATCCTCGCAGGTTTTAGAGCATGTGCAGGATGTTGACCAGTACATGGGTGAGTGCTTGCGTGTGTTAAAGCCTGGCGGAATTCTGCTGCTTTCAACCCACGGCACATGGCAATTCCACGCTTCGCCATATGATTATAACCGCTGGACCTGTATGGGTCTGCA
Organism: Ignavibacteria bacterium UBA2360; assembly: GCA_002344125.1. GTDB lineage: Bacteria > Bacteroidota > Ignavibacteria > Tepidaquicellales > OLB5 > OLB5. Next base: position 417,114 of record DDTQ01000008.1, on the reverse strand, counting down.
ATATTTGATTGAGCGCACCGGCTTTGAAGTGTTGGAATACAAACCGATACTTGGTCAATTAGCGGTTACATCACAGCTCAGGCTGAGTTTTTTCGATTCATTTGCCAATATGATCGGAGCTGCCGGCAGGATATTGCTCGCGCCGTTTGCGTTAATGTACCAGTTTAAGATGATGATAGAGGATGCTGTGACTCCCGCCCGAGTTAAGAAACGCGACTCAGCTATATTTCTTTTTATCGCCAGGAAAAAGTAAATATCTGAATGAAAGATAAAAAGAAAATACTTTTTATAAAAAATCTTTACCAGAACCCTAAGTTCATTACCAATGATCTTGAAATACTTTCAAAGCAGTACGATGTAAAACTCCTCAATTTCAAAAGCAGAAGAAACGCGCTGATCATATTTTCGTTGATGTACCAGTTTTTTTACCTGCTCTTCAATATATGGAAGTTTGATCTGGTTTATATATGGTTCGCCGACTATCTTTCGTTTTACCCTGTGCTATTTTCCAAACTCGCAGGTAAAAAAAGTATAATTTGCGCTGGCGGATACGAAGCAACGTACATACCTGAAATTAATATGGGTGTGTTCACGAACGCATCAATTTCTAAAAAAGTGAGAGCTTTTTGCGTACGCTACAGTCTCAAGAACTGTACATGCATTCTGCCTGTTGATGAAACTCTGATAGAACATACCAATAATTACATATATTCAAATATCCCCGGCAAAGCTCCGTTAAGAGACGGCATTAAACATTTTATCCCCGGTATCAAAACTGAATTCCGTACAATGTACCTGGGTTATGATTCTGATTTCTTCAGGAAATCGGATAATATAATCAAAGAAAGATCGGTAGTAAGCGCGGGACTTATTGTGAACGATGATGAGTTCAGGCGTAAAGGGTTTGACTTGCTCATTGAAGCTGCCGCAGAAATGCCTGAGGTAAAATTTGTATTGATTGGTTTTGATGAACAGCATTTAAGTAAACTTAAAAATTCCGTTACTCCTAATGTTGAGCTTCACGGCAAAGTTCCCTATGCCAAACTGGTTGAAGAATATTCCAAAGCAAAGGTTTATGCGCAGTTTTCAATGTTTGAAGGAATGCCAAGCTCTATTTGCGAAGCAATGTTATGTGAATGCATTCCGGTTGGTTCTGATGTTAACGGCATACCGAAGATAATCAACGGCTGCGGTTATGTCATCTCAAAAAAAGATACCGCAGATGTAAGAGATACAATTCTAAAAGCATTAGATCAAACTGAAGTATTTGCCGCAAAAGCCAGGCAGCATATTATCCTGAATTTCAACTATAGTAACCGGGAAAAAAATCTGCTTCAATTGGTTAAGTCAATTCTATAATGGTCTTAAAACAAAATTCATTCTAAACTGTTATTAATCACACTATTAAACCCTTGTATTATTAATTCAAAAAAACTAACTTTAGGAATACCTAAAGGAGGTAAGCATGAAAAAGGTCTTTAAGATTCTGGGCATATTGCTCATTATTGTAGTTGTATTTGCGGCTGGGGGATATATTTACCTACAAGCGGCATTTCCAAAGGTGAGTGCGGCACCTGATATCAAAATTGAACCAACCCCTGAAAGACTCGAACGCGGCAAGTACCTTGCCAACAGCTACGCTTTCTGTATTGATTGCCACAGCGGCCGGGATATGAGTAAATTCAGTTTGCCTGTAATTCCCGGAACTGAAGGTAAAGGCGGAGATGATTACGGTGAAGGCGCCGGCTTTGTGCCTGCATCAAATATTACCGGCGATAAAGAAACAGGTCTGGGCAACTGGACAGACGGCGAAATACTTCGCGCGTTAACTTCGGGGGTAAGTAAAGATGGCAGCTTTCTGGCTCCAATGATGCCATATACACTTTTCAGTAAGATGGATAAGGAGGACCTTTATGCAATTATTGCGTATATAAGGACGCTTCCTGCAATAAATAACAAAGTACCCAAAAAGGAATTAAAATTCCCCGTTAACCTGATCTTCAGAACGATCCCATCCGATGTAACTGAATACGGAAAACGACCTGACGGTCTTGATAAAATTAAGCAGGGTGAGTACCTGGGCTACGCATGTAAATTCTGCCACTCGCCCAGTGAAAAAGGAGAGATCATACCCGGCATGGAATTTGCAGGCGGAATGGAATTCTCAATGCCGGACGGCACTACTATCCGTTCATCTAACATTACTCCGGATAAAGAAACCGGCATCGGTAACATGACCAAAGAAATGTTTATTGCAAGATTCAAATCCTGCGGGGATGATTCGAATCTTGACCCCAAAACCCGCGGTTTCAACACACCTATGGCATGGAATTTCATAGCGAAAACTTCTACGGATGATGACCTTTCGGCAATATATGAGTATTTAATGGCGCAAAAACCGGTGATGAATAAGATTGAAAAAGTAACTAAGCAGGGTTTGAAATAAACCTGAAATCCTGAAGTTGAAGATGGGCTAATACGGTCTGACTCAAAACATCAATTTTACATAAAGGGATCAGAGCTAAAGCCCAATTTCAGTTTAGAATCTCAATAACCCCGGCTTAAAAGCCGGGGTTAACTTTTAAGATTGTGTGAATTAGCCCCTTTTTTTTTTGCCAGATTCATTAAGTACTAATAATTTCAGTTAATAATTCTCAGCGTTATACATAGTTTTTTCAAATTTGTACACTTAAATTCCCTTTTTATCACTAAACATTTCAATAACTAATCACAAAAAGACATTATTTATGAATTCAATTATCAAAATTCTAACTCTTGTCCTCTCCATTAATTTTTTACAGCTTTACTCTCAGGAATTGATCATACAGGATAATCCTTATGAGAAGGCTGATGACTATACCAAAACCAAGAAGTCGTTTAACCGCGAAAAATGGTTTTACGAGCAGCGAATGTTCCCGAACAATTATCTTCCCGATGACGCTTACGGTAAGGCAATTGAACAGAGAAATTCATTGAGAAATATCAATGGCTTTGCTTTCGATAATGCGGTTACCTGGACAAGTATCGGACCTACTTCAGGGTTTTATTTTTCATACTCCAATATTTCGGGCAGAGTAACAACAGTGAAGTATGACCCGGTGAATCCATCTATCATATACATTGGCGCAGCCTTTGGAGGTGTGTGGAAATCAACAAATGGAGGTAATAGCTTTACACCAATCACTGATAATGAATTGTCTATGTCTTCAGGTTCTATAGTTGTTGACCCTTCCAACACAAACATAGTATATTACGGAAGCGGTGAAGCGACTTACAGTGCCGCTTCATATTATGGTAGAGGTATTTTTAAATCGACAAATGGCGGCAGCAGCTGGGTAAATATAACCTCCGGTCTCCCCAGTTTAACATATTGCTCAAGATTAGTTATCAGACCTGGATTTTCAAATCAGCTTTTGGCAGCAATGGGAACATCCGGGTTATATCGTTCAACTGATGCCGGATTAACATGGGTTCAGCTTGTTTCAGGCAGATGTGATGACGTTATTTTCGCTCCAAACGGCACCAACGCCTACATAGTAGGCAGCGGTACAGGATACAGGACTTCTACGGATGGCGGAGCAACATTTGTGCAGAACGCTACTCTCACAATGAGCACAAGAAATCACATTGCGATCTGTAAAAATACGCCCTCAGTACTTTACTGCGCGGTTCATGGCGGCAGCACTATTACAACGTATAAATCAACCAACTCTGGTCTGAATTTTTCACAGGTGGCCTCAGGTCATAATTTCGATGGCGGACAGGCCTGGTATGATTTTTACATGCATGTAAATCCGTTTGATCCAAACTATGCTTATGTTGGTTCCATCGATATATGGCGCACAACAAACGGTGGCACAAGTTTTCAGAATATAACAAACGGTTATTCAGGCGGTTCAGTTCATGTTGATCAGCATAATATGGATTTTAATCCTGTAAACTCAAACGAACTTATGGCGGTAAACGATGGCGGTGTATGGAAATCTACTGATAGGGGTACAACCTGGATAAATCTGAACGCCGGTTTAACTTTGACCCAGTTTTACCGAATAGCCGCAGACCCATCAAACGTTAACCATGTAATGGGCGGCACACAGGATAACGGCACCCAGCGTACACTTGGAACGGTGAACTGGACAGCTGCATTCGGTGGTGATGGCGGCGAAGTATGCTTCCATCCGCAAAGCTCGCAGTTCATACTTGGCGAGACTCAGAATAACGGCGTCCAGCGTTCGCAGAACGGCGGCAACGGATGGCAAAGCGCGACATCGGGCTTAACAGGTTCTGGGGCATGGGTTGGACCAATTATCGCGCACCCAACAACAGCCGGGATATTCTATACTGCAAGACAGCAGGTATTCCAGAGTACAAACTGGGGAGCCAGTTGGTCAGCAATTTCAGGCGGAACAAGCGGTACCATAAGAGAAATGGCTATCAGCAGGACCGATCCAAGTTTATTGTACGCCACCTCCAGTTCTTTGATATTCAAATCAACCAACAGCGGTGTAAACTTTTCAAATGTTACAACAGGTTTACCAAGCCGAACAATCACCAGCGTAAGTATTCACCCAGATTCATCACAGGTTGCCATAGTAACTTATTCAGGATTTGGCGCCGGAAAAGTTTACAAGACAACAAACGGCGGAACTACGTGGAACAACATCAGCGGCAACCTGCCGGATTCACCGGTAAACGACGCATTGATCTACTATCCCGGTACCTCAACAAGTATTTTATATGCGGCAATGGATGTTGGAGTCTTTTTTACAAGCAATTTCGGCGCTTCATGGGTTGAGCTTGCTGATGGTCTGCCAAATACAGTTGCAATGCATCTGGACTATCACCAGGCAACCAACAGGCTGAGAATTGGTACTCATGGCAGAGGAGTATGGGAAACATCCAATCCGGTTGGTTTAATAAATTACAATAACCAGGTTCCTTCTAATTTCTCGCTTCAGCAGAATTACCCGAATCCGTTCAATCCTGTTACAACAATTAAGTATGATATTTTAACCGAGGGATTTGTGAAACTCGCAGTATATGATATATTAGGCAGAGAGTTAAAATCTATCATTAGCCAAAACCAGAAAGCCGGTACATACACCGTTCAGTTTGATGGTTCAAACCTTTCAAGCGGGGTTTATTTTTACAAATTACAGGCAAAGGGATTCACAGAGACTAAAAAAATGATGATAACAAAGTAGAACAGATATTCAGTTATAACGAAAAAGGGAGCATAAGCTCCCTTTTTTATTATACCGAGGAAAGATAGTTTCTTATGGCAGTCTATTCATGGAATTAATAATTTTTGATTCTTATATATATTATTTTGATAATTGTGCTTATATTAAAATATAATAAGTAAATTCAATTGAAAAAATTATGATAAGAATACTTTTTATACTTCTTACAGTCCTTCTTTTGAAACCCATTCCAGCCATTTCACAGCATTTAGACATAAAGAACAATCCATATGAAAAGGCGGATGATTACACAAAATCAAAAAAGTCATTCAACCGTGAAAGATGGTTCTATGAACAGAGAATGTATCCTAATAATCATCTCCCGGAAGATGCATATGGTAAGGCATCGGAGCAGAAAAATGCTTTGCGGGAACTAAACGGATTCCGTAGTGATCCATCCACAACCTGGAATAATATTGGTCCAACTCCCGCAGCATTTTTTGGTTATAATAATGTTTCCGGCAGGATCACATCCGTGAAATACGATCCGGTAAACCCGGATATTATATATGTTGGTGGAGCATTCGGTGGTATATGGCGTACAACAGATGGCGGCGCAAGTTTTTATCCTATAACTGACAGAGAAATAACTTTATCAACAGGATCGATTTTTATTGATCCTGAAACTCCGGGAAGAATATTTTACGGTACCGGCGAAGCTACATATTCAGGTGTTTCCTACTATGGGAAGGGCATTCTGATATCCACCGACTACGGTAATACCTGGGTCAATTCTACTCAGGGTTTGCCGGCATTTATGCATACATCCAGAATCCTTGTAAAGCCCGGCAATCCAAACATGGTTTTTGCAGCTTTAGGCACAGAAGGATTATACTGGTCAACCAACGGCGGTACTTCATGGTCACTTCACGTTACAGGCAGAGTTGATGATATAGTTTTTGAACCGACCGGGCATACAGGGTACCTTGTCGGAAGTGTATCCGGCTACAGAAGATCGACAGATGGGGGTGTAACTTTTTCACCCGCAGCCGGCCCAACAATGGGCATAAGAAATCATATTGCCATCTGCAAGAGTACACCTTCGGTCTTATATATATCTGTATATACAGGAAGCCAGATAAAAGTTTACAAATCAACAAATGCAGGATATAATTATGCCCAGGTTTCAACAGGACATGACTTCTACCCCGACCAGGCATGGTATAATTTCTATATGCATGTAAACCCCTTTGATCCTGATTTCGCATATGTTGGAGTAATCGACGTGTGGCGAACAACAAATGGGGGATCAAGTTTTCAGAATATCACCAACAGCTACTTAGGCGGGAACGTTCATCCTGACCAGCATAATATGGATTTCCATCCACAAAATCAAAATGAACTAGTTGCAGTGAACGACGGCGGAATCTGGAAATCAACCAACAAAGGTACCAATTGGATCAATTTAAATTCAAACCTTTCAATCACCCAGTTTTACAGAATATCAGCAGATCCCTCTAATTTAAGTCACATAATTGGCGGAACACAGGATAACGGAACACAAAGAACTACAGGTAGTTTTAACTGGCACTCAATATTGGGAGGTGATGGTGGTGAAGTCTGTTTTCATTCACAAAATTCTTCTATTATCTTAGCGGAAAAGCAATATAACCAGATCTTTCGGTCCACAGATGGCGGCACTTCATGGATCGCAGCCATGGACGGACTAACAGGCTTTGCGGCATGGATAGCGCCCATTGTCTCACATCCCAGTACACCGGGGGTATTTTATACAGCCCGCGAAAAAGTTTTTAAATCCACTAATTGGGGTGAAAACTGGTCGCCAATTTCTACCGGTACAAGCGGTTCGATAAGAGAAATGGCAATTAGCCGGAGTAACCCTTCAACCATGTATGTTTCAACCGGATTACCAATATACAAATCATTGGATGGCGGCAATACATTTATAAGCGTAACAACCGGTCTGCAAAACAGGATAATTACAAGTATCCACGTACACCCTGATTCTTCCAATACGGTGCTGATAACTTACGCAGGCTTTGGTGCCGGCAAAGTATATAAAACAACGAACGGTGGTTCATCGTGGCAGAATATCAGCGGTAATTTACCTGATACACAAACAAATGATCTTTTAATATACTACCCTGGTTATGCTTCAAGCATATATTTTGCAGCCACTGATGTTGGGGTCTTCTATACAAATGATTATGGAACTGAATGGATTGAATTGGCTGATAGTTTGCCAAATACCGCTGCTCTGAATTTTGATTATCATTTATCTTCAAATATGATAAGAGTAGCAACACATGGCAGAGGAGTATGGGAACTGGGTAATCCTATAGGAATAATAAATTATTCCAGCGAAATTCCGGTGAATTTTTCCTTAAATCAGAATTATCCAAATCCGTTCAATCCGATGACTTTTATTAAATACGATATTCTAAAGGAAGGATTTGTGAAACTTGCAGTATATGATATATTAGGAAGAGAGTTAAAATCTATCATTAGCCAAAACCAGAAACCCGGTACATATACCGTTCAGTTTGATGGTTCAAACCTTTCAAGCGGGGTTTATTTTTACAAATTGCAGGCAAACGGATTCACAGAGACTAAGAAAATGATGATAACAAAGTAGAACAGATATTCAGTTACAACGAAAAAGGGAGCACTGCTCCCTTTTTCGTTTGTTAAGATCCGGATTTTTCTATTCCAGTGTAATTTCTGTCGCGTGGAAATAATCGCCATGAAGGTGCCCCATCAGAGTGATGTTTACTGCATTTTCAAATCCGGGCGGCAATTCCTTTTCGATCGTAACTTTTTTTATTATACCAGCCCTATCCTTCACAAAAAACGAAGCTCCGCCGCCTGCTGAAGGTGTAATTCCTTTTTCTTTAAGCAGTTCAACTTTAATATGCTTGTTAGCAGTACTATTAGTATCAAAGTTACCAAATGATTCAGTTCCGTCTTTCGCGGTATTATATACATTATATATAACATATGCTATAAAAAGCACAGCAATTGCACCAATGATGATCTTTACATTTTTATTCATAATTTACCCCCAAATATATATAAATATTTATTTATTTTTTTAAATTTTCATTCAGAAACTTCACTATCTTTGGATAAAGATCCAGCCTGTTTTTCTGCTTAGCCACACCGTGCCCCTCATCTTCGTAAATGAGCAATTCTGAAACTCCCCCGTTATCAATAATAGCTTTGTGCATTTGTTCTGCTTCACCAACAGGGACCCTGGGATCGTTCCTTCCGTGAATTATCATGAGCGGTGCTCTGATATTCTTTACCCTGCCGAGCGGCGATATACTTTCAAGAAAATCCCGGTCTTTTTCCAGGCTTCCGTATTCGCTTTCACGATTGTTACGTCTGTAATCACCGGTGTTTTGAAGGAAAGTCACGAAATTTGAAATACCAACAACGTCTATTCCCGCCGCGAAAAGTTCCGGATAAAGCGTTAAACAAGCAAGCACCATATATCCGCCATAACTTCCTCCGTAAACTGCAATTCTTCCGGGATCGATATCAACCCGTGATTTAAGATATTCTACAAGCGAGGCAATATCTTTCACAGAGTTTTCTCTGTTCTTCACATTATCCATGGCTGCGAATTTCTTACCATATCCTGTACTGCCTCGCACATTTGGTTCTACAATTACATATCCGGCGTTTACGAAATACTGGTAAATTGGCGCAAAGCCATAGGTTGATTGACTTTCGGGTCCCCCGTGAATTGAAATAATGCATGGCAGATTTTTACTTTCTGAATTTTCAGGTCTATAAATGAATGCCGGTATCTCAAGGCCATCAAACGAACTGTAAGAGATCAGTTCCGGCTCAACAAAACTGGAAGGTTCTACACCCGCAAGGGTTGGATATGTTATCTGCTCAACAACCCCCGGGACCATATCCCACTGGTATAACACTGAAGGATTTGATGACGAATTAATTCCAATTAACATCTTATCATTATTGTTTGAAAAACTGACTGCGGTTATACTAGAGCTGTTCAGCTTTTGCGGAATAGTAATTTCACTATTGAGCAGCAGGTCATGCAAAAAGATCCTGTCATAACCTCTGTCATTTATCATAACCAGCATCTTGGTTCTATTTTTGGGGAAGTACAGCCTTGAAACATCATTGTTCCTGAACTCCCTGAGGAAACTATATTCAGGATATGAGATCTTTTCAGTTTTCATATCATAGATACCGATCCTGAAGAAATCACTTTTGTCATTTGAAACCAGGTATAATTTACTGCCGGCAGCGTCAAAAGACGCTGCATAGAACTGAGCGGGGTCATTAAAATTATCGTGAGTAGTTATCAGCTTTTCTTTTCCGCTATGCAGATCAACCAGGTACAGATCGTTATCATAGGTTGAATATGAACGGGTAAGAACAAGTTTAGAGCCATCGGCTGAAAGAGCAGATGGATAGTTGGAATGATCGCTTGAAAAGACTATTTTGCTGCTTCCCGATTCTATGTTATACGTATAAACATCATAAAAATACGGCGATCGTTTGTTGGAATAGTATGTAAAAAAACTGCCATCATCAGACCATCTGCCAAAGCCATAAAGAACCTTCGGGGCGCCGTCTGTTATCATCTTAATTTCTGTGCCATCGCCTTTCATTAAGAAAAACTGGTCGTACTCCGATCCGCCTTCATCCTTTTCCACCAATATAAGATCACGTTTGGGATTTGGGTGATAACCTGTTATTCTATCTTTGAAAAATGTAACCTGAATGGGCCACATACCCGGAGAATTAACGTACCAAAGCTGGCTAGTGCCTGTAATATTCATGGTAAAATATATCCGGCTGTCATCAAATGAATACTTCGGTGAAGTCGCGCCTCTGATATTGAGATATTGTTCAATGCTGTATTGCTGAGATAGTAAGGAATTTGCAGAACTTAGAAAAAGGAACCAAAGAAAAAAACAATTTTTAAATATTTTCAATATACATATTGTTTAGATTTACAAAGTAATCGCAAAGTTCAGCCCGGCGGCCAGTTTAACGATCTGCCGCCCAATAAATGCAGATGCAGATGAAATACAGTCTGACCCGCAATTTCTCCGCAGTTAAAAACAAGCCTGTAGCCATCAGGTAGTTTATCTTTTGCAATTTCAGCAGCTGCCGATACCAGCGAACCCGCTATCCGGCTGTTTGCTTCATTTATTTCAGCTGGAGAGTTGATATGCTCTTTGGGTATCAACAGAATATGCTCCGGTGCCTGCGGGTTTATATCCCTGAAAGCGAGGATCTCTTCATTTTCAAAAACAATCTCCGCAGGAATTTCCCTTCGGATTATTTTGCAGAATAAACAGTTATCCATTAATGTGTGAAATTTTTTTCTGATACAAGATACCTTACCTGAAACAGTTTCTCCTTTTGATGCATACGATCATAGTTCATCAGGGTTCCTGCTGAACAGGTTCCTGTTTTCCCGGGTCAAAAGGAGCGGGGTTTTCTTCTGTATTTTCGGGGATATTACTTTCCTCCCCGGATCTATCTTTGTTATTTTCTTCAAGCTCTTTCAGAAGCTGCATGGGGTCAATGTTATTGTTTTCTGTGCCTTCCGGATTTACTTCCGGATCAGTTTGTTTTTTCAGTTCTTCAGGCTGCTTAGTGTTGGGATCACCGGTTTCAGGGGTTTGAGAATTAACACCTGAAGTATCGGTATTATTCACTTTATTAAATTCCTCATACTCACCCACTTTTTGCATCACAATAGAAGCAGCTTCGGAATTGGGTTTTTCTTTCACTAGCATTGAATAGTAATAATAGGCGCTATCGTTATTATTCACAATGTTCTCGTATATCCAACCTGCTCCCAAATAGGCTTTTTCCATATGTATTGATGAAGGGTAGGATGAAATAAGGATAGTGAAATCATCAAGCGCCGCTCGGTAATCCTGCCGTACAAATTTGCTTTCAGCTTCGTTATAAAGTGAATCGGCAATATCTTCACCCGCCTGGTCAACAATTGAGAGGTTCAGGAGTTTTCTGCTTGAATTCGCTACAGATGAAAGCGGATAATCTTTGATTATAGTGTTAAGTACTTCCTCACTCTTGGCAATATCTTCCTGCTTTCTGTAAAGCGCTGAAAGCGCAAACAGAACTTTCGCGCTGAAATCATAATCCAGCGATTCACTATAAGCCTCTTTAAGATAAAACTCACAAGAGTCTGCCCTATTGAGATCATATAGGAAAAGTTCCGCAAGTTCAAATTTGGCAGCTGAAATTTGCCGCTCTTTAGCGCGGGATGTATCAACAATTGTGAATGTAGAATCCTCACCGGTTAATATACTATCCGCCAATTCAAATCCGAAGTTTCCCCCCGATTTACCGTTATCGCCTTCTTTGTTTGGAAGCTTGTTAGGGTCAGTGTTCTTATCGTAATCTTTTGTGGTTTTTTTTCTGAATTCTTCGTTATAGTCTGTATTGATCGTTTCACCGGTAATAGTGGATCTGAGCTCGAAATATCTTTTGTATATATTCGATTTAGCCAGAGATTCCTTATAAAATGTTCCCGCGTTGCTCTGTTCTGTAGAATATTTGAAGTACATGTACGCGTTCAGATATTCATTTCTGGATTCGAAATATTTCCCCAGTTTGTAACTGGCATCTGCAGAAGGTATAGTTGCCGGGAAATTCTGAATTACAGAATAGAACTGATTTATTGAAGACTTATTATCTTTCTTCTCGTCATAATAGACACCCCTCAGGAAGTTCACCTGTCCAAGATTTGCAGGTATATCTTTGTATTTGATCTCAAGGTCCTCTATAATATCTACAGCTTCGCTGAAATTGCCGCTGGCTACCATGTTCTTCGCAGTATTAAACCGGGCCAGATACTCCAGGTCGTATGAAGCATTGTAATCAAGCACCTTATCATATTCCTTTGCGGCCAGTTTTGAGTTTGATCTCGAAATTACTGATGCGACGAGGAACTGCATCTGCGCTTTGAACTCGCTGTCATTGGAGAATTCAATTGCACTCCTGAAATTCTTGATCGCGTTTTCATAGTCTTTCCTGTTCAGGTAGTACTCCGCCAGTGACTGGTAGCTTTCTGAAACAACATTCTTTTCTTCGGAACTCTTTATAAGAGCATTAAGTCTTTCAAGCGCGGGTTTTTCGTTTTCGAGTCTTATCTGGGTTTTGGCAAGATACAACAGCGCTTCATCCAGATAGCGGCTTGATTTCAATTTTGAAATGAATTCACTGAACTTTCTCTCTGCTTTGAGGTAATCTCCAAGAAAAAAATATGATTTGCCTATAAGCAGCACCGAGCGATCCATATATTCGCTGCTTTTATGATACTGTATCACTTTTGAAGCTTTTTCTATTGCGATATTGAATTTATCTATCGATTCCTGAGAAAGCCTTGGCCTGGCAAAAATTGAATCCTGTCGTTCATTGTAATTAGCCAGCACGCGTGTTGAATAATCATCGTAAGCTTCATTAAAATTCTCGTTAGCGTTAAAGAAAGTATTGAAGTAAGTACTGAAGTTCTCTATTCTGTTTCCAATGAACATAAAACCTGTAAAATCCTGGAAGTCTGAGGTTAGAGTTATATCATAATTAGGATCAGGATCATCAATATCCTTATTGGGTTCTTCTTTGTAAGTTTTATAATTGAAAGTTGAACAGGCAGAAATAGCCAAAAGCAGCAAAAAAACGGGTATTTTAGTAATTATGGGGTTTTTCATCAGCTAAAATTAAGCTTTTAAAATAGAAATTACAATGATTATTTGTATTTAAAACGTAAATTACTTCAATTTAATTTCAATTAAACTGCTTAAAATGGAAATTATTCTTTAAGAATATTAGTTACTTAAGATAGATATTTAATGATTGATTTTGCCGATAATTAGTAATATTATTATAGATTATATTCCAAAAATAACATAAAAATCACAAATGAAAAGTAAAACTATTTTATTGTTTTTGCTGTTTTTTTCTATTTGTATTAATGCTTTTTCTCAGATAGATCCAAATCAAGAAACTTCAACAAACACTTACCCTTTAAAACTTGTTATGCCGAAAGTATATCCAATTGAGCCTTATGGAATTGATCTCATTACAATTCAGGTTGGAGCATTTGACAACTACCAGGTATCATCAACCAATGGCTTCGCGGAAACAGATATTGCAGTAAACCCAAGGGACCCGTTAAACTTTGTTGCTACAGATAACAGGGTTACAGGATTCGCCGGTACGCCATTAATTTACTACACCACCGATGGCGGAATTAGCTGGTTAAGCACATCCATTTCATCAAACCAGGGTGACCCGGTTTTCTGCGCAGATAGCTTGGGCAATTTCTACTGCGCCGTACTTTCAAACGGTATCAGGCTGCTGAAATCAACAAACAAAGGAGCAAGCTGGACAAGTTTGGGAAATATTGTTAACAATTCCAATGCAGATAAAGAATGGATAGCAGCTGACCAGACTGGCGGCCCTTACCAGAATCATGTTTACATGGCTTACGTGAATTTCGCAACAAGCGCAAGCGTTGATTTCCACAGGTCAACCAATAACGGAGTTACATGGAGCTTTGTTGGAAACATGGGTACAGGCAATCCTAACCCGGGACCGAATATCGCTGTTGGTCCGGGCGGCAGAGTTTATTTAGCATGGTACAATGGCGGGACAGTGGTAAAAGTATCAACAGATGGCGGCGCAACATTTGGCGCGAACGTACAGGCTTCAACACATTCAACTCCGGGAACTGTAGGTGCCGGCGGCAGATATGTATTGAAAACAAATATCCGTGTGAATGCAATGCCTCAAATTGCTGTAGACATGTCATCGACTTCGAGAAGAGGTTATATATACAATGTTTACGCTACTAATCCTCCCGGTCCGGATGCAGCAGATATTTTCTGTACCCGTTCAACCGATGGCGGTGTTACATGGAGCACAGGAAGTCCTGTGAGAGTAAACAATGATGCAGGCTTTATGGATCAGTGGATGAGCGATGTAAGCGTTGACCTGCAAGGGAGAGTCTGGGCTTTCTGGTGGGATTCAAGAAATGATGACCCCACAAACAATTTAACTGAAACATGGGGAGCAGTTTCAACTGATGGCGGATTAACCTTCACCAATTTCAAAATAGGAAGCGCGTTCAATCCTTCTGTAATAAAAGTCAACCAGGGTGACCATTATTATTTGGGTGATTACCAGGGAATAGCAGGCAGGACAATTACCTTCCCATTCTATACAGGACAGAACAATACACTTCAGGATTTCACTGCATACCTGCCTGATTATGGTATTTCATTCGACAAAACTATAGATAGTATAAACGCAGGCTCAACTTCAGTTGTAAGGATGAGAAACCCTGTTATGGGTCCATACAGCGGTACAGTGACTTACAATACAAGCATCTCTCCTTCACCATCACCCGGCACGTTAACACCATCTTTTTCACCGGGCAACGTAAGGAATTTCACAGGTGTATCAGATTCAGTTTTAATAAATACAACTTCAACTGCAAATGTGCCGTTAGGACTTTATACAGTAACCGTAACAGGTGCTGAAACAGGCGGTCCGAGGACACATTTCAGGACATATCAGATCAGAGTTGGTAACTTTGTTGGGATTCAGCAGACAGGCTCAGAAGTACCGCAAGTTTATACACTGCAGCAGAACTATCCTAATCCGTTTAACCCTGTAACAAACATCAAATTCGGCTTGCCGAAGGGTTCATTTGTTACATTGAAGGTCTATGATATGCTGGGCAAAGAAGTAGCTTCGCTGGTGAATAACCTGAATCTCGCAGCCGGAAATTATACGTATGATTTCAATGCTGTAAACATTCCAAGCGGAATATATTTCTATAAGCTTTCAGCCGGTGAATTTTCTGATGTTAAAAAAATGACACTGATAAAGTAAAAAGAAACATTTTTGTATCGGTTTTATAAGGGCGCCTAATGTGGCGCCCTTTTTTATTTTATTCTTTGCGAAGAGGATTTGCTCTATAGCCTGTACAGACGTCCCGTTGGGACGTCTCCTTAAGAACATCTCTTTTTGCGAGGAGAATTTGCGAAGCAAATTTGACGCGGCAATCTTATTCTAGATTTAATCAGAGCTAAAGCCCTTAAGTGTGGGTAGCTTTGATCCCCGCCCTAAAGGGCGGGGTTACTTAATCATATATTGATTGATAAATTTCCTGTACAGACGTCCCGCCGGGACGTCTCATAAATGCGAAGCCTGCTGAATCATTTGTACAGACGTCCCGCTGGGACGTCTCCTTAAGAACATCTCTTTTTGCGAGGAGAATTTGCGAAGCAAATTTGACGCGGCAATCTTACACTAGATTTAATCAGGGCTAAAGCCCTTAAGTGTGGGTAGCTTTGATCCCCGCCCTAAAGGGCGGGGTTACTTAATCATATATTGATTGATAAATTTCCTGTACAGACGTCCCGCCGGGACGTCTCATAAATGCGAAGCCTGCTGAATCATTTGTACAGACGTCCCGCTGGGACGTCTCCTTAAGAACATCTCTTTTTGCGAGGAGAATTTGCGAAGCAAATTTGACGCGGCAATCTTATTCTAGATTTAATCAGAGCTAAAGCCCTTAAGTGTGGGTAGCTTCGATCCCCCACCCTGAAGGGCGGGGTTACTTAATCATGTATTAATAGAATCACTGTACAGACGTCCCGCCGGGACGTCTCATAAATGCGAAGCCTGCTGAATCATTTGTACAGACGTCCCGCTGGGACGTCTCATATATGCGAAGCCTGAAAGGCTTCGACGACAAAAGCAAAGAGAATGTTTTGAAGCGAGAACTGCAATCTCCCCTTTTTCACTCACTTTTTATAATTATATTTGAAGAATCACATCTAAACAAATTCTGATATGAAAGCAAAACTTACTCTTTTAGTTTTCGTTATTACCTTATTTTCAGTATTATCAATAAAGGCACAGGATTTTAATCTGTTCAACCCATCAAACGAATTGTATTTATTTTCGGCATACGATGAAGGCTCAAATGCATTTCGTTACAATCCCGCCGTATTGGGCTTGGGGCACCGGCTGAATATGACTGTAAATGCTTTAAACCACCAGGCTGATTTTGACGGATTGAATGAGCTTGACCTTTCTATCAATGCCGGATTTCTTGGGCTCGCATTCCGCAGGTACACAGGAGACAAAGATTTCTATTCTAACTATGATCTTGACCAATTTGGTAATTTGATTGAATATACTGGCTTTAGCCACATACAAAGGTATACCATTAGTAGTTATTCAATCGGATTCGGTTTTGGCAACAAAACTATATCAGCAGGTCTGCTTTTTGAATTCCTTCACAGAAGCGGCTTCGTTTCTCCGGCAGATGTAAACTCCAGTTTTCCATCTTTTAGAAACGGATTGGGACTGCTTTACCGTCCTAACAGCCATTTATCATTTTCATTTACCTACAATAGCGATGATGCAATGTCAGTAATGCATCATACTACCGATAAGTATACTATTGGCACAGCAATTCGTCCTTTTAAGAATGACAGGCTCACATTAATGGGGGATTTTTCCGCGTTCAGGTACGGATCTGATTTTTTTGGTAATAACAAGATCAAAGCGGGCGCTGAACTGAAACTGACAAACGGCCTATACCTTAACATAAACTATACACGCAATAATGAATCTATTCGAAATGAGTTCCTTGGTGGCGGAATAAGAATCGATTTTCCCAACGGAAGCTTTCGTTATAATCATATCATGAATAACAGCAGAAGCAATATGATCTATTACGATAGTTTCATGCCGCGATATAGTGTTTTTACCAACTCCGGAGGACACAAATATTCTTTTATCGGTTCTCAATTTTCATTATCATATAACGTTGAACGCAGAAAAAGTATAATACCTGAAAAGAAGAAGATAGTAGAAATTACACTTTCGGGTTCACTGCAGGACTACAACACAGAAGATGTGTTTTTCGGACTGCTTGGCAGCGGCAAGCGCAGCATACACGAAGTTATCGGGGATATTGATTACGCCGCAGCGGATCCAAGCGTGAAGGGAATGATACTGAAGATCTATCCGCTTTTATCGGGCAGGTTTGAAATTACAGCAGCAATTGAAGAACTTACGGCATCCATGTCGCGTTTCCGCGCAAAAAATAAAACCATCACGGTTTATTTCCCCCAGGATGTGGGACCGGGCGGATATTACATATCAACCTTCGCTGATGATGTTGTAATGCCGGCTGAGGCAATTTTCTACTACGGCCTAAGCGTTAACGTTTTCAACTACAACAGTTTTCTTGAAAAATATGGGATTGACCTTCAGACATTTTATGCAGGAAAGTATAAACTCACTTTCCAGGGACTGCTGGATTCCACAACTGAAGAAGGCAAAGAAGTTATCAATCGAGTACTGGATATAGTTTACGAGAAGATGCTCTCGAGGATCGTTACAGGAAGAAATCTGACTTTGGATGATTACCTGCTTGATAAACTCTCACAGCCTTTGACCGGAAGCGAGGCTTACAGGCTGGGACTGGTTGATAAACTTGGCTGGTATGATGATGCCAAGGAAATTGCAGGTAAAAATTCACGTACGAACAATATAGTAAGATCGTTTAACCGCAGTGAGTGGGAAACCGGGTGGGGTGAACCGCCGCAGATAGCGGTTATTGGAGTATATGCGAGCATCACTACAGGTGAAAGTCAGCCTCCCCCGCCTCTTTCTCTGCCGATTCCCTTTGTAGGCGGCGGAAGATCAACAGGCAGTGAAACCGTAGTTAAGCAGCTTGAAGAGGCATTTTCTAATCCAAAAGTAAAGGCGATAGTATTGAGGGTTGATTCCGGAGGGGGCTCTGCACTTGGATCAGCTGAGATAAATTCAGCTATTATCAGGCTTAAGAAAAAGTATAAGAAACCGTTCATTGTTTCGATGGGCGGAGCTGCGGCTTCGGGGGGATATTATGTATCTGTCAGCGCGGATAAAATTTTCTCAGATGAACTGACAATAACCGGCAGTATTGGTGTATTCACCGCAAGACCGAATCTGGACAGTCTGTTGAGAGGTCAAAAGATCAAAGTCGAAAATTTCAAACGCGGCGAAAATTCTGATATCGGTTCATTTTACAAAGAGCTTGATGAAAAGGAAGTGGAAATTATTCAGGGAATAATTGATTACTACTACGACCGTTTCACGGAAGCTGTTGCCGAAGGCAGAAAGATGTCAAAAGAAGAAGCGGAGCAGGTGGCGCAGGGCAGAGTTTGGCTGGGGACTGATGCCTTCAACAAAAAGCTGGTTGATGAAATTGGCGGATTATACGAAGCTGTTCAGTACGCGAAAAAGAGATCCAAAATCTCAGGCAAGTATAAGATAGTTTACTATTCAGTTCCGGGAGGGAATAAAATAAATGAGATCATGACCTCATCGGTTATTGGATACTTCCAGTCTCACTTGATTGATATGCTTGGTATGGATGAAACTAACAGTGATGGGCTTGAGATAAAGTATTGATATAATGAAGAAATTTTTTTGCGAGGATAAATCGCGAAGCATTTTGACGCGGTAATATTGTTGTAAATTTAATCAGGGCTAAAGCCCATAAGTGTGGGTAGCTTCCATCCCCCGCCCTGAAGGGCGGGGTTACTCAATCATATATTAATAAATTCCCTGTACAGAGGTCCCGCTGGGACATTTCAAATTTGCGAAGCCTGCTGAATCATTTGTACAGACGTCCCGCTGGGACGTCTCAAATTTGCGAAGTCTGAAAGGCTTCCACCATAAAAGCAAAGAGAATGTTTTGCGAGAAGAATTTGCAAAGCAAATTCGACGCGGCAATCTTATTCTAGATTTAGTCAGGGCTAAAGCCCATAAATGGGTAACTTCCATTCCCCGCCCTGAAGGGCGGGGTTACTCAATCATATATTAATAAATTCCTTGTACAGACGTCCCGCTGGGACATTTCAAATTTGTGAAGCCTGCTGGATCATTTGTACAGACGTCCCGCTGGGACGTCTCAAATTTGCGAAGCCTGAAAGGCTTCGACTACAAAAGCAAAGAGAATGTTTTGCGAGGAGAATTTGCAAAGCAAATTCGACGCAGCTATCTTATTCTAGATTTAATCAGAGCTAAAGCCCATAAATGGGTAACTCCATCCCCCGCTCTAAAGGGCGGGGTTACTCAATCATATATTAATAAATTCCCTGTACAGAGGTCCCGCTGGGACATATCAAATTTGCGAAGCCTGAAAGGCTTCGACTACAGAAGCAGCGAATTCTTAGCGAGAAGAAGTTGTGAAACAAATCCGACGTGGAATTCCTATGAATTGAAATAAAAAAAGGAACTTTGGCACTCTAATGACTGTATAAATCAATAATAATTAAACTTCGCCTGATATATGAAAAACCTGATAGTTTTTGCCGCATTATTATTGTTTACAAACATCTACTCACAATCACCTTATAAAAATATTATGATAACAGATGAAAACACACCCAGTGAAGTAACAATTGCCCATAACCCTATTAATCCTTTGAATCTGGTTGCCGCAGCAAATATTGAATCCTATTTCTACAGCTTTGATGGCGGATACACATGGTCAATCAGGAAACTTGAATCTACATTTGGCGTATATGGCGATCCATGCATAGTTGCAGATGTGCGCGGTAATTTTTATTACTTCCATCTTTCCAATTCCTACTCAGAAGGCGGCAAATGGCTCGATAGGATCATCTGCCAGAAGTCTGATGATGGCGGTATATCCTGGAGCAACGGGACCTTTATGGGTGCCAATCCCCCTCACCTGCAGGACAAAGAATGGGCAGCCATTGATGTCTCATATTCGCCATACCGCAATAATATTTATGCAGCATGGACCCAGTGCGGCCAGCATAAATACAGCGAAGAAGGTTCTGCTTTGAATCCTCTTGACAGCGCATCGAATATTATATTCAGTTATTCCACTGACGCAGGTGAAACCTGGGAAAAAAGCAAAAGAATAAATGAACTTGCGGGTGCGGAGTGCTCTGATGCGGGAGCGACTGTACTCGGGGTTGTGCCATGTGTCGGTCTGAATGGTGAAGTATATCTAACTTGGTGCTCTCCCTACGGGCTTATGCTGGACCGTTCTACTGACGGCGGATACAGTTTTTGGGAGAAAGATGTAAAAGTGGCTGATCTTCCCGGTCCATTCAGATTCACTGTGCCGGGTGTGTACAGATGTTTTGGTTTCCCTTCAATGGTTTGCGATATGTCAGTCGGCAGCCACCGCGGCACTCTGTATATCAGCTGGAGCGATCAGAAGAATGGGTATGATAATACCGATGTGTGGATCTCCCGCTCAACTGATGAAGGCGTAACATGGAGTTCACCGGCAAAAGTAAATGACGATAGCGGACAAAAACACCAGTTTTTCAATTGGATGACAATTGACCAATCTACAGGGATCATTTATATAGTATTCTACGATAGAAGGAATTATGAGGATGAAAATACTGATGTGTATATGGCATCTTCAACGGACGGCGGAAAGACGTTTTTGAATGAACGGATCAGCGATTCACCTTTTTTCCCTTTGGCGGAAACATTCATGGGTGATTACACAAATGTAACGGCTATCAATGGTATGGTTAGACCTATATGGACAAGACTTGACAGCAACAAATTGAGCATTTATACGGCTATTGTGGATAAGTGAGAAGTTGAAGATTATTGATAGAGACGACCCGGCTAGACTTGCTTAAGGGTTGGGTAGTCTCATAAATACGAAGCCTGAAAGGCTTCGAATACAATAGCGAAGTCGATTATTGTGGGGGAGAATTGGCTCAATAATCTGTACAGACGTCCCGCTGGGACGTCTCATTAAGGTCAGCTCATAATGCGAGAAGAATTTGCAATGCAAATTTGATGCGATTATCTCATTGTAACTTCAAGCAGGGCTAAAGCCCTTGCTTTTTTGGGTACGCTTAATCCCCGCTCTGAAGAGCGGGGTTACTTAATTTCATATTATTAGATTATTTATAGAGATCACCTAGCTTTCCAAGACGAAGGCTTGGGTGAATCGCCTGCTTGATGTTACAGCTAATAATACAACGTTATTTCGTGGTAGTGGAAATTAAGTAATTATCAGTTTCTTTGAGTTTTAATTTTCACTGAAATTTCGTCTCAATTCTCCCTTTAAAATCTTAACTAAATTAAGTATTTTGCGGTATAATCATTAAATATCGCAAATGAAAACTACTATAGCTGTAATACTGTTATTCATCCTGACCATATCCATAAATTCACAATCATCATATACAAATATTCAGATAAGCGGTACAGGCGGCCCAAATGAACCCTCTATTTGTATCAATCCCAAAAATACAATGCAGATAGTTGCCGGCGCAAACACTGATAAAGTTTACCGTTCATCAAACGGCGGGTTAAACTGGACAGCAAGCACACTAACCGGAACTTATACGGTCTGGGGCGACCCCTGCATAATAACAGATACACTGGGTAATTTTTTCTATTTTCATTTGGTTAATGGTGCGAGCTTTATTGACCGGATGGGAGTGAATAAATCAACCAACGGCGGCGCTACCTGGAATGCCGGGACATACTGGCAGTTTAATCCCCCGAAACAACAGGATAAGGAATGGGCAATTACAGACTGGACTAACGGCCCGCGCGGAAACTGGATGTATGTTGCATGGACAGAGTTTGATAACTATGGAGTAAGCAATCCGCTTGATAGCTCGAGAATACTATTCGCTCGTTCGACTGATGGCGGCGCGACATTTACCGGAGTGAAAAGGCTCAGCAGATATGGCGGCAACTGCGTTGACGAAGATTACACTACTGAAGGCTCTGTGCCGGCAGTTGGTCCAAACGGTGAAGTATATGTCGCATGGTCCGGTCCGCTGGGAATAAACAACTTCAAAATATTTTTTGATAGATCCACCGATGGAGGCACAACCTGGCTTGAAAATGATATAGTTGCCGGCACTCAGCGCGGCGGCTGGGATTACGTTGTGGCCGGAATATACAGATCTAACGGTTTGCCGATTACATTATGCGATATTAGTAACTCACCTTACCGCGGAACAATTTATGTAAATTACACAGATAGCGCAGGTCCCGCGGATCACGATGTTATGCTGATCAAATCAACTGACGGCGGAAACACATGGAGCTCTCCTATAAGGATAAACGATGACCCTGCAGGGAAAGAGCAATTCTTTACATGGATGACAATAGACCAGGTAACAGGATACCTCTACTGCATATTTTATGATAGAAGGAATTACACAAACACACAGACAGATGTTTACATGGCCCGCTCAACTGATGGCGGAACGACTTGGGTAAACGAAAGGGTCAGTTCTTCACCTTTTACGCCGCAGTCAAATATTTTCTTTGGTGATTATACCAACATATCAGCGCACAACGGAGTGGTAAGGCCCATCTGGATAAGACTGGTATCGGGCACCTTAAGCGTCTGGACAGCAATAATCAACTTCCCGGTGGGGGTTGAGCCAGTATCAACAGAAATTCCATCTTCATTCGCTTTAAAACAGAACTATCCGAATCCGTTTAACCCCGTTACAAGGATAGATTTCGACGTTCCAGCGACAGGTGGTAATGATTCAAAGGATATAACAATAAAGATCTTTGATGTAAGCGGAAAAGAAACTGCTGTAATAGTTGATGGTAAATTATCACCAGGATCTTATAAATATGAATGGGACGCATCATCTTATCCCAGCGGAGTATATTTTTACCAATTAAGTTCCGGAAGTTTTTCAGTAACCAAAAAAATGATACTAACCAAATAATATCAATGATAAAAGAATTAATTTTGATCTTTTTGATCGTGCCCTCAGTTGTTTTTTCGCAGTTTAAGAACATTAAAGTTAATTCAATAAGTAACAGTCCCAACGAAGTTTCGATTGCTATCAATCCAAAGCATCCCAATAACATTATTTCGGGCGCTAACCTGAATAATTACTACTATTCATTTGACCGCGGCAATACATGGGTTAACAAAGAAATAACCGACATGCAAAACGGTGTTTGGGGTGACCCTGTATTGATATTTGATGTTAATGGTTCAGCGTATTTCTTTCATCTTTCGAGACCTTCTAATCCCCAGTGGATAGACCGCATTGTATGTCAGCGATCAACAGATGGCGGAATGACTTACGAGAACCCAGGGACGTATATGGGGCTGAATCCTCCTAAAAAACAGGATAAACCATGGGCCTGCGTTGATTTTACCGATAGCAAATGGCGAAATAATATTTATGTAACGTGGACCCAGTTCGACGCTTATGACAGCCACAACCCGAAGGATGAGTCAAATATTCATTTTTCATTCAGTTCCAATTCAGGCAAATCATGGAGCGAAGCTTTACGTATAAACCAGATCTCAGGAGACTGCGTTGACTCTTCAAACACTACAGAGGGTGCAGTACCCTGTGTTGGACCCAACGGAGAGATATATGTAAGCTGGTCAGCTCACGATAAGTTATATTTTGACCGCTCAACCGATGGCGGCGAATCCTGGCTGGAAAACGATATTGTTGCAGGGAGTCAGTATGGCGGCTGGGTGTATGATATTGAAGGAATTTTCAGATGTAACGGACTGCCCATAACACAATGTGATATAAGTAACTCGCCTTACAAAGGTACAATTTACATAAACTATTCAGATAGACGCAACGGTGAGAATGATGTGGATATATTCATGATCAAATCTGCTGATGGCGGAAATACATGGAGCGGCGCAATAAGGATAAACGATGACCCGGTTGGAAACGGCAAACAGCAATTTATGAGCTGGATGTCAGTTGACCCTTTGACAGGCTCTATAAATATATTATACTACGATAGGCGCGATCACAGTGACCTGAATACGGATGTTTACCTGGCAAGATCCACAGACGGCGGCGAAACATTCCTAAATACCAGGATATCAGAAGAACCATTCGTTCCGGTGAAATCTGTGTTCTTTGGTGACTACATTGGCGTTAACTCTTTGAATGATTTTACCGCATGCGCATGGCAGAGATTTGATAAGGGAAAGCTTAGTATAATTTACGCAGGAAACCAGTTTTAAAAAAGATATAACAATACAATAAAGTTTAAATAATGGCAGAAGAATTATTTGGTGAAAACCCGGGTTATACAGTAACCGCAAGGAAATGGCGCCCGCGCAATTTTGATGACGTAAGTTCACAGGAGTTCATTACAAAAACCCTCAGGAACGCGATTAAGAACAACAGGATATCGCATGCATATTTATTTTCGGGTCCAAGGGGTGTTGGTAAAACCACGGTTGCCAGGCTTCTGGCAAAATCACTCAACTGTCTGAACCGCAAGCCTAACGGCGAGCCGTGCAATGAATGCGACAGCTGCCGCGAGATAATTAACGATAACCGCAACCACCCGGATGTATTTGAAATTGACGGCGCCTCGAACAGGAATATTGAAGATGTAAGAGAGCTGAAAGAAAAAGTCAAGTACGGCCCGGTTCGTTCTAAATTCAAAATATTTATAATTGATGAAGTCCATATGTTAACGGGCGCATCGTTTAACGCCCTATTGAAGACACTTGAGGAGCCGCCACCGTACGTAGTTTTTATTTTCGCAACTACTTCCCCCGAAAAAGTGCCTCTTACAATTTTAGGAAGATGCCAGAAGTTTGATTTCAAGAGGCTTACTATAGAGGAAATTTCGACACGTTTAAAATACATCGCATCGGAAGAAAAGATCCAGGTAGATAATGAATCGCTGTTTTTTATTGCCAAAAAAGGTGATGGCTCAATGCGCGACGCGCAGGGGCTTTTTGATATGTCAGCGGCTTACTGCGATAATGAGATAACCTTCGATAAACTTAAAGCATTTTTTAACCTGGCGCAAAGCGATGTGTACTTTGAGATATCTGATCTGGTTAAACAGCGGGACGCAAAAGGACTACTGAACTATTTTGACAGCCTGATGGATAAAGGCTATGATATGCAGATCTTTCTGGATGGCCTCACTGAACACTACAGGAACCTTCTGATAGTCTGCTCAACCGGATCAGCGGAGCTTATAATTGAATCAGAGCCTGTTAAACAGAAGTACGCCGAAAATATAAGCAAGTTTTCACAGCTTGAAATTATCAATTCGCTGAAACTGATACTGCAGACAGAATACACCTTCAAGTATTCATCTAACCAGCGTACGCTTATAGAAGCGCTGCTTGTGGAACTCATCAAATTCACCGATACGCGTGAGATCTCCCAGATATTGGAAGAGTTGAGCCGGATCAAATCCGGCGGCCAAGCCGCCAACTTCAGCGGCAGCAATACCACTGAAACCCGGAGCACAGCTCCGGCTGCAAAGCCCGTATTCTCACCAAAGAATGAAGCTAGGGTAAATGTAACTTATAATACATCATCTGTAAAGCAGGATAATACTCAAACGAAACCTGAAATTTCGGCTTCAGCTGAAGTAATCGAACAGAAAGTTGATCTTGCCGGCGCTGAAGGAGACCTGAATTCACATTGGCTCAGCATTAAAGACCAGATAAAAACCGAGCGAAAATGGGTTTACAGCATTATTAAAGATACCACGTTTGAGCAGGATGAAAAAAGTAACCTCCTTATCAGGGTTGAAGATACCAGCTATGAGCTTGTTGACGGTTATATAGATTATCTTGCCGGCAAGATATCTAAGTACTTCGGCGAATCGCTGAGCATAGGCCTGGTAAAGAGTTCAGAATTTATCTCCAGCTCATCCGGCGAAAGTTACAGCAAAGAAACTGCCGAAGGGATTACAGCAAAACCTGATAATTTTGATAAAATTCGGAGTATCCTTTTGAAAGATTTTAACGCAAAAGAAATAAATTAAATGAACAAGAGTTACAAGACACTTCCGTTAGAAAAGAACTTCCTTGCAATTGAAAAAGAGTATTCAGGCTACGATAATTCAAAAGTAGTTATCCTATCGGCGCCGTATGAAAAAACCACATCCTACGGCAAAGGAACTGCTAAAGGACCCAAGGCAATACTTGAGGCATCACATTACGTTGAGTTCTTTGACGAAGAAACCGAAAAACAGGTTTGTTTTGAAATTGGAATTGCCGCAATTGAACCAATGCAGTTTAGCAATAATACAGGTAAAAAGGCGCTTGATCTAATCTACAAAAATGTTAACGAACATATCAAAAACGGAAAGTTTGTTATAACGCTTGGCGGAGAGCATTCCATTAGCACAGCGCCTATTCAGGCGCACTTTGATAATTACAGTGATCTTTCAATCCTGCATTTTGACGCGCACTCAGATCTGCGTGAAGAATACGAAGGCTCAAAGTACTCGCATGCTTCTTTTGCCGCCCGTGTTGCAGAGTTCACTGCAGATATAACGCAGGTGGGCATCCGCGCTCAGTGCAAGGAAGAGTTTGAGTTCATTAAAGCAAAGGGAATCAAAACATTTTACGCGCACCAGATGCGCAATGAAGGATTTGATCAAATTCTGATAGAGAAAATTCTACAGACTCTTAAAAAGAATGTATATATTACGTTTGATGTGGATTATTTTGATCCTTCAATTATGCCTTCTACGGGAACCCCCGAACCAAACGGCTTTTATTGGGATGAAACCATGCGCCTTCTGAAAAAGGTTTGCGCTGAACGCAACCTGGTGGGCTTTGATGTTGTGGAGCTTGCTCCGAGGAAAGATTACTCCTTCCCGGACTTTATGACAGCTAAGCTAATATATAAGATATTAAATTATAAGTTTTAGGTAACGATTTTTCTAGTTTCTTTAGTAGAGACGACCCGATGAGTCGTCTTTTTTTTGTGCCCGGTACATTTTACAAGGAGAATTAGTGTAGCGAATTCAACGAAGCAAACTTATTATAAATTCCATCAGGGCTTAATCCCATGTGTGTGGGTGCTTAAATCCCCCGCTCCAAAAGAGCGGGGTTAAACATATAACTGGAACGACTAACTGCGAGAAAAAATTGAGAATCAATGCCAATGTGTAGAAACAAACAGGCGTTTCTTTCAAATGCGAAGCCTGAAAGGCTTCGACTACAAAAGCAAAGTATGATAAAAAGCCCTAAATTACTTTTTGGAAACTCTACGAGTACGATAGAGTAGAAATCAGTATGTTTCGTTTTGCGAAGCCTGAAAGGCTTCGACTACAAAAAGCGTGGTATGATGTTGTGAACCCTCGATAGAACTGCAAAGGCAGTCAGCGGTTGACCCATATGACGGTTTAGTCCAGAGTTCTCGGGATTGGTCCAAAGCCCGGCATAAAAAAAGCAGGTAACATAGTACCTGCTTAAAAAGCCTGCGATACGAAGCTTTAGCGCAGTATCGCGGAGAGGGTTGACTACGCTAAAGCTTCGTCAACCAGGGAGGTTATCAATCTTCCTTCAAAATATTGCATTCAGATTGGGTCATTAACATCTCGTTTTAGTACCGGTTTATGTAATATCCTCTTAAACAAAATTGCCTTTCCTGAGCCTGTCTTAAAATATTTCTCCAAGGTTCGCGCCTGATTTTCATATCTTAATGCAATATATGCTTCTAGTTCAAAAGGTTTATAGTGTTTTGTGGATTGGCTCAATCCTTCATTGTGCTCAAGAATTCGCCTTTTGATATCGTTTGTTGAACCTATGTATATGAAATCTGTATTAATACTTTTTATTATGTATACGTACCACATTAAAATAATCATTTAATTATTGAATAACTCCAAAATATTGAAAGTATAACAGAAGGAAAATGCATGATTTATTGTACATAAAAAAAGCAGGTAACATAGTACCTGCTTAAAAAGCCTGCGATACGAAGCTTTAGCGCAGTATCGCGGAGAGGGAGGGATTCGAACCCTCGATAGAGGTTAACCCCCTATGACGGTTTAGCAAACCGTTGGTTTGAGCCACTCACCCACCTCTCCGTTTGTGAGAATCAGCTCAAATAGAAAGCAAATTTACAAATTATAATGAATTTAATAAAGGGTAAGATTTTTCCAAAAATTAGACGCTTATTTTAGGCTACTTCTTAAAATCCACGTACATATGTTCAAAATTCAGTATCATTTCGCTGAATTCTCCCATATAATCCTGACCAAGATTTCCGACAAATGATCTATCATGATCTTTGATCCGCTCGGCGATAAGTTTAACTTCATCAAGTTTCAACACTGATGTACCTACTCGAAAAATGAGATCCCCAAGTACAAATCCTTTCAGCTTAATTGTACCGCCTGCGCCGCCAAACTCAATTTCTTCCGGTTCATATTTCTTCTCTATCACTGATCTGTTAAGGTCATAATACGATGAATACAGCAAGGTAGTTTTCGCGCCGGTATCAAAAGTAAACGCAAGCGAATCGTTGTTATTTATAACTTCTATTACAGGTATGAAACCATCAATCAATAAATTTGTTAGCGCGGAATTATTCCGTTTTTCGGGAATATAAATTTCATTTTTCCGCAAGTGCAGTTCCTTCATTGCCTGAATGACCGGCAAACCTATTATTCCATTAATAACATATAATCCTCCGGCAAATGACAACGATTCATCAGGCATCACGAGAAATAATGCATTGCTTATTTTAATTCTCCCAATTTCCAGCATTTCTGCGTAAGCAAGCCTTGAAGTTATTTTTTTTCCTGTGATGGAACCTACTTCAAAACTGCCGCCAATCATAATCATCTTAAGCTTTTTGGCGTAGCTTGAGCTTACCACAGAAAAATTAGCTCCTGTATCGAAGACAAAATCTTCGGTGTGACCGCTGCATTTTACAGGTATATTGATAAGCCCGGCAAGATCTCTTTTTGTGCTTATCTTTGAATCCCCTGAAAAAGTGACAATCTGCTGCCCAAGGTTTTCAGCAGCCTTCCAAATGATAAGCGAGTTATTAATATCGGCAAGCTCGGATGAATCGATCAAAGCTGAGTAATTATTGAGGATAAATTCAGAAGAAATTGAAGCATCTTTGTAATTACAAAGATGCACTGAATTTTTCATGCGGGTTTCATAAAGAAGCATTTTGAGTGAATCATTCATTTCACGGTGATTTTCCTGAAGCAATTCATTTATCAGTTCATTTGAAGCCGCATTTTTGCTTTGCAGATTAAGAATAAGCGAACTTATAAATTTACTTTGCCATTCAGAAAGATCCTGTTGTGCTGAGGATTTGATGAATCTGAAAAAATCTTTGTTTTCATGCAGTTTAAGCATTCCCTCAAAACCTCTCTGAGAAAATACGTTCGCTGCAAATAGGGTCATTACCAAAATTAGTACTTTCATTTTGTAATATTGTTTACACAAAATTACGATACAACGTTTGGAATGTATTGTAAAAATACGACATGAGATTAAATGCAGGACTTAGTCCAGGAGATTTCGATGCCTGATACGCTTTTGCCTTTGCTCAAATGCGCTTGGCAGCATGCCAGTGAATTCTTTGAATTCACGGTAATAATGCGACTGGTCATAATATCCCATTTCAACGAGGGCATCGTAATGGCGAAAATTATTCTTCACCAATTTATCTGCGAGAGTGTGAAACCTGACAATTTTACAGAATTCCTTGGGCGCCAGCCCGGTAGCTGCTATAAAATTTCGCTGAAACTGCCTTGGGCTGATCTTAAGCGATGAATAAATCGATTCAAGTTTTACAGAGCCTCCGGACTTGAGAATAATGTTAATATATTTACGTAACTGTTCCGCCGGTGAGTCCACTGCAGAATAAATGCTTTTTATGAATTTACTGAATACAGATATCCTTCTACCATTACTTTTTGCTGAAAAAAAGGCCCTGGCAAGTTCACTGTATGATTTTTCATTAATTAAAGTATTTAACGGAATAACCTTATCGAGTGAAACAGCTGGGCTCACCCCAAGTAAGCCATGCAGAATTGCCGGTTTAAACCTGAATCCGCACGATAACTGATCGGGGAAGTGCTGTATTTGAATTGACCGTGTATTTGGGCCGGCAAGAAATATCTGTTTTAGATCGCTGTCTCTGCCTGATGTGAAGATGAGCGAAGAAGTGTAGTCGGGTAATATCCTGAAATTTTTACCAATATCATAAAATGCCGCAGAATTGAAGAGCCAGATCTTATCCAACACACCTGATAACTTTGCAGGTGGTTTTATCTCCTCGTACCTGTAACGAGACTTTTCTTTTGGGGTATTCATAAGCTAAATTTAGCAATAAGGGCCAAAATTTAAAATGAAAAGACTTCTGCCGGTCAATAATCCATGAACTTGAGATGCTTTTCAAGCATTTCAGGCTTTAAATCTGTGGTCCTATCCATTGCTTCATCAAAGTTGTGGATAAGATTCTCCATAACAAATTCATTCTTACCTGCCGGCAAACCGTTTGATATTTCAGCTTCAAGCTCATTAAGCCTTTTTTCAAGCTCTTCAAGAAAATTTATGTTACTCATTTTTTACTTTTTAGTTTTTAAGAATTTCCGGGTAGAACTTTCAAACTTTAAATTCATAAGAGTTATGTTAAATAACCTATACTGCACCTTTAATGTTTGGGGACAATTAATCAGGAGTACTGAAATCTGGTTTGATAATTACTTCCCCGGAAATTGATCTTATAATTTGTACCGCCTGAAGGGATAAGCTCTATTGAACCTTCAAGCTGACTGACAAGCATTTCTATTAAATGCATTCCAAAACTCACAACATGACCATTTACTATATTCATTTTGAACCCGATACCACTATCAAAATAGTCAAGTTCAAATTTGTTCTTTTCAGTTTCGAACAGACTGATCTTTATGTTACCTTCTCTTCCGCCGGGGAAACCGTGTTTTAATGAATTTGAAACAAGTTCATTGATAAGCAGTCCAAAAGGCACAGCAGTTTCTATGGTGAAATAAATATCATTGGCATCAACATTTATTTTTACAGCATCCTTAAGCCCCTCGTAGCTCACCAAGAGCTGGCTTGAAAGGCTAAGCAGGTATTCTTCCATATTGATCCTGGAGAGATCCCTGGATCTGTACAAATGCTGATGTATCAAAGCCATCGATCTGACCCTGTTTTGACTGATTGAAAGCTGATTTTTAAGTTTTACATCATCAACAGATGTGGATTGCAGGTTCAATAGACTAACAACAATTTGCAGGTTGTTCTTTACTCTATGGTGGATCTCTTTAAGCATTATTTCTTTTTCTCTCAGACTCTGCTCAAGCTTATCATTTATACGCTTTTCATTACTGATATCAT
Source organism: Ignavibacteria bacterium UBA2360 (assembly GCA_002344125.1). Taxonomy (GTDB): domain Bacteria; phylum Bacteroidota; class Ignavibacteria; order Tepidaquicellales; family OLB5; genus OLB5. The sequence continues at coordinate 385,686 of DDTQ01000008.1, read as the reverse complement.
CTTTTATAGCAATAAAATTCGTTATCCTGTCGTTATCATCAACCACAGGAGTAATTTTTATTCTTTCCCAGTATACTTCACCTGATTTCTTTTTATTCCTGAACTCTCCCTGCCAAACTTTACCGGTCAGAATAGTAGTCCACATATCTTTATACATTTCATCCGGGGTCAGGCCTGATTTCAATATGGAAGGTGATTTGCCGATCACTTCTTCTTTAGCGTAGCCTGTCAAATCAGCGAATTTTTTATTTACATATTCAATTTCACCTTCAATGTCAGTTATAACAATGGTATTTGAAGACTGCTCAACTGCAGCAGTAAGTCTCTTAATGTTATTTTCAGATTCTATCCTCAAGGTTACATCGCGGGAAATGATCACAAGATTGTTTCTGCCTTTATCCGCATATCTGGTTCCTGTTGATTCCAGGTAAGCATAACTTCCGTTTTTTCTCATAAAGCGGAATAAACTGATCACTGCTTTACCGGGCAGAGTTAATCCTCTTGTGAAATCTTCCTGCACTTTAGGTAAATCTTCTTTGTGGACGAATTCAAAAGCATTTTTACCTAACAATTCCTGCTTTCGGTAACCAAGAATGAATTCTATTGAATCACTTTCGTAAATTATAGTACCATCCGGAGAAAGGACAGTAATGATATCAGTGGATAGGTTTATTAAGCTCTTCAGAACTTCGTCAGAAATTGAGTCATTCAATTCAGCGTTAAAATCAACGGGAATTATATTACCGGCAATAAGAGTATCCTCAGTCCGTGGATTTCCGTTGTGCAGCTCTGCGCTTTTTGGATAGTTAAATTTATTCAGTTTTTGCTGCAACAATATTGTTCTGCGTCCTTTCACTTAGTATATCATAAACCTTTTCAAACTCCATTGCCTTATCAAAAAAATGCATAGCACCCAGTTTCAAACATTTATCACGGTAGTACTGGTAATTCAAATTAGAAAGTACAATAACATAAGGTTTATCTTTTAATCCCGAAATTTCTTCCAGTACTTTGATCCCGTGGCCATACTTAAGAGATATATCAAGAATTACATAATCCGGATGCAAATCCTTTATCAACTGCACCGCAGTGTATCCGTCCGAAGCTCTTCCTTCAATCTTGATATTTTCAAGAGGCTGAAGGAGTTTAGTCAACTTCTGAACTACGAGGTCTGAATCTTCGACAATTATCATGTTATAAGGCATTTATTTATTTTCCTTATAACAAATATATCTTAAATTGATCAAAATTTGTAAGAGCAGAATGTATGAATTGGCTGTAGTTAAATGTGTTACATTTTTAAGGTTTAAACTTTTGTTTATTAATCAATTAAATTATTATGCATTGCATACTGAGTGAGTTCTACATTTGAGTTAAGGTTTAACTTTTCAAGTATTCTTGCCCTGTAAGTATTAACAGTATGAACACTGATTGAAAGCTCCGTACCAATATCAACCGCCTTTTTGCCGGAGGCGATCTTTATAAATACTTCATATTCACGATCAGAGAGCTGTTCGTGAGGAAGTTTATCCATATCATCAGAAAGTATATCGGCAAGTTTTTCAGCAAGCGCTTTGCTGACATATTTTCTGCCTGTAAGTACTGTACGTATAGCTTTTACAAGTTCATCCGGGGCGCTTTCTTTGGTAAGATAACCTGCAGCACCCGCTTTAAGTGCCCGTATTGCAAAACGGTCTTCGGGGTGCATGCTTAGAATAAGTATCCTATACTTCTTTTTCATTGCCTTAAGGTCTTTAAGCACATCAAGTCCGCTTTTGCCCGGCATGGATATATCCATAATAACTACATCCGGATCCATTTCCTTAATGGCTGTCAAAGCATCGTTTGCGTTTGATGCCTCTCCTACTATTTTCATATCAGTTTCATCCTGAATAGTTTTTTTTATGCCTTCTCTTAAGAATGCATGGTCATCTGCTATTACAATCCTGATATTTTTTTCACTCATTTTTTCTTAGCGGTATAGTTATTTTTAAAATAGTTCCTTTATCTTTTGTTCCCTTAATTGAAAGTGTTCCGTTAACCGAATATACTCTTTCTTTAATGCCAACAAGCCCCAATGATTTTGCATTATCAATCTCATCCTGTGTTATTCCTCTTCCGTTATCTTCTATAGATAGACTTACTTCATCTTGGCTGATAAAAAACCCAATTTTTGATCTTGTCGCATTTGAGTGCCGTGCTACGTTTGTCAAAGATTCCTGCACGATCCTGAAAATGGTATTTTCAAGTAAATTATCAAACTGCAGTTCAGAAGCAGTAATTGAAACAATGCAGTCAATTCCGGTTCGTTTGGTAAATTCCTCAGCCTGCCACTCAATCGCCTCTTTAAGGCCAAGCTTATCAAGAACATCGGGTCTAAGCTCTCTGGCAATTCTTCTGACCGAGTTGATCGTTTGGTCTGTTATATCAGACATTGACTTTAGCCCCGCAATCAGTTCATCCCAATCCGCTTTGCCGGTGACTTTTGTTTTATCTATTTTCCTGGACATGAAGGCGATATCCATTTTCAGTGCTGTTAATTCCTGTCCTAACTGGTCATGAATTTCTCTGGATATTTTTGTACGTTCCTCTTCTCTGATAGTTTGCAGGTGCGCCGCAAGAGCATGCAGCCTTTGGTTAGTTTCTTTAATTTTTTCATCCGAATTGATCTTTTCAGTAATATCCGTAGCAAAAATGGTTACACCTGCTGCGGTGTTATCTGAGATTTGCGGGATAGCCTGCACTGAATAGTAATGCTTCGACTGTGATTCAGAACCTCTGACAATAAAGTTCTCGGCCTCTGCTTTATCAAAGACCCGATTAATAATTTCAGCTACCTTTGCTCTTTCGCTTTCATGTACCAGTTCCAGGCTATCCCTGCCGATAAAATCTTCGGTTTCGGCGCGCTTAATTAATGACCGGTTAATGCTTGTGATCTTAAGATCTTTATCCAGAGTAAAAATCAGGCTTGGAGAGTTTTCAAACAAAGAGCGCCATTTTTCTTCGCTTTGCTTCAGCTCATTTTCCATCGTTTTTCGATAGGTAATATCGATAATACTTCCAATCATCCTGTAGGGCTTCCCGTTTTGATCTTTGAGTATGTATCCCCTATCAAAAACATATGCATAATCTCCCCCCTTTTTCAGAAAAGCGTATTCATCAAACCAGAAATCATGCCTTGAATTGATCGCATTTCGTATGCCTGTTTCAATTCTTTCACGGTCGTTTTCGTGAATCCGGTTAAGCCATGAGTTGATACCTCTTTCAATTTCTTCATCCCTGTATCCAAAGGTATCTTTAAAAGATTCATTCCACCAAAGATCGTCTGTTTTCAGATCCCAATCCCAGATAGTATCGTTGGTAGCTTTAGAAATAAGATCAAATCTTTCATTTGATTCAATAATAGCCCTTTGAGTTCGCCTCTGCTCCGTTAGATCTTTAAAGAATACCTGCGCCCCGCTTTTGCCGTTGACGGAATATGGTATTGCAGAGACCATGACATCCACAGCGCTTCCATCCATTTTTACATAAGTTTCTTCAATTTCAGGAGCAACTATTCCTTTTTCTACAAAATTTTTCAGTCTTTTTGTAACAATTTCTTTGAAATTGGGGTGGATAAGATCAAATATATTCTTCCCTATCAGTTCTTTTTCTGAGGTCACACCAAATATCCTCTGGCCTTCAGGGTTTATATAAGTAATTTTTTCGTCAATGTGAGAGTAAATTCCAATGGGTGCCTTTTCAACAATGTTCTTATACCTGCCTTCAATGACTTCTCTTTCCTGTTCAAGTTCAATATACTCAAGTGCGAAAGAAATATCTTCAATAAGTTCAAGCAGAAGGTCAGTTTCCGTCTTCCCAAAAAAGCCTTTTTTATCTGAATAAATATTATAGACGGCAACAACCTTATTTTTAACTTCAATGGGAAAGCAAGCAAAAGCCCTGAACCCTTTATCAAGTGTATGTTCTTTCCATTTGCTAAGCATTACATCGTTTTCCACATCGTTACTGACGTAATACAATTTATCAGTAAATGAACGCACTATGGGACCCCTTATATTTTCAGGCTCTTTCACAGAAATAGTAATGCTTTCCAGGTAGTTTGTAGTATCGCCGAAAGAATACTGCGGTTTCACATTTCCGGTGGTTTCATCAACTACCCCTATCCACGCCATGCGGAACATACCATACTCAACCGCAAGTCTGCATGCGTCATTAAGGATACTATTCTTATCACTCGCTCTGACGATCAGCTGGTTCATGTTTGTCATCAGAGAATAAACCCTGTTATGATATTTTACCCTCTCAACGGCTTCAAATCTTTCGGTAATATCAAGTGAGGTTCCCAGCATTCCGGCCGGATTTCCTTCAGGATCTTTGACAACAATACATTTTGTAAACAGGTATTTTTCTCTGCCGTTAGAATCTTTAATCCGGCTTTCATATTCAATTATCCCGTTTCCATCCCTTTTGGCATTTTCAATGGTTTGTTTATCTGTGTTAATGTAATCGCCTTTACAAAAATCAGAAAACTTTCTGCCGATCATTTCGGGGGGGGTATAGCCGTATATATTAAATGAAGCGTCATTCACGAAAGTTACGATTTCATCTGCATCTGTTGTCCATATCATTTCATGCGAAGCTTCCACAAGGGTACGGTATTTGCTTTCACTGCTGTTCAGTTTCTGTTCGATGTTCTTTCTTGCGGAAAGATCGTGCACAATATGAATATATTCTACAATATCATTGTTAAGGAGGGCCTGAGTGCTTACTTCAACGGGGATCAACATACCGGTTTTACTTTTGTGTGTGACCTCAAACTCCGCTCCCCTGGAACTGATAACATCTTCCATCTGGTGTTTTATGATATCTTCACTGTTATTCTCATTAAGGTCTTTTATGCTGAGTTGCCTGAATTCAGCTTCAGTGTAACCGTATAATTTGCACGCCTTTGAATTTGCTTCCATTATTCTGTAGTTCCTATCCAGCAAAAAAATAGGATCGTTAGCACAATCAAAGATATCTTTCCATTTCTTTTCTGATGCTGAGATATTTTCCTCAAGCTTTTCGCGCTGTTTTTCTCTTCTGTGAATTGCCAGATAAAGGAGTATAGAAGTGATCAATATGAAAAACAAACCTTTGTAAAGTTCAAACCTCGGTCCAAGGTCAGAACCTTTAGTAAAATAATTAACTATCTCACCGGATACAGCTATCCAGATAACACCAAACGCAAAATACGCAAAGGTGATCAATAACGCCGATGAGCCCAGTTTATTTTTATTCTGAAGTTTCAAGTAACTTTTTATAATTTATCCAATAATATTCCTGAAATATCTAACCAAAAAAGAATAATTGATAAATATCATCTACTTTGAAAAAGAGGGTACGCTTGATTAAAATATAGTTTGCAGGGTTGAAATTTTTGTACAGAAGCCCGGAAATTAATCCTGCAAAAATCTTAAATGTAATATAAATAATAATTAATTGATATTATATGCCATACAGGAAAAACGTGAACCGGTATTGCGCAATAAAACGCAGAAATCACGAAAAACGAAGTGAGAAAATCATGAACGCGGGATGCCTTAATTGCAGAAGTTACCCATTCATTAATTGTTCAATTTCATCAGCATCCACGGGCACATTCTTCATAAGGTCGAGATTGCCGCCTTCTGTTATAACGATGTCGTTTTCTAGCCTGATACCAAGTTTTTCATCCCTTATATATATGCCTGGCTCGCAGGTTAAGACCATACCCGGCTTGAGTTCCTGCTCAAATACTCCGACATCATGAACGCCCAACCCAAGAAAATGAGAAACATCGTGGGGATAATATTTTTTGAACTCCGCTGATTTCTGCTTTACATCTTTAACATCTGAGGGTTTAACCAGTTTAAGATCAACAAGTTCTTTGGCGATCAATTCCCTGGTAATCATGATAATATCTCTCACACTCAAACCGGGCTTCATTTCTTTTATTGTGCCCCTCATTGCTCTCAGTACGGCATTATAAACATCTTTTTGTCTCCCGGTAAATTTCCCGTTTACGGGAATTGACCTCGTCATATCTGCGTTGTAGTTAGCCCAGCCTGCGGCAATATCCAGCAGCAGAATGTCACCGTCGTTACACGGATCATCGTTTTTGATATAATGCAGGAAACATGCATTTTCACCTGATGCGATAATTGGTTCATAATCCGCAAATCCTGTACCCTGCTTAATAAACTCATGAGCAAGCTCCGCCTGTACTTCATACTCCATAACTCCCGGTTTCACGAATTTCAGCAGCCTTCTGAACCCATCACCAGTTATATCGCACGCTTTCTGCAGCAGATCTATTTCAGTTTTTGATTTTATAGTTCTAAGACCGTAGATCAATGGTGAGAGTCTGTGGTAACTGTGCAAAGGATAATACTTTTTGCAGTAATTTATAAATCTGAGGTCACGGCTTTCTACTTCGTTTTTAGAACGGTCATGATCGTTGGTATTAAGATAAATATTAGTTACAGAACACATAGTATCATGAAGCGCATCTTCAAATCTAGAAAGCTCGTAAACAGTTTTTATACCGGAAATCTCAGAAGCTACAGCAGGCGAAAGTTTTTTACCTTCCCATACTTCAAGATCCTGGTTATAATCTCTTATGAACAGCACCTCGCGGAGATCTTCATTCCTGCTGCCGGGGTTCAGCATAAGTATTGTTTCTTCCTGCTCAATTCCGGTAAGATAAAAGAGATCGCTGTTCTGTATAAACTTCACCGTACCATCAGCGTTTGAGGGAAGTATATCATTTGAATTGATAACTGCAGCTGAATCTGCCATCATTAACGCAGAGAGTTTTTTCCTGTTTTCGGTAAAGAAAGAGCTTTCGATAGATATTTTTTTCATTTTTTAATGGCCTTTAGGGTCTTATAATTGATAAAAATTATTATGCTGCAACTGCAATTTACGAATATCGTTCTTTATAATCAGCGCTTTTAAAATGTATCCTGAACTCCGTACCCCCTGAAGAAACTGCTTCAATGATTCCATCAAGCTGTTTAACAAGCGTATTTACCAGCTTTAGGCCAAAGGAAGCTGAATTTTCAAAATCCTGCTTACCATTGAGTCCAATGCCGTCATCCCTTATGAGCAGCCAATACTCCTTTTTGTATTCATCAAAAGCAGCGTTGATATAAATGTTCCCTGATCTGCCTTCAGGAAAGGCGTGTTTAAGTGAATTGGAAACAAGCTCGTTTATTATGAGACCCGCCGGAATAGCATTATCAATCGACATTGTCATTTTGCTCACATCGGTCAATATCTTCACCCTGTCTTCGAGTATTCCGTACGAGTGCTGCAAATGGGTAGTAACAGTCTCTATGTAATCTTTAAAATCTATCTGGGCAAGATCTTTGGTTTGGTATAATTTCTGATGAATCAGGGACATAGATTGCACCCTGTTCTGGCTTTCTCTGAACAGCTGCTTTATCTTTTCATCCTTCACGTATCCTGCCTGCAGTTTGAGCAAGCTTGTCACAATCTGAAGATTGTTTTTAACCCGGTGATGTATCTCTTTAAGCAAAATGTCCTTCTCAAGCAATGAACGCTTCAATGCTTCCTCGGATTTTTTCTTCTCAGTGATATCCCTTTGCACACCCCATATACTTGTAAGGCAGCCCTCTTCAATGACACCCGCAATATTTATAACAAAATTCTTTTCCCTGCCGCTATCGTCATATTCAGAAACTTCATCCTCTATAATACTGTATTCATTCATTACAAATTTCAGTATCCTTGCTGTTTCATCCGGATTCTTAAATTTGAGCGAGCCTGTATTAATACCTATGATTTTCGCCGGTTCGTTCTCACCGTACATATTTGCGAATACACTATTACACTCGGCAATAAATACATTCTTCCTGATAAGCTCAACCTGTACATCAGCTGCAAGATCGATTGACACCGGAACATTGAATTCCAGTCTGAAAATACCTTCTGAACTATGTTCTACAAAATTTCTGTACTTTATTTCACTAAGCCTGATTTTTTCCTGGTTTTGTTTGCTTTCAGTAATATCGGTTGCAATTCCCAGTACAGCTTTTTTTCCGTTAAATTCAATTATCCTCGCGCTGTAACTCAACCATTTTTCCTGTTTATTTTTGGCAATAATTTTCATTTCATAGTTATCAGGTACAGTTTCACCTTTTTGCCTTTTTTCACCACGCTCTTTGGCGGTATTTCTGAAATCTTCATGTACAAGATCCCAAAAGTTCTTTTTAAGAATCTCGGCCGTTTTATATCCTGTTATGACTTCAGAATATGGATTTGCGTACACAAACTTATTATCCTGAAATATCACAACCTGAGCAGGCATTGATTCGGCCACTGCTCTGAATTTTTCCTCACTAAGCCTCAGCATTTCATCTGAATTCCTGCGGTCGGTTATATCCCGCTGAAGTCCCATGTACCCCATGAAGTTTCCCCGGCTATCATAGAGGCAGTAATAGTCACCTTCTATGAATATTCTTGTACCGTCAGGTTTGGTGAAATACTCTTTTATATGAGAGTGACCTGTATCCAGGAACTCTTTCCACCGCTGCTTAACTCCATTGTTATCGTTTCCATAATAGCTTACCGAATTAGTTTTAAGTACTTCAGGGATACTCAAACCAAACTGTTCTGCAAGAGGTTTATTAGCCCTTACTATCCGTACATTCTTAATTATGTTATCAAGTTCCGCTGCCGTCCCTTTTTTACTGATCCATTTGACAGGCGGATCGATCTTTGCGATGAAAATTCCATCCAGTGACTGCTGGAAAAAAGCATCAAGGTATTGTTTAGATTCACTTAATATTTCTTCAGATTCTTTCTGCTTATTGATATTAAGATAGATCTGGTTAATGGCTACAATTGAGCCATCAGGTGCTCTATCGGCATAATGATAGCTATCAAGCCAGATAATCTTTCCGCTCTTATTATAAATTCTGTAAACCAGGTTTTTCAAACCTTTGCTGCCGCCTTTTATCCAGGATGTATATTCTTTCGATATTCTTTGCCTGTCATCCGGATATATCATATTCCTGTATTCTTCATCAGAAAGCGCGTTGAATTCTTCCAGGGTGTAACCGGATTGTTTTGTGAATTCATCATTCACAAATTCATAAACGTTTGGTTTTATAAGCGCTCTTGTTATAGAAAATGGTGAATTCTGTACAAGATTCCGGTATTTTAACTCGCTTTCTTTGAGCGCTCTTTCAATATCCGTTCCCCCGGTCAATTCGGTAAAAAGGGCTATCACTTCGTTTTCGGAATATTTTATGAACCTGGTTTCATATTTATATTTTTTATCACCGGTTCTGATTATATGTTCAATGGAATGATCTTTACCTGAAGCCAAGGTATCTTCAATAAGGTGATTGAATTTGTTTCCGGTTCTGCCCGGAAACACCTTGCGTATTTCGTTATTCAAAAAATGAGCTACGGGGAATTTTTCTTTGTGAGCCTTTTCATTCAGAGCGGTTATAATTCCCCCGGAATTAATTATCAGAGCTGTTCCGTTTAGTGAGTTGAACAGTACTTCGTTATACTGCCTGAATTCTGAAAGCTGTTTTTCAGTATCCTGAAGTTTATTCTCAGCGTCAAATCTGAATAACGCCATTCTCAGACATGAATTCAGATCGCGGTCATTTAACGGTTTAAGAAGAAAGCCGTAAGGATTGGTAGTTTTGGATCTTTCTATGGTTTCATCATCGTAATGCGCGGTTAGATATACTATAGGTATTTTGCTACGGATATTCATGAGACGGGCAGTTTCTATGCCGTCAAGTTCACCTTTAAGAGTAATATCCATCAGTATGATATCCGGGTCAGTTGAATCAATCATCTTCAAAGCCTCTTCGCCGCGGTCACTAATTCCGATAATTTCATAATTCAGCTTTTCAAGCGTCCGCTTAATATCCAGAGCTGTTATAGCCTCATCTTCTACTATCAATACTTTTGCTATCGGCATAAATATGAAACTGAAATTTGGTGAGTTAAATTACAATGTTGAGTTATACCCGGTAAAACAAAATTAACTACAATTTTAATTAAAAAAACCCATTAATTTTGTATTTTTAATGTATTTACGGTAAAAAACACCCGGAATAATGAAAAAACCCGCCAAAATGACGGGTTTTTATTATGGAGCTGGCGAAGGGAGTTGAACCCCCGACCTGCGCATTACAAGTGCGCTGCTCTACCACTGAGCTACGCCAGCAATTTTAAAGAGATTACAAACATAAAAAAATATTCAAAAATCTTCAATACTTAAAAAATTACATACTTTTTTCAAGATCAAGGAATTTTTTAAGACTCCGAAGCGCCTTGGCACGGTGTGATATCCTGGTTTTTACAGTGCTGCCAAGCTCACCGAATGTTTGATCATATCCTGCCGGAATGAATAGCGGGTCATATCCAAATCCATTAGTACCCGCGGAGGCAAAAGCAATTTTACCTTCACAGGTCCCTTCAAAATAACGGGAATTTATACCATCATAAAGCGCAAGAACACATATAAAACGTGCGGTTCGTTTATCATCAGGTACATTTTCAAGTTCTTTAAGCAGCTTCAGATTGTTCCTTTCATCAGTTGCGCCTTCACCGCTGAACCTGGCTGAATAAATGCCCGGGCTGCCACCAAGAGAGTCTGTTTCCAATCCTGAATCATCTGCCAGTACCGGAATCTTAACGATATCAAAAATAGCTTTTGCTTTCAGATGCGCATTTTCTTCAAATGTGGCTCCTGTTTCCTCAACTTCAGGTAATTCATGGGAATCCAGAAGAGAGAATATCTCAATGCCAAAACCCGCCAGGTAAGAGCGTATCTCTTCGATCTTACCTTTGTTCTTTGAAGCAATGAAGATCTTTTTCATAAACGAATTCATGCAAATGATTCCTTATACTGCAGCTGGTAAAGTTTGGAATATATTCCGCCATACTCAAGAAGCTGCTGGTGCGTTCCGGTTTCCCTTATTTCTCCTTTGTGCATAACGATTATTTTATCACACTTCTGAATTGTAGAAAGCCTGTGCGCTATAATAATAGATGTTCTGCCGTCCATCAGTTTATCAATAGCTTTCTGTATCAGGATCTCCGAATGCGTATCAACGCTTGATGTCGCTTCATCAAGTATGAGAATTTTGGGGTCGTAAGCAAGTGCCCTTGCAAATGTGATCAATTGCCTTTCACCCTGTGAAAGTGTTACTCCCCGCTCTTTCACATTTTGACCGTAACCAAGAGGGAGTTTATCTATAAAATTATTAATACCAATGATAGAAGCTGCCTCTCTGATCTTTTCGGGTGATATATCATTGTTATTTAGACTGATATTATTGGCAATTGAATCTGAGAAGAGGAATATATCCTGCACAACAAGCCCGATATTTCTGCGAAGTTCGTTTTGTTTCAGGTCTTTGATGTTAATGCCATCAATGGCAATTTCTCCCTTTTGTGTATCGTAAAATCTGCACAGCAGGTTCATGATAGAAGATTTACCTGCGCCTGTCGCACCAACAAAGGCAACTTTTTCACCCTGATTTATTTTGAATGATATATCCCGCAAAACGTAATCTTCTTTAACATAAGCGAACCAAACATTTCTAAACTCAATATTACCCCTGCAATCACCCAGCTCCGCGGGTTTCAGCGGATCGTTTATTACGGGCTGCCTGTCAAGCAGCCTGAAAATCCTTTCGGAAGAAGCCATAGCAGTTTGCATGATATTGTATTTTTCAGAAAGATCGCGGATCGGTCTGAAGAACATTTCGGAATACTGAATAAATGAGATAAGGATACCAATTGTCAGCGCGCCCTGCACCGCTTCGCCGCCGCCATACCATATAATAAGCGCGCCCGAGAGAGCGCCGATGAGTTCCACCACGGGAAAGAACACAGAATAGTAGAATACCGATTTTTTATTGGCCTTTGTGTGATCGTAGTTTATCTTTTTAAAATCGTTGAGAGTACGTTTTTCTTTGTTGAATATTTTCACAACAAGTATTCCGCTGATGTGTTCCTGCAGGAACGAATTCATCTTCGCAAGGTAGAACCGTACATCTCTGAAAGCTATACGCACTTTTTTCCTGAAAATTACCGTTGCGTAGATCAGGGGAAATACCACAGATAGCGCAATGAGCGTCAGCTGCCAGCTAAGGCTGAACATGAAGAATAGTATTCCGCCGATAATAAATACATCAGCAAACACCATAACAATACCGCTTGAAAACATCTCATTCAATACCTCTATATCATTTGTAAGGCGTGTAACAAGTCTGCCAACCGGATTTTTGTCGAAAAATTTCATTGAAAACTTCTGGATATGCCTGAAAAGTTCCATCCTGAGATCAAAGATAGTTTTCTGCCCGATCCATTGAGTAAGATACGTCATTGTATATTGCAGTAAACCCTGCAGTATCAGAGTACCCAGAAGAACAAGTATAATGTTTTTAAGACCCTGCGCATCCTTGTTTACAATATAATCATCAATCGCGATCTTTGTAAGGTACGGCCTTACTGTGCTCAGCAATGCAACTCCAACCGTAAGCGCTATAGCAAGTACCACCCACTTTGTATAAGGTTTCAGGTACCTTATCAGGCGTTTCATCAGGCGCGCATCGTATGCTTTACCTAATACTTCTTCCTGTTCATTTTCGTCAGGTTCAACGGTATTTTTTGAATTTTCTTCGCTCAATTATTTATTCAAGATCCTTAAGTTCATCTTCCAGCAGCTGTTTAAAATAAATATCCGCGTAAATGCCTTCTTTTTGTACCAGGGCTTCGTGCGTTCCTGATTCAGCAATCACACCATCTTTAAGCACAATGATCCTGTCAGAATTCTTAAGTGTTGAGATTCGGTGGCTAATGAGGATTGTTGTACGGTCTTTCATAATACCTTTTAGACCCCTTAAGATCTCTTCTTCGGTGTAGGTATCAACAGCAGAAAAGGCGTCATCAAGTATGAGAATTTTGGGATCTGATGCAATAGCGCGTGCGATTGATGTTCTTTGCTTTTGGCCCCCTGAAAGATTAATTCCTCTTTCACCAAGAACCGTATCAAACCGCCGGGGGAAATTTTCAACATCTTTATATATCTGCGAGATCTTCGCTGCTTCAATCACTTTTTCTTTATCGAAATTTTCTTCCGCGTAAGCAATATTATTTTCAATAGATTCGCTGAAAAGAAATGTTTCCTGCGGCACATATCCTATTGAAGTGCGCAATTGAGAGATCCTGTAATTTTTTACATTTTTTCCGTCAACCATTATCTCGCCTTCATCAACATCAAACAATCTTGATATAAGATTGACAAAAGTCGATTTTCCGGATCCTGTATGTCCGATAACTCCTATCGTTTCTCCGGCCTTAAGCCTGATGTTAATATTTTTAAGTACATAAGGATAATTTGGGTGATATCTGAAATTTACATTTCTGAATTCAATTTCACCTTTTATCGGGTCTTTAGCACCGGCGAGACTCTCTTTATCAACTTCCAAAATATCCGGATCGACAATAGCTGGATTGCTGTCAAATACTTCCACCAGTCTTTTCATAGAAGCCTCGGCGCGCTGCGTAAGGTTTATTATCCAGCCGAGCGATATTATAGGCCATGTTAAAAGACCAAGGTAAATTATGAAAGCGGTTAACTGGCCAATTGTCAAGGTACCTTCTATTATTTTGTTCCCGCCCATATACAGCACTATAATAACTGAAAATCCGGTAAGGAGGAACATTATTGGATATGAAAACGACTGAACTTTTGCAAGCTCAAGGTTCTTTTTCATGTAGTCCATTGACATCTTCCTGAAACCTTCGGTTTCGCTGTCTTCCCGTACGTATGCCTTGACAACTTTGATGCCTGATAGATTTTCCTGAACTTTTGTCGTCAGGTCAGAAAACTGTTCCTGAACGCGCTCAAACTTATAATTGATGCTTTTACCAATTCTGTAAACTACGTATGAGATAAGCGGTATCGGTATAATGGCAATCATAGTCAGTTCGGCATTAAATGAAAGCATAAGGGATATCGCCATGGTAAAATTGATAAGTGTTTCCGCAGTGTACATAATTCCGGGGCCGAGAAAATTACGGACCGCTGATATATCATTGGTAGCAAGGGCCATAACATCGCCCGTAGGATGGAAGTGAAAATATTGCTGATCCTGCGTTAAGATGTGCCCAAAAAAATCGTTTCTGAGATCATTTTCTATTTCGCGGGAAACGACAATGATCATTTGCCTGGTGAGGTATAGGAAAACACCGCTCAGCAATGCGAAACCCACGGTCATGAGGGCATAGTTAAGCAGCGAAGTACCTTCAGTGTGATTTTTTATCTGATCAATAGCTTTTGAGATAATAAATGGAATGAGATTGGTGAATATTGCACTCAAAGAAATTACAATAAGACCAATTCCCAGCTTTTTGCGGTAACGCTTCAGATATGGTACAAGGCGCCTGAGATGTATCATGTATGCAAATTTAACGTTCCGGTTAAAATGTTGCTATACCAAAATTATTTTTGCACGGCGCCGGAAAATAGAATACCCTGCAGAAACTTCCTGCAGGGTTATCAATTAACAGGACATTTTTCCAATAATATCCCTATGAAACATACTCATTGAAAAATTAACTACTTGATAAGTATCATTTTATTTATATAAATTGTATTGTTCGCAGTCATACGATAGTAATATATCCCGCTCGAAAATTCAGCAGCGTTGAATGAAGTTCTATAGCTGCCCGCATTAAGATCAGTATCGACTAACTTGGCAATAAATTGACCCAAAGAGTTATAAACAACCACTTTCACATTTGAATTTTCAGGAATATCAAATTCAATTGTAGTTTGTGGATTAAACGGATTTGGGTAATTTTGCTTCAGGTTGAATTTACCCGGGATATGATTCCCAACGGGTACAACTCCGGTTACATTACTTCCGTAATTGTATTTAAAAACCCTGTATGAGAACACTCCAACCGGAAGATTCATTTCAAGGGCTTTGCTGCCATCAGGCTTAACTTCGGTAACTGTTGGATTTGTTGACCCCCAGCTTATGAGTGTATTTCCATTTTCAAGTCTTTGGGCAAAACCCATTGCATTACCGTAAATGACAGGGGTATTTTTATATTCCCACATTTTTGTGGCAATTTTGTTCACTTCATCAAGTATGTATTCCACAGCCCGTGATTCTGCCGGAATATGAAAATTTCCGTTATCAAACATTAATATGTTCCCGTTGAGCAGCCTTCTTATTCCGTGCTGGTGAGAAAAACGGAACGGGTCGTTTTGAAAAATGAACTGGTTCTGCTTACCGCCCAATCTCCAAATAATGTTTCCGGTACTTCTGCTTATTTTTGTAATCTCATCAAGGTGCCTGGATGAGATCATGATATTACCGTCATTGTCCAATTCGATTGCGTTGCCGTGAATGTAGTCAATTTCATCAGATAAAAAATCCTCGTAAGTAGCATCGGTTATTGGGATATGATCCCAACTGCGCCATTGGAAAACCACATTTTTGTTTTCATCAATTTCCTGGATTATCAATCCAGTAACCAGCGCGGCCGGGTTACCGCCCTGAACTATCTGGCTCATATCCACTATCTGCTTATCATAACTCATAAGTAAAGCATGCCTGTTTGGAAGTACGCGCAGTTCATGTATATCAGTTAAATAACCGTTACCGGTATAGAAGCTATCTGTTAAATTGTAACTTGTATCTATTTCATAATACTTTCCGCCATTGCGATAGAAGTAAGTGAAGTTTCCGTTCGGCTGCCGGTTAAAATCAAACACCTGGGCACTCAATTGCCTGGTAAAAACATGTGACGCGTCATTATTGAGAATCAGCAAGTGCGGTGTATTAGGTATCTGCACATTGAACACAATGTTACTCATTAATATATTGCCGGGCGAAGGGTTGTTTGAATAATTTACAGTAACCGGGGGGATCTGCTGAGTTGTTTTTTGTGAAATGGAATATTTTTCAAGTTCTATCAAAACATCAGGGCTCAATTCATTCACAAGTCCTGCAAAGTGTGACTGTTTAACGGGCTTTTCGGTTACATAAAATGAGTACTCAAATGGCTCGATACTTTTTCCAAACTTATCCGTTACCGCAGATGAGAATTTTATTGTGACTTTTTCACCATCAGCAAATGCTGTTGCCGGCTTTATAATGTAAGTTTGCTTATCAGTGGTGTTGACAAGAGTAAAATTGTAGTTAGTATTTACACTTCCGGTAATTGATATAGCCCCTTTTATTGTAAGAGAACTCCCTTTAAGCTCAGTTACCGGAGTAAAAACAACGGTAGTATTTTTATTCACATATTTTGCATCAGGCCGCGGATCAATATAGCTGAAAGAATTATTCCCGGCGGTTCCTGAAGAGAATAAAAATGTATTCAATATTAATATACATGTAAAAGCAAAAAGCGACTTAGGCATATTTAACTTTTAATTAAACATTTGCAAAGGTAAATGATTGCAACAAAGAAATCAACATTTAAATTGTTGAAAAAGTTAATATAAAGGGTTAATTATTTTTAACAACACAAACAGGGTTACAGCAAAATTAAGTTAACTGTAACCCTAGATTAGGTATTGTTTTTTACCTTTATAAATCTCAAAAAAGCATTTGTAGGATTACTCTTACACGCAGATAAGTAAAACTATGTTATTTTATTAATACCATTTTCTTTGTTTCAGAAAATGAACCGCATTCCAGTTTATAATAATACACTCCGCTTGGATATGCTGAAGCATCCCAATCCGCTTCATATGTGCCGGGCTGCAATTTTCCGTTAACTAAAACAGCAACTCTTCGACCGATCATATCAAACACTGTGAGCAGAGTTTGTTCGGCTGATGTGCCGCTTATCCCGAATTTTATCTTTGTAACAGGGTTAAACGGATTCGGGAAATTCTGGTGCAAAGAATAACTCCCTGCTTTTTCGCTGCTTCCTCTTACGCTTATTGGTTCTAAGGTCCTAAGTACATATATACCGTCATAAATATCTGAGGCAATAATTTTACCTGAACTGAAATAATACATTTGCCAGCAGGCTGTAGTTTTGATAGATGCAATTTCCACAGGATTAACAGGATCAGTAATATCAAGTACTTTTGCACCTTCACCATAATATGAAAGGAAGGCATAATTTCCGAATATATCTATGTTATGAACTGACTCATTTGATCCGTTTACACTCCATTCATTCTCAAAAATGATATCATCCTTATCGGAAATATTCCAGATCTTCAACTTACCCGGGTATGAAAAATTCTCGTCACAAACATACAGATACTTGCCATCAGCGGTAACAGCGCAATTATGCGGCACCGGATTTGCTCCATTAACCCAGGAAGTAATTGTTTTCAGGTTACTTTTATCTTTTGAATCAATTGCCGTAACTCTACCAGTCAAAGGATTGCATGCCCAGATAGTATCGTTAACAACCCTGCAATCGTGAACATAATCGGTTTGCCATTCACCCAATTTAACCGGTTTTTCCGGGTTCACTCCTGCATCCAGTACAACAATTCCGCCTTCGCGGTAATTACCGCCATTTATATAAAGATACCTTCCGTTTTGGGAAATTGTATGAGCTCTCTTATATCCTTCAAAAAAGTAAGTCCTCACTGTATCAATACGGTCCGGAAGATTTTTGAGATTCACTATCTGTATTCCGCTGCTGTCAGCTTCAGAAACAATATAGAGGTAGTTGTTATATATCTTCATTTCCCGCCAGCCGCTTTGTTTCCCCGGCAGAAATGCCACTTCTCTGATATTATCTTCATCTGTTATATCAAATATTGTTGTACCCCTCAACCAGCCAAACACAGCGTATTCTCTGCCTGCTGATTCGTACCCCCAGCAGGATGAATGATATGTGTTGTAATTGTAATGTGCCAAAACAACAATATTGTTTTGCTGCGATATGGCGGCAGCGGTGCTTAACAAGACGAAAAAAAATACACTAATAAGTGATCTCATTTGATAAAGATCATTTTCTTTGTTTCAGAAAATGAACCGCTTTCCAACTTATAATAATACACTCCGCTCGGGAATTCGGATGCATCCCAATCTGCTTCGTAGGTGCCGGGCTGCAATTTTTCGTTAACTAAAACGGCAACTCTTCGACCGAGCATATCAAACACAGTGAGCAAAGTTTGTTCGGCTGATGTGCCGCTTATCCCGAATTTTATCTTTGTAACAGGGTTAAACGGATTCGGGTAGTTTTGTGATAGCCCGAATCTTTCAGGTACGTTGTTCCCTGTTTCAGAAATTCCCGAAACAAAGCAGTTACATTTGGTAATTCCACCATTTGATCTTACAGCCCAAACCTGCGAAGTATTTCTGCCTACGGATATGTGTCTGTAGTTTCCCGCGGGTGCAGTGTATTCAATTGCCCACGATGAACCGTTAAAGCTGCGGTATATGTTAACATCATTTCTTACATACCAGCTATAGCCAAAAAAGCTACTTTCATCAGAAACCGGTACAGGGAACATCACAAATCCTGCGAAATTGCCGGTTCCCAATGCTGTCTGGGTTGACCAGTTTGATCCTGCGTTTGTTGTCCTTAAAAGAGTTGTACCGCCGGTAAGCCCGTCAAGTGGTAAACCTCCAAACATTCCCAAAGCGTAGGAGTTGACTTCAGGGGCAGTAGATTGCGCGCTCCAGGTTGAACCGAGGTTTGCAGAATAATATATCCTGGTGTTGTTTGTGCCAAACCATATTGTAGAATCGGAGGCGGAGTAATAGTTCACCATACCTCCCATAAAAATTGAATTATTCCATCCGGCTTCAGTTCCGTTTTGCGGCAGGTAACATCCGGCTGAATCCCAGTTAATACCGCCATTAGAAGTTTTCCATAGCGACCATCTGCCTCCTACAGGATCACCCTGCATAAACCCTGAATTTGGAGAAGTCTTTCTGAAAACCATTCCGTTGATGAATCCGCCGGGCTGAGTGAATACCTGAACCCAGTTAGCTCCGGCGTTTGACGTTCTCCATACCCAGGTATCAGAACCCAGGTAGCCGGCCACCACAGCTGTATTGGCATCAAATGCCCAAATATTTACAAGTGAAACTGTATTGGGAATTCCGCCCCCGCTTACATTAAGCCAGTTTGCACCTGAGTTTGTTGAGCGCAGCACGGTACCGCTGTAACCGCAAACCCAAACTTCATTTTGTATTGGTGAAACACTGGTTAACTGAACATTAACCCCTGAAGTCTGTTCCACCCAGTATTGAGAATTGGCTGAAACAGAAATAAATGAAACAAAAAGAATAATGTAGAATATTTTTTTCATATTTATGCTTATTTATTTTATTAATACCATTTTTTTAGTTTCTAAAAATCCTCGTCCTGAGCCTGTCGAAGGACTGACTTCAAGATTATAATAATACACACCGCTTGGATATGCTGATGCGTCCCAATTTGCTTCATAGGTGCCGGGCTGAAGTTGTTGATTGACGAGTACGGCTGCTTCTTTACCGATTGCATCAAATACAATCAATCTTGTAGAGACGACCCGGTGGGTCGTCTCATTTTGCGGAATGCTGAATTTTATTTTTGTAACCGGATTAAACGGGTTTGGGTAATTTTGTAAAAGTGAAAAACTTTTCGGGATATCGTTACTGATAATGTTTACAGAAGTAAGTGTTGTATCACCATACAACACACCATTTACATAACATCCTGTTAAATTTACATAATTAGTTGAAGTATGCCCAAATGATGAAATAGAAACCAGTCCGATACCCATAGCGAAAGTTCTGGAAGTTCCTGCTTCAAAAAAATCAGACCATCCAAATATCTTTTTCTTTAAGTTAATACCAAATACTGAACCTGTTGACGTATCAGTACATCTGTAATAATATCCGCAGTCATATTTTGAAGAATCGCCCTTCCTCGCCGAAAGGCTGTCCTTTGTTCTTTCGTTCTGAAGCCAGGGACAACTGCCACCCTGATTTACCAGTATGTTTCCTTTAAGTGAGTCTATCCTAATATATATTATATCAGAACCTCCGTTTGATTGGGTTTTCGTAAGAATGTAATAGAAGTGACCATTTGTGATAATAGTTCCTGTAATTTTTTCTCTATACTTGTATGCACCGCAGCAGGGATATCCGAACCCGCTGTAGGTCCATGTATTTCCAACTGCCAGCGGATAATATTTAGCAGCAACGGTATCTAACGAAAAAGATGAATGAATGTTAAAGCCAAGAGCCAAAATAAATAATATTGTAATGAATTTCTTCATAATGCTCTCCTACTTTATCAAAACCATTTTTTTGGTTTCTAAAAATCCTCGTCCTGAGCTTGTAGAAGGACTGACTTCAAGTTTATAATAATACACACCGCTTGGGTAAGCTGAGGCATCCCAATCAGCTTCGTATGTGCCGGGCTGAAGCTGTTGATTTATCAGTACGGTGATTTCTTTTCCAAGGGCATCGTAAATTGATAATTGCGTTAACACACCCCGGCCGCCTTCGGCGCCCACCCCTCTCAAGAGGGGAATACTGAATTTTATTTTTGTAACCGGGTTAAATGGGTTGGGATAGTTTTGGGAAAGAGAAAAAGTTTCAGGGATTTCGTTGGTAATATTAGTAATACCAACGAAACTACCCCATACTTTATATACTGCGTCAGTAGTTGCAACTATTACAGTATCACCGGATGAGACATCTTTGGAAATGCCAAGAACATTCTTTGACGGGGAAAAATGGTCATTGTACAATACCCAGTTTAATCCTCCGTTGGTTGACCTGTAAAGTCCGGAAGGATTACCAACATAAACAATATCACTGTTTTCAGGTGAGACCTCAATACACCTTAGAGTATTATTGGTCCAAACGTGGGTCCAGTTTAAACCATGATTGGTTGATTTGTAAACTCCGTTAAAAGCCAATCCGTAAATTGTGCTATCGGAATAACAAAATTTCATTTCATTGAAATTCTGACCGCCAACCGGGAAGAAATCAACCCCTGAATTTGTACTTAACATCGTCTGACCAGAAGCTCCGCAGAATATATTTGTTCTTTTTAAAGGATTAATTTTAATGTATCTGAAAAATTGAGAATTTGTATCAACGGGTACCCAGGCGCTGCCTTTGTTTGTAGTCTTATATATAACTTTGTAACTTGTTCCCATAATCGGATAGCCTACATAGGCAATTGCATCATTTACCGGATCGATATCAATTCCAAAACACATATGCCCTGCGAAATCATTGCTGAACTGTGTGAGATCCGATGAGTTCATTCCGTTGTTTACAGTGTAAGTAACTTTATCTCCTGCATCACAACCGCAATTACCCATTAAATTCTTGATGGCATATTGTGTATCAAGCGGAGATGGAACAAATAATAATACTCTGTTACAAACATATCTGGGTGGGTTACACGTGAAAGTACAAAAACAAAAACACCAGTTTGCTTTTGCAAATCCGTTAAGAGGTTCATACCAGCTGTTATTCTGCCTGTTGAGTTTAAGATATTGCCCGCTCGTATTAGGATTACCATCCGGAAATGAGACTCCCCTTTGAATATAAATGTGCTTCAAACCGCCGGTACTCATTTTGATACTGTTCATTGTAATTACGCCCTTACCGGAAGTATCGTCGCTGTATATTTTCTGAAAACCATATTGTGAAAAAATATTGGTAACAAAAAATAGAAGCAAAATTAATACTGAATATAAAGTTTTCATAAATACTCCTTAAAAGTTAGTTAATTAAAACATCAAGTCAACTGAAAAACTATTTTATCAAAACCATTTTTTTAGTTTCGGTGAATCCTCGTCCTGAGCCTGTCGAAGGACTGACTTCAAGTTTATAATAATACACACCGCTTGGATATGCTGAGGCATCCCAATCAGCTTCGTATGTGCCGGGATGAAGCTGTTGATTTATCAGTACGGTGATTTCTTTTCCAAGCGCGTCGTAAATTGATAATTGTGTTAACACACCCCGCCCGCCTTCGGCACCCACCCCTCTCGAGAGGGGAATACTGAATTTTATTTTTGTAACCGGGTTGAAAGGGTTGGGATAGTTTTGGGATAATGAACACTCATTTGGAATTTCTATGCCGGAAAGCATGATACCTAAAATTAATGAAGTATCACCATAGAGAACTCCGTTAATAACACAGCCGTTTAAAGTAGTTCTTGAACCTCCAGTTACACATTGTTCATCACCATAATATCCAATTCCCAAAACAAATTTCCTTAAACACTGCGCCGGACAGGCGCCTGCACCAAGAGTTCTTAAACTGCGGATTGATCCACCAAATGATATTGTTGAAAATCCATTCAGTACATAAATATTACAGCCTGAAATAAAATTACCCGGTGCCGCAAACAAACTATCATATTTGCACTCGTTACCGGAAGAAGTACTGTATTGATAAATATTCATTGATGCACTATCTATTCTTCTGTAAACAGTGGAAAGATAAGTGCTTTGAAATACGAAATATCTTTTGTTGTTTGGCATAAGGGTATCACCCGTAATTGCTACCCTGTAGTTAAAATTCTCAGTTAGATTAGTACATGGTGAAGGTCCGCTGAATACCAGCCTGTTATATGTCCATGAATTTCCAATTTGAAGTGGATAGTATTTTGCAGCAGTTGAATCCCATGAGAAAGTACTGCCACTTTCGCAAAAGATCAGAAATACCGGTATTACTATAAATTGTAGTTTCATCATTTTATCAAAACCATTTTTTTTGTTTCAGTAAATCCTCGTCCTGAGCTTGTCGAAGGACTGACTTCAAGTTTATAATAATACACACCGCTTGGGTAAGCTGATGCGTCCCAATCAGCTTCGTATGTGCCGGGCTGAAGCTGTTGATTTATCAGTACGGTGATTTCTTTTCCAAGCGCGTCGTAAATTGATAATTGTGTTAACACACCCCGCCCGCCTTCGGCACCCATCCCTCTCGAGAGGGGAATACTGAATTTTATTTTTGTAACCGGGTTAAACGGGTTAGGATAATTTTGGAAAAGTGAAAATTGCGAAGGAATTTCTGTGCTAACGGATATTAAACCAACAGGAAATGTGGTATCACCGAATAATTGTCCGTTAATGATACAACCTTTAAGAACTTCTTCGGTATATGTCATCATTCCCTGACTGCGGGAATAAACCTTACCTATTCCTCTCGCATAAACGTGATATCCATACGCTTCAAAGTAATTAGTCCAGCCGAAGCTTTCAGATACATAGGTTTGATTAATAAAATTGTACGTGCCGCGTGTATGTGTGTACCATGAACCCCCCGCAGTTCCGCTGCAATACGTATAGGCAGAATCGTTTACCGGAGTATTCAGACTGTCATTCAAACACTCAGAAGTATCATTACCGGAAATATTAAGTGAATAGAAATTTCCCGTTAAGGAATCAATTCTTAAAAAACTGTAACCTGAAGTATATTGATTGGTATAAATAATGTAAGTATCATATTTCATTTTGAAATAAAGGTGATTTCGGATTAACTGAGTACCGGTTACTAAAGCTGATACATATCCGGGACCCGGGCTGTGGTTTCGGTTCAGGTTCCATGACCAGCGGTTTCCAACATTTAAGGGATAATAGTTAAAGATACTGCTGTCAACAAAAGATCTGAGGCAGTTTTCCTCATGCGCATAGATATCCGGTGATTTGCCATGTAGGGTAAATCCAAGTAAAATGATAACAAGGAATTTCATCTCACCTCCTGTTTTAGAGTGATTAAGTAAATATAATCATTTATTTAAATAATAATCACTCTATATTAGGGCACTGTGGGAACCATTGACTTAAAAAAGTAATTATATTATTTTAGCACTCACAGTTAGCGAGTGCTAACTAATACCTCACAAACACAATTTTATATAAATCAATAATTTAGGAGGATTCTAAAAATGAACTTAAAGCCACTTGGAGACAGGGTAATTGTAAAGCCTAAGGCTCCCGAAGAAGTAACAAAAGGCGGAATTATTTTACCTGATACAGCACAGGAAAAACCAATGGAAGGTGAAGTAGTAGCAGTTGGTAACGGCAAATCAGATGATAACGGCAAAAAGCTCGCTATGGATCTGAAAGTCGGCGATAAAGTTTTATACGGCAAATACAGCGGCACAGAAGTAAAAGTTAATAATGAAGAGTATTTAATTATGCGCGAAAGCGATGTTTACGCTGTTATAGGGTAATACCCTTTTATTGTCATTCCGCACTTGATGCGGAATCTTTAACAATTAAAACAAGATTCCTGCCTTCGCAGGAATGACAATTCATTCAAAAATAAAATAAGGAGACTAAAAATAATATGTCAGCAAAATTAATTCATTTCGATACAGAGGCAAGAAGCGCCTTAAAAAAAGGTGTCGATAAATTAGCAAATGCTGTAAAGGTCACATTAGGACCCAAAGGCAGGAACGTAGTAATAGATAAAAAATTCGGTACACCAACAGTTACAAAAGATGGTGTTACTGTTGCAAAAGAAGTTGAGCTTGAAGACCCCATAGAAAACATGGGGGCGCAGATGGTAAAAGAAGTTGCATCCAAAACCAGCGATGTTGCAGGTGATGGTACAACAACTGCAACCGTACTTGCTCAGGCAATTTACGCCGAAGGCGTAAAGAACGTAACAGCAGGCGCAAATCCAATGGATCTTAAGCGCGGTATTGATATTGCTGTATCAAAAATTGTTGATGGCCTTGCAAAATTAAGCAAGAACATTGATAAGACAAGTAAAACTGAAATAGCGCAGGTTGGTTCAATTTCAGCTAACAATGATAAACTCATCGGTGAGCTTATCGCTGACGCTATGATGAAAGTCGGAACAGATGGCGTAATCACAGTTGAAGAAGCTAAAGGTACAGATACAACAGTTGATATAGTTGAAGGTATGCAGTTCGATAGAGGTTACCTCTCACCGTACTTTGTAACCGATGCAGATACAATGGAATCAGTTTTAGAAGATCCCTACATCCTCATCTACGATAAAAAGATCTCCACAATGAAAGATCTGCTTCCTATACTTGAAAAAGTAGCGCAGGCAGGCAGAACAATGCTTATCATTGCTGAAGACCTCGAAGGTGAAGCTTTGGCAACACTTGTAGTAAACAAGTTACGCGGTACATTAAAAATTGCTGCTGTAAAAGCACCGGGATTTGGCGATAGACGCAAAGCAATGCTCGAAGATATCGCAGTATTAACCGCAGGTACAGTTATCAGCGAAGAAAAAGGCTACAAGCTCGAAAACGCTACAGTTTCTTATCTTGGAACAGCTAAGAAAATTGTTATCGATAAAGATAACACTATCATAGTTGAAGGCGCAGGAAAGAAAGATGACATAAAGAAACGCGTAAACGAAATTAAGGCTCAGATAGAAAAAACTACCAGCGATTACGATAAAGAAAAATTACAGGAAAGACTTGCGAAACTTTCAGGCGGCGTTGCTGTATTAAAGATCGGTGCAGCTACAGAAGTTGAGATGAAAGAAAAGAAAGCTAGAGTTGAAGACGCTCTGCACGCTACACGCGCGGCTGTTGAAGAAGGTATCGTTCCGGGCGGCGGTGTTGCTCTAATAAGAGTATCAAGTGGTCTTGATAAACTTAAAGGCGATAACGATGACCAGAAAATTGGTGTTGATATCATAAGAAAAGCTATCGAAGCTCCGTTAAGACAGATCGTTGAAAACGCAGGCGTTGAAGCTTCTGTTGTAATTAACGAGATCAAAAAGAACAAAGATGACTATGGATTCAATGCATTGACCGAAGAGTACCAGAACCTGATAAAAGCAGGCGTTATCGATCCTACCAAGGTTACAAGGGTAGCCCTCGAAAACGCTGCATCAGTAGCTTCTATGTTACTCACCACCGAGGCGGTTATCTGCGAAAAACCTGAAAAGGAAAAAGCAGCGCCAATGATGCCTCCTGGCGGCGGTTACGGTGATATGGGCGGCATGTATTAATTCAGTTAGAAATTAATATTTACGAATTACGAACTAAGCCCCAACGAAAGTTGGGGCTTTTTGTTTAAGACTAAATCATATATGTCGAATCGCAGATTCGACTACCCTAAATGGAGTTGTAGGTTTAGAAATTTATTCTCACTTTATTAACCAATTGAAAGTCGGGGTTTTTTAATTTTAGATTTAGTATATTTAAGAAGAAAGGAAAAGATATGGTTTTAGTTGATAAAAAACAGGTGATCATTTCCAAAAAAACCTGGGATATTCTCAAAAAGGATAAGGAATACAAGGAACTTCTTGAAGTAATAGAAGAAACAGCAGAACTTGAAAAGGCTAAAAAAGATTCAAATTACTTCTTAAATATTGATGATTACAAAAAACAAAGAGAAAAGCAAGAAAGAATAAAGAAAACAAATATGAGAAGAAAGCGTGTATCGGGTATTAATAAATAATCTTGCGCAAAAGCAATTAGATAAATTAAGCTTCTCTTCTGCAAGAAGAATAATAAATAAAGTAATCGTGTTAAAGGAATTTCCGCGCCCAAACTCCTGCAAAAAGCTCCATAATGAAAAAGGATACAGAATCAGAATTGGTGAATACAGGGTTCTATACGAAGTTGATGATAGCAAGAAAGAAATTAAAGTATATAAAATAGCACACCGAAAAGATGTTTATCGTTAATGATTGTAGAATCGCTGATTCGACTAAAGTACGCGAAACAACGATTCGCGTTACAATTATAATCCTTTAATCAGTTTAATCATGGTCTCGTCTCCTTTGCAGATATTCTCCACCAGACTCAATCGGATATGCATACTCACTATTCCAGCTTTTGTTTTTGTCATTCCCGCGAAAGCGGGAATCTCTATTATTGAATACTAATTTCTCTTTCTTGATTGATATTCTCCTGTTGACTCAATTGGATGCGCATACTCGCTGTTCCAGCTTTTGTAGAAAATATCACGCACTCTCTGTGTAAACTTTCCGCTTTCTACAACCAATCCAACATTACGTGATTCATAAAAGTAATCATAGCTCATGTTGCTTGTGCCTATCCATGTATTGTTATCAGCAGTAATGAATTTACAATGCTCAACCCGTGCGAATGGAATAAAACCTCCGGAATATTCAGGAATGGAAGTATATCTGATCTCGAAATTTGGATATTGGATAAGCTCCTTAAAATGTTCTACTGCGGTTTTACCAAGGTTCCAGTCAGATACAAGCAGCTTAACCTTCACTCCCCTTTTGCTTGCGGAAATTAAAGCCATATCAACTTCTTCCCAGTAGCCATCCTTTGTAACGGGATTGTATGAGAGGAATTGGAGGTTGATCTCAGATCCTGCATTTCTAATGATTTCGTAAATTTGATTTACATCAAAAAATCTTTCGTGGGGCTTCGATCCAAAATCCCAAAAGAAATAATTAGCCGGATACTTTACATTTGTAAAAGTACTGAAAGATGAATAACCCGGTTTCACACTAATCCAGCTATAAATACCTGTGTTTATCACCTGTGTTTGCGGCAAAGTAACTTTGAAAAAGCAAGAATCAACTACACCACTGAAGCACCAATCAAAGTTGAAAATTTCCGAATAAAATTCTGCAATTGGCCTGTTATCAACCCTAACTCCAAGTTCATGTATATGCTTCAATGCACGCCAATCAAAATTCTGTGAACCGAGGAACACTTCTTTACCATCTACTATAAAATACTTTGAATGCTGTATACCCCCTGTCAAGCTTTTTATATCAATTTTCCGGACTTCAATATTTTCAATTTTATCCAGCTCATCGGCACTTTCGGGATATGTTTGATACATACCGGCATCAACAATAATGCGGACAATCACTCCCCTTTTGGCTGCGGCAATAATTGCGTTCAGTATTGTATCAAGCGGTTCGCCTTTTTCATTTGATATGTAGAATTGTTCTATATCAAGAGTTGTTTGCGCGGAGTTTATCATCTCCAGCCAAACTTCCAATGTATTGCGTATGTCGGGATTATCGAGGGTTGTTTCAACGGGAATGCTTTCAACAAGCTCAATATTATTTTCCTGGGAATAAACTACACAGGTTGAAAATATTAATATCAATGCCACCTTTGCGAGCGGAGTATTGAGCCTGCGAAACACAAAGCGAAGCAATCCCATAAATAATTGCATACATTGTTGAGATTGCTTCGTCCTCGCCATAGGCGGGCACAGCGCCACGCTCCTCGCAAAAATAGTATTGTTAAATTTCATTTCCTTGGATTTGTAGGTCTTATCTCAATTTCACCTATCAGAGCATTTTCCGGCAGTGAAGCTGCCAGAAGAATGGTTTCGGCAATTTCCTCAGCCTGAAGCACTGATTCCTTACTGGAAGAAAGCGTAGTTTGAGAATCTGTCCTGAAGAAATCTGTGGCGACACTTCCCGGGCAAATTGCACAGACTCTAATGTTATACTGCCTTACTTCAAGCATCAACGCGCGGCTAATTCCCATTACCGCATGCTTACTTGCGCAATAGATTGCGCCGGTAGCGAATCCCTGTTTACCTGCAACGGATGCGATATTAATTATAGTGCCGGAATGTTCTTTTATCATGTGCGGGAGAAATCCTTTTGTAATAAGGTACAATGCGCGTACATTTGTATTGAATACTGTATCAAAGTCTTCGGTTTTGGAATCAACCATATTGTCAAATATCCCAAACCCGGCATTATTCACCAGAATATCTGCCTTACCATATTTACCAATAGTTTCATCAATTACATTCTGTATGGTTTCTTCCTTTGAAATATCTCCGGCAATAATTGTGATATTATCTTTTTTGCTTTCATTACCGGCGATGAACTGTTCAAGGTCACTTTTATTCCTGGAAGTAAGCACAACCTTGGCTCCTTCTTTCAGGAACAGCTCAGCTGTTGTTTTGCCGATACCTTTACCTGCTCCGGTAATTACAGCTATTCTGTTTAGTAGTTTCATTTTCTGGTTTTGGATGGTGGGACAGACATTCCTGTCTGTCAAAATAAAGCACAGACAAGAATGTCTGTGCTACTATATCCTCTAAATAAAATTTAATGAAGTCCATACTCTTCATTCAACAATAAGTGGATTTCTATTTTATCACAAATCCCCTTTTATTGGCTTAATAATAACATCTTCAATCACAACCTTTTTTGGCTGGTTTGCGACTGCGAAAGTAATATCAGCAACTTCGCGCGGTGTCATCATTCTGTTTGCTGATTTCTGTCTTACAGCTGGGCTCCACATCGGGGTATCGGTAGCCCCCGGCATAATATTGGATACCTTAATATTGAACTTCCTTACCTCTGCCCTTAAACCATTGAACATCGCAAGCATTCCCGCTTTGGAAGCCGCGTAAGCGGAGCTGTTGGTAAATACAGTGTGAGCCGCCACAGATAATATATTTATGATATGTCCGCGCTTTTTCTTTATCATCATAGGCAATACCGTACGCGCCATAAGATAGCTGCCCCGAAGGTTGGTTTCAATGATATCGTCAAATTCCGGCGGTTTGGTATCAATAAAGGATTTAAACGCAGTTATTGAGGCATTATTGATTAGTATATCAATAGTACCGCACTTTTCTAGTATTTTTTTCTTGGTACTAATGATACTCCGTTCTGAGCGGACATCGCAAACAAAGGCGTAAGCTTCATGTCCAGCAAAACGAATTTCGTTTACAAGGCTTACAAGCCTTGATTTTCTTCTGGCCGTAGCAACAATAATATAACCTGATTTGGCAAATACTTTGGCAAGCTCAAACCCAATTCCGGTTGAAGCGCCTGTTATCCATACTACCCGGTTCATAAATTATGGTTTAGTTCAACTTATTGCTTTAGGATCCTAATACTCGCCCCAAACTCCGCGAAGCGTATTGGAAATTTCGCCAATTGAACAATAACTTTCAACACATTTCAGAATATACGGCAGCATGTTATCATTTCCTTCGGCTGCTTTTTTCAACGCATCAAGATCGCGCTTAACTGTATCATTATCTCTTTCTGCCTTAACTTTTTTCAGCTTGGCTATCTGTTCTTTCCCTATAGCTTCATCAATATGCATCAGGTCAAGTTTTTCAGGGTGATCTTCATCTACAAACTTATTCACACCAACAATTACCCGCTCACCTGATTCAATTTCTTTCTCAAATTCATACGCGCTGTTCGCAATTTCATCCTGCTGGTAATTAAGTTCAATGCATTTAACTGCCCCGCCCAATTCATCTATTTTGTTAAGGTAATCCCATGCGCCTTTTTCTATCTGATCTGTAAGATACTCTATATAATATGAACCTGCAAACGGGTCAACAGTATCTGCAACGCCGCTTTCGTAAGCAATAACCTGCTGAGTCCTTAAAGCTGTTGTAACGGAATCTTCGGTCGGAAGCGCAAGTGCTTCATCTTTGGAGTTTGTGTGTAAGGATTGGCATCCCCCAAGAACGGCTGCCATTGCTTCAATGGTTGTCCGGATAACATTGTTTTCAACCTGCTGCGCTGTAAGCGATGACCCTGCTGTTTGGCAATGGAACCGCAGCATCATGCTTTTTTCACTTTTTGCATTGAAGCGTTCCTTCATGATCTTGCTGTAAATCCTTCTTGCCGCGCGGTATTTGGCTACTTCTTCAAGCAGGTTTATCTGTCCGTTAAAGAAGAAAGAAAGCCTTGAAGCGAATTTATCGACATCCAGTCCGGCTTTAACCGCAGCTTCTATGTAAGCTATCGCATCTGCAATTGTGAAGGCTACTTCCTGCACGGCATTGCTGCCCGCTTCGCGGATATGGTAGCCGCTGATGGAAATTGTATTCCAGCTCGGAAGATTTTCATTGCACCATGCGAATATATCGGTAATAAGCCTCATTGAGTGTTTGGGAGGATATATATACGTACCTCGTGCAATATATTCTTTAAGTACATCGTTCTGTATTGTACCGCTTATCTTTTTAAGATCAGCCCCCTGTTTTTTGGCTATCGCGACATACATACAAAGCAGCACAGCTGCTGTCGCGTTGATCGTCATTGATGTGGTAATTTTATCAAGTGTTATTCCATCAAAGAGTATTTCCATATCTTTCAGAGTATCAATGGCAACGCCTACTTTTCCAATTTCACCTTCGGCTATAGCTTCATCACTATCGTAGCCAATTTGCGTCGGCAGATCGAACGCGATACTTAATCCTGTAGTGCCCTGCTCCAGCAGAAATTTGTATCGTTTATTAGATTCTTCAGCGGAACCGAAACCCGCATATTGCCTCATAGTCCAGAATCTGCTGCGGTACATTTGTTCATGCACACCCCGTGTAAAGGGGAATGAGCCTGGGTTGCCTAACTTGGTTTTATACTTTTCTGAATCCTCTTTTATGAATGCAGGGATCTCAATGCCTGAATCAGTAAGGAATTTTTCTTTTCTGTTTTTGAATTCTTTCATAATAACTTACCTTCTTTGATCTTATGGGTATAGTTCATAAATTTTCATAACAAAAATAGCTAAAATAGCGTTTAAATAATATGATTAAGATTAGGTTTTAACTGTACTTATGAAATTTGTTGCACAAAGGCTATTGGATTAGCAGTAAAAAATCTCTATCTTTGCCTAAAATAATCCATTAAAAACCTAAATATTTTAAAGCTATGAATAAAAAATTTCTTGGAGCAGCGGCATTAGTAATTATCTTTGCTTTTGGCTTTTTATATCTTAACCAGTCTTATTTGATAGCTAACGATAAAGACGGTAAGGATTGCAGCAAAGAATGCACAACAAGCGCAGGCGATAAATCAGGCTGTGATAAAACAGCGGCAATCGAATCTTCCGGAGATAAAACCGGCTGTGATAAATCAAAATGCGACGATAAGAATAAAATCAAAGCAGGCGGCGAGTTTTCAAGCTACCAGTTCGTAACAGATAAAGTTACATGCGATGATTCAAAAGCGGACCTGCAGAAAAACATTTTAAGCATAGCAGGCGTTAAAGAAGTTAATTTCGGTTCAACCTGCAATGTTTCAAAAATGACAAATGTCACAATAATGTACGCAGCCGGTGAAACCACCGAAGAGAATATTGCTGCATCACTGAAAGAAAAGAACATGGATTGCTCAGGCAAATCAGGCTGCGATAAAGACGGAAAAAATTCCGGCGATAACAGCAAAGAATGCCCAAGCAAAAACAAAAAATCAAGCGATTCAAAACAGCTGTAATTAATATATCCTGAGCGACTGCCGAAGGCAGGAGAGAAGGATCTTTTCAAGTTTTAAGAGTGACTGAATATTCAGTCACTCTTTTTTTATGTACTACTGTATGTCGAATCGCTGATTCAACTTCAGCTTAAGAAAAAGTAAAAATACTCGTGCCACGAAAATAGTTTCTATAACAGTTAGTTTCACTTAAGATCAATCAGCTTCTTTGATTTACGAAATTTCTATTCGCGGCACGAGATAATAATAAATAATTCTCTTTTAACCCTTTACCCTGTTTCCCAAACTCCAGTTTGGGAAACTTCTTTGACCTTTATCCTCCCGAAAAGTCTTTTGGGCAAACTCCGATTTGGAACATTTTTCCACATTTTTCATTTTAACCCTCTTCATATTTCATTAACTTTGTTTATTGATTCCCAAACTGGAGTTTGGGAATCAGAGTATTAATATAAAAAAGATTACTTTATGCCTGAAAAAATATTAATTGGCGGTGAATTCATTTCAACCAATAAAGTTAAACCCGTTGTAAATCCATATACAAATAAAACCGTTGGTGAAGTTTACATTGCCGGGGAAACTGAATTCAGCACTTCAGCGGAATACCTTACATCAATTGCAAAAGATTACGCAAACCTGCCAACATACAAAAAGCAGGAAATACTGTATAACTTATCTGCCCGGATCAAATCACAAAAAAGCGAGTTAGCAAAACTAATTACTGATGAAACCGGAAAGCCGATAAAGTTTTCGCTTATCGAAGTTGACCGCGCAATTTTTACATTCAGACTTGGCGCGGAAGAATGCTCACGCATTCACGGCGAGGTGTTGCCAATGGACCTGCTTCCCGGTTCAGAAGATAAAACAGGGATTGTTCGCAGGTTTCCGGTTGGATTAATACTCGGAATTACTCCGTGGAACTTCCCGATCAATCTTGTAGCTCATAAAATATCACCCGCACTCGCAAGTGGCAATGTAATAATGATAAAACCCGCATCAAGCTCAATGTTAACCGCCATCACTCTGGGTAAAATAGTTCACCAAGCCTGTAAAGAGCTTGGCATAACATCAATCCCGGTAAATGTGCTGCCAATATCAGGCAGTAAGTTAGATAAACATATTGCCGATAGCCGGATCAAGCTTATAAGTTTCACAGGCTCAGGTGATGTTGGCTGGAGAATTAAGAAGAAATCAGACAGGCAAAAAGTTTCACTGGAGCTTGGCGGAAATGCAGGAGTAATTGTGAACAGGGATGCTGATATTGATTCCGCGGTAACCAAAATTACAATTGGTGGATTTTCACAAGCCGGACAAAGCTGTATATCCGTACAGCGCGTTTATGTCCAAAAAGATATTTATGATACCTTTCGCACTAAAATTACTGAAGCGGCAAAAAATGTTAAGTATGGCGATCCCTACGATGAAAATACAATAACGGGACCTATGATTACCGAGGAAGAAGCAATTCGCGCCGAAAAATGGGTCAACGAAGCAGAAGCCGCCGGCGCAAAGATACTTTGCGGCGGCAATCGCAGCGGAGCTGTACTTGAACCGACTGTGATAGAGAACGCACCTGATAATGTTAATGTTAAATGTGCAGAGGTTTTTGCTCCGGTAATTACTATTGAAGCTGTAAATAACATTGAAGAGGCTGTGGAAAAGGTTAACGATTCACGTTTTGGCTTACAGGCAGGTGTGTTTACAAATGATATGAAGGCAATTATGTACGCGTATAATAATATTCACACAGGCGGAGTGATTGTAAACGAAGCTTCTGCATACAGAATGGACGCGATGCCTTACGGCGGCGTTAAGGACTCCGGTAACACACGCGAAGGCGTGCGCTATGCGATAAATGAAATGACTGAAGAGAAGATATTGGTGATGTAAGTCGAATCGCTGAATCGACTGCCCGAAACGGCATTTCGGGCTACATAAATTTATTCTTTAACATTCCCAAACTGGAGTTTGGGAATGAGAATTTAACAAATATAATCCTTAGCGTCTTTGCGGCTTTGCGTGTACTTATTTTTCCTCACCCAAACAATCTCTGTATCAGTCTGTTTTCAACACCGCAGAATTTACATACTAATACTGCAAACCCGATAATAAAAATTTCTTAGTAAATCTCTGCATGTGCGGGTCAAAACCCTTTCCATCACTATTTAAGATTTCTTCGTATTCAAACCATTTGTATCCTTTGAATTCTCCCGGATCATAATTGACCTTCTTCAAAGAATCTCCTGAGAGTACATACCACAAAGATATGTCTGTATGTCCTGCAGTTTTCCCCACTGTCACAGTTTGTGTAATAAACAAAGGTTTTTCATAAATGTACTCTGCAGCAATATTCAGCTCTTCTTGAATCTCCCGTTCAACTGCGGCTTTTGGATGCTCATCTTTCTCAATATGTCCACCACATGGCAGCCAGAGACATGCTTTGATATGATCCATAAGCAGAATTTTTCTCATAGCAGGATCAATAATTACAAAATATGAAACAAGATGTTTTGGTGGAATTGCCGGTTTTTGAATTCTGAAAATTTCTTCACCACCATCGATCCATTTTAATATATCAATAATTTGTTCAGATTCAAGATCATCGTATGGCTTAATTGAAAGTATAAGTTGTTTTATTAAATTTCGCATTTCAATACTTTGAATTATACATTCCAAACTGGAGTTTGGGAATGAGAATCAAAACAATATAATCCTTAGCGTCTTTGCGGCTTTGCGTGTACTTTTTTTTCCTCACCCAAACAATCTCTGTATCAGCCTGTTTTCTACGCCGCAGAATTCGCAATCAATGGGTTTAGCCGGAAACTCGGGTACTTTATTATCCGCGCCGCAGGACATGCATTTAAATTGCTGCTGAACTTTTGTGTTCTTGTGGCAGCTTTCGCAATGAACTTTGTATGATCCTTCGGGTATATATATTTCAGCTTTGCAGTGTTCACACTCCCCGGTTCTGCCGGCGGGTCTTTCGATATCAACATACTGCATACTGAAACCGGTCATTTTCAGAAATCTCTCCTGTTCAGTTTCCGTTAAATATGGGATCCAAACCTGCACGAACATTGACATCTTCATTTTCATATGCACCTGCTCCGGGATAAGGTCGTGCATTATAGCGTATTTCGGGTTTTCATAAAACACACGCATGCCGTCTTTTGTCATACCGATAAAAAATTCAGCAAGTCTGAAAAATCCAGTGCTTTCAACTTTATTTCCTGTGCCGTCATTGTAATACGTCAATGAATTCTGCAGCTGCTGCTGCTTAACTCCGTACTCCTGCCACTTGGGGTCAAAGCCGTATTCTGTGCTTGATTCCGCGCATACTTCAAGGTAATCTCTATACTTATAACCATCATCAATTGATGGCGGCAGATATGCAGGAAAAGTGCGGTAATAGTAATCCCAGAAATCTTTTTGCAGGCTGTAATACTGCTCCTTATCTCCGCGCTGCAGCGCAGCCTGAATTTTGTTCATGAGCGCAATTTTAGTAGCCTGGTAGTTCATCGTTTTAACAGTTGATTCGTTCCATTTATCGAGCCCCATAGTATAATCAATATCAGTAAACGATCCGCAATAATCGCACATAATATATGGTGATTTATACTCGTTCACTTTAGGCGCACCGCAGTTTACACAGGTAAATTTCTTAATTTTCATTAAAATCCTTAATTTATAAATTTTCTAAAAATTATATTTAAACAATTTAAACACATTTTATATTATAAACAAAGAAAACTAATTGTATATGTTTCTTAAATTATGATTAATATCATTGTTTAAAGTCCTAAAAAAACGGTATTTTTGTATATATAACCAGGGAAATTATTGCAAAAGACCCTGAACCAATCAAATAAAAAAACACGCTAAGAAGGAGCATTTCAATGGCAAAATCGTCTTCAGTAATTAAAGATGTAATTGAAAAAGTCAAAATTAAAGATGCGGCTCAGCCCGAATTCCATCAGGCAGTAGAAGAAGTACTAACAACCCTTGAACCCACAGTAGCAAAACATCCCGAATTTGTAAAAGCAAAAATATATGAAAGGATAGTTGTTCCCGACAGGGCAATATTATTCCGCGTTCCATGGGTTGATGATGCAGGCGAGGTTCAGGTAAACCGCGGTTTCAGGGTTGAATTCAACAACGCAATCGGTCCATACAAAGGCGGCTTAAGATTCCACCCCTCAGTTAACTTAGGTATTCTAAAATTCCTTGGTTTCGAACAGATCTTCAAGAACGCTTTAACCACTTTGCCAATGGGCGGCGGTAAAGGCGGAAGTGATTTCGATCCTAAAGGAAAATCAGATGACGAAGTTATGAGATTCTGCTACGCTTTCATGAGAGAATTATTCAGACATATCGGACCCGACAGAGATGTACCCGCAGGTGATATTGGTGTTGGCGGAAGAGAGATCGGTTTCTTATACGGCTATTACAAAAAAATAGTTAATGAGCATACAGGCGTTTTAACAGGCAAAGGACTTGAATACGGCGGAAGTTTAATAAGACCCGAAGCTACAGGTTACGGAACAGTTTATTTTGCAGCAGAAATGCTCGCAGCAAACGGCAAAGACTTTAAAGGCAAACGCGTTGCAGTAAGCGGTTCAGGAAACGTATCACAGTACGCAATTGAAAAAGTTAATGACTTAGGCGGTATCCCGATAACATGTTCAGATTCAAACGGCACGATAGTTGATGAATCAGGTATTGATCCGGCAAAACTGGCATTCTTATTAGACTTAAAGAATAACCGCCGCGGCAGAATAAAAGAATACGCTGATAAACATAAAGTGAAATATTATGAAGGTTTGAGTGTATGGCAGGTAATAAAAGAACACGGCTTAAAGGTTGATATAGCTTTACCGTGCGCAACACAGAACGAGCTTGATGAAAGCCTTGCAAAAGGTTTAGTTGATGCAGGCTGCTATTGTGTATCAGAAGGCGCCAATATGCCGAGCGATCTTGCAGCGATAAAGATATATCAGGATAACGGTTTCTTGTACGGACCCGCAAAAGCTGCTAACGCAGGCGGCGTAGCCGTATCAGGACTTGAAATGAGCCAGAACAGTATGAGATTGATGTGGAGCAGAGAAGAAGTTGATGCCAAGTTACTCGGAATTATGAAGAGCATTCACAAAACATGTCTTGATACCGCAGAAGCTTACGGTAAAAAAGGCGATTACTTAACAGGCGCAAACATCGGCGGCTTCGTAAAAGTAGCCAACGCAATGCTTGCTTACGGAATTGTTTAGTTTCATATTCATCGGATGACTTTAAGTCATCCGATGAATAAATAACAATTAAGGGGCGCTTAGGCGCCCTTTTTATTTGTAGTAGTACTGAACAACTAAATCAAAATTAATATTCAGGTATGGTTTTTAACCAGATAAATTAATAT
The DNA here is from genome assembly GCA_002344125.1 of Ignavibacteria bacterium UBA2360. Taxonomy (GTDB): domain Bacteria; phylum Bacteroidota; class Ignavibacteria; order Tepidaquicellales; family OLB5; genus OLB5. The sequence continues at coordinate 348,095 of DDTQ01000008.1, read as the reverse complement.
TTTAATGGTCATAAATTGATCCTGAATGTTAAAGAGAAAAATTTTATCCATCCTGATCCTGCTGTTTTCTGTAAACACAATTTTTGCGCAGGCAAATTATCAAATAATTATCAACGGTCTAACCCTTCCCACTGTCTTTGCATTTATGCCTAATGGTAATATTATTGTCAACCAGCAAAAAGATTCAACTTTTATTTATAATTCAGCAACAGGTCAAAGAATCTCTTGTTTCTGGAATTTTAAAGACTCTTGTTATTACAACGGTGAAACAGGCGTTATTGGTGTCTGCCTTGACCCTTCATTCAATTCAAACCACTACGTTTATATTTATTATGTAGGAACAGATTCCACAATAAATGTAGTGAGATTTGTTGAAAACAATAATTTGGGAACAAATCCTTTAAAGATCTTCAGATATAAAAGACCCGGTTCGTTGTGGCAGGGTCCCCATGTGGCAGGTAATGTTCATTTTGGTCCGCTGGGTAAGCTTTATATTAGTGTAGGTGATGCAGGTCTTATTCCAAACAACGCCCAATTGCTTACAAATCCGCTTGGCAAAATATTGCGGATAAATTCAGATGGCACAATCCCTGCTGATAACCCTTTTTACGATGACGGTAATCCGGCCACAGGAAATGATGACAGAATATGGGCATACGGATTTAGGAATCCCTGGGACTTTACTTTCAGTCCATATAATGATTCAATTTACCTGACAGAAAACGGACAATCGGCAAATGACGAGATAAATTTTGTCCAAAAAGGAAAGAACTACGGTTGGCCCGTTTGCCAGGGATATTGTGTACCATATAATCCATTGTACAGGCAGCCAATGGATACAATAGGAGGTAACGGTATACAGAATTATGTTCCGACAGGGATCATAGTTTATAACGGAACAGTTTACCCCTCTTTGACCGGTAGAGTTATAACATCTAACATGCAGGCTTCGGGACCTGTTACAGGTATATTGAAGTATGAACTGGGTAATCCGCCGTTCAATGATACAATTACTTCTCACAGTGTCATATCTCCGCTCTTAGGAACAACGCTGGTCCAGCATACCGACGGGTATATTTACATGAGCAGAATGGCAAATGGTCAGATTGTAAAACTTCTGCCTGACCCCGTTGGCATAAACAATAACAATGAGCCGGCTAAATACAGCCTGGGACAGAATTATCCAAATCCATTTAATCCCAAAACAGCTGTTAGATACTCTATTGGCAGTGAAAGTACTGTTTCGGTTAGAATTTATGATATCACAGGTAAAGAAATAGCGGTATTAGTAAATGAAAACAAACAACCGGGAAGCTATGAAGTAGTTTGGAATGCAGAAAGCTATCCCAGCGGAGTTTATTTCTACAGGCTGAGCGCGGGTGAATTTTCTGAAGAAAAGAAAATGGTGCTTATTAAATAGCAATATTCCATTTTATTTCGTGTATTCATTTCACAGTACGCCCAAGTTCTTCCGCCAGTCCTATCAAAAGCCCATCGGCTGCACGAATATAACAAAGCCTGTAAGAATTTTCATACTGAACTACTTCTCCCTCAAGTTTAGCTCCAAGCTTGGTTAATCTTGCTACCACTTCGTCAATATCTTCAACGGTGAACATAACCCGGAGATAACCCAGCGAGTTTACCGGCGCATTCCTGTGATCTGATACTATCGGTGGAGTAATGAACTTAGAAAGCTCTATCCTGCTGTGCCCGTCCGGGGTGACCATGATCGCGATCTCTACAGTTTGATTGCCAAGTCCCGTAACACGGCCTGCCCACTCCCCTTCAATTTTGGCTCTGCCTTCCAGTTTTAAACCAATTTCTTCAAAGAACAATACAGCATCATCAAGTGATTCCACTACAATGCTGATATTATCCATCCTGAGTAATTTGCTTTTTGCCATGACTTTTTCTTGATAAGTTCTTTTAAATTCCGTTTTCAGATCAATTTCGCATTTGAGCTAAGAAAAACTTTATAACTTCTAAATTTACTTCTGAGGTAGTCCAATGCCCGACATTTTCATATGTTTTGAAAACTGCATTTACGCCTTTCTTAGCATAGATCTTCTGACATTCCAAATATCTTGCCTGCACATTACTGCCAATATTTTCATTGATAATTTTACGTTCCTCTTCAGTATATGCATCATCAAACTGAACCGCGTCATTATCATCTAAGGCACCCATGTAGATAAACTGCGGAATTTCTTTGTATGAATCCAAATCAAATTTATCACCGAATATCTCCATGAAATCGTTGATTCCGAGCGGGTAGTTGAGTTTAATTCCGTTTATCTTCTTTTGAGGCAATATAAGTTCTCCGTTGAATCCGCCTATTGCCAATGCCTGTATTTTATCAGGATGAATGAAACTAAAACGATTTGTAAACGTGCCCGACGCTGAAAATCCATTCATGAAAAATTTTGGTTCAACCTGAATATCCATAGACTTCAGCAGAATTCCGGCATCAGTTATCATTTCCAATAATTGCAGATCAAGCCGCTTCAAGGCTTCTGTTTTCTCTAACATTATATCTCTATCCAGCGCGTGGGTGTACATCAATGGCTGAGATTCAAGTCGCGGAAAAACCGGAACAAGCAAAGGTATTTTTAACTCAGTCGAAACATTATTCCCAACCGAACTTACTGAAGCTAAGTTTACTGCAGATCTTTTATGAACTTCCATGCTGTCTGAGAGCTTACCTGTATTGTTGGGCTCCACCAGCAAAAAAATTTTCTTCTTTAGTGGGGTACCTTTTGGAAGGAACAAAATGTAATCATGGTAAAACCCTTTTTCAGGGTTCATAGAAACAAAAATTAAGCTGTCACTTTTAACAGTGAGCGTTTCAGAGTTTTGTGCATAAGAAATAATATGAATGAATATAAAAAAGAAAAAGAAAATATACCGTGCTGTAAATTGTTTCATTTTTATCTACAAAGTTAAAATTTTATATTATGTACACTTCGAAAATGTATGAACCAACTCCGAAATCGGCATGCTTCATAAGGCTGCGGAGTCTTGCCTGGTTGGGGTTAGGAGTCTTTGATGCAGCAAATTCGAACGAATCAATCATTGCTGCGCAGTATCTTCTCCATCTTTCTGCCTTTTGCAAGCTCATCAACCAGTTTATCCATGTATCTTGCCTTCTGCGTCAGCTGATTATCGATTTCCTCAATGCGGTACCCGCATATGGTTCCCTTAATTAAATGTGCATTCGGATTCAGCTTAGCCCGTTTAAAAAATTCTTCAAAAGTGACCTTCTCTTTTATCAGTTGCTGCAGTTTTTTGCTATCAAACCCGGTTAGCCATTCAATTACCTCGTGCAGTTCTTTTTTTGTCCTCCCCTTGCCTTCAACTTTAGTAACATAGTGGGGATACACAGAGGCAAAGCTCATTTTTGCGATACGCTCGTTATGCTCTGCTGTAGTTTTCATACTGTAAACTCCTAAATAAGATCTTTATTTTTCAGAATTTAATAATTGCTTAGTCTTGTTTCAATGTAACAATTAGTGTACGCTTATACGGAATATTAAAATTCAATTACAATTAATTGACTAAAAATAAAACTAAATTACAATTATTATTGCATCAATAAATTGAAAGGAAAATTGAAATGGATCTAAAAAACGCAAAAGTACTTGTAACAGGCGGCAGTCTCGGTATTGGTTATGCAGCGGCAAAAACATTAATTGAAGCCGGCGCAAAGGTCGTGATCTGCGGCAGGGATTCTAATAGGCTCGAAACTGCCGCTAAAGAGCTTGGCGCAGTTCCTATCCGGGCAGATGTTTCAAAAGAAAGTGATGTTATTTCGCTTGTAGAAAAAACAAAAAAAGCGCTTGATGGTTATAATGTGCTCATCAATAATGCGGCTTATGGATATTTCAGTCCGTTAACGGGAATTGATACAGCAAAATTCAACGAAGTATTAATGACAAATGTTACCGGCGCAATGCTGTGCGGGCGGGAATCAGCCAAATATTTCACAGAAAAAAGTTATGGCAATATAATTAACATAGCTTCAAGCGCCGGTACAGGCGGCTTCGCAAACGGCTCACCCTACTGCGCAACAAAGTTCGCGCTGCGCGGTATGAATGAATGCTGGCGCGCGGAACTCAGGAAACATAATATACGTGTAATGCTTGTTAATCCAAGTGAAGTACAGACTAACTTCGGCATAAATGCCGGCGGCAAGCCGCGTGATTTTAATCCAACCAAACTCGAAGGCACACATATAGCGCATTTAATAAAAGCCATGCTCGAAATGGACGACAAGGGATTTATTCCTGAGGCCGGAGTTTGGGCAACAAACCCGCAATAGCAAGGTAAATTATTGGTATATTAATATTTGCTATTAAGCGGGTAACAAATAAGTAACAAATTATTACTGTTGTTTTGTTAAATGATAAATTTGAGGATTATTATCATTTCAGCAAAACCATACGTTTTGTTTCAGAGTATGTTTCAGCCTCTAGTTTATAATAATAGACTCCACTGGCCCTATGAGAAGCATCCCAGTCGACCTCGTAAATTCCGGGTTTTAGATCTTCATTCACAAGTATTGCTAAAACACGACCTGTGATATCATAAATGGTCAGCTGTGCAAATGAATATTTTGAAATACCAATTCGAATTTTTGTATTAGGATTAAATGGATTAGGATAATTCTGCGCCAACGCATAATCCATAGGGATCTCATTTGATATTGGTTGAATTCCAATAGGACTCCCACCGTTTGTTGTATAAATTAAATTGCCATAACACGGCTGTGCCCAGACAATTTGGGAATTTACGCAAAATACATTCTTAATATTAACTGTATCGGGAACAGGTGTTGTTTGCTGAAACCAATTCACACCCCCGTTGACAGTTTTGTACATTTTTCCCAATCCGCATACATAACCGGAATCTATGCCGCTGAAATCTACTCCATAGAAGTTTGTAGTATTGAAAGAGCGATTTATCCAGTTTGTACCGTTATTTGTAGTAGTTAAAATTACACCATTCCAGCCAACGGCGCACCCTAATGTACCACTAAAAACGATGTCTCTTAAATTGGCTCCTGTCCCTGACAGCTGATTTATCCAGTTAAGTCCACCGTTTGTGGAATAGATTATTGTGCCTGAAGCACCAACGCAATGAATGATCTGGCCACTCTGCATGTAAACCGAGTATAACCTGCTCTGATTATTCCGCATAAGAATTTGCCAGTTGGAACCGCTATTTGTCGTCCTAAGGATAACTCTGTTAGAATCCAAGCTGCCTACTGCCATGCCTGTGTTTACATCATAAAAATAGATAGTATATAACCATGATTGAACGCCAGAATTTTGTGGAATCCAGGTAATTCCTCCATTTGTTGATTTAGCAATTATTCCATGTTTGCCCGCAACCCATCCTGTGTTGCTGTTAATAAAATGTATTGATGAGAGACCATTTGTATCGTTTATAAAATAGCTTGTCCAGTTCAAACCTGCGTTTGTAGTTTTAAAGACCGAATCTTTTGCCCAATGTACAGCCCAGCCCGTATTTTGATTATCAAAATCAATTTGAATCCGATGTTCATCACAGTATACATCCCAAATTTCTTCTTCTTTACCATCAGATAACCATTGAGTAAAGGTTAATTGATTAACGAAGATCATTGCGATGATAATTATTAATGTTTTCATAGAATTATTGTTTATATTTATTTAATATCAAATACTAGATATGATTTGTAGTTAAATTTACCTTAGAAAATCAAACTTTAAGCTGCTGCTTGTTTCGCCTCTACCAACCTTTTTTGTTTTCTTAAGCCATGTGTATATCTTTCCGTCGGCTCCACGTGATCTTTTCCATTTTTTCGAAACAATAATTCCTGAACGGGGGATTTCCTCGTTAAATATTTTATTTTTTTGAATATTCTGATTTGCGTTTAAATCCTTTATTATTGTGGAGGCTGGCTCAGTTAGTACCATGGCATTATCAATATTGACATATGGTATTGCTGCAAGCTGTAACATGTTTGCATTACTTGTCGAATCCCTTTGAGGAATAAATGGTATCCAGTTGGGAGAGGTGGTTCTAATTAAACTATAGGTTTGCTTATCACTATTTACATCAGGTTCAATCTTTGCGGTATGTTTTTGGGCTAATTCATGCGCTTTCTTTCCAATTCCAAATAAATCCGGTATAATATGTTCTATTCCCCAAACAATATTAGCCATCTCATCTCTTGCAAAAATTACGGTCTCAATTGATTCACTTTCTAAAAAATTGTTAACTACATTAGGAAAGAATAGTCCATTTTCGAAACTATCAGCGTTAGAATTTTGTACTGAAAAAACACTCCAATCATTTGCATTTCCATCAATATCATTAAAGTGTTTAATCTTGGTAACCTGGCCAAAAACATCCATTACTGAAATTTCCTTAATCTCTGAAAAAGTACCCGTATCTAGCATGACTGGTATTATTGACCAATCATTGCTATACATTAAACAAAATTCTGTAAAGATTAAACTAGCTGAATCATAATTAAAAATATCAATATTTCCGATATTAGTATTGGTATCCTCAATTGCCCACAATCTTTTTAGCGGCATTCCAGGGAATTTAACTCCCGTAGGAATTGCTTTAATTCCGATTGTTTTTTTAAGGTTACTTGCATTATTAGATGAACCACTGATTGTCTTTTTTATATTTACATCATTCCAGTCAAATCTACCATCGTAATATTCGTCAGCAATCATTTCTATTGTATTATTGCTGGTTTCGGAACTATAGCTGAACTTATATTCCTGTCTTTCTGAGATCCAAGATGAGTTTATATCAGACACTGGTAAAGTATAGATTTTTTTATAAATCTCAATGAATTCATCACCAAGAGTATCTACTTGAGGGTCACTGGAACCCAGGAAATTTGATGCTTTATTAGAAGAATTGGATAAGTATTTATAAAGTTTAGTTCCATCAATTATTTGCTTTTTTATTGCTAGTTCAAGATATTCTATTTTTGAATTTATTATATCCTTATTATAATTACTTATTCCCGTCGGCATTTCCAATCTTAAATTCCCTGACTGTGGGGCATTGAAGTTAAAATCGTGGTAGAGTATATTAAATTCCGGTCTGTTTATATTTTTTAGAAGCTTTAACCATTGAAAGCCCATTTCAATCTTTATCATATAAGAATCAAAAATATTGCTGCATTCAACAATTGCTTCTACAGGTGTATTTTCATGAATATCAATTTTATTTGCACTATTACCCAGACGAATTTTATTAAACTTGCGTGAGTTTATTTCAGTTGTAACTAAAGAAGCACTTCCTGCATCCTCTGCCGCAAATTCGGCCATTTGCCATTGTCTTCCGAGCATCCACAAAGGATCTCTAATTTCAGATCTTAGGCTTCTTTTGATTGCTGCGTCATTATTTGCAACTGCGGATGGTGTGGGTCTGAGTTGAAACCAATGAATTATTTCTGGATCCTGTGACATTAATTGTATATTTTTCTATTTATAAATTAATTTTTTGTATAATGTAATATATACTATGAGGCAAATGTATTAGAGTCTAATACAACCGTAGTGCTTTCCTTAGGATTAAAAGAGGATGCAGAGAACAATGCTGGCAATACCTGGCTCAAATCACCATTTTGATTACCCCAAATATTATCAGGTGTCAATGTTCTTATCTTTGCGAGCTCAAAAGTTTCCAATACTGAGTCAGCCAAATCCTCCCAGCTCCAAACTCCATTATCTTGAGGCGCAACCGCTAATAAAATAGTTTGGGGTGGTTCTGAATCAGGTTGGTTAAAATTAAATGCTATACCTGTTAGTTCTTCGGTATTAGGAATTAATTCTGTCCACTCATCAATCATTAATCCCGTTTGGTTATTTTCACTTCTATAATTTACTGGGAAGTCTGTAATAATAGATAATAAATTCCCGGATGGTTTATACTCAACAGGGTATTGGTGTCCAACCCATTTATCAGTAATCCTAATAGATCTTTCATTATTTTCACTGATTATTTCCTCAGTGTGTATTGGGAATTGAACAGGTAAAGGGTCCTGATAATTTATAGAGTTAATATTTAAAAGTTCGTTATTTATTTTTAGCAAGTTGAAACTATTAACTTTCTGCCGAACTTTAGAAATACCCTGCAGCCACGGAAAAACGGAATTTTTACCCACGTAACTTAGAAGGCCATTTTCTTCGTCCAGGGAGTGGTTTAAAACAGTATCAATTTCCATTTTCTTAGAATCAGTAAAAAGAAAACCTGTTAGTACGGGGAACTCATTATTAGTTAACAGTTTAATAATTTCAAGCAGACATTCTATAAACTTTTGTTTATTTATGGGGTTTAGAGCATCTAATTCATAGGCTTCAGTTCCCTTAAAAATTAAATCATTAACCTTCATGATTTTTTCAGTTAACGATTTTAACAAATGTTCATGAATAATTTTTACATTTTCGCTCATCTCGAATGCTTCATCCGGAACCTCTAGCTGAAAATAATTCAATAAAAATTTAAATATTTCAACAGAATCTTTATTCAATAATGCATCTGAAAAATTAGTGACTGAATCTTTAAATTCACTTATTAAATCCTCCACTCTATTAAGAAGCACGTTTTCATTTATATTCATATCTTCCTTCTCGGTTCCGGGCAATTCGAAGTCCTGACTCTTTAAAGGGCGTGAACTTAATAATATCTCCTTGACGGGTGATAATATGCATGAAAGATCTTCAATATGAATTTCATTTGCTGAAGTCAACTCATCTATTTTTATTATTACCGGATCTGAAAGTCCCTTTCCGAATTTAAGAAAGCGTTTAACATAATTATATATTTTATTGAATTTATTCTCTTCCAAATCGTGCTGATACAAATAAAATAAATCAATTGGTTGTAAGTCAAGTTCAGTGATTAAAATTTTAGAATATTGTTTAATTAATTCTGAATCCAAATACTGATATGTGATAACGATATTCTCGGGCTTTCCCATGAGGCCAGCCAGCCAAGAGTTCAAGTACGGGTTAATGGTTGAAAGCAAGGAATCTTTACTACCCCATTTGATAATGGTATTGTCAGATGCATCTATACTTAAAATCAACCTATGTGTAACCGCAGTTCCGGTTGCTGGTGTCCTGAGGATTTCAGGTTCTCTCAAACCTTCTCCGCTTTTGGCCATATTTAAGGCAGAGCCTGATTTTACAAAATTCCCTTGTGCTAATTGAAAAATACTCTCGGACATAATTAAATCCCCAACAGCATCCAAATGGGTTTTTAATTTGTTAACAATATTTGATATATTAGTTTTATCAGTTTCTGGGATTGTACTATAACTATTGCTAATTTCTATCAATTTAACCTGAATTTTGTCTATGGTTTCATTCTCAATTAACGCAATACCATTTACCACGGTTTGGCTATAATCCCGCTCTATGACTTGAGTATTATTATTGTTAATTTTATTGATTGTAAATGGGAAAGCCAATCTAAAATCATATATATATTTATCTAATGATAGCTCATGCATTGAGCGTTCAAATCTATATCCTAATAAAGCGGCAAGATCCTGTCCGCTGTTGATCCCATCAATATAAAACATGGCAGTACGACTTCTTTCAGATGAAATATTTACAGCCAATTCATTATTGTTTCCTTTATACTTTGAGGAGAAATAGCCACATCTTAATATTGCAGCAGCCACAGCATGTGAGATTGATGGGGCATGAATAAAGCCTTTATTTTCAGTTGTAGATTTTTCTTTTTTTTGCAGAGTACCAGTTATTGGGTCAATATCAAATTTGTTTACAGTATCTTTTCCAAGATAGACAAATGTTTCATCAAGGTTAAACTTAGGATTATGAATAAATTTATATGTGTTTCCGGATTTATCCTCATCCCAAATATCGGAACGTAACTGACTGAGTGGCAATACTTCCCTGAAAATCATAGCCTGTTCTTCATTTGGCTTAATTGATTCTAAATAACCAAATGAGCCCAAAAATGAGCCGGTTTTCCTGTTGTTAGCTAAAAATCGTTTTGAAATTAATCTTTCATTTACAAGCCCATGCAACCAGGCATCTAAGCGGTAACTGCACAGATCCAGATGTTCTGCCATAATGCGTTCGAGCCGGGATGTTGGCAGATCTTTTAGTATTTCCAACGCTTTAGCAACATTTGATATTGAATATAAACCTGTAAACTTTTTTATATCTTTATCAATATACTCCGCAATTGGAAGATTCCTGCTTATTAAACCATATGATTTTTTCATAATATCTAACTTATTGTCGGGTACAACTGCTTCATTTGGGATCATTCCAGGAGTTACTTCACGTTTTAATTCTTTGGATTGTTCAACGTCAATTTTATCGAATTTTTTATCTGAAGGAGTTTTCAGTGGACCAACAGTTTTAGAACTTTTAACATTTTGTGCCAGAGGATTAACTGATAAATTTTTGTATATGTTAGTAAATTCTGCTTCTCTTTTAAAGGGTTCATAAATCAACTGATTTTGGTGTAGTATTGTTAATGACGTATCAAAATAGGATAGTAACATCGAATGCCTTAATAATAAATATAATAAAGAGGTTGGTTTGTTATGTTGATCGGATAGAAAGCTTTCATTTACTATATTATTAAATGATTGATTTCTCAGCCATTCAATGTAATTAGAGTACTCATTCCCAGTTTTGAAGATGTTTTCAATCTTTCGGGACTCAGAAAAAGGATTTGAATCAATTATAGGGATCTTCAATTTAATATCAGGAGAAATAGATATATCGCCAAACTTATTATAAGATAGCTCGAATATTAATGAGGTTAGATCAAATTTATATCCTAGCTGTGATTTATATTTGCTTATTATTTGAGCAACATCGTTTGAATTACCTGTTGCTTTTACTGTCGCCGGGCCAAATGCAAGTCTGAACGTATAATGGACTGAAGAAGCATTAAGCCCAATAATTTCCAAAAAAAGATCTTCATATGCAGCGTCACCTTGCTGAAGATTGCCCAATGACTTCAGCATATTTGGCTTATTTATCAAATTCTTTAAAGTAATTGAAAGAAAATTATTAAATATTGAGTTTAAGAATGATTTTGAGCTTAGGTTGTTCTGATAGCTCCATTTTGAAAATGCACTTGTTGGCAGTATTCCATATGGCTGAGAACCAAGCTTTAAAGATGTAACATGGCCCCTGCCTGTGACATATTTTAAGAAGAAATTTTTTATTGAAGCAATATCGTTATTTGAAACCATTGGAGAAATAAGTTCTGAAAGATAATACCCTAATGTAGCAGGGTACAATGCTTCGTTCATTGCAAAAGCTTCTTTTAGATCATATTTACGATAGTTATGAATTTTATTTACAATTTCATAAGAAACCCCCATGAAATCTGCGAGCATTTGTCCATCAGTTTTATCTTGCTGACTAATATTACTGAAGTTATCATTATTTAAGGCAAGCCTCATATACTTTAAAAGATCTGCATCATCAGTTTTAGAGTTAGCTTTAGAAGCATTTGTAGGAAATCCATTGGGGAGAAAGGAAAAATCTCTGTTGCCATATATATGAGATTCAAACAATTGATCGATTATGTTTTGTGTATGATTTTGATCGACTGAAAACTTTGTTCCTAATATCAATAGTTTATCAAAACCATCCTTGAAATCATCATCCAGGGGAATTTTCATTGCCATGCCTATTTTTTCTGCCTCATCAAAGTCAGTCAACCATTTAATTTCATCGGGTATCTCCTCATCAGAATTATTCTCGCTTTCTTCCGTAACAGGAGAATTAGCCGAATTTATTCCAACTATTAATGGGTCAGGTATAAGTTTTCCGTCAAACTCTTTTCTTGTTGTTCCCTTTATGAGTATAGCAGTAAATTTATCAGGCATTACATTAGATTTCGGAGTAATGTCCCTTCCAGCTGCTAGGGCAGGAGTATTAAATAGTGGTTTTTCTGTCAAGGGATCGTCTTGACTAACTGAAAGCACTGGTTTTTTATCATAATTGATTGGTTTAGTTTTATTAACTATCCACATTGAGCGGTTAATTCCATATTTGCTGCAAAGCTTGTTCCATTCAATTAGCTGATTTTCTTCATCGTTTCCAAGATACCAGATACCTTCCCAAAAGTTTATTCCATGTGAATATTCATCGTTAGTCAATTTAGATTCATGAGTTGAAATTGAAATATCATCAGGGAAAATCCTTACCCAAAGTTGTTGTTCATCTTCGACGACTTCTGGATAAACTTCCTTGAGTACTTCCTTCATCTCTCCTGTTGGAATGTCTTTTCTTTTCGTATCTGAAATAGTCCCGGTTTTAATTTGTGTAGTTCCTGCTCCAACTTTAAATGGCATAGATTTCTTTGTTTCCTGAGAGAAATTAGGATCAACAACTTTTTTTGTGCCAACAAAGAATTTATCTTTTTCGGTTTTCCAAATTCCGCCAATAAACACTTTCTTTTCTCTTTTTACAGTTTTTACAGTAAGAAATCTGATTTCAGTTCTTACAGGAAGCAGCAAAAATGGGTAGTCATCAGACAAACTTGAAAGCATAGCTTTAGAATCAAATAGGGCAAAATGTTCTGTTCGTGCTTCGGCAATTAACCTATATTTATCAGTTACATTTTTTGCAAACTGGTTAATTTCACGTTTAAGAACACGCTTTTTTTCTAACAAATCGACTATTTCTTTTTCAGAATGAGTTTTAGAAAGTGAACTATCGATATCTAGAAGCTGACCTTTTTTATTTTCTAAATGAGCAGATTCAATACTTAATTCTTTCGACAATTTGTCAATTTTACTGCCAAATCTTTTAATAATTTCATTACCCATAATTATGCAGGAAGTAATTCGTTTGCCGGGATCGCTATTAATACCGGTTTCTGATAAAAAATTGATGCCATGTGAGCAGAATCCTTACCCCATCCATTTGTGGCTAGATTACCAGAATCTGAAGCAGATATTCCGATGTATGTATTATCTGTTGATACATTATCCCACGAAAGTGTATCAGGTGATAAATTTATTCTTATATTTTTAATATTTTTACCAACATCCAGTCCGAATCTCACCTCGCCCGGCCTTTCCTGGATAATAAAGAACCATTCCTTAGAGGCTCCTTTGATTTCATCTTTCGTTTTATCAAATCCCATGAAGAATATATCGGGTTCTACCTTCGCACCGAAAATTGGGTATAGTTCATTATGAAAAGTATGGTTATCCTTTTGTTGGGCTAAATAAATAACAGTGTTGGGGTATTTTTTCAATAGATCACCCTTAATACTTAGAACTAAATTATTTTGACCCGGAACCGGAGCATTATTTCCGAGTTGGCTATTCCAATTATTAATTTCCTTAATGTCGTACGCGGGGGTGGCTGTTGCAGGGATAGTATTTTTATTCCAGAATAGCCTGAAATAACTCCCTCTCTGATCAGTTGGATATTCTCTCCAAAGTAATTCCCGGGCCATTTCGTAATTTAATCCTGCCATAAAAGATTCGATAAATCTGTTATTTGTTTCAAATAATACAATTGAATTATTAGGAATTAAATCAATATTTGGGAAAAAGCATTCTAAAGATAAGTCCCTCAACTCAGTGTACATTGGAATATCTATTATTGGATAAGCCATAACAGGAATCGTATATTTCAATAGACGAACGGCTCCATTTAAACGGATCTGGTCTCTGGCAAAACCGTTATTTTTGTAATAATCATGGTATTCATTAACGACAGTTAACTTAACAGTGTTTAGATTTAAGGCCAGTTGAGGAGCGTCAATTTCAATATTACCAATGAAGTGTGTTAAATTATTTTTAAAATTATTGAATGCTGAATTTAAATTTGCCTTAAAAATGCTTATATCATTTGAAGAAACAGAATTCATAAATCCTGCAGGAGCTATATTATCTACTACATGAGTATTTAGGCTCATTGAATTTATTTTTTGAAAAACTTCGTTTATTGGCATTTGAAATGAGGGCGTTTTTACTGTTGTTAGCATTTTTGAGACACTGAAAACTTGTTGTGATTTTGCAGACGACTTACTTAATCTTCTTAAAACTGTACCTGCGCTATTTGATACTTTCCTAAAAGAGTGATTTGAGAGTTTCCCGGCATTTGAACTATACAGTGCAGTATTCTGTAAAGATTGACCACCTATCTTTATCTCCTTATGAACAGGAGAAGTTACACTAAAAAATTTCTCACTATCTTGCTTTTCAATATGTTTTGCGAATAAATTATCACTGACTTTTGATGCAAACGCTGTTGCCATTAATAACCTGTTAGCCTCATTTACTTTCTCCAGCTGTTCCCACGCTAACTTCATATAATAATCCTGTTTTTTCCGGACTACTTCGCATCCAAATCCGGCAGCGGTTCTATTTCTTGGGTCTAAGTTTAGTTCGTTTATCCACCCTGCATCTGATGTAAGGGGAGTATTATGCAGGATATGCCATTTGCCGTAAATTGGAGGCGTAATTATTGGAATATCAGCATTCAGGGTAGTGTTTGTATTTATAAAGTCGGCCACCTTGTCACGAAAGTCTTTTAATTCTGGGTCAAGAAAATCTTTCCTTGTAGAAGTATTGGTCTTAAGTGCACCTTCGAGAAAAAATATGTCGGTGTTTGGCACAGCTTCGGGATAACTAAATGTATCTAATCGAATCTCTCTTTTACCTGCTTCTGGATTTGCATCCTTAGGTTTAAGCTTCCTAACTAAAGTTTCAAAATCCCCTGTTTCGCCGGTCGAAAAATATGATTCGTAATAAACCGGAAAATTTGAATCATTCACACTTATATCCCATGAAGATAATTGTGAATCTAGGCTTTGTATCTCACCAAATCTACCTAATCCTGCTAATCTTCCGGTTTCAAAGGTTGGTATAAGGAATGCATGATAGCCCTGTTTTGCTTCAAGACATCGCGGGCAAAGAATTCTACTGCAACCGAGATTGGGATTATCTCTAAGAGCCGTTTCCAACTCAGATGCGTTTTTTAAAGAATCATTTAAATGTACATGCGCCCATGCCCAAATCTCGTTTTTAAGCGGTAATTTTTTTATATCTTTGATATTTATAACCGGTAAAACGCTTCCAGGTAAGTTCATTCTTGTAAACTCATCCTCCTTTAAGACTATTAAGAATAACCAGGGACGAAGCCGATTATTATTGGGGCTCGCAGGAGAATACCGCCACGGAAACTCCTCATCGTAAAAATCTATATACGGCAAATAATTCGGTTCAAAGTTCGTAACCCAGTTTCTGGGTTCCATTTTAATGATGGCATTAGAATTAATTCCTATTATGTCACCAGGTCCTATAAGCTCAATATTTTTACTTACAGTTTCTGCAGTTGAATCTTTAAATACATTAACCGCTATACTTGTTTCAGCCCGTGGTTTCATCCCTGGATTCGGAGACCCATCTCCAATATTATCGCTAGCAATTATTTTAGTTGACAAGCCCCTGCGAAGCCAGGGGTAAAAAGAATATTTAGCTATATCCATTGATTATTCAGTTCTAATTAATAAACACTTTTACTGATAAATACTTTATCCTCTAGCTGGACATCTTCAGAAACGATCTTCATTGCATTTTTTAGGGTCTGATAATAACTTCCTTTATATGCATTAGTATTTACTGTGTCAGCTTGAGAAACAACATACTCATTCTGTTTAATCTCTAAACCAATGCCTGTGGTTGATCGGTTTATGCGGCTATTTAACCCAGAACTTGCAATTGAACCATCTCTCATTAGATTTAAAGCAATTTCTTTTTTACAAAAAGCTAAACCGAAAGGAGTTCTGGTTCTATCGCTATTTCTTATTATCACCTGTTCGTACTTCAATTCTATTTCAACACCAATCCCGGAATCAAAAGCGTTTTTATCTGAAAAATCTACACCTGAATCAAATTCTTCGAATGAAGGTTTTGCCAGCTTATCAGCATCAGAAAGTTCAAAAAAATTAGCTGCGGCAAACATCTCTTTGACTCTTTTTGATACTCCCGGTACCTTAATATCAAACATATTTCCTGATGCAATGCTGTTGTTGCCGAATTTATCTAAACTTATTCCTAACGGAACAACTTTTTGTGAGACTTTTAGGATACCAAAAGGCGATACAACTAGCTGTGATGAAACATCATTGGATACATCTCTGATCGTAACAAGCTCATTTATATTAGATGATGCATCAGCGCTCCAGCTGCTTTTGTTCTGCACAGCATTTTTAAATTCGGTGTATACATCGTAAGGACCGGGGATTGCTTGTTGAGTGTAACCAAATGTTTTATTGAAGTCAATACTATAAGAAATTTCTAGAACTTCAAAGTCAGCAACCCCGTTTACATTCCAGGGGGAAGGACCTTCAAGCTGACCTTTAAAACTAACAGCAAATAATGCTTTGTTCTTTCTTATAATTGCAATGTTTGCTTCTAAGGATGCTACAAAATGGAATGGTGAAAAATGTATTAGTACGTCAAACGCTAATATTCCTGTTGCCCTGATATTCTCGGTTACCTGGTAGTAGAAATCAACCTTTGCTCCGAATTGCAAAGTATTTGAAGTAATTGCAAAGTAAGTTGAAAGTGTAAGCCTTGGATTATCTCCGTCAAGCAAGTTTATTGTTAACCTTGATAAAGTGGGCAAATCAAGATTATTTGGGATAGAAAAGTTAGGGTGAAATCCTCCAACGGTTAATAAAAAAATCGGATTATTTCCCCACCTGATACGCAGCGCCATATCCCCGGAGAGGTTAAATAAATGTATCCTCGAATCGTACAAACTCGCATCAAAAGTTATATATTTTTTTTCAAAATCTATTACGCCTAAGAAATTAGCATTTATTTTTATTATCGGAAAATCTTCATGAGGTAATGAACATCTGATTATTCCCAATATTACAACCCTGACCGGAGTGGGAAGCTCAAGTACCAAACCTATATCAAGTGTGATGAGTGTTGGAGTTCCCCAGCCTATCTTTGCCATTAATCCAAATGCATATCGGCCCTCCTGAATAGGAAACACCCTTTCAAGATCTGCTATAATTTGCGGAGCATTTGCAACAGGGTCTTCAGGAAATAAAATACTTCCGAGCGAACCATCTTTTACACCTTTTCTTAACTCATCAACCCTTACAGTTCTGTGAACTGCTGCCAGCCCGCCTACACCATTTAATGTAAAACCAAAACCTAGATTAATAGGCGAAAACTCGGCCATTACAATAAGCAACAAGGAGTAGCCTTCTTGATTATTGGGCAAGCGAGTAGTAATAATTCCTATAACCTTAACTGAAACTACATCCTGAATTGTAAGCTCAAATACTCCTGTATATTTATGATTATCAGGGTCAAAGGACAGAAATCCACCCCCTTTAATTCCAGCAGTATTAATTGCTAATCCAACACCTGAAGGTGATTTAAAGCCAAAATCGATATCAAGCAACCCTAAATTTCCACTGGAATCATCAGGAAAATCTATATCGGCTTTTAATCCGATTTTTTCGAATACAGCAGTAAAGGGACCAAGCTTCAATGAACCGCTCATTGCAATAAATGATTTTATCGGCTTTTTACCAGGTGTATTATCTACTTTTACAGAAAGTAAAAGAGATGTAATTTTTAAAAAATCAAGTATTGTTTTATTAATTGGAATTTCAACTTCAAGCCCTGCGCTTCCCTCAAAATATAAACCTGCAATATTAGACCAACCCACAGTAAAATCAAATTCTGTCACAAGTCCGTCTGCAGGAAGAATCTTTTTCAGAAAACCATCACCATCTCCAGCAGATATTACAAATTTGGAATTTTGAACTTGTAAATAAGCTCCATATTCAGTATAACTATCATTTAATGACAAGTCTGCTACAATTTTTACGCCGGAAATTTCCAGTCTTGTGCTTGTAGTACTGCCTATTTTATAAGCTAAGTTATCGGATTCCTGTAGTTTTGTTAATGTCAGTTGACTGGTTAAACTGTTTGTAGTAGTAAAACTTGAAGGAAATTTAAAGCCATTTGGACCTATAGAAAAACCTTCTATGCTGGTACTCAAGGCAAAATTCAGCAACCAGTCATTAAATGTCTTTGAAACACCTAATTGTCCAAATGGAGACACTACTAAACCAAGATTTCCTTCATCTTTGGATGAAAGCATAAAAGTTAAGCCTAAGCGACTTTCCTCTTCATGAAATTCCTTCCAGACAGTCAAAGCTCCTTCTCCTAAGTTAGCAGATTCAGTCTGGGATTCTATTATGTCAATATCACGGACACTGTAAAGAGTCATAAACCCGAATATCTCGAACAAGTCTGCGAGTCGTGGAAATAATAAATCAGCGGTATCAAGAGCATCCTGGGAGTTGTTAAGATTATTTTTTATATAATAATTTTTAAGAACACTCACGGGATCGTTCAATAAATCCCTTAGTCTCCCAAGATGTATCTTAGGAATCGTAACCGGATATTTTACTATAAATCCATTGGTATCTAATAATGGCACGGTTGGCTGTATAGAACTTTCCGGTTCTATAGTGGTTGATAAAACTAGTATCTGGTAGAGAGCAGGGTAGTTAGATTTCAGATAATATATTATAAGTAAATTTATTAAATCCTCAAAAAGCAGTTTTAGCTCTTGGGTAATATTATCGTTACCGCTAAAAGCATCATTTATTGATTTCAGAGTCGTAAACAATGAATCCAAACTGGAAAACATTGAAATTAATTCAGGAAGCGTCTGAGGAGGGGTATTAATTAAGTTTGTTATTACAGAATAATTTGCTGAGATATTACTTAAAGCAGAAATTAAACTGTTAACTTTCCCTTGTTCAAGAGTCTCTAAATTCCAGCCAAGAGCCCTAAACAATCTCTTTCTTGCATCTTCGTCATTAGAGGCTACAATCAAGGGGGAGATAATTATCTCTAATTGTTCTAATACTTTCGTCTGAAAATTTTCTTCCATTTATATAATATTTGGTTCCGGAAAATCCGGGATGTTTAATCCTAAAGGAACAACAAATTTTGAAAGCGGAAATGGGACTTTAAACTTATATCCATTACCTTCTTGAAGGCCCCACCATATTCTTTGTATAACGGCTCTGTTGTTTTCATCTACCGGCCAATTAAAGGTTATATCTCCAAGGTTATTTCTTCCAACAATTTCTTTTCCATCTCCCCACTTTGTTGCATACTCCTTATGATTACTTAAAGATCCAAGGTATGAATTCAATTTCGAAATTTCAGTACCCGTCAATCTTGGTGAATAAGGTGTAGGTTGCATCCTTCTGTCTTCATCGTATATTGAATTACCTGAATCTGGATCATAATAATCTGAGGACGCAACTTGTTGTGCTATAATAGGGTCTACTCTATATTTCCATTCAATAGGAGGGAAGTAGAAAGAAAAAAATGCTGAGTTAAGTCTATCATTATATATGCCTTTAAATCTTTCTAATCTACCAGGACTCATATAATTTGGATTACATGTGTAGACAAAGGTATTCCTTTGATTTATTAAGTTTTTAAAACCTTTTGAATGCCAATGCAAAGGACCATGTTGATATGGTTCAATTGACTCGTTTTTAAGTGAGCTCGAAGTTAGCTGAATAACCGAATAATTCGCTTTTTTGATACTTTGAGTAGAATTATATAATTTGTCTGCCCAAACCTGTAACCTTATAGAAAATCCATAATGGACATCGCCAGATAGAATTATTATTTTACCTTTATGAGAGTCATTATTAATAATTGGTAGTTTATCTCCTAATCTTGCTAGAAAATGCTCGAATGCAAATTCATTGTAACCCCACGCTTCCATATCTTTACCCTCTTTACTTCCGGGTAAATTTAAAATTAAATCTTCAATATTAGGCGCTCCTATAAACGGTGCAGGTGAAATTAATATAGGAAGCTCTTTACTAAACAGAGTTGGTAACTGTTGATTCACAGAAGCTGAGCTTATTAACTGTGCAAAGCCCTCCATATTATTAGGATAACTTCGGTTAGTCCTTGTATCTAGAATAATAATTTCATGCTTGGGCCACCAATCGATTTTATAATGCCAGATCAAGCTATTTGGATTATTCTCCAAAGATCTATTCGCATTATTTAGTTTTGGTAGGACAATATTAGCAATTGCATCCCAAGTACTTTGTATTGATGAGTTTGCGGCAATATCCTTTACACAATTCAATAATTTCCGGCCAGCTGTCTCCGGTGTTATGTCAGCAAAGCGATCAGGAGTGTTGCCCCACGATTGAAAAATCGCATAAGCAGTCATACCATTTTGAATAATTCTTTTTCCAGAAGAATTTCCTCCACTATTATTAACTCCCAAGACTTTTTCGCACCATTTATAATTTAGATAAATATCATCTGTAATTTCATGATCATCAAGAATCATATAAACAGGAACATTCGCTAAAGATTTTCTAATTTTTGAAAGTGAATTCTTGAAAAAAGTTATTCTAAAATTGTCTAATTTATATTGAGTATAAAGAGGATTTTGAACAATTCGTTCCCTGGTTAACTCCCCTTTGCCAACTGGTTCATAACTAATAAATGTTTTTGTTGCACCTGAATGAACTTCTTCAAAGGTAGGTAAGGTATTATTCCATAAAATATCCGACCATGCAAATAAATACATTAAATAAAATTCACATAATTTCATCAGATGATTGCTTGAACATTCTTTGTCAACTGTGAAATCCGAGTTTTTAATAATATCCGTTCGATTACTTACTACAAAATCATTATTAAGCCCTTGAATATTCTCCACCCATACTGTAATTTGAGAGGAAGCTTTCTTAATCATATACAATAAAATCGGTGAAACATCATCAGAATAGATTTGATCACCAGTTAAGAATAAATAATGTGGTCGTGAATTTGCAGATCTAACAGAACCCTTTAATATTGTGTCTAAAGCCTGTAGGGCATCGTAATTTTCACCATGCGGTTTGCGGCATGAGCCGTGTATTATGCGTAACTTATTTAAATTTGTTGGGGGTATTGAAAAGGTGGGGAGGTCATATGGTGCATATGAAACTATACTTGCGTCAGCGATAGATCCCAATATTCCAACGCTTTTAAGTGTTTTAACGGGACTTAGTTCAAATTCAACATCATATTTATATATTTGTCCTTCCTGCAGGTTTGTACCGGAGGCACTGATAACTATTACATATAAATTATTTCCAAGCTTTACAGGATGTTCGGCGATAGTACTTTGAAATACCACAATATTATCTACTTTTTTCACCAACAATTTAACAGCTATATCCTCTTTTAATGCAATCCATACAGATACTGAATTAGGAGTTACCCTTCTTAAAATTGGACCAGCTAAGACTATTGGTAAATTCGTTACATTTATGGAGTAGGACATATTTTAAATAATAATTATAGAATTACACAATAAAGAAAATCTTAAGCATTTTAAATGAAAGAAAGCTAATGACCTAAAGGGAGTAATATCAGACTTTTACTTTCATTAATTAATTGTTTAGTAAATTAAAATTTATTATTGCTTATAACAAGTATAAAACTTGATAATTAGAAATCTAAATTACATAAAAAAATATTAGAATTTTTAATGTCGTGATTATTAGATTTTTTGAAGTTCAAAAAGAAATTAAATTATGACCGTATTATAACAGTTTTGTCTCGTCAAAAGATTTTCATGCATCCAGAAAATAAACTTACTTTCGTTTACAGAGTTGAAAGAAAATTAATACTCTAAGCATCAGCCAGATTCCAAAAAGAATCAACTCACTAATTCGAATTGTTAACTCTTATTAATGATTACAATTTAGAAAGAAATTTTATTATATAAAAAGAAAAATTAACGTGATTGTGAACTTTTATATTGAATTGCCATTTTCTCTTTGGTTTCAGTTAAACCAAGAGACCAGCCCAATCCAAAAACGCCATTACCACCTCCTGAATTATATGATAGACTAAGATTTGGGGTAACACCACGAGCCTGTGAAACCGGGATTGGAATTGAAAATGAGGCTGTACCATTTACAGCATTTACAGAAAACTTTTCGTCTATTCCTTTAATAGCTCCACCGCCTTTTGGCAATGAAATTGAAGGGATTTCAATGGCATTGGACTTAGTTTTCCCACCATCCTTTTTAAGGAATTGGTTTGCTGAAGAATTATTATTTTCGGATGAATTATTCAATTCAATGTTTGTTAAGAATTATTTTAATAATACCATTTTTTTAGTTTCCATATAACTTTCAGTCTCAAGCTTATAATAATACACTCCGCTAGCTCTGTGCGAAGCGTCCCAATCAACTTCATACTGGCCGGGATTTAATTCCTCATTAACAAGTATCGCCATTACTCTGCCAGTAACATCATATATAGTCAGTTTGGAAAATGAGGTTTTTGGGATGCTAAATCGTATTTTAGTATTTGGATTAAAGGGATTTGGATAATTTTGAAACAAGGTATACTCTGAAGGTACTTCAGTTGAAATGCTAGTTATACTTGTTATTCCCCCGTTTGTTGTATATATGAGGCCATCACCTTTGGCACTTGCCCATGCAATTTGATTGCTTATGCAAAAAATACTCTTAATGTTCTTAGTTGTATCTACAGGTGTTGATTGCTGAAACCAATTTACTCCGGCATTAGTGGTTTTATAAATCCGGCCATATTGCCCTCCAATATATCCGGTATCGATAGAACTAAAATCTGCAGAGTAAAAATTAATGTTATCAAATGAACGGTTCACCCAGTTTGTTCCGTTGTTTGTAGTTGTTAAAATTACACCGTTCAACCCTACTGCACATCCACTAGATGATGACCTCATTACAATCTCTCTTAAAGTAGTGTTGACGTTTGTTGATTGCGTATTCCAGCTGCTTCCGCCGTTGGATGTAAATAATATGCGTCCTGAATCTCCTGCAGCATAAATGATATTTGCACTCAGCATTTTAACCGAAAACAGTCTTCCAGCACCATTTGAACTTATACTTAGCCAGCTAACTCCCCCGGTGGTTGTTTTCAATATCACCCGTGATGAGTCGTATGAACCGACAATGAAACCAGTCTGTGCATCAATAAACTTAACATCATTCAGCCATGATTGTACACCTGAAGTCTGCAGAAACCAAGATGTCCCTCCAGTTGTAGTTTTGACTATTTTTCCTCTTCTGCCCACGGCCCAACCGGTATTCTGATCAATGAAAAAGAGTGTAGATAAACGATTCGTATCCACGGTTAAATAACCTACCCAATTCAAACCGCCATTACTGGTTTTAAAAATTGTATCTCTATTTACAGATGAAGAAAACCAACCCGTATTCTGATTATAAAATTGAATAAAATCATCCGAACTATCATCGATGTCTATTTTTTCTCTTCTATCTCTTATCCAGTTTATTGACAGAATCAATGTTAAAATGCAAACAAAAAAGAAAGTTGTTTTCTTCAATATTAAATTATTTTAATTTTTAGATGGAGTTTGACTCACAATAATATATATTTGAATAATCAATGCATTTGACTTAAGTCAAGAAGTATAAATTTAACTATTAATTAATTCTCCGTTCTTAATTTTTACTTTACTCTGAACTTGAGCTATTTTAATTTTTTTTTAGCTTATCCAGTTTTTCTATTGGGATATTTGGATCATTTTCTAAATCTGAGATTGTTTCTGCTACTGTGTCATATTTTTTAACTTCTTCATCGTTTACACTTATAACCGGGGCTATTGTTACATCAGCATTAAATAGTTTTTTCAGAAATTTCAGCATTATATTAATTATTTGAATTGTATTTTCTTTTTCTTTCGCTTCTTCTGGTGCCGCCAAGTTCTTTTACTTCGGGGCTATCAACTCCGAAAATGCTTTTTCCGCCTGCAATTACACGTGTAAACAAATCACCCAGTAATGTTTCCGCATCATTAAGATCACGTGCCCGTCTATCGGCAATTTCCAGTGCGGCATTATATTCACAAATCAATTTTTTACATTCTTCAATCTGAGCAATAAAATCAGAAGCGGTTAGCGGATTCGGCTTCCATCCATAATTTATGTTTTTATCATATCTCTTATCAATATTAATCATTGCTTCATGTCTTTTAGCAGCATTGGCAATTTTAATTGATGAATTCCTCTTTCTCAGGGCCATTTTTTTGTTTTGAAGAAACTATTTGAAATTGAATTCCCTAATATCTTAAAATATTTATGCCAAATCCAAAGAAAAATAATGTTAATTGTGAAGTTCTAAAGAGTGTAAGTGTATTATTTTATTGAGATTTCAGCATTTTATCACTAATTTAGGGTATAAATTGTGAATTTTGATATAGTAAAAAAATGAATATTGATATTACAGAGTTATTTAAAAACTGTTCAGGGGAAGAAATGCAGTCTTTAACAGATTATTTCCACTCTCCATTTTTCAAAATTCCTAAAAGATTAACTAAACTGCATGAATTTATTATTAAAAATTCAAAAGCTGGATATAATAATACCCTTACTCTAGAAAATATTAACGATGAGTTTTACCCTGGGGAAGATTCTGACAAAAATTACGCAAATATCAGGAAACTATTATCAGAATATAAAAATAAGTTAAATGAATTTTATTCTTATTATGAATTCTCTTTTGATTTAATCACTAAAGGAAAACAATCACTTAATTGGCATCAAAGAAAAAATGAAAAAGGAGAATTCCAAAAGCAATTCAGCAAGATGAAGGAAACTATACAGACATATTCAGAAAAAGATGACACTTATTACCTGGAAATGCAGCAGCTATATTCTAAAAGATTTAATTTTATTGATTCAAGTATTAATGAATTGCATAATGATGCTGGTTATAAAATTAATGATTATCTGGATAAATACTATATTGCAAATAAACTGTTTCTCTTCCAGCGTTTTACCTCTTATGAATATACCAATAGAATAGATATTGAACATATGTTCACCTTATCGCATTGCATAAACGAGCATATTGAAAGAAATAAAGATAATATTTTCAAAAATGATCCTGAAATTGCTTTCCGGTATTTAGCGCTCGAGCTTCAAAATAAGGGATTCAACGAAGATATTTACAGGGAATATGTAAATTATATTAATAATATTGATCCAAATATAAAAATCAATGAAAATGGTTATTATTTAACACTTCTGCATACATTATCAAAGATCATTAACGAAGGACACAGTGAATACGAAAAAGAAGTAATAAAGCTGGCTGAATTGATGGAAAAGAGGGAGATATTAAAAAAATACGGAGTAACATTCATTGATCTCAAAATCATTATTGAAAGCGCCATTGGATTAAAAAGCTATGACTGGGCTTTAGATTTCCTTAACAGAACCAAAAATTTGATCAAAGAAAACAATTCAGATAATATTACAAATCTGTTATCTGCCAAATTATTTTTCTTTAAAGAAGAATTTAATACCGCTAGATGTTTATTAACTAAAGTTAAAACCGAAAATTATTTAATGTATTTTGATGTCAAATTCCTGGAACTCCGAATTATGCTTATACAAAATGAGCTTTTAGCAGCAATTGACATTATTGAACTGATAAAAAAATACATAAAAACTCACAAAGATATAGGTGAGCATTTTATTCGCGCATACATTACATTTGCAGATTATGTTCAAAAAATTATCAGGATTAATCACGAAACAAATAATATTGATAGCAAAATATATGAATTCAAAAAACTTCTGAATAATATAACATCGAATTCATTTAATTTTTATGCAAAAGACTGGTTTGTTGAATATTTGGGAACTAAAACTAAACAAGATGTAAAAAAGTAACAAATTAAAATACCAAGTAATTAATTTTGAAATTAAATGAACTTAATAATTAAAAATTCCTTACAATCTAGTTTTCAGATAAACTATGTTCAAAAATGTAATATAGCACACATTCATTTTCACTTTCTGGTGCCCCCTCTAAGTTCATAAACTCAAATTCATAATAGCCAATATCATCAAGTTTAGTTTTAATTATATCCGGGTTTTTGACCGTTATAAAAAAGTGGAGCAAACTGCACCCAAATTCCTCATTTTTATGATAAACCCAGTCAAGCTCAAATTCATATTCATTTAATAGATCCTGGCAATCATCTACACAAAGATCCAATCCATAATTTTCCCAGCGCCATCTAACCATTTTCAGGAATAATTCCATGCTTAAATCTTCATTTAAATTGTGTTTTCCTATTTTCAGCAGCATAAATTTCTCTTTCAAATCATTCTTTAATTCGTGCTATCATTTCGTTCTTCATCTCCTAAGTAACCATTCTTTCCATAATAACACATTACATCTCTTATTATTGGTTTATCATCACATTTGGGGCAGACAAATAGAACAAAAATACTTTTTTCATGGTCAAAGAAATGTCTGTTTACAATTTTCATTTCACCGCAATTTGGACACAAATTTAATATATGTGTTTTTGTATTATACATAAATTATATGCAATTTTTTTACTAGTGTTACTGATTCAAATCCGTAGTTGCCTTATAAAGCACTGTTACTTTATTGTTTAGTAATCAGTAGGTAACAAACAGGTAACAAATTCTATTCATTTTTCTTTCTTTTATCAATTTTCTTTAATACCTGGGAGAGCTTGAATGAATTAAAATTTACATATGAGCCAATCGTGGTTGCTACATGCTCATGACCAAAATGCTGGCTTACAGCTGCCATTTCCTCACCATTCACACATTTTTCCAATGCTAAATGTGCTGTTAACTTTCTGAAGGAATGCGGATTATAGTACTCCATCTTAGCGTCTTTAGCCCGGTTCTTGAATATATTCCTTATACGTCCTGAACCTGTCCAGAATACCGGCTCTACTTCATCTGATTTCTCAAAGCAAAGATCATTTCCTTTTGATAACGACTTGGATCTTGGAAATACCGGATCATCATTCTTGAAACCTTTTTCTTTAAGAAATTCCACCCAATCTGTTACATATTTTAATAATGCAGGTTCAAAGTTAAAAATTTTGCTGAATATCTGCTTTGAAAATTTGGTTTTTACTCCTTCTTTAGGGTCCTGGTAAACTTCTAGCTCTTCGAGGTCAACACAACCTACCGGAAGGCTGGCTATTGCTGAATCCCTCATACCTGTAAGAACTGTGAATGCAATTAATGCCCTGTCACGCATTTCTACTTCACTATTTCCTTTTATCGATGCAGTAAGTCTCAAAATATATTCTAGCGAAGGGTTTTTCTTCAACCTCCCCTGCTGAGATACTTTACTCTCAGAATCAGCAGTATTTAGATAAGCTATATCATTGCCGGATAATTTACTCTTATATCCCGGCTGCATAAGCAGCCAATCATAGAAATTTTTCAGCATTTTTAAATAATGGCAATAAGTAGATATTTGTATAGGCTTATCCCGGTAACTGGACTTTTTAAGCCATGCTTTGTATGATAATGCTTTTTCCTTGCTAAACTTTGCAAATTCTTCATAGTTTGAATACTCTTCATATTTAGTTAAAGCACTTTCAATTTTATCAATAGTTGCCGGATTCTTTCCTTTAACTTCCTGCAGCCATTTGTAGTATTCCTGTTTGATCTTTATGTTCTGAATGTTAATTGTCATATTTTAAGCTCCTCTCGTTATTTTATTTTCAGTTAAAAATTCAAAGTTAGTTGTTCGTTTATCTGTTTTTTGGAAACCCTGCTTATGTCAGTGTTTAAAGGGAGAGATGAGTTACTCATTAATCCTGTTCCTTCCTCATCAAGTATCTTTAATGAGATCATTTTATTTATGATCTTATCGGAAGCAAACCTGAATATTCCCGTCCCGCACTTTTTACAGTTTCCAAATATCTTTGCATGTTTATTTCCGTTCCCCAGATTTTTATCGGTTATAACATAACGCAATTTTTCTGGCTTACTAATAGTTTCTTTCCTGCACTTCACGCAATAGAATTGATGTAATTCCAATTTTTTCTTACTACTTTTACATTTTTTTCTAAGAAACTCTTTGACAACAAAACCAAGGTAAAGATGCGGCCTTGCATTTTCTTCCAGAGGCTTCATGCCCTCTTTTTTCCATAACTGAACAGTACGGATATGAACAAAAAACAGCTCAGCCAGTGACTGATTTGTATAAACCTTCCTGCTCTTAATAAGCGAAATATTTATCTTTTTTGACATTACTCACCCTTTGTTGATAAATATTTAATGGCTTCAGCTTCAATATCTGCTTTACCTTTGACCGGTTTACTGTAAACCCACTTATCAAGAGATACTTTATCAAAGTATATTTTCTTGCCGTATGGCTTAAAATGCGGTATTTTACCTCCGGAAGTCAGCTTATACAGGTATGATTTTGATATACCAAGGTATTCAGCCGCAGCATCAAAGGTCATAGGCTTAGGCTTTTGCACTTCAAGCATTGACTCAATGTTTCTGAGTCGGTCTTCAATTTCGGATTTTTTCATGAAACGTTAGAAATGAACAACACCAGAGGGTTGAAAGTCTATCAAGACCATGATTTGGTGAGATGGCCTCGGAAAGAACCTCTAGTGTTGATTTATTTTTGATTGAATTATGATATTCATGTAGACTTTCAATTTACACGAATATCGTATAAAGGATGCGTGGGAAAAATTACTTTGATGAGAACAACAGTTCTCAAAATTTGTAAACTAATGGTTCTTATGCCATTTATTGATTGCTCTATTTAAACTTTCAGGTTTTGTCTTTTGTAGTTCTTTGTCATTAGGATATTGTCCCTTTAAGATCATAAAACTGTCCTTTACGCTGTACAGAGATTTTAATTCAAGCCACTCGTTTCTGTATTTCTTCCATTTATCATTAAAATGTTCAATATTTAGTATCTTTTTTCCATATTTGCTGACTAAATCTAAAGCCTCTATTTTCTTTTCATGTTGTTTTGAGACTTCAAGCTGCCAGGATTTCATACTTTTATCCAATTCATTTATCTTATTATTATAACTATTAAAGTTCATTCCTCTCAAAATTTGAAATAATGTGTTCGATTGATATTCTATATCCCACAAATACTTATGATCATTTTTATACATATAAGCAAGGTTTTGTTCAATTACTTTCTGCTTCCACCAATAATTGAACTTTTTCCAATCATTTTTAAATAAATAAGCATTTTCTAGATTGACCAAAACATTTAAAATATTAACTCCTTCTGTTTGCCAATTTGGGTTGGAATAATCGTAGAACAACCAATAATTAAAAAAATTCCTAATATTTTCTTTGGTTTTAAAACTATAAATAACATTGTGGTTTTTTGGAAAAGTAATTTTTACAAGATTACTCCTGTATTTGTAATAAATGAGCCTGTTATACTTGTAATACTCCTCAAATCGTTTCTCGATATTGTTAACACACTTCACTCTCTTTTCTTCGAGTAATTCAAATATCTCTCCAACTACAACAGGGATTTTTACGTCTTCAATTCTCTCTTCCATTTCAGTTTTATTATTTACTCAAAAATAATAATCAATTTTCAATTTTTTGCAGGTATATACTTTTTATTTTCTTTTTTCTTCCTTTATTAACCTTTTATTTTTCCTAAAATTACCCTAATTTTAAATATTCAATATTCTTAATTATTCTCAAGATCCCCTTCCAAGGGAACCTATGGCTAAAAAGCAAAAAGAAGTTAAAGAAGAACCGCTCGAAAAGAAGCTGTGGAAAGCTGCTGATAAGCTCCGTAAGAATATGGATGCAGCAGAATACAAGCACGTAGTGCTTGGTCTTATCTTCTTGAAATATATCTCCGATTCATTTGAAGAGCTTCACAGTAAGCTGGTTGATGGCAAAGGCAGCTTTGAAGGCGCTGATCCCGAAGACCGAAACGAATACATTGCCGAGAAAGTGTTTTATGTACCGCCATCTGCCCGGTGGAAATGGATTCAGGGCAGAGCCGCCCTGCCCACAATTGGCAAGGATGTTGATGATGCAATGGATGCTATTGAAAAGGACAACGCCTCGCTAAAAGGTGTGCTGCCCAAAGTATATGCTCAGGAAAAGCTCGATAAGCAGTCACTTGGCGGACTTATTAACCTTGTTGGCAGCGCCGTGCTCGGCACAAAAGAAGCGCAAAGCAAGGATATCCTTGGTAAAGTGTATGAGTACTTCCTCGGTGAGTTTGCCCTTGCCGAAGGTAAAAAAGGCGGACAGTTCTATACCCCGGGAAGTGTGGTTAAGCTGCTGGTTGAAATGCTTGAGCCATACGAAGGCAGGGTTTTTGATCCGTGCTGCGGCTCAGGGGGGATGTTTGTGCAGAGCGAAAAGTTTGTTGAAGCTCATAAAGACCGCTATCAAAAACCCGGTAAAAAGGGGCTGGCATTAGACCCAAAAGACCGCATTTCTATCTTTGGGCAGGAAAGCAACCAGACCACATGGCGGCTATGTAAAATGAACCTTGCAATACGCGGAATTGACAGCAGCAATGTTAGATGGAACAATGAAGGCAGCTTTTTAAATGATGCCCACAAGGACCTTAAAGCCGACTACATTATTGCAAACCCACCTTTTAACGATAGCGACTGGAGCGGTGAGCTGCTGCGTGATGATGCCCGGTGGAGTGTTTTAGGGCAAAAGTTAACTCCGCCTGCAGGCAATGCAAATTATGCATGGATACAGCATTTTATTTATCATTTAGCCCCAACCGGTATGGCGGGATTTGTGCTCTCCAAGGGTGCGCTTACAAGCAATACCTCCGGTGAAGGTGATATAAGAAAAGCGCTTGTTGAAAATGATCTGGTTGATTGCATTGTGAACCTTCCTGCGAAGCTGTTTTTAAATACACAGATACCTGCCTGCCTGTGGTTTTTAAGAAGGAATAAAACCAAACGCAAAGGCGAAATACTTTTTATTGATGCCCGTAACCACGGTTATTTGATAAACAGAAAAAACCTTGCTTTTACTGATGAAGATATTACAAACTTAGCCGCAATTTACCACAACTGGCGGACCGGTGAGAATGAGTATAATGATATTGCAGGTTTATGTAAAAGCTCCACAGTTGAAGAAGTAAAAGCATTGAATTTTGCACTCACACCCGGCAGATATGTAGGATTGCCTGATGAAGAAGATGATTTTAATTTTGCAGAACGGTTTGCATCACTCAAAGCAGAGCTTGAAAAACAGATTGCAGAAGAAGCAGATTTGAATGAAAGAATTGCAGAAAATTTAGCTAAAATAGTGCTCGATGAAAAATGAAGTAGTGGAATGTAATGAACTGGAAATAGACGGGACTTTATTGATACCAGGATTCTCAATTTACTTATTAAAAATAATACATAAGAGTAATATATTTTTTTATGTAGGTATGACTGGAGATCCCTATTATCCTTCAGCAAGGAGTGCATTTCACAGAATTGTAGGACATTTGGAATTAAGTAAGAGATCAACTCAAAACCGATTGCATAGAGCATTGAATAAAAAAGGCATTATAACCAATGCTGATCGTAAAAAATTGATAATTAAGATGTATCACTTCCCAATTGAAGGATTTGTTAAGTGGCCTTATAATGATATGAGTTCTGAAACAATCAAAAACAATGAGAATTCCAAACATTACAGAAACTATAAGAAAGTGCAGAAAAAAGTTTGTAGTTTAGAAAATGCAATAATAATTCACTTAAAATGTACGGCGGAAACAAAGGATAAAGTTCT
Organism: Ignavibacteria bacterium UBA2360; assembly: GCA_002344125.1. Classification (GTDB taxonomy): domain Bacteria; phylum Bacteroidota; class Ignavibacteria; order Tepidaquicellales; family OLB5; genus OLB5. Next base: position 316,415 of record DDTQ01000008.1, on the reverse strand, counting down.
TAACACTAATGAAGGAAAACAATTAGACAACGAGAAAATGCCTTTTCCTGAAATTTATAATAAAATCATAAGTATTTGCAATAAATGACTGATTGGAATAAATATAAATTAGGGCAATTGGCCGAAATAAAAGGAGGCAAGAGATTACCAAAAGGTAATCTGCTTGTAGATTTTGATACAGGTCATCCATATATAAGAGTAACTGATTTAGGTAATAAATGGGTTAAAAAACAAGGATTGCAATTCGTTACTCCAGACATTCAAAAGAAAATTGCAAGATATACAGTAAATAAAGGTGATGTAATAATTTCTATTGTTGGCTCTATTGGTGTTATAGGAAAAATCTCAAATGAGTTAGATGGAGCAAATCTTACAGAAAATTGCATGAAGTTTGTATTAAAATATAATATTCTTGATAATGATTTCCTTTACTACTTTCTTATTTCTAACATTGGACAAGATGAAATTGAAAAGCGAACTGTTGGCTCAACGCAACCTAAGTTACCTTTGTATAATATAAAAGATATTGATATTTTGCTTCCCAGTCTTAATGAACAAACTAAAATTGCAGGTATCCTCAGCAGCCTTGATGATAAAATTGACCTGCTGCACCGGCAAAACAAAACACTTGAAGCATTAGCCGAAACACTCTTTAGGCAATGGTTTATAGAAGAAGCTGATGAGAATTGGGAAACTTTACGAGTTTACGATGTTGCTGATATAAACACCAATACAATACAGAAGAATTCTTTGTATTCTGAAATTGAATATTTAGATACTGGTTCTATTACAAAAGGTATAATTGATGGATTTCAATATTATAAACTCATAGATGCACCAAGCAGAGCACAGAGGATTGTTCAAAAATATGATATTGTTTATTCATTGGTTAGGCCAATTCAGCGACATTACGGTTTGTTATATGATACAAATCCAAATACTGTAGTATCAACTGGTTTTTGTGTAATTACTTGCTCGAATATTAGCCCCTATTTTCTATACTTGTTATTAACAACGGATGAAAGTGTTGAACATTTCGATATGATTGCAGAAGGATCAACAAGTACATATCCATCATTAAAACCATCTGATATTGCCAACTTTGAATTTCAGAAACCACCAAATGACAAATTAATTAAATTTGATAACGTGGTTTCGTGTTCATGGAATAAGATAATATCAAACAATAGACAAATCCGCACATTAACCCAATTGCGTGATACACTTTTACCTAAGTTGATGAGCGGTGAAGTGCGGGTGAATTTTAAGTAAAATATTTTATATAATTAAATAATAATATTATGTATCTATCAGTAAAATTACAAAATGAAGATGAAATTCGACTTCAACCGATTAAAGATTCTTCTAATACTTCAGAAGATATTTATGATTTAGTTAATAATGAAAATCATCCATTAATTAAGTTAAAACTTGATTCCAATACTAAAAAACTTGTAATATTGGAAAAAGACCCTTTGATTGCTGAAGATAACGAAAATCTAAATTCTAAATTAGATGAATTATTACTGGAGTTAATTGAATCAGAGCAAACCGGTACTGAGGAAAATGAATCTAATAGTATCGATGAAAATCCATATGATCCTGATAAGATTAGAGTAGAAACCAAGCCATTTTCATTGAGACAGATATTTGATATGATTGAAGACAACGATATTGACTTATCACCTGATTTCCAACGAAATTTTGTATGGGATAATCAACGTAAATCAAGGTTGATTGAATCAATATTGTTAAGAATTCCTCTGCCAATGTTTTATTTTTCTCAGGATGAAAATGGAAAATTGACTGTTGTTGACGGACTTCAAAGATTGAGTACTATAAGAGATTTTATGAATAATAAATTAAAGCTAAAAGATTTAGAATATTTGGATAATTGTGAAAATAAATTTTATGATTCGGATCCAAGCATTGAACCAAAATACTACAGATGGTTCAACATGACTCAAATTACAGTAAATGTTATTGACCCGTCATCACCTTCAAAAGTTAAATATGATATTTTTAGAAGATTAAACACGGGAGGCAAACCATTAAATTCGCAAGAAATTAGAAATTGCTTATCAAGTATACTATTACGTGATACATTGAGAAAGATGATCACTTTGGACAGCTTCAAAACTGCAACTTTAGGAAGTGTAAAGGATGTAAGAATGCAAGCGCAAGAATTAGCTTTAAGATTTATTTATTTTCATAAGATTTACCAAACAGATAACACACTTCTCGAATATAATGGTAAAATAGATACTGAATTAGATGACTTAACAGATGAGATTAGTAAATCCAAAACGGATAACATCAGCAATTATATTATTTTATTTGATAATGCTATGCAAAATGCTGAGTACTTATTTGGTAGATATGCATTTAGAAAATGCAAAGAAGAGCATATTTCTGCAACCGCCAATCAACAATTAATAAATAAAGCATTATTTGTAGCAAGCTCTGTTCTGTTAAGCAATTATGACCCACAAATTATTAAAGCAAACAATAATGCTCAATCATTGTCACTGCCATTGGCTCAAAGAATTTCAGGAGATAATGATCTATTCCTATTTTTGACATATAGCACTAACTCAAAGGCAAATATGCAAGCTATTTTTAATGCAGTAAAAGATATTATAAATCAAAATATAAAATTGTTATGACTTACTTAAATATAGAGCATTTTAAATGTTTCGTAAATGCCAATATTCCAATTAATAAGTTGACCGTATTTGCGGGAGCTAATGCAAATGGTAAGAGCACTTCTATTCAAGCGCTACTCTTTTTACGACAAACTATTGAACAATATGGTGAAGTCAACCAAAATGGCGGTTACACAATAAGGGGCTTTATAGAGAAAAATATTGCATTAAATGGAGAATATCTTTTACTTTTAGGAAATAGCAGTTTTGTATTGAATAAACATTCTGATAGATATCTTGTTATCGGACTTCATGATGGGATAAATGAATTTATTTTTACTTATGAAGCAGATAATCAAATACCTCAACTCTGGCTACATTGTAAAAAATTGGATATTTCTGGAGAACCAAATTTCCCAATATTAAAACATGAATTCTACTATCTAAATGCTGAAAGATTAGGACCAAGAGTTCAAAATTCGATTGAGTTTTTTGATTATCTAAATGTAGGCTGGCAAGGCGAAAGAACAGGGCAAGTAATAGATCATAATGGCGGATATTTTAAGATAGACAATAAACGTGTATTCCCTAAATCCGAAAATAGTTTTTTGAATTATCAAGTTAACAAATGGCTCGATTTTATTATTCCTGGAGTTAAAGTTAAAGCCATTACAAATTCACAAACACTTTCATCGCAAATTACTTTAGAAAACCAGTACACAGTTTCAGAACCTACATTAGCTACTAATCTTGGTTTTGGGATAAGTTATTTATTACCAATAATTGCAACTGGATTAATAGCTGAAAAAGATAGTTATTTTATTGTAGAAAATCCCGAAGCGCATCTACATCCTTCAGCACAATCAAAAGTAGGAAGATTTTTATCTATTATTGCTAATTCAGGGGTAAATGTAATCATTGAAACACATAGTGATCATGTCATAAATGGCATCCAAATTGCTACTGCAAAAGGTGAAATATTGAATAATAATATTACAATCAATTATTTCAATAATGAAGATAGAGGATTACAGCCTGATGTATCACCAATCACTCTATCTCCAAACGGGGAGTTATCAGCATGGCCAAAAGGCTTTTTTGATCAAACACAAATAGATTTTTCAGAACTCTTAAAAGCACGTAAAAATGTATAACAACTTTCTATTAAATGAAGGACTAACAGTTTCTTCAATTTCAGAAATTGAAGAAGGTATAAATCGTCTGAATGAGGTAATTGCTAAAAAAGATCGTGATTTTGATAACTTTATTAAACATGGTTCAATTTATACTTTTGATACAGGTTTTGGAAATGTTAACGACTTTACATTCAGTGTAATATCGGAAGAACACAGAAGATTAATTCCAAAATTATTGGGTTCATTTATTGATTATCAAAATTATATTACTAATGAGGCAATTTTTGATACACTTTTTCCCAACGAATGCAATGGTTTTTCTGGCTTCAATTTTTCGACAACGACAATCCCGGTCAATAGACAAATTATTGACAAAAATTCGTTTATTTTATTTAAATCCAATTGTCGTAGTAAATATAATTTTCATTCGATGGATGATTTCGATCTATATCGAGGTGAAGTATTCCCGAATCTGATTTTTTGTGAAAATGCTATTGACCAAATACACACTTATGCTGTAACTGATGATCGTTTTAAATTGATAATTGCAAAATTGAAGAGACTGGATTCTCACACCAGTAAGTGGACTGATGGTAATTATGATTTTGATACTCTTGGTTTAGATTGTTCACCTGACACAAAAAAAAGAATTTATGATACTCTTAATTTTAGAACTATTGGATGCCCAGAGATTGGGCCTGTGGTTTTCAGTTGGCACATTAAATGGTATTTTTCTGGTCAATCTTTCAGAATGTATATACACCCACAAGCCTCAAACCATAAAATGTATATAGGATATATTGGAGATAAGAAGGGAATGGGATTTTAGTGAATACTTCAGAAATATTCTTGTATTCACTTGAAATCAGAAATGCTTTGAAATCAAAAAACGATTTCAAAGAAAATCCAATTGATTTGAATTTATTACCGGTTTTACCTTTCAGAGTAACTAATAATATTAAACTCATGATATTAGGTCAAGACCCGACTGTTAAAAACGAAAAAAGCAGAGAGTCAATTGAGTATACATTAAACCTGGATAAAGCAGGTTCATTAAAGGCGTATATAAACCAAATTTGCAACTCACTTGGCATAAGTTTTGAAAATATTTATGCTACTAATGTATTTAAGTATTTCTATACAATTCCACCGGAGCGAACAATGCATGTTTTGCACTCTCATTTACCTGCAAACCTGGAATTACTTAAAGAGGAATTGGCAGCATATCCAAGGATTCCAATTATTGCATTAGGTTTGCCGGTATTGCAGCTTTTAGCTGGTGAAAAAGTTCAGGTACGGGAATATTGGAGCTACAACTCCAAATCCCGCAAATGCGATGGTAAATTTACGTTCTGCCCGGCAAAAGATAATAAACTTGAGCGGGATATTTACCCCTTCCCCCACCAGCCAAGCATAAGGAAAGAGTTTTATAAGAGTAATTTGAATAATTACATAAGTTACGTTAATAATAATCTTAAAATTAAATATTAAAATTATGACTACAATCAAAACTTGGGCAATTCAATTTACCGATTCAGTTTATAGAAAATGGGACCATTTTGAAGATCATAGTATCCTAACTGTAAGCTGGGACAAGAATTTAAAAATTAATAATGTAAATGAAATTGATCATATCCAATTAACAGCAAAAGAATTTTTTCCTGAATATAATATTGCAGACATATTAAATCTTACAGATAGGGTCAAGTATATTGCAAATTCAATGACTTTATTTGATAATATAATAACTTATAACAATGACTTAATAATACAAAAATATGGTGGCGTTAATGTAATTGATAAATCCCATATTTCCTTAAATAAAATATATTTAAAAATATTCTGGTATTTTGATTTTTCTGATCAAAATAAAAAGTTGTTATTGGAAAGAGAATATGATATTCAGGAATATATTTCTCAGAATGAAATTATTTCTGATAAGGTATTAAACTATGAACACATATTTACTAACAAATTTGAAATTGAAAATGAATCCAATGACGAAAATTTTGTAAAGTTTTCTCAAATATCAATTTTAAATGAATCTCCCATTTATGAACCTAAAGCCGATCCTGGAGGAATAGTAAAGTTATTCTATGGCACAAACCGCAATTTGATTGGCAAAGAGGTCAATAAGTATTATGGTGTAGAGTCCGAAAAGCTTCATTTCGGAGTATGTTCAGTAAGTATTCCTCCTGGGCATACCAAGGGAATCCTTGAACGTCCTAAAAAACTGCTTTGGTTAATTGACCTGCCTGAAAATAAGAAAAAACATATAGCTCTGGCTCATATAGAAGAGTTATCCGAAGTTGAATTCAAGAAGAAATTTTCTTCTGGACTTTCTGATGCAAAATCAAAAGAAGGTCTTATTTTTATCCACGGCTATAACAACACTTTCGCAGCAGCGGCACGAAGAACGGCTCAACTTGTTTATGATATAGATTTTCAAGGTGTTCCTTCATTTTTTAGCTGGCCGTCATTTGGTACTGCGCTTAAGTATCCTCGTGATGTCGAAAAAGCAAGAAATAGCAGCATTTTCCTTCAGCAATTTATTGAAACATTACTATCTTTTACTCAACTCGAAAAACTTCATATAATTGCTCATAGTATGGGAAATTTAGTATTAGGTAAGACCATCAGTGATTTATCAAACAAAACAGAGATTGCAGAAGACATCAAAAAAATTCATCAAATCATCTTAGGAGCACCCGACATTAATCAGGAAGAATTTACTAATAATATACTGCCTCATTTTTTAAAAGTTGGCTCAAGAAGAACTCTTTACGCTTCTGATCAGGATATCGCTCTTTGGGTTTCAGAAAAATTCCGTAGTGGTTTGGTTAGGCTTGGTGAAGGCGGTAAAAATCTATTTATTACTAAAGAAATTGATACTGTTGACGCATCAAATGTACCAGAATCAAGTAATGGACATGGATACATGTTTGAAACATATGAAGTGTTACAAGATTTGTTGGGTTTGGTAACTAATGATTTACCGCCGGAGAAAAGAGGGTTAAAAAAAAGAGGAGCTAAGAATATAGACTATTGGCTTTTTCCAAAAGCTAAATAGAATTTAATCAAGAATACTTTGAAACCAATCACCGAATCACATATTGAAGAATTTGCTTTGGAAGAACTTGCTAAGCTGGGCTGGGGTTATGCTTACGGTCCGGATATATCACCTGAAGGTGCAAATCCTGCAAGAACTTCATTTGAAGAAGTGGTTTTGGCTGATAAGTTAAGAAATGCTGTAAACAAAATTAATCCTCACATACCGGCTGATGCCATTGAACAGGCTGTACAAAAGGTTCTAAGGATATACTCACCGGACCTGCTCCATAACAACGAAACCTTCCATGAACTGCTTGTTGAAAAGGTAAGGATTCCATACCAGCAGGATGGCTTTGAAAGAAGCCATGAAATTGCATTGGTTGATTTTGAAAATCCTTTAAACAACGATTTCCTTGCTGTAAACCAGTTCACAATACTCCATAATAACCAGAATAAACGACCTGATGTAATTTTATTTATCAACGGCTTGCCTTTGGTTGTAATGGAGCTAAAAAATCCCGTAGAAGATAATGCTGATATCCATAGCGCTTATAACCAGGTTGAAACCTATAAAGCGGTAATACCCTCGCTGTTTACTTATAATGAAATATGCGTGATCTCAGACGGTTTGGAGTGTAAAGCAGGCAGTCTTTCAGCAGGTGAAGGAAGATTTGTACCCTGGAAGAGCATTGATGGCAATAAGGACGCTTCAAAGTTTATCCCTCAGATGGAAACACTGATAAAGGGAATGTTGAACCCGGTTACCCTACTTGATATAATCAGGAATTTTATCGTATTTGAAAAATCAAGAAAAGAAGACCCCGAAACCGGAATAACCCAGGTTTTCACTGTAAAAAAACTTGCAGCATATCACCAGTATTACGCCGTCAATAAAGCTGTAACACAAACTATTAATGCTGCATCACCAGCCGGGGATAGAAAAGGCGGAGTGGTATGGCATACCACTGGCAGCGGTAAATCGCTTTCAATGGTATTCTTTACCGGTAAGCTGGTTTTAAGCCTTAAAAATCCAACAATTGTGGTAATTACAGATAGGAATGATCTTGATGACCAGTTATTTGATACCTTCGCAAACTCAAAACAGCTTTTAAGGCAAGAGCCAAAGCAGGCTGAAAGCCGTGATGATATAAAACAGCTACTCAAAGTATCAAGCGGCGGGATAATTTTTACTACCATTCATAAGTTCTGGCCTGATGATGGAAAAGAAGTGTATGAAGAGCTTTCTAACAGGCAAAACATAGTTGTAATAGCAGATGAAGCTCACAGAACGCAATATGGCTTTGATGCAAAGTATAAGGATGTTGTAGATAAATCCACAGGTGAAGTGATTGGCAAGCGAATTGCTTATGGCTTTGCCAAGTATTTGCGTGATGCCCTGCCAAATGCTACATATATTGGTTTTACCGGCACCCCAATTGAAACCAGTGATGTAAATACTCCCGCGGTTTTTGGCAAGTATGTTGATATATATGATATATCACAATCAATCGCAGATAATACAACAGTACGGATTTTTTACGAAAGCCGGCTTGCTAAAGTGAACTTGAATGAAGATGGCAGGAAGTTAATTGGTGAGTTTGATAAAGAACTTGAAGAAGGTGAAGAACTCTCTGATGCAGAAAAAGCTAAGGCAAAATGGTCAAAGCTCGAGGCAATAATAGGCAATAAGGAAAGGTTAAAGAACCTTGCAAGTGATATAGTTTCTCATTTTGAAACCAGATATTCTGCCTCAAACGGCAAAGCAATGATAGTTGCAATGAGCCGCAGGATAGCTGTTGAGCTTTATAATGAAATTGTAAAGATTAAACCTGAATGGCATAGTGACGAGCTTAATGAAGGCTCAATTAAGGTCATAATGACTGCTGTAAGCTCTGATGGGCCTGTAATGGCCAAACATCATACCACTAAAATGCAGCGCAAAACACTTGCAGAAAGAATGAAAGACCCTGCAGACGAATTGAAGATCGTGATTGTAAGGGATATGTGGCTTACCGGCTTTGATGTACCATGTTTAAATACAATGTATATTGATAAGCCAATGCGCGGTCATACACTGATGCAGACGATATCCAGGGTAAACCGAGTATTTCAGGATAAACCGGGCGGACTTATTGTCGATTATCTTGGTATTGCTACCGATATGAAGAAAGCGCTTTCATTTTACTCTGATTCAGGTGGTAAAGGTGAACCTGCAGAAGATCTGGATAAAGCAGTTGATGTTATGCTTGAAAAACTGGAGGTTGTCACTCAAATGTTCGCAGAAAAAAGTAATTCCGAAAGTGATATACTGCTTGAAGAGCCTTCGGCTTACATTGATGGTGCATTTGATTACAAAAGATTTTTTGCAGCATCTTCACGGGATAAGCTATCAATCATCCTTCAATCAGAAGAACATATTCTTGGCTTAAATGAAGGTAAGGCAAGATTTATTAAGGAAGTTACACTGTTATCACAGGCATATTCACTTTCAGTATCAAAACCTGAAGCGGCAGCTATAACTGAGCTTGTTGCATTTTTCCAGGCAGTGAAAGCCCGGTTAACTAAATTCACAGGAACAGGAAGTGGTGAACGGGACTTAAACCTTGAATCGATAATAAAACAAATAGTAAATGCAGCCATTACCTCAGAAAAAGTTGTTGATATTTTTGATGCTGCCGGATTAGAACGACCTGAGATCCCCATACTTTCAGATGAATTCCTTCTTGAAATTCAGGGTATGAAGCATAAAAACCTTGCTTTAGAGCTGTTAAAGAAAATACTCAATGATGAGATCAAGTCCAGGCTAAAAACCAATCTTGTAAAGGGTAAGGCACTACTTGAAATGCTTGAGGCATCAATAAAACGATACCAGAATAACCTGTTATCAACTGCAGAGATCATTCAGGAGCTTATAAACATTGCAAAAGAGGTTAAGGAAGCTGATAAACAGGGTGAAAAACTCGGCTTATCAACTGAAGAAGTAGCCTTCTACAATGCCCTTGAGGTAAATGAAAGCGCTGTGCAGGTGCTTGGAGATGATACCTTAAAGCATATAGCCCGCGAAATTGCGGATAAGGTCCGCAGCAATGCCACAATTGACTGGACAATCCGTGAGAGCGCAAGGGCAAATCTAATGCGCCTTGTCAGCCGGACATTACGTAAATACGGCTATCCCCCGGATATGCAGCAGAAGGCAATTGATACAGTGTTAAAACAAGCTGAACTTATGGCAGATTTTTGGGTAGAGGAAAAATGAAGATAATAAAAAACCTGCTTGTTAGGCAGGTTTACTGTAATATAACTTAAACTCGGAAGTGTTTTTAAGTTTGTAATAGCTTCGAAAACATAATGTAGGTGATTTTTAACCGGAAGGGTTTAAATAGTTTAAATTATTAGAAATTTTGATTATTTTGTGAAATGACATATAACTCGGTCAAGAAGCCAAAATTGGATATATTACATTTCAGTTTCAGAAATGGAGCATTATGTTTATATTTAAAGGATAATATTGATAATATTCATAACATCTATTTAGAATCTGTAAATCTAAGGAATAAGATAAACAAACTTCAATTAAAAACTTTTTATGGTTTTTCAGAAACATATATCGGGAATATTCACGTTTTTATAACTGATTTTTTAGGTCTATACAACATTTTAGATAATAAAAAAATAGAATTTGTTAGATTAAATGGACCCGATGATATAGTAACTCTTGACATTAGCGCAAATTCAGACCTACCAAATATGTTTGTTAGGCAATGCACAAGTTCTTTATACACGTTAATTTATTATCCAAAAAATAATATTTTAAAAACAGATGCTGGTGAAGATAAAGGGAAAGACTACTATAGTAGGTATCTAAGTTCTTTTAATTTAGATCAGATATTTCACCATGATATATTAAACGAGAAAGAGTATTATGCATATCTAACCAAAATTGGTGTTGATGATGCAAAAGATGAGCAGGCTGATTTTGACTTTAGGTCAGAAGAAGAAAAAGTATATGATTCTCTGGATGACGAGGACGCAAAAAGAGATGCCTTTCCTGATTTGTGGATTGAAGAAAAGTGTAATGATGATTATGTGAGCTCTTTAAATCAAGAAAATATGGCCAATCGTTATGAAGAAGAAGAGAAGTATATAGAAATGATACATGCTTATTCTGATATTAAAGTAATCGATTTTAAATTAGATGATATAGATGGGTGTAGTTACGTATTGCTATTGATTCCAACTATTCTTGCTCAAGACAAACGTAGTCAACTAATCAATGTCAAACTTAAGACAATTCATTTTTATGATGACTTTTATTACATGGGTAGAAAAGATGATATAATGGTGACTGCTATACTAAAGACCCCTTGGTCAAATGTGAATATAGAAAAACTACAAAAGGAAACAGGGGTTGAATTGATTGATGCCTCAGAATTTGACAAAGCAATTATTTATACGAATATAGTATATGACAATATTAATCCTTTATAATAAATTATTTATTCGATTATCCACTTTGATTAAAATATACATATGTATTTTATGTCAGCGAAGTCATTATAGTGTAGGATTATTTTTAAAAAAGCCTGCTTCTATCGGCAGGCTTTTTTATTTACAAATGAGGTATATGATTATTCCGCTTTTTTCAGAACTGCACGATAACTGTCATAGTCGAAACTATTCCAATTCCCAGTTGCGGCATCTACGATAATTCCAACCAGACCGGAAAGAATATCGAGAATAAGCCACCCGGCTCCTAATCCGTAAGTCATTCTCAGGCTTTTGGTTTTAAAACCATCTTTGACAAATTCAATTGTGTATTCTTTACTTTTCTTCAGCCTTAAAGTCAGCGGTGTAGTGCCTTCCTCCTTGCCATTAACAAGCACTGTAGCGTCTTTTGGCTCACTGCTAAGGTCAACCTCATCATAACTGCCCGAAAAGATCGTTGCGCAGCCTTGAAAGGTAAAAACAGACAATAGCAATCCAACAATGAAGCTAATTAAATTCTTCATTTTATACCTCCTTAGATATAATATGTTAAGTTTTCCCCGAAATTAGGGTTATTTCCATTTCAGAATGAAACTATTATTTAATACCCAAACATACATAATAGAAATGCTCTATTCATATCATTGTATGATATTAATTTAAATAAAAAACCCGTAATACAATTACGGGTTTTCAGTAACTAAAGTTCACTGCTTTTTCTTATGCAATTTTCAAATGAGGGAGCTTATTTACCGCATCCTTCTTTACGGAATCAATTATTTTCGCGTATACCTGTGTAACTCTCACATTACAATGCCCCAATAATTTGCTTACTGTGAACAAATCGACTCCTTGCGAAAGAGATAAAGTAGCAAAAGTATGCCTGCTGTTATGATAAGTTATCTTTTTTGTAATTCCTGCCCTTTTTATCCAATCTTTTACAATAACGTTTGCATAATCTTTGCTTAGAAGGTCAAAAATTCTCCCGGTTCTCAATTTATGGATATTGCCGTCTTTAAAACTCAATATATCTATTGCTGTTTTTGAAAGCGGAAGATATTCATACCCTCTTGTTTTTTTCTGCCTGAAATCGATCATTTCATCTTTAACATCTTCCCACTCAAGATTTCTGACATCTGAAATACGTAATCCTGTGAAGCAGCTGAATAAAAAGGCTCTTTTTACGTCATCATTTCCGCATTTAGTATTAATTAATGTCTCAATTTCACTGATAGTCAAATATTCTTTCTTTGTTTCTATCCGCTTTACACTTTCCCTGAAATAATGAAGTGGGTTAACCTGAATAAGTTTCTCTCTGTACGCTTTATTGATTCCTGCTTTAAGGGTATTCATATAAACCCATGCTGAGTTTTGTGATACATATTTCATCAAATATTTCTGGAATTCAGCTATCCAATTTTCATTTATCTGTCCAATCTGTATGGAGTTTTTAGTAAATTTCTTTAAGTAATTAAGCGTATTTTTGTATACTTTTGAGTTTCTTCGGTCTCTTTCTTCAGCAATTTTTTGGAAATATTCCACAAAATTTATTTTTGTTTTATAAGCAGGAATAAATCCATGCTGATAGCTTTGATATTCAAGTTCTTTAGTTGCTCTGATCTTATTAGCAAGTTTAAGGATTTCCTTATTGTTTTCTTTATCTTTGGTAAGGCGCAAATTTAAAGACTGGTATTGTCTTTTTCCTTCAAAATAAATATCCAGATATAAGCTCTGGCTGCCATCTGCGAGTTGCTTTTTTCTTAATTTAATCATGGTTGTGTTGTTTTAATTATCGTAATTTTTTTAAGTAACAAATGAGTAACAAATAAGTAACAAACATATGCAATTAAGCATATATCAATGATACGATAAATTCACAAAATGATACTAAAATCGTATCATTTGTTACTTTTGTTTTCATTTGTTATCTTTACAATAATAGGGCAACTAACCCGCAATAAAATTCACTTTTCAATCAAGCTTATACTCTTCTTACCATCCATTAGTATATTCATCGGTTTATCCAGGTGAAGATGCACAAAATGCTCTGTGGTATTTTCAGGATTGATAGATTTGAGATATTCCCAATCAATGAAATCACGCCCGTTTGACTGGTGTACGGTAAGGTAGCCTATATTCATGGATGTTATATTATGGAAAAAATGCGATCCAAGCGAGGCATCAACTTTAAAATCATCGAGATCAGTTTCAACTATAACCTTAGCATTTGAGATCTGCGGCCATTGCACGGGAATCCCAAGCCAGCGGTCGCGGGTACCCCACCTGCCTGGAGCTATAAGAATATAATTCCTCTTTTGCGCTTTCATTATTTCATTCAGTTTTTCAACTTCAATTGCCATCTGCTGTGTTTCGGCAACATTAAACTTCTCTTGAACCGCGTAGATTATATCAGAAACATTTTCCACTTTGCCGTTACCCATACCCCGCTCGGTATATAGCAGCAGGTTATCTTTAACTATAGTATCTTCATCTATCGAAAAGAAATCAGCGTTCTTTATGAGCGGTTTTAGCTGAAGAATATAAAAGCCGGGGTTATCTTCATCAAGATTAACAGCAAATTCAATTTCTACCGGCAGACCCATAGAACTTTCTATGATCTCAAGCAATCTGCTTAAGACCTTGGCGAAGGGAAAAAGATCATATTTCAGAATTCCGGCAAAATTCACTATTCTCGGACCCTTATAGTTCAAACCTACTTTTACTTTGTTATCCTGGGGGTCGTAAACTGAAACTACGTCATCAAGAACTCCGAGTTTTTCGGCATCAGCTATTTTCACTTCTTTAAGTGTTATATCTTCTCCCTTTGCAAGATTCGAAATGCCCCGCTCCATATCAATAGCGTAGAAAAAAGACTGTGTATCTTTCAGTTGTGTTTCGGGGTCAACAATATCTATCTTTGGATATTTGGGGCAGAACCTGAATGCCTTTTCTGCATCTATCACATACTTACCCAAACCAACTGCAGCTATACAGATTCCGTCTTCGGGTTTAAAGCGCGCAATAGGATAGAAATTGTATGACTGCGCCACACCCGATACATGCGGAAAGAAAATGCTCTCATAATTTATACCTACAATTTCCTGCAGTACAACTGCCATACGTTCATCATCTATTCTGTAGTTAATTGCCTCAAAGTAACTGCGCGCATGTTTTGAATAAATTGATGCATAAACAAGCTTAATAGCATCCGTTAGGTTTTTAAGCCTGTCATTCAGATTTTCGTGATTGTTTGGGATAAGGAAAGTCTGGTATATCCCTGAAAATGATTCTGAAATAGAATCTTCAAACATACCCGAAGACCGCACTGCAAGCGGAGAGGTTATTTTATCGAGGTAAACCCTGAGTTTTGAAACCAGTTCTTCGGATAGATCTTTTGACAGAAAAATTTGCTTAACTTCATCATACTCATGATCCATGTGGATACCATAGAGATCATGTTTATTTATAAAATTCTCATACTCTTCTGCGCCAATGATTGCGGTTTTAGGAATTTTAATTGAAACATTTTCAATTCCCATGAAGAGTTCTTTGGTTTGAAGCAGTGTATTGATAAAAGCTATTCCCCTGCCCTTTCCGCCAAATGATCCTGGGGCAAGCCTGAGAATAAGATTGTCTTCTTCGAGGAACTTGGGACTGAAATCAACAACACCGCCGCGTGATACAGTTGTTTCAACATTTTTTGTAACCCGTATAATATAATCTCTTATGGCATCTGCGCCGGGAAAGTCAGTGATCTTAAGCTCTTCAAGGTGTTCAGCAATCTGAATTTCACCCCGTGCCATCAGCCACGCTGAAAAATGGTTCCTGCTGCCGTGATATAACACCGATTCCGCCGGAACACGCTTAAGCTGGTGTTTGAATTCATCTATTGAAGAAGCGCGGGCAATTTCATTGCCGGCTTTATCCCTGAAGATGAAGTCACCGAAACCCAGGTTATCCAGAATAAAATCACGCAGGTCATCAGATAATGTTTCAGAGTTTTTATTTATGAATGTAGCGTCATTCAGTATCGCGGTTTCTGCAAATGTACTTTCGGAGGATTGCAATAAAAATGGTATATCGCTATCGGCGGCTTTGATCTTTTGAAGAAGTTTTATGCCCGCTTCTTCATCTATCTTGCCTTCATAGGGATATTTTACATCTGATATAACGCACAGCAGGTTATTTTTGTATTTTTCAAACAGAACTATCGCTTCTTCATAGCTGACAGCAAGCAGCACTTTGGGGCGTGCGCGCATTCTCAATATCTTCTTAACGCCATCCAGGTTATCTCGGGTTATGAGTCTTTGGGTTTGTTTGATGATCTCTGTGTAAAGAATTGGTAAATAGCGCGAGTAATACCTTATTGAGTTTTCAACAAGCAATATTACCCTTACAAGCCCAACCCTGGTATCATTTTCACAATTCTTTTTATCTTCAAAATATTTAATTATGGCAAGGAATATCTTGGTCTCACGGTTCCATACAAATACCTTTTCGAATATATCGATCTTATCTCTGATCTGGTTTACAAGGGCAATATCACTGTTATCGTAGAGCAGAAGAAATACCGGAAGATCAGGTCTGATGCTTTTGATCTTGGAGGCCAGTTCAAACGGTGAAAGGTTCTGGGTGCGCATAGTTATGATAACAAAATCAAAATACTTCTGGTTCAGCAGGGCTTCAGCTTCGTTTTCATCAGATGCGTTTGTTATTCTTGGTACATTGGATAGATCAAGTCCGTAATATTCACCGAATATTTTTTCATTGAGCTTTTCCTCTTCTTCAAGAATAAACGCATCGTAAAGCGATGTTACCAGCAGTATCTCTCTTACATGATACTGGGCAAGATCATGATAAATTTCGTTATCACTTTTGTGTTTTTTGAACAGCGTTTTAAGTTCATCCTGCAGCATATTTAGTAATTTTTAGATGAGATAATAATGTTCATAAAATTGAAGCTTTTTATTTTGAGGTAAATTCAATTACGCCAAACCATGCAACCCAGCCAAGAAAAGCCAGCAGAATACCAAGAATCCAAGCAACCCACTTCCACAGCCAGCGTGTGTTAAGCAGTGTGATTATTGTTGGCGTTACCAGTGAGATAACAAGAATAACTGCCCAGATATTTATCAAATAAAATCTTTCCGCCGTATCGGCATCTGAAGGTTTCGTATCTGCCCATCCTGAGATTCCCACCCAAAAGCCGTATGCCACTGTGTAAACAGTGCCCACAACCAGAAACATCACTGCCGCTGCGGTTAACCGCTGCCAAAGCGGCTGAGATACTTTAACAATATCGGTATCCATCATGTTATTTTCATTTATAGATCAAGTATTCATTGCGGGCTGAATTAAAGCCGCTTATGCTTTCATTCATTGCGGCTGCAATTTCATCAGCTGTTTTGCCGGCAATTATCATTTTGCGGAGTTTATCGGTTCCCGCAAGTTTATCAATGAAATTATCTTTGTTAAATTTGAATTCAGGGCAGTTCCTGTTCAAAGCGATAAGTATAGCCACCCCGCACATAACAGGATCGAACTTTCCTGCATCTTTCACATTAATGAATATGCCGCTGCACTCCTTATTAAAGAACTTAGGCGGGTAAGCGGAAATTTTTTCTGATGGTGTAAATACCGCAGGTTCAAAAACAACACCCGCAAAATTTTGAGCATTAAGTTCATCTGCCAGTAACTGAGCATTAACCCATGGCGCGCCAAAGTACTCAAACGGCTTATCCGTTCCCCTGCCTTCGGAAACATTTGTGCCTTCCAGCAAGCAGTTTGCAAGATAGCATACAGCAGTTGAAGGATAAAACATGCTTGGTGAAGGCTTAACCCAGGTGAGTTTAAGTGTACTAAAAGCGGTGTTCCTTGTATAACCGGTCATCGGTATTACGGTAAGTTTGGATGACCCCGAAAATTCCCGGCTGTTCAGATACGAGGCCAGTTCACCGCATGTCATGCCATATGCCTGTGGAGCGGGGATCTTGCCAACGAACGATTCATAAGCAGGCTCAAGCATAAATCCGCCGGTATAATTTGCATTTGTGATCATGGGTCTATCGCAGACAATCATTTCAACGCCGCTTTCAGCGGCTGCTTCTAAGGCATAATACAGAGTTGAAGTATAAGTATAGAATCTTGCTCCAACATCCTGGATATCATACACCAGCACATCAACATCAGCAAGATCGTTTTTGGATGGTTTTACCTTGCCATTATAGAGTGAAATGATAGGTAAACCTGTTTTATCGGTTGTGGCGTAGTTCTCATCTCCGCGAATTCCATGCTCAGGTGAGAATATTTTTACAATATTAATATCTTTAGCGATCATAGCATCTATTATGTGCGTGCCATCAGGAAGAATGCCTGTTTGATTGGTAAGAACCGCTACACGCTTTCCTTTGAAATCAAGAGCTTTATCCAGCAGTGTTTCATTCCCAAGTTTGAAATTTGGATCAGATAATGCTTTATGACTTTCTGCATAACAATTTAAATTTGTAAGCAATAAAAATGTGACTATTATTCCTTTTATGATCTTAACGGTATGCTCTTTATTCATGATAGTTTAAAATGCAATAATAAATTTATAATGATGGAATGAAAGTTTTGCTTTTCATACTATAAAAATCTCTTATACTTTTAAAGTTAGTTTTAAAGCCTGTAAATCGTATTCTTTTTTATGTTTAATCAGACTTTTGAAGTCTATTTAATATCCTGAATATTTATTGGAACTTACGATGTCACCTCAATAATCACAAAATTTTTATAATCCTTTTCCTTTTTATTGAATCATCAATTGCTTTGGCAACTACAATATCTTCCAGGGCAATTGTTGTGCTGCTTTCAGGTTTGCGGTGTTTAACCACAGTCTCGTAAAACTCACGCCACTGCGCACCGGAACCCGGATGCATTGGTTCATCCTTGTATTCATCATAAAATACGAGATTATCATCACAGGGCGGGTAACTCATCGGGTACTTCCAAGGTACATCATAGTTCCTGTTATCTTTAAAAAGATATATGCTAGATGGATTTCCTGACCATTTTTGTTTAGAGCCTTTAGCTCGTTTTACGAATGTTTCAAAATGGGCAACTATTTTTGCTTTTTCAAGCTGAATTATCCAGCGTGATTCACGCGCATGCGGACTGACATAAGAAACAGTAATGGATGCCTTAACTCCATTTCGGTAGTTAATTATTGCCATCATGTTATCATTGGATCTGCCCTTTAGCATTACTTCTCTGCTGAATGCGCGAACCTTGCTGTATGATTTCGGATTAATGAGGTATTGACCGCCAAAGGCGGCGGCTTCAGCAGGCTTTGAGCCTGAAAATGCATTGAAAAGATTTATCTGGTGCACTGCTTTATCGTGAATGATCGCATCGCCATCAGTATCAGGGGTAAGATAGCGCCATATATACGGATCAAAAGGTCTTGTCTCCAGCCAGTTCATCCACAATACCTTGCCGTATTTTCCGGCAGAAATTATCCGCTTCAACTCTTTGTAGAACGAGCTGTATCGCAGGACCATTCCAACCTGGCAAAATCTTTTGTATTTCTTTTCTGCGGCTATTATTTTTTTTACACCAGAAGGCAATACGGCAGCAGGCTTTTCAAGAAACACATACTTCCCATGCTTTAAAGCCTCAACGGCATATTTTACATGAACGGAAGTGCGGGTCAGGATAGCAACTGCATCAATTGCCGGATCTTTAATTATCTCAGCCGCGGTATGAGTAAAGTTGATCCGTGAATTTTTTCCGGCCGCTTCTTTTGTTAATAATACCGCTTGAGGATCGGGATCGTACGCGGCGGCAATATTGTATTTATCTTTTTGTTTAAGCAATGCAGGCAAGTGCATTAATCTGAATATAGAACCGCATCCCAGAATACCAATGTTTATTGTTTTTTTCACGCATAAATTTATGCATAAATCATTTGAAATTATACTGAATTCTGCAGATATGATTTGAAGGAAAAAAATGAGAGTAGTATAAAAACAAACCGGCTGCCCGGGGATCTTGATCCCATCAGCAACCGGCTTTAACCAATCTAATTATATATAAGGGTAAACTCGTTTATAAGGGTATCATCAATTCTGTTCATAAGGGTTTCAACCAACTTAACATAAGGGTAAATCTATCATTTACATAAGGGTTAAGCTTCATTTATTCACAAGGGTTAAAATTGGTATTTCATAAGAGTATCAAACATCATTCACAAGGGTTTCACTATTACATAAGGGTTGGATCTAAAAAAGGGTGAAAATCATAAGGGTACATCTAATTAACTATATTTGAAACCATCTACCTATCTTTATTACTGTTTCAAATCTTTCTATACAAACATAACTCTTTATACCTATGCGGAAAAATAGTTATATGTGTTAAAGCCTTGTAGTAAAATTAATTACATTCAGGTATGTAAAAAACCCGCGAAATTTTGAGTTTTAATCGTTTTATTGGTATTTTTGAAAAGAAGGGATCACATTATATGAAAAATTCACCTGTTCACAGTATGCTGTTTCATGCAGCTTTACACAGGATTGCTAGCATGCTTCCGCTATTTACAGTCCTATCAATCTTTACGGTTGGCTGCGACTACTTCTTCCCTCCCTTAACCGGAGACAGGATAGAAGTTGAAGAAGCTGAACGATTTATAAGCAGGAACAAAGATAATCCGGATATTATCCTTTTAGATATCAGACCAAAACCACAGTTTGACTCAGTAAGAATTGAAAATTCAATAAACCTGGATTTTGCTCAAACAGACTTTCCTGAGATGATAACCAGGCTGGACCCGGAGAAAAGATATATTCTGATAGATGACAATGGAAGGAAGAGCGCCATGGCGTTTGAATTGATGAAAGAACAAAGATTTCCTAAGGTGCACTATATATCCGGTGGGATAACAGAGTGGGTAAGATCAGGATATAAAACAGTGAAATAAAAAATTTAATTATAAATGGGCAGTTTTCTGTAATTACCTGAATTTTACGATTTATTTTAATTATATAGCAATTATATTGTGATCAATGCAAAGTGAATAAGCTATTTTTTTAGGAATGTCTGAATTTCATAATTATATTGAACGCTCAAGTATTTACATAAAACTTCTTGCAGGAAGTTTGTTAATTACAATTGTTGCGTTTACTGATTTTCTTACAACCAGAGAGATTTCGTTTTCGATCTTTTACCTGATCCCGATCGCATTTATGGCCTGGTACGCGGGGAAGGTTTACGCATTCATCTTTTCTGTTGCCGGAGCTGCTTTCTGGCTTTTTATGGATACCGAAGGATTTACATCAGAAAAAAACATCGCTTTCTCTTTCTGGAGCACAGTTGTAAGATTCGGGTTTTTCACAATAGTTACAGTCTTAATTGTTAAGCTGAAGACCCTCAAAAATAACCAGGAAGAAATAATCGATCTCAGAACAATTGAGCTGCAAAACGAAATTGCCGAACATAAGAAATCACAGGATAGCCTTCTTATTAAGAGCAGACAGCTAAGTGAATTGAACAAGAAGCTGGAAAATATAAAGGAAGAACAGAATACAAGAGTTGCCCGTGAAATTCATGATGAACTTGGTCAGTCTCTTACAGCTATAAATCTTGAACTGATGTGGGTAAAGAAGAAACATTCAGATATTCCCGATCTGGAAGAAAGAATGGACGCTTTGAGCACAATTGTTACAAATACTATTTCAACTGTGCGGAAGATATCATCTGATCTCAGGCCAAGGCTGCTTGACCAGCTTGGTCTTATTGCGGCAATAGAAAGTCTTGTAAAGGAATTCAGGAACAGAACAGGCATAAAAATAGATCTCAAGTTACCTGAAACCGCCCCTCAACTGGAAGGCACAGTAACTATTACCGTGTACAGGATCTTCCAGGAAGCATTGACAAATATAGTGCGTCACTCAGGCTGCAGCGAAGCCAAAGTGAACATACAATTTCCTGATAACCGGCATTTTATTATGCAGATATCCGATAACGGCAGAGGCTTCATTTTTGAAGATACTTACTACAAAACCGGATCTTTGGGTCTGATTGGAATGCATGAGAGGGCAAATATCATCAACGGCATTTTAAGATTTGAATCAAGTCCCGGCGCAGGGACAATTATCAACTTGGAAGTTCCGGTAAGTTAAACATAAAAAAACTATGATAAACATTTTAATAGCAGACGATCATGCAGTTGTAAGAAGAGGTATCAAACAGATACTTTCAGATGAAAATGATATGCAGGTTTTAGGCGAAGCCTCAAACAATGAAGAATTGATTAGCCAGCTGGGAGACCACCCCTGGGATCTGATAATCCTTGATATAACAATGCCCGGAAAAAGCGGACTTGATTCAATTATTGAGATCAAACAGAAAAAGCCAGATACAAAAATTCTGATACTTTCAATGCACCCCGAAGAAGAAATTGCAATCAGCGCAATCAAATCAGGGGCTGATGGTTACCTGAACAAGGAAAGTGTGCCGGGTGAATTGTTAAGGGCCGTAAGAAAAGTTGCATCCGGTGGAAAATATATCAGCAGCACGCTGGCAGAATCAATGATATTGTCATTGCGATCAGATCCCGCAAGGAAACCCCATGAAAGTCTTTCTGAAAGGGAGTTCCAGGTGTTGTGCATGCTCGCTTCGGGAAGCACATTAACTGAGATAGCCGGAAAGCTGGAACTCAGTATCAAAACTATCAGCACATACAGAACAAGAATACTTGAGAAAATGCAGTTAAAATCTAATGTGGAAATTACACATTATGCCATCAAGAACAAGTTAGTTCTTAGCAGCTAATTGATTCCGCTATAGCTTTATAAATTTGTCAATATATTCGTAACCATTTTATTATTAACTATCTTAGCTATACGCAGACTATAATTCTTACACTTTATTTCATAAAATCCTATTTGCGATGTAAAAGTGTGTAAGTATATTTGCACATACACATAAATTCATAAAAAAGTTTCAAGCAGAGAATATTTATTTTATTCTTTGCTGTGTTCACTATCGTAATTATGAATTATTCAAATAAATAATAAGGAGAGATCAAATGAAGTTAATCGCATCTTCGTTTTTTTTACTGCTCTTTGCATTAACAACAAGTAATGTTGTTATATCAGGAGAGCGGACAGTAGTAAACAAATCCGGTGAAAATGTTACCGGATTGATGGTTGCTCCGGCAGGAACAAACAGCTGGAACAGCGTTTATCAGGGTTCATTTACAAATGGACAAAAAATGAGTTTTAATTATGACGAAGCTTCAGGTAACTGCGTTGTGAATGTCAAATTCATAAATGGCAACGGCAAAGAATACTTACTTGAAAACATTGATCTCTGCGCATCAAGTGAGATTGTTCTTACTACCACCGAATCAACAAATGTTGAATCAATAGATGTACCCGTAATTAAAAGATAACACAGCATCAGTAAAATTATAATTAAAAAATAAATATGAAAAAGAATTTCAGTATCATAATAATTTTATTTGCGCTGGTGCTGCTGCAAACTACAGCATTCAGCCAGCTAACCGGCACAAAAACTATTCCCGGAACATACGCCAGTATTAATGCGGCTGTAACAGATCTCAACGCCCAGGGCGTTGGAGCGGGAGGCGTAATATTCAATGTAGCAGCGGGCCATTCAGAAACTATCCCTGCCGGCGGCATAATAATCAACATTGCGGTAAACTTCCCAACAGTATCAAATACTGTAGTTTTCCAGAAATCAGGTGCGGGAAATAATCCTGTGCTCAACTCAGATGTATCCGGTTCAGGAACAGTAGCCGGTTCATTGGGATCAAACGGTGACGCATTCATAAAGTTTGTGGGAACAGACTACATTACTTTTTCGCAGATAAACATTGTGGAAAATTACACCGGGGCAGTGAGCGCGCCCAGGATGGAATACGGTTACCTGTTAGTAAGAGGTTCTTCAACAGACGGCTGTAAGAATGTAACAATTACCGGCTGCGTAATTAATATGCAGAGAATTAATCTTGTAAGCAGCGGTATTTCTTCTCTGAATATAAATGGAGCGGGCACAACAACAAGCCCTACTACCACAGATGGAAGACACGAGAACCTATCAGTACAGGGATGTACAATTAATAACAGTTTCAACGGAATGTATTTTGCCGGATTTGCGGCATCCACACCGTTTGACCTGTATGATCATTTTTACAATATCGGAACAGTTACAGGCAACACTTTAACAAACATCGGCTCAAACACTTCTGTTAATACTTCAACACAGTATGGTATTTACGCTATATACCTTGATAGCTTGAGAATACTCAACAATACTATCAATGTAAATACAGGTTTAAATACTGCCACACATTATGGTATCTTCACATCAACAGGAACCAACTCAAACGTAGATATTATAAATAATACAGTTTCAGATTCAACTGATAATACCGCAGTAGGCGCATCTCAGCAGGCGGCAATTTATAACACATTTGGCGCAAGCGGAACAGACAACCGCGTAAACATCAATAATAATACGGTTAGATGGTGCAGGTATTTTCAGGCAAGTTCACCAACTGTATATTATATAGCAAACGTTGGTGGCGCATTAATTGTAAATATGAACAACAATACAGTTGATAGTAATACTATTGGCGGTCAGTCGTTTTCAACGGCAACCGGTTCGGTTTACGGTGTTTACAATTCAGCTTCTAACGCAAATGTAGCCTCAGTACACACAATCAGCGGAAATATTGTAAGGAACTTAACCAGAACGCAGTCAGTGGCAGGGACAGGTATCAATTACGGAATTTATAATCTCAATTCCGGTTACAACACATATATACATACAAACCAGGTTTACAATCTGTATAACGCAACTACTACAAGCGCGTTGGCAGGAATTTATAGTACTGCGACCGTAGCAGGTTCATCAAATGTTTACAACAATATTGTCAGGGATCTCACAAAACTTCCAGGCACGACTACAGGTCCGATTTATGGAATATATAACAGTCAAAATTCTTTGAACAATAACGTATATAATAACCAGATATACAATCTGAATATCTTATCAACCACGGCTACCGGTGTTATATACGGTTATTATAACTTCGGAAGCCCGGCTACCGGGCTTGAGCATGTTTATTCAAATATAGTCCGTGATATTACTCACCAGGGTACTACAGTCTCCACTAACCTGTTTTTTGTCGGTCTATACTTGGGTACAGGTCCATCCGGAACCGGATACGACAAAAGTATTCATGATAACCAGGTATATAACGTAACCACAAATTACGGTCAAACCGGCGGAATATTGGTTAACTATGCAGATACTGCATACATCTACAATAACCAAATTTCGAATATTACCAATACAACAGGAGTTGGAAACACCCCGCAGGTTTATGGTTTCTTATTAAACAACACTGTCACAACATCGGTTTATTTTGTTTACAACAATAATATCAGCGGTCTATATGCCAATTCAAGCCCAACATTTCCTGCAATTTTGGGTATCTGGCAGAATGGCGGAAATTACGGGGGATACTACTACAATTCCATATATCTCGACGCAGTATCCACCGGTGTTAATTTTGGAACAATTGCGCTCTATTTGCCCGGCGCAACAACTACTTCAGATTTGAGGAATAATATTGTAGTTAATAAATCCACCCCAATGGGTACCGGCGGCACCGTGACTCTTTACAGGGGCGAAGGGGTTTTAACTTACTACAGTTCGCTTTCAAACAATAATAACTTTTATACAACAGGCGGCGCAAACACATTTGTTTATCTTGACCCAGTAAACACCGCTATAACAATAAATGACTTTAAAACACTTGTTACACCAAGAGATAACGCTTCATTTAGCGAGAACTCACCGTTCTTAAATACAAGCTCACAGCCGTACAATCTTCATATGTCAACAACGATCCCCACATTAACTAACAATGGCGGGACGCCGGTAACAACGCCAATAGCAGTAACAACCGATATTGACGGGAATACCAGAAACGCATCTACACCTGATGTTGGATCAGATGAATTCGCTGGTGTTGGCTTTACAGCTCCAACACTTATTTCACCTGCAAACAACTCATTAAACCAGTCACAAACTCCATTGATGGATTGGAGTGATGTTGCAACCGCTCTTAGCTACAGACTTCAGATATCAAAATTAAATGACTTTTCAACAACCGTACTTGATTCTTCAGGGATTGCTGCATCACAATTCACAGTTCCTTCAGGGGTACTCGGAGCAGATACGGTTTACTACTGGAGAGTATATTCAACTCACGTAACAGGTAACGGACCATATTCAGCAATCTGGAATTTCAGAACGGCACCGTTAATTATCACACTTAACTTAACAATGATACCCGGCGGTTTTTATAATTCCGGAACAGGAAGACTTAATATGAGAGACTCAGTAAGAGCATATCTTGTAGATAGCGTTACCTGCGCCCGCGTAGATTCTGCTAAGGGAATGCTTGATTCTGTTAACTTTACAGCAAGTTTAACTTTCAACAATGCAGAAACCGGCAACTATTACCTGATAGTATTCCACAGGAATCACATCCCGGTTGCAACTAGACTTAAAGTTGGTTTCAGCCGCGGATCGGTTACAAACTATAATTTCACAACCGCGATCAACCAGGCATTTGGAAGCAATATGTACCAGGTTTCAGCCTCACCGCTGCGCTTTGGTTTGATACCGGGTGATGCGAACCGCGACCAGTTTGTTGATGGTCTCGACCAGACACTATGGATAAATCAAAACGGACTTGATGGATACAGGGCTGCCGATTTTAACGGTGACAGATTCGTTGATGGTCTGGACCAGACACTCTGGATCACACACAACGGCGCCAGCTCATTTTTACCATGTGCAATAGGCTTAACGCCAAATGAAACTGCAATAGATGTTGATGGTATTCTTTACGTTCCGCCTGTAAGCAGGGAACCGCGTAAGGGCATCAAAAATAACGACTAATATACTAAATTAACAATCTGCGCCGGCCAATATTTCCGGCGCAGAAATAAACAGCAATTATAAATTCAATTATTGTTAACAATGAAAAAAATACTTTTAACCATTCTTTTTGCAGTCATATTAACCGGTATAACCGAATCACAGGTAAAGGTTAATGTGTTCTTAACTAATCCGGGTCTGTCTTCAGGACGCTGGAAAATTGATGTAATGGCAACTGTTCCGGCAGGGCAAAACTGGCGTGTTGGTTCAAGCAATTTAAGGATTGACTTCACAACAACACCATCAGGCGCAGCTACTATCAGTTCAGATAATCCTGTTATCAATCCCAATTCAAACCTGCACAGTAATGCAAACTACAGTGCAATGACTACAACTTCAATATTGGGAGGAACAGCAATCAGTTTAAATATCACAAGGCTTAACAACTGTTATAATTTAACCCCGGGAACATACAAACTTGGAGAGATCAGGTTTAACAGGGTTGATACAACAGGATGTATCACATTGACCTTCAGAACCAATTCAGTTTTCCAGGATTCAATCACCCAGATGAACAATCCGGCTGACTGGACGTTCACAAACCCAGGTTCATGTATAAGGCTTGATTACCTGACAGGCACAGAAGGCAACGGCAGTGAAATACCGACAGTTTTTAAGCTGTATAATAATTATCCAAATCCGTTCAATCCTTCAACATCAATAAAATATGATGTGCCCAGGAATACATTTGTAAACTTAAGCGTATACGATATACTTGGAAGATTAGTTACAAATCTGGTGAGCCGGGATATGACGGCAGGAAGATATGATGTAACCTGGGATGCAAAGAACTACGCCAGCGGAACATATATCTACAAACTTGAAGCCGGCGATTTTTCTGATGTTAAGAAAATGATACTGGTTAAATAGTTACAATTCTTAGATAAAATTTCATCTTAAAAGCCCGGGCTGTTGACCCGGGCTTTTTCTTTGCAGAACCCCAAACTCACAATTTACCATTACCTGATACAGCTAATGAGATATCTGATATTTCGTACAATCTTCTTACATAATTTTAAGATTTTACCTATATGCGTTGAATATTTGTGTAAGTATATTTGTTGATTCCATAACAAATTTTTTCCTACTGAAATTGAACGTGGAAAATTCCGCTAACAATACTACTATAACAAGAAAATAATATTATATTTATAAATAATTCATTTCAAATAAATATTCAAACAACATGAAAAAAATCACATCACTTCTTTTTTTGATTTTGCTTACTGTCATTTTTTCGCAGGGCAATTCATATGCCCAGTTAACGGGTGTCAAAACCATTCCGGGAACTTACGCATCTATAACAGCGGCAATCACAGACCTGAATACGCAGGGTGTAGGCATTGGCGGTGTAACATTTAACGTAGCAGCCGGCTACACAGAAACCGGCGTTAATGTTGTACTCACCTGTCCAACAAATCCACCAAGTGTAAGCAAACCGATCATATTTCAAAAATCCGGCGCAGGCGCAAATCCGCTCCTTACTGCCGGGGTAGGCACATCAACAACTACCGATGGCATCTGGAAACTCAACGGTGTTTCTTATGTTACAATTGACGGAATTGATCTGCAGGAAAGCGCCTCAAATACGGACGCGACCACACAGATGGAATGGGGATACGCTTTAGTAAAGCAATCAGGGACTTTGGCCTGCCAGTTCACAACTATTAAAAATTGTACAATTACATTAAATAAAGCTAATACTGCATCAACCGGTATATATATAGGAAACCATACTGCAATATCAACAACCAGCTTAACTGTTTCGGCTTTTCTCGGAACCTCATCATACAACAGGTTTTATAACAATATTGTTCAGAACAGTTACTTCGGTTACCAGATACAGGGTTTTGGCGCAGCCGCACCATACGATCTGTACGACCAGTACAATGAAGTGGGTACTGAAAGCGGAGGAAGAAGCCAGGTTTTGAATTTCGGCGGCTCATCAGTGGCAGCATACGGAATTTTCGGCATTAACCAGAATGCAATGAAAATTTTCAATACCAATATAAACAGTACCGGCGGTACAAACAGTACCGGTATCTTATATGGTATCTTTACTTCAACAGGAAATAACTCAAGCGTTGATATATATGGTGATACTATTTCCGTAGTAGGCGGGGGCACAACCTCAGCCGTAATGGGGATAAATAATACCTTTGGCGCAACGGGCGCAGGCAATGTGGTGAATATATACAACAACGTTATTCAAAATTGTTCTTACCCAACTGCAACATCAGGTGAGTTCAGAGGTATTAATATGGCTTCAACAGCTGCAACAACAAACATCTATAACAACAAAATAATTAACAATACCCATATTGGAACGGGTGCCTGGGCAGGCATTCAGATTGCAGGTTCAAGCGCTGTAAATATGATCTCAGTGAATATTTACAATAACCAAATCAGCGGCAATACAAAATCAGGGACATCAGGCATTATGTATTGTATAAACGCAAGCTCAAGCAACCAGATATCAAATTGCTATAACAATAATATTTTCAATAACACTGCGTCCGCATCAACTTCAGCCGTTTACGGGTATTACAATTTTGCAATCGGTTTTGTGGAAAATGTGTACAATAACCAGATCAATAACCTGACAGGAGGCTCTGCAGAAGTTGTTGGTATTTATGCCAGATCAGGATCAAACCCAACCGATAAACAGGTATATGGAAATACCGTACACACAATTGCAGGTACAGCGCAAGTTGGAGGTATATGGTGTGAATATGCAGGTACAAATCTGATATACGGAAACAGGATATATAACTTATCATCAACAACAACATCATTGACACCGGGAGTTTACGGTATCCAGTATGGAACAAATCAGGGATTGATAGTTGGGATCAACAATAACTTCATTTCTGATCTTAGGTCTCCTAACAATACCAGCATAGGTTCAATTTATGGTATTTGGATGGCAGGTGCAACTGTTACAATAGCAAAGATATATTATAACACAGTATATCTGAATGCCGCGACAACTTCGGCTACATCATTCGGAACGGCTGCCCTTCTTATGCAATCTACACCTTTTACAGTTGACTTAAGAAACAATGTGCTAGTAAATGTTTCCACGCCGGGTCCTACCAGCGGAAGAACTACAGCTCTTCAAAGAAATACAACAACATTAACAAACTACAATCTTCTTTCAGGAAACAACTGTTTATACGCAGGTACACCCGGCGCAGCAAACGTGATATACTTTGACGGAACTAACGCTGACCAGACAATACAGGCGTTTAAAGATAGGGTTACTCCCAGAGAGCAGGCTTCTTTCACTGAACTTCCTCCATTCGTAAATATAGCGGTAACACCGTATGACCTGCATATGCAGACAGGTATTGCAACACAGACTG
The DNA here is from genome assembly GCA_002344125.1 of Ignavibacteria bacterium UBA2360. Classification (GTDB taxonomy): domain Bacteria; phylum Bacteroidota; class Ignavibacteria; order Tepidaquicellales; family OLB5; genus OLB5. The sequence continues at coordinate 286,715 of DDTQ01000008.1, read as the reverse complement.
AAAAAGGAGGCCAGCCGGTTGATATTACAATTGATTACGATGGTACAACGAGAAGTTCAACTTTCCCAGATATTGGCGCAGATGAATTTGCAGGCATAATGAATGATATAGCTTCACCGAATATTCAATATACAACTTTAACAAATTCAGATATAACTTCGCCAAGGGTTTTGACAAATTTTGCTGTAATTACAGATCCTTCAAATATTAATACATCTGCAGGAACGAGACCGAGGATCTATTACAAAAAATCAACAAATGCCAATACTTATGTAGATAACACAAACGCAACTGATGGCTGGAAATATACAGAAGCTACTAACACCTCTTCTCCGTTTAGTTTTTCAATGGATTATTCATTAATAAACGGCGGAATAGCTGCCGGAAACATTATCCAGTATTTTGTAGTTGCACAGGATCTGAACACAACTCCAAGGATTGGATTGAACGCGGGAGCGTTTACAACACAGCCGGCAAGTGTCAATCTTGCTGCTGCTAACTTCCCTCTCACAAGCACTATAAATCAATTCACTATAGTAAATACGGTTTATTCAGGCTCTATAAATGTAGGAACAAGCGAAACGATAACATCATTAACAAACGCAGGAGGCTTGTTTGAATTGATAAACGCCGGTGCTCTTTCGGGCAACTTAACGGTAAATATCACGTCAGATCTGACAGCGGAGCTTGGAACAAACGCTCTAAACCAATGGTCAGAAGTTGGAACCGGAGGTTACACACTAACAATCCAGCCTAACTCTGCAACCACAAGACTAATTTCAGGTACAGTTGCTGCGGGTCTTATAAGACTGAATGGTGCGGATAGATTAAGAATCGACGGAAGATCAGGCGGAAGCGGAATGTTTTTAACTTTCAGAAATATCAGCACCTCAGGCCCGGTAATACAAATGATCAACGATGCGCAGAACAATATAATCAGGAATTGTATTCTGGAAGGAACAAGTACTTCAACTTCAGGCAATACTGCAGGTGTTGTGAATATTGGTACCACTACTCTTGCAAATGGTAATGATAATAATACAATTACCTACAATGAAATTAGAGACAGAAGTGACGCGACCGGAAGACCTACTATGGGTATTTTCAGTACGGGAAGCACAACAGCACTTTCTACCTACAATAATAATTGTGTAATTTCAAACAATAACATCCACGACTGGTTCATTGATGGAAGTACTACTCAGTTTGCTGTTAACATCAGCACAGGAAATTCCGGCTGGAGTATTGACTCAAACAGCTTCTACCAGACAGCAGCGAGAACTAATACAATCACTGGCGGAGGCACAAGAGCAATTAATATTTCATTTGCAGCAACAATTGCTTCCAACGGCGGATTTAATGTAAGAAATAACTTCATCGGCGGAACAGCCCCCGGTGCAACCGGCGGAGACTGGACTATAAACGTGGGAGGTACCGCGATTGTCCATACTTTCATCCCAATTTCATTGACAACCGGACTCATCCCGAACACAGTTTCTGGTAATGTGATCAGGAATATTGATTTCACAACAGTCTCTCCAACCGCGGCAGCAACTCAGTTTGCAGGCATGAGTTTAGCTGCGGGGTTATACAATGTTTCAGGCAATACAATTGGCGCAACAACCGGGAATGGAAGCATAAAACTTACAATTAATGTAAGTACTGGAACTAACAGCACTTCTTTCCTGGCAGGTGTACTATTTGGTTCAACATCACCATGCGGTATGGACATGTTAAACAACAATATTGGCTCAATAACGATTGCCGGAACGGCAACTGCGGCAGTATTTATGCAATGTGTTCAGCATCAGGGCAACCCTATAACAACCTCCTTATTCCAGGGCAACGTTATCGGAAGTACCACTACTGCAAACAGCATCCAGTTGAACGTACCAGCTCAGGCGCTGATTTTCGGAATGAGGTCAACCGTTGCCAATGGTTATATACCTGTTATAAATAATAACATAATTCAGAATATAACCGACAACAGTTCAAATGCCAATACTCAGGATTTCGGTATTCTGCTTACATCTACAGCAGGACCTTCAGGTACAGTAACTGTAACTAACAATACCATCTCCAATGTGGCATCAAACAACTCTATAGTAACAGGCACACTATGTGCATTTGGTATTTCAGTACAGAATTTCAATTCACCAAACAGCATAATAGCGGGTAACACAATAAACGGTATCAGAAACATTAACGCCGGTGTGTTAAATAACGCCGCAGTTGGTCTATACGTAGTAAGCAACACAATTGGCGGTTCTATCAGCAGAAACAAAATATACGATGTTACCAACCAATCAACCGGAACAGCATTAGTTTTAGGTATATACGCAGGATCCGGCAACAATTTAACTATGTCTAACAACATGGTTTCACTGACAAACGGTGAATCCTCAATGCAAAACGCGAATCAGATAAACAACTTTGATAATAAAGTTGATGTTAACTATCAGCCCACAGATTTCAACTCTGTTGCAGCAATGTATCCGGCGCCTTTGAACTATGTTTACGATGCTTCAAAGGAACCAAGCGGCGAACAGCCGGTGATTGGTGCTGAAGATATCAAAACTGAAAAGATACCTGTTATGACCGGAAACAATAGCAGCAATACCGGAGATTCAGAAAAAGAGCAGAATGTAAATACTACAAGCTTTACAAACGCTGCTGTGCTTTATGGGATAGCTGATGCCATGACACCCTCAACCAACCTGAACTTGTACTACAATTCTGTATATATAGGCGGTTCGTCGGTAAGCGGAGCATTAAATTCATACGCGTATATGAGATTCAGCGGGGCAAATGTGACTTTAAGGAATAATTTGCTTTACAACGGAAGAACCGGCGGAACAGGATTCCATTACGCAATCGGCAACAATAACGCTGCGCCTTCTACTGGATGGTTATCTACTTCATCAGATTATAATGCTTTCGTAACTGCTGATAGTTCATATATTGGCGAGTGGGGCACAGGTGTTAACCAAAATATCTTACAATGGAGAGCAAGCAGTTCAGGCGATAACTATTCATGGTATGCAAAGACTTCACAGGTTTCAGCAGCAAACTTATTCACATCAGTTTCAACCGGAGACCTGCACACCAATTCTTCCAACTCGGCCGCATGGCTTGTGAACGGTAAAGGCATATCGTTGGGGTCAATCAACGTTGATTACGACGGAAACGCAAGGTCAACATCGATCGCCGGCGGCGTAACCGATATCGGGGCGGATGAATTCGCGGCAACTCCCCCATCTAATCCGGTTGCATTACAATCTGCGCCACCCAGCTCAGGCGGCACAACTGATTATGTTTTATACGGCAGAACTATCGCTTCTATTACATGGGGTACCGGAGGTACTTATCCAACCTCAATGAATGTAAACTATTTCTCCGGTGTAAACCCGCTTGCTCCTAATGTTACAAATCCACAAAGAGTAAGCAATTCATACTGGACCATCGCACCGGCAACAGGTACATTTAGCGGTACAACTTATGATGTAACCTTCAATTATGGTGATAACGAAACATTTTCTGTTACTTCACCTTCAACAAATGTCCTGATTGCAAAAAATGACAATACTTTCTGGATGTCATATCCAAGAGGTACCGGTTCATTGCAGAGTGAACAGACAGGAAATTCAGCAAAAGTAAGAGGACTTTTCAGGTTCTCCTCCTTCACTCTAACAGATGCTGCGCTTCCTTCAGAAAGACCGTTAACACCGGTTAACAACGCAACGAACCAACCGACTTCAGTTACACTTGTATGGAACAAGTCACTGCTGGCAACTACGTACAGAGTCCAGGTTTCTACCGACTCTTTATTCAGTACATTGATACTTAATGATTCAACAGTAACAGACTCTACAAGGCTCGTATCAGGCCTTGGTAACGGAGTAAACTACTACTGGAGAGTGAACGGTAAATCAGGTATTGGTACCGGCGCCTGGTCTCAGGTGTTTAAATTCACAACTACCGCAGTACTGCCACCTGCAGTGGTTAACTTAACAGTTATACCTGGCGGCTTCTACAATACAGGTACTGGCAGATTGAACATGAAAGATACCATCAGAGTTTATCTTGTGGATTCAGTTACCTGTCAGAGAGTGGATTCTACCATAGGAGTTGTAGATTCAGTAAACTTCCAGGCAGCAATCAGTTTCTCTAACGCAAACACAGGAAATTACTATATGATGGTTTATCACAGAAATCACCTAGCTGTGGCTACCAGATTCAGAGCCACAGTAACAAGGGGTTCTACCGTGAATTATGACTTCACAACGGATTCAGCAAAGGCTTTCGGCTTCAACATGGTGAAAGTATCCTCTTCGCCGGTAAGATGGGCAATGATTCCGGGTGATGCAAACCGTGATGGATTTGTTGACGGTTTGGATCAAACTATTTGGATTGGACAAAACGGGCTTGACGGTTACAGATCAGCTGATTTCAATGGTGATAGATTTGTTGACGGTCTTGACCAGACAATCTGGATACTCTTCAATGGAAACGGCTCATTCCTGCCTTGTGGCTTCTTTATGGATCCCGTAACAGATAAGATACAACCAAACACTCCAAACTATGACGCAAAAAAGGGGAATATGGAATTGATGGAAAAAAAGAAAATGAACGGAAATATGGATATGAAAAAATAAAGTAAGCAATTAAATTTCGGGACTTTTTGGCGAAAGCCGGAAGTCCCGGGGTTAAACTAATAAAAACAGACAAAATTAAAAAACTAAATTAATAAAGTAACAATGAAAAAAATACTTTTAACCATACTTTTAGCATTCATAATTACCGGTGTAGGCGAATCACAGGTAAAGGTAAGATTTAAACTGCAAAACCCGCATCTTGAAGGCGGATTATGGGCAATAGATGTTGTTGCTATAGTTCCTGCCGGTCAGCAATGGAGAGTTGGTTCCAGCAACCTTCGTTACAATTTTACCACAAGTCCCGTAGGAGCCGCAACTATAAATCCCGACGCGACTGTATCTGGCGCGAATGTTAATTTGAATTCAGGCAACTATAGCAATATGACAACCACTTCTATAGGTGGCGGAACCGCAATAAGCTTAAATATTGCCCGCCTTGGCGCCTGTTATGTTATGACTCCGGGAACATATGTACTTGGAAGATTAAGATTTAACAGGATTGATACCACCGGGTGTATTACATTATCCCTTAGAACGACTACACCTTCACCTGGTTTTTCAGTAGTCCAGGATTCAATAACCCAATGGTTTGCGCCATCAGATTTTGATTCACTTGTATCCGCACCAGCCGGGTGCATAAGGCTTGATTTCTTAACCGGGCTTGCAGGCAATGAGACTGAATTGCCGACAGTTTTCAAGTTATATAATAACTATCCAAATCCGTTTAATCCTTCAACATCAATAAAATATGATGTGCCCAGGAATACATTTGTAAACTTAAGCATATACGATATACTTGGAAGATTAGTTACAAATCTGGTGAGCCAGGATATGACGGCAGGAAGATATGATGTAACCTGGGATGCAAAGAACTACGCCAGCGGAACATATATCTACAAACTTGAAGCCGGCGATTTTTCTGATGTAAAGAAAATGATACTGGTTAAATAGTTACAATTCTTAGATAAAATTTCATCTTAAAAGCCCGGGCTGTTGACCCGGGCTTTTTGATTTATGAGCTGTTTTATTCCATAATATAATTTTTGTACAATACCCTGGTAGTGCCTTTTACATTAATTTTCAACTCCGCTTTCACAAGTGTTCCTTTTGGCGGCAGCTTTGAACTGTTCCATACAATACTTACAAAATATGATTTCAGAACCTGATCGAGAATATTGGCGTAAATCTGTTTCAGGTCTTCAGGGCTGTTTGCCTGGTAAAAAAAGCCTCCCGTATTCTGCGCAATGGAAAGCATATCGGTTTTGCGCCTGCTTAATTCCGGGAGCGTTGGTCTGTAGCTGCCAACATCACTGAACAACCCGACTGTAAATACCTTTGTATTGGATAAACTGCTTCTTCTGTAAATAGAATCTAAGGTTATATTTCCTGATGAATTCTCCATGCCGTCAGTAAAAGCAATAACTGTCTTTACTACTGTGGGATTGCTTTGATAAGTTGTATCCATTAAGCCGGTGTAAATAGATCTGTAAAGCGCAGTTCCGCCCAAAGGCATGGAATTCTTCTGAAGTTCACCATAGAGAACACTTTTTGATTTGGTGAATCTGAGCGATGTTAAGACCTGGGAACCGAATTTTATAATTTTTCCGAACATGTTGTTTCCGAGAAGATCAATAAAAAGCTTGACGCTGCCTTCCATAGCAAGAACTTTTTCAGTAGGATCAAGTTTCCTGTTGCCGGTATCATCCCCGTACATACTGCCGCTGTAATCCATTGTCAGTGTGAAAGCAACCTTTTTCTTGTCGTTAATAGGAATTAAACGCGGCTGACCTTCAGTGGAATCAACGACACCGGAAGTTTCCCAGCGAAGCATTGCTGCAATATCTTCAGCTTTTAATGAATCAACCGGCTGACCTGCAGAATCACGTAAAGATAGATCAGCGGTAATTTCTTCCCTTGAGTTTATTCTGAACATTGAATTGGCATACTGGTTCTTTAGAGTTGCCTCAGCGTAAAACCTCAATCCAGGAAATTTATCGATCGCGTTCTTTCCGGTTTTTACGGCAGAATTTGAAAAGGAAAAAACAACCCGTCTGTTTTTTGCCCTGTTTTCTTCGGTGGAATTATCAATTGCCGGTTCATTTTCTCCTCTGCCGCTTACTACAAGATTTTCGGCGGGAATCCCTTTTGATATGAGATATTGCTTAACAGAATTCGCCCTTTTAAGCGAAAGATCATCATTAAAATTTTCACTTCCCTGATCATCGGTATAACCCGTTATGTAAAGTGTATGCGCAAGATCACTTTTCATTTCCATTGAAAGATCATCCAGTAATCGATATGCTTCAGGTTTAAGTTCGGACTTCCCGTAATCAAAATACACAATATTAGCGCTATTAAGCGAATCAACTAATGCGCCAAACCTGCTTTCACCTGCATATGCTGTGGAAATGAGAGTTAGTAACGAGATAATTAATACAGCAATGAATAAAATGTAAAGATAGCCGTATCCCCTTCTGTTTATGCTGCTGCTTTGTGCATTTGAACTTTTGTTGTTTTGCTCCTGAAAATTTTTCATGCTAATTTTTCCTCCTCTTAATGTTTAATGCAAACTATATCTTACAAATTGAAATTTCCTATCACTCAATGATAATTATTCTTCAATTTCTAACGGTTAAAACTAACTGTACTTACTAATTACTTGGAATTTCATTTGTGATTTTGAGTTATTTGCAGTTACAATTAAAATTTGTAATTTGCATACATGCAGGATATAAGAAGCAAATTCAAAAGACAGCTCGAAATAGCAGGTTTGATATTATCACAGAATTATTCAGGTATCATAAGATCTTCTGAGCTTGCGTTCATTTTTTCTGTGGAAGAGCTCACTATCATGCGCGATCTCCAGCAGCTTCGCGCAATAGGCATAGATATACATTCCACCAAAAAGCACGGTGTTTGCATTAATAAAAAGATAAACAGCGGTAAACTGCTTGAACTGATAAGGCAATATGCTTCATTGGCTATGTATTCAACTGCCGCAGAAAGATCAACAAAGCTTTTGGTTAACAGACTTGGTGAAAAATCACTGGCAAATATTGTAGTACTGCAAATGTGCGCTGAAAAGAACCGCGCAGCGGCGATTGATTATGAAAAGGATAACGGTATGTTAGATTTCGGAAGGGAGATCAACCCTGTTTTGGTTTTCCAGAATGAAGGGTACTGGCGTGTATTAGCCTCCGCAAACGGGTATTTCAAACAATTCCATCTCAACAAAATTCTTGAAGCGCGGCAAACCGAAAAGGAGTTTGAAAAGATCGATACTGCTCTGCTGGATGATGTATTCAGATTTTCCTGGAAAAGCTGGATTGGAAATGAAAAACATAATATCAAACTTCAGTTTACCCGTATTTGGAAAGAAAGAATTCTGCCTAAACAGATAATGGAAAATGAAAAATTCACAGAAGGCGGAAGTAATGAGTTTATTTATGAAACTACCGTAAATTCACTTGATGAAGTGGCATCATGGGTGGTGAGCCGCGGCAGCGGCGTAACAGTGCTTGAGCCGGCGGAATTGAAAGAAAAAGTAATTTTGCTCGCAGAACAGACACTGGAAAACTATAAATAAATCCCTTTTAAACAGTTTAATCTATAAAAACCGTAAACCGCTATTAAGTTACCGGATTTTTCAGATGAAAGTAAGTTAAAAAAACGTTAAATTTGTATGTAAATTAACAGATTAAGATACATTCTCATATGTTTTTCAATTTTTTAATCATTTTAAATAATCAAAAAATAACAATAAATAATGAGCGATAAAAATTTCAATGCCTACCAGATGGCACAATCACAGTTCGATAAAGTTGCAGATATACTTACACTTGATGAACCAACAAGGCAATTACTAAGGGAGCCTCTGCGGGAATATCATTTTTCTATTCCTGTGAAAATGGATGACGGCACCACAAAAATATTTAAAGGTTTCAGAGTTCAGCATAATGACGCATTCGGTCCTTCAAAAGGCGGAATAAGATTTCACCCGATGGAAACAATTGATACAGTCCGCGCATTGGCAATGTGGATGACATGGAAATGCGCTGTAGTGGGCATTCCTTTAGGCGGCGGAAAAGGCGGCGTAATTTGTGATCCGCATAACTTAAGCATGCGCGAACAGGAACAGATCTGCCGCGGATGGGTTAGACAGCTTGCAAAGAACGTAGGACCGATCAACGATGTTCCTGCCCCTGATGTAATGACAAACGCGCAGCATATGTTATGGATGCTTGATGAATTCGAAGTTATTCATGGAGGCAAACACCCCGGCTTCATAACCGGTAAGCCTGTTGGTATGGGCGGCTCTCTTGGCAGAACCGAAGCTACAGGCTACGGTGTTATTTATACACTCCGTGAAGCCTGCAAAAAACTTGGTCTCAAAATTGAAGAAACTACAGCATCATTCCAGGGATTCGGAAATGTATCTCAATATGCGCTTCAGCTTTATACGCAGCTTGGCGGAAAGGCGATTTGCGTTTCGTGTTGGGATCAGAAAGACCAGGTATCATACACTTTCAAACGTGAATCAGGGATCAGTTTTGAAGAATTGATGAAGATAACTGATAAATTCGGCGGAATAGATAAAACTGCAGCAAAAAAACTTGGTTATGAAATACTGCCTGGCGATATTTGGATTGAACAGAAAGTCGATATACTCATTCCCGCAGCACTTGAAAACCAGGTTCGCGGCGATAATGCTGTAAAAATTGCTGATACTGTTAAAATAGTCGCAGAAGGAGCTAATGGTCCTACAACTCCCGACGCGGACAAGATATTTCAGCAGAAGAACGTATTCGTAATTCCTGATTTCCTGGCTAATGCCGGCGGTGTAACATGCAGTTATTTTGAACAGGTTCAGTCTAACATGAATTACTTCTGGACCAAAGAAGAGGTTCTGACAAAACTTGATAACATTATGTCAGCTGCTTTTGACGCTGTTTATGATACTGCGGTCAAAAATAAGCTTTATATGAGGGATGCGGCTTACGTTATTTCAATTTCAAAAGTAGCGCATGCCTGCAAAGATAGAGGCTGGCTGTAACTCCTTTTAAACGTTTAATTTACAATAGCCGGGGCTTAAACCCGGCTATATTTTTTTATATGATTTTCTGTTAAATTTCCTTTTAAACATACTCTTCAGACAGTTAAAAATTTTATATTATGAGCCAAAAATCACAGCCGATAGAACATCTTGTAAGGGAACTTGAAGAAAGAGCCAAGGAATTAAACTGCCTCTATAATATTGAAGATACTCTCAATCATTCAGATATATCACTTGATGAAGCATTCAATCTTGTAGTTGACGCTATACCCGCAGGCTGGCAGTACCCGGATATAACCCGCGTAAAGCTTGAATATAAAGGCAATACATATACCAGCGAGCACTTTTCCGAAAGCATCTGGTTTCAGCGTTCAGATATAAAAGTTAACGATGAAGTTGTTGGACACATATCCGTTTATTATGTAAAACCGGTTCGCGATTTTGATGAGGGTCCGTTCTTAAAAGAAGAAAGAAAACTGCTAAATACCATTTCTGAGCGTCTAAGTCATTTCATACTGCACAAAGATACTTTTGCATTCTTATCAGAACTTCAGGAGATAAGAGATGTATCTTCGGGTAACATAAAGCATAAATGGCAAGTAGTTCTTGACATGCTTTACAAAACCGATAAACCGCTTTTTAACACCATTATCAGAAAATTGCTCCATAATCTTTGCTGGCAGGAAAATAAAGAAGCTCAAAAGCTTCTAAAAGATGCAGGCATTGAGCAGAAATCAATTATTGATAACGACGGCGATTCAGTTTTTGAAGATAATAAACCGCTTAAGAAAAAATCGCTTGATAACACAGCCTTTGTACAATCTGTGATAAGGCTTGCGGACGAAAACTTAAGAGATGACGAGATCCTTGCAAAATTGCAGAAATGGATATATGAAGATAAGTGCAGCGGACTTGTAAAAGCTGTTGAGACTCTTGAGACATCGCTGAATGAAATATCTGAAGCGCTGCGAAAATACTACCCTTTACTTTCAAATGGAGAGCTCTCTCCTTCTATTGAAAAGGGATTGAAAGTATCACTTATCCGCAGATTTTTTACTGACCAGACAGAATTTATTTCTATAGCCAAGGAATTTGTTGATATCAATGATTTCTATGACCTGACAGACAGGATAATTCTTCCTTCGAAAAGTTACGGGAAACTCGGCGGCAAGTCGGCGGGTATGTTCCTTGCATCCAAGATCATTGCGAAAAAGGCAAGGTCATCAGATAAGTTTAAAAATATCAAAATTCCAAAAACATGGTTCATACCTTCGGATGGTATAATGCACTTCCTCCATTATAATGAACTTGAAGAAGTAATAGAACAGAAGTACAAAGATATTGAAGAAATCAGAAGAGAGTATCCTCATATTGTCCAGATATTCAAGAATTCTGATTTTACTTCGGAATTCGTGAATGGTGTATCTGTGGCGCTGGATGATTTTGGAGACTGCCCGTTGGTAGTAAGAAGTTCAAGTCTGCTGGAAGATCAGTTCGGCGCGGCATTTTCAGGGAAATACAAAAGCCTTTTTATAGCCAACCAGGGTACCAAAGCCGAAAGGCTTTCGGCTTTGCTGGATGCGATAAGCGAAGTATATGCATCTACTTTCGGTCCTGACCCCATTGAGTACAGGGCTGAGCGCAACCTGCTTGATTTCCATGAGGAAATGGGTATTATGATACAGGAAGTTGTTGGGACAAAGATCGGCAGGTACTTTATGCCGGCTTACGCAGGCGTTGCTTTCAGCAACAATGAGTTCCGCTGGTCACCCAGGATAAAACGAGAGGATGGCCTCATAAGACTTGTGCCGGGCTTAGGTACTCGCGCCGTTGACCGGCTTGGCGATGATTACCCGATACTTCTTGCACCGGGTCAGCCAAATCTCAGGGTCAATGTTTCTTTTATGGAAAAGATCAAATACACACCACAGCATATAGATCTGATCGATCTTAATACCAACGAGTTTGAAACTCACAAAATCAGCGATATAATAAAAGAAACAGGTAATCAATACCCGGGATTAAAAAGCATGGTTTCTATAATTAAAGATAACCATATAACGCAACCTATCGGGCTAAATGCTGATTATGAAAATGATGATATAATAATTACTTTTGAAGGCCTTATATCAAACAATCAATTTGTTCCTATGATAAAATTCCTGCTTGATACACTGCAGGAAGGTATGCGCTGCCCGGTAGATATTGAATTCGCCTCCAACGGAACTGATTTTTATATTCTGCAATGCCGCTCACAAACAAAATCAAAAGAGATTCAGCCCGATCCTATTCCAAGAGATATTCCCAGGAAGAAAGTTATATTTTCATCAAACAAGTATGTATCAAACGGCAAAGTGCCGGAAATATCACACATAGTTTATGTGGATCCGCAAAGTTATTACAACGTAGGCTCAAGGGAAGAACTTGTTGAAATTGGCAGAGCTGTTGGAAAACTGAATAAAATACTGCCTAAACGCAGGTTTATACTTATGGGACCCGGCAGATGGGGCAGCCGCGGCGATATTAAACTGGGGGTGAATGTTACTTATTCAGATATTAATAATACTTCAATGCTGATCGAAATAGCCAAACAAGTCGGCAATTACACTCCTGATCTTTCATTTGGCACACATTTTTTCCAGGACCTGGTTGAAGCATCAATAAGATACCTGCCGCTGTATCCGGATTCTGAAGAAGTGATATTCAATGAACCGTTTTTCCGCAAATCGGAAAACATGCTTGAGCATCTTGTTCCTGAATACAGGCACCTCGAAGAAACGATCAAGGTAATTGATGTTACCAATTCAGCAGATGGACAGATACTGCGCGTACTCATCAATGCGGAGCTTGAAGAAGCAATCGCATTCCTTGATGAGCCAAAAGCTACCAAGGTGACTGCGCTTGATACCAGCGAGTATATTGAGTGGCAGCCCAGCAATTACTGGCAATGGCGGTATAAAATGGCTGAAAAAATGGCTGAGCTCATTCCTGCCGAAAAATACGGCGTGAAGGGCTTCTATATTTTCGGCAGCTCCAAAAATGCCAATGCAGGGCCGGCGAGCGATATTGATCTGCTGATACATATAGATGAAAACACGGATAAAGAAAAACTGAACCTGTGGTTTGAAGGATGGAGCCAGTGTTTAAGCGAGCTTAACTACCTGAAAACCGGTTATACTTCTGATGGATTGCTTGACGTTCATTATGTTACTGACGAAGATATTGAAAAGAGAACCAGCTTCGCAAGCAAGATCGGGGCAATTACTGATCCTGCCAAACAGCTGAAGATTGGGAAGTGATTATTTCTATTCATCCGATGACCATCCTTTCATCGGATGAATAAAGAAAGACTACAAGAGCGCGCGCACAGCACTTTCCGGTTCAGTGGTATCAAACTCAATAATAGCAAGCTCATTTCCTGAATGCGCAGCGTTAAAGCAATAAGTCTCTCCTATCCTGTCGCCCCATTTGCCCGTAATATCTGTTGATTCATGCAAATGCCCGTGCAACGTTACCAGCGGCTGATATTTTTCTATGAATTTCCTGATCGCAAAACTCCCGATACTTCTTATCTCCCTGTTTCCATTAATATCTTTTCCATCGATTTTATCCAGGTTAGTATCGCAAGGCGGCGCGTGAAAGAGCATTATTGTTTTCCTGAAATCAGGAATTTGCAATGCCAGCTCATTCAAGTCATCTTTAATTGTGGAGTACTTTGTTATACTAGGAGGGATCTCTACAGTGCGTAAGCCTTCTTCAGGTGAAACACAGCCGCGTGGTACGTATCGTGAAATATCATATTTCTCCCAATCCTTAAGTAAAAATGGCGTTGGCGGAACGTAGGGATAACCTGCGGCAGTGTAACCGTTAAAATTTACCACTGAATTATTTATGAGGCTCAATAGGCCTTTTGATTTGAGAACATTGAAACATTCCACCGAAGCGGCGGCATCATCGTTACCGTAAATCAAAAATACTCCGGGGTATTTTTGATCGAGTTCATTCTTTAATCCGTTAAATAATGGGTATAAAGAATCCTTAATAAACTCACCAGGTTCATCTACGTAATAATTTGGAAGCACATCTCCGGCTATAAAAACCGCTTCGGGCAGGTTCAACTTAATATATGCACAAAGCTTTCGGTATTTAACATCGTTCCCGTGAATATCACTAACGCAAATTGCCTTCATATTACAAATTTAAAGGATGGAAAATTAATGTGATACTCAATTTTCACTGCAAAAAGCCCGCTAAAAGCGGGCTAATGATAAATATGTACTCTGCGATATTAGCAGATGTTAGCATCATAATATTTTAATCATCCATTCCCTTTCCGTTTAGAATGTTTTTAACATACTTTTCCACTCTTGCTTCGCGGGTTTTGGATTGTTTGGCTGCCGAAAAGTAAAGCAGGTAACCACGCTGTCTGCCCGGTGTCAATGCATAAAAAGCTTTTTTCAGCGCAGCGTCTTCATCAAGCCTTATTTGAAATTCTTCCGGCATGTCATACTCAGCAGTCTTTTTGAATTCTACTTTCAGCCCGGCTTTTTCAATTGTTATTGCCTCATTGATATAAGCCTTCAGTACCGGTTTAAGCTCTTTTACTTCCGCAAGACTTATAAACCGCATTTGGCGTCCTGATTGAACATTTTTGGTTTGCTGTATTAGAATATTCTCCTGATCTTTCAATAGCGCCCCTTTAAAGAATAATACCGCGCAGTACTCTTTGAATATGTGTATCAATACAATATTCTTATCCTCAAGTGTGTAACAGGGGCATCCCCATTTAAGCTCTTCATTTAATCCGCTGCTTAATATAACATCCCTCAGTATGCTTATCTCTTCCTTCCAATTACGCGGCTTACTAAAATACCAGTCAACTTTCGGATTTGTTTTGCTTTTTTTCATGTACTGTTATAATTTCTTATACTTTAATTGATCCGCGGAAGCCCCTTGCAGCATAGTATGATTCCGCCCCGTTATGGTATAGGAAAACTGTATTATAGCGCCTGTCACAAAATACAGCTCCGCCAAGTTCTCTTATTTCAGGGGGAGTTTGAATCCAGCTTGATGTTTTAAGATCAAACTCACCAAGCTTCTGCAGTTCACGATACTGCTCTTCCGTCAGGATCTCAATTCCAATTTCAGAAGCAAGATCAATCGCACTGTTTTTAGGTTTATGTTCTTTCCTTGCGTTCAGGGCATCGCGGTCATAACACAGACTTCTGCGCCCGGCGGGACTCTCCGCTGAGCAATCGGAAAATATGAACTCACCCGTTTTTTTATCATAACCTGTTACATCCGGTTCGCCGCCCGTTCTTTCCATTTCACCAAGTGACCATAATTTATCCGGATTTGCTTCGAGCTTCGACTGCACTTTATCCCAAACCAATCCTTTATGGCGTACCATGTTATTTTCAAAACGGGTTTTCAGCATTTCGAGCAATTCTTCTTTTTGTTTTGCAGATAACACTTTTTTAGCGGATTTATTCTTTGTCATATAAAATATTTTTGTTCATTTAAATAGGTTTTGCAAACTTAAGGAAAATTTGATTTTATAAAAAGGTTATCACTTAAACAAAAAAGGGTTAGCAATACTTGCTAACCCTGTTATACTCGTGGAGCTAAGGAGGATCGAACTCCTGACCTCTTGAATGCCATTCAAGCGCTCTCCCAGCTGAGCTATAGCCCCATCAAACACATACGTGCAAAAATAATAATAATTCTAAAGTAAATTCAATTCAATAAATTTACTTTACTTTCGCAAGTGCCTGCTCAAGATCCCAAATCAGGTCATTAATATCTTCAATACCGGCTGAATACCTTACCAGCCCATCCGAAATCCCTGCTTTTTGCTTATCTTCCTTTGAAACTTTTGAATGCGTCATTGATGCCGGATGTTCAATTAATGATTCTACCCCGCCAAGTGATACAGCTAGAATTGATATCTTCACATTATTCATCATGGTCTTACCTGCTTCAAACCCGCCTTTTAGCCCAAAGCTGATCAGTGCGCCGGGTCCATCCATCTGCTTTTTGGCAAGCTCGTATTGTGGATGCGATGGCAGTCCGGGGTATCTTACCCATTCAACTTTAGGATGTTTCTCAAGGTACTCGGCAATCTTCTGCGCATTCTGCTGGGCTTTATCTATCCTGATGGCAAGTGTTTTTAATCCTCTGATAACCAGGTATGATTGGTGCGGGTCCAGGTTGCAGCCTAATGCTGTCATCATTGAGCGCAGCTTTTTATACATCTCCCTGCTTTTTGCTACAACCATCCCTCCCACTATATCAGCATGCCCGTTAATGAATTTTGTCATTGAGTGCAGCACAACATCTGCGCCAAGCTCAAGGGGTCTTTGCAGGTACGGACTCGAGAATGTATTATCAACCGCTAACACAAGTCCATGCTCTTTTGCAATTTCAGCGCACGCTTTTATATCTGTAATTTCAACGGTTGGATTCGCAGGAGTTTCTATGTAAAGTACTTTAGTGTTCGACTTAACAGCTTTTTTAATATTATTTATATCCGATGTATTTACATAGGTTGATTCAACCCCGTAACGGGAATAATGATCTTCCATTATTACCCTTGAGGGTCCGTAAACCGCGTCTGAGCTGACCATATGATCACCCTTAGATAGAAGAGCCATATATACAGTATTGATTGCTCCCATTCCGGAGCTTGTGCCAATGCCGCCGAATCCGCCTTCAAGCTCTGCAACCATTTTTTCCAGTGCGTTAATTGTCGGATTCCCAAGCCTTGTGTAAATATAGCCATCGCTTTCACCCAGGAAACATCTGGCTCCTTCTTCCGCGCTTTCGAATTCAAATGTTGATGATTGAAATATGGGAACGTTTACACTGCCGTATTTATCTTTGTAACCGCCGCCGTGAATAAGTTTAGTATTGAAGCGGGTGTTTGTCGTATCCATTTTTTTCTTCTTGCTTTCATATCAGCCGATCCCTTATAAGGCTTCGCTGAGAATTTTTGTTGTTACTAACGTTGTTTGATTGTTAATATGAGCCATACAAAATAGTATCATATAAATACAAATTTGGCAGATAAATCGCGCTAAAACTATGATATTGGGCAATTTTTACCATGATTTCTATCTATAAATGTCATGTTTTGAGATGAATAATAAATCAATAATTTACCCGGTTCGCAGTAAAGTTCCTGTTGACCGTCTAATTTATACTCTAAATGGAATTGAATATTTAATGATTTTTTGCTACATTTGTAATTCTCTAAAATTACTCTGATTCAATAGAATTGAAACTGATAATGAGGGTTTTTTAGGGGAATTTTATCATTTTTGAGGCAAATAAATAAATTAATCATATTACAATGTTCGCAATAGTAGATATCAAAGGAAAACAGTACAAGGTTTCCGAAAACGACAGAATTTACATTAACAGGATAAAAGACGATGTTGGCGCAAAGGTCAGTTTTGGCGATGTGCTAATGTTCTCAAAAGATGAAAAATCATTCCAGGTTGGCGCGCCAAAACTTTCTATGAACGTTGAAGCAACTGTCCTCGGTCACGTAAAAGATGATAAAGTGATCATCTTCAAAAAGAAGAGAAGAAAAGGCTACAAAAGAACAAAAGGTCACCGTCAGCAGTACACTGAAATTGAGATCAACTCAATAAAGTAATTTCACCAAAGTATTATTCACGGGGTTTCACCAAAACAGATAATAATTAATTTTTAATTTTATATACAATGGCTCATAAAAAAGGATTAGGCAGCACAAAAAACGGCCGCGATAGTAATTCCCAAAGACTCGGCGTTAAACGCTTTGGCGGAGAGCTTGTTTCAGCTGGCAGCATTATAGTAAGACAAAGAGGAACAAAGTTCCTTCCGGGTCTTAACACAGGAGTTGGCAAAGATGATACAATTTTTGCTACCATTACAGGTCACGTTCAGTTTGCCAATCAAACAAGACTGAAGAAAAAGATCAATATTCTGCCCGTAGAAACCAAGTAACTATTACCATTTTCAGCAGTAGCACTGCTAAGAATAATTTTTAAGCAGCGAGTGGACACGGGTTCACTCGCTTTTTTTATATAAGTTATTTCTCTTCACTGTATGATATCAGATCATCCGGTGAACATTATCCCAAAATCAAATCAATTCAATAATATAATACAAAGAGGCAAATAAATTGAAAGTATCAGTAATAGGAGCAGGAAATGTAGGCGCAACCTGCGCAGAAGTTTTAGCGCACCACGAAATTGTAAACGAAGTTGTTCTTCTGGATATCAAAGAGAACTTTGCAGAAGGCAAAGCTCTTGATATATGGGAAACAGCTGCCATTAATATGTACGATACACGAGTAACCGGTTCAACCAATGATTACAGCAAAACCGCTGATTCAGATGTTGTAGTGATAACATCGGGGCTGCCAAGGAAACCGGGCATGAGCCGTGATGATCTTATTTCAACTAATGCTAAGATCGTAAAATCTGTGACCGAACAGGTTGTAAAACACTCACCAAATACTATAATAATAGTAGTATCAAATCCGCTTGATGTAATGACCTACTGCGCTTATGTTAATGCTAAGTTCCCTGCTAACCGTGTATTCGGTATGGCGGGAATCCTTGATACCGGCAGGTATAAAGCATTCCTCTCTGAGGCGCTAAATGTTTCACCGAAGGATATCCAGGCAGTATTAATGGGCGGCCACGGTGATACAATGGTTCCGTTACCAAGATATACCACAATTGGCGGAATTCCCGTAACTGAGCTTATAGACGCAGATAAACTTGAAAAGATTATTGACCGCACCAAAAAAGGCGGCGGAGAAATTGTTAACCTGCTCGGAACATCAGCATGGTACGCGCCCGGCTCAGCAGCAGCGCAGATGGTTGAAGCTATCATTAAAGACCAGAAACGTGTGTTCCCGGTTTGCGCATTGCTGAACGGTGAATATGGTTTAAAGAATATTTACCTCGGCGTTCCGGTTATATTGGGCAAAGGCGGCATCGAAAAGATCATTGAGCTGCAGCTAAATGATGAAGAGAAAAAACTTGTGGCTGAATCAGCTAAAGCTGTTAAAGAAGTTATGGATGTACTTGATAATCTGAAAGACTAACAATAATTCATATTCATCCGGTGACTTTTAGCCTGACCGGCTAATGAGCTCATCGGATGAATTAATTTCCCTCCAGAATTTTTTTTCATCCCCGTTGTTTGCTATTCTTATCCATTTTTTATCATGAAACTCATTTCCGTTTATGATTCTTTTATATTTTGTTTTCTTTGTATTATAAGTACGCATTGCAAATAAAATAATTGAGTCTTTTGAAAATACTTTCCCCCAGCTCTCTCTGTTATTATGCCATAATGGCTTTTGGGTTATTATTCTGTGAATAGAGCGCTTTGTGACCCTATACAGCATTTTCAAATAAGTCACATCAAGCCATATGATAGTATCTGCTCTGCCGATCGTCAGATCCTGGTTTCGGGAATAATTACCGTCAATTACCCAACTATCGGTTTGTGTAACTTCATCTACTTTCGCCCTGAAATCCCCGTTGGCAGATTCCTGCCAGTCAGCTTTCCAGAAAATGCTATCAAGCTCATAATGTGTAATTTTTAAACGTTCAGATAATTTCTTAGCAAAGGTTGTTTTACCGCTTCCATTGGCTCCAACTACTAATATTTTTCTGCCGGTTATCATTCCCAATTATAGAAAATTACTCATGAATAATTCTTAAGACAATTGGGACAAACACCGTTAAATTCAATGCTATGTTTATTTATTCTGTAACCTGTTAATTTTTCTACATCCAATTTAATACATATATCTATACACTTAATTGCTCCGCAATTATCGCATTTTATGTGATGATGATGTTTCTTCCCGGATATTTCATATCGCAAAAATCCTTCATTCAGGTTTATCTCATCCGTAATTCCGCATTCAGTAAACACTCTTAAAGATCTGTAAATACTGGCTCTATCAGTATATTTTTTTGTCAGTTTATAAATTTCAGCGGCACTTAATGGTTTTTTAGAATTTTGTAACGCCTCAACAACCTTAATTCTGGGTAAGGTTGCCTTTAACCCGCACTCATTAAGCTTTATATTGATACCGGGTAATTTTTTATTGCGACTGATTTGCATTTATATTATGTTATTTTATACGTATATTGCAAAGTTAAAATAAAATAAATTAAATATGAACATACAAATCCGGTGAACACAGAAATGTTTGAAAGTAAATAATATGGATAAATACCGAAGTTTTGATGTAATAATTATCGGCGGAAGTTATGCCGGTTTATCTGCGGCAATGTCGCTGGGCAGATCACTTAGAAAAACCCTGGTAATTGATAGCGGTACACCATGCAACATACAGACACCGCATTCGCATAATTTTCTCACAAATGACGGCAAAACTCCCGCCGAAATATCACATAATGCCAAAAAGCAGGTTGAACTTTATAAAACTGTTGAGTTCTATAAAGGGTTAGCTGAAAGCGGAGTAAAAATAAATAATGGCTTTGAGATCACTGCCGCAGGCGGCTTAAAATTCAGATCGAGAAAATTAATTTTCGCCACAGGTATTAAAGACCTAATGCCTGATATTAAAGGATTTTCAGAATGCTGGGGCATTTCAGTTATTCACTGCCCTTATTGCCATGGATATGAATTCAGAAATGAAGCTACAGGCATTTTCGCAAACGGTGAGCCTGCTTATGAACTATCTAAACTTGTATATAATTTAACTAAGGATCTTACTGTTTTTACCAACGGCAGCTCTGAATTAACCGCAAAGCAAACTGAAAGCTTTGCTGACAATAATATCAGAATAATTGAAGCTGAAATAGCCGAGATCAAACATAATGCGGGTAATATCAGTGAATTGGTTTTTAAAGATGGCAGCTCGCAAAAACTGAAGGCTCTCTATGCAAAGATTCCATTTGTTCAGCAGTGTGATATCCCCTCCAAGCTTGGCTGCGAAATGAGCGAAACCGGGCATTACAAAGCGGATAACCTGCAGAAAACAAATATTGAAGGAGTGTTCGTTTGCGGAGATAATTATTTTCCGATGAGATCGGTTTCTGCAGCGGTATTTTCAGGCAATATGGCAGGGGCTGCTTTAAATAAAGAGCTTTCTGAAGAAGACTTCTAGATTACTTATCATTTCTTATCACTATAGGTTCCTCTATCAGCTCAGGAATTGAGCCGTCTTCGGGTACTATAAAAGAATTATCAGCTTCTCCGCTTTTCCTGAAGCGCCATTTCCGAGCTGCCTTCTGAATCTTGATCGGAAAGATCGTTAGTGTACCCTCATCATCAATATTGAGCCTGAGGAAATTCTTATAATCCTGGATACGAAGCGCAGAAAACGCTTCGTTATCATGTCTGCCAAAAATGTTCATTGAAACAGTAAGATATATACCCATGTTGAGCGAACCAAAGAACCAGCCCAGTGCAAAAACGATTATCGGGATAAAAATAAAACCTGTAATAACACCTTCATTAAAAACCGTATTATTGATGTAAGTAGCAAAAAGTCCAATATACGCTATGCTGAATAAATTCATGAAGAAGTGGGTAAGACCCCCAAGCCATTTATACCATTTTGAATGCGTATCGGTAAAGAAAACAAATCCCGCGGCAACTGCGCCCAGCCACAATGCGGCAACGGGATTCACAAGGAATGCCCTCAGCGTCTGATCAAAAAATCCGCGCACGTTGTGCGCAAACTCAAAATGAAAAGTTGAGCTTACTATCCATATCGTTATCAGGTAAAATGTTCCAGTAAGAATTCCGAATCCGGGATTTGTGAACGGGAAAAAAATATTAAGCCATCCAAGTCTTTTTGAGGTCTTCACATCCGGGTAACTTTTTTTAAGTTCAAACTCCCGGGGTTTCTGCCCCGGCAGCTGCTGTTCTTCGGTTAGAAGCGAAAAATCACCTCCATGAGTCGGATGCATAAAAGCCCCGCCTCCTCCGGCTGTGATCTTTTGCACTTTTGCGTTTTTCTCTTTGGCGTTAAGCTCTTCATGTCTGCGGTAATGGTGCAGGTCACCCGTCAAAAACACTTTTACTTCCGCTCCCCTGGGTTTGAGTATCTCCTCCTGCAGATAAATGAGATCGCTCTCATCATATTCCGCTACGAATTTTTTATACTTATGCGCATAGATCCACACAGGCTCCGATATACACAGAATTACCTTATCACCTTCGCTCATGTGCGCATCCGCAATAGCGCGAAAGTAATCAAGCTGGGCGGTATCAATGTTTGAGTGCAGCTGCCCGTCTGATGCAAGCAGCCACCATTTATTGGGCAGCTTCAGCGCGAAGTAACTTCGCTTCTGACGTGAAAACCAGCCTCCGGCGAATTTGCGGGAGCCAAGATCCGAGCAAAACAGCCTTGTAAATGATTCAAGCCCATCGTACCAGTCATGATTGCCCGGTATCGCAAAAACATGTGGCGGAGTTTCCGGCTTATCATCGCCGAATGCCTGTTCATAGGGAGTGATAAGGCGCTCCTTGTACCCTTTTTTTGAGGGAGTGGGATATACTTCATCACCGCCGAAGATTAGCACTTCTCCCCTTTTTGTATCAAATTGTTTATCTCCGAAATTAAGCTTTAAACCCTGTTTGGCGGCATAATAAGCTACGCTGTAAGTGGGATTCCAACCGTCGCCTGTATCGGCAATAAAATCCAGCCACATTTCTTTCCGTTTGGAATCCTCATTGGGTACTATTTTACCATTTACATTTTTATGATAGCGTGTGTAATTGTAAAATTCCTTTTCGCTGGATGCCAGCGCAAGCATCAGCCTTCGGTCTGACTGCTCCCCGATAATTGATGAAATTATCGATTTGTACGCAGTGCCCGCAAGCTGTTTTAAGTTAAACCAGCTTACCGGCGGAAGAAGTTTTATGTTACCAATTTTATTGAACATCTCTAATTCTCATTTCCGAATGTACTAGGCTTCATTTCTTTAATATAGAATATACCGTCTGTAACATTTTTCCACTTTCCATTTAAATCTTTGCCGGAGCGCAAAGATGATATAAACTCTTCCTTAAGCCAAACGGGATTATTAGTATCTCTCAGGTCAACAAATGAATATTCATTACCAACAGATGAGATAACATTTTCAAATGAAAGGTCGGAATAGTCAGGTATATCTTCTGTTTTATTATTCTGTAAATTTTTTCTTTTGCCGGTATACTGTGTAAACCCTATGGAGTAAATTCTGCTTTGCAGTGAATCATAGAGAATATCACCCATTGTAATTGTTTTTTTATTTACTGCATCAATAAATTTTAAAGCCTCAACAGTTGAAGTCAGCTCTTCTGAATTCCTGAAACAATGAAAATTAGCAGCCCAAACTATGATCTTCCTGTTTTTGTATTTATTCTTTGCCAGCCAAACAAGATTTTTACCCATTTGCACATCACGTGCATTTAAAATTTCCGCATCGTTCAGGTTTACTTTTTCATATTTTGAGGTAAGATCACTGTTATAGCTTACTTTTACCCCTTCCATAACGTGTTTCCAGTATTCAAATTTGTTATCTGGTCCTGGTAAATTGTCATTAGGGTGTAAACTTTCAAGGTGGGGTAAGATATCAAGACGTGATAAGCTATCCAGTCCGTTGATTAGCTTCTCCATTACGCTGTTGTTATATGTTTTATCTTTTCCTGATAACACTTCTTCATCAAAACAAATAATTTTGACTATAAGATTTTTTTCACCCTGAGTTAAAAAGTCAAGTCTGTTATAGAATAGCCCATCTATCAATAACTGGCAGTTCTGGTTTGCGGTCAGTCGGGGATCAAATCCGGTTAATTCGACCGGGTTGCTGCCTGCAAGTGTACTTTGCAGATAATTAATAAGCGTGCTGCACTCATTTGAGTTCACCCACATATGAAAAACAGCTTTTCTTATCTCTTCTGCATAATTACCGTTCTGCTTGATCTTTTCCCACGCATACGTACAGTTGAAAATACCGCTTTCAAAAGCAAGTACATCAAAGCCTGCTTCTTTGTGTAAAAATTTAATGATACGAGATTTTGCAAGAAAAGTTGAGCCATCACCGTGTGTTTGCTCTCCAAGCAAAATTACCTGAACGGAATCCCGTTCAATAATTTTTTTAAGAAACTGAAGGTCTGAAAAATCTTCATTATTAGGGTCAATAGTCTTTATTTCTTTTAGTACAGGTTCAAGGGATCTGCTCTTTTCAATAACTTCCTGGCTGGTACATGAAAACTGGATTATAGATGCTATAATTGAGATATAGAGATTTTTCATGGGTATGGTCTTACTTCTTATTTACAATCATCACGAACTCTGAGCCCTTGCCTTCATCGTTGTGGTAATAAAACTCATCAACCATTGCGCGGGCTATAAAGACTCCCCGCCCGTGAACATCAAGAATATTCTCCATATCGGTAGGGTCAGGCAGCCGCCCAATTTCAAAGCCATCGCCTTCATCAAACACCATTACTTTTATTGTCTTTTCATCATGCTCAACATACAATTTCACTTTTTTAAGCATACTTTCTTTGTTACCGTGCACAATCGCGTTCATAGCAATTTCAGTGACAGCGATCATCATTTTGTTATATTCATCTT
This sequence comes from Ignavibacteria bacterium UBA2360, assembly GCA_002344125.1. Lineage (GTDB taxonomy): Bacteria > Bacteroidota > Ignavibacteria > Tepidaquicellales > OLB5 > OLB5. Next base: position 262,393 of record DDTQ01000008.1, on the reverse strand, counting down.
CAGGCAAACCGAATATCTTATTGATATCCAGCATAAGTTCTTCAACCTTTTGAATATTTTTCCGTTCAGAGCTTATTTCAAGAAAGTATTTTTTCACAATATAGATTATAATTGCTGTTAAACCCGCCGGGTCTCTAAAACCGGCCGGATTGTATTTAAAGTTTAAAAATTCAGACTGGCGTTAAGGTAAATATTGCCGTTATCCGTTCCGGGGCTGCCATCGCCATACCGGTAATAATCGTATGTACCAATAATTTCCAGTACTGAATTCCGTTTCCATTCTGCCCTTATCTTCAGAAAGGGACCCGTTGTCCTCACATAATTATCAAAAACCCGCTCTCCATCCACATAATTGAACCTTTTTTGCTCAAACCACCGGTACCCACCCGAAAATGTGATAAATTTATTAAAAAAATAATTCAATTCAGAATTAATAATTTTGTCCTCAAAATAGTTCACCGGGCTTTGGGTGAAATCATTCCAGTTCAACTCTCCCCTTTCATACAATTTTACTTCACCGTAAATATCCGTTCCAAAGTGTTCATTGAATCTGACAATCAGGGAATCTTTCAGGTTAAGCTGGCGAAAAGAGTAACTCTTTACCGTAGATATTATATCCTGGAAATCATATACAGTGTAGTTTGCCAGTACACTGAAAGTACCTACGTTGCGGAAGTGTTCCGATGGCTCAAAGTAGCTTTTGCTTGTGAATCTGATAACGCGGTTCCAGTTATTGTTCGAGCTTTTTTGAGATAGTATATAAACCGTGTGGTAGAGGTTCACATCGAATGAAGTAACTAAAATAAGATTCCGCAGGTTGTTAAACCTGTGGGCAGCGTACATTAGGTATCCCAATTCATCCCTGTCATCATAATTAAAATCGCTTTGAGTGTCATACTTCATTATCGAAGCGCTGCCTGAGAACTCAACCCTGTTCATTAGATCAATATTATAATATAGATTTGAGTTGAGCTTGAAAATTGAGGAATGATTGTTCTTTGTTGACTCGTTATTTTCTATGATATTGACAAAATTGCTGTTTATCCGGTTGGAATTGATCAGGAAATGTTTTTCATCGCGCTCTCTGTAATAGAATTTAAGCTGGTAATCAACCTTTTTAAACTGAAAATTCAGCGCAACATCACCCGAAAAGCTGAGTTCCTGTATATCCGTATCATAAATGCTTGGCTGCGTGTTGGTTGTAACCGGTATATACCTGTTTTCTTTTGTTACCCTGCGGTAATCAGGATTTATATTAAGAACTACTGCCAGACTTTTAGAAACGGTATAATCAAACCGGTTGTAGAACCTGAAAATATTCTCAACCCTTGTTTCAATGTTATTCTGAATACCAAACTGCTGAATAGAATTATTATCGGCGGGAAAGTAAAAATCTTTGCGAACCCGCGAAAACATACCGTCAAACTCATTGCGTGCAAGGTTATTTTCGAAAGGCTTTTCAAAATAGATCCGGCTGTAAACCAGGTTTTTTTTGCGCGGATCAAGTGATTCATACCCAACTTTAAGCTGCCCGTCAACCAGGAAGTCAGACAGGCTGAGATTGTAAATGCTGAATTCACCTGAAAGGCTGGGTCCCTTATTCAACTCATCATACTGGCTTTCAACTTTGTAACCCGCATTCAGCACAGAATAAACCTGGGAACCCTTAATGACAGCGTCATATAACGCGCTTAAATATCCCATATTAGAGGATGAGCCTTTAAGCTGGAAAGTCCTGTCATCACTGAAGAATTGCCCGAAATAATTGGCAGATATGTTAATATCATCAGTAAGGCTGTAACCGGCGGTTACTTTTACATTATCAAAATCCCTGTATAGATTTTCATTCAGCTTTGTAACCGAGGACGAGTAATAGTTCTTTAAAAACACATTAAACCGTTTATGTTTTTTATAAACATTAAAGCGGGATATATACGAAGCCGAGTTCCTGTTGTTATCAAAACTTGTAAAAAGGAAATTACGGGTTATGTTGGAATCTATAAAGGTCTGAACATCAGTGAAATCACTTTGAGCCAGTACGGAATACTGAATAACGAAGAAGAGGGCAGCCCATTTGTATAAACTGTATCTCAAGTATTTTCCCCGGGTATCTATATTACACTTTAAATACCGATTCTGGTTATTGTTTTCTGTATATGCTGTTTATTTTTTCATTCACTTCAGGCTGAACGCTGTACTTACTCATTAATGATTCAAGCTCAGCCGGATTTTCTGAATTCACGCTTCCTTCAAAGGCTATTTTTCCCTTGTTAAGAATTATCACCCGGTTACATATCTTCTCAGCGCTTTCAACAATGTGAGTTGAATAGAAAAAAGTTTTACCCCTTGCCCGCAGATCTTTAACCAGGCTTCTTATTGTAAGGGTAGTATTATAATCAATTCCGCTGAGCGGTTCATCCCATACTATCACATCCGGATCGTGTATAAGCGATGAAATTATGAGTACTTTTTGCCTCATGCCTTTTGAAAAGGCGTGCATTGGTGTATCAACTTCATTTTTCAGATCGAAAAGTTCCATAAACGCGTAGATACGATTGGGGTAAACATCCTTAGGCATATCATACATTCTGCAGACGAATTCAAGAAAATCAAAGGGTGAGAGTGAAAGAAACAACGCGCCGGTTTCCGGCACATACCCAATCATTTTTTTGACAATTACAGGGTCATCTTTCACGCTGAATCCGTTAATGATCACGTTACCGGATGTAGCTTCCAGCATTCCGCAAAGTATCCGGATAGTGGTGCTTTTGCCCGCGCCGTTGGAACCAAGGTAACCGCATACTTCGCCGGGCTCGATATGAAATGAAACTCCATCCAGAGCCTTCACGTCACCGGAATAGATCTTAACCAGATTTTCTGCTGTGATCATACTAAGCGGATACTTTTTTTAAATTAGCTTTCAAAAGTTTTTTATAATTTATCCTTGAAACAAACGGACTTTGAGGGTCAATAAACCTGTACAGCTTCCCGGGGTTCTTAGTTATACCAATTCTCAATGTCCGCTTCACTTTTATTCTTTTTTCACGCGGAAACTCCGCCAAAAATATCTCATCACCAAGCAGCGATGCGCCATTGAGACTTCCGTCAATTTTCATAGCGCGGCACAAATTCCCGGGTCCGCGGCAGAGCAGGTAAACATCTTCAGTTCCACGGTTCTTCTTCATAAAGCTTATCCCTTCAAGCGGTTCCAAAGCCCTGATAAGCACAGCGTGCGCAACACCCGCTTTCCCTGTCACTGCGTTAACGCAGTAATGGTTACCGTATGTAAAATAAACATAAGCAAATCCGCCTTCACCAAACATCACTGAATTTCGTTTGGTGGGTCCGTTAAATGAATGAGACGCGGCATCCCTGCTTCCCAGATATGCTTCGGTCTCTACAATCACCCCGGAATACAGTTTCCCTTTTTCTTTCCTTACCAGGATCTTTCCGATAAGTTCTTTAGCGGCTCTTAAACAGGGCTGCATATAGAAATCCTTAGAAAGTTTTTTGTATCTCAACTATCAAACAAACCGTTTTCATGTTTACTTTTTACAACTCTCTTGGTTATACCAAGATGCCGGTAAGCAAGATCAGTTGCTTCCCTGCCGCGGGAAGTGCGGCGGATAAATCCTTCCTGCACCAGGAAAGGCTCATACACTTCTTCAATTGTCCCGGGCTCTTCGCCAACAGATACCGCAATTGAATTCAGACCTACGGGGCCGCCTTTATATGTTTCTATGATTGTTGTTAGAATTTTCTTATCCAGTTCGTCAAGTCCCAGGTGATCAATTTCCCAGTTATTAAGCGCTTCATCTGCTATTTCAGCGGTTATAACACCCTTATTTTTTACTATTGCAAGGTCACGGGTAAGCTTCAGCAGCCGGTTTGCTATTCTTGGGGTTCCCCTGGAACGTTTGGCTATTATTAGTGCCCCTTCGTCTTCAATTCGTATCTTCAATATTCCGGCAGAGCGGTTGACAATATCGGCAAGTTCTTCGATGTTATAATACTTCAGGCGGCAGTTTATTCCGAACCTATCAAGCAGCGGAGCGCTAAGGAGTCCCGCTCTGGTTGTTGAACCGATAAGCGTAAATTTTTCAAGCTGAAGGCTTACGCTCCTCGCCCCCGGCCCCTGATCTATAATTATATCCAGTTTATAATCTTCCATTGCTGAATACAGGTATTCTTCGATCACTTTCGGGATTCGGTGAATTTCATCAATGAACAAAATATCCTTTGCCTGAAGTTTGGTCAGCATACCTGCTATATCACCAGGTTTTTCCAGTACCGGCCCGGAAGTAGTAATTATTCGGGAATTCATTTCTGCTGCAATAATATATGCAAGGGTTGTTTTGCCAAGTCCGGGCGGACCCGTAAATAATACATGGTCAAGTGAGTCGCCGCGCTTTTTTGAGCTGGATATTGATACACCTACATTGGTTTTGATCTTTTCCTGACCTGTAAAATCTTTAAAAGTATGAGGACGAAGTTCATTCAGCATTTCCCTGTCTTCACTTAATACTTCTGCCGAAATTTTTTCTGTTTCCCTTTTTGCCATTTTATTATTTAGGGAATCTATCAACGGAATATGTTTACACTTTAAAACTCAAATCATCAAACGCACACTGCTCGGTTTGCAGCAGTTATTCTTTCAGTGTTTTAATAGCAAGCAAATGCCAGGCAACCCCTGCGCCAATAGCGCCAAGTAAAATCTTCACATACAGATTATCTGTCGCGAAAATTATGGAAAGAATAATTCCCGCAAGTAAAAGTGAAATTGAAAATATCTTTGAGCCAAGGGTCATGCCGCCCTTTGTTCTGTAATTGGAAAGGTACTTTCCGAAAAACCTGTTTGTGTGGAGCCAGTGATGAAACTTCTCAGAACTTCTGGCAAAACACCAAGCAGCCAGGATGAAAAATATTGTTGTAGGCAGCAGCGGAAGGAACATTCCAAGAATGCCGATCCCTACCAATATAAAGCCGCTTATAAATAAAGTCCATCTGATAATCGGGTTTCGGTGAACTGCAATTTCTGCGTTTAAATCGTTATTTTGGGTTGATTTTGTCATAATATCCCCAAATTTGAGGAATTTTTATCATTATTGAAAGTCCACATAAAATCACCGAAAAACGCGGATCTCACACCCAATTGAACAAAAATAAAAAGGCTGCAAAAGTCTTGACTTCTGCAGCCTGAATCAATTAGTAAATTAAGATCGCTCTAAGGTTTAATTCTGTTTCGATTACTTTGTTCTCTTGAATTCAATTCTTCTGTTCTTGAGCATATTCTCTTCTGAATCATTAGGAGCTATTGGTTTATCTTCGCCAAAACCAACGGTTGTAATTCTGCTGCCGTCGATTCCTTTAGCAACGAGCCATTCTTTCACGGAACTTGCTCTTTGCTCAGAAAGCGTCTGGTTCTTTGAATTTGAACCGCGGCTATCGGTGTGACCCGATATTTCAACTTCTATTGCGGGATTATTTATCATTGTATTATACGCCTTCATCAAACGTTCTTCTGAATCAGCGGTGATCCTTGCGCTGTTGGTCTCAAAGTTAATGCCTTCAAGAACTATTACTTCACCTATTTTGATCTCCTCTTTAACAACATCATCAGCCGGATTCAGAGGATCTGTACCGCGGCGAACTTCAGTTCCGTCATCAACACTGCCGTTATCAGTATCAGCTTTCAGCGGATTGGTTTTGTATTTAACAACTTCATCGCCATCGCCAAGAGTATCGCCGTCTGTGTCAACTTTAAGCGGGTCGGTTTTAAAATCATTTACTTCCTGCCCGTCACCCAGACCATCACCATCCGTATCGGCATTCAACGGATTTGTCATATATGATGTTACTTCGGCGCCGTCACGCAGCCCGTCGCCGTCCGTATCGGGATTGTTCGGTTTGGTAAGATATTTTTTTACTTCATCACCATCTGTTAACGCGTCACCATCTGAATCAGGATTCTTTGGATCAGTAGCGTAAGTTTTCACCTCTTCTCCGTCTTTCAGGCCGTCGCCGTCAGTATCCGGATTCTCGGGATCTGTTCCATAGATATCTTCTTCGTCTTCATCATACAACCCGTCACGGTCGCTGTCTGTCTTGCCGCCTTTACCGGTTACTACCAGACCCAGTCCGTAATTGAACCAGCCGTCTTTAGGATCGCCAATGATCAGGTTATTAATTTTATCGCTTAATGTCATTGCAGTTCCTACACTCAGGTCAAGAAGGAACTGTTTGCTTAGTTTAATTTCTAAGCCCAGACCTGCGGGAAAGTAACCTACCCAGCCGTCAAGTTCTGTGGAATCGTACGGATGGCTGTAGGTAGTTGCTGTTGGATTCTTTTTCAATTTATGATTTACAACACCGCCGCCAACATAAAAATAGGGGTTCACACTTTTCATCTTTGGCGCAAAGGGTTCAATTCGCAAGCGAACATCTATGGGGATCATATCAACTTCAAGATTAGCATCTGTGGTATTGTTATACTGATCCTTTTGTTTCCATTTCATGAAGCCGCCGCCAAGCTCAACATCAAAGTACTTGCCAAGCTCTATTGCTAGGAATCCGCGAGCCCAGAAAGACGAGAGATTTTTATCAAGCTCACCGCTGGGTGATATCATGTTGTACTGTACGCCGCCTTTAACACGATAGTCCTTAAATTGTGAATACGAAATTCCGCTAAAAAGAAAAATCAGTAATAAAACAGTAAGTTTTTTCATTTTTTTTGACCCTTTTCTAAACTGCAGTTTGTGGTTTTTGTATTTTGCAAATTAAACAAATTCAAAGAATAAATCAATAATCAATAACTATAATGGTTAGGATTTATTTTTACCCTAAAATCCGGGCATCTGCTAAAATAAATTTGCAGAACTCCTATACCATATAAATGTGCTTCTGCAAGCGATTTTTGATCTGCCGGTTAGAATTCCCTGAATTAATAATTTCTAAATTTTCCGTTGATTTTCATCATTTGAAACAATATTTTATGGATATGCTGAAATTAAAATTCGCAGTATCGGTTGCAGCTATTTTTATCCTGCTTGGGGATGCTGCATTTTCACAATATGTAGGCTTTGGAAGGAACAAAGTGCAGTATAACGATTTTGAATGGCACACACTTTCCACTGAACATTTCAAGATATATTATTACCCTTCAATGAAAGAGCTTGCCGAAATAGGCGCAGCCTATGCCGAAGAATCATACAGGATACATCAGCAGAATTTCAATTATTCACTTATTGATACCGTTCCGATAATCTTTTACGCAACCCCAACACACTTCCGTGAAACAAACACTACACCCGGACTGATACCTGACGGCGTGGGCGGTTTTTTTGAGTTCATAAAAGGCAGGGTTGTCATACCGTTTGACGGTTCACTGGGTAATTTTAAACATGTTATAAAACATGAACTCTGTCATGTGTTTATGGTAGCCAAGGTAGCCAATATTCTTCGGCTGCACCGCCAGCCGGCAGAGCGGCAAATGCCGCTGTGGTTCACCGAAGGTCTCGCTGAATACTGGAGCAATGATTCCTGGGATGCAACCGCTGAAATGGTGATAAAAGACGCGGTTATGAATGAGTACATGGTTGGGCTTGATGACTGGGAAAGATTCTATGGAACATTTTTTATGTATAAGTTCGGGCAGAATGTTCTGCAGTACATAGCGCAAAATTACGGCGCAGAAAAGATACTCCTGCTGATTGAAAATATCTGGATGAGCGATGATTTTTCCGTGGTTATGGAAAAAACCATTGGCAAGGGATATGAAGAGTTTGACAAAGAATACCTATTCAGCCTGAAGAAAAAATACTTCCCGCAGATCTCCACAGAAGATTCACCTGCAATTCAAACAACGGCAGTTTTCACAGGGGGGTTCGGGCATAAACCCGGATATTATAAAGATGGCAACAAAGAAGAGATCTATTTTATAGGAAACCAAACAGGCTACACAAGTATTTTTAAAGTTAATCTGAAAAACAGAAGTAAAGTGGTGACAGTTATTGAAGGTGAGCGTACTGAAAATTTTGAAGAATTCCATTTTTTCAGAACCGGCCTGGATATTTCTTCTAAGGGTATGCTTGCGTTCGCAACAAAATCAGGTGAATCGGACGCGCTGCATTTTTACGATGTAAAACTTGAAAAACTTGTTTCAAGTTACCACTTTGATGATATTATCCAGATTGGCTCACCTGCATTCACAAGCGATGGTAATAAACTGGTTTTTCCGGCGCTTGATAAAGGCGGTAAAAGCGATCTGTATATATTTGACCTAAACGATAGATCTTTAACCAGGCTAACCAATGATTATTATGATGACCGCGATCCTGATATTTCACCGGATGGTAAGTTCATAGTATTCTCTTCCGATAGAACTTATGCCGGTAAAGATAATATGTACAACCTCTTCACTTTTGATATCCAGAGCAAAAAGATAAGCTACTTAACAACAGGCAGCCAGATAGACTTTTCACCGCAGATATCGCCTGATGGCAGTAAAGTTGTGTACACATCAACTGCCGGAGGGATGCAGAATATCTGGATAACGAAATTGAACAAAACACCCGCTGAAGATGGCAGCATTACCATTACTGCCGATAGCAGTAAAACTCAGAAGATCACGAATTTTATTACAGCGAGTTTCGATCCCAAATGGGCGGGCGATGACAAACTGGTTTTTGCTGTTTACGAAAAGGGCGGAATATCTGTAAGGCTGATGGGAGGCATTCCTCAGCTGATTGATACACCGATAACCACAAGAACACTGGCATTTGATAAAACACAGGAAATGTGGACATTCGGAAAGGTCAAAGGCATAGAAAAGAAAAATGCTTTGAAGTACAAAAAAGAGTACTCTCTTGATCTGGCTACGACAAACATTTCGGCTGACCCTGTATTTGGCGCTACAGCCGGCGGAATTCTGGCAATGAGCGATCTTCTTGGCAACGACCAGTATTATTTTTTGGTTTACAATAACTCAGAAACGGGAGATGAATTCTTTAAGAGCTTCAACGTTGCAATATCCAAGGTCTCTCGCGGTCAAAGGATGAACCACGCTTACGGTATTTTTCATCTTTCCGGCAGAAGGTATGATTACGGCGACGCCTTTTCATACTTCGAAAGAACCTTCGGCGGATATTTCGCGCTAAGCTATCCCCTTTCATTTTTCCGGAGGATCGATGCGAGTATATCACTGGCAAACAGCAAACGAAGTGTGACAGAAGAGAAGGTAAACCGCCGCGCGCTTCTTCTCACCAATTCAATTGCATACACAAAAGATAACGCAATTTGGGGTCCAACAGGTCCGCTTGACGGAAGCAGGCTGAACATAACTCTTGGCTACACTACTGATATTCAATTCGGCAATGTGAATTACTACACGTTTATTTTTGATTACCGAAGATACACAAGACTAAGCAATACTATAGCAGTTGGTTCACGGTTTGCATATTTAATGAATCAGGGAGATGAAGCGCGCCGCTGGGCAATTGGCGGAAGCTGGGACTTAAGAGGCTGGCCCCGTTTCGGTCTGCGCGGGAAGAAGGCTTTTGTTGTTAGCAATGAACTCCGCTTCCCCCTGGTTGATCTGGTTGATATACGCTTCCCGCTGGGGATAAACTTTTTCTTCCCGTATATTCGCGGCGCCGCGTTTGTTGATATAGGAAATGCGTGGGATGATAAGTACGGCGAAACAAAGGGCAGCGTTGGAATTGGGATGAGAATAAACCTGTTTTATATTATCGCATTGCGGTATGATATTGGAAAGAGAATAGAAAATAATCTGAAGACATTCCAGCAGGGGATTTTTCAGCAGTTCTTCTTCGGTTGGGACTTCTAAACTAAAGGAAAAATCAGCATATTTTGTGGAAAAATGTATTCCTTGAAATAATTGAGTAAAAATGCTATAATTGCATACAATACAAGCGGGAATAGCTCAGTTGGTAGAGCGCAACCTTGCCAAGGTTGAGGTCGCGAGTTCGAGCCTCGTTTCCCGCTCACAGAATTAAGCCTTGAATGCTATTTAAGGCTTTTTTTGCCTAAATAAGGCATTTTTATCCTGCGACGTACCCAAGTGGCTTAAGG
>DDTQ01000008.1:129018-252261 GCA_002344125.1 Ignavibacteria bacterium UBA2360 | reverse complement strand
GTGGCTTAAGGGGAAAGTCTGCAAAACTTTTATTCATCGGTTCGAATCCGATCGTCGCCTCAAAATAGCTAAAACATGTATTCTGTGTATGTTCTTTATAGTTTAAAAGACAAAAAGAGATACGTTGGTTTTACAGAAAACATTAGCTGCAGAATTCAACAGCATAGTAGTGGTTTAGTCAAATCTACGATTCATCGCAGACCGCTTATTTTAGTTTACATTGAATCAAACCTTTCGAAGAAAGCAGCCATGGATAAGGAACGTTTTTTCAAATCAGGTAAAGGCAGAGAATTTCTAAAATCAGTGATCAAAGATAATTCACCGCTTTCATTTTAATAACTTAAACTCCACCAAGTATGAGTTTATTTTTTAAAGCCCACGGTAAACCATCCATAGGATTGCTTCTTATCCGTTTAGTAGTCGGCAGCTATACCCTTTCATTAGGAATAATGCAGGCAAGCAATATCGAAGATTATATTAACAAGGTCAAAGCCCTGCAGTTTTTCAGTGAAAATACCGCATTTATTATTGGTTTTGTAACACCATTCCTGCTTATCATCTTTGGCGGACTATACATCATGGGATTTTTTACACCCATTACAAGTCTTTCTCTGGCATTCATTTCAATTGTAAAAATAGCATCGCGCGGTTTTTTCCCTACAGAAGGAATTCCGTTCAATAAAGATATTTTGTTCTTCGTATGCTTTCTTGTTACACTTTTTGCAGGTGCCGGCATAATAAGCTTTGACGCTCTTCTTGATAAGCGGAAGAAAAAAACAAACGTAATTACCCCTACAGATAAGAACAATACATCCACAACAGTTATGACAACTGATATAGTCACCGAGAAATCTGGTGACGAGATCAAAACCATTGAAGTAAAATCCGAAGAAGTAAAAACAGAAGATAAAATTCTCCCCTGATAACAATGGGCAGCTATAAACTTTCAAGACTTGTTGCCGCTGTTGAAAAATTCAATCAAAGAGATTTTTTTGAGTGCCATGAGATCCTCGAGGATATCTGGTTTGATGAGCGCGGCAAAGAACGCGATCTTTATCACGGCTTGCTGCATTATGCCGTAGGTCTGCACCATCTCACAGGTAAGAATAACTTTAAGGGTACGCTGCTGCAGCTTGATAAAGCATTGGTTAAACTTGAAAAGTTTGAGGGAATAAATATGGGTATAGATGTTACGCTTCTTAAGAAGCAGATCAGGAATCTGGTAAACGAAGCAATAAAAAAGGAAGTCCCTAAGAGACTTCCTAAGATCCTGCTGCATTAAAGCCTTTGATGATAATACTACATAACCATACCGCCATCAACGCATAGCGTTTGACCTGTTATGTAAGCTGCTCTATCTGACGCGAGAAATAATACAGCATCGGCAATATCTCCGCCATCGCCAATTCTTTTCAGCGGAATACTCTGCAGGATACCCTGCTTAACAGTATCATTAAGTTTACTTGTCATATCGGTATCAATATAGCCTGGCGCTATACAATTCACATTTATGTTCCTTGAAGCGAGTTCCTTTGCAATTGACTTTGTAAAACCAATAACGGCAGCTTTTGAAGCAGCGTAATTAGATTGTCCTGCATTACCGGTAATACCGACAACTGAACTTATGTTTACAATCTTTCCCTGTTTCTGCGAGATCATCTGCCGGGTTACGGCTTTTGTGAAGTTGAAAACTCCCTTAGCGTTAGTATCCAAAACCGCATCCCAATCTGCTTCGCTCATTCTCATCAAAAGTCCGTCTTTTGTCATACCCGCGTTATTAACAAGCACATCAACTCTACCGTGTTCTTTTATCACACCATCTACAAAAGCCTGAACGGCATTGGTATCAGCGGCATCACACTGAGCGTATTGAATTCCCAAACGATCAAACTCAGCGCTTTCAATGGAATTCTTATACGTTACTATAACCTTCGCTTTTGCTTCTGCGAAACTTTTCGCGATTGCTTTGCCAATTCCTCTTGAACCGCCTGTAACTATTACTATTTTATCTTCGAACATTTATTGAACTATAAAGTTATTTAGTTAAATACTTTTTGTGTTAATAAGATTGTTTCGCCGCTTACACTCCTCGCAAATATCAACGCTATTTGCTTGTACTTGTTAACTATTGTTCTATTCATTACTCATTATTCACAGCGGCGAGATCAGCAGCTTTATCAACGCCTTTAATGCTTACTGAATTATCAATTCTTTTTATCAAGCCCTGCAGAACTTTACCGGGTCCGAGTTCAATAAATTCTCTGGCGCCATCACTTATCATATTCACAACACTTTCATCCCATCTTACTGAAGAAGTAAGCTGGTCATACAATGTTTCTTTAATGAATTCAAGATCCGTTTCCTGCGTGATTGGCTTGGCGTGAACGTTGGTATATACAGGAATTTTCACTTTCCTGAATTCAGTATAATCCAGCGCAACTTCAAAATCTTCTTTGGCTGATTCCATCAGCGGGGAGTGAAACGCGCCGTGTACAACCAGTTCCTTGGCCATTTTGGCTCCGCGTTCTTTGGCAAGAATCATCGCGCGCTGAACACCCTCAACAGAACCGGAAATGACTATCTGGCCAGGTGAATTGAAATTTGCTACCTGCACAATACCATACTCCGAAGCGTCCCGGCATACATCAATGATCTTGATAGTATCCAGTCCGATAATTGCAGCCATTGTGCCTTTGTTTTCCTCGCCGGCTTTCTGCATTAGCTCTCCGCGAAGCTGAACAAGTTTGATCCCGTCTTCAAAACTGAGCGCGCCTGCTTTGATCAAAGCGGAAAACTCACCCAATGAATGCCCTGCTGTGTAATTTGGCTCCTTATTCTTAATAAGTTTGGTTGCAGCAACAGAATGAAGCACAATTGCCGGCTGAGTTATAAATGTTTGTTTCAGCTTCTCTTCGGGTCCGCTGAAACTGATCTCTGCAATATCCAGACCCAAAATTTCATTGGCTTGCTGGTATAATTCTTTTATTTCAGGGTAATTTTCATATAGATCCTGTCCCATCCCTACGTATTGGGATCCCTGACCGGGGTAAACAAATGCTGTACTCATAATGATGCAAATATACTTTAAAAAGCCAAATGTCAAAATCCAAATGAACAAATTTGGCAAGTACTTAATTTTGAATGAAATACAATTTGTGAATTTATCAGTAACTTAATTGTGGCTTTACACTGTAAAATAGCTTTGTAAAAGCCGCAAAAAATCATTATTTTAATGTTGGTATATAGTATAGAATAGACATTTTGAAAAGAATTTTCCTATAATTTTTAAGAGAAATAAATGAAATTTATTGTTGGCGCTGCTGTGTTTCTGGTATTAACCGGTATATCTTATTCACAAATCGATAGCAGTCTTATTTTAGGACTTTCGACCAAAAATAACAGCGCAGCGCTATATGATTTAAGTGACCCTACAGGAGTGAACATGGAGGTGAATTTATGGGGTTATATCCGATATCCCGGCAGATACAGGGTACCATACAATACAACATTCATGGATCTGATCAGCTATGCAGGCGGTCCTACAGATGAATCTAATTTTAAGGAGATCCGAATAATTAGAGACGCCAACGATAAAACTAAAAAACCAAGCGTCATAAAACTTGATTATGAAGATGTATTATGGGAAGATAATGTTTCAACCCAGGCTAAACTGAATCCCCATCTTCAACCGGGAGATGTTATTGTAGTTATGAAAGAAAAACGCTATACTTTCAGGGACGACCTGACAATTATTATACCAATTGTCACTTCGCTGATATCAATTGCGACTTTCATCATTACATTATCAAATAATTAGAACAAATTTCCAAGGAAGCAGTTCAATTGGGCTGCATTGAAAAAAAGTATTAAGAATAAACAATAAAAATTATGGAATCACAGTCAAACGGAAAACAATTTCAAACTTTAGATTCTAATATAAAGTCATCTCACAGTATTAGATTCTATTTTAATCTGATCCTGAGGAATAAAGTGCCGATACTCCTTAGTTTGGCCGTTGGTCTTGTGGTCTCGTATTTTTATGCATATTCACAGGTTGATATATACGCCTCAGCTTCTTCAATGAGGCTTTCAAAGCCCAAAGAAAATGTTCTTGAAAACAAGATATTCAGTGATATTGAAGGCGAACTTCCGGAACGATATATAAACAACGAAGTTGAGATCTTAAAATCGTTTGCAATCAGAGAAAAAACCGCAGCTTCGCTGCTTGATTCATTCCAGGTCTTAAAGGGTAAGATACCATTCTATTTACTTTCCGCAACTCCTGAAAATCAGGTTGATCCAAAAAGTAAAAACCAGATAGCAAATGTGCTTTCAGCTGTTACAGAAATTTCACAAAAAAGAGGTCTGGATATTGTTAGCATAAAAACAGAAAGTCCTTCTCCCCAGGAAGCCGCACTGATCTCTAACTGTTACGCGGAAGCATATGCCGACTATTCAATGAAATTTAACCGCGGCCATTTAACTCTCAACAGGGAATTCCTCGAAAAACAGGTTCAGGAAAAATACAACTCATTATTACAAACAGAGGATAAACTGACTAATTTCTTAAGAACTGAAAACGTAGTTGAACTGAATGCCCAGGCAAACTCCATAATCAGCTCTCTTTCAGGTATAGAAGGTGACTATAACCGGTCATTAATTGATGTTCAATCAACCACCAGAGCTTTAACTGATATCAAAGGCGAGCTTGATAAGTACGACCCTAAAGCAACCGACTATTTTGAAAGCAAAATCACAGACCCCTATGTAGCGGAGCTGCAGGGTGAAATAGCCAGACTTGAAATTCAGCGTGACCTGGCAAAAACCGGGAATGATGAATTAGTGAAGAATTCAAAATCACTAAAAGATATAAACAATAAAGTTGCAGAACTTAAAAGAAGTCTTGATGAAAAATTGAACATCCTTAAAGAAGGAGCGAATTCAAATTCACCTGAAGAAATGCGCAGTTTAACTTCAAAATATTTCGAGACTAAAGTTCTTAACAATCAGAACAAAATAAAAGAAAGCTTGCTTAGAGGTTACCTTAACAAATACCAGGAAAAATTCAACAAACTACCTGCACAAAGCATTGAATACGCCAACTTAGAACGCGAAAGACTGGCGAACGAAAAAGTTTACCTCATGCTTTTAGAAAAATATCAGGAAGCCCTTATAAATGAAGAATCACAGCCCAACAATGTTAAAATTATAGATTACGGCAAAGTACCTAAAGCGCCAAGTAAACCTAACAGGTTCCTGATCATTACAATCGGGCTGCTTATCGGTCTTGGTTTAGGATATGGTTTTGCCCTGCTGAGAAATATACTTGATGTATCGGTGAAATCTCCTGAAGATCTGGAAAATATCGGTATATCACTTATCGGATGGGTACCGACATTTATGCGCGAACCAAAAGCCGGCAGACATACACATACTGAGCAGGAACTTGTTCTTGCGTACAATTCAGATTCTGTGCCTGCAGAGGCATTCAGAACACTTAGAACCAGACTGCAATTTTCAAAGCTTGAGCCTGAGCCTATTAAGACCATTCTTATCACAAGTTCAATTCCCAGGGAAGGCAAAACAATTATTTCATCGAATCTTGCAGCCAGCTTCGCGCTTTCATCAAGGGTTCTATTACTTGATTGCGATTTCAGGAAGCCCAGAATGCATAACATTTTTAATATGAAACGTTACCCCGGATTATGTGACTATTTGTTTGGTACGGTAACAATAGAAGAGGCGGTAAGGGAGACTTCATTCCCTAACCTGCATATTATGACATGCGGAACTATCCCAACGAATCCCGCGGAGCTTATTGCATCAAAACATATGCAAACTTTCTTGAATATGATGAAGCCAAAGTATGATTACATTCTGATCGACTCTCCCCCGCTTGCGACAGTTACCGATGCCGAGCTGCTATCATCTTATGTAGATGGGACCGTGGTTGTGAGTCTTGCCAGCAAAACAAGGCTTGACCTGCTTGTGAACACAATTGATACACTGAATAAGATAAACGATACATTCATAGGCGTAATACTTAATAACTTTGATTACCAGGCCACATACGGCAGTTACTACAAATATTATTATTACTACTACGGCTCAGAAAAAGGCAAGGAATCGGCCGGGACAAACGGCAAATCAACCAATGGCGTAAATACAAACGGCAGCCAGAAGGAAAAGATAATTAAACCCAATTAGTATTGCAGCTAAGGATATTTTTTAAAACCTACCCTGAAACATCACGATGCCCCTCCTGCGGAAAGATAGGTACAATCCGCAGAAGCAGGGCAAAGAATCTTTTTGAAAGCTCAATAAAGTTCACAAGGGTGGCAAATCTGTTTAAGTGCCGCGAGTGCGGCTGGCGTGGTATATTGAAAAAATACATGGTTAACAAGTATTCATTCATTACTCTTGCATTTTACATAATACTAACGGTTTCCGTCGCTTATGTCATCAGACAGGTTTTGCTCAAGAATTTCGGGTCATAACATTAAAAATATTACCAACTGATCAGAATTATTCACTTTAATCGGCTCACCTTTTTAAAATACTTATGGATTACAACAGCATAAATTATCATGAATTCGTTTCAGGCAAACTTGCAGAAAACAATTACAGAATTGTTACCATAACAAAGGAGTTAATGGACAAAAGGCTTGAAGACTTTATGAAATTTGTAAACGATATCAGGAAAGAACATGAAAGCGTTTACGGCTGGAAACAGGAAAAACGCGAATATTTCCTGAATCCGCTTAATGATAAATGGAAATTCAGTTTCACAATAGTCAACGAAAAAGACGAACTTTGTTTTGTTAATTTTTCATCTGTGTACGATAAAATTATTCACAATCACTGTACATACGCCCGGAGCGATTCCCGCAATTTCAATTTCGCAAAACTCCACATTATCAAACTATGCCAAACCGGTCTTGATAACGGTTTCACCCACCAGGAGGGATTCTGGCCCAAACACAATAACGGTTCAATCATTCTGTTCATGAAAATGGGATGGAAGATTGAAAACATAAGGAACAACGAAGAATTGTTCATGATAGCTGATCTTGAAAAAGTAAGGAACCGGACTTATGAGCTTGTGATTGCCGGAAAGTAAACACTTTTTAAATTACAAAAGACTATGCCGAACAAAAATGTTCTATTAACAGGCGCCTCAGGAGGAATAGGTAAACATCTAAGCAGATACCTGGCGCAAAACGGTTACAATTTAGCCCTTCAATATAATACTAATCCCGAAATTATCCACGAAAACCTAAAAGATATTACAACCCCCGCTGCAAATTATAAAATTTATAAGGCTGATATTACTTCAGAACAGGAAGTAACCGATATGATCAATGCAGCTAAAAGTGATCTCGGCTCAATTGATATTCTGATAAACAATGCGGGACTTTCCATTAATTCTATGAGTTGGAAGCTCACTTCCGAAGATTGGAACAAAGTCATAGCGGTTAACTTAACAGGTCCGTTTTACTGCACTAAACATGTGCTGCCGTTAATGAAAGAGGAAAAATTCGGAAGAATAATTTATATTTCATCGGTTGTACCGCAAATAGGAGTAGCCGGAACAGCAGCATATTCTGCTTCCAAAGCCGGTCTTGGCGGATTATGCAAAACAGTTTCAAAAGAGATCATAAAGAGCAACATAACTGCCAATGTTATTTCACTGGGCTATTTCGATGCCGGGCTGCTTTACCAGATCCCTGAAAACATCAGAGAACAGATCAAAGACTCAATTCCTAAAAAGGAGTTTGGTAATCCGATTGAAATAGCAGAGTGTATCAATTATCTGTGTTCAGAAAGTTCCGTTTACATTACCGGTCAGACTATAAATTTAAATGGAGGGCTTTACTGAATAAATGTGCGGAATTAACGGAATAATTACCGCTAAGGCTGCCCTAAAAAGAAATATTATCAAGTCTAATTTGCTGCTGAGGCACCGCGGACCTGATGATGAAGGATACGCAGTTATAAACTGCTCCAGCGGAGCCGCGAAAGAATATTCAGGCGTTTACTCAGCCCCTGAAATTAAAAAAAAATACCCTGCAATAGAATTTCCCGAAAGCAGCATGGAAGAGGTCATACTTGCCCACAGAAGGCTATCAATTATTGATCTCAGTATAAACGGTCATTGTCCGATGTGCTCTGCTGATGGAAATGTATGGATAACTTATAACGGTGAAATTTACAATTACATCGAACTGAGAAATGAACTCGAGAAAGATGGTTTCACCTTCAGGACAAATTCTGACACTGAAGTTATTATAAACTCATATTTAAAATGGGGTGTAAATTGTCTTAATCATTTTAACGGGATGTGGGCATTTGCCATCTGGGATAAAAGGAGCCGCCGCCTGTTTGCGGCCAGGGATAGATTTGGTGTAAAACCCTTTTATTACATTAACGGCAGCGGGTACTTCGCTTTCTCATCTGAAATTAAGCCCCTGGTATGCTATATGCCATCTGCGCCGGCAATAAACAAAAACCGCGTCCCGTTCTTCCTGCTTTATGGAAACAGGCTCAACACCACTGATACTTACTTAAATGACATTAATTCACTCAAGGCTTCCTGTTACCTGATATATGAAAAAGGAAAAGTCTCGGTTAAGCAGTATTACGATATTAACAGGACAACAGATAATTTAAACGAAGAACAACTAAAGAATAAAATAGTTGAACTGTTAAGCGATTCTATAAAACTAAGATTCAGAAGTGACGTGCCGGTTGGCACTTGTCTGAGCGGAGGATTTGATTCTTCCAGTATTGTTTCACTTTCCGGTGAACTTAACACAAAAAGCCTTGAAACATTTTCAGCTGTGTGGAATGAAAAGAATTGCGATGAATCATATTATATAGATATAGTCAATAACGCATACGGCTGCACTCCAAACAAAGTAATTCCTGATGTGAATGAATTTGCTGAGGTGTTTGAAACTCTTTGTTATTACCAGGAATTACCCACCGAGGGACCCGGACTCTACCCTCAATGGTATGTAATGAAGGAAGCGCGTAAAAAAGTTAAGGTGCTGCTTGATGGCCAGGGCGGTGATGAAGTTTTTGGGGGGTATTTCCAGATGGGCGCTTACCTTAGAGGAATAATCAAAGATAGAAAAATGCTCAAGGCTGCAGCCGAGTCTAGAAATTTCCTTCAATTCCTTAACAAAAGCGGGCTGCATTCCTTTTCAAGCTGGCTTTTTCCCAGGCAATACAACTATTTAACAAGATCAAAGCTCTCAGCGAAGTTTGATGTTTTGAACAAAGAACTTGCCGGTTCACTGAACAAAGAAGAACTTTTTTTTGACGCGGAGCCAAAGAAACTTTTTGGTAATTACCTTAGCGACCTTTCTTACCATTTTATCAGGAACATCACAATACCGGCTCTTTTACATTATGAAGACAGGTCATCAATGGCTCAATCCATTGAGAGCAGAGTCCCTTTCCTGGATTACCGCCTGGTTGAGCTTGGAGTTAACTTAAGCGCTAACAATCTATCGCATCGCGGCGTGTCGCGTCCGCTTTACCGCAAAGCATTAAAGCCAAAGCTCCCCGAAGAAGTTGTGAACAGAAAAGATAAACTTGGCTTCCCTGTACCATTTTCTGAATGGACAAAGGGACCTTTAAAGAGTTATATTTATGATAATTTAACGGGGGCTTTTGGACTTTTTGATTACATAAATAAGAGTAAATTTGAATCAAATTTGAAAGATCATTTTGCGGGCACAAAAGACTATAGCTGGGAACTATGGCGGCTGCTAAGCCTGAATAATTTTCTAAAACTCTTCAGCAAAAATGAATTCAGAAATTGAAGTTTTTTATTGAAAAATTAATGAATATTCTGAGCAAATATCTTGATTAAATTCATACTTGAGTCGTACATTTTCAAAAGATTCTTTATACTTTCAGTAGTATTTGTTCTTTTGCTGATAGTAGCTGGAAAGATCTTTGATAAACTGTGGAACAGCAGCACGGCTATACCGATCGTCACGCTCAAAGAAGTATACAGCCCTCCAGCCGGATATGATAATTTCAAAAGTGTAAAGCTCAAGCTGGTTTCAAAGTTCAAGGTTGCAATTGAAGGCAATAAGAAATTCAAGTTGAAGGACAAACAGGGAGATTTAGATTTTTATGATACAGTTTCTGTCGAGTACCCTGGTGAGGAGTTTGACAGGACAAACAAGATCTTTTTCAGGTTTGAAGATACACCAAACTACGATTCAATTTATCTGGTAATCGCAAAATCAGAAATTCCGGATACCTACTTCAAACAGATATTTTACAGTTCTGTTATAGTAAGCACCCTTAACGAATTTTCTGATAACGCTGATGAGTTCAGGATAGATGATTCTAAACTTGTTAGCCATGATCTTCTTGTCAATAACGATACATTGATAAACAGCGTATTTGATTATTTTAATAGCAACATTGATAACCTTGGGATCGCTGAATGCGGTACAAACTGCCAGATACTAATGAGAATTTGCAAAGATTTCGGGGTACCATGCAGAATGATAAATCTGCAGGGCGGTGATATTGACCAAACTGGTTTTTATGATATGTTAGGATACCCTTTGCATGTTGTTTGTGAGATATATTCAAGCAAACAACAAAAATGGTATGTTGTTGACCCCACTTTTGGTTTCAGATTTCGCCACAAAAATTCTTCAACGTACATGAATGCGGTTGAGATCAGCAATAACCATACTTTCCTCAGAGGAGACGAGATATATCAAGATAGTATTCTTTTAACCAAACGTACACTCGTCGGCAAGGACTATTTTAAGTATTACGAAAATGTTGTTTTTACCAAACCGGAATGGAAAAACAGGTACCTAAGAAAACTGGTTAGTGTATTTTACGGTAATTTTAACTATTATCTTTACCTGTTTTCAAACAATTTCCCCGGTATAAAAAATGGTTTTTATTATGTCGGGATGAAGACATTTATGTATTTTTTTATGCTTATTCTATATATAAATGCAGTGTTATTTTTACTCTTACGAAGGCTTTTCCTTGTTAAGAAACCGAAAAAATATAGCGAGAAGGCATAAGATGGTAGAGAACATTATTTCAGCATCAGGCAAAAGCAGAAAGAAGAAGAATGTTATTGTCTTTGGGGCACATCCGGATGATTTTGAAGTTGGCTGCGCAGGCACTATCCTGAAATATCTGGATGAGATAAATCTGAAAATTTTCGTTATGTCTGATAGATACGAAGATGGCAAGATGAGAAATCTGAAGGAAAAAGATAAATCACTTAAGATACTTGGACTGGATAAAATACCATTTAAAGTGTTTGATGTGCCAACGCGCGTATTTCATGATTATAAATCAAAGATCAGAAACATTATTTACGATATAGCTACTAAAACAGATGTTGATATAGTTTTCACACCTCCAATTCATGATATTCACCAGGATCATATTGTGCTGGCCGAAGAAGTCATACGGCTTTTCAGAGAAAAAACTATTTTTGGGTATGAAGTTATCAGAAGCGGGTATGATTTTATGCCTAACATGCACGTGAAATTGTCTCATGAACTGGTGAATCTTAAGATCAAGGCGGCACAGAGTTATAAATCGCAGTGGTCAACCACAAAAAGCGGCGGATATTATTTTTCAAAGGAAGTAATGAAAGGATTGATGAGAGCCAGAGGTGCGCAGTTCGGTGTTGAATATGCCGAAGCTTTTGAAGTGTACCATCTTAAGTTATGAGCCGGAAAATAATAGTTTTATGTTTTAACTATGAACCAAGCCAGTTTCCTGTAGAACCTGATACCGAAAACAGATTTTTCACTTATGGATTCGGAGGAACTTTCGGGAAGTTGTTCCGCAATTATTTAAAATCTTATAATGTTGAAGTTTGGAGAATTGACGGTTACTGCACGCCGAAGTATGCGGAAAAAACAATTGATAACATAAGATACAGGGTGTTTCGTTCTTTTAATATCGCCAGAATGGGTTACTACAGCAGAAGCTTCCTTAGGGAGATAAAACAAGAATTTAAAGCCTCTGACCCGATCTTTTTCACGGTACATACACACAACTGGCAAACATACCAAATAGCCCGGACTCTCAAAGGCGCAAAGCTGATTACAACTCACCACGGCGACTGGTCACCATTTTTCTTGTATGATACAGTAAAGGGACTTAGGAAGCTTAAAGCGTGGCTGGGGAAAACTGCCGAAAGGATGACATTCAGGAACATCAGTTATTTTCTGATATGCGATGTGCACCAGGTAGGATACATCAAGAAAGCTGCGCCGGATATGAAGTATGAAATATTTTCAACCGGACTTGATATTCACAGGTTCAAGATAATTTCAAGGTACCAGGCTAGAGCCGAACTTGGACTTGACCAGGATAAGAAATTTATTTTGTATGTAGGAAAGCTCTATAAATACAAGCAAGTTGACAGGCTTATAAAGATCTGGCAAGAGATAAAACAATCAAGACCCGAAACCGAGCTGCTAATTGTAGGCAATGAAGCCCGTGGGAAATGGGGTGAGGAATATTACGATCTGGCAATAAACAGCGGAGCAAAAGTTATTGGAAGAGTTTTGAATACTGAACTATACAAGTATTATACTGCCGCTGACGTTTATGTTCTTATGACATTGAGAGCTGATTACTTTGGCGGTACCGGAATTGCCCCGCTGGAAAGCCTTGCATGCAATACACCGGTAGTTACTAACTCACTTACTAATTATCTTGGCAATAACGCAAATGAAATAGGCGAAACACCCGAAACTGAAGAACAATACAAAGAGGCGATTCTAAAGGTGCTGGATGATCCGTCAAAGTACAAGAATATGAGAGAAAGCGTTGAGAAATTCTATTCATGGGAAGCGGTTGCGGCAAGAATGGGAACACTCTTTGATAAATTAAATAATAATAGCTTCTGAAATTTAGCAAATATTGAAAAATTAATTATGCCAGATATAAAAGGAAAAAAAATACTTGTTATCGGCGGCGCAGGGTTTATAGGCTCGCACGTAGTTGATAACCTTTTAAAAGAAGATATCGCAGGAGTAACAATATACGATAACTTTGTTCGCGGCACAGCAGATAATATAGAAGAAGCATTAAAGGATCCGCGCGCAAAGGTTTTTGAAGTTGGGGGAGATATACTGCAGACGGATATTCTAAACGCCGCAATGAAGGAAAACGATATGGTTATTCACCTTGCGGCCTTGTGGCTGCTGCAGTGCCACGATTTCCCCAGATCGGCGTTTGAAGTGAACATTAGAGGTACATTTAATGTGCTTGAAGCTTGCAGAGATAACAAAATTGAACGCCTTGTGTATTCATCTTCAGCATCAGTATATGGTGATGCGGTTGAAATCCCGATGACGGAGGAACATCCGTTCAATAATAAAACATTCTATGGCGCGACAAAAATAGCCGGCGAAGCTATGGCAAGGGCATTCTATGAAAGATACGGCGTAAATTACGCCGGGCTCAGATACATGAATGTTTACGGTCCCCGGCAGGATTACAAAGGCACCTACATAGCTGTAATAATGAAAATACTTGATAACCTGGATCAGGGAAAAGCGCCAATTGTATATGGTGATGGCTCGCAGTCATACGATTTCATTTTTGTTGATGATACTGCAAAAGCAAACGTATGCGCGCTGAAATCTGACGCAGTTGATAGTTTTTATAACGTAGGAATGGGAACAAAAACCTCAATCAAAGAACTAACAGAAATTTTACTCAAAATATACAATTCAGATCTCAAGATACAATATCACCCGCAGGGTCAAACTTTTGTAACCAACAGAGTTGGTTCCACAGAAAAAGCGGAAAAAGAGATCGGTTTCAGGGCAACCGTGCAGCTTGAAGAGGGACTGAAAAAACTCATAAATTGGCGAAATGATCACAAGAAACGCTTTGGAGAAAGATGGAAATTATTTGAATAATAAAAACACGCAATTTTTTTGATGAACATACCAATAGCAAAAACAGTTTTTACGGAAAGCGAATTTGAGAACATACTTAAGCCGCTTAAAAGCGGCTGGGTGGTACAGGGTCCCTTTGTAAGTGAATTCGAGCTGAAATGGAGCGAATATACGGGTGCCAAACATTCCGTAGCTTTATCCAACTGCACAACGGCGCTGCATCTATCATTGGCTGCGCTTGGAATAACCCGCGGAGATGAAGTAGTGGTACCTTCATTCACCTGGGTTGCAACGGCAAACGCCGTTGAGTACACCGGTGCAAAGCCGGTACTTTGCGATATTGATTTAACCTCGTTTAATATTGATCCGGCCAAACTTGAATCACTCATAAACAAAAATACCAAAGCAATTATTCCGGTACATCTGTTTGGACTTTCGGCAAACATGAATGAGATTATGGCAATTGCAGCCAAATACAATTTGGCTGTTGTTGAAGACGCCGCCTGCGGTTTTGGGGCTAAGTATAACGGCAAACACGTTGGCAATATTGGTGATACCGGCTGTTTCAGTTTCCACCCGAGGAAAGCCATAACAACAGGTGAGGGCGGAATGGTAACCACAAACAGCGATGAGCTGGCAGTGAAACTGCGCGCCATGCGAGATCATGGTGCATCGATATCAGATCATCAAAGGCATCACGGTAACAAGCCGTATTTGCTGCCTGACTTTCCTTACCTTGGTTACAACTACAGGATGACAGATATACAGGCATCAATAGGCAGCACGCAGATGGACCGGGCAGTGGAAATTCATTCTGCCAGAACTGCAATTGCTGATAAGTATGACGAAATTATTGATTCTTTGAGCTGGCTCAAAAAGCCATTCAGAAATTCTGAAGTAGAACATGGTTTCCAGGCTTATGTATGTTTATTTACTCCCGAAGAAATTCATCCCGGTAACATAAGCAACGTAAATAAGCTCAGAAATAAGTTAATGGATCACCTGCAGCAGAAGGGAATTTCCACACGTCCGGGTACTCATTCAGTACATATGCTTGATTTCTACAGAAATAAATACGGATTCAGAAATGAAGACTATTTAAATTCCTGCATTGCTGCTGAATGCAGCATTGCGCTGCCGCTGTTTCCATCGCTTAGCGATGAAGAATTCAAATACATTGCAAAAGTTTTAACGGAGTACAAGATCTAAATATGTGCGGAATTGCAGGAATATTTAACGTAAAAGGCGAAGCTGTATCCGTAAATACAGTTCAGCGCATGACCGACTCCATAAAGCACCGCGGACCTGATAGCGAAGGCATCTGGACAGATTCTAATGTAGGATTTGGGCACAGGCGGCTTGCAATTATTGACCTCTCGCCTCATGGTCATCAACCGATGCAGAACGATAGCGGAGAACTGATAATAACTTACAATGGTGAAGTTTACAATTTCATGAATCTGCGAATAGAACTTGAAGCCTTAGGGTATAAATTTCATTCCAATACAGATACAGAAGTTATACTTAAATCTTATGAGCTTTGGGGCAAAGAATGTGTTCACAAATTCAATGGGATGTTTGCCTTTGCGATATGGAATAAAAAGACAAAGGAACTTTTTATTGCGCGTGACAGGTATGGAATCAAGCCCCTGTATTATTATTATAAAAACGGGCTATTCGCATTCGCTTCGGAGATCAAAGCTCTGCTGAAACATCCGGAAATCAACGTGAAGGTGTGCATACCTGCACTTAATGAGTATTTCTCGTTCCAGAATGTATTTAGTGAGCTGACATTGTTTGAAAATATTAAGATACTGCCGGCCGCATCTGCATTAAGCATCAGATCTGACGATGTAAATTCATTCAGTGTTGAACAATACTGGGATTACAATTTCACAAATGATCATACAATTTCAGAAGAAGAGTACATTGAAGAGCTTGAAAGATTATTTGAGCAGGCTGTAAACAGGCAGCTTATAAGTGATGTTGAAATAGGTTCATATTTGAGCGGTGGAATGGATTCAGGTTCGGTGACCTCTATTGCTGCAAAAAATTTCCGTAATTTAAAAACTTTCACATGCGGATTTGATCTTTCTAGCGCCTCAGGGCTGGAACTTGGTTTTGATGAAAGACTGAAAGCGGAGTTCTTATCCAATATATACAAGACTGAACACTATGAGATAGTTCTGAAAGCCGGTGATATGGAACGGGTTATGAGCGAACTTATCTGGCATCTTGAAGATCTCAGGATAGGGCAATCATACCCTAATTTTTACGTTGCACGCCTGGCTAGCAAATTCGTTAAGGTTATCCTTTCAGGCTCAGGTGGTGATGAGCTTTTTGCCGGTTACCCGTGGCGGTATTACCGTGCCGTTGTGAATGATGACAGCGAACATTATATAGAAAAATATTACAGGTATTGGCAAAGACTCATACCTGATAGCTACAAACCGCGCTTTTTCAGTCCTGAGATCTATCCTGAAATACTCTCTTACCAATGCAAAGATGTTTTCAGGGGAGTGCTTAAGAATAAACTGAAAAAGGAAATCACACCCGAAGAATACGTAAACCACTCATTGTATTTTGAAGCGAAAACATTTTTGCACGGAATACTTGTTGTGGAAGATAAGCTTTCTATGGCGCACAGCCTTGAAACAAGAGTACCTTTCCTGGATAATGACCTTGTAGATTTCGCAATGAAGGTTCCGGTAACTCATAAACTTAAGAATCTTGAAGAAGTGATCAGGATAAATGAAAATGTGCCCGGACCAAAAACCGAAAGATTTTTTGAACAGAACAGCGATGGCAAGAACATTCTGCGCAAATCGCTTGCGAAATATGTGCCTGAATCTTATACCTCGGGCCTAAAACAGGGATTTTCAGCTCCGGATGCCAGCTGGTTTAAGGGTGAAAGCAACGATTACATTAAGGATATACTGTTTGATAAGAGAGCCAGAATATATGACTATATACAGCCTGAAATGGCGAAAGATCTAATGAATGAGCATTTTAGCGGTAAGACTAACAGGAGATTACTGATATGGTCATTGCTTTGTTTTGAATGGTGGAACAAGATTTTTGATCCGGCTTAGAGCGTTGTAAAAATTATTAACAAATTCTCATTGCATGAAAATTGTTTTTTTAGGGGCTACGGAGCTTGGCTACAAATGCTGCAGGCTGATAATAGAAAGCAAGCTTGCAGAAGTATGCGGGATATTTACAATTCCGAAGGAGTTCAATATTTCATATTCCAATCAACCTGTGAATAATGTTAACTTCGCGGATTTCCGCGATTTCGAAAAAGAGTTTGGCATCCCTGTAAAGAATGTAACGGGAAAAATGATCGAATATGAAAGAGAAATATCAGATCTTAAGCCTGATCTTATTCTCGTTATCGGCTGGTATTATATGATCCCAAAACAGATACGTGAACTTGCACCTTTGGGCTGCGCAGGCATGCACGCTTCCCTGCTGCCAAAGTACCGGGGCGGAGCCCCGCTGGTATGGGCTATTATAAATGGTGAAACCATGACCGGGCTCTCGTTCTTTTATCTTGAAGAAGGCACAGATACCGGAGATATCATAGCACAGGAAGAAATAGAAATTAAAAATGAAGATCACATTGATCATATCCTCTTGAAGGTAAATGATGCCGCGCTGCGCATGATTAAAACGTATATTCCAATGCTTGCAAACGGCAGTGCGCCCAGAATCAGGCAGAATGAAGAGGAAGCAACTTACTTCTCTCAAAGGAAACCGGAAGACGGAGAGATAAACTGGAACAGATCACCGGAAGAAATTTACAACTTCATCAGGGCGCAGAGTAAACCATATCCCGGCGCCTACACATTTATTAACGGTAAAAAAATAACAATCTGGAACGCAGATATAACTGAATTATGATAGTATTTACATCTGATATCGACTGGGCTCCCGAAGAGGTAATAGCCGATACTTTGAACCTGTTCGAAGTTTATGGAGTGAAATGTACTTTTTTTTCTACACACCATTCACTTGAACTTACGAAGTCTAACAAAAAATTATTTGAGATCGGCATTCACCCAAATTTTAACCCGATATTAAACGGCAGTTCTGATAAGAGACCGGATGATATCCTTGATGAAATTATGGATATTCATCCTGAAGCGCAGGGAATCAGGTCACACTCAATGCTTCAGAGCACAAATCTGCTGCAGCTTTTTGCTGAGCGTAAGCTGCTTTATGATGCCAATCATTTCATGCCGTATCACACCGATATAAAGCCTTTCAGGCTTTGGAACGGAATGATACGCATTCCATACAACTGGGAAGATGACGTTCACTGGGCTTATGGTTACAGTTTTGATAGCAGCGGAATAGAGCTTGATCCCGATAAACTTATTGTGTTTGATTTCCATCCAATTCATGTTTTCCTGAACACAGAAAACAAATACCGCTACAATGAAGCAAAAAAATTCTACCAGGATCCTAAAACACTGCTGAACTACAGGAACAAAGAAGTTGTTGGAACAAGGGACCTTTTGATCTCATTACTGACTTTTTGTAAGCAGAACAAAAATGAAACATTTAAGATGACAGATGTGGCAATTGATTTCACAAGAAATAATCCATGAGAATTGTAATTCTGGGACGTACCGAATATTTGTTTGAAACAGCGGAATTGCTTTCTAAAGAGCATGAAATAGCCGCCATTGTTACCGCCCGGGCTATGCCTGAGCATGACAAAAATGAACAGGATTTTGAACAACTCGCAAAACAACTCAATTGCAGGTTTTACAATTCTAACAGAGTAGATGAGAAGCTTTTGAATATCATTAAGGGATCAAATGCTGATGTATGTATAAGCTTAAATTGGGTAACTGTTCTGAAAGACGATGTAATTGGTCTTTTCAAACATGGGATACTCAATGCCCACTTTGGTGATCTTCCCTCCTACCGCGGTAACGCGGTAATTAATTGGGCAATCTTAAATAACGAAAAACAAATCGCTATCACAATACATCGCATGGTTGCCGGTGAAATTGATTCAGGCAATATACTCAGGAAAAAATATATGCAGATTGAAAGCAATACTTCAATTGGTGAAGTTGTGTCATTCTGCAAAGAATACACCCCGCAGCTTTTTACAGAAGTTGTGAATGAAATAGCCGCTGGTACTTTAAAAGAAATAAATCAAAATTCACTGCCTCAAACAGCTTTCAGGTGTTACCCCAGAGTACCGGAAAACAGCAAGATTGACTGGAATTCATCTGCCGAAGAGATCCATGCTCTCGTGAGAGCATCTGCGAAGCCATATAGCGGAGCTTACAGCTATATAAAGATAAATGGTGAAATAAAGAAGATCTATATCTGGAAATCTGAGATTAAATGTAAAGAAACTTCTGATATTGGAGTACCGGGGAGCATCATTAATAACGATAAAACAAAAGGTGTTAGCAGTGTTTATACCGGCAAAGGCATCCTGGATATTGTTGAGGCGCAGTATGAAAACGAAGAAGTCTTCATGCCGGGCAAAATTTGGAAAAGTATCAGGCTTCACTTTGGAATTGATCTTGAAGAGGAAATTATAAATTTATATAAGCTGTACAATAAATCTTAGTTCACAAATGACCGATGCTGAGAAATATCATTACGCTGATTTCACAAGGGAAAATTACAGGAAGCTTTTAAAACTTGCAGCTGAAAAGTACCGGTCTTGTGATTTCACGAATTACGATGGGGTAGAAAATTTTATCCTGTACAGGCATGATATAGATTTTTCGGTACATTCAGCATTCGCAATTGCAAAAATTGAAAAGGAAGAGAATATTGCTTCCACTTACTTCATACATCTTCACAATGAGTTTTACAATGTGTTTGAAGCTGAAATTACAGACTTACTGAAAAAGATACTGGCGCTGGGCCACAAAGCGGGACTTCATTTTGACTGTCATTACTATAATGTAACATCCCAAAATGAGCTTGAAGAAAAGCTGAACTTTGAGAAGAAAATTGTTGAAAATCTGTTGGGAACGGATATCCGCGTATTTTCATTCCATAACACCACAGAAGAAATTTTACGCTTCAATGAAGCAAGCTATGCAGGCATGATAAATACTTACAGCAGGTTCTTCAAAGAAGAAACCGGTTATGTCAGCGATTCAAACGGATATTGGAGATTTGAGCGTCTGGAAGATGTCCTGAAATCAGGTGAAAATAAAAATCTGCAGGTGCTTACCCACCCTGCATGGTGGCAGGATGAAGTACTTTCACCCAGGGAGAGGATATGGAGATGTATAGATGGCAGGGCCGATAAAACAAAGCAGAAATACACAGAGACGCTCAAACAAATGGGCAGGGAAAATATCGGCTAAATGGAATTAAATGAAAAAAGCCGTATAACGGCAATTCATCAGCCTTCATTTTTACCCTGGCTTGGATTTTTTAATAAAATTACCGCATCGGATAAGTTTGTAATTCTGGATAATGTTCAGTTT
Source organism: Ignavibacteria bacterium UBA2360 (assembly GCA_002344125.1). GTDB lineage: Bacteria > Bacteroidota > Ignavibacteria > Tepidaquicellales > OLB5 > OLB5. The sequence continues at coordinate 231,860 of DDTQ01000008.1, read as the reverse complement.
CCCAAGACAGGGGGTTACTGGGCTAACAGGGTTAAGATCATTATCACAGGCAAAGCGGAATGGATAACAATACCAATTAACCGTAACTACAGCGGAACAAAGAATATCAATGAAATTGAAATTGATAATTCTAAGAACTGGAACGTAAAAATACTTAGGTCAATTGAGAGCAATTACCGAAAAGCTCCGCATTTTGAAAAAGTTTTTCCTTTAATTAAAGATACACTGGGTAACCCCGGCAACAGTTTAATAGACCTGAACCTACAGATCATTTTTAGTTTGTGCAGCCTGCTTAAGATAAAGACTGATCATATCGTTAGAGCATCTGAAATCGCTGCAGAAGGAAGCTCAACTGATCTTCTTGTATCAATAGTAAAACATACCGGTTCAGATTCTTATATGTGCGGCGGCGGAGCTTCAAAATACCAGGAAGATCATAAATTCGAAAGTGCCGGTATTCACCTGATATACCAGAATTTCAAGCATCCGGTTTACCCGCAGTTCAATACATTAGAATTCGAGGCGGGACTTTCAGTGATCGACGCAATTATGAATTGTGGATTTGAGCAAACCCGAAAACTCATCACCGGGAATACACCCGCAAAATAGCTCCAATACTATTGAAAATTTTAGTTAATTTTGCCTAAATGAAAGAAAATAATAATCATCTGAAAAATAAGAGGATACTCATCACCGGCGGGCTTGGTTTTGTTGGCAGCAATTTGAGTATAAGGCTCACTGAGCTTGGCGCAGAAGTGCTGATTGTCGATAACATGCTCCCCCGCCAGGGCGGAAATTTGTTTAATATTGAGCCCGTTAAGGATAAAGTTAAGGTCAACATTTCTGATATCAGAAACCCGACTTCTATGAACCATCTTGTAAAAGGGATGGACTATATCTTTCATATTGCAGGACAAGTGAACCATGTTGACAGCGTTAAGGACCCGCTTAATGATCTCTCGATCAATGTTGAAGGCACACTTGTATTAATGGAAGCGCTCAGAATGAACAATCCCGAAGCAAGGGTAATTTTTACGGGAACGCGCGGCGAATACGGTTCATCGCTCTCACTGCCTGTAGCAGAAAATCACGCAATAAACCCGATCGGGATATACGCTATAACAAACTTTGCTGCTGAAAGAATTGTGTTAACTTATCATAACCTGCATCATATAAAATCGGTGTGTCTTCGTATTACCAATACGTTCGGGCCACGCCACCAGATGGCGCACGATGAGTACGGAGTATTCAACTGGTTCATTCGCAAAGCAATGGATAATGAAACTATCCCGATATTTGGCGATGGCAGAATATTAAGGGATTACCTTTATATAGATGATTTGACTGATTCCATGCTGGCTATTGCCCTCTCAGAAAATACTTATGGTGAAGTATATAATGTTGGTTCTGGCGTACCGCTGAGTTTTGTTGAGCTGGCAAACAAGATAATTGGAATAGCCGGCACCGGAAGAGTTGATCATACAGAGTTCACTTCTGAACGGAAAGCGCTCGAACCCGGCGATTACTACGCTGATATAACGAAAATAAAAGCAGCAATAGGCTGGCAGCCTAAAATATCCCTGGATGAAGGAATATCAAAAACCATAGAATATTACAAAAAGTATAAAAAACATTACTGGTAGTATTTTTTTTCAAATCCCTTATTTTAGAAATTTTAACTTTTGTAAATGCATTCAAACAAAAAAGTCTTCTTGGGTCTGGAAAATATCGCGGGTATATTCACAAGCTTGAAGAAAGGCTTTGAGCAAAACGGAATTACCGCGGATTTTTATTCCCTGAATGAGCATATTTTCGGTTACCAAACTGATAAATTGATATCTTATTCATCTAATCAGCTTATCAGAAAGTTTCAGAAACTGAAATTGATAACCAAACTGCTGTTTAAATATGATTACTTCATATTTGATTCATCAGGAACTCTGTTCCCGAATTTTGGAGATATTAAATTCCTGAAGTTCTTTGGCAGAAAAACACTTGTTATTTTTACCGGTTGCGATATCAGGCTGCCTGAAAAAGTTGAGCGGTTCAAATGGAATCCGTGCCGGAATTGCAGTGATGAATACAAATCTTTTGTTGGCTGCGTACTTGCATCAAAACCCGGAAAAATAAGTAATATCGAAAAAACTTTTGATATACTGGTAAGCGCAGAAGAAGCTGCCGGTTCACTGAACAGAAAATATCATACAACACTATTTCCGGTGGATATAACCAAATTCAATTACACAGGTGTAAACCCGGGCAGAAAGCTTAAGATACTTCATGCTCCTTCAAACGAGGAATACAAAGGTACTAAATACATTAACGAAACGATAAAAAAGCTGCAGGGTGAATATGAATTTGACTACAAAACAATAAGCAACGTAAAAGCCGAAGAGCTATATAAAGAAATTGAAAACGCAGATCTGGTAATTGACCAGATGCTTGTTGGATTTTACGGACTGCTTTCAATTGAAAGTATGGCCATGGGTAAGCCTGTTGTATGTTATATCAGGGAAGATATAATGGAAAGTTCCCCCGCTGATATACCGGTAATAAACGCAAATCCTGAAACACTTTATTTTAAATTGAAAGAGATACTTCAGAATCCCGCTAAACTGATAGATATCGGAATCCGCTCAAGAGAGTACATTGAAAAATACCACGACGCAGCAAAAATAGCTAAAGAATATTATAAGCTACTTGAAAAGGAAAAGTAAAATTGCTTAAACGTTTTTTCAAAGAAACACTGATATACGGTTTAAGCACGTATATTCAAAAATTCATCGGGGTATTTCTGCTGCCGCTTTACACCGCTTTACTTACCCCGGAGGACTACGGTATTCTTGATCTGCTTGGAACTGTTGCAATTATCAGTATTTACCTGGTAGTTTCCGGCACTGATTCATCCTTAAGCTATTATTATTTCAGAAAAGAACATCTTAAGGAGCGGCCTGTGATGGTCTCTTCAACACTCTTTATCAGAATAACTTTTGCGGCTGCCGCGTTCATACTGGTTGGGGCACTATCACATAAACTTACTTTTCTTATCTTCGGCAAAGACTATTCACTTTTCCTTATATTAACAGGTATTTCACTTGCCGTTCAATCTATCTATTCATTTTTCACTGATCTTATCAGGTTTGAAAAGCGCCCGTGGATCTTTACATGGGTATCTGTTTCAAATTTGCTGATAAATATCGGGCTTAACATTTATTTTATCCTCATACTCAAAAAAGGTGTGTGGGGCGCCATAATGGCAAGTGTTATCTGTTACGGTATAATGGCGGCATTCACAATTTACTATGTGTTCAGCAGGTACGGCATACATTTTTCATTCAGCTGGGCAAAGAAAATACTTGCCTACGGCAGTCCGCTGATAGGCACGGCTTTTGCCGTGTGGATACTCACAACCACAGACCGCTATTTCCTGGCTCATTACAGGAACATAGCAGATATTGGCATTTATGCCGTTGGATTCAAGCTTGCATCATTCCTGGGACTCGTCTCCGGAGCGTTGCAGATGGCATGGTCACCTTATGCGATGGATATACAATACGAGCCTAATGCAAAAAAGATCTACGCAAAAGTATTCTTCATATATTTCGTTGTGAATATCCTCGCTGTTTTTTTCATTTCGATGTTTTCCATTGATCTGCTTAAAGTATTTACACAACCGGCATATTATTCAGCAAAGGCAGTTGTGCCGTTTTTATGTATGAGCGTGGTTTTTTTCAGCGGGTATTTCATTGTATCGATCGGTATTGCGGTAACAAAAAAGGCGCAGCATACTATCTGGATAACACTTACAGCGGCAGCTGTAAATATTGCAATGAACTTCCTGTTGACTCCCGCAATCGGCGCTGTTGGAGCGGCGCTATCAATAATGTCAGCAAATTTCCTGATCTTCGTACTTACGCTATCGGTTTCACAGAAACTGTATCCTGTTAACTATGGATACATTACTGTTGCGGCTTTATTTTTGCCGGCGGCGGCAATTGTGGCAGTAAGTTACTACTATGACCTGGCACTTGTTTACAGGATACCGCTTGCGGCGCTGTACTTTGCCGCTGCTTCTGTGTACCTGTATTTTAACCTGAAAAATTCTGACGAAATGAAAATGCTGATAGGTAAAATAAAAAGTATGGGTTCAAAAGGCAGGTCCGCAGATACAAAACCGGGGGAATAGAAAACAAATAGCAGGCTCCGGTTATCAGATCTTCTGGACCCTGACCTGCATTATCCGGTTGCCGGATTTTTTAGTGATAACAAAACTCATTCCCTTATAATCAATTCTTTCATAAACCTCGGGTATATGTCCAGTAACCTTCTGCAAAAAGCCGTTAAGTGTCTGGTAATCAGGGTCTTCCGGTATAGCCGTTTTAAACCGGGAATTAAAATTCTCAATTGAAATTATCGGGTTCACAAGATACACGCCGCTTTTTTCATTAACAACTTCCTGCGTTTCATCAACATCATATTCATCCTGAATTTCACCAACGATCTCTTCAATGATATCCTCAATGGTAACCAGTCCTTCTACACCGCCGTATTCATCCACTACAATAGCCATGTGTACTTTGCTGCGCTGCATTTCCTTAAGCAGGTTGCCAATCTGTTTTGTTGAAGAAACAAAAAACGCGGGGCGTATAATATCCTGCAGGGCAATTAGCTCCCTGTGTTCAGAAGCAGAAATAAGATCCTTGGTATAAATAATGCCAATAATATTATCAATGGTTTCTTTGTAAACCGGAATTCTTGAAAAACCTTCTTCTGTAACGATCTGAAAAATTTCTTCCCTGGAATCTTCCAGGTTAATAGCGATCATATGGTTCCTTGGAACCATGATCTCGCTCACCTGCTTATCGTTGAATTCAAATATCTTTTCAATGAGCTGATGCTCGGTCTGGTCGATAGCGCCTGATTTCCGGCCTTCGGTTATGAGCAGGCGCAGCTCTTCTTCTGAGTGAAACCTCTCTGATTCCGTAACCGGCTGCATCCCGAACATTCTGAGTATTAAATTCGCTGCGCCGTTAAGGAACCATATGAACGGTTTAAATACCAGATAGAATATATTAAGCGGGTTAGCTACAAACAGAGTGGTGGCTTTTGCGTACCTGATAGCCATGGATTTTGGGGCAAGCTCGCCAAGTACTATGTGAAGGAACGTTATAAGTACGAATCCTGTAATAATAGAAATTGTGTGAACTACGTTCGGGTTATCGATACCCAATGCAGTCATTAACGGAGCGAGGATCTTAGCCGTAACCGGTTCACCTATCCAGCCAAGCGCAAGTGATGTAATTGTTATACCAAGCTGCGTAGCTGATAAATATTCATCAAGGTGAGATATCAGTTTCATGGCCATTTTAGCGCGGCTCTGTTTTTCTGCCAGGGTTTGTATTTGGGTCGATCTTACTTTTACAATTGCAAATTCTGCTGCCACAAAAAAAGCGTTGGCCAGCACCAATGCCGCTACTGCCAGTATTTCAAAAAATACGCTGCCTAAATACATTTACCGTGCATTAACTTTACAAAAATTTACACTAAATCCCGAACTTTTGCTCACTTTTTTTCCTGTAAATACATTATTTTCACTGTAAATATAACAAATATACTAATCAAAATATACTGCACTTTTAAAATACAGTGCATACACCGAAAGGAAAGGTCTGAAAATGGCAGAAATCACTCCAAATTCACAGCAAACAAAAACAACTGTAAATCTTGATAAATACTCAAAAACCGTGCTTACGGTCATAGCGGTTTGTCTGCTTCTTATAACAGTTAACATTTATTTTACACCCGGGGATGCAAATGCGTACGATACTGTACAGGATGTGAATATAAGGTCCATAGGCGGTTCATCCGTTTCAGGCGGTTATATGCCGGTTGATCTGCAAAGGATAGATGGAAGCTCAAGCAAAAGCCTGAGGGTTGATATCAGCTCAGTGAACGGGAGATCTGTCTTCGGTGATAAAATTCCGGTTGATATACAGGGTGTGAACGGTCAGTTCATAATAGGCAGCGAGCTGCCCGTCAAGGTGAGGTAAAATAGCAGATTTAAATGTTCTTTATCACTTTAACCTGTTTTATTGTATTACGCTGCTTGGCGGCCACAATGAAAGTCAATCCCCCGTGATCTATCCTTTCGTAAAGCTCGGGAATGTGACCCGTCACGTAATATAAAAAACCTCCAAGAGTATTGTAGCCTTTATCCAGAGGGATAGAGGCTTTGAATTTTTCGTTGAACTCCGTAACGGGTATTACCGGGTTCACCAGGTATTCCTGATTCTTTCCTTTGATAATATCAGGTGATTCGTTATCATATTCATCCATTATCTCGCCGGTTATCTCTTCAATAATATCTTCCATTGTTACCAGGCCTTCAACACCGCCATATTCATTCACTACTATACCCATATGCACTTTGTGCTTCTGGAATTCCCTTAGCAGTATGCCGATGTTTTTTGTTTCATTCACAAAATAAGCGGGACGGATTATATCACTTAGTGAAATGAGCTGTTTATGTTCGGATGCTGAAATGAGATCTTTGGCGTAAATGATACCAATGATGTTATCAATTGTATCTTTGTAAACGGGAATTCTGGAATAACCCTCTTCAGTAACAATTTCATAAATCTTATCGCGCGGTGCGTCAATATCCAGAACGATCATACTTCCCCTGTGCACCATAATTTCTTTGGCAAGCTTATCGTTAAAATCGAAAATTTTCTCTATGAGCTGATGTTCGGTCTGATCAATAATACCTGTTCTTCTGCCTTCGCGTATTACCTGCCTGATTTCTTCTTCTGTATTTATTCCGCTATCGTTCAGCAAGGGTTTAATGCCCATTAAGCGGATAATCAGGTTTGCTGAGATATTCAGCAGCCATATGAACGGTTTGAATATTTTATAAAATATTATGAGCGGGTAAGAAAGCCAGAGCGCAGCTCCCAGGTATTTTCTTATTGCGAATGCTTTTGGAGCAAGCTCGCCAATTGTAATGGTAAAATACGTTATGATGAGAAGCCCGAAAATAACAGCAAGGGTTTGGCTGAAAGAATCAGAAATACCGAGCGAAATGAACACGGGCTGCAGCAGGTTAATGAAGATATCTTCACCAACCCAGCCAAGCAGCAGGTTTACAAAAGTAATACCCAGCTGCGTAGCGGAAATATACCGGTCAAGATCACTAATTACGGTTTTAGCAAGTTTTGCCTTTACATTTCCTTTCCGTACCAATGCGTCAATTTCCGCTGTACGAACCCTGATAATGGCATACTCAGTTACCACAAAAATTGCATTAACAAGTATGAGAATAGCTATTAATAGTGCCTGTGTTAACAAAATGAAGTATTAAAATTAAGTATAAAAAGCCTTTTTGATTACACACCCTCTCGCTCGGGCGTGACAAGCTGGCCAGCCTGCGGCTGCCCACCCCTCACAAGAGGGAAATGAAGCCATGTTCCTGAACTCTGTTTGAGAATGCTGCTGTTTGAAATCGTTTCTGATCAATACAAAATCCTGAATTTGATAGTATGATCAATTTCTTTCAATTCATTTATCACTTTCGGGTCATACTTTTTGCTGATATCGGTTATCACATAACCTATCTGTTCATTGGTTTTTAGGTACTGCCCTATTATATTGATTTCGTGCTCCGCAAAGATCGAGTTAATCCTTGCCAGAATGCCGGGCACGTTTTGGTGAATATGAATAAGCCTGTGCGCATTCTGAAATGAAGGAAGCTGAATATTCGGGAAATTCACGCTGTAATACGAATTCCCGCTGTTCACAAAATCTATGATCTTTCGCGGCACAAAATTCGCAATATCCCGCTGTGCTTCATCTGTGCTGCCGCCAATATGCGGGGTCAGTATAACGTTAGGCAGGTCTTCAAGTCCGCTGGCGAACTTTTCATCATTGCTGATAGGTTCATACGGGAATACATCGATCGAGGCACCCCTTACTTTCCCGCCAAGAATATTGGCTTTTAACGCTTCTATATCCACCACAAATCCCCTGCTTAGGTTTAGGAAGATCACCCCCTGTTTCATGCTGCGGAATTCTTTTTCACCAATGAGGTTAGTATTTTGCTCACTGCCATCAACATGGATTGTTATGATATCTGATTTCCTGAGCAGCTCTTTTAAAGAGTGGCATTTCCTGGCGTTACCCAGGGCAAGTTTTTCAAGAGTATCATAGTAATAAACTTCCATACCCATATCTTCGGCCAGCACAGAAAGCTGCGAACCTATCTTTCCGTATCCGATAATTCCGAGTTTTTTACCTCGCACTTCGTAGCTGCCTGCTGAGGATTTATCCCAAATGCCCTTGTGCAGATTCTTACTCTTATCCAATATTCCGCGCATAAGCATAATAATTTCACCCAATACAAGCTCAACCACGCTGCGCGTGTTGCTGAACGGCGCGTTGAATGCGATAACTCCACTGCTTAGGCAGGCATTCAGGTCAATCTGATTTGTACCAACGCAAAATGCGCCAACAGCCAATAATTTTTTCGCCTTTGAAATTGCTTTCTGCGATACAACCGTTTTTGAACGGATACAAAGTATTGAAACATCTTTTATCTTATCTGCAAGTTCATCTTCGGTTAAACTTTTATTTATGACCTCTACACTATAACCTTCCTGTTTAAAGAGTTCGTGCGCATCCTTGTGAATATTTTCCAGCAGCAATACTCTTATTCTGTTCTTGGGATACGAAATGTTCATTGGTAATTTTGTCATATATAAAAATTCATCAAAGCTCGGGGTTACGTGATCGGCTTTTTCCATTACATTATGCCGCTCAATATTTTCAGTGAAAGCATAGAATCTGCTTATCAAGCCGGACTGCTTCAGTTCATAATCGGTGTAACCATCGCCAATTGCGATAAGCTCCCCCTTTAACTTAAGGGCTCTTACCTGTTTTACCTTTCCCCCGCTTTGCGAGAGCAAATTTCTCTTATCAAACCCGGTGATGTTCCCTTGTTTATCAAATGTAAACGTATTGGCAAAAACATTGCCCGCAGGTATGCCGAATTTTTTTACAACCGGAATAATATAATCTTTGAAACCGCCTGATATTACAAAAATATTAGATGAATTTTTTTTAAAAAATGCTAAATTAGAGGTTATAGAAGAAGATACCTGATTATTGAGCCTTTTGATCAAGGAGTTAATATGTGTTTTATTTGCATTTAACAGCTTGATCCGTTTTGCAAGTGACTCATTAAAGAGCACCTTCCCGTTCATGGCGTCATTTGTAAGCCCGGTGATCGTATTGAACATTTCTTCGCTGCGCGGGTGGTTTTTGAAAGCAATAGCCGCAAGTTCATCAAGGGCTTCTACCTTAACAAAGGTGCTGTCAAAATCTAAAATAAAATATAGGTCAGTTTGCATAAACAAAAATGACCGGCCCTTTATAAGCCGGTCATTTTAGGAAATATTTAATTAGAATTATATATTAATAATATCATTATATACAACAAAAGCCATAAAAGCCATTAACACAATGAATCCCACATTCTGCACAACGATCTGAACTTTGTGCGAAACCGGCTTTCGGAAAATTCCTTCATAAAGCAGGAACATAAAATGACCGCCATCAAGCGCAGGGAAAGGCAGAATGTTGATAATAGCAAGTGTGATAGAAAGCATAGCCATAAAACCAAGGAATGAAAGGAAACCGCCTTCAGCTGATTGACCTGCGTACTGAGCAATTTTGACCGGACCGCCTACAGCCTTACTGAAAGCTATATCACCCTTTATGATCTTCCACATTGATTTTACAAACAGCACTACTCCGTAGTGCCAGAGGTCGTTAAAGCCCTGGGGAATTGCACTTATTACGTTATAGTCAATATTTTTTACAACTCCGGTATATTTACCAATACCAATTCCAACAGTACTATCAGCTGCAGGTTTGATGTTACCATTCATTATTGAACCGTTTCGGTTCCAAGTTACAGCTATATCTTTGCCGGCGTTGCTTCTGATAATATCAACAAATTGCTGTGAATGTAAAACCGGGTTACCATTGGCTTCGGTAATAATATCACCCTTCTGTAAACCGGCATCCTTAGCAGGACCGGTTTCTGCAACCTGCTGTATCATGGGCTCCATCTGTGTTGGGAAAATACCGAATGTTCTTTCATTAAGATCAACCATTTCTGATTTGGGAATGAAAATTTTCTGCTTTACGGGTCCCATTGCGACATCCAGGGTAATATCCTCACCCATACTTTCAATAAAAAGATTTCCGCGAACGTCATCCCAATACTGAACGGGTAAACCGTTAATGGCTTCAATTTCTGTTCCGGGGAGTATTCCATGCTTCATCGCTATAGAACCCGGCGAAACATAACCGACCATTCTTGTTTCCATCTTCTGTTTCCCTTCGGAAAGGTTGATGGTATAAAATATAAAGAATGCGAGCAGGGTGTTCATGATAACGCCTGCGGTAATAACGAACATTCTTTGCCAAACGGGTTTTGAGCGGAATTCCCACGGCTGAGGCGCCTGGTTAACGAAATCTTTATCCATACTTTCATCTATCATACCTGCAACTTTCACATACCCGCCTAAAGGGAACACGCCAAGGCCGTACTCGGTATCACCTTTTGTAAATTTAAAAATGCGCAGGTTAAAAAAATCGAAGAAGAGGTAGAATTTATCCACTTTCATTTTGCAGAGCTTTGCCGCGGCAAAGTGACCGAACTCATGTACAAATACAAGTATTACGATCGTTATAAGAAAATAAAGAATTGTGCTTACTACTTCCATATTATTTTGTTTTTCTCCTTATGCATGCTGAATTTCAGGGAAACATCATGCTGTGTATCTGATTAAATACTATTTTATTTTCAATAATTTTAAGCAAGCTCTAAAGCCGCTTCATAAACAAACTTTCTCGACCAGCTATCAATTCCAACAATACTTTCAAGGCTGGGTGAAACGTGGTTTTCATGCTTATCCAATGCGCTTTTGATAAGCGCGGGGATATCTATAAATCTTATTTTACCCTTTAAGAAAAGCTCGACTGCGGCTTCATTTGCCCCATTCAACACTATTGGATACGATCCGCCTGCTTTTATTACATCATAAGCCAGCTTCAAACACTCAAATTTTTCAAGATCGGGCTCTTCAAATGTAAGATTTTTCAGCTGTTTAAAGTCCATTCTTGGAAAATCTGATCTTACCCTTTCAGGATAAGTAAACGCGTATTGTATGGGTACTTTCATATCCGGTACGCCAAGCTGCGCTTTTACGGAACCGTCGCTGAATTCAACCATTGAATGAATAATGGACTGCGGATGGATCAGAACTTCGATATTTTCAGCTTCTATATTGAACAACCATTTAGCCTCAATAATTTCAAATCCTTTATTCATTAATGTGGCTGAATCAATTGTGATCTTACTGCCCATCACCCAGTTAGGATGCTTAAGAGCCTGCTCAACAGTAACGTTGGGCATTTCTTCTTTGGTGAACTTCCTGAATGGGCCGCCGCTCGCAGTTAAAATAAGTTTCGTCACCTGCTTCATCGGTTCACCCTGCAGGCATTGTAAAATTGCGGAGTGTTCGCTATCAACCGGCAGAAGGTGTGCTTCGCTGCCGCGAAGCATTGAATAGATAAGCTCACCTGCAACTACCAGCGATTCTTTATTGGCAAGGGCTATATCCTTGCCGTGCTTGATCGCTTCGGTAGTTGGTATCAGCCCGCTGAAGCCAACAAGCGCATTTACAACAAGCTCAAAATCATCCCGCGATGCGATTTCATTGATTCCAGCCTGCCCGCAAAGAATTTCGCACTTATGATCTAAAGATCGTGACTTAAGATCGTTAAAACTTGCTTCATTAAAAATTACCGCGGCTTTCGGCTTGAATTCTTCGATTTGCGCAGCAAGAAGCTCAACATTTGAGTTGGCAGAAATGTACTTAACCGAAACGGGATACCCGTTACGGTTTAAATTTCTTACTACTTCGAGCGTATTTTTACCAATTGAACCTGTAGAGCCTAAAACGGCGATATTCTTCATTATAGCGTATATATTTGGTAATTTAGCGTTTATTTATGAAAGTTAACATGCTAATTTTCGAGAGTGTGAATATGTGCAAGATATATACGAACGTGCCTCACTCATTGGATGAATCAGGGTTAATCCGATGAATTTTACAGCTTACTTGTTCCCAAGCTTCCGCTTGGAAACACGTTGTGATCAATGCTTCCGCTGTGATCAAAAAAAATGAAGCTGGAGCTTCACAATCAATTTCCGTCCTCAAGCCGAAGCTTGGGACGGAGTGAAAACATGCATCGTCAGAGCCCTGCAGGGGCGACATTAAGGAAAGAGTCTCAAATTAATAATTTTTAATAAATGTATTGTAAAAAAATGATTAATTTAATATGTTAATTGTAACCTAAAAAATAACAGCATGAAAAGACTATACATTTTCCTTTCATTTATATTATTACTTGGTCCAGATAAAACCCATTCACAGGATGGCTGGTTTTGGCTAAATCCATTGCCACAAGGTAACTGGCTAACTGATGTTGAATTTACTTCAAGCAATACCGTGTATGTTTCCGGTTACGGCGGTACTATGATGAAATCAACTAATAATGGGGTAACCTTTTCGGTAATGTCAAACAATGAATGCGGAAAATCGATAGTTTTTATTAATGAGCTTACTGGATTTTCCAATTCAACGAACGGAATTTTAAAAACTACGAACGGCGGAAATAACTGGACGTATATACCAGCGCCTGTAGATTCAGTAAATGATTTCAGTACTTCACCACAAATCATACTTTATGGCTTAAAAAATAATAAAGTTTATATAAGCAATGATCTTGGAGAAAACTGGAACTTGAGCCTTACAGCCTTTTCTGATAATATATTTTATTCACTTCACTTCCCGGTAAACAGTATTGGTTATGTTGTAGGATATAAACCGACTGTATTTAGCAGCAGCAGGATACACAAAACAACAAACGGCGGCTTAACATGGGATACGATTCAGGTAAATTTCAGGTTCAGGTCTAAAGGAGTATATTTCCTGAATGCTCAAACAGGTTTTGTATCAACTTTTGCGAACAGAAACCTGTTATTAAAAACCACTAACGGCGGAGTGAGCTGGGATACTGTATATAATTTCATGAATAGTACTACCGGAGAAATAAAGTTTTTCGATCAGAATAACGGTTACATCAGAGGAAGCAGTGATACTTGGCTAACTACCAACCAGGGCAGTAATTGGACGTATTCTTATAAATCCAAAAATACTTTTCTTAAAAACTTTAATGATGGTATAGGACTTGATAGATTTTTTTTATTCAGAACTACAAATGGCGGAACTAACTGGTTAGACTTAACAAGCGGATTTATGGATAGTTTTTATGATGTGACTTTTATTAATTCTAATACCGGTTTCACAGGTGGAAATAATTATATTTATAAAACTACAAACAGCGGAATGAACTGGACTACGTTTAATTTGGGATTACAAATATACAATGGCGTCAATAATATAATGTTTCTGAATCAAAATACAGGATATGCCGGCATAGATGGCGGTCAAATCGCAAAAACCACTGATTGCGGATTGAACTGGGTAATCACTCAAACTGTTACTAATGATCATTTATACGGAATGTCATTTCCTTCTTTAGATACCGGATATGCAGTTACTAAATGGGGCTCTACCGTTAAAACAACAAATGCTGGAATTGATTGGACTTACATGAGCTCTGAATCAGAAAGAGCTTACGAAGATGTTATATTTTCAAATAATCTAACAGGATATCTTGGTGGTTATGCACATGATTCAGATAAAGCGATCATTAAAAAGACACAAAACGGCGGGATTAACTGGATAAACATATTTCTGGATTCAATGACTATTATAAATGATTTATGCCTGTCTCCCGAAAATGACTTATATGCAGCAGGCTATTTCTTAAATAATAGCGTTTATAATGGCGTTATATACAAAACCACAAATTCAGGAAAGACCTGGTTGTTTAACAGATTTCCAAACAGGATTTCTTCAATTCATTTCTCTTCAGAAATGACCGGTTATGCTTCAGCAGAAAATAACATTATGTACAAAACCACCAATGGCGGCGAAAACTGGTTTGCAACATATTGTGTTAACTATTTCAGTTCTTATGGTTTGTATTTCTCAAATGATAACACGGGTTATGCTGTGAGTCCGTACGGCCAAATCATCAAAACCACAACGGGTGGCGGTGTGCTAATCAGCGTTGAGCCGGAAAATTATGTTGTACCTCATACATATAATTTGTATCAAAATTATCCCAATCCATTTAACCCCACTACAAAAATAAAGTTTGATATTCCCAAAGCTATGAATGCTTCGCTTAAAATTTACGATATATTGGGAAGAGAAATTTCAGTTATAGTAAACGATTTCCTTATCCCCGGCACTTACGCATTTGATTTTTCAGGCAGCGATCTTTCAAGCGGAGTGTATTTTTATGTTTTAACAGGCGAGGGATTTATTGAATCAAAAAAAATGCTGCTGGTGAAATGAGGATGTAAAAATGTTGTCTTAGTGGTAAATTACTCATCCAGGTAAGTCTGACTTTTATGAAAACTAATGTCATCCTTGCCTCTGAAATTAAGAGTTCTAAAACGCTGTTGTTGAGAGAAATACTTCTATAGCAGTTGCCAAAATTTTTGTAACTCGTATCGCTGATTCGAGTCAAATCGAAACAGTGCGCGCCCGCCTCTGACGTGGTTTCGATTTACCTAAGTTGTTAAACGCCGTCGTTGGTGTTCTCACCAACGACAAAACTTTCTGGATTGCAGAAATAATTACTGCCGAAAGCAACAAAAAAATTAAGCTGGAATTTATTACTGTGCATTCACCCTGAAATTAATATGTAATTTTAGCCGTTTACAGTTAGTAACAAGCGAAATATGTTCATTGTATATATTATTAATATTAAATACATTTGGCGCTTAATTAAGAAAATTTCGGTTAACAGGTCAATTTGAAATACAAAGTAATCTTCCTTTTATCAGCAGTTTGCGGAGTTTTAGCATTAAATTCAATCAATTTTATGGGGTGTGATTCCGGCACAACCACCCAGCTTGGTGAACCGGTAAGTTTCAACCGTGATATTCAGCCCATACTGGCAGAAAACTGCAGTTTTCCGGGATGTCATAATTCCACCGATAAACAGGCGGGATTTGATCTCACAAGCTGGGAATCAACCATGCTTACCGGCTCAACTTTCGGCGCGGAAATAATTCCTTACAACGCGAGCTGGAGCCACATGGTAAAACATATCAACAGAATTGATACAAATATTTCCCCTTTTCTGGAACCGTTAATGCCGCAGGCATTAATGCCATATTCAAATGGTATGCCGCTTCCGCCAAATCAGTTAATGAAAATTGTTGACTGGATAAATCAGGGTGCAAAAAATGATAACGGGCAGGTCGCGTTTCAGAATATCACCAATAAAGCATTTATTACCAACCAGGCAAGTGATTTTGTCGCAGTGGTAAATCTGGATAACAATCATTTGGTCAGATTAATAGATGTTGGAGGCAGAGATAACGCCACGCAGCCGCTTGACGCGCCGCATGTAATTACAATTGATAACCAGGGCAGGTATTTTTATGTAAGTTTAATTGCTGAAGGATACCTTGAAAAATATGACGCTATGACTTACCAAAGAGTTGGCAGAATGTATGCGGGGAATTCACCTGCACACATTATTCTTTCCAATGACGGCACCCGTGGCTGGTACACCAATTTTGACGCTACTCTGGCTCAGAAGGAAATGAAAGAGTTTGATACCCAGTCTATGACAATTACCCGGGTTATAGAAGAATTCCGTATGACAATGCCGCATGGGTTAAGACTTACCCGCAGTGAAGAATACGTGTTAATGGCTACCGAAGGCAGCGAGTTTTTTTATATAATTCAGGCATCAACGGGGCAGATACTGGATACATACCCGGTTGACCCATCTGTACCGCCAAATGGAATTGGGACAAATAATTTTGTACCTTACCAGATCGCCATAACACCGGATGATAAATTCGCGTATATAACCTGTCTAAAATCGAACGATGTAAGAGTGTTTGATCTTGTGAACAGGGCTTTTATTTTAACCATACCGGTCGGTTTAAATCCGCTTGCGCATGAGATTTCTCCTGATGGCAGGTGGTGCTATGTACCTAACCGGAACAGTAATTCAGTTTCTGTGATTGATCTTACAACCAATACAGTTGTTAAGACCATAGCAAATGTTGGCGCGCAGCCGCATAAGATCGATTTTACCGCCGATGGCAGGTACGCGTATGTTACATGTGAATCAGTAAGCGGCGGATTTGTACACCATCCGCCTAATTCCGGTAAAACACCGGGCACAACTGCTGTGATAGATGTGTGGGCAGGACACAACAAAATAAAGGATATCGAGATGGCTTCTTTCCCGGCGGGGATATGCATTACACCCGGTTTAGGAAATTAGAAAAAATAAAACACACCCCGCCTCAACTGCGGCGTGCCACCCCTCTCAAGAACTGAGAAACCAGTCAAGGGGGAATTAGTTAAGTAGTTTAATAAAATTTGAAGAACATTTTGAAAATAATCAGTCCTCCCGTAATATTACTGCTTGCAGTTATATTTTATTCCTGCGGTGATTCCGGCACAACAGCTCCGCAGAACAGCGCTTCATTAACGGTCAGCAGGCTTGAGCCAATAGATAAGAATGTAACAGGCACTTATGAACTTTGGGGCAGTATAGCAACCGGGCATGACCACGGCGAGAACGCCTACAGAAGCATGGGCAGATTTGCAGTAAGTAATACGGGAACAATTACCGATACTTCCGGGAATCCGTTTACCCCTGGTTTGGGCAGAATAGGAAACATAAATGATGTTGAAGATATTATTGTTACCATTCAGCCGCCGGGCTACAATGATACAATACCCAGTAACATAAAAATAATAGGCGGTTCAAAACAATTAAGCGGCGGAACCCTGGTATTTGATCTTACAATGAGCTACACAGATATACTTCCGGTATCATCTCAGTTTTCTGCGGCAACAGGCAGTTATATACTTGCTTCGCCAACAACCGGAATGGCATCATCTGATTACAGGCGCGGTATTTGGTTTACTAAAGATACAACAGGCGGCACAGCAGGCTTAAGCCTGCCAAACCTGCCTGATACAACGGAATGGACATACCAGGCATGGGTTATTGATAACGCAAACAACGCGTATATATATAATATTGGCAGGTTCAATTCACCGCAGGCCCGGGATAACAACCAGCAGTGCGAAAACCTGGGCGGCTTGATTTGGAACGTGCCCGGCCACGATTGGCTGCAGGCAAACTGCCCGGGAACAATACCCGATATAACCAATCTGGAAAATAACTACAGTGTTTTGATAACCCTTGAGCCTAGATACGAACAAGGACAGGCACTCGGTTTACCGTTTTATATAAAACTATTTTCCGGTAATATTGGAACCGTATCTTTCGGTTCAATGCAGGTACTTGTTAACGGATTTTCTTCAACTGTTCCTTCGGGGCAGGTAAGGCTTTCAGCAAATTAACAGGCTCAATAATTACTATTTATCCATCTAAACCATATCCAGATGAAAAAAGCGATACTCTTTTTGCTTGTATTGTTTGCGGCCGGCAGTGATCTGCTTTCGCAGGCAGTAATGAATATGACCCTTATATCACAAAAGAATGAACATAACGCGGGCGGCACCCCCGCCGGCTGGCACTACGCTTCCTGCTGGGGATGGACATCACCCGCCGGAAGAGAATACGCCATTTTAGGCTACTGGAACGGCACAGCCGTTTATGATATAACCGACGGCAATAATGTTGTACAGTGCGATACTATCCCGGGCCCCACTTCGTTTTATGGCTACAGAGAGTTTACCGTTGTGGGACACTATCTGTATATTGTATCTGAAGGTTCAGGCGCAAACCAGGGTTTGCAGATAGTTGACCTTCAGTACCTGCCTGATTCATTGTATCATGTTAAGAACTGGACATTTGCCGGTTACACTACAACACATACTATAAAGAGCGATGGTAATTACTTATATCTAAACGGCGCGAATTATAACGGCGGAGGTCTGGTGATACTGGATATCTCTGATCCTGAAAATCCAGTGAAGCGCGGCAACGGACCCGCGCCATACTCCCATGATTGCTTTATTAAAAATGATACTGTGTACGCCGCTAACATTTACAACCCGAACAGTAAAATGTCTATTATTAGTGTTACTGATAAGGATAACCCTGTACTTGTTGGACAGTTCAGTTACCCGAACCCGGTTTGCCATAATGTATGGTTCAGCGATAACCGCCGGTGGCTGTTAACAACAGATGAAGGCGGCTCAAATCATTTGCGTATTTGGGATGCGGCAAATCTCGCAAACATAACATTGGTTTATGAATATATTCCATATGAAACGGCAATGGTGCATAACGCCTATTTTAAGGGTGATACCATCTTTATGTCGCACTACCGCGCGGGAATAGTTGCGCTCGATATCAGTACGCTTCCGGCACAGCCGACTGTAATAGGTTACTATGATACATATCCAGGCTCAGGGTTAGCATACCAGGGCGCGTGGAACGTATTTCCATATTATCCTTCGGGCAGATTTATAGGCAGCGATATTAACACAGGATTATATGTATTGAGATTCGGCGACCCTATTGGCATCAGTCACAACGGCACTGAAGTGCCGGAAGGATTTGCACTCGAACAAAATTTCCCCAATCCATTTAATCCGGTTACCAAGATCAGATTCAGTATTCCCAAAAATAATTCGGGTGTTTCATTCAATACAAAGCTTGTAGTTTTTGATGCTGCAGGGAAAAAGGTTAAAACACTGGTTGAGCAAAATCTTAATGCCGGTAATTATACTGCTGAGCTTGATGCTTCTTCGCTTGCAAGCGGGATATATCTTTATTCCCTTGAAGCGGGATCATTTAAGGAAACAAAGAAGATGGTTTTGATTAAGTAAGTTTGGAATGTGAAAGGTAAAATGTGGAATGTGGAATGTGGAATATCAAATATTAACCGAATGAAATAAAACTTAAAAAAAGATAATTGAAAAAGCCTGGCAATTACAAATTGACAGGCTTTTTTGTTTACTTTATATATTCCTTACTTTACCAATATCATCTTTTTAGTTGATGTAAATTTCTCTGTTCTAAGGGTATAGAAATATACACCGCTTGGCAGATTTGAAGCGTCAAATTCGTATGTATATTCACCCTTTGGCATATTTTTGTTGATAAGAAGAGCAACCTCGCTTCCCCGGATATCATATACTATGAGCCTTACATAATCAGCCTTTGGAATTGAGATTTTTATGCTTGTTACAGGATTAAATGGATTAGGGAAATTCTGTCCCAGTGAAAAACTTTCAGCAATCTCGCTGTTATTTACAATCCCTATAGGTATGTTAGCAGTGCTGATTTCAAAAATTGATCTGCCATGAGTACCTGCGCACAATATCTGTGAACCTGCATGGTAATTAATATCAAACACAGGCGCGTTTGGCAGGCCGGTTCCAAGGATTGCCCAGCTTGCCCCCAGGTTAGTAGTATAATATACTCCTGCATCACATCCAACGTATAATACTGAATCACGTACTTCATCAACAATGATAGAATTCGCAGGTACATTCAGAAGATTACCGGAAATATTGCTCCAGGTTGATCCATAATTTGTAGTACGGTATATCCTGGTGTTTCTTTCATCAATATTAAAACCACTCAAAGTAACATATGCAATCGCCGGATTGCGGCTATCGCACCTGATATCGGTTACATATCTTTGCGGCAGCGAACCCGTAACATCAAGCCAGTTTGCTCCTGAGTTTGTTGTCACAGAAATTTTTGCATCATCAGTACCTGTGTAAATTACGCGCTGGTTATTGCCTGCCACACCGCTTGTTATACATGTAATTGTACCAAGCCTTCCGTTGGGTCCGCGTGTCAGATCGCCGCTGATCGCAGTCCACGAGGTTCCGCGGTTGGTTGAGCGAAAGATCATGTGGCTTCCTGCGTAAAGTATTGCCGGATCCTGGTTATCAAGTATATAAGGTGTTGACCAGTTAAACCTGCCGCTTAAGCCGTTTGTTATATTACTGAACGAGACCCCGTTATTGGTACTTCTGCCAAGTCCCCCGTTTTGTGAAGCGCAGTAAATTATGTTTGAATTGGTATAGTCAACATGGGCGGTAAAACCATCACCTCCGTATATTACTTCCCAGTTATCTGTTCCGCCGTCAAATGTTATCATTGATCCGTTATCCTGCGTACCGCCAATTTTTCTTAACGGGTTCAGGTGGTCTATATTACTTGCGTAAAACTGTGATATGGGCAGGTCATAACTTTTTGTCCATGGAGCGTTGCCGGTGCCGGTTTTGAATATTCCGCCATCATTTCCGTTTATCAGATTGTTCGGGTTAGCAGGGTTTATCCACAGCACATGCTGATCCGGATGCTGCTGTTCAAAAGATCCGCTGTATGAATTCGTTAAGTTAACCCAGTTCGAGCCATTCGTTGTTCTGAATATATCAACGCTGCCGATATAAACTGTGTTTGGGTTTGTGGGGTCAACTTCGATAAGTCCAAAATACCAGTCAAACCCGGATGATTGAACTCCTGACATTGACATGGTTGCCCAATTGAGTCCTTTGTTGGTTGATTTATATATTCCGCTGATATTATTGCCGGTTGTGGTCTTGAAGATCGAATACACCACATTGGGATTAGATTGAGCAACCGCAATACTTATTCTGCCGGTAGTAGCCGCCGGAGCAGGGATACCCTGCGAAACGCCAAGAAGCTGCCAGTTTGCTCCAGCGTTTGATGAACGATAGAGCCCGCTTGTAATGCCGCCCGTTTTTGATACTGAAGGCGGAGTTCTTACGCGCTCCCACATGGCGGCGTAAACAATGTTAAGATCATCCGGTGAAACCCTTACATCGACGCCGGAAGTGGAATCAGAAACAAACAACACCCTGTTCCAGTTCACCCCCCCGTTTGTTGATTTATAAATGCCCTTATTCTGCCCAAACGACCTGAAAGCCATTACAGACGCGTATAACGTATTGGGGTCCAGCGGGTGAATATCCATGGCGGGAATGTGCAGCGCATCAGTTAAGCCAATCACGTTCCAGGTTTCACCCATATCCGTTGATTTGAGCACGCCAAAGCCGGGGTAAACGTCAATTGCGCTGTTGCCTTCACCGGTTCCGCAGTAAATTATGTTTGGATTTGATGGATGCATAACCAGCGAGCCAATTGAAAGACTGGGCCACTCGTCTGTTTTAGCGCTCCAGTTCATTCCGCCGTTGGTGGTTTTAAATATTCCGCCTGCGGCCGCGCCAATTATAATAATATCCGGATTTGAGGGATTAACGGCAATGGCGGTAATTCTGCCGCCTACGTTATAAGGACCTTTTGATATCCAGTTAAGGCCGGATGTGGGATTATCCATCTGTTCCATAACCTTTTTTCTTCCATAGCCGCGTAAAACTTTTCATAGGGTATATCACCAACGGGAAACGCACGCTGATAAAAAAACCAGTTACCCGGCGCGTTTTTTTTATACCTCAGTACCGCTTCTTCGGAAGTGTTAAAATCTGAAATTATAGAAAACACAATGACAGAAATGACGAGAACAAGCGGAGAGTAAAAAAGTAATTTTCTCATATATAAGTTAAACTACATTAAATTTTTATTGTTAATGTAATTTAAACTAATTTTAAACTAACTGAAATTCAATTTGAAAGCCTCGTAATGGCTGAAAAATTCGATGCTGAGAATCCCGGCTAATTCACCGGTTCATTGTTAACATTGAATCTGCCGGTTACTTCCATACCTTTGCTGTCTTTAACCGCGATCTTTCCGCAAAGTGATTTATCGCTTAACTCGAATATTTCCACACTTCCTATATATTCATTGTTGTAACTTGCGGCAAAGGTTGTACCCTTTGCTGTGTAAATACCGACCGCAATGCTCCTGTGGTCCGCTGATCCATTGGGTTGAATGGTATAAGTACCCGGAACAAGTTTGCTCTGGTCACCGGTAAATATCATTATAACAACCTTGATCTCATCCCCTTTCATTTCTTTGAAGTCTGAATCATCAGCCCGGTTGTAATTTATGAATATTGCCCTGTAACTGTTGTATGTTTTATTATAGTTGCCGTACGCAAAGGTGTGAACGAAACCTGTGATCTCAATATTCCCGTCCTTTACCGCATCAAGGCGGCTATCTGAGCAATCGGCTTGAGAAAATATCCGGGTTGAAAGTATAAAGCAGAAAAAAAATAAATATTTCATATCAATTATTTAATTAAAAGGACACAGCTTATCTTACAATGCATGAATTGGTTGTTGAATTCTCACACAGAAAGATTCAGCTGTTTATTTCATACAATGAAAGGACTGTGTCCCTGAATGTTTTATCAAATTCCTGAAACAAAAGTATCTTTATTGAACTTCGAGAAGATATTTTTCAACTGTTTCAAGAATTTTTTGACCTGCTTTTCTGCTGAATTTCACTTTTTCACCATTCAGTCCGTTCTCTCTGCAGAAAAGCGTGTTTCCCCTGAAATAGTAGATATCAAAGAACTCTTTACTCCCTGCAAAACCAGAACGCTCATAATATACCATTTGATAATCTGAATTGAAAAAGATCTGTTCAGAAACTGAAGCACTGTTAGATGTTGAAATTTTTAATATCCTGTTTTCGTAATAAAAAGCTGTAACTTCGATGCCCTCATCAGTAAGTTTGGTTACTGCTGTTGAGTGAACCAGGTTGTTTTCGGATGTTCTTTTGGCATCATTAACTGATTCAATTTCATTTTCGCTGCAAATACTCTGGCTAAACAGCGCGTGTGAGCCAGTTGCCTGTGTGATGAAGAATAAAATTATTAAAATCAGTTTCATTTTTTTTTAGATTTAATATCAATAAAAGGATATTTAAAAAGCCTGTCAGTAACTCAATTTGGGGGGTACAGAATACTGACAGGCTTATATATATTAATGCTTACGATTATTTCTTTTTTCTGCGAAGCGCAAGCGCTGAAATAGCGAGTCCTGCAAAAGCCATCAGCGGGAATTCCATACCAAAGAGACCGCACTTTTTGCCTTCATTTTTTACGGTTGCGGTCATTTCAAGGTCATTTTTAAGATCAGCAAGTGTTTTTTCATAAATGATCTTCTGTCCGTCTTTTCTTCCGTTTGTTTTCAGAACCTCTGCGGGCAGATCAAACTCATAATTCAGTTTTATATCGCTTGAACCCATGTTTCCTGCATTAGAAGTATCTTTTAGAACTGTATAATTGAAATCCATTCCATCGGTGCCTTCTTTCCATGAAGTTTTCACTTTTTCAAAAGCTTTTGCTGAAGTAAGTTCGTTGATATTTTTGAATGTGAGATCTACTGTAACATGTGTTGTGGAATCATCAAGTTTATCTTCAACTTTTACACTGCTTACATCTGTGTTTGAAGATGAATAATTCTGCTTTGCTTTTGCTTCATCAAAGCTGAAACTGCCAAGCTCTTTGCCTGATTTCAGGTTAGACATTTTTGTCCAGTAATGAACTTTCATTGAACCGGAACCATCCTGTTTAAGTGTGGTTTTCTGTTCAACGTTCACGCAGCCCGCAAGAATAAATGCGAACAATACCAAAATAGACGAAAAAACGAAGAAATTGTTCCTGTGAAAAAATGTTTTTGATCTTTCTGTGTTTGACATTTTTACTCCCTTAGAGTTTTTAGTTTTTAAATACTTACAAATCTAATACTTATATGAATTGAAAAAAAATCAAAATTTATGTAATTTGTTGCATGTTTTTTAATTTGCTTAAATGAACCTGAAAAACCCAAAATATAACCCGTTTTTCATTAGCGATTACTATATTTTTGAGTATTCTGCAGTGCCCCGCGAAGTAAGGAATAAATTCAGGGATAGACTGATGCGGAGAAAAGGAGCGGCTGCTCAGAAAAATATCATGCTCATTAACTTGCTGGATGATCTTACCCGGGAAAAATCGCCGGATGAAAAATTGTCAATTTCTCTGAATGAACCAATAGGTGTCACCAAACGGATGCTTGATTGTCATAAAGCAAGGCTTATCAAAAATTTACGTGAATTCTGTTTCGGTTGGGTAGATATCACAGGCGAAAGTGCCATGGGGAAGATCCGGCGCCGCTTCGCAAAAGGAATGCTTCGAGAAGCAAGATCAGAACTCCTTACCCTGGAAGATGAAATTTTGGCATCCGGGAAGCAAAGAGTCAGGCTGCCTGAATTGTTTGAAATTTCAGAAAAATTGATACAGATCTATAACTACCTGAAAGATAAACGCAGGAGTAACCACTACTATAAACTTTCGGGTGTATATCAACAAAAAATAAAAAAAAGCTTTTTGAAAAATGAGATCAAGGATGATATCATGATAAGGTATCAGCTTATTCAAACCGTAAAATTAATGGCCAACAGGTTTAAAGTTGATAACCTTCAAAAAGCTGTAAAAATTCTTGAAAAGATCTTGCTTCGTTACGGCGATTCATTGGACGCGCAGCATAGAATGAAAATTTATCACCGCCTGGGTTTGCTCTATAATGTTCTTCGCGATAAAAACAGATCACTGAATGCGTTTGAACAGGGAAAAGATCTTGCTTTTCGCGAGGGTCATACCGCCGAGGCTTTGGTATTTGAAAGTTACCTCTTTCTGAGAAAGTTTACCGAGAATAATAAACTTGCGCCCGAGGCATTAAAATTTCACAGGGATAACTTCGGGTTCATAACTGTAAACTACACTGACGTTCAGCAGCTAATGGATTTTGAATTCAATTATTTAAGGTTTTTGATCTTTTCCGGTGGTGAAGAAACAGAAATTATCACTGAGGATTTTGTGAGTAAGCAAATATTGTTTTCCAGAAAGGCGGAGGCATTAAACAGCTGGTATCTTGAGCTTAGCGACCAGCTTTCCAGTAATGTTTATCAATTCTCTGCGGCCGGTAATAATTTCAATATTCAGATAAACAACGCTGTACTCAATGAATTGACAGAATTGAACAGGATGTCAGTTTCCCGCTTTAGCGGGTTATTTTCGCCAAACGCGCTGGTTATATTATATGTAAATATAGCCGAGCAGGAATTCTGGAAAGGTAAGGAGGCAGATTTTGAACTGGCTGAAAATTACATTAAAAAAACTCAGCGCTTTACAAAACTCTATTACATTAATATCAGCGGAAGCTGGGTAAGTTCAACCAAACTGGGGTTAAAGATATTTGAAATGCTCGCAACCGAATCAAATGAGCGGGTTTACAGAAAGTATAAAACGCAAATACTCAAATTCACAGAAACCATTCAAAGTGAAAAACAGAGTTTCAATATTGCTTCAGATCTTGCAAAACTCATTTTTATAGCAAGCAGTATAAATTCTGAGGAGCTGAACAGATTACTTTCTGAGCTGCTTGAACAAATCAGGATAAGGCAGCCTGAAGTACTCAGCTCTCTGATCGGTTGATTCAGTTAATATTTTCAAACTTAGAAAGTCTTTCCTTTATAAGCTTATCAGCTTTTTCAAGGTCAATTTCCGCAGGATCTGAAATACCTTCACTAAGCTCTTGTAATATCGCCTCCTGCAGCCTGCCTCTTTGAAGCGCCGCAGAATAAGGCACTCTTAAGAAAGTGACCATTGAATATTTGGGTATAAATACCTCAGGGTATTTGCTGTAAAGCAGAGTTTCGATCTTCTTTTTCAACTGGAATCGGGCATCAGCAACCAGGTCGCGCATTTCCACGAAGTTTTCCTGCGCAAGGTCCGCTATCGCGTCAGTGTTGACTTTCCTCATCTCTTGATAAGCATTAAATATCTTGTCCCATTCACCCGGGAATTTATCGATGCATTCATTGAGATAAGTGCAGTCTTCAAACGCGGCATTCATGCCCTGCCCGAAAAACGGCACTATTGCGTGAGCTGAATCACCCAACAGCGCGGTTTTACCGTTCATACACCATGGATAACATTTCACTGTTATCAGCGTGCCGGTTGGGTTTTCAAAAAAATCGTTCAATAGCCCAGGCATTAGCCGGATCGCATCGGCAAAGTTTTTTTCAAAAAAACTTTGCACCGCTTTCTTGTTATTTAGAGCTTCAAAACTGTTTTCTCCGCCTAATGCCCTCTCATAAGCCAGGAAAAGCGTACAGGTAAAGCTGCCATCCATATTGGGGAGGGCGATCAGCATAAATGAGCCGCGCGGCCAGATGTGAAGCGCGTTTGTTTCCATTTGGAAATGACCGTTAGCATCCGGTGGAATGTGAAGCTCCTTGTAACCATAATTTTCGTATTCCTGCTTAAAATCGAATCTTGGAACTTTCAGCATTTCCATTCTGACAGGAGATGTTGCTCCGTCAGTCGCAATTGTTACATCTGATGAAATTTCTTCTGCGCCGGTTTTTGTACCATTGTTAAAATGTATGATGTTTTTGTTCAGATCAATGCCTGTGCAGGGCATATTGAAATGAAATTTCACCGAAGGGAATTCTTCGGCAAGATCCATAAGTTTTTTGTTAAGCTCACCCCTTGAAACTGAATTAATGTATTCGCTCATATCCTTGCCGTAAGGCTGCAGCGATGTTGCGCCATCAGGTGAATGTATCATCCTTCCGTACATTGGGATAGATATTTTCTTGATCTCTTCGTAAAGTCCAACTTCTTTCAACGCGTGAATACCACGGGTTGAAAGCGCGAGGTTGATGGATTTACCGGCGCTGATATCAGCTTTGCGCATATCAGGTCGGCGCTCATATATATTTACGCCGTATCCTCTTTTGGCGAGGTAAACTGAGAGCAATGATCCTGCAAGTCCCGCGCCTACAATTGTAATATTTTGCATAATTTATTCTGATAAAAATAAAACCTGCCAGGTTAAAATGTAACTTTTTCTAAGTGAGAACAACAAGCATACTCCTTGAACATTCCCAAACAGGAGTTTGGGAATGAGGGAAGAAATTGTTTATTTAAGTAAATAACAACCTTACAAAATTCCACACATCTTCAAACGTATTGTAGAGCGGAACAGGCGCAATTCTTATCACATCCGGCTCGCGCCAGTCACATATAACACCGGCATCATTGAGTCTTGAATGCAAAGCTTTGCCGCTTTGCTTTGCGCGGATAGATAGCTGGCAGCCGCGTTCGCTTGCCGCGGCAGGAGTAATGATCTCAATATTCCCGTTATTATTTTCATTAATGAGATATTCGGCAAAACCTGTGAGCATCTCACTCTTGGCTCGCAGCGCATCCATTCCCGCTTCATCGAATATATCCAGCGAAGCGCGAAGCGCAGCAAGCTGCAGTATAGGGGGATTGCTTAACTGCCAGCTTTCAACAGTTGGTATTGGCTGGTAATTATGCCCCATCAAAAATCGTGTAGCTTTATCCTGCCCCCACCAGCCCCAGAATTTAGGTATGGTCATATCCAGCAGGTGCTTTTGGTGAACAAATGCGCCGGCAATTGCGCCTGGCCCCCCGTTTAGATATTTGTATGAACACCAAACGGCGAAGTCACACTCCCATTTATGAAGCTCAAGCTTTAAATTGCCGGCCGCGTGGGCAAGATCAAATCCAACCATACAGCCTTTTTTATGAGCGGCAGCAGTTATCTTTTCAAGATCAAACGCCTGCCCGGTATAATAGTTCACACCCGCAAACATCACAAGCGCGATGGAATCACCCTCTTTCTCAATACGATCCAGGAGATCCTCTGTTCTAATTGTAACTTCACCATCACGCGGATTCATTTCCATTAGACACTCAGCTGGATCATAACCGTGAAATTTTATTTGTGACTGCACTGCATAATGGTCAGAAGGAAATGCATTAGCTTCGATCAAAATCTTATTACGCTCTTTTGTTGGCCTGTAAAAAGAGACCATCATAAGATGCAGGTTAACGGTCAGTGAATTCATGTGAACCACTTCATCGGGCTTTGCGCCAACAAGCATAGCGGTTTGCGCGGTAAGGAATTCATGGTATGGAAGCCATGGGTATTTTGCGAGCATGTGACCTTCAACACCCATTTTTTCCCAGTCAAGCAGTTCCTGCTCAACAAAGGCCCTCACTGTTTTAGGCTGTAAGCCAAGTGAATTCCCCGCAAAATAAATTACATCTTTACCCTCTGCGGTTTTGGGAACGTGAAATTTCATTCTGTATGAATGCAGCGGATCGTTTGAATCAAGCTGCATCGCAAAATCTATGTTATTTTCAAATTTCATTATCTTATTTTGCCTTCAGCTGTTCAAGCATTTTCCTGGCATTTTCGTTATTGGGATCTAGCTTAAGCGATTTTTCATAGTACTTAACTGCGTTTTTATTATCACCCGCTACCATACAGCCTTCGCCCATGCTATCGTAAACATTCGCTGATTCAGGGTACTGTTCAATATTCAGTTCAAAGATCTTTATTGCTTCTTTGTTCAAGCCTATCTGAAGCAGCTGGTAACCCAATGCATTTAACTGTGATTCCTTAAAGTTATATTTATCCTCATAGTCGCCGTATAACTCCCAATACGTCTCAATTGCCTTTTCAACATTCTTGTTTACAATTAGAGTCATCATAGTATCCGCAATGGACTTTTTGGGTTTATGACTGCCAAGCAGTTCAACATCAAAAATAAGCGTAGCGTTTGGAGGAATAATTTCACCGGCGCCTCTTTGGCCATACGCCAGATCAGGCGGCAATATGAACCTGAACTCATCGCCGATTCGCATCAGCGCAACGCCTTCATCCCACCCTGAAATTACCTGTTTTGCGCCGAGAGTGAATTCAAACGGTTCTTTCCTGTCGCGGGAAGAATCAAATTTTTTGCCGTCAAGCAGCCATCCTGTATAATGAACTTCGGCAACATTGCCGGATACGGATTTCTTTCCTTTCCCGGATTTTAAAATAATATACTTTAAACCGCTGGGTGTTGTAACCGTATCTCCGCTTTGCGCGTAAACACTGAAAGAAAGGATGAATAAGAATATTATTACTTTTTTCATATCGTGATTGAATTTTTTACAATTATTACCGTAAATTACAAATAGATAATTTAAACTTACAGTCAAAGTTCAATATATTGATAAATGAGTTATATCAGTTTTTTATCAATTAACATATAGTAACATTTTAGGGCTTTAATTAAAAAGATACCTTCCTGCCCTGGATTAAGCAAAAGATTCATGGATCTTCAAACAAACGCTTATTACCCTAAAATATATCAAATAAATCATTAAATTTACGGTTATTATACTAATTATTTTAAGGAGAGCAGCGTGAAGAAGTATTCTGTTATTATTGCTTTATTGTTATTAAATGCAACCCTCATTTATTCACAGTACACAAGTCCTGAAAGCGTAGTCTATGATTCTGTTTATAACAGGTGGCTGGTTACAAATCAAGGGGGAATAATTAAGCAAAGAAATAATGCTACAGGCGTTGTTACAGATTTTGCGCCGGCGGGATCCGGAAGTCATGGAATAAGAATATACAACGGAAGAGTTTATGCCTGCGTTGGAAGCACAATTAAAGGATTTTCACTTGCAACAGGAACACAGGAGTTTACTGCAACATTAAGCGGCGCCTCATTTCTTAACGGAATGGGTATAGATCAATCCACTGGAATTGCATACATATCGGATTTCACAGGACAAAAAATATATAAACTCAATTTAAATACAGGGGTATGGTGGATATACGTACCAACAGCAGGCGGACAGCCTAATGGTGTATATTTTGATGCTCCCCGCAACAGGCTGTTGATTTGTTACTGGGGAACAAATGCGGCAATAAAACAGGTTAACCTTGCTGATTCATCACTTACAACAATTACAAATACAGGATTTAACAACTGCGATGGAATATATCTGGATAAATATGATAACGTTTACATTTCATCATGGTCACCTGCGCCTGCAAAGATCTTAAGGTATGATATTAACTTCTCACTGCCTGTTGCAATTGTGATAAACAGCGGGCTCAGCAGTCCGGCCGATATCTACATCAACAAGAATAGCGATACATTGGGAGTGCCGAACAGCGGGAATAATACCGTTACATTCCACAACATAGGCGGCATTGCGGGTATTCAGCAGATCAATCAAAACATTCCGCATAACTTTTCGCTGCATCAGAACTATCCAAATCCGTTCAACCCGGTTACCAAGATCAGTTTTGATATTCCTGAAAATTCATCAAATGTGAAACTTGCCGTGTTCAATACTCTGGGTCAGCAGGTATCAATTCTTGTGAATGAAGCGTTAACTGCCGGCAGTTATGAAGTCAGTCTAAACGCGGTTAAACTTTCTTCGGGTGTATATTATTACAGGCTTGAATCAGGCAGTTCTGTAGAGATGAAAAAGATGATACTTTTGAAGTAAAAATTTTCCCCGGATTAGGGGCTGCAACTCTTTGTTTCGCTTCTGATTCCCAAACTCCGGTTTGGGAATCTTATCACCATCTTAGATATCTATACTTTCCCAAAGGAGAGTTTGGGAAATAGGATCCATCAACAGGGTGCCGGGAAAGTTTGTCTCAAAATTCTGTTAACCCCGGCTTTTGAGCCGGGGAAATTGCGATTCCAAACTGAAATAGGTATTCAGCCCTGACTCAATTTTGAAAAATTGATTCTTATTGAGAGACTGTGGGAGCCCTTGTTTTATTTTACCTGAAACCAAGAGCATTCAAATATTCCCTTAATTTTTGATAAAGCAATAACCTAAAAAAAGTGTTATTTTGAATTATCACTATAATACAAAAAATCAATTTATAGCCGGAGGCAAAATGAAACCGTCAAATCTACTGATTAAATCACCTTTAACTTTATTTATGATCTTGTTTGTATTGCTGTTGCTGCAGGGGTCTACCCTGTTTGCAGATGAATACAGCAAAAATTCGCTCATCATAAAATTCAAACAGGGAACCGGACTTCTCAGCGAAGCCCGCGAGTTTGCTCCGAAAACAATTGGTGAAGTACTCCTTGCCGGCGCAATCAGCATGAACAGGAATTCTGCGCTCAACCTGTTTATGCAGCAATGCAATATACTGAACATGAAGGCCGTAAAGCCTGATGCAGATCTGACACCGCTGCATGGCGGCATTGAAAGAATATTCGTGATAGAAATAAACGAAAACGCAATTTCAATTGAATCCGCGCGAAATTACATTTCAGCAAATGCACAGATCGAATACGCTGAGTTTGACTATATAGGCTATGGAGGAGGTTATTTCGCAGGGTACAGCACAACCGGAAACTCTTCACTTGTACCCAATGACGCTTCGTTCGGAAATCAATGGGGCCTGCGCAATACGGGTCAAACTATAAACGGAGTTGCCGGTACCACCGGCGGTGATATTAATGCCGTTAACGCATGGGATATAACTACAGGCACAAATATAATTGTATCAATTCTCGATTCCGGTATGCCGCTTACTCACCCGGAATTTTCAGGCAGATTGGTACAAGGCTATGACTATGCAAACAATGATACTGATCCTACCGATGACCAGGGTCACGGGACAAATGTAGGCAGTATTGTTGGTGCTAAAGGAAATAACGGATCTTTGATGGCAGGTGTAAACTGGAACTGCAGATTAATGCCTGTAAAAATACTTAATTCTTCAAATTCCGGTCAATATTCCTGGTTTGCATCCGGCATTACATACGCTGTAGATAACGGCGCAAAAGTTCTTAATATGAGCGTTGGCGGACAGTCATTCAGCCAGGCAATGGCTGATGCGATAACTTACGCGTTCAATAATGGAAGAATTGTTGTCGCATGTATGATGAACAATAACAACAATATTACATATTACCCTGCAGGATTAAGTAATGTAATTGCCATAGGCGCTATAAATAACCGAATGTTTCGCGCTGTTCCTTTCTGCTGGGGCGGTGGCAGCAGTTTTGGCTCACACATTGATTTCGCGGCTCCCGGTGAAATGATCCTGGGGTTGGTATATAACAACCCGAATACTACAAGTTACTGGTGCGGTACATCACAGGCTACACCAATGACCGCCGGGGTAATATCTTTGCTGCTTGGCGCAAATCCATCACTTACTTTTAATGATGTTTATAACGCACTTAAAAATTCAGCGCGAGACCAGGTCGGACCCGCAAATGAAGATACACCGGGATTTGATAATTATTTCGGGTGGGGACTCATAGATTCACGCGGAGCGCTGAACCAGGTAATTGGCATTGAACCAATTTCAACAATTGTCCCCGATAAGTTCGGTTTAAAACAAAATTATCCCAATCCGTTTAACCCGGTAACCAGGATCAGATTTGATATAGCCAAAGGCGGCGCAAATGCAAAACTCACAGTATATAATTCCACCGGACAGCAGGTAGCTGTACTTGTGAATGAAGTTGTATCAGCGGGTACTTATGAAGTTGAATTCAGCGCGGGGAAATTTGCTTCCGGAATATACTATTACAAGCTGGAATCAGGGAAATTTAGTGATATGAAGAAAATGGTGCTGGTTAAGTAAGAGTTTTTTAAAGAAGAAGGGGTTGCAACCTCTTGTTCCGGTGTATTTCTTTCTGATTCCCAAACTCCGGTTTGGGAATCTTGTTAAAGAGGTTAAGTAGTTCACAGGCTCAAGATTGTGATACGGTAGTATTATGAGATTGCTTCGTCGCTTCGCTCCTCGCAAAAAATGCACATACCCGCCAAACTGCAATTCAGGAAATATGAGCAGATAAAATAAAACTAGGAGCTACAGCTCCTTGTTCGAAAATAATTCTTTCTGATTCCCAAACTCCAGTTTGGGAATCTTGTTAGAATAGTATGGTACTATTCACTTTGATAATATACTTTCCCAAACTGGAGTTTGGGAATGAGGGTTTCACATCCACAAAGGGGCTAAAGCCCCTTGTTCTATTTATGATGATTCATTGCCATACATTTTCTGAATGAGTTCGGTCATTCCCAAAAACTCTGCGGCATTTTTCCACAGCAGCTTTTCTTTTACGGTATTATTAAACTCAGCCATTGATTCAATGAGTTTTCCGGGTACATGCTCCCCTAACGGGAATGGGTAATCAGAGCCCATAACGATGCAATCTTCACCAATCAGATCGATAAGGAATTTCATTGCCAGTTCATCATGAACAAGTGAATCTAAGTAAAACTTGCCGAGGTAGTTGCGGGGATTTACTTTGTTTTTGGTTTGAACAAGGTCAGGCCTGACGTTAAATCCATGTTCAATTCTGCCTATTGAGAAAGGAAACGATCCTCCGCCGTGCGCGAAGCACACTCTGAGTTTTTTATACTTTTCAAACACGCCGCCAAATATCATTGAGCATATTGCCAAAGAAGTTTCTGCGGGCATACCAACAAGCCATGGCAGCCAATATTCAGGCATCCTGTCCTTGCCAAGCATATCCCAGGGGTGAACGAACACCGCGGCGTTCATTTCTTCACAGGCATGGAATATTTCGCAAACATCGGGGTCATCAAGATTTTTTCCGTGAATATGTGTGCCTATCTCAATTCCGGCGAGTCCCAGTTCATTCATGCACCTTTCAAGTTCTTTAATTGCAAGCCCTGTATCCTGCATGGGAAGTGTACCAAGTCCGATAAACCTTGAAGGATTATCGCGGGCTACGCCGGCTATGTGGTCATTAAGGTATCGAGATAGGTCATACGTTGCAGCGGGATCCGCCCAGTAATTGAACATTACCGGCACGGTTGAAAGGACCTGCATCGAAACATTATGTTCATCACACTCCGCAATACGTTTTGTACTGCTCCATGAGTTTTCAGTAATTTCGCGGAAGACCTTGTCGCCAATCATCATTTTTGCGCAGCATGGTTTATGATGCTCAACAGTAACAAACCCATGAGTGTTGTATTTTTTGTTCAAATCAGGCCAGTTTTCAGGCAGTATATGTGTGTGTACGTCTATCTTCATTCAATTACGAATTATGAATTTCGAATTACGAATTGCTCTTTTTCAATGTTACTTGTATTGAACCAATAATTCTGAGAAGTTCCTCGCAATCATTTAACAATGAATCAAAAAGTTTTTTCTCAATATAATCAGTATCATGAAGCAGTCTTAATCTGAATTTTGTTTCTCTTGCTTCTCTATACGCTATCCCTAATTTCGCCGCAAAATCTTTTCTTGAAGAACCACCAATGGCCTCTTCAACATTTGATCCTACTGATGTACCACTGCGAAGTATTTGTTTGGAAAGTTCATATTCCTTCTTATCTTTTTTCAGAAACTGATATAATCTGATAATTCTTACTGCAAACTTATATGATTTATCAAGAATTAAGTTTTCTTTCATAATATAGTTTTCAATTAAAATTCATAATTCGTAATTCATAATCCGTAATTACTTAGCCGGCGGCTGGATTATTGTTCCGCATTTATTGCAGGTTCGTTTATCCATATCACCCCAGAACTTTTCAAATATCGGCGGAAGCTGCGCTACAATATCATCAAGCTTGACGAATTCTTCGTAAAGCTTGTTGCCGCATTTTTCGCAGTACCACTGGAATGCATCGAGCTCTTTCTCTTCGCGCTTGCGCTCAATAACCAGGCCAACTGTGTTGGCGGGTCTTTGCGGGGAGTGCGGTACATTAGGCGGCAGGTAGAACATTTCACCTTCTTTAATGTGAATATCTTTCGGTTTACCATCTTCAATCACCTTTACGACTATATCACCTTCCACCTGGTAAAAAAATTCCGCGCCTTCTTCGTAGTGATAATCTTTGCGTGAATTTGGACCGCCAACGACCATTACAATAAGATCTCCGTTGACCATACATTTATTGCCGACAGGCGGTTTGAGTAAATGGCGGTTCTCCTCTATCCACTGCTTAAAATTGAATGAACTTAGTGACATAATTTGGACTCCTTGTAATTATTTTAGATTTCTTTTTACATTCTTAGCCTGCTCCAGATGCCTTCGCTGGTGTGCTGCGTTGACTTCAAGTATAACGAATGCGGAAAACTTTATCCAGCTTACTGCAGGTGAGGGAAGCCTAACTTTGGTTAGATCCCATGGAGCTGATCTTTCAACCAGATCCATCCACCTATCCTGAAGCTGAAGGTATGCAGCTGTTGCTTTTGCTTTGTTGATCTTTGAGTCAGGCTGCCATTTGCCGGGTGATTTGAATTTCTTCTTAACGGGAGGCTCAACATTCGCAATGAACTTGCTTCCTATCCAGCTGTATTTCATTTCACCGGTATATCTCAGGTTTTTCTCTTCAAGTTTTTTAAGACCATTTTCAAAAATATCGCAATAGTCAGCACCTGTCACTATTAAATGATCAATACACTCCGCAATTGACCAGCCGCCATCAGGCGGCCGTTTGTTGAATTCGCTATCTTTAACTTTTTCAAGGAATGAAGCGGATTCAATTTTCATATTTCTGAACTCATCACTTATCAGTTTGAGTTCTTTTGGTAAACTGCTCATGAATAACTATTTCTCCTTTTCTTCTTTTGTTACAGGTAAAAGATCGAAGAAGTGCCAGGGAGCGGAATAAAAATCACCGGGTCCGAAGTAATCTTTTGATATTCTCGTAATCTTTCCGTCAACATCTTTATGGAACACTGAACAACCCGGCCAGTAGCCTTCTGCTTCTGTGTAGTAGCCCATATCAGCAATAAAGGTTGTCCCGGCAGCGGAGTAAGTCCTGAACTTCCATCCGCGCGAGGCGGCGAATTCTTTTTGCACTTCAGGCGCATCGGGTGATACCAGCACAAATGCAGCCTTCTTTTCTATGTAGTAAGCTGAGCCGCTGAAACCATCTGCCCACAGTGTGCAGTATGAACAGGCTTTACCCATGTTGTGGATCAGTATCAGGTTATCTTTATCTCCAAACATTTCGGAAAGTTTTACATCATTGCCATCGGTATCTTTAAGTATGTAATCGCTTACATCCATCCCGGCCTGCCTGGCAGATATCTTTATATACTTTTTTCTCAGCTCCGCAATCTCTTCGGAAATTTTCCTTAGTTTTTTATCACTTTTTTCCCCGGAAGAACTGCCTGACTTTGTGGTGGAGTTTTTTGCTGCCTTTACTTTTTTACCCATGATTTTACCTGTAAAAAACTGCATGATTTCAGCAGTTTTGTTGTATTTTTGTGGTTTTTTGTGGATGAATTTTTTAATTATAAAAATAAGTTCTTTTATAAACTATGCCAAATCTTTTAGAGTAAATCGACTTTTTACTTCCCATAAATATTTGTATTTTTGCCATTCACACCTAAGGAATAAATCAAATAAATTTAATACATATGCAAAGAGAAATTCATAAATGGTTCAGCCCGAACCTTAACAAAGAAATGGAAACGGTTGTTTACGGCACAGGAAATCAATACGCGCTTTTGATGTTCCCCACCGCAGCAGCTGATTACCTGGAGTATGAGAGATTCCATTTAATTGAATCAATGACGCCGTATATCAATAACGGTAAAGTAAGAGCAATATCCATCAACAGCATTAACAGCGAGAGCTGGCTGAATGATGAGAATCACCCTGAGTATAAATCAGAACGACACAGACAGTTTAACGAATATGTTGTAAACGAAGTTGTACCTTTTATAAAAAAGACATGCGGTGATGATGTTCAGATAATCACAACAGGCGCCTCATTTGGCGCGCTGCATGCGGCTAACACTTTCTTCCGCAGGCCGGATGTTTTTGCCGGCACAATTGCAATGAGCGGTTCTTATGACCTGAAGGACTATTCCAAGGGTTATTATGATGAGAACGTTTATTTTAATTCACCCGTGGATTACCTGAGCAACTTGAACGATGAAAATGTGCTGAATCAGATCAGGGAAAGAAAACATATTTATATTACTACGGGACAAGGAAGCTACGAAAATCCTGAAGCTTCAAAGAACCTGAGCAATGTTCTGCATGCAAAAGGTATAAACCATGAACTTGACTTGTGGGGATATGATATACCCCATGACTGGCCATCATGGCGCAAAATGCTGCCGTATTTTATAGATTCGAAGTTGTAAGAGTAATTTACAATTCATCCGATGACTTAAAGTCATCGGATGAATATACACTGATCACTCGCCGCCAACAAACTCAACAATATTCCCTGAAGGATCATAGCACTGGAACCAGAATGTATCTTCATTCATTTTCATGGGTTCCTTTTGTATCGTGCGGATGGCATTCTTACGAAGCTTCGCGAACATTTGGGAGGCAGAGCCGACCTTGAATGTAAACGATACCTTTGAAGTATCAAACCCTGCTTCGGGGGCATCGTAGCCGCCTTCGAGGTACATTCCCTGTTCATCATTTATGTGAAAAAAACATGCTTTATCACCCATTGGAGAGTAGTCATCAAGTCCCAGTATGCCATTGTAAAATCTGAACGAATCGCTGTAATCTTCAGCGTAAATGCTCCCCATTGTGATTTGTTGTATTTTTGTGGAATCCATAATTGTTATATTATCAATTCCACAAAAATAAATATTAAAAATCAATAAATCAGCATACACTGTAATTCTACTTAAACCAAAAAAATACGGGCATCAGCATGGCTACGACTACAGCCCATACTGCATAATATGGCAGCATTACTGTCATACTATTTTCCACATTTTCCGCTGAAGCTTTGTTCCTTACAAACTGAATAAGTTTTATTGTTATTAATACCAGGTTTGAGAAGAGCAGTAAATTTGCGCCAAGTACAGCAATACGGTTTGGGCTCACGCCAAAAGCGAAGAGTCTGTATACAATTGCTGAGAGCGCGATTGAATTTATTATCATTGCCTCGATGGAAAGCAGCAGCAGTATTTTATTGTAAACGGACCGGTGGTTTTCCGAATTACCCGAAAACGTAAATACAATAACACTAATAATTGCACCCAGCAGTACGTTAAAGACTATCAATTCTTCGCGATTGTTGAACGGATCCTTGGCGAAAAACACCAGCGCAATTAAAAAACCCGTCATTGCCATAAACATTAAGGGTGTAAACAGTTTTGAAATGAACGGTGCGACCTTACTTATGATTTTTGGTGAGCTTTCTATCATATAATTGGCGGCAAGCGGAGCTGCAACCAGTCCGTAAACTACAACATAATCACCCAGAATATCATCAATCCGTACCTTAATGACTTTGAACATTGCAACAGTCAGCATTGTTAAAAGCATTCCGGCGCAGATTACAACACCAGTCAAAACAAATGTGTCGCCATTCCTTTTTAAAAAAAACATTCTGGCATTCCGGGAAGTTATATCAAAATTCATATATGCTGCACCAAGCACGACCCACATTATGAACGAAAAATGGACTGCCGCTAGTATCCTGGTTTGGCTTGCAGCCTGCCATGGAAGAAGATTCATATACAGCACACCCGCTAAAACCCCTGAAAATATTATAATATATTTTTTTCTCTCAGCTTCAAATTTCAGCAAATAGAAGAGGGCAAGCGAGGGAAGCACTGTAAATGCAATGTTATCAGTTACAAAATTCTGCGCGTTCAGTCCGAATATCTGGGGAATCTTAAAAATTGTACCGCATACAAGTGCTGCAATGATAGTGAAGACAAGGTTGAATTTGCCTGAGCCTGATATCCCGGGGATATCACTATTCTTTTCTGTGTGGCCGGCGGGAATTTCTTCCTCCTGTAATCTTATCTGCCAGAATTCTGCCAGGGGTATATCCTTTATTTCATGATATAAATCAGAGAATTCATTTGTAAACAATGATCTATCCTCACGGTAAAGCTTTTCAAGCATAGAGGGATTTTGGAGGTTTTCCAAAATTTTCTGTTTCATTTTGGTTTGTAATTAAATTTTAGAAATATGTTTTAATTTCTGCCAACGGGAATGTTTCCGAGTTTTTCGAGATCGTGACAAAAGTAAATAATTAATATGTAGCTTATGTTGATAAATATTACAGCTATATTCACAAAACTTTTGCTGTAAATGATTCGCTCTTCTTCACTGCCGGAGACCTTCTGAGCGTTAATCCGAATAATATTACTAAAACATATCAGCAATGATAAAAGGGCGGTAATGTTCATAACTATAAATGGATTGACAGATCTTTTGATATCATATAACGCACGGTAAAGCTGGTCTGATTCAACTGCCCTTAACAAAATTGAAGCTAATACAATTGTTGATGGTAAAATCAATACTAACCCCACAAAGGTTGGTTTATCAAAATAATTTTCAATATCCCTCATCTTTGTTCTGGGTTTTTATCTTTTTCAGGTTGTGTTGCCTTCTCAGGTCCGGCATTTAACTTAGGTACTTCCTCTGTCTTTGGTTCATTTTCACGTACTTCACGCGCGTTTATTTCATTGTGATTATCCCTGCGCGGCACAATTTCGAGGTGTTCATTTTTTTCGTTGATATTATTTTTAAGGCTATCTAACTTTTTCTTTTTGAGCGGGAGATAAATCTGCGACCCGCTTTCTTTGTAATATTGTTTGGTTCTTTCGTCTGGCAGATTCCACGAGAGCCACGAGTAATTTTCCTGCTCAATATCAAAATTTTCTACGCGCGCTTTGTAAACTTCGAGCCCGTTTCTGTAGTCACTGAATATAAAACTGTACTCCAGAAAATCCCTATCCAGCACATCCCTGTGTTTATCCAGCACAGGCAGCGCATCATTATTTAACTTCAGCAGGTAATCAATATCAATTTTATCTTTTGCAGGATTTTTCAGGTTAAACTCCGCAATGGTAACATCCCAGCTGAATGAACTCATAACAAGCAGCATAATTACAGCGGCGAAGCTGTTAAATTTGAACAGCCAGAAGGTCGTTTTTTTAGCATGTATCTTGTAAAGCATTGAAGCGAGTCCGGTAAGCGTTAGCAGAATAAAAATCATCACCCCTATGCGTTTGAAGGATAGCGCATAATAATAATCTATGTAATAAATATTCCTTAGCGATACGGATATTGCCATGAATGCATTCTGAACTATCCAGGTATATGCAAGCAGCTTTAGTGTTTTGTTTGAAGCAAGGTAGTTTTGAGAACCTCGGAAAATTACAAGCAGTATAGCCATCGAAAGCAGTATGCTGAATATAAGGTAATAAGTGCCTTCATGTACGTAGTAGGCAAGATTTTCGATGTTTGATGCGTCAAATCCAAGCCAGGTTACCTGAATATCTATGACGTTCAGCAATACGAGCAAGGCGTTCATCATAACAAGCAAAACAATACCCATCTTCGTTTCAAGCTTTAGTGAATTAGGCTTAAAGCGGTACGAAAACATTGTGTACATTAAATGTGATTTTGGTACAGGCCTGGTGCGTGAGTGAACTTTAAATATCTTATCACGCTGCAGGGTTTCATGGAATGAGTTATCGAGTTCCGTAAATATTTTTATCTTGTTGTTATATATGAATGCGGTGATTAACATGAGTCCAAGCAGGATATAGAAGAACCTGAGTATAGGGTAATTTATGAAAATTTCGTAAAGATATTTGCCAATTGAATCCCAAAACGTAACTGAGTATGAATTGAAAACGGGGTTGGAATAAGCGTAAATTGCGTAGAATATCACAAAGAATATCATGGGAATAAAAGCCAGTTTGGCGAATTTCAGAACTAATTTGAATGCCCTGAACTTAGATGCGAAGTATTTTAGCTCAATATATATGTTGTAGGGGAAAATTACAAAGCTTGAAAATGTTGTAAGTACAGCGTTGTATACAGTTTGGAGCTGCGGCTGATGAATATACCCAGTGAAGATCATAAAACAAACAAAAGCGGCGAATTTTGAATAACCTGAATTCACAAACACAACCATCGCGGATGAGTACAATGAGGCAAGCATAGAAACGATAACATTCTTGTTCTTTATATTCTCTTCATTCATAAAAAGCATGGCAATTATGCCGAGAGTGAAGAAAATAAAAAGATTCGCGCCAAGCTTTTCTGACCAGAAGAAAAAGTTATATGTAACAAGAAGCGCTATTGTGATAAGAAATCTTGGTTTATGCATTTGCATAACCTCCGTTGGTGATGATCGTTCCCATAATGTGATTTCCAGCAGTACCTATTATTTTACGCTGCTGTTTATTAACCTTTCCAGTGCGTCTAAATGTTCGTTAAATGATCTCCTTCCCGTTGCTGATACTGAATAGGTAGTATTCGGTTTTTTGCCTATAAATGATTTATTGACCTTTATATATTTTGCTTTTTCAAGTGATGCGATGTGGCTTGCAAGGTTCCCGTCAGTGACATCCAGGTGCGTCTTTAAGGAATTGAAATCAACGGTATCGTTAACCATGAGCATTGACATTATGCCAAGCCTGACTTTGCTTTCGAACAGCTTATTTATATTTACGAGTATATCCTTCAATTTGTTCCGTCAGCCGGGCTATATTTCAATTATTTTTTTCATATTTAAAATACATAACCATCCCGTAAATGATATTCAGCAAACCAAATCCGGCGCCCCAGAAGTAAATTGCATCATTTAAGAAAAGCATTGAAACCAGGCCCAGGGCAATTTCAGATACGCCAAGCCATTTAATTTCGCTTAAAGTAAATTTGCCCGCATTCAGCAGGGCTAGCCCGTAAAAAACGAGCATTGAAGGAAGCACCAGCCAATCGAAATACTGGTAAATGAGGATTAAGCAAAACACTCCCCCGGTAATTAAAGGAATGAATAGATTCACAACAAGCCGTTTTGCGGAGCCGTCCCAGACAGGCAAGCCGCTTTTTTTAGCTTTTCGGGCAGTGAAGAAAATTGCCGCAAGGAAAGTTACAATAAGCACCGCAGCGGATACGGTAATCCCGAAAAAAATGAACTCCTCCCTGGTTTGGGCGGATATCATCGGGCTTTTTGAGTAATCCATAAACCTGAACAGCTTCTGATGCAGAATATATGCGGCAATAAGACCCATAATTCCCGCGCTTATGCCTGAGAGTCCGCTCAGCGAAATAAAACTCGATGAGCGCTCCATTAAACTGCGGATCTCCGTCAGATTCTTTAAATGCTGCTGGTTTGATTCTATTTCACTGCTTCCGGGTTTATTCTGCTCCATTATATATACATTTTGATTTCCACTAAAAAGTACTTTGTGCTGCAAAGTTAATAGATGTGAAGTGAAATGTCAAGGAGTAAAATAAAGCGTATACTAATTACATGAGTTTTTCAAATTAGAATAAAAAAAAGACTCCTATGGGAGTCTTTACAAAAAAAACATGCCGCTCCTACGGAGCTCTATATCTGGGCTTACTCGTACTACAAACATTTCGCTCCTACGGAGCTCTTCTTCTGTGCTTTTTCGTATTAATTATCCTAATTTCTCAAATTTCTATAACAAAAAAGACTTCGCTGGGGGAGTCTTTTTCAAAAATTCAAATTTTACATTACGCTACTGCTGAAGCAGTCTTACAGCCTACGGAGCTCTATATCTGGGCTTACTCGTACTACAAACATTTCGCTCCTACGGAGCTTCGTTTAAGATTTTAAAGAGTCATTTGAAAAAATCTATTAAGCGTGAGCCCTTATTAACAATTCACTTTCTCTTTCATCCGATAATCCGGTTATTGGTGATTTCCAACCGATTGATGTGTAATAATCCACACAGCGTTTAACGCTTTCATTGAAGTTATGGAAGAACACCGGGAAATCTTTTTCGGCTTTTGAATTATCGAGCCACATGTTCATAGCTCCGACCCAAACAGGCAGATCTGCCCACGGCTGTATCTTATTTTCTTCAATGAATTGCGGAGTTACATTAATTAACTCGGGAGTTTTACCCAGCAGCACAGACGCATCATTGATATATTCTTTCAGTGTAACGGGTTTATGAGTAGCGGCATTATATACTTTATCATGTGTGCTTACATCTATGGCGGCACGGATCAGCTCAGCAAAATCCTCGCTGAATGTCGCAGTGAAACTTTCTTTACCGCCATCAGGCAGCAAAATTTTTTTATTGTTATGAACCTTGTAAAGCCAATAGTAGAACCTGTCTGTATAATCGTACCTTCCATAGATAAGACCCGGCCGGAAGATTATTGAATCCAGCCACTCTTTGCCCAGCAGGATCCGTTCACACTCAGCCTTTTTTTCACCGTAGGTTGAATTGACATCCGGGTCAACTTTCTGTTCAGGTGTGCAAGGCAGGGTTTCAGCATCCTCTTTCACAGGCTGCTTCCAGAATTCAGGATCATTCATAGGATACACACTTGCGGTAGATATAAAAATGTACCTGCCAACTTTTCCTTCCAGCATCCCGGTAATTTCATCCAGATTCACCGGAAACATACAACTGAAATCAATTACAACATCCCAGCTTTCGCCGGCTATTTGTTTTATTTCTTCGAGGTTCAGCCTATCCCCTGTTAAGTGCCTGAGCTCGGGGAAAATTCCGGGCGAGCGTTTCCCGCGATTGAAAAGAACAGGGTGGATATCAAGTTTTATCAGGTTTTCGGTAAGTATCCTGCCGACAAATCCCGTGCCGCCTAAAATGAGAATTTTTTTCATTGTATTAGAATTACGGATTTAAAAAATCAGTTTAACGGAGGGCATAAAAAAAGCGGAGCTGAACTCCGCTGTAAATTTAAAAACTTATTTCTTAAACTGAAACATATTTACTTATATTACCTGTTATCGTGGAAATCCAGTTCTTCAAGATCTATCAGAATCTTCCTCGCGTTAAGGATATTTTCATCGCCTGTCACCTGGATCTCAGTAACGCCGTTTTTGCTGATCTGATAAATAATACCCGCATCGTTAAGCAAAGATTCAGCCACAGATATAATAGACGTATTTCGAGATGCCAGAACTGTTTTTGGCTGGTTGTTTTTAGCCATATCGTACTCCACAAAGTTTGCTAATTGCAATATTTTATCTTTTTAATTCCTGTAAAATAAACTAATTATTGCAATGTAGGAATACCTTAAAGACGTTAGGAAAAAAATAAAATAATTGAATGTTTTTACAGGGGTTACAGAGCCTATTTTTCTCTTTTTTGCATAAATCCGGCTATATCACTCTTAACTTTGTCGCTTTTTGCGCCCAGAGTTCTTATGATATTTTCCCGGTCAACTTCAGTCCTGTTCTGGCTCAGCTTAAACTTTCCTTCGATATCTTTCACTTTTATGCTGAAAGCGACAATTCCATTCAGCAATTCATTCCTGTAATTTTCAGGCAGGGTCTCCCATTGTTCACTGTAAGCTGATTCAAATACTTCAAACGATGCTTCAAGAAGTGAAATTTTCTCCTCTATAGAAGGCAGAATTTGCGGCACGCCGTAGGCGTGCACTGCTATGTAATTCCAGGTTGGTACACTCACCGGACCTTCGTATAACCCTGGCGATATATACGCATGCGGTTCCTGAAATATTACCAGCACATCTTCATCCTGTTTAAAATTTGCCCATTGCGGATTTGCCTTAGCCATGTGCGCTTTAAGTATGATCATCCCATTTGATTCTTCAACAAGGAAAGGCAGGTGCGTTGCCCAATATTTTTTCTTTGCGGAATTCACAAGAGTCCCGAAGTTGTACTCTTTCATGAATTCAACCAGCTTAACTTTATCTTTTACTTCAAAATGTTTGGGTGTGTACATTTAGCTGCCCGGATTTTTGGATTAATCTATTTGATTCTGTTACCACCCCTCGCCCCGCTTGCCAGCGGGGCTCTTCTCCTCCTTAAAAAAGGAGGGGAGCAATGACAAAGCAAAAAGTTACAATTCTTTGCTAAGGATTACACTCTTATAATTTACATCCGGCCATT
This sequence comes from Ignavibacteria bacterium UBA2360, assembly GCA_002344125.1. Lineage (GTDB taxonomy): Bacteria > Bacteroidota > Ignavibacteria > Tepidaquicellales > OLB5 > OLB5. The sequence goes on along the minus strand of DDTQ01000008.1, from coordinate 187,048 downwards.
GCCAGTGATGTTTGTATTCGTATCCGCGCTTTTTATAGTAATCTATCAGGTGCAGGGCTTTTTCTGATGTATCAAGCACAACACGTTTTTTGTTTCTTTCGCGGGCAAGTGATTCCACAAGATCCATAAGTTTTGCTCCCAGACCCAGCTTTTGCAATCCGGGTTCAACCGCAAACTTGCCGATCAAAACGGAATCGGGATCCTTATAAATTTCCGGCGCGTCATTCCACATTGATGTATAATAAAAAACTGTACCGGCAAGTTTGCCTCCGGATTCAAGTATGTAACATTCCCCCTTTTTAAAATAATTTCTTGTGAATTCCACTGATTGATATGTGGCAACAAAATTCAGACCCATATCAGCAAGTCGTTTATAAGCACGGTGAAGCAGCGAGGTTAGTTCCTCAACCGAATCCATGGATTCATTAAAGAGTCTGATGGTGTAACTTATATTATTTAATGTGAATGTATGCAAATTTTATTTAGTTGTTGGCCAACTTATAAACTAGTCTGGCAAGACCAACAACGGGCAAACTTAATTTTCATTGCCACGACCTTTAGGTCGTGGCTATTATAATAAAATCACTAAACAGGGACTAAAGTCCCTTATTTTTTTTCTTCTCTGATCCCCTGCTCTAAAGAGCGGGGTTACATAATTAGTATGTAACTTTTGCGAGGAGAATTTTCCTCAGGAAAATTCGACGCGGCAATCTTAAAACAATTTATGGGATTGCTTCGCTACGCTCGCAAATGTAGTCCAATCGCGCGTGAACTACTTCATACAAACAGATCCACAAACTCAAATTTACTGCCGTCAAACAGACCCTTATCGCTTAGTTTCAGCTGGGGAATAACAAGAAGCGCCATAAATGATAATGTCATAAACGGTGCGTGCAGAAACGTACCAAGCTCCTTTGCCATAGCGTCAAGCCTGGTATATTTTTCTGCAATAGTGTATCCATCTTCATTTGTCATGATACCCGCAACGGGCAATGGCAATACTTCAACATTATTATCAAATGCAGCGGATATGCCGCCTTTGTAATCTATAATGCCGTTTACGGCATTACAGATATCTTCATCACTCACACCAACGGCAATAATGTTATGTGAATCATGTCCCACGCATGAAGCAATGGCTCCCCGTTTTAACCCGAAATTCCTGATAAATCCAATAGCCGGTTTTTCATTGTTATACCTGCATACAACTGTCATCTTAAGAACATCGTTTGCAGTATTGGATACCAGCTTCGCGTCAAAAAGCTTCGCCGGTTCATGAAGCTCTTCAGTAATGAGCTGTCCTTCGAGTGCTTTAATAACCCTGATAACGGGAGCACCGTCATTACGGGCATTCACGGAAAAATCACCGGGTGATTTCCGTGTAGTATTAAAATTATTTACAATTTCCGCAGGGACTCTTTCTATCAGAGACTTCCCTTCTTCTGCAACCAATTGCCCGTTTATAAATGTTTTTAAAACCTTAAAATCAGTTAAGTTATTTACAACAATAAGATCCGCTGCATCACCTGGCTGAAGCAGCCCGACATCAAGCTTATAATGCTTAACCGGGTTCACACATGCGGCAGTAAGAATATCAAACAGACCATACCCGTATTTTACAGAACTCCGCACATGTTCATCTATCTGGCTTACAACAAGATCGTTGGGATGTTTATCATCGCTGCAGAACATTACCATTTGAGGATGAGAGCCAAGCAGCGGATGCAGGGCTTCATAGTTTTTAGCGGCGGAGCCTTCGCGGATAAGAATTTTCATTCCGTACACTATTTTGCTCAAGGCTTCATCAAGTGTAAAGCACTCATGGTCAGTTGATATTCCTGCTTCTATATATTTCTTTGCGTCCTCACCTTTTAGTCCCGGCGCATGCCCGTCAACGGGTCTGCCTAAACTATGAGCGATATTGATCTTATCCATTACCAACGGGTCACGGTGCAGTACACCCGGGTAGTTCATCATCTCACTAAGATATTTTAAGCCGTCTACTTCAAAAAGTCTTTTGATATCTTCAGCCGAAATAACAGCACCTGCAGTTTCAAATGTTGTAGCAGGTACACATGAAGGTGCGCCGAAATAGAATTTGAACGGCACTTTTTTGCCGTTATTTATCATGTACCTAACACCATCGAGTCCGAGAACATTACCAATTTCATGGGGATCCGATACCGTGGCAACTGTGCCGTGCAGCACGGCAAGCCGTGCAAATTCAGATGGAATAAGCATAGAGCTTTCCACATGAACATGAGCGTCAATGAATCCGGGCATTATGAATGGTCCCGTCATACTGAGCGCATGTGAAGGATCTATATCTTCGCCTGTTCGGTCAATTTTAGTAATTACTCCATTTTCGAACGTAATTTTTCCCGGAAAAATTTTCCTGTTTAAAACATCAACGATGTTGCCTGTAAGTTCCATAGTTTTATAATTGCAGACCTGCGAGGTTTTAAAAACCTGGCAGGTCTATATACTTTGACTATTTACAAATTTAGTGAGATTACGCAAGGGTTAAAAGAGAAAAATATTAATATAACAAGACTCACAATATGTTTTCCCAATTACCCTTGAAAACTTAGAGTCTAAAAGCTATGTTTAACTAACGAAATGGAGATAATTTCACAAATACCAGAGCTCTTCATCGATTTCCTGATAACTCTTTTTTTATCACTGTTAATAGGATTTGAGCAGCGCAAAAGGCGCGATGATGAAAAAGCCGATAAGGATGAAACTGAATCACCTTCTTTCGGTACGGATAGAACCTTTGCGTTTATAGGAATTATGGGTTTCCTGTTGTATGTTGTTTCACCGCAAAATCTCTATCTCTTCATCGCAGGTTTGATCATTTTGCTTTTTCTGCTGGGCGTTTTTTATTTCTCAAAAATTCAGCGTTTTAACGCATGGGGGTTGACCTCAATACTGGTGGCTTTTATTACCTATTCAATCGGTCCCATACTTATCACACAGCCAAAATGGCTGACAGTCCTTATCGTGGTATCAGTGTTAATACTTGTTGAGCGCAAGCAGTACTTCAAACAAATTTCTGAAAAGATAGATATTGAGGAATTCACAACCCTTGCAAAATTCCTGATAGTCGCCGGTGTTATATTGCCCATTCTGCCCCGTGATGTTACAATACCCTACATAAGCCTCTCGCCATATGAAATATGGCTTACAGTTGTGATAGTTTCAGCAATTTCATATTTAAGCTACCTGCTGCAAACGTACTTTTTCAGGAAATCGGGGGTATTGATAACCGGTATACTTGGAGGTACTTACAGCTCAACGGCTACAACAGTGATTATATCCAAGCGCAGCCGTGAGGTAAAAAGCAGCTCGGGTGTTTACGCGGCATCTATAATTTTTGCAAATGCAATGATGTACCTGCGTGTGCTGATACTGATGTTCATATTCAATTCCGTGCTTGCGTACAAAATGCTGCCGTATTTTGGTATCTTAATAGCATCTGCTGCGGCAATCGGATTCATATTATACCTGCGCAAAAAACCGCATGCCAAGGATAGCGTTCAGTCTGCCCATAAAAATCCGCTGGAGCTGAAGGTTTCGCTCATGTTCGCGGGACTTTTTATTCTTTTCAGTGTAGTAACCGCTTATACTATTACAAATTACGGCACATCGGGACTCGATATACTATCATTCATAACAGGATTTACTGATATTGACCCGTTTTTGCTGAACATATTCCAGGGAAAGTATGAGCTGCCTCTTGATACACTTGGCAGAGCTGCGCTGCAGGCGATAATATCGAATAATATTTTGAAATCGATATACATATTATCTTTTGCGGAAAGACAGACAAAAATCTTAGCAGGTACGACCATGGGAATTATAACTTTGATTACCGCTGTATTGGCAGTAATTGTGGAGGTAATGAATTGAAACGAATAATTTATTTATTGATATTTATAATTTTGCTTTCTAACCAATTTTCTTTTGCCCAGAAAATTGAGCCGGGGAGGTATGTACTTAATTATCCTTTTTCCGAATATACTCAGATATACAATTTCAATAAAGATAGTGTTTTTGAGTTTTACGAACATACAGATATTGATATAACGATAGGAAAAGGGAAATACATTTTGAAAGATTCAATCTTAACTTTATTGTATGAGTCAAACTACGATTATAAAATTGATCCTGATTTATGTTATAAAATTACAAATGAATACTTTACAAATTCCGATAAAATTACTTATTCATTTAAAATTACTGATGATAATGACAATCCCTTAGAAGGAGCTATTGTAAGTTTATACAAAAGTAACGATCGAACCACTTTTATTAGGTCACGAACGAATGCTGAGGGCAAAACAAAACTAAAATTTGATAAAAGTTACAATGGATATATAATTAATTTTACTTATGTAGGTTATGAAACCTGCGGCTATTTGATTTCTGATTCTTTAAGCAAAGCTTTTGAAATTATATTGAAACAATTACAAAAACCGGTCCATTATATAAACAACAAAACATTGCGTTTTGTGTTTAGATTTCATGAAAATAATAATTTCTTTATTAGAGATGAGTGGAACCATTGGTCTCATTTTATATATAAGAATAAATGAGAACTATAGCAGAAATACATCACGCAAAATGTCGGATACTAAGCATTTTTCTTGTGTTTTCATTAGTCTTCATAGCAAACATTTCATTTGCACAGAAAATTGAGCCGGGGAAATATGTTTCAGTATGGAAGTATAATCATTTTACAAGAGAGACTGTTTACAATTCGGAATATCGCGAAGAAATTACAATCCTTGATAGCTTACACTTTAAATTTAGATACAGGGATGATATTGTAAACGATATTGGTTTCGGAACTTACTTGCAAGGAATGGGCTCTTTATATTTACAATTTAAAGATAAACCAATAGATTTCGATACATCAAGTTTTGTGATTACAGATTCCACTATTTCAATAAATGATACTATAAATATTGAATTAAAATTAACAGATGGGGTGGGTCCGCTCGTTAGTGCATTTATTGCGTATTGGAAAGGAAGTGAAAAAATGCTTTCTATGCCTAGTAATAAAGATGGTGTTGCTTACCTAAAGATACCTCGACAGGATCTTGGTGGTTTGTTACAAGTATCATACATTGGCTTCGAAACAGTAAAATTTTATTTATTCAGTGTATACAATAAAAGAATCAGAATACGAATGAAAATACCATTTACATTAATACCAGAAGGAAAGATTTTAAAATATTCAATAAAAGACATTAATGATGACGGTTTCTATGCAAGGGGTGGAATTTTTTCCGAATGGACTTTTTTTAAAAGAGAAGAATAGTACAATGAGTTTTAATTATTTCTCGTAGAACTTTAGATCCAGTTCCTTAATTTTAATGAATCCTGAATCAGCTGTTAGTAGAGGCATTCCCATATAGAGTGAAGTTGCAGCGATGATTGCATCATTTACCTTAACCCGATACTTCTTTCTTAAATTAATAACATGCTGTTTTATGTCGTGATTCATTTCAATTACCGTACAATTATCGATCATAGCTTCAATCTTCTTCAACTCCGAAGCTGAAATATTATGATAGCTTAAAAGCTCAATTTCTGTAATGTATGATATGTAAACCGGAGTTCTGTTCAAAAGGGATTCGATATTATCATCTTCATTAAGCAGATTTAGGAGGATATTAGTATCTACTACCAATTAGTTCCTCACTCTTCTCTCATTTTCTTTTGTATTTCCAATGGATCTTCCTTAAGTTTCAATATTCCATTATACTTCTTAGCATCAAAAAGCTTCTTCTGACTGGAATATCCATTTGGTTTAACCTTACGCTTAATCTGCCTTTTTGTATCGGTTTTTTTTATTACTGTCACCATGCTATAAATTTAAATAAATTTTATTAAAATTGCTATTTATTAATGATACATAAAATGTTAAATTGTTAATAAATGAGAACTATAGCAGAAATACACCACCCAAAATGCCGTATATCGGTATTTTTCTGGAATCAGAAATACCTGGTAAAACTTGAGCAGGACGGGCTGGAGCAGACATTCAAGCTCAACCAGTTTGATGTAATAAGTGAAGATAAATTGAAGGAAATGATTAATGAGGAGTTCATCGAATCCGCGGTAAAACGTTTTGATGAAATGCGCGATGATATGAATAGAGCAATAAGTTCAAAAATTTTAGAGTGATCAACCTTCATTGACCTCACCCTCCGTCTCCCTCTCCTGGAAGGAGAGGGAGAGAAAAGAACGAAGAATTTCAGGTAATCTCTCCCCTCTCCTTATAGGAGAGGGGTTGGGGGTGAGGTTAAACAAAATAAACACAAAGGCTCAAAGAAAAGCATAATATTTTATAAAACACATTACAAGTCTCGGCGTCTTTGCGCCTTAGCGGTTTAAGTATGTGCTTATATTCGTAATTCCTAATTCTTAATTACTCATTGCTCATTACTCATTGTTAATTGAACGTACGTGTTGATAAATATTTATGGTGCATCCGGGTGTTTAAATCCCGAAGCATTGCAACCGATGCCTGTGATGGCGGCAAAGTGAAAATTGAGGGCACAAGCGTTAAGCCGTCTCGTCACATTAAGCCGGGCGACGTGATCACTGTTCAGCAGGGATATGTTAAACGGGCATTCAGGGTTATTGAACTGCTCGAAAAACGCGTGGGTGCTCCCCTGGTAAAAAACTACGCACTTGATATCACCCCGCAGGAAGAGCTTGTTAAGCTCCAAACCGAAAGGTTTGTATCTTACCAAAGCAAATTTAAAGGTGTTGGCAGACCCACGAAGAAGGATAGACGGATGATCGATAAGATGAGGGGTTGATATGTTATTGAGAAAATCAATCATTTAGTTCTCACTGAAAATTTCATTTTTGTTTTTTTGACACACCCCGTCTGCTCGGCTATCGCCGATCAGCCACCCCTCTCAAGAGGGGAATATTAAATCTTAATTCCCCTCTCGAGAGGGGAGGGAGCGAAGCGGAAGGGGTGTGTTTTCATATTCAATAAATTGAAGCATTTAAACATATTGTGAATTAGATAAACATCTAATAATAGAAAATTTACCGTAAAATTTGAAACATTTTAGCATTTAAACTCATTTTTATTATTAGTAATTTCGTAAAATCAAATAATTAAGGAGCAGCTTATGTTATCAGGAAAACTTCAGGCAGAACTGAACAAGCAGATGAACAATGAGTTCTTTGCTGAGTATGAATACCTTTCAATGGCGGCGTATTTTCACGCAATGAACCTTGACGGTATTGCTAATTATTTTCATGTGCAGGCACAGGAAGAACACTTCCACGCAATGAAGATCTTCCATTTTATACTTGATAAAGGCGGAAAGGTTGAGCTTCAGCAGATTGCGCAGCCTGATGTCACTTTCAAATCACCCATTGAAGTATTCGAAAAAGCATTAGGGCATGAGAAGAAAGTTACAAAATCAATTAACGACCTGATGGATGATGCAATAAAAGAAAATGACCACGCTGTAAACAGCTTTTTGAAATGGTACGTTGATGAACAGGTTGAAGAAGAAGCATTGGCAAGCAAGGCGCTTGGCAAGATGGAAATTATCGGCGGTAAAGGCGAGGGTCTGCTTATATTAGACCAGGAATACGCATCAAGATCATTTACTCCGCCTGCTGCATAATTAAAATTTGAGTTCAAAAGATACCACATAAAGGGAAGCTGTAAGATGTCTTCCCTTTTTTTATAATTTTATAACATTATTCAATACAAGTTTACTTACTTCATGCATAAACAAAACGACCTGAATCTGAACCCGCAGAATAATTTTAATACCGCAATGGAATTCAACCGTAAAAAGTACGCCGATGAAACTTTGCTTGATCTGTATAAGGCAATTCTATTGCCGCGAATGATAGAAGAAAAAATGCTGCTGAACCTGAGACTAGGCAAAATAAGCAAATGGTTCTCAGGCATTGGCCAGGAAGCGATATCGGTAGGTTTAACAATGGCTATGCAGCCGGATGAATATATACTGCCCATGCACCGCAACCTCGGAGTATTTACTTCGCGCGGAATTCCGCTGGCTAAACTTTTCATGCAGCTGCAGGGCAGCTACAACGGATTTTCAAAAGGGCGTGAGCGCTCATTCCACTTTGGCACCAATGATTACCATATTGTGGGAATGATAAGTCATTTGGGTCCACAGCTCGGCATAGCCGATGGAATAGCGCTTGCGGAGCTGATGCGGAAACTGAAAGATAAAAAGCATCAACTCAAAACCACAGCAGTGTTTTCAGGGGATGGCGGTACAAGCGAAGGCGACTTCCATGAATCACTTAACGTTGCCGCTGTATGGGATCTTCCCGTGCTGTTTATAATTGAAAATAATGCTTATGGACTTTCAACTCCCGTAACCGAACAATACAAATGCAAAGCATTGGTCGATAAGGCCATAGGGTATGGAATGGAATCATACCAAATAGACGGAAATAACCTGCTTGAAGTGTATGACAGGATACTAACGCTCCGCAACAGCATGAATAAAAAACCGCGTCCGGTACTGATTGAGTGCATGACCTTCCGCATGCGCGGACATGAAGAGGCATCAGGGGTAAAATATGTTCCAAAGGAATTATTTGAGAAATGGGAAGTAAAAGATCCTGTAAAGAATTATGAAACGTACCTGAAGGAATTGGGTCTGTTGAATGATGAAACAATTCAAAATATACGCGCCGAATTTAAAAGTGAAATTGAATCAGGGCTTGATAAAGCCTTTGCACAGCCAAAGATTGTACCTGATACAACTTATGAAGTGAAGGATGTTTATGCTCCCTATGCCCCCGTTATAATTGAACCGGGTGAAGCGGCCAAAGAAAGGCGCTTTGTTGATGCGGTTTCTGATGGGCTGAAGGAAGCAATGATTAAACATGATAACCTTGTTTTGATGGGTCAGGATATTTGTGAGTACGGCGGTGTATTTAAGGTTACAGAAAATTTTTATAAAGAGTTCGGCAAAGAGCGTGTGAGGAATACACCGCTGTGTGAATCAGCAATTGTAGGTACAGCACTTGGTCTATCTATCAAAGGATACAAAGCAATGGTGGAAATGCAGTTCGCGGATTTCGTGACTTGCGGGTTCAACCAGATAGTAAACAATCTTGCTAAAATTAATTACAGGTGGGGACAGAACGCTGATGTTGTTATCAGAATGCCGACAGGCGGCGGCGTTGGCGCGGGACCGTTCCATTCACAAAGCAATGAAGCTTGGTTCACTCATGTACCCGGGCTGAAAGTAGTTTACCCCGCTACACCGTATGATGCCAAGGGACTGTTGTTAAGCGCAATTGATGACCCGAATCCCGTGCTGTACTTTGAGCATAAGGCACTGTACCGCAGCGTTAGCAATGATGTGCCTGATGGCTATTACACTCTGCCCATTGGCAAGGCAAGATATGAAACCGAAGGTGATGATGTTACTATCATAACATATGGCATGGGTGTTTATTGGGCATTAAATGCCCTTGAGAATATGAAGGATATTTCCGCTGATATAGTTGATCTGCGAACTTTACTGCCATTGGATTACGATACCATCGCCGAAAGCGTAAAGAAAACCGGTAAGGTTATTATCCTTCATGAAGATACACTCTTTGGCGGTATCGGCGGAGAAATTGCTGCGTGGATAGGTCAAAATTTATTCGAATATCTCGATGCGCCCGTAATGCGAAGCGGTTCGCTGGATACTCCCGTACCATTTGCCTTAGAGCTTGAGCAAAACTTCTTCCCGAAGGAAAGATTTAAGGAACAGTTAAGAAGTTTGGTGGATTATTAATTGTAGTTTCACGCAGAGACCCTGATATATAAAATACAGTTCAATAAAAAAGACGACCCACCCATGCCATAAGCAGGCAAAACGGGACGTCACTACAAAGCGTTTAATTCCGTCCCAAACCGGAGTTTGGGACGGAGGAGAAAATTTCGTGTAATTAGTGAAATTAGTGGTTAAAGCTTTTTATGATTCCTTATCTTCAATTAGAATGACAATTTATTGCAGCTTCTCCCTCAAAAACGTATAAGTCTTCTCTTTCGCATCCTTTGTTGCTGTAACATCGTGTTTTGGGTTACTTGGATTTGCAAACCCATGCCCTGCATCGTATATATTAATAGTTACGGGAATGTTCAGGCTCTTTAAATCACTTTCAAACTTTCCTGCTACTTCGGGAGTTATCCTTGCATCCTGCTTTGCGAAAACACCAAGCACGGGAGCTTTTAGTTTTGCAAGTCTATCCAAATTCTGCTCAGGCATTCCGTAATATATCACACATGCTTTGCATTTATCTCCCAGCTCTATAGCCGCCTGGTTGCTCCATGAGCCGCCGAAACACCAGCCGTATGCTGCGAACACAGCATCACTGCCGGCATAATCTTTCGCGCCGTTTATTATTACAAGCGCGCGGTCGTTAGTAACCGATTGCACATACTTTACGGCTTCATCATTGTTCGTAGCTACTTTGCCGTCATATAGATCTATTGCCAGCACGTTAACATTCCCCAAAGTCGCAGCGACTTCCTCCGCTTCACGCTTTATGTAATCATTTAAGCCATACCACTCATGAAATAAAAATACCCAGTTATTTGTAGGGTTATCCGCCCTAACTTCATAGCCGTTTGCGTCAACACCATCGCTTGTTTTGTATGTTATCATTTTACCTTTGCCATCTGCAAGTGTAAATGCCAGTGGTTCAGGATGTTCATTCTTAAAGCCCTCATCATTGCCAAAGGTCGCCATTATGTTCGGCGCGGTAATATCGCTTCCTGTTGTGCCTGATTCTTCGCAGCATTCAGGTTTAGTTTTATTTTCGGCTGTCGTGGTTTCTTCCTCACAGCAATCGTGTTTCTGGGAATATGAAATATTCATAAATGTAAAAATTAAGATGAATGAAAGCAGTATTGTTTTCATGGTGTAATAAATTATGATTATTAATTGAAATTAAAATTTTTCTGCTCTGAAATCGGTTTCTTCGGGGTTAAGATAAGTAATGATAAAACCGTGTGATACACATTTTTCTTTTATATATGATAGAATCAGTTGTGAGGGTGAGTAGGTTCCGTACTTAACGGAGCGAAGAACTGAAAATTTCAGCCTGATGGGTTTATTTTCTGTAATGCTGCTATTAAACTCTATGATAATTATAGGTTTATATATTGCTTCAGCACTCATACGATTTAGTTTGCCTTCAACACTTTTTACGGTGTTGAAGTCTATAAATCTTTCCTCGCCCTTAGTTAGGATAAACAAATTTCCCAAATCATCAATTCGAATCTTCTTCCTGAAATACCTTCCTATGGTAATTATCATAAATCCCGTTAGCACAAGCATTACTGCAATAATATAATACCCGTTAATTACAGCCCCAACAGATGCTACCAGCGGGTAAAACGCAAGAAAAGAGATCCAGTTATTATCAATTGTAAATTCACCCGTAAGAGCATTTGCAGAAGTAATTGTACTTTTCTCTTTTCCCCTGCCGTGAGAAATAATGTATATATATACAACAAATGCCACCAGGAACCAAATCACTGCTAGAGGGATCCTGAAGAATTGCGGAATATGCTCAAACAGAAATGATGCGGCAACAGGCGGCACCGCGAATATTAATATTATAATAATTGTCTGCGAAGCAGAGGGCATTCGCCATTTGGTCAGACCGCGCTTATCTTTGAATCCAAAAGCCATAGGGCTTAAAACTGCTTAAGTTTAGTTTCAAGCTCACGCTTCATATCTTCATATCCCGGTTTGCCAAGCAGCGCGAACATATTTTGTTTATACGCCTCAACTCCGGGCTGGTCAAACGGATTAACACCCAGCACATAACCGCTTACCGCGCAGGCTTTTTCGAAGAAATAAATAAGCTCTCCAAGGTTCTCTTCATCAAGCCTGGCAAGTGTGATTGCAATATTTGGCACACCGCCTTCAATATGCGCAAGCATGGTGCCAAGCTCAGCCATTTTATTTACTTCACTTAAACGTTTACCCGAAATGTAATTCATTTCATCAAGGTTATCTTTATCTCTTGGCACGGTTAGTGTGAATTTAGATTCCTTAACGCTTATCACGGTTTCAAATATACTTCGTGTTCCTTCCTGCATCCACTGCCCCATTGAGTGCAGGTCAGCGGTAAAATTTACACCCGCGGGAAAAATCCCTTTTCCCTCTTTACCTTCTGATTCACCATAAAGCTGTTTCCACCACTCAACAACATAATTCAGGTTTGGCGTGTAGCCTGCAAGTATTTCAATCGTTTTCCCTTTATTATAAAGCGCGTTCCGCGCGGCGGCATACTTATCAGCGGGATTTTCATCCATTAGCTTTTTATCCCGGGTGAGCAGCTGCATTGCTTTTGCGCCGCTGAGCAGCGCCTCAACATTAAATCCCGCGGCTGCTATTGGCAGTAATCCCACGGGAGTCAGTACAGAAAACCTGCCGCCGACATCATCGGGTATTACAAATGTCTGATAGCCTTCTGCTTCAGCAAGCTTTTTCAAAGCGCCTTTGGCTTTATCGGTAACTGCCACTATGCGGTTTTTTGCTTCCTGCCTGCCGTATTTCTTTTCAATGTGTGCTTTCAATAATCTGAAAGCGATTGCAGGCTCCGTAGTGGTACCTGATTTTGAAATCACTATAATAGAATAATCACGGTCATTCAATACGCCAAGCAGCTCAGCGTGGTAATCTTCACTTATATTTTCTCCTGCAAAAAGTATCAATGGAGCCTTACGCTCATTCTTATTAAGGAGTGCATTAAAATTATTCGATAAAGCATCTATTACTGCCCTTGCTCCCAAATATGAGCCGCCGATTCCGATAACCACAATAACATCAGACTTCCCTGCAAGTGATGCAGCGCAATCTTTGATCTGTGAAATCTCTTCTCTGGAAATGTTTGAAGGCAGATCAAGCCAGCCAAGGTAATCGCTTCCCTTGCCTGACTTTTTGTAGAGCATATTATTTGCTTCGGTTATTTTCTGCCGGTAAGAGTTTAATTCATCTTTTGAAACATTATCAGAGATACCTTTAATATTTAATTCAATCATAAAAATTAATTAATTTTCTCAATTTAATACTTTTATTATTATTTAGTTTCACTAAAAAAGTTATATGAGTTGTAACACCCCCCGTCAGTACGGCTGCCGCCGGACAGACACCCTTCTCTAGAGGGGAGGGAGCAAAGCGGAACGGGTGTGTTTCATACTTTTTCTGTTAGAATTATTTTACTTTGGTTAGTAATTTATCTAAGTAAAAATCAGAAAGTCCAAATTGAGCTTTCATCTTTTCAATTTCAACAACCTTCTTAAGATAGTTATCTTCTGTGAACTCTTCCATTACGGCTGTTATCATTATGTTCTTGCTGGTATGATCACCGGATATGAATTCAAACACCTTGGTTTTGTAGCCGTATGATTCCAGCACCAGTGCTCTCAGTCCATCGGTTATGAAAGAAGCCAGATGTTCTTCAAGTATGCCGTGTTTAAATACACCCTTTAATTCTTCGGGTATGCGAAGATGCTTGCGGACGTATTTCTGGCAGCAAGGAGCGAGTATTATTATTTCAGACTTGATCGCAATTGCCTTGGCAATTGCGTCATCTGTGGCGGTATCACAAGCATGGAGCGCAATTACAATATCAGCTTTCTTAAGCTTGTTATCGTTTATAGTGCTGTTTAGGAATTTCAGTTCATTAAAATCGACCGCTGTTGATATATCATTTGATAGCTGCGCAAGGTCCTCGCGCTGCTCGATACCCGTAACCCTGGTTTTAAGGTCAAGCTTATAGTTCAGGTAGTTGTACACTGCGAAAGTTAAGTATGATTTCCCGCTGCCAAAATCGATTACATCAATTTCATCCTTATCTGCAAGGCTGCTTGATTCAATGAGCCCGTTTAAAATTTCAATGAACTTATCCACCTGCCGGAATTTATCATACTTATCGCCTTTTACTTCGCCCTTCAGGTTTGTAATGCCGAGTAAGTTAAGGTATTTATCTTTTGAATCTATGTAACGCGTCTTTATGCGGTTATGCTCCTTTATTTCAACACGGCTGAATGACGCTTTACGGGTGTAGGTCCTCGGAACGCGCTTCTTGTTGTATTCAAGCACAAAGTCGTTGGCAGTTGTAAAGAGTCCCCCATATAGGAAGTTCTTCCCCACTTCATCACTTATAATATTCACAGCTTCATCAGAAGTATGATTTTTATAAATATCACGGGTCTTGTATTTGTAACGCAGTGCGAATTTAACTTCGTCTTTTATCTTAACCGGATTAACATAAATATTCTCCAGTCCGTCTTCGTTACCGCGGTATTTGCCAAGTGTGAATTTCACAAATGTATTTTCTTTAAATGAGTTTCTGAGTATTTCAATGAAATCACTCTTAACATCACGGTCATTATTTTGCTCTTTAGCCATCGTATTATTTATTAATTTTTCATATCCAGATAGTAACATTTGTAAAGGGCTTCTTTTTTGAATCCTTCGCGGAAGTACATATCTGCTGCCTTTTCATTTTCGCCGTTCACTGAAAGCATTACTCCCGGTGAACCGCAATCGGCGGCATACTGAATGCCTGTTCTCAAAAGATTTTTACCCAGACCTTTGCCCTGGTAATTACCTGCAACTCCTATCGCTTCTATAAAGATCAGATCTTCGCCTTTATGTTCTTCTTTTGTCATACTCAGTGTAGCAGCCGGTTTATCATTGTGCCAGAGCAATTTCATACCGCCGTCAATATACGCAGGGTCTAGCCTCCAGTGCTCAATTCGCTCCGGCGTCATACGCACGTGGCCTAATGAATGGCCAAAAGCATCGTTAATTATATTGCACCAATTCTCTTCGTCAATTCCCTCGCGGAAGTTGCGCAGTTCGTAACCTTCTGGGAATTGCGGTTTGGTAAGATCTTTGGTATCACGAATAAGTATCCATGCGAAGCGTCGTGATTCAAACCCAAGATCTTCCCATATTTTTGCAATATTGCTGTAATTATCTTCAATAAAACCGTAAATAGAAGTGAGCCCCGAAGTATGTAATAATAGGCTGTTTAGGAGCTTTAAATAGGATAGATAGTCACCATCTGCAGCGTGGAACATCCTTAGCCGAGCCTGCCTAACCTCGCGGTATTCGGGATGGAGCATCAAAGCGGCTGCGCCGCGGATTTCATTTCCCTTTACCAGCAAATACACGGGGTCATTTTCGCTGACGGTAAAATCATCAAGCGGCGGATTTGATCCATCCTGTTCATGTGAGAATTGCTTGAAATACGATTTGAACGCAGGAATGTTCTTTTCTGTTAGCTTTACTACTTTCATACTATCAATATTCAAATTTAGAAAAATACCAATGCTTCCTGTTGTTTATTTCCATTGTGTACCTATCTGTGCCATCTACTGTTTCTATTTTATAGTTAGCAATTTTCAGCACTTCCTGCTCGTATGGAAATACCAATACTTTATTGATTGTTGAGCCAACCAGCATTGAGTCACTTCCGCAGCTTCCTTCAGATGGTTCCATCCACCCGCCTTTTTCAATATCATAATATGTTATTGTAAGCTGAATTGATTTGCCCTCAAGTTCCCATGTACCGCCATAACCAACTTCTCTGTTGGCGCAATTCATCTGGTTATTGAAATAGTAGAACGATCCGTCATCATTGAAAGTGAAAGTATCATCATACCCTGCGGCAACATGAGGCGCAGCCTGCCATGAGCCTATGAGGTCTTTTGATGTTTGTCCGTATAAAACCGGAGCAGCAAGCAACAGAAAAAATAAAAATTGTTTCATTATCTCATTGTTAATTTTTGATAGCCTTAACTGAATACATCAGCGGCATTTTGCCTTCAGTTCCTTTAATCTCATAATATCCAAGTTCATTCTGTACAGTATTATTAAAGCACTTATAATAGCTGTACGGATATTCTTTAAACTCAGTGATATGCATGTTTTGTTTCAGCAAAGCGGTAAATACATCACTCAAAGGATGGTTCCACCCATAAGATAACTGGTTGATTGCCCTGTCTTTATCCGCGTAGCTATGCCCCACTTCCTCTATAATAGGCTCTATGTTAAAGTATGAATATTCCATCTTAACGCAGTCATCATCGTACATCCATCTGACGGGGTGAAACTCCGCGATAAAAAATGTTCCGCCGGGTTTCAGGAAATGAGAAACTACATCAGCCCATTTATTCAGATCAGGCAGCCAGCCTATAGTTCCGTATGATGTAAATACAATATCGAATTTTTTACCGAGTACATTCTTCAGATCATAAATATCTGAGCAGATAAATTCTGCATCAAGTCCAAGCTCACTATTCAATTCCTTTGCCGCCTCAATTGCTTTGTCGGCAAGATCCACACCGGTGACCTTCGCGCCAAGTCTTGCCCAGCTTAGTGAATCCAGGCCGAAATGGCATTGCAGATGCAAGAGTGATTTACCTGAAACATCGCCCAAAGCTTCAAGCTCAGCAGGTTTGAGAGTTGATTTCCCGGCTCGGAATGATGCAACATCATAAAATTCTGATGTTACATGCACCTCTGTTTTTTTATTCCACAAATCGCGGTTTACTTCTATGTATTTTTCCATGATGATTTTAGTAGATCACCTCACCCCTTACCCCTCTCCTCTCAGGAGAGGGAGACGGTCCGAAGGACTCCTTTGGAGAGGGTGAGGTTAGATTTAATTAACCTTTATCTTATCCGCAATTTCTTTTGCCTTTTTGCGAAGCTCATCGGTCGAAGCATCGGGTTTATCGTATGCCAGGGCAACTCCCATTCTGCGGTACTTGCGGGTATTGGGTTTACCGAATATTTTTATATCAGATTTAGGATATTTTGCTGCTTCTTCGAGCCCTGAGTAACTTGGCTGGTTTGAATTATCATCCCCTGCAAGCACCACAGCGCTTGCGCCGGCACGCTCTAAAGTTATTTCAGGGATATCAAGCCCGAGAACAGCCCTTAAGTGAAGCTCAAATTCATTAAAATTCTGTGTGCCGGCAAGTGTAACCATGCCTGTATCATGCGGGCGGGGTGAGAGCTCACTGAAATAAACGCCATCTGAGGCCAGGAAGAACTCAACTCCCCAAATACCAAAACCTGTAAGCGCACGCGTCACCTTATCCGCCATCATTTGTGCTTCTACGAGGTGTTCCGGTGATATAACGCAGGGCTGCCAGCTTTCCTGGTAGTCTCCCCGCTCCTGCCTGTGACCGATAGGAGGGCAAAACAGGGTTTTGCCGTTTTTCTGTGTTACTGTTAACAATGTAATTTCTGTGAAGAAGTTAATGAATCCTTCAATTATTACTTCGTTGTAATCACCTCTGCCGCCTGTTGATGCATATTCCCAAGCCTTATCAATATCACCAGCACCTTTTATTACCGATTGCCCCTTACCCGATGATGACATTAGCGGCTTAACAACACAGGGAATACCGATCTCTTTCACAGCCAATCGGAAATCTTCAAGTGTGGAAGCATATTTGTATGGCGCGGTTTTGAGCCCGAGTTCAATTGCCGCAAGGTCACGGATAGCTTTGCGGTTCATTGTGAAATTAGCAGCTCTAGCGCTTGGCACAACCTGAATCCCGCTGTTTTCATAATCGTAAAATCGTTCAGTGCGTATAGCTTCAATTTCAGGTACAATTATATCGGGGTTATGTTTGGCTACAACTTTATCCAGCTCATCACCTGAGAGCATGTTTATCACTTCGCGCTCATCTGCTGCCTGCTGTGCCGGGGCGTTATTGTAGGAATCGACTGCAACCACATACTGTCCCAGCCGCTTCGCGGCGATAACGAACTCTTTGCCCAATTCACCTGAGCCTAATAATAGAATTTTTTTTGTCATTATTATTTTTACCTCACCCCCTAACCCCTCTCCTGGAAGGAGAGGGGAGCTAAAATTTTGAATTATTGACCCTCCCTCTCCTTCTAGGAGAGGGAGACGGAGGGTGAGGTCGTTTATTTCGGATTTACTTTTTATACTTCTCTATAAGCTTCCTCACGGGCTGATTATCTGCATAAACACGCCATTTGGTTATCCGGCCGTTCTCAACAGTGGCTGTCCATGAAGCCGGGATTTCGAATTTGTTCTCAGCAAGTATCCTGCCATCTGTGGCAAGCGTTCCTTTGGCTGTACCGAAAACTGCCACCATGCCATTCTTGCTGATAATATCCTTTACTATCACAGTGTAATCAGGAAAAAATGTAAGCAGCACATTCCACGCCTTGCGCATATCGGTCACCCCTTTGGTATCAATTCCCATGGAATCAATAAACACCGCGTCACCCGATGTCATTTCAAGCAGTCCGGCAATATCATGTTCATTTATGAGCTTGATATACCTGCGGACTATCTCGGTGTTATCAATTAGAATATCACCATCATTAATATTTATTTTTGAATCAAGCTTATGCGCTTCATGCAATATCCCAAGATATGTGGGTTTCAATTCCTTTTCTGTGACCCTGAATGCCGCTTTCTTAACAGTAAATGCTTTTGCATCGGGTGAGCTGGATACTATGTATTTCAATTCGGATCCAACGTAATGCAGCGCAACACCATCCTGCACACCGTAACCTCCATCAATTTCACCTGATGAGATCATTTTCCTGTACGCGCTGCGAAGCTCGCCGCGTTTATCGTAATGTGGACAGAAACTACCCTCAAGGAATCCAAGGCAGCTTATTCTTCGCCAAATATCGTCTTTTGGATTCTGGTACCCATCTTCATACCAGCAGATCGCGCCGGCTGACATGCCGCTCAGAACAACACCCTGTTTCCAGGCCTTTTTTATGATGCGGTCAAGTCCGGCTTTGCGCCACACCTGCATCAAAAACTTCGGACTCCCCCCTCCCACAAAGATCAGATCCTGGCTCATGATGATCTGCTCAAGTTTTCTGAATGGGATCATTTTTTTTGAAAGCGAAAGGTGGGTTGGCTTGCAGTTGAATTTATTGTATGCCCGGTAGAACTTAGCGATATAATCTTCATGGTCGCCCCCGGCAGTGGGCAGAAATAGAACTTTTGGTTTTGCTTTGTTTGTCTGCAGAAGAAGGTACTCATCAAGCAGCAGGTTGTCGGGCTGATCTGAAAATCCACCGCCGCCCAGCGCGATTATATGCCCCTGGTTCTGTTTAGTAACATTCCTGTTTATATGCGAGGAAATTTTTCGTGTTATCTTTGAAAGCGATTTCAGCATTTCTTAATATTTGCCTGTATTGAAAGATATTTGGTTTAGAATTGACAAAAATCGTTAAAATTAGGGAGAAATTAAATGCACTATTTCTGAATTTTGTCATTTGTATGTAATTGTAATCTTTGATAAGTATAGGTAAATTTGAGCTTATCTATTAACTAAATACTGAACAAATTGAAAAAGTTAATATTTTCAGCAATTCTGATTTTTGTTAGTTCTTGTCCCCTCTTAAGCGGCAGCATTACCAATATTTCTTCTGCTGAAAATGATTCTGCGGTAATAGCGCTTACCGGGGATGTTCTGGCTGTTATTAAGGAAAGAGATTTCGATAAACTGACAGGCTACATTCATCCGATTGAAGGTATCAGGTTTTCTCCTTATGCATACATTGATACATCAAAAGACGCTGCAGGGTCCCCTTCCGGATTCAGATTAAATGCATATTCAGATCAAAAACGAATATGGGGTTCTTACGATGGAACCGGCGACCCGATAGAAATGACAGTAAAAGAATATTTCAACAGGTTTGTGTATGATGTTGATTTTCTGAATGCGGAAAAAACCACATTCAACTCAAAATCAAGCCATGGCACTGATCTTGATAATCTTACTGATATTTATCCGGGCTGTGTTTACACAGAAAGTTATTTCTCCGGGTTTGATGAAAAATTCGGCGGTATGGATTGGCGCGCATTGAGGCTTGTGTATAAAGAGTATGAAGGCAAATATTACCTTGTTGGCATTATTCATGATGAATGGACAATATGACGCGGCCAGTCTTTTTCCCCCGGGCTGTATATTATCTCTGAAATTTAAGTTATAAATTTAAACCCCGAAAATGCTTAAGAAGATATTTAAATATTTAAATGTACAGACTGAACTTGAAGATTATGAAACAATTCATAGCCAGATACTTCAGGGGGTAGTTTTTAAGGGTACCAATTTATGGATCCTGATGTTCGCTATTGTGATAGCTTCTGTTGGATTGAACACTAATTCTACTGCTGTAATTATAGGCGCAATGTTGATTTCACCTCTTATGGGTCCCATAAACGGTATGGGATACAGCATCGCGACTTATGATTTTATTCTGTTCAGGAAGGCAGTTAAAAATTTCACGTTTGCAGTAGTTACAGCGCTGTTTACCTCAACTGTGTATTTTGCAATTAGCCCTGTTTCAACCGCAGATTCAGAACTTCTTGCAAGAACCTCACCAACAATATATGATGTACTGATAGCGCTGTTTGGCGGATTGGCCGGGATACTTGCCATAAGCAGTAAACTCAAGGGTAATGTAATACCCGGGGCGGCAATTGCAACAGCGCTTATGCCCCCTCTATGTACGGCAGGTTACGGTATTGCAAACGGTGAACCGTATTATTTCATGGGTGCACTTTATCTGTTTACAATTAATACTGTATTTATCGCACTCTCTTCTGTTGCTATTTCTCAGATACTTAAATTTCCTATTAATTCAGATGTAAACGAAAGCCATAAAAAAAGAATAAACAGGTATATCACGGCTGTGATACTCTTAACTCTGCTGCCCAGCATTTACTTCGGGTACAAACTGGTAGAAAATGAAAAATTCACAGCGGAATCAGAGAAATTTACCGAAAGTGTAACTTATTTTGAAGGAGCCTACCTGATAAAAAGTGAAATTACACCTGAAACCAGGAAGATCCGCCTGATTTACGGAGGTAAAGAACTTTACGGAATACATAAAGAAAACATCCTGCAGCGGGCTAATGATTTTGATATTAAGAACTCAGAGATAATTATTGATCAGGGTTTTTCTCTATCTCAAAAAGAACTCACTGAAACCGATGTATTAAAGAACAATATAAGCTCATTGAATCTCTCTCTTCAGACAAAGCAAAATGTCATTGACAGCATACAGGCAGTACAGGAAAGCGGCAAGGATCTCTTTACAGAGATCAAAGCAATATTTCCGCAGGTTACATCGTGCACCTACTCGGGTTCACTCAATTACAATGATTCAAACTACAGTGGTGAGGCTTACGGACTTGTAGTGGTTACAGCTCCAAAAAATAAAATTAGTACTCAGGAGCGAAGCAAATTGAATGAATGGCTTCATAAAAGACTTAAGGCTGATAGACTAAAATTGATAATTGATGAGTATTAACAGTGTTAGGATTTAGATCTATTTTCTGATTATTATCTAAAATCCTCACCAACTTTTGAAAAACGGGAGACCGGCGAGTTACTAAAAATTACGCGAATTAATTAATCTAACATTTGAAATTATTTCATGTAAGCGAAGAACCGGGAATTGCACTTTTTACGCCTAGGCCATCACCGCAGATTTATAGTAATATTAAAGGTGCTGCTGTCTTCGCAATATCTGATGAAATGCTCCACAATTACCTGCTGCCAAGAGATTGTCCCAGGGTCTGCTATTATGCTAAAACTGACTCATTACAAGCTGATATTGGTAGATACATTGGTGATACAGACAAGAAGTTCATAATTACAGTCGAAGAAAGCTGGCTTGAAAGAATAAATAACACTAAACTGTATTTATATGAAATGCCTTCTGAAAGGTTTGAGCAGATTGACGAAGGGGCGGGATACTATGTTTCTTATGAGACAGTTAAACCATTGAGCGTTTTGCCTATTGATAATCTATTTGATGAAATAGTGGAAAGAGATGTTGAACTTAGGGTTTTATCTTCACTGAAACAACTGGCATATGAAATTTCGAATTCAAGTTTACATTTTTCAATCATCCGGTTGAGGAATGCTGATTAGGTATATTATTCAATTTAAATTATCAGAAGTATAAATAATATGGATCATAAAGAAGCAGGAACATACTGGAATGACAATGCTGAAGCATGGACAGCGCTATCAAGAGCTGGTTATGATATTTACCGTGACTACCTCAATACACCGGCTTTTTTCGATATACTTCCGGATATAAAAGGTCTGTATGGTATTGATATCGGCTGCGGGGAAGGATTTAATACAAGATTGATTGCCGAAAAAGGTGCTGTAGTTGAAGGGATTGATATATCAGAAAAATTTATTTATGAAGCTAAAAGTTTTGAGACTGAGCATCAATTAAAAATTAATTATCAAGTCTCAAGCGCTCTGGCACTTCCCTTTAGCAATGACACATTTGATTTTGCAGTCTCGTTCATGTGCTTCATGGATATTCCTGAAAATGAATCAGCGTTTAAAGAAGCATTCAGAGTATTAAAGCATGGTGGATTTCTGCAATTCTCGATCGCTCACCCTTGTTTTGATACGCCCCACAGAAAAAATCTGAGAGATCAAAATGGAATTACTTATGCCATCGAAGTTGGCGATTACTTCAAAAACATACACGGAAGAATTGATGAATGGACATTTGGTTCAGCCCCATTTGAACTTAAGAATAAATACAATAAATTTAAGACTCCCAGATTCACAAAGAGTCTATCCCAGTGGCTAAATGCTTTAGTAAAAGCCGGGTTTATAATTGAGCATGTTAATGAGCCATATCCTGATGACGAAGTTGTAAAAGAACATCCTGAACTGCAGGATAGTTGTGTTGTTTCTTATTTCCTTCATATCAGGTGCAGGAAACCATAATTTATAGTTCTATGTCACTACTTCAAACTAAAGGCTGGGTTTTATATGACGGTATGTGCGGGTTCTGCTCATGGTGGATACCGTTTTGGGAAAGGACCATAAACCGCACCGGCTATGGAATAGCCATGCTGCAGGATAAGTGGGTTCGCGAAAAACTACAATTACCCGTTGAGCTTGAAAACCGCGATATAATACTGTTATTTCCCGATGGCAGAAAACTCATTGGAGCCGATGCGTATATTTTCGGGATGAAAACCGTTTGGTGGTCAGCCCCTGCGGGATTCCTGCTTTCAATGCCGCCTTTCAGGCAGGTAACATGGTTATTTTATAAACTCTTCAACCGCAACCGCTTTTTGGTATCAAGGGTCTGCCGGCTGAAACCAATTATTAACACCCGATAAATTAATTTCAATTTACAGTAAATCCATTTATTTTTGCAGCTACCAATTAAAAATGATCATGCACAGTATTTATAACAAAGAAGATAACCAGAGATTAATAGAACGTATTCGGAAGATCAATTCAAGCTCGAAACCTGCCTGGGGAAAATTAGATGCAGCCGGTATGCTTTTCCACCTGCAGGAACCTATAAGAGTATCGCTGGGTGAAATAAATACAAAACAAGGATTGCTTGGCAAATTACTGGGCAAAATGGCGCTGAAAGAAGTGCTGAGCGATAAACCATTCAAAAAGGGTGTACCAACCAGTGATGAGTTCAAACCGAAAAGCTCTTATGAGCTGGATTCCGAAAAAGAAAAACTTTTAAATATCGTCTCTTCTCTTTGTAACATAGACCAGAACAGGATCGGTAAGAATCCCCATCCGTTCTTTGGCTTACTTTCGCCCGGGGAGTGGGGTATCATTACATGGAAACATATTGATCATCATTTAACACAATTTGGAGTTTAAACATATTGAACAATTATGGGCACAAAAGATAAAAGAATAGACGCATATATTGCGAAGTCACAGGATTTTGCCAAGCCAATTATGAAGCATCTGAGAAAGCTCATCCACAAATCATGCCCGGATGTAACAGAAACAGTTAAATGGGGTATGCCTGCATTTGAGTATAAAGGACCGTACATTGGATTTGCGGCATTCAAAAAACATTTTGCGCTCTTCTTCTGGAAAGGAGCGATAATGAAGGATAAAGATCTGCTCATGGGGAAAAACGCAAAGGGCTCAATGGGTAATCTTGGCAGAATAGAATCCATTGAAGACCTGCCCAGTGATGCAGTTCTTGCAAGGTGGATCAAAGAAGCAAAGAAATTGAATGACGATGGTATTAAGATAGATAAGAAAGAAAATCCGAAACATCAACGAAAAGAATACAAAATGCCGCCTTACTTCCAAAAGGAACTTAACAAAAATAAAAAAGCTAAAGCCACTTTTGAGACTTTTCCGCCTTCGCATAAGCGTGAATACCTTGAATGGATAATTGAAGCAAAGACCGAAGAGACCAGGAACAAACGAATGGAAACTGCCATCGAATGGATGAGCGAAGGCAAATCAAGGAACTGGAAATATCAAAAAAAATAACAATGAGAAAAATATTAATTATTCTGTTACTTGTAACTGCATCAACTACTTTTGCCCAACTGGTAAAAAAGGGAGAAACTGAAATTTTCAGGTTTAAAACCAGCGGCGGTAAAACCGCTGTTATTTGTACGGGTGATAGCGATAGCTATATTGTTTACCGCTTCGGTACCAACGGCAAGGTTGAATTGGTTTACCCTGCGGCAATGAACATTGATTCATGGCAGCTTTTCACATATAGCTACTACTTCCGCGGAGGCGGAAAAGAAAATGCGGGGTTAGACCTGAACTACCTCTCTTTTGAAAACAACGGCTATTTATATAAACTATACCAGGAATATTCCGCAGAAGCAGAAAGTGAATCAGCTGGAATTATAGTCACAGGAGCAAACGGGATTGAAACTGATTTTAAAGCTGTTTCAAATTCAGTAAAAGGTTCATTGGTTGACTTGAGATATATGGATAAATTGAAACGGGAGCAGTAAAACCAAGGAATTCAATAAATTACAGATACTTCTTTAAGATCTTTCCTCTTAAGGGCAGGTACTACGCAATTTTCAGCAGGGTATCCAACCGGAATTAATAAAAAAGGGCGTTCATTTTCGGGCCGGTTCAGTATTTTTGATAAAAATCCCATTGGACTGGGCGTATGAGTTAGTGCGCACAAACCTGCATTATGAATAGCTGTTAATAAAAATCCGCAGGCAATACCTACCGATTCACTAACATAATAATTCTGAAGTTTTTCACCTGTTTCTGAAATGTCATACAATTTTTTAAAAATTACTATTAAATAAGGGGCTGTTTCTATAAAGGGTTTTTTCCAGTCAGTTCCGAATTTTTCCAGGTCCTTAAGCCACTGCTCATCCATTCTTCCGTTATAGTTTTCATACTCTTCCTTTTCAGCAGCCTCGCGAATTTGTTTTTTGATATCAGGATCGGTTATTACGCAGAATGTCCAGGGCTGCTTATGTGCCCCGGATGGAGCTGTAGATGCTGTCATAATGATGTTCTCTATTATTTCTATAGGAACATTTCGGTCAGAAAATTCACGAATGCTTCTTCTTGAATCCATAAATCTTCTGAATTCATCAGATCTTTCATGCATTTCTTCGCTGCTGAAATTAGTATGAATGTATTTAATAAATTTCATTTATGATTCACGGGGATTGTATTCATTTTCTTTTTTTATGTTTAAATAAATAAAGAACAATAAATGATAATATTAAAAAACCCGCTGCAATAACCGTAGTTAAGTTTAAATTTTCCACTCTCTCAATATTACCTGTTAATTTTTGGTTGGTTTATACCACTTTCCCAGAAAATTTATTACAGCAAACCGTATATCATTTGAAAGATCACTTTTATCAGCAGGATCCGGTTCAGTTACTTTTATCACCCCCGGGTTTTCTTTTGTAAGATATCCGAAATTACTTTCCATACCGCTCATTAAATAATCAGCAACCGCGGCGGTATAAACTTTATTCTCATTAATAAGCTCATTTTTAAGCTTATACCCGGCTGCAGTTTGCTCGAGTCCGTAATACTGCAGGTATCCGCCGCTGCCCGGCTGCGAAAAGCCTGTTTCAATAATTTGCTTAAGCAGTGCCCCTTTAAGTTCAACCCTAAGTATCTTTCCACCAAAGGGAAGCACCCTGATTATATCATATTCTGTAATTTCACCAGTCAGCTTATCATCCAGCCTAATAGCACCGCTATTGAAAAATGCCAGGTCTGCGCCTTTTACCGCGTCAAACATTGCATTTGCAACCAGGTATCCTAAAGCGCATTGAGAGTACCGGACAGTTTCATCTCTTCCGTCAAGTGTATCTTGTTTAAGATCAATAACCATCTTAAGCGGGTCAAATCCTTTATCATAGAATCCTTTATAAGCGCGTGTGACCCATTCATCAACCAGCGCTTTTACTTTGGGATCTTCGGGTATTTTCTCATCAATACTTACCAATTCAGATTTTATCTCCAACAGTTTATTATGTTCATCAAAAAGAAGTCTGTGTATATAGATAGTAATTGCATTGGCATCAGCCTTGGTGATTATTGTTTCACCTACTTTATGAAGCATGTTCACATGTTCATGCCCGCCCATAATTAACTTAAGCTGCGGCACTTCAGATGCAAGCTTTTTATCTTCATCAATATTAAGATGTGTGATGCCAATTAGGTAATCAATACTGTCTTTAATTGAAGTATAAACATGTTTTGCTGAACTGTAATAATCACTGTATGATACATAACGCTGTTTGTTCGCGTTAATGCAGATACCGATAATCCCAAGTCTTATAGGCTGACCCTTTAAATACCCTGGGGTTTTGATAATTTTATATTCAGGTAAATTTTTACCAATAAGCATAACATCCATTTTGCTTAGATTTGAATCACGCCAATGGGTATAAGAAAGCGGGTTATATTTTTCAAAAAACACAGGTTCGTTATTTCCTCTGGCACCAGGTATTCTGAATACATTAGAGCTGATCCAATCAAACTTTGATTCATTGATACGTTCCTGCAGTACATCATATTTATAGTCAAATTCGTGGTTGCCGAATGTAACATAATCCAGACCTATGGCATTTAGAACATCAACCATCTGCCTGCCGTTTATTCGTTTATCTTCATAAGTGCTTGTTCCAAGCGCGCTGGGTGAGATAAAATCGCCTGAGAGCACAACAAATGTGTACGGATTGTTCTGTTTAATTCTATCGATGACGGTTTTTACGCGCGCAAGTCCACCGTACTTGCCGCCTTCAAGCGGGGCTATCTCGTAAACATCGTTCATTTGAATAAATACAACTTCACTGGTTTGCCCGTAAACGGTACAAACCAGCAAAGCCAGGAAAATAACAATTCTTTTTTTCATAGATTGGGCTTTAAGGATTTGGTGTTTCTTCACCTGAATCGTCCGGTGAATCTTCGTTGTACCAGTCTGAATCTTCATCAACCTCACTTAGCAGTTCTTTTGCATACTGCTCGTCTTCGGGCATCACCTGGAAATCTACAGGGAACGCGTTAATGGGCACAACACCCTGCATATTTTCTCCCTTAGCCATGTATTTTATTCCCGCTTCATCAAGAATTGATTTCACAACAGCGATAATTGCCATATTATCTGTTTTGAATACTGATACCAGGTATTCTTCATTCAGGCCTTCGTTGCCTGAGTCGATTCCACCCGGATTTACATTTTCGTCATTTGACATGATTTAAGTCCCCGCTTATCTATTATTGATTAATTTGCTTTGTATGTTTTTATTCTGAATGCCAGCATGATCGAAAAAATTCCGCTGAGTATTGCAAATGCGCCGAATACCATTAGCATAACACCCGCGCCCTGTATCAGGTTACCGGCAAGTAAGATACCGAATATAATGGAAACAACTCCGTTCAGGATAAGCAGCCATTCGTTTGTTATGACTTTACGCATTTTGACCGCTCCGATGATGTGAATAATACCTGAGAGAATTGCCCATGCAGCGATAAATATCATAATTCCGCCAAGTGCTGAAACAGGATTCAGTAATACAACAATTCCCGCACCTAAGAAGATCAGTCCCTCAATTATCCTCAGTCCCCTGTTATCGGTTTCACCAAGGAAAGCGAGTGTTAAGATAAAGAATCCCGATAGTATGGCGAAGAACGCGAAGAAAGTAATTAGTGAAAATATTACTATATACGGAGATGCAAGCGCAAGCACTCCGAATAAGATCGCAAGTACACCTCTTACAGCAATTAACCACCAGTTCTTTTGTAATGTTTCGAGCATTGTTTTATTAATTTAGTTGACTGCAATGTTTGTTTCCGGGATCTGTTAAACGAGCAATGCTGCAATTAGCAGTTTTGATCGGTTTATGATCGCAATTTTATGTAACTTAAGAAACGAAAATGAATATTAAAAGTAAAATAAATTATTTTTCCATTAATTCCATGGCTTTATCAAGAAATTCATCACGTTTCTCACGGATGCCCTTAATAGTACGGCTTACCGGAATAGTCGGGTGAATACCGACCCCGTGATGAGGAGTATTATCATGTTTAAGTACTTTCATGCCGGTAAACCACACGGTATAGCCGCCGGGTAAATATATTGGATTTATATTCCCGTTTGTTCCCGCAGTTTGCTCTCCAATAATTTCACCAAGTGAATACGCCTCTACTATTCCCATAATTGATTCAGCGTAACTGATAGCCCCGCCATTTGTCATAAATACTATTTTCCCCTTGAATTGCGGTTCAAGCGGTTCCATTTCCCATCTTTCGGATGTATCAAATCCAACAAGGTTCTCATAATCAGGATAGATGATCTGTGGTACATTCCATTTAGCAGAAAGTAGTTTACGTGAAGAAAGGTGATTCAGGAAATCCGGGGAAAGCATGGGATAGCCTCGAACATCAAAAATTACCCCCTTTGCTTCTGCCAGTTCTGGAATTTTTTCATCCAGTTCTTCAGTAGTCAGTCGTGTAAGGTCAACATAAAATACCCCGGCTTTCACTTCCGAAATTTTTTCCGGTCTGTATTCAGGGTAGTATCCCTGCTCCTTAACGTCAGAAAATTGGAAACTGCGTTTTGCTTCTGTGTCAAATTCTTCACCCTCTCTCAATATCTTCATCTTAATAACTGAATCTTTTTCTCCCTTGGTTAGTCTGCCCCATAGTAACCCGCTCGTTCGGTAACCAACCGTAGCTGAAGATATCAATTCACCTTCCTCATCAGCAAATTCATGAACATCCTTTCTATCAATTTCTGTTATAACATCACCTTCCGATAAGCCGGTGTTCTCTTCAAAAATGCGGCTTATTACATACTCACCTTCGGCATGATCAAGTAAAAACGGCGGGTAACAATAATTGAATTTGTGTTTACTGTATGCAGCACCTGCATGACCATCATTCAGATTAGCAGATATGATCTGCAGGTATTTCAGGAAATCAACTCCGTTCTTACTTTTCACAGCAAATTTCAATGCATCATCTAAAATGCCGTTCCAGTCAATATCATAAAGCTCAAAGTACGGGTATGAATGCTGAATTACATTCCACATTTTGGCAGCACCTGCCAACCGTACATATTTACTATCTGTGCAAAGTTCACTGAACCAACTATCTTCAAGCAGAGCCTGCAAATTTTTCAAAGTGTAACTATCAGCGTGCGGCAACGTACCCGCTGTATCTGAATATAACCCCAAGGGAACAATACAGCTTAAGCTGCCTGAAATTGGTTTATCGATCAGTTCCCCGGGCAAAGGATATTTATCAAATGGCTGTTTTCTGTAACAGCTCTGAATAAAACAAGCTTTATCATTATCAAATGTATCAAAATCAATAATCTCATAGAGGTAGTCACTGTTCACAATGTTCCAGCTTTCGGGTGATTTGCCAAGAGTCTGCTCTTCAAATCTACCATCATTAAGTTCTGCTGACTTCCATTTTCCAGCATCATAGACTTCCAAACTGAAGCCATTGACAAATAACACACCCTCATTATAGAGAGTTACCCCATATTCAACCTGAGATACTTCTTCTGTAATTTCAAATTCAACTGAATATTTCTTCCATTTTCCGAACGGGAACAATATGCTGTTAAAACCTGTTTGAGTCCCGTTTTCTCGTAATGATTTTGTCCACAGTTCGCCCTTAACATCCTTTTCTTCAAGTTCAAATTTTATTCCGGCTTCCAGCTTTAACTTTTTTCCTCTGAATTCTGATACATCGATCGTTTTTGAAAGTACTGCAGAGTGATTTACAACAGGGGGAATCCTGTTTATTCTGATACTTTTATAAATACCATAAATTGTATCCATATTATCCTGAATACCCTTATGCTGCCACGCAACGGGGAGAAGACCAGTTGTATCTGCGGGAATAATTTTACTTTGGTCATATGTAACATTTTCACCTGTAAAATATATCTCAATAGCCGGAGCTACCTGCAGGAACAATTCAAGCAGCAGAGCTTTAAGCTCTTTATCATCACGGGCATTTTCTACTTTTTCAAACCCGTAAACTGCGAATTTATCCCAGTCAATTGATGAGGCTTCATCACTTGGATGGAAAAATCTGATATAGCCGTATAACTTTGTAAACGCGCGGAAATTCTGAAGAGTTTGTTCATTCATATCAAAGGAAATATTAATTTAAGAATAATTGAAATGGATGAAAAGCGGCTGTAATTCTTTTTTATTTCAATAATATTGAGCTATCACCGTAACTTAAGAAACGAAAATCATTATTTAAAGCATATTCATAGAGCACCTTCCACTCACTGCCAATAAATGCGGCAATAAGCAGCAAAAGCGTGCTTTGCGGCTGGTGGAAATTTGTAATAATGCCTGAAAATACCTTAAAATCATACCCGGGAACAATGATAATGTTGGTCTTTCCGTAAAGGCAACTCAGGTTGTTTTGTTTCATATATGAAATGATAGCCTCAAATGATTTTACAGGATCTTCGGGTTCATTTTCATACGGCTCCCATTGAGTTATGTTTAGCTGATTGCCTGTATGCCGGCCTTGCAATAACTGTACACCAAACCAGTAAAGTGATTCAACAGTCCGCATTGAAGTTGTGCCCACGGCAATTATATTGTTGGTTCCAATATTCGCAGCAATTTCTTCCACCAGGCTTAGCTCAACATATATGCTTTCTGAATGCATACCGTGCTCTGAAATACTATCATTTTTTACCGGCTTAAATGTTCCGGCGCCTACGTGGAGTGTAACAAATCCGGTTTTTATATTATTTTTTTTGAGAGAATCCAGCACACCCTGAGTGAAATGCAGTCCCGCAGTTGGTGCGGCAACAGAGCCTTCGGCTTCAGAATAAACTGTCTGGTATGAAGCTTTATCTTCTGGTGTGACATCGCGCTTCATATACGGCGGCAGCGGAATCTGTCCGAATATTTCGAGAATTTCAGCAAATGTAAGATGCTCGGGCTGCCAGCTTAATTTGATAAGAAATGCATCTGCCCGTTTGGATAAAAGCTCCGCTTCAAGCCGGCACTCCGTGCCGTTTACATTTTTTGTTGAAACTAATTTACCTGATTTCCACGCCTTCAGCTTACCAACCAGGCATATCCATTCAACCGAACCTTTTTGAGCCAGAGCTGTAACAAGCTCAGTATTTTCTGCCGGTTCAAGTGTGAATATCTCAATTTCTTTACCGGCCGGATTCTGAAACTTTAACCTGGCATTAATAACTTTCGTATCGTTGAATATCAGTAGAGAGTTATGCGGAATAATATCTTCAATATTGCGGAATGTATCCTGAGTAATCTTGCCCTTATTATATATGAGCAACTTTGAGCTGTCACGCTCTTTTAATGGGAACTGCGCGATCTTTTCCGCAGGAAGTTCGTAGGTATAATCTTTGATTAATATTTCGGCGGGGTTGATTTTCAAATGAGAATTATTGGTTCAATTAATAAAGATTCCCGCTTTCGCGGGAATGACAAAACAAAAACAGATTTTTGTAGTCTGATATTAACGTAATATCTTAACAATATCGCTGTAAATTTTATCAACCCACATTTTGTACATTTTGCCTGATGGATGAAGACCGTCTGAAGCTATCAATGCGGGATCATTTGTGCGGGATATTTCTGTAATATCGTAAAACTTAACTCCAAGTTTTTCACATTCTTCCTTCTTCACCCGGTTATACTCATCAATTTCAGCGGCAATTTTGCCGCGCTCTTTGCCTTCGGCAAAGGGGGTTACTCCCCAGTCAGGAATTGATAGCACAAACACGTTTCCATTTTTTCCGCC
This sequence comes from Ignavibacteria bacterium UBA2360, assembly GCA_002344125.1. GTDB lineage: Bacteria > Bacteroidota > Ignavibacteria > Tepidaquicellales > OLB5 > OLB5. Next base: position 154,899 of record DDTQ01000008.1, on the reverse strand, counting down.
TGCATATTTTACCGCAATTTCCAGAAGCTGCTTTAACTCAGACCTGTAGTTTTCAGAATCTCTGCCGCGGTACTGGTTGTTTACTCCAATTAAAAGTGTAACAATACTAAATGTATCTTTAACATTCTTTTCTTTGATTGCGGCAAGCAGCTCATCGGTTGTCCAGCCGGTTTTGGCAATGATAAGAGGTTCAGCAATATCGATGCTGTCTGAATTAAGCATTGCGCTTAGCTGCGCAGGGAAGCGTTCATTTTCGTTTACCATCTCGCCAATGGTGTATGAATCGCCCAAAGCCAAATATGTGTATTTATTTTTAATCGGGGTTTCTGATATCATAAAATATGCAGGAAGTAATATTAAAAAAGCGATCGCAGAAATAAACGTAATTATTTCTGCCCGTTGTTTTCCGCAAGCGCAATACATTTCAGTTCAATAGCTATAGGTGTTGGCAAACAGTTTATTTCAATAGTAGTGCGGCAGGGCTGGTTATCCTTAAAATACTCCGCCCAAAGCCTGTTGTAAACCGGGAAGTCATCTTTCATATTGGTTAAAAAAACAGTTACATCAATAAGCTTATCCCACCCTGAGCCTGCCTCCTCAAGTATCCATTTAACATTTTGAAACACCGAGCGGCACTGTGTTTCAATATCGTATGATACAATTTTCCCGCTTTCATCAAGTGTAACCCCGGGAATTTTTTTTGTGCCGCGCTCCCTTGGACCCACACCCGAAAGGAACAGTAAATTACCGGCACGCCTCGCGTGCGGATATAATCCTACGGGTTCAGGGGCTTTCCCTGAGTTTACAATTCCGTCATTTACTTTGCTATCAGCCATTATTCTTTAAACAGATCCTTTACTTCGGGTTTAATGAAATCAGAAATTTCACTGAACGGAATAGTTATTTTTATCTCACCATCCGCATAAGATGCGATCTCATACGGCACGTAATTAAACATTATGCTGCCGGGAGCGATCATGAAATTATCATTTACGGGGATTGTATCAATAAACAATCCCGCCTCCTGCAATGATTTTTCCGGGGGCACACCTCTTTGCAGCTTGAAATATTTCTCCAGCAGTGCCGGAAGTTTTTCAATTCCCTTCTTCGTTACTACATCATCTATAGCAAGCACCTTTTTGCGTTTAAGGTCAAGGTTTGTAAACCCGGTTCCGTAATTTCCGTGGGCACCGCCTGTAAATGAATAGTAAAAATCTGAAAGTACAAAAAGCTTGTCATTATAGAACACAGGAATAACAATATTCTGGTCTTCCATGGAGTAACTCCAACCTTCACCCATATCATCACGGTTAAGATCCTTGTTATTTTCCCTGAAATCTTTCATATATTTCTTCTTATTGGCAAGCATCTGTTCGCCGATTGCAGAGGCTCCTGTTTTCATCTTCTTGGATTTAAGGATGTAATCTCTAATGAATTGAGCGTTCGTGTAATTATCACTTGGCCATATTGTGCCTTCTGTGTAATTACAGAACGGAGCGTCGAGATCCTTAAACAGTTTTTCTTTGCCTTCCACATAAACAAATTCAAACTTACTGCTTTCATCTTTCGCGGTAGTAAGTGAAAAATTAAACACTTTATTCTGTGAAGGTTTATCCCATTTACCTGAATAACCGGAACCCTTCAAAACTCCCTTAAACGATTCTGTATCATCGTAGCCTGAATATGAATAGAGTGAAATTGAATCTCCATTTACAGTACCATAAACATCCATGGGCTGTTTATATTTATCATAATAGTAGAAACCGCGGACTTCTTCACCAAACTTGACAATGCTCATGGTTACCGGGTAGTTATCAATAGTACCCTTCATTAACCTGTACCAGCTGGGGTCTCCGGCAAGAATATTTGATACAGCAAACACTAGAAACAGTAAAACCGCTATTTTTTTCATTTTTCAGCAATTTAACAGGGACTTTCAGCCTCCCAATAGTTAACAAAATTATGAATATTGTAGTGCAAAAACAATTGTAAAGTTCCGCATTTAAAAAAATTAAACTCTTCATTTCGAAGTTCATTGATACTGCGGCACCAAAAAGTTATTTTACCTTTCCGATATTTAATAATTCAATAAAATACTACAATTATGGGAATGAATGAAGTTTTTATCGCGGAGCTTCAGCAGGAAGCTGCCGCAACAAGAAAGCTGCTTGAACGAGTGCCAATGGATAAAGCCGACTGGACCCCGCACGCGAAATCGATGAAGCTCGGCAATCTTGCCCACCATGTTTCTGAGCTCCTTGGGTGGACAATGGTTACGCTTGAGCAGGATGAACTTGACTTTGCAAAATGGGAATATAAACCCGTTTTACCAAAAACAACAGAAGAACTTGTAAAAAACTTTGATGAACAGGTGGCAAAAGCTGCCGAGTGTTTGAAAAAAGCTGATGACGCGAAGTTTATGGAAAACTGGACAATGCGAAACGGCGAACAGGTATTTTTTACTCTTCCAAAAGCCGCTGTACTGCGTTCATTTGTATTCAATCACGAAGTGCACCACCGCGCGCAGCTTGGTGTATATTTGAGGCTGCTCGATATTTCCCTGCCAAGTATGTACGGACCAACCGCTGATGAAGCAAACATGTAATTACTGAAAAAATGGATATCCGCGAAGAAGTTTTGAAGGAGCACTCCAAAAAGCAAGTATTAAAAATAGCTGCCTGGATCGGTAATGATGAAGACCGGTTCAGGCAGTTTTTATATATTTTTTTAAATGATGAGTACCGTGTAGTACAACGCGTTTCATGGGTGCTCAGCGAAATTGGAGAAAATCATCCAAAGCTTGTTGAAAAGAATATAGGTAAAATCGTTAATAAACTGGATGAAAAGGATATTCACGTTGCGGTAAAAAGAAATGTCATACGTGTACTGCAGTTTCTTAATATCCCCGTGAGATACAGGGCAAAAGTATTTGACCATTCTATAAAGTATATAGCTGACCCCAATGAAAAAATTGCTGTTCGCTGTTTTGCCATGACGGTTGCTGCAAAAATTGCAGCGCAATACCCTGAGCTATTGAGCGAACTGGAACAAACGATAAATTTGCTTAAGAAAGACTCCACGCCGGGGCTTAGAGCAAGGGCGAAAATGGTGCTTAAAGAAATTGCAAAACATAAGTTCAATTCACAAAAGTGAAACAATTTCGCGGGCTATGTAGCCCGAAAGCGCAATTCCCATACCGTTACAGCTTAGGGCTGCAATAGTACTACCATCAATAACCTTAATTTCAGGCAGTTTGTTTTCGGTGAAGCCCATTATCCCCGTCCATTTATCGGTAATTTTATAATTCACCCCAGGGAGTATCATTGTATCGAGCTTACTTTTAAGGTCCTCAAGTATCATATCGTTGTAACTGAAGTCGTATGATTCCTCTTTAGTAAAATCAAGATTCCTTCCGCCTCCTAAAATTACTCTGTCGCCGAAATTCCTGAAATAATAATATCCCTCATTGTAATGGAATATTCCTTTGAACTTGAGTTCTTCAATTTCATTTGTAATAATCACCTGTCCCCTTCCGGGCTTAACAGCAAGCTCAGGCAGGATCTTATTCACAAATGCGTTGGCGCAGATCACTATCCTTTCGCCTTTAAAAACAATTGACTCATCCATGGCGGAGTGCCAGACTGTAACTTTACCCTCAGCTGCCTCCTTTACTTCCGCTCCGTTAATGATCTGAATTCCTAAAAATTGCGCGTACTTAATGAGTGTCTTCATCATTTCGCCAGTATCGATCTGAGCTTCCAGCGGAGAGTAAACCATATGAGATACAAGTTCCGCATTGAATCCGAATTCACTGATTCTGCTGTCGGAGACTTCAAACACATCTTTATCGAAAATCTGCCTTAACAGCGCGTTTACGCGATCAATTTCTCTTATTGCGCTGGAGCGCGGTGTATCAAGCAGGTCATATCCGCCGTAGCAGTGATAGCCAATCCTGTTTTCAGAGAGCCTTTCCTTCAGGTAATTTATGCCTTTCCATCTTTTTTCAACCAGGCTGATAGTTTCCTGTTCACCTTTGCTCTTGATATCAGCCAGTATTTCAGTCAGTGAGCCGAAGCACAGAAATCCTGCGTTCTTGGTGCTTGCGCCCGTAGGAAAAATGCCGCGCTCAAGCACCAGGATATCCTTACCCGGAAACTTTTCTTTTATCTCACATGCTGTCGAAAGTCCAAGTATTCCGCTGCCAACGATAATGACATCGTAGTGAAGAAACGAATTTTTTTCCCAAAAGGAGATCATCAGTCTTCAAACTCCTCGTCTTTTTCAATTTTATCTTTCCTTCTTCTCAGCTCCAGTTCATCATCTTCCTTACTCTGCTCAGAGCGGTAGATCATTTCCATTGAAGGTGAAAAGACTTTAAGCCTGTTATGAAATTTTGCTGCGAAAATTGTACCATCCGGCAGCACGGCTATTGTATCTTCTTCCTGCAGTTTGCCGCCTTCCATCAGGTCAACAATTATCGTTTCGAAAGAATCAGATGATACGTGATATCTGATAACTCTTGTGTTGGATTTATCATCACTTCCAATTATATAAATATAGCCTCTTTCATCCTGGCATGGCCGGCATTCTTTGTAGTTTAACGGAATATATTTAGACCATACCTTCGCGCCGGAAAGTTCGTACTTGGCAAGCTCGCCATCACTTGAGCTTCTGTCGAGCATGTACAAATAGCCATCAAGACCTATGTTCATGTATGTGAAATCGCCGTTGATCTTTTTGGGACTCGATCCTACATCTTTCACATAGGGCGCCCATTCCCCGTCACTTTCGGGTATATCATCTCCAATTCCCGCAGAAAGCAGCCCGAATTTTTTCGTTTCCCACAACTTAACACGCTCTCCATCTTCATTAAAACGGGCAAAAACATGATTGATGTTCGCAAGCAGCGTCCCATCCGGGTATGCAACAAGCCGCTTGCAGCCTTTCATATTTAATTTTTTGCGGTCTTTGCTGCCTTCAATCTTCTGCATTGGAGAGCCGTCCTTTGAACTTATCTTTACCAATGAATGCCTCTTTGGATTATAAATATAGATATTACCGTCAGCCGAAATTTCCAGCCTGGTGTCTTCGTAGTGGAACTTAATATCTTTTCTTATCCATCGTGCGTTCAGGTTCTTATCAAGCGACCAAACCATAAAATCATTTTCACCATCATTTGCTGTGGCGAAATAGATATTACCATCTTTATCGGCAATCATATCTGAGAGGTAATACCATTCAGGCATTTTGCCGGCAGGCGGTAAAGCGTTTTCATCAACTAACATGTACCACCGTGAAACTTCCTTTACCGGGTGGAGCCTCAACCAAAGGTCATCCGGCAGGTATATCTGTGAATCGCAGAATTTACATGATACCATACGGTCGGTGCCATCAATTTCAAGATTCCCCGCGCATGATGGGCAGGTGAATAATACCGGCTTAGCTGATGTAGGAAGTTTACCGGGTTCAGGATTTTTCTTTAACTGGTCGTCATCTTCGCCAACCAGGTATTTCACATTGGAAAAATTCTCCGCAATTAGTTCATCTGATTTACGTACGAAAATTTCAGTGGAACATTTGCTGCAGGTAACTTTTCCTTTTGCTGAGTACTCTTCAATTTTAGAAACATCAATATTTGTTTTGCACTTAGCGCACCGGGGTTCCTGCCTTCCGTACATTAGCTGGTATGTGTACTGCCCCCGCATAATTGTTGAAGGCTGACCCTCGCCTATTTGCATCTTTGGAGCCTCCTGCATAGCATCTTCAAGCAGGTTCTTCCACTCTTCGCCATCAAATTCATTAAACTTGTAACATGATGGGCACAAAATATCTTCTGTGAATGCATTAAGCATAAGAGGTGAGCTGCAGTGTTTGCAGGAGGTTTTAAGTTCTATACAGATTCCTAGCATAAGAAAAAATATAATTAATTTTACAGAAAACTATTTAAGTTTACCATAATCCCCCCGGATAATATTAATTTTAAAAATGCGAAAAAGGAGGCTATTTTTCAATAAAGAACTCCAACCTTAATGAGTCATTTTTTTGTCTTTATTAATTTTTTCCCACAAATTGCTTTTTTAAGCTTTTTTTGACAGTTCAAAAGCAAATTCTTTCAATGTTAACCTCTTGTGTTTTACAGAATTCTTATCCCGGACTTCTCTAACCCACTTAACAGTATCAATATTGCACAAAAGATTATCTTTTATTATTTATGAAGTTGTCGCTTGCATTGATAAACTCATTAATGTATTTCAAGATTTCAGAGTCAATATCAGATGTTTTAGAATACTTTTTCGCCAATAAGTTCAGTTCTTTGATATCACACATCTTAACTAAATCATCCAATTGAAAGAAAATACTCTCAGTTTGCCATTTTGTATCTTCTCTACTAAACCTCAATATCAAAACTACAAAACTATTGAAATCATGATTTACAATTGATAAAATGTAATTATTCACTTCATCATAGTGATTTTCATTACCGTAGTTCCAATTTACAGCCCATTGGTATAAAACAAAAGTCAATTCTCTATATTGTTTAAGCTCTTCAAAAATATTAACTTTGTTAATTATGTAATGTTTTCTTAACTTTTTTAAAGTTTCATTGACGATAATATCTTTGTTTACACTCTTATTGACGTTGTAAAAATCATTCTTTTCTTTAATACAGCTAAAAGCAATATAAACAATTATCGGCATATGTGTAGCTGTATTGATGAGTTGAATTAATAGTGGCTGCATTTCTAGTGGTTTTACTCTTTCATTAATTAATTCCATGAATAAGCCTTCAGCTCGATAATATTCAGATAACCCAAAAACATGCTTTCTATCTATAGTATCAGGAAATATTTCCATATTTAAGCATATTGCCTCTATAACATGTTTAATTGTATTTTCTTCAATTAATTTGTTAAATATTGAAATCTTTCTAAGAAATTCATCTAATTTGCTATCTTCAATGAATAATTTTATGGATTCTGAAATATCCATAATTATAAAATCCTTTGAACTAATATTCCATTTATATATCTTTTTCTCTATATAATAATCAGGTATCTCATCGATTCTAACATCAAGTTGAAAATATTTGTGAAATGATTCAGAATCGGAGATTCTTTTTTCAAATCTTTGAGTTGCTTTGCCTTCATTCCTTTCTGTTGCAAATGCTTTGTACAAATTACTAATTTTAGGAAACAAGCTGCAAAGCAAATATTTTACTAATTGTAAATTTTTCTCTTTTAACAACAAGTCATCAATTCTTTGTTTTTGGTTAGTCTCATCACCTTTTCTATCTTCATAGAATAGTTCTCTATAAGAGTATTGAGCAGATATTGGTGTATTTATGAAATCATTTGGTTGATTCTTAATATGCTCAAAAATCATTGGATAAAAAGTTTTGATTATTGCAAGTAGACAGTAGTCAACAACATTTATTTCCTTTATTATTAACGGCAAATCTATCTTAATACAATTCAGGAACAATTTAATATTTCTAATATTTTGAAATTGTTCTCTTATTTTTAGATTATACTTGTAACTGAATTCTTTAATAAAACTGTTAATATCGTTCTCGCCCACTTTGTTTTGGAGTAAGATATCGCTTATTCCGTTAAACAAATACTCCTCAATAGCTTTCTGTGGTGGAAGAGGTAAATAGAATGCCTTATTAACTATTTTTTCAATATAATCCTTTTCAAATTTATTTGCCTCAAGATATTGTCGAATTTTGACCGGATCAAAACAAAGCACAAAACAAATGTTGTTAAATTTTGCATTTAAAGACACTATTTTGTAAATTAACATTATCTCATCGAATTGCAGCCTATCCAAATCATCAATTATTATTACTAATTTCTTTTTTATCAAGTATAATTTGCTTTGAATTTCTTGTTTTACATCACTGAAATTATCACTCTCCAGATCAATATTCAACTTTAGATCAATGTTAACAAATCCAAACGACAATAATTTAATATATTTTTTTATGCTTTTGGAAAAATTTGATAAAATGTATGAGTTACTAATTTGATTTTCAATTTCATTAAAAAAAGCATATATAATTGCTTGTTTATCTTTATATTGCCAAGGATTAAATTCGACAATCATAAAATTTTTGTCGTTCTGAATTGTTTCTTTTACAAGATTTATAAAGGATGTTTTTCCTTCTCCCCAACTACCATATAGCCCAAAAACAAACGAATATTCATCATATACTAATAGACTTTTTAATTCATTTGAGAAACTGTTTACAAATTCACGCCTATTTAATAGATCCTGTTTCGCTTGTAATATCGGATTATCTGAATAAGATTCTAAACGAATTTCCTTATCTTGTATTTTTGTCGACTTTGTTGTAAAAAATAAAATTAGAAGAGATACTAGAGAAATGACAATCAATGAAAATATTACCCAAGCAAAATTATACATAGTATAAAGGCTCTCTGCATTAAAAGTAATTGCGTTAACGATAAAAAATAATGAAAACCATATTGCAAAATCAATGTATGAAAATGAACAAATACGTAAGGATAGACTGTTTATGAATCTGTTTGTTAGCACTTGGAGTCTTTTGAAGGAAATCAGCAAAATCAACAAATAAATAGAAATGATACCTATCAAATGATAAATGTCCGGATTTGCAATGAATTGTTTGAAAGAATTTAAATCTGTTAGCGTTGGTACAATGAAAATGGATATTATAAGAGATAACAAATAGACCGCTAATATGGAATTTATTTTTAATTTAAAATAACTCATATAAAATTTTACAATTTCACACAGACATTCTTGAGTTCAGTAAAAAATCTTAATGCTTCCATTCCGCCTTCCCTGCCGATGCCGGATGATTTCATTCCGCCGAACGGCGTGCGCAGGTCGCGCACCATCCAGCAATTTATCCAAACTATTCCGGTCTGAATATTTGCCGCCATCCTGTGTGCCCGTGAAATATTTTCCGTCCAAATAATTGATGCCAGCCCATACTCAGTACTGTTTGCCATCATTAATACTTCTTCTTCGGTTTCAAAGGGAGTTATTGTCACAACCGGACCGAAAATTTCCTCCTGATTCGTTCTGCAATTATATGCCAAACCCTCAATAATAGTAGGTTCAATAAACCAGCCGTTATCACATCTGCCTTCTGGTATGAACTGATTCCCGCCGCAAAGTACTGTGCCGCCTTCATCCTGTGCCAGCTTGATGTAACTCAGCACTTTTTCCATGTGCTCTTTTGATACTATCGCTCCCTGGTCAGTATCATTTTGAAGCGGATCGCCAATTTTCAATGCCTTTGTTCGTTCAACAAAATCATTTTTGAATTTATCGTAAATTGGCTTTTCAACAAACACTCTCGAACCGCAAAGGCAAATTTCACCCTGGTTGCGGAATGATGACATAACCGTTGTGCTCAGCATCTTTTCGTAATTCGCATCAGCAAAAATTATGTTGGGATTTTTCCCTCCAAGCTCAAGTGATAACTTTTTAAACATAGGCGCTGCAACTGATGCAATATCAGATCCCGTTTTTGTGCCGCCTGTGAACGTAATTGCTTTAATTTTGGGGTGTGTTGTTATGGCTCTGCCGACTTTATGCCCGTAACCGTGCACAATATTCAGCACCCCTTCAGGCAAACCTGCTTCAATGCATGCATCCGATAGCAGGTAAGCTGTCATTGGTGTTATCTCAGATGGTTTTGCAATTACGCAATTTCCGGTGATAAGTGCCGGTGCGATCTTCCATGTAAACAGGTACAACGGCAGGTTCCACGGTGAAATTGCGCCAATAATCCCAACGGGATTGCGCAAAGTATAATTTACCGCTTCATTATCCATCTGGTGAGCCTCACTTGCAAAACCATGTATTGCAGATGCGAAGAACTCGAAATTTTTAATAGCTCGTGGAATATCAACTGTCTTAGCAAGCGTCAGCGGTTTGCCGTTATCGATGCATTCAGCCCTTGCGAACTCAGCAAGATCGCGTTTGATAAGCTCCGCAATTTTGAACATAATACGCGAACGTTCATCCGGCGGCGTTGCCGCCCATGCGGGGAAAGCAGCTTCCGCTGCGGCTACAGCCAGCTCAACATCCCGCTCATCGGAATCAGGCACAATACCGTACGCTTCACCTATTGCAGGGTCGTAGTTATCGAAGTATTTCTCCGATACCGGTTCAAGTAATTCACCGTTAATATAGTTCTTTATCACAAATTTTTATAGTTTACAGGTTGAATGTTACAGGTTACAGGTTTCCTGTTTCAATAATATTATCTAAATGTATTTCGTAGAATTCTTTTCTTTTGATAATCTTTGTGACCTTAACGACTAGAAATGGTCGTTCTTGGCCATAGCCATTAACAAATTTGACTTCATCAAAATGATTCTTCAGCAGCTTATCGTAATATGGTTTTATTTCCCTGAATTCAATCGTTTTGGTTCCATTTAATATTTCATCAAACCACTTCTTGTATATACTTAAATGTAATCTGTTCATAAATTATTGATTTCCGCTTCAAGAATTTCAACTGCTCACCTACTCTCCCACTCACCTACTTACCCACTCACCTACTTACCTACTCACCTACTCACCATTTCACTATTTTAACTCTCTCCGCAGCAGCTTATAACCACATTCTTGCACTTTGGGCACTGGTAATGACCGTGCACCCAAATATACTCAACCGCGCTTTGGCAATATGGGCAGAACTGGAATTTATTCAGCTTAAGCTTCTCAAAAAGCTTTGTTAATTCCTCAGGATCAATTCCGCCATCGGGTTTTGATTTGTTCTTATCTGAATGATCCATAATTGATCATTGTTAATTACTCATTGCTGATTGCTTCAGACCTCTTCCATCAGCGATCTTATCGCTGTGAACTTGCCGCCGAATTTTTCCTGGTGCGCGTTCTGCAGCAAAGCTGCGTGCTCTATCTGGTAGCGCTCGTAATCTTCAACATTATCGCACACATACTGAATAACATACGATGTGCCTTCTTCAGGCTCCGGCGAAAGCAGCCTGTGCATGCTGTAGTTGTTAAAGCACTTTGTCGCAATGACATCCGGGATGTGCTGTGAGGTCATCCAGTCAACCCAATCATCATGGATATCATCATCTACATTTATTGTTACGTTGTATGATAGCATAGTTTATTTTTGTTTATTATTAATTTTTTATTAATATTTCAAAATCAAAAGCATGAACCACAAATTTCACGAATTGCACTAATTTGCTTTGTAGTTTTGAATTACAGTTTTAATAGACTCGATTCATAATACAGATTACTTAAAAATAGTTTAACCAATTCTTATTTGTGAAATTAGTGTAATTCGTGGTTAAAAAATCTTCCTAAATATCGTCACAAACAGTTAAGTCTTCCGCCATCAACAGGCAGGTTTATGCCGTTAATATATGCTGCAAACGGTGATGCAAGAAAAGCTGCCGCATATGCAGGCTCTTCAGGTCCTGCAAACCTGCCCGCGGGAATCTCAATGAGAAATTCATCTTTAATTTCATCAATTGATCTTCCGCTTGCTTTTGCCCGCGCTTCAAATATGCTGTATAATCTCTCGGTCTTGGTTGCACCGGGCAGAATGTTATTCACAGTTATCCCAAACGGAGCAAGTTCTACCGATAGAGTTTTAGACCAGTTCGCAACCGCTGCGCGGATGGTATTTGATACACCAAGATTCTTAATTGGCTGCTTCACAGATGTTGAAATTATGTTTATTATCCTGCCGTATTCATTTCTTTTCATACCTTCAACAAGCGCCTGTACCATTATCTGATTACAGATCAAATGATTACGAAACGCCTGCTCAAACTCACCGGTTTCAGCTTTATATATTTCCCCGCCTTTGGGGCCACCGGTATTATTTACAAGTACGTGCACAGGTTTTGTTTCACTTGCGAAGTTCTGCATTTTTCTGCGTAATTCTTCAGGCTCTGAAAAATCTGCCACAATAAAATTATGGTTCTGCGTTTTTGAAGCTGGTAATTCCCTCAATACTTTGCGCAGTGATTCCTCATTTCTTGCAACCAACACAACATTTGCACCGCATTTGGCAAACTCAATTGCAATTGCCCTGCCAATTCCCTGTGTGCTTCCGCATACTACAGCGTTTTTTCCTGTAAGATCAATTTTCATTTTTTCACTATTTTAAAATATCTATTTTTTTAGAATCAATAACCACGAATTTCACTAATTACACTAATTAAAAAAGCACTCTTTTGGAATTAAAAGAACTCTCACCAAAATTCGCCAATATACCTAACTTTAATTTAGTTACTTTTAGATAGTTTAGTGTCTGCAGCAAATTATCATCAGATAACCTTTTGAAAGCTTTAACTTCCAGAATAATTTTGTCATAAATTACAAAATCCGCATTATATTTTCGATTCGTAGGTTTACCTTTATAAAAAACATCGTACAATTTTTCTCTTGAATGAGGTATGTTACTAAGCTGAAATTCTATCTCCAATGCATCCTTATATACTATTTCCAGAAATCCCGGACCTAATTCATTATGAACTTCTAAACAACAACCGATGATTTTATAAGATTCTTCCTTAAAAATAGGTTCATTCATTTAAGACAAATAAAACATAAAAAAACATTCGTGAAATTAGTGTAATTAGTGGTTATTTCTTTTGAAATCACTTTACCCTTAACAAGCATTACCTGTTACTGAAATTAAAGCTTAGCTCCCTGATGAGCTCTTCCGGCAGTTTGGGCAGTTCTGAGCGGGGAATCAGGAACGTTGGAAGATTGAACAGGTCAGTAAATACCCTGTGTTTATCAACCGTTGACATTAAGTACTGGTGACCCGATGAGCCGCCTGTACCAATTTTTGTACCGATCATTCGCTGAACCATCAGAGCGTGCCTGTAGCGCCATTCGGTAAATAACTCATCCATTTCAACAAGTGTATTCAGGAACATAAATGGCAGATGCAGAATTGGTTCATCGCGGTAAAGATTTATGAATATCGCTGCAAGCATTGATCGGTTCGAAAGATGCCTTCTGCCTTCCTTAACAAGCTCATTATGTTTAGCTTCATCAAACAATGCCTCAAAATTTTCGCGGTTCAGTTCAATATTGCGTAACTGGAATTCCCTTTTCTTTTCAGTAAGAGTTGCGTTTTCCATTATAATTTTTGTATCATGCTCAAGCATTCTTTCAACGGCTTCTTTGTAGCTCTGCCAAAAATTAAAGCTTTGTGAATTTAGGAACGGTGTACGCTCCAGCCATTTTTCAACAAGCTCAAACAATGAAGGATTATTCACTGTCTCAAGTATAATTTTCCTGTGTGATTCCTCGAGTGTATTCAGGTAATCCACATTATTGTACTGAATGCGTTTTTCGTCTGAGAGTCCCAGCTTATTTTCGATCAAACGGAATTGAAAGCTCTGGAATCCGCTTGCGGGAATAAGGAAATCCCTGAACTCAAGAAAATCCAGGGGCGTCATTGTTTCAAGAACCCTGAGCTGCTCAATAAGCAGTTTCTGTATCTCGGTTACTCTGTGCAGACGTGATACAGCGATGCCTATACTTTTTTCGTCAACAACATCATCACGGAACATTGTATTGACGGAATCTACTTCATGCAGTATCTGCTTGAACCAAAGCTCGTATGCCTGGTGTACAATTATAAACAGCATTTCATCATGCGCCTTATAGCCGTACTCTGTGCTTTTTGGTTTTTGTGAATTCAGCAGACTTTCAAGCTGAAGATAATCTGCGTAATATATAGGCGGATACTTGCTCATTTTCAGTGATTTTTGAGATTTAAGATTGTAAAATAAGGGTATTGGTTTAATAATAAAAGATATAAAAAGTGTTTTAAAATACCTTAAAAACCGCAAATTTCAGGTATGTTGTTTCATTCATCCCCGGGATTGAAGGATGATCAAACGATGCACCGTCAAAATGCACCTGCTGAAGCTTCCTGCCCGCTTTTGAAACGCCGCTGATAACCGCCTCAAGAAAATCTTCCCGGGAAATATGGTGCGAACATGAAGAAGTGACCAGGTAACCATTGATACCAACGCAGCTCGCGGCCATTTTATTCAGTTTGGCGTAGCCTTTCAATGCGGTTGGAATGCTTTTGCGGCTTTTTGCGAATGCAGGGGGATCGACCATAACTAAATCAAATGTTCTCCCGGCATCAATACTCTTCTGCAGGTAATCAAACACATCCATTACTATAAAATCAGTTTCAGCGGTAAGTTCATTGAATGCGAAATTCTTCTCTGCATTTTCTATTTCACCTTTTGATGAGTCAAGGAATGTAACATAACCCGCGCCGCCTTTGGCGGCATGCATGCCAAATCCGCCGGAATTACAAAACGCATCAAGGACGGTTTTATTTTCTGAAATTTTCTCTATGAACTCTCTGTTATCGCACTGGTCAAAATAAAAACCCGTTTTTTGTGATAACGCAAAATCAATCTTGTACTTCAGGCTTCCGTCATCTATTGTTTCGGGTGTTGCTTCACCTAGATACACAATATCATCTTCGGGCAAGCCCTCGAGTTTCCTGAAATAAGGGTCGTTGCGGGTAAATACATTTTCCGCGCCAAGATCGCTTTTCAATACATCAACTACAAGCTGAATATTCTCGTTCATACCAAAGCAGTAAACCTGCATTACGTATGTATTATTATATTTGTCTATTATGAGACCCGGCAGGAAGTCACTTTCACTGAACACCATCCGGTATGATTTGCGGTTTGGATAAAACGTATTCCTAAGTTCATTTGCCTTTAATATAGAATCCTTAATATATGAGCCAAGATCACCTTCATAAGTATTGTTCAGCAGTCTTAAAGATATCAGGGAATTCCTGTTATAAAAACCCGTACCAAGATATTCCTTCTGGTCATAAAGCTCAGCAAGTGCACCGCTTTCAGGGCTGCCTTCTGTTTTCGCAATTTCATTGCTGAATACCCACTGGTGACCGTTGCGTATCCTGCGGGATTCGTTCTTCTTTAAAAATATAGCAGCCAATTTATTTCATTTTAAGTTTTCTATTACCTTAGCAAGTTTACTGCTAACGGTTGAGGCAACCTCTTCAAGGTTAGGATTTGCAACTGCCTTCATTGATTCCATCGGATTAATGGCAGAGACCTGCACAACACCGCCCTCTTTTTCCTGTACAATTACATTACAGGGCAGCATTACGCCAATATTCTCTTCTTCACTCAAAGCCTTGTATGCCAGCGGAGGATTGCATGCACCCAGAATTCTGTATTTTCTGAAATCCACATCAAGCTTTTTCTTAAGTGTTTCCTTTACATCTATTTCTGTGAGTATCCCAAAGCCTTCTTTTTTCAGCTCTTCGGTTACTTTCCCGATAGTTTCTTCGAAGGATGTTGTTACGGTTTTTGAATTGTGGTACGTCATAGTATTCTGTAATAAATTGGAGAATTAAAAACTGTTCAGGCCTTCAGCCAATTGTTCGGCATCGCTGTAATTATTGTATATATGCGGTGAAACCCTCAGGTAGCCTTCCCTTACTGCAATATGGATATTTTTCTCTTCCAGCATTTTCTGCACTTCTTTGTTCTTTGTGATATCAACATGAGAAAATATCAAAATGTTTGAGCGGTGCTCTGCCGAGAGATCACTTTCAATCCTGAATTTTGTTTTATCCAGCAGTTCTATAAACTTATCCTGTATATCAATAATGTGATCAAATATGTTCTTTACGCCAAGCTCCATAAAATATTTTAAAACTTCATCTGTTCCTATTAAAGCAAGAGTGTTTGGTGTTGAATTCTCGTAAGCTTCGCCGGAGGTTTTGAAATTAAGTTTGTAATCAAGGAAATTATCAAAATTGAAGTTCATATTCATTGTGCCAGCATATGAAGGCATTATCAATTCACGGTAACTCTTTGAAATGTAAGTAAATCCAAGGCCCGCAGGCGACATAAGCCACTTCTGGTTACCCGTGCTTAAATAATCAATACCCATTTCCTGTACATCTATGGGGCAAACTCCTGTGGCCTGAATGGCGTCAACAATAAGATAAATATTGCGTTTTTTACAAAACTCAGCTATGCTTCTTATGGAATGCCTGTAGCCAAGGAACTGCACCAAACTTATTGTGAATACACGGATATTAAAATCCATAAGCGTCCGCTTTATCAGCGCTTCGTTGGCATAGCCCTTATCGCTGGGTATGAGCATCACATTTACCCTCCCGAGTTTTTCCTGGTTAAGCCAGGGATAAACTACAGCGGGAAATTCCGAATCAAGCATTGCCACATTATTATCTTTGGGGTCCAACTGAATACCGTTTGCGAAAATATTTATGCCATGAGTAGTGTTTGATGTAATGATGATATCATCTGCTTCGCAGTTCAGCAGTTTCCCGCAGGTGCTTCTGAATTCCTGCGAAAGCCGCATGTTTTTGAGGCTTAAGTTAAGAAAATCTGTGGTAAAATCCGTTATGAACTCATTCAGTTTCTTGACTGATCTCTGCGGATACGGCGTATAATGAGCGGCATCAAAGTAAACAAACTTTTCTGTAAAAGGGAACTGCGCGCGTATTTCATTGTGATTGCTAAGCATCTACTTCACTCCGCCAAGCGCGCCTTTAATATCTTCAAGCAGGTCATCGTAATCTTCAACACCCACAGAAAGCCTCACAAGTCCATCGGTTAAACCGAACTTCTCCCGTTCTTCCTTTGGCACGGCGCCGTGAGTCATACTTACAGGATGGCACACAAGGCTTTCTACTCCTCCAAGAGATTCCGCGCGTGAGAAAATTTTCAGTCCGTTGAAGAATTTAATTGCATTTTCAAGTGCCCCAAGATCAATAGATATCATTCCGCCAAAACCACGCATCTGTTTTTTAGCAAGCTCATGCTGCGGATGCGAAGGAAGTCCGGGATAAAAAACATGTTTTATCTTATCCTTATATTTATCGTGGAGCACTGCTGCCAGCTTCATCGCGTTTTCGTTGTGTCGTTCCATTCTTAACGCAAGTGTTTTGGTAGCGCGAAGTACAAGGTAACAATCAAACGGTGAAGGTACCGCGCCAACTGAGTTCTGAATAAATTTAAGCTGCTCTGCAATTTCAGGGTCGCTTGTCGCGGCGAAGCCGCCGATCGCGTCACTGTGACCGTTGATGTATTTTGTTGTACTGTGTACAACTATGTCAATTCCAAGATCTATAGGATTCTGGAAATACGGACTCATGAATGTATTATCACACACAGATATGAGCTTATTAGCCTTTGCAAACTTTGATATCATTTCCAGGTCAGTAAGCGTCAGCATTGGGTTTGTGGGTGTTTCCACAAATATCATTTTTGTATTGGGTTTTAATATTGCATTAATTTCTGATTCTTTAGAAGTATCTACCCAGGAAAAATCGAGCCCCATTTTGCGAAAGATACGCTCAAATATTCTGTAAGTACCGCCATATACGTTCTGCGATACAATTACATGGTCGCCTTTTTGCAGCAGGGTTGCGATAGCATGAGTAGCGCCCATCCCGCTTGAAAATGCAAAACCGTGTTTTGCGTTTTCTAACGCGGCAATATTAGTTTCCAGCGCTGCGCGCGTTGGATTGATTGTCCTGCCGTAATCATAACCCTTTGATACCCCGAATGCTTCATCCGCATAAGTTGATGTAGCGTAAATCGGTACATTCACAGCTCCCGTTGTGGGATCAGGGTTATTGCCTGCATGAATAGCTTTAGTCGAAAATTTCATAAATAATTTTTAAATATTATTAAATAAGATAATTTAGCTTTAAACAATGTTTATTAGTTTACTAATCAATATTTCTAATTCGTAATTTTGTTGAATTCTAGCTAAATATATATTATACAAATCATCAATACTAATTTCTTTAATTTTAATATTATCTTGAATCTTTATTTGTTTACTTTGACCTTTTGTAACTATCCATACTTGTTTCTCGTAGTTTGCAATATTGAAAGACCGTTTATCATAATAATCGATTTTGCCCTCTTTTAGAATATTTACATAGTTATTAATTTGTTGAGCTTTAACATTTATATAGTTATTTTCTAATGTTGCGTCATAAATTACAACTAACTTATCTTTAAAAATAAAAAAACCATCTGCCATCCCTCTTTGATTACGTTTATCAAAATCAAATAAATCGTTGACACCAATTAATTTTATTAATTTATTTACTCCGTCTTCAAAACTTGCATAGCTGTTCGAATTTAACAAATTCTTTACAAATTGTGGTAAGTTATCGAAATTATTATTAATTGATAAATTCTGATTATTAATTTTAGCTTCTGTATTATATTTCAATTTGACTATTTTATTATCAACATACCATCCTATTTTATTATATTTATCAAAATATGTATCCCACTCTAACTCATCAGTAACTTCTACCTTAAAAAATAGATGGTTACCATTTATTTTGATATTTTTAACAAAGCCTCTCCATAACCTTTTAGGTTGATAAGAATTTATATTTACAAAATAAGAAACAACATTTTCATTCAAATTATGAAGGAATTCTCGACTAGGAATAAGATTTAAATCATAACTAGTTTCTTGATTTGGAATATTTCCCCAATGATCTTTTAATTTTGCAACAAGTATATAGTTCATTTTTTTATATTAACCAATTATGAAAATTAACATTATTCTAATGCCTGCAGCAACTAAAATAATTTCGATATTTAATCCAATTAGAAAAAAGGCAATTGATATTATTATTATTTCAAAAATGCTCATAAAAATTGTACCAATAGGGCCTGCAATTTCAACATCAAAAATGCCGTATTTAATTTTGTTATAAAGAGCAGTCATTAATGCAAAAGGAATTTCTATTAACAACCATCCAATTAATAAATATCCAAAACCTAATAGTATACCAAATATCAAATTCATCATAATTATTTGGGTTTTATATCACACAAAATCAAGTACATCATACCTGGTCAAGATACCAATCAGTCTGCCGTACTGGCTTACCAGTATTGCGGGTGATTCTTTCAAATACTGGATTCCATGCTTTATATCTTCGGATTCATCAATAACCGGATACGCTTTACCCATTACTTCAGATACTTTTTTATCAATAGTAGCCGGGTCATCAATTATCATACTCATCAGGTCAGCTTCTGTAAGTGCACCAATTGAGTGATTTTCATCCAGCACAGGTATCTGCGATACATTATATTGCTCAAGTCTTGCCAGCGCTTCGCCAATGGTTTCCGTTGGTGATGCTGAGATCATATTTGGCAGCCCGCCTGAGAGTTTTGTCTGGAATACAACACCAATGGTTGTTTTATCTTTTTCAAGCAAACGTTTTTCGCGCATCCATTCATCTGAATGATGTTTACTTAAATAACGCTCGCCGGTATCACAAACCACAAACACCACAACAGCTTTTTCATCCAGATCTTTAGCAACCCTTAACGCCGCTGCAAGATTTGTACCGGTACTGCCTCCGCACATGATACCTTCTTCTCTGCCTAAACGGCGTGAAAGATGGAAGGAGTCTTTATCTGTTATATTTATTATTTCATCAATGTATTTAAAATGAACATTTTCGGGGAGCATATCCTGTCCAATTCCTTCCACAAGGTATGGTGTGCCTTCTGTCATTATTCCGGATTCTTTAAAGGTCTTGAATATTGAACCATACGGATCTGCGGCTATGATCTTTATATTCGGATTTTTCTCCTTCAAATACTTGCCCGTACCGCTTACAGTGCCGCCTGTGCCCAGGCTGCCTACAAAATGTGTAATTCTTCCCTGTGTCTGTTCCCACAGCTCAGGGCCTGTGGAATGATAATGTGCATCAGGGTTTGAGGGATTGTTATACTGGTACATAAACAGTGAGTTCGGAGTATCTGCGTTGATCCTCTTGGCAACACTTACGTAATTTTCCGGAGTGTCGTGTTTGGCAGTCATAGGACAAATTACAACATCGGCGCCAAGCGCCTGTAAGTAACGGCGTTTTTCTACCGATACTTTTTCAGTCATAGTGAAAATGCATTTATATCCTTTTACAGCCGCAGTAAGTGCCAGGCCTATCCCGGTATTGCCGCTTGTGGCTTCTATTATTGTACCCCCGGGTTTCAGCAAGCCGCGTTTTTCTGCATCTTCAATCATCGCAAGCCCAATTCTGTCTTTTACACTTGCGCCGGGATTCATTGATTCCATCTTGGCGAATACTGACGCCTTGATATCTTTGGTTATATGATTTAGTTTTACTAAGGGAGTTTTGCCGAAGAGTTCTAATACGCTGTTTACTACTTTCATTTTACAATTCCACTTTCATAACAAAGTTTTCAAGATCAATTATTTTCTTTCGCGGCTATTTTTTGTTTTTCCGGATCGCCGCTATAAACATCCGGGTACCATAATTCCATGCATCTATCCGGTGCGTGAAACTTGATAAATCCAAACTGCGAGTACAAGCTCTGCGCATCCTTTGTGAGAAGCAGCCACCTGCGAAAACCCTGAAATTCAGGGTGTTTCAATATGAATGCCATCAGGTTTTTCGAAAGCCCCTTGCCGCGATGCGGCTTTAGAACAAAAACATCACCAAGGTAACCGAAAGTTGCCTTATCAGTTACAACCCTTGCAAAGCCAACCTGTTCCTCACCATGATAAATACCGAAACATACTGAATTTTCGATCACTTGATTCACAATTTCCCGTGAAATTCCCTGTGCCCAGTAAGATTCTTTTGAAAGATAATTAAAAATTACATCAAACTGCAATTTATCCTTATCGGTTGAATATAAATATCCGTTTATGGTTTCTTCAAACAGCATTGAACTTTTTAAGTTGGGGACTAAAGTCCCGGTAGAGTTAAACATATTTTTCCACGCTCTAAAGAGCGTGGCTAATCAATTTTTATTGTCATTCCTGCGAAAGCAGGAATCTTTAGAAAGTAATAATAGAATTTTAAGATTCACTTTTGTTACAATTCTAAAAAATTAGAACAGTATATTTTCAACTGACAGGTAAACACAATAAGTTACTGCGGCCTCATTAAGGGGAAAAACAATACATCTCTTATTGTAGCTGAATTTGTGAGAAGCATAACAAGCCTGTCCACACCAAGTCCAACACCTGTTGTAGGCGGCATGCCCACTTCTATTGCACGCAAAAAGTCCTCATCCAGCGGGTGAGTTTCCTCTTCGCCGCCGCGGCCGCGCTCAACCTGTGCTTCAAGCAGGCTTCGCTGCAGAACCGGGTCGTTAAGCTCTGTATATGAATTACCCAGCTCCCAATTGTTGATATACGGCTCAAATCTTTCAACAAAAATTACAGCTTCGGGATCTCTTTTCATTTCCTCAAGCTGCTGCATTGTGTATTCGCGCAGCGGCTTGCAAAGCGGCGTAGAATCTATCGGGTGGTCATAAATAAATGTCGGCTGTGTAAGATCTTCTTCACAGACCGCCTCAAATAATGCAGATATTACCAATCCCTTGCTGTGCGTTATTTTCGGGTCAAGATCTATATCGTTATCCTTCATGTACTTAATAATATCAGCCTTCTTCATGTTCACTACATCAATGCCAATCTTCCCCGAAATTGCATCAACCATTTTCAGTCGTTTCCAGGGGCGTTTAAAATCAATTTCAGTTCTCTGGTAGTTTAATTTTGTAGTTTCGTGGATTGACAAACAGGCATTCTCAACAACTTCTTCGAACAGGTTCATACTGTCGTTATAGTCACCATACGCCTGGTACCATTCGATCTGAGAAAACTCGGGATTATGCGTTCTGTCAATTCCTTCATTGCGAAAATCTTTTACTAGTTCATAAACACGGTTGAATCCCCCGACAACAAGCCTTTTTAAATATAGCTCGTTTGAAATTCTGAGGTATAAGGGGATATCAAGCGCATTATGATGCGTTATAAACGGTCTCGCATTGGCGCCGCCGTAAATTGATTGCAGAGTCGGTGTTTCCACTTCAAGGAAATTATATTTTTCAAGCGTACGCTTTATTGATTGAATTATTTTCGTACGGTTAAGGAAAGTTTCCTTAACGTGATCATTCACTATAAGATCAATATAACGCTGCCTGTAGCGAAGCTCAACATCAGCAAACGCATCGTGTATGATCTTCTCGCCTGTTTCAGAAGTTTCTTCCTTAACCACCGGCAGCGGCTGAAGTGTTTTAGTGAGCAGCTCAATTGCTGTTGCATGAACAGATACTTCGCCCATTTTTGTACGAAAAACAAATCCGTTCACGCCAATTATATCGCCAATATCAAGCAGCTTAAACAGTTTGTAAAGCTCTTCGCCAACATCATTTTGCCTGATGTATATCTGGATCTTACCGGTATCGTCTTTTATCTGGAAAAAGCTTGCCTTACCCATCTTTCGGATAGCCATAATTCTGCCTGCCACCGAAATTATCTTCAGTTTCTGAGCTTCAGCTTCTGCCTCATCGGCAGGATCTTTGAAGGTGCTCAAAATTTCCGCGGAATTTGCCGTGACATCAAACCTGTGCGGGTAGGGATTTATACCCATATTTTTTATTTCTTCAAGCGCTAATAAACGCTGCTTTACCAGATCGTTAGTTTCCTGCAAACAATTCTCCTGTTTATTTTATTCAGTTGTTCAAAAATGTAAAAGGACACAATATAAAAAAACCCCTCAGAGCTTAATTGTGTCCTCAAAAAAACGGAAAGATCCTTATGAAATTAATTAAAAACTGATTTGAACATTGTTATTCTTTGTTGTCAGATATCTGCTCAGAGATGTTTTCAAGTTCTTTGGATATACTTTCCAGAACATCGGAATCTGAAGACGGCTGCTGTACTGCGGCAGCTTTTTTTATCTTATCTTTATTCTTCTTTTTCTTCTTGCCGCCCTTTTTGCCCTTCTTTTCTTTCTTAGCCGGGGCTTCACCTTCCGGTTCCTCAACAACTTCAGGTTTCCTGAAAACCGGCGGCTTTGGTGTGGCTAATTTTCTGGCATCGGCAATTTCTTCCGGTGTCATATAACGCCATTCACCGGGTTTTAAGCCATCAAGACCGATCCTGGCATACTCAACTCTTTTTAACCTCTGCACAAGATAGCCGAGGGTTTCAAGCATTCTTCTTACCTGGCGGTTTCTGCCTTCATGGATAGATATCCAGATATTCTGTTCGCCGGTATTCGGAATAATTCTTACTTTAGCCCTTGATGTGGGCCTGCCATCTATCATTACGCCTTCGCGAAGCTTCTTGGAATCATTCTCTTCCATGGGCTTATCCAGCTTGGCAAAGTATGTTTTAAATACTTTGTGGCGCGGATGCATCATCATGTTTGAAAACTCACCGTCATTGGTGAGAAGAAGCACTCCGTCTGTATCGTAATCCAGCCTGCCGATAGGGTATAGGCGGGTGTTTAGACCTATAAGATCCATCACGGTCGGTCTGCCTTTATCGTCGTGAGTGGTAGTTACATATCCTCTTGGTTTGAAGAGAACGACATAGATAAATTCCGTCTGGGGGCGAATCTTTTCCCCATCGAGCTTTACCACGTCTTTTTCCGGGTTAACTTTTGTCCCGGGTTCTGTAACAGTCTGCATGTTTACTGTAACCCTTCCTGTAAAAATTAATTCATCTGCTTTTCTTCGCGCGGTTACACCCGCATTCGAAATAAATTTGTTTAATCTTGTAAGTTTTGTTCCGGCTGAATCGTTTTTCTCTTCGGTGTAAACATCATCATCTGTCTCTTTACCCCAGGATTTTTTTTCGGGGTTTATATATTCAGGTACGTCATCAGATCTCTTGAACGTCCTTTTCTTAACTACCCTCTTCATCACTGTTGCTTTCTATACTATCGGCAGCTGAAATGAACTCATTTCCGCCTTCTTCATCATAGGTTTCGGGCAGGTTTTCGTTGTTTCCTTCTGTATTCAGCTCGTGAATAACTGCGTTCCCGTTTTCATCCGGAGAGCTAACCTCAGATATCAAGTGAGCAGCCGCATTTCCACCGGATGCGATCTTATCGCGTATCTGGTTTATTTCTTCATAGAAATCTATATCGCTTTGTGTAACTCCCTCAGGCGGACCCGATTTTATTATCTCATCAATTGCTTTTAACTGAGGCAGATCTGATATTTCATTGATTCCCAGGTACTCAAGTAAATTATCTGTGGTGCCGTATAACATGGGTCTGCCAACAACTTCTGCCCTGCCTTTTATCGTGATAAGGTCCTTTTCAAGCAATGAGCCTATAATATAATCTACATTCACGCCGCGCACGGCTTCAATTTCACCTTTTGTAATAGGCTGGTTATACGCTATTATTGCCAGCGTTTCCAGGGCTGATTGTGAGAGCCTGCGTTTTAATTTTTCTTTGTTAAGCTTGGCAAGCCAGGGAGCAAATTCACGCTTTGTCGCAAAGCGGTACGCGCCGGCAACCTGTATAATATTGAATGCATGGCTATCTGTGCTGTATTTTTCTATCAGCTCATTAACTGCTTTTTCAATATTACGGATATCCGATGTTACGCCTGTCTCGGATTTTTCCTGGTTTATAATATCTTTCATCTGTTTTAATGTAAGCGGTCTATCTGATGAAAAGATCAAAACTTCAACAATTTTCTTTATGCCGTCAAAATTCATTTATGGTATATATTGTTATTAAACTTTAGTTTAGTTAAATATATAAAACGAGATACCACGCTCGTAAAGCCAATACTTGAGTTATTTTAGTAGATTACGAATATAATAAAGCTTTATTGCTAAATAAAGAGCAAAAAGCATAAAATCAATTAAAACTTGAGGTCTCTATTATACCCTCTTCGGGCATTTCAGCGATCTTAAATACATGAAAATCTGTCAAGGTATCATTGATTTTTATACCAATTATGCCGTTTTTCGCCATTTCAAGAATAGCGATAAACGTGACAACGATCCTTATCTTTTCCATGCCGATTATCATTTCAAGGAATGACACATACTCACTGCTGCCGCAAAGCGTATTGACATGTTGTATCTGTTCATCAATTGATACGTTCATCCTTGTAATATTATGAACAACCTCCTTGGGTTGGTGTTCCATCGCGAATTTGTAAGCCTTAATGAGATTATAAAGTGTCAGATTCTGTATGGTAACATCTTCTTCAGCTTCTTCATCTATTTTATAGTCGCCGTCAAAATCGTTGCGGTAAAATACTTTGCGGTGTTCTTCTTCAAGGGTTGCGAATTCCTGCGAAGCGTCTTTGAAACGCTTGTATTCAAGCAGCCTTTTTACAAGCTCATACCTGGGATCCTCTTCCTCTTCGGTAATTTCCTCGGGTTTAAAGAGCATCATCTTGGCTTTTATCTGTATCAGAGTTGCAGCCATTAAGATAAACTCGCTGGCAAGCTCAAGATCGAGTACCTGGATATAATTTACATATTCGCAGAATTCATTGGTGATCTTTGAGATTGGGATATTATGTATATCAAGCTCATCCCGCTGGATAAAAAACAGCAGCAGGTCTAACGGACCCTCGAATTCATTGAGCTTTATTCTATACATAAGTGCGAATATAAAGGTATCTTTGTTGAATTTAAATGCAGTAAAAGGAAACACCCTCCGTCCCAAACTCCGGTTTGGGACGGAAGTATCAGACGAAGCTCCAGCTTCGTGTTGATGAACTAAAAAAACGTTCCAAAGCTGGTCCACCAGGCGGATTGGCTGCAAGAGGTTAGTTTTTTATTGAACAAGGGGCGCGAGCCCCTTGTTCATCAAAATCCGGTAAATTATAGGTAATAGAAAAGCTTTCTCACATCTCTCCCCTCTCCTCTTAGGAGAGGGGAGGGGATGAGGTAAATAATAAAACAAAAAGAGTCAGGTCGTAAGACCTGACGCCACCAAAGAAATCCGGTAAATAATAAGTAATAGAAAAGCTTTCTCACATCTCTCCCCTCTCCTCTTAG